>NZ_CP050307.1:1201045-2402091 GCF_014189535.1 Rhizobium lusitanum | reverse complement strand
GTCGCCGCGCCCGATCCGCTCGACGCCGAGCAGCTCGCTCCAAAGGCCGGCAAGCATCGTCTCGATCTCGCCAACCGGCGCTTCACTGGCCCCACGCGCATACGCCTCGTCCGCCGGCGCTGGCAGCGCGCGACGATCCACCTTGCCGTTGGGCGTCAGCGGCAGTCTGTCAAGCATCACAAAGGCCGCGGGAACCATGTAATCCGGCAAGTATCCCGACAAATGTCCCCGCAAAAATCCGGCAAGGCCGACAACCTCGTCGCTCGTCACCACATAGGCGATGAGCCGTTTGTCGCCCGAGGCATCCTCGCGCGCCACGACAACTGCCTCACGTACCTCAGGATAGGCCGTCAGTTGTGCTTCGATCTCGCCGAGCTCGATCCGGTATCCGCGGATCTTGACCTGATCGTCATTGCGGCCAAGAAACTCGAGATTGCCATCCGCCATCCAACGCACGAGATCTCCGGTCCGGTAGACCCGGGCACCGGGAACCTTGCTGAACGGATCGGCGACAAACCGCTCTGCCGTCAGCTCTGGCCGGTTCAGATAGCCGCGTGCGACACCGGCTCCACCAATCCACAATTCCCCGGCGACACCGACAGGGCAAAGCCCGCCATAGGCATCCACCACATAGACATGCGTGTTCGACATCGGACGCCCAATCGGGACGGTCGGACCCCAATATGTCGCTTCACCGTCCTCAAGCGGATAAGCGCATGCCGTTACGGTCGTCTCCGTCGGCCCATAGAGATTGAAGACCTTGAAGTATCGCTTGCTTGAGCCGAAGACCTTGCTGGGCAGCGCCTCGCCTCCCGCAAGAACCAGACGAAGCGCGGGCAACCGGTTCAAATCCTCTGCGAATGTTCCAGCAAAATAGGCGGGCGGAAGATCGGCGATGGAGACAGAGAACCTGCGCATGTTCTCAATCAGTTGATCCCCGCCCCATATCTCGTTGCTACGAACAATCAGCGTTGCGCCGGCCGATAGCGACAGAAACGTCTGCTCCGCAGACGTGTCGAAGCTGAAACTGGCCAGTTGCAAAACCCGATCGGAAGAACTGATCGCATATCTGGCAACGCCGTCTTCCACGTCGACAACCAGGCTATGGTGCTCGATCATGACGCCTTTTGGCTTTCCGGTTGATCCGGAGGTATAGATGACATAGGCGAGATGCCTGGATGTCAGTCCGAGTGCTGGTCGCTCAGGATTGACGTCGCAACCACCTCCCCATTCTGCAGCGGTCAAATCAAGCAGCGGGCAACGCAGGCCTGCCTCTTCCAGCATCGTCCCGACAAGCCCGGACGTCGTCGCATCCGCAAGCACCGCCACCGGCGCACTGTCCGATAGCATGAAGGCAAGACGGTCCGCAGGATAGGACGGATCCAGCGGCACATAGGCGCCCCCCCGCCTTCAGCACGCCAAGCAGCCCAATGATCATCAGAGGGGATCGCTCGACACAGATCCCAACCCGCGCGTCAGGACGCACGCCAAGCTCCAGCAGCCTGTGCGCAACACGGTTGGCTCGCGCATTCAGCTCGCCATAGCTGAGCTCCTCATCGTCACAGATCAGCGCAACCGCATCCGGCGACCGCCCAACCTGCGCCTCAAACAGATCATGGATGCAGGCGTCCTCAGCAAAGGCAGCCGCAGTGTCATTCCACTCCTCAACCAGCAGACGACGCTCCTGCGCGCCAAGCAAATCAATCCGGCCGATAACGGATGCCGCATCCGCAACAAAACCGCGCAGCATTGCTTCCAGATAGCCGGCATGGCGTTCAATCGTCGACGTATCAAACAATGCGGTCGAATAGCCGAGACTGCCCACGATCTCATCGTCGGCTTCACTCAGAGCAAGCTCGAGATCAAACTTCGCCACCTCATAGTCCATATCGACCGGCGTCACCGAAAGACCATCAAGCGTCGTCGCAGCTGCGACATCTTCGTTCTGCCAGGAAAACATCACCTGGAACAAGGGAGTATGGTCAAGACGACGGGCAGGCTGGACGATCTCGACAACCTGCTCGAATGGAAGGTCCTGATGGTCCTGACCCGCAACAACCTTCGAACGAACCCGTGACAGAAGCGCCTCAACGGCGGGCGATCCGGAAAGATCGATCCGCAGCGCAAGCGTGTTCACGAAGAAGCCGATCAGGCCCTCCGTCTCCGTACGACCGCGGTTTGCAACAGGCGTGCCTATGACAATATCGTCCTGACCGGAAAGCCGCGACAGGACACCTGCCCACGCCGCCAGAACCGTCATGAACAGGGTCGTCCCGTGCCGAAGGCTCAATGCTCTGAGCTCGCGCGTCAGCTCACCATCAAGCCGGATACCCACATGGGCGCCGGCAGACGATTGTTGCGGCGGACGGGCACGATCCGTCGGCAATGCCAGCAAGGCCGGCGCATCGGCAAGGTCAGAGCCCCAGTATCGCGCCTGCAAAGCCTGACGTTCGCCGGAAAGCCATTCACGCTGCCACACCGCATAGTCAGGATATTGTACATCCAGCGCCGGCAACGGGTCTTGCTGTCCGCGTGCGAACGTCCCATACAATGCCCCCAGTTCACGCAGGAAAACCTTGATCGACCAACCATCCGACACAATGTGGTGGTGGGTCAGAACAAGGACATGCTCCTCATCCCCAAGCCGGATCAGACGGCCACGAACCAGTGGGCCACGCGCAAGATCAAAGGGGGCCCCCGCCTCCTCCCGGCAAAGCTCTTCCAGACGCTCCAGTGCATGATCGTCGCCGTCAAGATCGTGCTCAATCAGCCTAAACCCCGCATCCCCATCCAGAAGCTCAACATGCGGCTCGCCGCCCTTGGCGACAAACACGCTCCGCAGCCCCTCGTGACGCGCCCACACCCTGTCCAGGCTACGGCCAAGGGCCATGCGATCAAGGGGGCCCTGCAGCCGCAAGGCCAACGGAATATGATAGCTCGCACTGACCCCGTCCAACTGTCCGAGGAACCACAGGCGCTGCTGGGCAAATGAGAGCGGCAACACGCCCGCGCGATCGACAGGCCTGATCGCCGGCAGCATCTGGCGACCGGAACTCCCGACAAGCTCCGATATCGCCTCGGCCATCTCCAACAGGACCGGCTGGGCAAAAAGCTTCGCCATTTTGAACTCGACCCCGAACTCACGACGTATCCTGCTGATCAGCCGCACGGCCAGCAGCGAGTGGCCGCCAAGTTCGAAGAAGTTGTCGCGGCGCCCGATCCGCTCGACGCCCAGCAACTCACTCCAAAGGCCGGCAAGTATCGTCTCGATCTCGCCAACCGGCGGTTCACTGGCTCCACGCGCATACGCCTCGTCCGCAGGCGCTGGCAGCGAGCGACGATCTACCTTGCCGTTCGGCGTCAGCGGCAATCTGTCAAGCACCACAAAGGCCGCGGGAACCATGTAATCCGGCAAGTATCCCGACAATTGAGACCGCAACACGCCGGCAAATTGGCTCACATCCTCGAACTTCGACGGACTGTTCGCAAAATCTGCATACTCTCCTACGAAATCATGCGAGAGATACAGGTCTTTTAGCTTATTCCAATTCTCCGGCAAAAGAGAACGTCCAATTCTCCGTATGGAGAATTGTGCGCCCAGGTCGCAACGACACGATGCCCTGTCGTTTCGCCAAGCGAAATTAAAGACTCGACATGAATGAGATCGGGATCGATATCCTTAATATATTTGGAGATTTCAGGTTCATCGTAATCGGCGACGAGAGATAGATCTTCACGCAGGTATGCATTCGGGAAACTACAAAGACGAAATCCATTCGGATGTCTTGCCGCGACAGCAGGAATAGAAGCGCTGTTCTTTACATCATTGCCCCAAGAAACTTTGGGCAGTTGCGCTGCAGAGTATACGTGTCCAACGCCTTTTCTTATAACGACGTCATAACGATATCGATTGAGCTCATTGGAAGCCAACCCTCGCTTGATTCGAATATCAACTCCGGAAATTCCACCGATAACATCTTGCAGCGCTACAAAGAAACGCGGGTCTAGGACCAGTTCCTTCTCAAGCAAGAGACGCCGCTCGACAGCCGAGCGGACAGACTCAAGCGGTAACTGCTCTTGTGTATTTGTCAGCTCGATGGCGGTAGAAAAACACCGATGCAAAGGCAGGCTACGGATATCGCCTATGAAAATTGCGCCTTCCGGACCTAATAGATCCATCGCCTGGCGTATGACATCGACGAGATACTGCGAGGTCGGGAAATACTGCGCGACCGAGTTGATCACAACTGTATCAAATGAGCCTGCCGGCAATCCGTCGATTACATTCGCTTCCTGACAACGAACATGGGTGTGATTTGATAAGCTCGGCAGTGCGGCAATCTGATCCCGCAGCCTGTCAATAATCCGTTGGGAAAAATCGATACCCCAATATTCTGCGCACTTCGGGGCAAGGCGTGAAAGGAGCAACCCTGTGCCAACTCCAATTTCCAGGATCCTTTGAGGCTGAAGATCCAGAATTCTGGAGACCGTCGCGGTACGCCACTCTTCCATTTCATTTAATGGGATCGGCTGACCATCATAGCTGCTATTCCAGCCATGAAAATCATCTCCAAAGGGCCCCAATGATTCTGGCCTGTTTTCTTCCTCGTAGACTTCTTGCCATCCAGCTACCGTTTGACTCTCACGCTCCACATCCCGGGCTGATTGCGATGCTGGCACGACATAGGCGATGAGCCGTTTGTCGCCCGAGGCATCCTCGCGCGCCACGACAACTGCCTCACGTACCTCAGGATAGGCCGTCAGTTGTGCTTCGATCTCGCCGAGCTCGATCCGGTATCCGCGGATCTTGACCTGATCGTCATTGCGGCCAAGAAACTCGAGATTGCCATCCGCCATCCAACGCACGAGATCTCCGGTCCGGTAGACCCGGGCACCGGGAACCTTGCTGAACGGATCGGCGACAAACCGCTCTGCCGTCAGCTCTGGCCGGTTCAGATAGCCGCGTGCGACACCGGCTCCACCAATCCACAATTCCCCGGCGACACCGACAGGGCAAAGCCCGCCATAGGCATCCACCACATAGACATGCGTGTTCGACATCGGACGCCCAATCGGGACGGTCGGACCCCAATATGTCGCTTCACCGTCCTCAAGCGGATAAGCGCATGCCGTTACGGTCGTCTCCGTCGGCCCATAAAGATTGAAGACCTTGAAGTGTCGCTTGCTTGAGCCGAAGACCTTGCTGGGCAGCGCCTCGCCTCCCGCAAGAACCAGACGAAGCGCGGGCAACCGGTTCAAATCCTCTGCGAATGTTCCAGCAAAATAGGCGGGCGTAAGATTAGCGACGGAGACAGAGAACCTGCGCATGTTCTCAATCAGTTGATCCCCGCCCCATATCTCGTTGCTACGAACAATCAGCGTTGCGCCGGCCGATAGCGACAGAAACGTCTGCTCCGCAGACGTGTCGAAGCTGAAACTGGCCAGTTGCAAAACCCGATCGGAAGAACTGATCGCATATCTGGCAACGCCGTCTTCCACGTCGGCAACCAGGCTATGGTGCTCGATCATGACGCCTTTAGGCTTTCCGGTTGATCCGGAGGTGTAGATCACATAGGCGAGATGTCGGCAGGTCAGTCCGAGCGCTGATCGCTCCGGATTGACGTCGCAACCACCTCCCCATTCTACGGCGGCCAGATCAAGCAGCGGGCAATGCAGGCCTGCCTCTTCCAGCATCGTCCCGACAAGCTCGGACGTCCTCGCATCCGCAAGCACCGCCACCGGCGCACTGTCCGATAGCATGAAGGCAAGACGGTCCGCAGGATAGGAAGGATCCAGCGGCACATAGGCGCCCCCCCGCCTTCAGGACACCGAGCAGCCCAATGATCATCAACGGGGATCGCTCGACACAGATCCCGACGCGCACATCAGGACGAAGCCCAAGCTCCATCAGCCTGTGCGCAACACGGTTGGCGCGCGCATTCAGCTCGCCATAGCTGATCTCCTCATCGTCACAGATCAGCGCAACCGCATCCGGCGACCGCTCAACCTGGGCCTCAAACAGATCATGGATGCAGGCATGCTCCGTAAAGGCGGCTGCGGTGTCATTCCAGTCCTCAACCAGCAGACGACGCTCCTGCGCGCCGAGCAAATCAATCCGGCCGACGGGCAGCGATCTATGTTCGGGATTGCATCCGGCTCTAGCGAGCGCGAACAAATGACCCGTCATACATTCGACCTGAGCGGGGTCAAGAACGCCCGTATCGTGGATCCATCGAATGGCTCCATCCCGTTCGCGGATCTGCAAGGTTAAACATCCGCCAAACGCATCCGTGGCGCCAAAATCAACCCGCCCGTTGTCTTCTTCCCCAGCAATCACACTGACCGCAACGGACCAGGGGCGAGCACTGCGCAGGGATTGATTTGCGCCCAGCTGCGGATAACGATTCACCAGGTCGAGCGGGTAACAGCCCTTTTCAGCCAGAGCCTCCCGTTCAGCATGAATTGCAGCAGTGATCTCGTCGAAGCTCAGATCAAGTTTGATCACCAATTCCATTGGAACGAGCCGCGCCAATGCAGGAGAAAGCAGTGGTGCGTGTATGCCCGCATCCCAGCCGATCTGGAGTTCCGGCGCCATGCATATGCGCGCAAGATAAATCGCCAAACTTCCTAGGAGATGATCAATCCGCGCACTTGGGTCAACCTTGTCCAACGTCGCGCAATGTTGCCACGCCGAAGCCTCCATGCGGGCGTTTTCATGCAGATCGCTCCCTCGGTGGAACGGCAGTTGAGGCGAACTGAAACGCTCCAGACGCTCCAGCCAGAATTCTTCCCAAACTGCCAAGGCTTGATGCATGTCCCGTAAGCTATTGCATTCAGCATCGCTCAGAATGGGCAACCTGTCGCCAACCTTGACACAAAGCTCGCATGCCAAAGCGCGCGGATCTGCTTCGGCGCCACCGACTTTCGTCAGCTTGCTGACCACGACATCTTCGCTATCTGTCGAAATCCGCCAGCCGTTCGCGGCAATATCCAGCAAAGTGCCCGGCAAAGCTCCAGATTTTTGCGCCTGCACATCAAGCCGGCCCACACTGATGGCGAACCCGGGATGATAGATCTTCGCGCACGTCAAAGGATTTACGCGCCCGGTGCCAAAAATCATGGCCCGGACCAATCTGGAAGCGTTTTGCGCCGAGCGATCCCATCGAAAAAATCCAGCCGCTTCCGGCCGTCTGTGACGTGAGGAAAACATTCGGTCTTCGGAATTTTGGGAACGGGCTACGAGGCCCCCAGTGTTCAGCCCGGAGAGTAGAATATCGAATCCTTCCTCAGCCTCCTGATAGCACCTAAGGTTTAGGCTGAGCGCGGTTTCATCATCTGCAATTGCAAACTGGCGCTGGACAAGAATGTCACCCGCGTCGACGGTGCCAAGCATCCGATGCCAGGTAACGCCATGTTGCATTTCTCCAGCCAATATCGCCCATGATGTCGCATGCCTGCCGGAATATCGCGGTAACGGACTATCATGATAATTAATTGCGCCGGCTGACACACGCACAAGCAATGAATCGGGCAAAATTTGTGGATTTACGATCGAGAAAAGCCAACTCACCTCTTCGAGAGACAGCAATCGGTCCAGCTCCGGAATTGAATCCAGGAGCTGGACATTTTCACTCTTGGCCCAATTCGCAAAAAGCTGGTCACAAGCCAGTACAGCTCGAATCTCATATCCTTCAAGACGAAGGCGCATGGCGCAATGGATCGCAAACGATCCGCTACCTACTATCACACAGGTGTAATGAGTAACCTTGTTAGGCTTGATGTTCTCCTCCCGAATCTTTCTGCATCCTCCGGATGTGATAATATGCAATGCATCCTAATCCGCAATTGCAATCTTTGTCCCACAAAGTTATCCACCTATGATACCCGATGCATCAACCCTACAATCCTGGCTAGGTCCGTCCTTTGCGGTCGCCATGTCCGTGCCGACACTTGCCGAGACCCGTTGTTTCCGGAAGAGCGCACATACATCGCAGGTGCGATCCGGTAACGTCGGGAAGGATTTGGCACGGCACGCGCTTGTGCCCTACGCCGACCGTTCCCCGCGCTGGCGCAAGGGGGATCGTCGGCAGTCTTTCGCATTGTCAGGATCTATGCATGGCAGCCGTGACGACCGCACCACACATTCTCGGCTCCGGAATCGACGTGGAAATTAATGCGCCACTCGACCGCAAGCTCGAAACTATGATCTGCACAGCGGGCGAGCATAGCTGTGTCAACTTGCGCTCGACATCCGAGCGCTGACGAATAGGTAGGATGATCTTCTGTGCAAAGGAGGCGGTTTATAAGTGTCAGTATCCACTGACCAAGACCGTTCTCGATTTTCGAGGATATCGAGCTTGACCTTGAGGCGTCCCTGGAAACCTTCGTGGTCGCTCGCGCCCCGCGCCATCGTAAAATCGCGCCACTGCTGTGCTTGCCCAAGTGTAGCTTTTTGCTAACGGACGCGTTAATCTCCCACCGTCTCGACGCTGGTAGGCGATTACCTTCGAACTGAAGCAGGCCGGTCAATGAGTCGGTGGAGTATGAATATGCTATAGTGTCAAATTGGATTGACGCGGCAAAATGGAATCTACAAATTCGCAACAGCATTTCCGCTTGGAGCAAGCACAAGCGGCGAAGATTCGGGGCAAAACACAGATCCATGCCGATACCATCGTTCAACTCAGACGGCGTTCTACCTCCCTTCATTGGCCGCAAGGGGCCACCCGAATGGCTTTCGCCTTACCGAACCACAGCTGTCGAAGTAGCGAGGGTACTTGGAACGACTCCGACACGCCAAACCATTCTGAAAGGTTGGTTCAATCATCGGGCGGCGCTGCGAGCGATCGGCTTTGATCGTGGGTTTCAATGGCTCGTCGGTAGCTTCGTCGAAGACAAGGAACCAAAAGATCTCGACACCGTCGCGTTCCTATTTCGGCCACCCGGAATCGATGATGAGAAAATGCTTGCGGACTTGATGCAAGCCAACGGCCAGGTGTTTGACCGCGCGCAAGTCAAGACGACCCACAGCGTTGACTTTATGCCAATCGACCTCAACGGCGCACCGGACGCACTGATCAATGATATCGGCTACTGGCTCAACCTGTTTTCACATCGCCGGCAAGACAACCTTTGGAAGGGACTGCTTCAGATTACCCTCGAAGACGAGGCTGAGGATAAGGCGGCGGTTGCCTTGCTCGATGCCACGAAGGCATCGTAACGTTAACCAGGTAGCGAGCACAATGTGGGATCTGGCGGTATGTCCAGATTTGCCCGTGATCCTCTTTATCGCCGTCACCGATTTTCAGCGGACGTAATCGCGCATTCGGTGTGGCTCTATTTTCGGTTTCCGCTCAGTCTGCGCATGGTCGAGGATATGCTGGCGACACGTGGCATCATCGTCTCTCACCAGACCGTGAGGCTCTGGGCGGAGAAGTTCGGCCGACATTTCGCCAATGATATCCGCAGGCGATCAGCCGGAAAATTCGCCGACACATGGTACCTCGATGAGGTTGTCGTCACCAGCGCCGGCAAGAAACACCGGCTTGGGCGCGCCGTCGATCAGGATGGGATCGTCCTTGAATAATGGTCTAGAGCCGCCGCGATACCAGCGCTGCAAAGCGTTTGATCAGAATGCTCCTGAAGGGACAGGGCCGTTCGCCCCTTGGGATGAAATACAAATTTTGACTTTATGGAGTGTAGTTGAGCACTGTCTGTTGAATTCCGTGAAAAAATCACCCAGTTTGCCATATTGCCGTGACCCAGCGACCGTCAGCTCACAGCAAATCTTACCCGCTTCATCCGCAATGCATTATGGAAGTCTCTTACATAGAGACGTGCAATCCGGCAAAATGCTTCATGCTGCGCTTCTGCCCTGAGATCGGTCTTTCCACCAAGATGGCTCGACTGCGCGGACGGCGCTACAGATTGTTAGCCCGCGGATTTTGTCCCACCACCTGCTCTGCGTCGACGGGTACCTCAACCAGTATGGACGGGTGGCCGGGGCTGTAACTTTCGCGCATGATCTCGGCCAGATTGCTCAGATCCGGCATCAACCTGCGGCTTGACCAGCCGCATGCACGCGCCATCGACCCAAAATCGATGCGGTGCAGATCGCTGTGATAGCGGGAGGACGAATAGTCCGGAATAACCACGGGGAGGCCCTGCACCATGATGCCGAGTGCACCGTTGTCCAGCACGAACAGGACGATCCCAAATGATCGCGCTTCGGCCAGGCAACCGGCAATCAACCGGAAGCATCCGTCGCCCGTAAAGGCGAAGACCGTCGCATCCGGTTTTGCAAGCTTCGCGCCGATTGCCGTCCCGAATGCCCCACCCATTGCCGAACCGCGATAAAGCGAATGGAAACGGACGTTCGGATGCGGGCGCTGCGTGACATACTGACGGTCTTTATAGGCAAGGCATACATCATCGAATGCAATGCTTCCCGGCAGCCATTGACGATCGAGCTCCTGGTAAAATCGGGCAATGTCGATTGTCCCGGCGCGCGGCGGCCTGATCTCGCGATCATTGAGATCGGCTACAAAGGCCGGTGCCGGGGGGCGCAGCGGTCGGACATCCTCAAGCCGGCCGATCGCTTCGCTCAGAACCTGATCGATTGGCCCCCGAACATCGAAATATTCGCCGCGCACTCGATGCCGAAACTCGCCGCCAACGCTGCCGTATGGGGCGACTAGGTTGGTGAAATTCCATGTCGTAAGGGCAGGTATGTCAGAGAAATTCAGGGTGTATTCGTCAGGGCAGAACCCGAGGGTTATGACAATATCGTCGGGACCGAGGCTTCTCCAGAGCTGCATCGCCCGATCATTACCGCCGAAGCCCAGATAGCCGAAACCGAAGGTGTTGTTGCGCGCCACCGCATTCGCCCCGTTTATACTCCAGACGATTGGTGCCTGTAACGCTTTGCACAAACGTGTGGTGAGGACAGGCATGTTTGGATACATCGCCGCCTCTTCCCCGGCGAGCACGACCACCCGACGCCCAGCCGATTGCCGTGGGAATTCAGCCAGAAAATAGGCAAGCGACCTTTGGTCGATGCCATCAGGCTTATTGGCATAATTGTCATGCCAGGGCTTATAGACCGCTTCAGGCACCATCTGCCCGAGTGCCTCCGGCGGCATCAGAAGTGCGATGGGTGAGCCCTGATCGAGATGCTTGCGCGCCTGCTCAAGTTGTTCTTCGAAACGGTCTGGATCGTCCAGGACGAATGTGCCGGACGGCAGCTCGGCCTTCAACTGAACCACGACACCGGAACCCTCCGGGCTCGTGTCCTGCAGCGGAGCGCGGTGTCGCGTATCTGCCGGGCTGAGGGGAATAAGGTAGATTGCGGGAATATTGTGCAGCTTCGCGTCACTTAGGCCACAAGTCAGCAACCGCGTTGCGGCTCCCGTCGTTGCAATAGCCGCACTGACCTTCCCGCTCGCGAGATAGTATCCAAGGGGAATGAAGCCGGCGACATATTCTCCGATATTGAAGAAAACCGGGGTTTCGGCACTATCGTCGGGGATCCGCATCGGCTCGAGATGTTTGAGCAAATGGATGACCCCTCCCCCAGTGACGCCGGCATAGTGATGCACATGCCAGGTCCTGAGTGTGTCGATTAGGAATTCATATCCTGTTTTCAGCTTGATGGCCCGAACATCGCTTGTCGTTTCGACCGGAAGATTCACCGTCATTCGCTCGCCTCTCCGCTATGACCTCTGTTCCTCAATGCTGTGAAACATTGACATCCGCTTCCCCTGACCAGCGCCGGTCCGGGCCACCATGGTTCCGACACACGGCCAGTCCCGATGCCATGTTCTGGAAGAAGAATTATGCGATGTGTTTTTCCCTGGAGAGCGCTTCCATACCCGCAACCGTCGCCAGAAGATCTTCATCGCAAAACGATGCCTTGTGATCGGCGATATCCTTGAAGCGGGAGAAAGCGACATCAAGATCGGCGTCGGAGCCGAACTCGACGCCTAGCGCGCGCATACACATGCGAAAGCCGTTGCGACCTGAATTTTTCCCCAGCACCAGCCGATATTCGTCGGCGCCGACCTCTGCGGCCGTCATGATCTGGTAGGTCAACGGGTTCTTCAGCATGCCGTCCTGATGAATGCCGGACTGGTGCGAGAACGCATTCTTGCCAACGATCGCCTTGTTCGGCTGCACAACAAAACCCGTAATCTCCGAGACGAGCCGTGATGCAGCGGTCAACCGGCGGGTTTCGATCGACGTCCGGCACCGGAAGAAATCCTCGCGGGTATGCAGCGCCATGACGATCTCCTCCAGCGACGCATTGCCCGCTCGCTCGCCGATGCCGTTGATCGTGCATTCGATCTGGCGCGCACCCTGCCGGGTCGCCTCGAGCGAGTTGGAAACAGCCATGCCCAGATCATTGTGACAATGCGCGGAGAACACGGCCTTGTCGGCATTCGGTACGACATTGCGCAGATAGGTGAACAGCTTGCCATATTCGTGCGGCGTCGCGTAGCCGACCGTATCCGGCAGGCTGACCGTGGTCGCACCGGCTTTGATCACCTGTTCCACGAAACGCGCTAGAAACTCCGGCTCCGACCGGCTCGCATCCTCGCAGGAAAACTCGATATCCGCCGAATAGCGCCGTGCGTGGAGTACCGCGCGAACGGCATGCTCGAGCACATTTTCCGGCGTCATTTGCAACTTGTATTTCATATGAATGGGCGAGGTTGCCAACACGATATGGATACGGGACGATGCCGCACCGGAAACCGCTTCCGCCGTCAGGTCGATGTCGCGCTCGAGCGCGCGGCTCAGGCTGCAAATCGTACTGTCCTTGACGACGCGCGCCACGGCTTTGATCGCGTCGAACTCGCCGGGGCTGGAGACGGCAAAGCCGGCCTCGATCACGTCGACCTTCAGGCCTTCGAGCATGAGCGCGATCTCGACCTTTTCACTGGCGTCAAGGTTGATGCCGGGGCTTTGCTCGCCGTCACGCAATGTGGTGTCAAAGATAATGATCTTGTCAGTGTTCATGCGGACTCTCCCGATCGATTGAAGCATCGGCATTGCCGAATTCGTAAGGGTAGCTGTATGGCACTACACGCAGGTCACGGATGATCGACGCCTCAAGCACATTCGATGCCGGCAACGAATCCATCACGCGATATAAGTCCGTCAGATCTGATCCTGTTTGGTCCTGGCTTTGCCAGCATGCTGGAAGCCGGACAAACCACTCCGTATCGCGACCAGCGCGGCAGATATCGAAATGAAGGGCAGTTCCCGTTCGGCATAGGCCGGAGAGGTCAAACCAAAGACAAGGCAGGCGAATAGATGATCGAGTTCAGCGCCTGTGAGGCGGTCGGCGTATTACCGTTGCAAGGCAGTTCAGGCTAGTTCGACTTTCGGAGCAGAGATTTAAAACCTGAGAATTGAGTGTCCATAGCGCACCGAATGGTTACGTTGGTGAGCATGGCTCCATTCGTGACGGCGGTATTTTAGGAAATTACGGACTATTTTTAGGAAGTTACGGCTTTTTGCTTAGCCAGCGGCAGCTGTATCCACTTTGCCACACTGACTTCAGGCGGCTCATATTTCAATGATATGGCGCCGGTAGCGTCAGCCTCGATCATGAATTGGATGGAATAGCGTTCGCGCTGTGAATCGGCTCCGAACGTTCACCCCGCTGACATCCGCGACAACCATTTGAAAACGCAGTGAAAATTAAGAAATTGAGTGGGATTACCCCTGGCCGGCCGCAATCCTGCTTTAGCGCGTAATTGCGCAATAGAGTCAATGCGTTGGATTCCATACTCAAGGGGTAAACCTTCGGAGCCGCTTCACACCATGGGCTCAGACCGTGGATCCGCCACTCAGGAGAATTTCGATGCCACTCGAATAAACATTTGGCAAAAATCCTGACGTCAAGGATCCGAACCTAGGGCGTTTGGATAGGAGGCACACCGTGGTCGATTTTTCAAAATCAACCACTCTGCTCATGCCTTAAACTTCGACATTCCTACCTGGGACTCAGGGCCGCAACACGATCGAGAGCAGCCGAGAAGCCCTGCAGCGACACCGGAAAGCTCAGCGGTTTGTCAGCATCGGCGGTAACCCTGAGGTTCAGGCGCGAACCGTTCCGTAATTTGGCAAGTGTCGCGGCATCGATCGGAAGCAAGGCTATGCATCCTGTCGGCAAACAGGTGCGGAAGCGCACCGGTTTGAAAGGCGGCTGATCATCGACATTCGGCGTCACACCGGAGTCGAGCACAATGCCGAACGGGAGGAGAAGCGTTGCGACCGCGCTGCCATCGGGACGCATCTGCATCTCGACGGCAAGCAGCCGCTGACCATTCTGCTGGGTCTGATCCTGGGAAATCGCACATGCCGGCGTCTTGTCGCGCTGGCTGCATGCAACCCGCCAATCCTGATAGGTCTCCTGCAAGGTGGACGCGCCGTTTGGTAGAGCAGATTGGGCAAAGGCCGTGGGAGCCAGACCGAACATGATGCTCGCCCAAAGAAAGGCGAACTTCGCATGGGACGAGCGGACACTTGTCTTATGAAGCGGGAACGACATTGAGATGGGCAAAGGGATACGTCTTTCCGTTGAGAGGAGGACACTTCTTCGGTTGGTGCCGCAAGGTACTGGCGGCCCTATAGGATTATGGTCGGGTCACGTGCACACCCACTCGCGGACCTTGCATTGTGTCCCCGAAAGTTCGCATGCCTTGAGGGCGAGGTCTTCGGCTTCCCGGCGTGTTGGTGCCGAATTGGCACCCCACGGCGTCACGCGCTTGTTTTCTTCCTTGCTGATGGCGAGCGCGCCGCAATGCTTGTAGGGAAAACCGGTGTTATCGTCGTCATCCCAATGCCGATGATTGCGGAAGACGGTAACCACCGTGCATTTGCTGCCTCCGTCCCGCTCGCAATGCTTGAGCGCGATATCCATGGCTTCCTGGCGCTTGTCGGCACCCCAGAAAAAGCCATGCTTTTCATCGGGGGTGGAATAAGCGATCGCCGCCCAGATGCCGCGCTCCTCTGGCGGAGGAACCGGCGCCTCCTCCGGTGCGAAGAGATCAGCCGCGCCCAATTGCCCCGCGGAGACAAACAACATGCCGATTGCTGCGATGATGAATCTCGATCTCATTTTGCGCTCCCTTGTTTTCCTGCTGCAGAGGCCACGGAAATGACGACGCAGCCGTTTCCGGTCGGCAGAAGCATCGCGTCGCCTCCATCATTGGCCAGTTCGTAGACGCCGACCTGCCCGAGATTGTTGACGAGCTTGCTGCCGTTCGGAAACTTGGCCGAAATATCAGGGCAAGAGGCGGTAAACGGCGCGACACGAACCATTGAGCCCTCGCAGCCGGATGCGACGGGTGCCGCGAAGACGACGCCAGCCGCGGGGCCGCTATAGCCCTGGGTGGCGTAATTCATGCCCACAAGTGCCTGTACCGCATGCTTGTCGGCCGCCTCGTTGTTCCAGACAGACTGGACATTGTATTGGGTGCCGCTCGTCAGCAAATCTCCGAGAACCGGAAAGACGGTGGAGCAGGATTGCAAGCCAGCCTGCTTGCTGTGCTGCAGAAACGGGGTATCCGCCAGCGCCGGGTTGGCGTCATTCGTCCCGGCAACCGCCGGCTGCGATATGAAGTTGCCAACCACATTGTATCGCATGGCGGCGTAGCCGGCAGCACCGACAACGGCAACTGCGAGCAATGAGAGAACCGTCGCTTTCCACCAGTTCCGCTTCGGCTTCTCCTGCTCGTCGGCCCCACTCTGGGCAGCAACGCCGCCCTGGCTCCGGGACATGATCCGATCGTGGATTGATTGCTGGTTCATTGAAAATCTATCCATCACTTGATCGCCTTAACGGCGGTGGAAAGGCCCTTGAGGGTTGCGGTTACGCTGATCGTCTGCCCATCCATCGTCGGATAGGAAATTGTGGGCGCCGAGCTTTTTGAAATCTGTTCACGCATTGCGGGACCCACCGGCAGCATGCCGACGCAAACCGTCTTGCTGCATCCGTCGAGCCGAACCAGTATCGGTTCCTTCCGCCCCTCGAACCTCAGCGAGATGCGGCCATCGTTCTTGGCAACCGGCGCCGTGCGCAGGATCATGTAGGGATCGCCCCCTTTGGTGGCCGCGAGCGACCAACTGAACGCAACCTGCCCCGCCGCGTTCTCGATGATCTGAGTAGCGTTGCACACCCGCTGGCGAACCTTCAGGTTTTCGTCACAGATCAGCGTCCAGTTTTCAAACGGCCGGATGGTCCTCTGGTAATCGCCAAGCTTCACCTCCGCGGGCACGACGACTTCGGAAGGTTTTATTCGATAGTCGGACGCGGTTGCCTCCTGTCCGGCCGCGTGGGCGCCGGACAGGAGCAGGCAAGCCATGAAGGCCGGGACGCCGGAAAGCGCTCCTTTCAACATGACGGGCTCAATTCAAAGTAAAGCTGAGGCCGGCACCGACGCCCACCTGTCCGCCGGCTGCCGTACCCGACAGGTTCCCGCGAACCCGGCCGTTTTCGCTGGTATAACCGGCGCCGAAGGCCAGAGCGCTTTCACCTCGCCACAAGCCGCCCCCGACCGCAACACTGAGCTTGCCGGGACGATCGTCATAACGAAGCGATGCCGCGGCGAGCCCGATTGCGGCCGCCTGCCTTGCCTCCGACCGTACGTCGCCAATCTCCCGGTTCAATTGACCGAATTTCTGGTCCGTATAGTTGTTAGCCGCAGTCAAGCCACCGGCAACAGCCGTGTCCGCGTAGGAATTGGCCTGGGTGATGCTGTCGCCCAACTGAGCGACATTGACGGCGTCGGTCGGGGCAACCCCCTTGCCGACGTTGGAGATGACCACCGGCGCGTTGACGTCACCGCCCTGCAGGGTGATGCTGTTCTTCTTGCTGCCATCCGAATTGAGATCATACGTAACGGCGTTTTTGGTGATGGTCCCAACGCCGGTTTGCAGATCATTGATCGCCGAATTGGTCGCGTTCAGCTGCGATCCGTTGATGGCGTCAGTGCTGTCGGCGGAAATGCGGCCGGCGGCAACATTCGTGATGGTCCTTTCGGTCCCCTGAGCGCCCACACTCACGGTTCCGACGGGCGCTGTGCCGGCAAAATCATAGGTCTTGCCTTGAATGACGGTGCTGGAGGTGCCGACAGCCGCCTGTGTTACGGAACCGGAGCCCAAAGCCACATCATTGGCATTGTTGGCCTGCGCGCCCTGACCGAGAGCAACGCCGCCCGCCCCCGTAGCCGCTGCTCCATGACCGGCAGCCAGGCTGTCCGTACCGCTGGCGACACTTTCTGGACCAATCGCAACGCTGTTGGTGCCCGAAGCTGCGGAATCCGCCAGCGTCGAGTTGGCATGGAAATATTTGATGCCGCCGCCGCTGGTGATGTTGGTCAGCGTGCTGTCGACCGCACCGAAGGCGTCATAAACGGTCGAATAATTGTTGCCCTGGATGTTGTAGGTCGGACCGGTGACAGACCCATCCGGATTTACCGTCGTGTTGCCACCGATCAGGCTGGCGACATTGGTGCCGATCCCCTTTAGCTGGCTAACATTCACGGCGTCGGTGTCTGCGGAACCGGCTGCGAGATTGGTCAGCTTGCGTTCCGATCCGGCTGAGCCGATCGACACTTCGCCGACCGAGGTTTGCGGGCTCGTAAGGGCAAAGGCGGTATAGTTCGTCTGCGCCCCCACGGAGGTTATGGATTGCGCGCCGAGCGCAACGCTATTGATGTTGTTGCTCTGGGCTCCGGCGCCGATGGCGACCGATTGAATGCCCGCCGCCGTCGAGTTCGTGCCGAGCGCAATGCCGTCAGCCAGCAGGACATGAGCATTCTGGCCGATGGCCGTGCCGCCGGGCGCGACTTGATCGACGATCGCGCCATTGCCGATACCGATGCCGTTATCTCCGTTGACCACTGTCGTCGGGCCGACCGCCACCGACTCGGCGCCGACGGCGAGGGAATCGCCAGCGGCAGAGTTGGCATGGAAGTATTTGCTCGGCGTCGTTGCGACAGAAGCGATGGCGCCCTGCAACTGGCGAACCGTGACGGCATCCTGAGCGCTGGTGCCGTCAGCGACATTGGTGATTTGCCGGTAAGACGTGCTCGAGCCGACCGATACTGCGCCCAGCAGCGTTTTATCGGTCGTATTGTATTGGATGAAGTTCGTTGGACCGGCGGCAATCTGGCCGGTGGCCGGTGCCAGGGCACGATCGGAGATTGACCCTGAGCCGAGCGCTACGCCGCCATCGATGGTGGCCTGGCTTTCTCTTCCAAGCGCGAGTGAACTGTCGGCGCCGGCAGTCGCATTATAGCCGACTGCGGTGGAGCCGATGCCCTGAGCGGAGGAGTCGCTGACGGGAAGCGTCCTGTCGTTGGTTCGCACATATCGGATGCCATCGCCATTGGCGTCGGTATAGGTCGTCGATGTGTCACCGGCAATGTTGTTGATCGTATTGCCGAGATTGGTAAGATTGCCGTTGATGGAGGTAATGTCGGTGGTGTTCTGCGTCACTTGTTGGTTGGTGGCAAAGAGCTGCGATCCGTTGATCGCGTCCGTCGAACCGTTGTTGAGACGGCCTGCAGCAACATTGGTGATGGTGCGTTCAGCGCCCACCGCTCCGATACTCACTGTCGAGGAGGGTGTCGTACCGGCGAAATTATAGGTAGTGGTGCCGATCACGGTGCTGGCTGTGCCGACCGCAGCGGCAGTCACCGAGCCGGAACCAAGTGCGACGTCGCCTGCATTGGCGGCGGTCGCGGCGGTGCCGAGAGCAATCGAATCACGACCGGATGCCTTCGGACCGCCGCCAAAGGCGTTGCCGATCGCGATGGCGCCATCATTCGTGGCCTGCCCCGCACCGATCGCAACCGCCCCGGTCTGCGGCGAATTGCTGAGCGACGCGGCAAGCGCGCCCGAACCGAGCGCCGTGTCGGATGACGCCCGTGCCGTGGCGCCAGCGCCGACCGCAACACTGCTCGCGCCGGCGGCACTCGCACTGACGCCGGCCGCGAGCGCGTTGGCGCCGGTGGCCCCGGCGTTGTTGTAGTTGGTATCGGTTCCCGGCGTCGTGCTGTTGACACTATAGTCGTGAGTCGCGCTCGCGGTGATCTGGCTTGAGAGCGTATTGGCAACGCTGTAGAGCTGCGAGCCGTTGATCGCATCCGTCGAGCCGTTGTTGATCCGCCCGGCCGCGACGTTGGTGATGGTCCGTTCCGCCCCGACCGCGCCGACGCTGACCGTCGAGCCCGGCGTGGTGCCAGCGAAGCCCGAATAGGTGATGCCATTGATCACGGTACTGGCCGTGCCGACTGCTACGGCAGTCACCGAGCCGGAACCGAGTGCGACGTCGCCCGCATTGGCGGCGGTCGCGGCGGTGCCGAGAGCAATCGAATCACGACCGGATGCCTTCGGACCGCCACCAAAGGCGTTGCCGATCGCGATGGCACCATCATTCGTGGCCTGCCCCGCACCGATGGCAACTGCCCCGGTCTGCGGCGAATTGCTGAGCGACGCGGCAAGCGCGCCCGAACCGAGCGCCGTGTCGGATGACGCCCGTGCCGTGGCGCCAGCGCCGACCGCAACACTGCTCGCGCCGGCGGCACTCGCACTGACGCCGGCCGCGAGCGCGTTGGCGCCGGTGGCCCCGGCGTTGTTGTAGTTGGTATCGGTTCCCGGCGTCGTGCTGTTGACGCTATAGTCGTGAGTCGCGCTCGCGGTGATCTGGCTTGAGAGCGTATTGGTAACGCTGTAGAGCTGCGAGCCGTTGATCGCATCCGTCGAGCCGTTGTTGATCCGCCCGGCCGCGACGTTGGTGATGGTCCGTTCCGCCCCGACTGCGCCGACGCTGACCGTCGAGCCCGGCGTGGTGCCAGCGAAGCCCGAATAGGTGACGCCATTGATCACCGCATTGGGCGTGCCGACTGCCACGGCAGTCACCGAGCCGGAACCAAGTGCGACGTCGCCGGAGCTCGCTGTCGCCGCCGCACCGTTGCCCAGGGCGACATTGCCGACGAAACCACTCGCACCTGCGGTGGAGCCGTTGCCGAGCGCCACGGAGCCCTGACCGATCGCCTTGTTGTTGTTGCCGATGGCGACCGCGCCATTGGCTGTGTTGGCGGCCGTGGCGGTCGCCGTGCCGTCGCTGTTGGCGATATTGTTGGCACCGCCGGTGAAGGCGCCGGTGCCACTGGCATAGCTCGGATCGCCGATCGCAACCGCGCCGTCACCGTAGGCGGTGTTGCCCGCGCCGATCGCGACGGCCTTGCCGCCTGTGGCCGTCGCGGTCGTGCCGATGGCAACGGCATCGGCCGAGTCAGCCTTGGCGCCGTTGCCCACGGCGATCGCCGATTGGGCACTGGCTACGGTGCCGATGCCGAGTGCGGTGCTGCCGACGCCGCTGGCGTTGGCGCTAACGCCGGCAGCGAGAGAATTGTTGCCTGTCGCCTGCGTTCCAGATCCGTACGAGGAGGCGTTTGTGCCACTGGCGACAGCCTGGCGTCCTGTAGCAGTGGAATTGCCGCCACTGGCATTGGCACCTGCGCCCGTGGCCACCGATAAAACGCCACCGGCATTTGCATTGTTACCGAGCGCGACGCCAGAGGTCGCGGTGCTGGCGACAATTGCGCCCGAACCTATCGCAACGCCGCCACCGGCAGCAAGCGTCTGTGCCTGATTACCCAAGGCGACCCCGAAAGCTCCCGACGCAACGGTGGTAGGGCCGATGGCCACCGAGTTGGTCGCCGATGCCGCGGCTGACGTACCGAGGGCGATGGTATCCGTGTTCGAGGCATTGGCAAGGTAGCCCATGGCCGAAGCCCTTAGAGCGGAAGCACCCGCCCCATTTCCGATTGCCGTGGACTGGTTGGCCGACGCAGTCGCCGACGTGCCGAAGGCACTGGCTCCAGTCCCCGTCGCAGATGCGCTCGAACCAACGGCATTTGCCCATGCACCCGTGGCCGTCGCAGCCGAGCCTAACGCAACAGCCTCGAAGGTGAAGCCGGCAGGAGCGGTGCCGCTTGCATTGGCATTTGTACCGATAGCAACGGGAGAACCGCCGCCCGTTCCGGCGTTTGCTTTGGAGCCGACCCCCATGGCAATGGCGGCACCGTTTGAAGATGAGGCGTTGGAGGACAATCCAATCGCCACCGAGGCGCCACCCGAAGCGGTGGCCGTTGAGCCGAGGGCGACAGCGTTCGCCCCGTTTGCCGTGCTGTTGACACCGTAGGCGGATGCTCCGTCCGCCAGTGCGCGGGCGTTTCCGCCCACGGCAAGAGCATTGACGCCAGTCGCGTTCGCGAAGACACCCATGCCTATTGCGTTAAGGCCATTGACACCCATCGAATAGCCGATGGCGATCGAAGCATCGCCCGTTGCACTGTTAGAGGTGCCCAACGCCACGCTGTTCGGGTTATTCGCTTTAGCACCGTTACCGATGGCGACGGCGTTGGCGGAGGTCGTTGACCCGCCGCCAGCGGCATACTGCGCCAGCGCCGGCGTGGCGATGCCGCCGAATAAGATCGTGCCTAGTGCGACCGCCCCACCAATTCCCAGCGACCCGAGCCCCAACCCCTTACGCTTCGTGCCAAGCGTGCGATGCGCCAGACGCAACACCGCCATTAACCGCCGACGAAGCGAACGACTGTCGCTTCTCCCCGAAATCCAATTTCCGACAAATCCGGCTTGAGACTTGAACCGCAGACGTTCCCCAACGCATTCCATCATGCTGCTCTCTCCTCGCTGTTGCCAGAACGGCTCAGAACGCTTGGATCCCCATGAGCGGCTGAGTCGTCATTGAAATTGTGCGTTTCCTGAAGTGTTTGCCCCATCTTGATGGCTTGGCTCTCGATCTGCTCGCAGACGCTCGCGACCCATGGCTGCGTCGGTTCCGGAACGGAATGCAACGCAGCATCGGCCCGATCGGCAGGGAGCTTCGTCCCCACCAAGGCACGGCAGATATCGAAATGAAGGGCCGGCTCCCGCTCGGCATAGGCCGGTGAGGTCAAGCCAAAGACGAGGCAGGCAAATAGATGATCGAGTTCCGCCCCGGTCAGGTGGCTGGCATATTGCCGGTGCAAGGCAGTCCAGGCCACCTCGACTTTCGGAGCAAAGATTTCAAAACCTGAGAATTGAGTGTCCATACCGCACCGAATGGTTACTGATGCGAAGATGGCCTTATTTGCGACACCGGTATTTTAGAAAACTACGGACTATTTTTAGAAAATTACGGTTTTTTGATTAGCCAGCGACCGGTGTGTCCGCTTTACCACACTAACTTCAGGCTGCTAATAATCCAATGATATGACGAGGGTAGCGCCAGCTTCGATCAGCCAATCGGATGGAATCGTGTTCCCACCACGCATCGCCCTCTTTGGGCCAGCATTTTCGGCGACAGGTCTGAAAAACCGGCCACGGCCGGGTCTGCTCCGGGGGACTCCGTGCCTAGAGCACGCGACGATTATCTCGTAAATCGCAGCTCCGTCGGCGTTTTCCCCCTATACCTTTTCATCGTGGTGGCCAAATGGCTCTGGTCGGAAAATCCGGCCATATAGGCGATTTCGGCAATCGCGATCTCGCCGTCGATCAGCAGCTTTTCGGCGAAGTCCAGGCGCAGGTTGATCAGGTAGCGATGCGGCGGCATGCCGAACGTTTTGGCGAACCTTAAGATGAAATGGTTCGGTGAAATGCCCGCCACCGCCGCGAGTTCGGCGACGTGTATCTTTTGGGTGAAATTTTCGCGGAGATATTCCTCTACGCGTCGGGCGCTCTTGGCGGAGAGCCCTCCCCTGGACGACGGGATCTGTCTCATGCGGCTTGCATAGGTACGAAGCAGATGAACGCCGAACAGCGTAACCAATGAATCGAGATAGAGTTCATTCGGAGTTGCCTTCCCAGTTAACTCGGCGGAAATCCTCTGGGCTATGTCCAGGGCGCGAAGGTCGATGGTGCCGAAAGCAGGCGGCCGAAGCTCGACATTGGCAAGATCAAGCTCCTGAAGAGCCAACTCGGACAGCGTTTCCGGAGGTATCGCTACGACGAGATTTTTTCTGGTTTCCGTCCAGGCGAGACTGCTGTCTACGGCCGCGGGATTGACGATGATGCTCCCGAGGGGTGCATCATACTCCGTGATCCTGTCGCTGCCGAGCGAAGCCCTCAATTTGGATGCGGGGGACAACACAATTGCCACAGCATGCTCCCTGGCCAGGAACGTCTGCGATCCGGGGCTGCGGATGGAGTGTATCACGCTCCCCCGCAAGGTGGTCTTTCGCGGGCCTGCGCTTTCAGGAATTATGTCAAAGACATATCGATCAGCCCGCGCCCAATCAACGTCATCGGCTCGTGCCCGAGCCTCCTCCGCATTTCTCATACTGCATCGCCCCGCCCGAACGAAATTCTGTACACACGATCAGCAGCCAGGGCGTCAATCGTTGCCTGAAGCCCTTGTTTCCCAACACTGCTCGCTCAACGCCGCCCGCAAAGTCGGCACATCGCGAGAACATCAAATAGGGCAGAATGCTGGATTGTGAAGAAGAATTGTGTAAAGGCGAAAATAAAAGATTGGCGGTGAGGAATGTTAGCCCAACGTTCACTTCAAATGGCTATCTCTGTGCCGGTATTAATTACGAATAATCTAATTAATACAACAGGGCGACGGAACACCCACGGGACCGAGGTTCGGGAGATTTTATATCCCTGACATCCTTGGTCTGGGCTTTTTATTCATATCCATGGAGTGGTGGACAAGGGGTCTGCTGTGTTCCGCTGCAGCCTTTCGGGTTCGACGTCATGCCGGTTGCTTGACGTTCGGGTACGGTGGCTGGCCTTACCAATTGCGTATGCCGATTTTGCTTGCCTGCTTGCTTTGGCAACGCTGCTTGAAGAGGCAGACACTGCCTTATCAGAGATTTTGTGGCGTAACGCCCTACTAGGGAAACCATTGAAACTCGATCTCCTTCTCTTGCCGACTAGTCGGGCCGCCACTCGCCGACCTGAATGGCACCGGTCTCGGTTAGTTCGGTGCATACGAAGTGTGAAAGCTCATCGCGCCTGATTACGGCGGCGCTCAGCCGGCCAGTCCGATAAGCTCCAGTATCCAAAGCTATGCGATTCGAGTAGACTTCGGGTCGCAGCGACTTCGTGATCGTGTGACCGTGCAAAACGACATGGCCAAAGACGTCCATGTGATCGAGGAAGCCCGCCCTGATCCAGCGCAAGTCGTATTCGCTTTGATTTGCGAGCTGAACACCGGGACGTATTCCAGCGTGAACAAAGCAGAAGCGCCCGATCTCCTTGAAAGTCAGCGCGTTTTCCAGCAAGTCCACATGGTGTGGGAAGACACGGCGGATATCTGCGGCGATGTTCTCGAAATCAGGGACCGGACGATTGGAGTATGCGCTCACCGTTGCGACGCCTCCCCAGTCCATCCAGTTGACGGCGTCCTCATGGGTGAGAGCGCCACGAAGGAGTTCACGCAGGTAAAAATCATGGTTGCCAAGGATTAGCCGAGAACCCGGATAAAGGTCGAGTGTCGAACAGACCTGATCGAGTACCTTTGGGCTGTGAGGGCCGCGGTCGATCAGATCGCCTAGGAAGATCACGACCGGCTTGGACTGATGATCATTCGACGCAGCCGCGATGTACCCAAGCATGGCCTCAAGAAGATCGGCGCGTCCATGGACGTCGGCAATGGCATAGATGTCGGATGGTGAACTCTCGGCTATAGTCACTATTTTTTCCTGCAAGCGAACATAGTGCGCGACGGTATCCCTGGTGCTTGCAAGATATCGGGACTTGGAGCGGCGGGGACGGGACCAGGGCCAAGCCTTGGTGGTGGCAGTTCCTATAGGCCATGTCGGCCATGACGCGCCATCAAAAGTGAACGTTGCCGTGAAATTTCCGACCTGCCTTAGCCTGATTTGGAATGTCGTGACAGGATCACGTCCCGCGCTAATGCGGCCTACGCCAGCGCGGGCTTACCTTCTTCTCATACATATGCATGGCAGCAGCCGTCATCTTCTGGCTTTGAGTTGACCAGTCCTGAGCCCAATACATTCTGGAGGAAATTCTCGATGGCAGGTCAATTATTTTCTCGTCGCCGTGACACCGATCTTAACCTCGATGGCCTTGGAGACCCATTCCGCCGCCGGGTCGGAGAACATGCCGAGATCCAGTGCGGCGCGCTCGAGTTCGACATTGCCTTCAACCTGTGCCTTGTCGCCCTGCAATGAATAGATGAAGGGCAGAGTGACGGGAACGGTCGTCTTCTTGATGGTCAGGCTGCCCGCGGCTTCATAGCGATCGCCGCCGAGCGATTTGAAGCTTTTGGTTTCGAAGCGAGCCTCGGGGAAACGCGCGGCGTTGAACCATTCCCCGTTTTTCAGGGAGCTCTCCTGGGTGGCGTCGCCGGTCTTTGCGGAGATGGTATTGACGATGATGATCGCTTTGGAGCCGGCCAGGTTGGTGGGGTCGAAGCGAATGTCGCCGGTCCACTCGTCAAAGCGCCCACTGAAAGGCTTGCCCGCATGGCTGCCACTGAACGTAATCCCGGAGGCGGCCTTGTCGATGGTCCAGGCCGTGGCGTTGGCGTCTGTAGCCGGCATGGCGGCCGCCACGGCGGAAAGCGGAATTGCCGCGGGAGCGGCTGCTTCGGCGGCCATCGGTGCCGGCTCGGTGCGCGGGCCGGGCAGATGCAGCCAACAGCCGACGAGGCCGATCAATAGGACGAAGGCAATACCGGCGCTGCGGGGTAGCAGGGCTTTCCCCACCGGCGCATGGTGGTCCTCATGCCCTCTGCCGCGCAGGAAGGGTAGCATTTGGGCGAGGACCCCGTCGCGGTCGATGACATGGTGCTTAAGCGCAGCGACCAGGTGCAAACCGATGAGCAGGGCGCCGCCATAGGCCATATAGGCATGGGCACCCATGGCGCCAAAGGCGAGCGTCCGCATGCTTTCGAGGCGTGGTAGATCGGGAATGGTGAACAGGCCGAACCATGAGGTCGCAACCATCAGGGGGCGATCCGTGCTGACGGCCCAGCCGGCCGAGACATAAACCCAGCCAGTCAGCGGAATGGCGAGCAGCAGGCCGTAAAAGGCAATATGCGTGGCGCGGGCAAGAATGCGCTCCCACCCTTTCATGCCGGCGGGCAGCGCCGGGATCGGATGCGTGAGGCGCCAGACGACCCGGAGCAAGGTCAGCGCGAGAATGGCGAAACCTATGGATTTATGCACCTGAAACAATTGATAGGCGAGCTGCTGTGTGTCGGGCTTATTGATAGCCCTGACCATCCACCAGCCCATCGGGATCATGGAGATCACCAGAAGCGCTGATACCCAATGGAGGGCGATGGCGACCGCGCTATAGCGTTTGCCGCTTTTGAGAGCCGGACGAACGGGCGAGCTGGAATGAATATTCATTGCCATCCTATCAAGACAGGACCCGCCGGCTTTAAGGCCTCAATGACGGGCAAAATGAGAAACGGTTTGAAAACCGCAGAAGTGATCGATGGCTGACTGCGACGCGAAACCGCACCGCAGTCAGCGGTTTTCCGCTTTTCAGCGTATTCGGCGGCTTACTTGGCCGACGTGTCCTGGATGAATTCGCCATCGAAGCGGATCGTGACATCAGGGCCGACATATCCAGCCGGCTGGCCGAATTCGGTACGGTTGAAGCTGCCCTCAGCTGCAAAGCCGACGGCCGGCACGCCTGCGAATGGGTGACTGTCGATCTCGCCGTTCAATGTGGCTTTCAGGGTCACTGGCTTGGTGACGCCAAGGAAGGTCAGGTCGCCCGTGACATCGGCGGTCGTCGGGCCGGTGGACGTGACCTTCGTCGATTTGAAGGTGATCTTCGGATGGGCATTGCTGTTCAGCATTTTCGGATCGCGGCTGATTTCCTCATCCCAGGTCTGATATGGCGAGGAAGCGTGCGTGGCCTTATAGTCAGCCGGGTAGCCGGTCACGACGGAGGTTGCATCGATGCTCGCCTCGATGGAGGAGTTCTCAATTTTGGCCGGGTCGAGCTTCAACGTGGCTTCGAGCTTGTTGAAACGAACGGTATAATTGGAGATCTTGTTGTGCTTCACGGACCACAGCAGAGCCGCATGTGTCGGATCCAGCTTGTAGACCCCGGCCGGTGCTTTGGTCTCGGTGGCCGGCGTCGCCGATTGTGCATAGGAGTAGCCTGCGGTTGTAACAAGCATCCCCAGGGCAATGAGTGCGGAAAAACTGCTGTATCGGTTTATTCTCATATGTATCAAACTCTTTCTCTGTTGATAGGAGTGGCGACTATTGAAAAATAAGGCGTTCACTTGGAAATGAATTAATCTTGAGGAAACCGCTCTTGAAATTGGTGATTGCCGGGCCAAGGTGACCTTTTCGGGGCATTTCTGAAATGCCATTTGGTTGCGAACCTCCCTAAACTGGGGCGCGCATGCTGCAGTGCGAGGGGAACCAGGATAGATTCCGGCTTTTCTGTCGCATTGCGTATCGCGAGTGCGCAGGTTGGACATTGTCGGCAGAGGCTTGCGTCCATAGAGGTCGAGGACGGCGACACGTAGGCGATCACGGGATCGGGCGGCTCCGCTGGAACGCCTGCACAAGAATCGAAACTTGTGGGTTTTATTTTGTCGTTTCAAACCGGAAAATATCATAGGCCCGTTAGGTTTAGCCTATAGATGCGACGCGTTTTTCCGCTAACGATTTCAGTGAAGCTCCGACTTTTCCCAAGAGGTATGAACTACCGACGCGCTAATCCGGATTCCGTCTAAACGCTCGCTATACAGGGCCTTTGAAAACAGACAATGAACTCGACTGCTCACCGAGCTGCTTCAGCATCTTCCCGAAAAGAACGATCCGGCATGCTTTCAACCGTTGTCAGCTCACGCACAATGCCCCCAGCGACATGGCAGGCGCCATCGTACTTACAAGGCCTAGGAGCATGATGGCGATCCCGACCACTTTGCGGAGTGCCGCCTTGGGCAGCATTGGCCCCACAGCAACAATTTGCGCTGTTGCAAGCGCTGTAATTGCCACGGCCGGAACCGTCGCCAGACCGAAGCCCAACATGAACAACGCGCCTGTTGCCGGCGTACCGGTTAGCATGGCGCTCATCAGCGCATTGTAGACCATCGCGCAGGGAGCCGCCCCCCAGGCCATACCCAGAAGCAGCGCCGAAGAATTCCGGAATGCGGACGGAAGATTGCGCCCAAGCATCCGGCCGGAGACGGCCATGACGCGGCGGTCGAAGACCTGGGGACCAGGGACGGCGCCGACAACCGCCAACCCAACCCAGATCAACATAACCCCGCCGAGGATACGCAGCACGGGCTGGATACCGGCGAGATCGAGAAGATTACCCAATGCACTGCCGGCAGTGCCGACAAGACCTCCTGCGATCGTATAGGTGACCGTGCGGCCGAGCTGGGTAACCAACAGAGCCCTTACCCTTTCCGATCCGGAACTTCCCCACCCCGTAGCGATCAGTAGCGACGACGCGATACCACCGCACTGGCCTGCGCAATGAAGGCTGCCGGCAAAGCCCATTAGCAGGCCGCCGGCAAGGACCGTCGCGAACATCAACGGATCAGACATGATGCCCCTCCAGTTTGCGGATATCACCGTTCATGGCACCACGGTTCAAGCCGAGCAGCTTGCCGCGTTGACGACCGGCGGCAGGTTGATCGCCGGATTGTGGTTGAAAAAGCCGCTCGGCATCAGCTTAAAGCCGGTGAAGACGCAAGGCTGCACCGGAAAATCCTCAATCCGCACAGGATGGTGCAGTCCAAAAACATGCCAGAGAACGATGTCTGTATTCTCGATCGGCCGATCCTTGGCGATGAACTCCACAAGACCTTCCGTCCCATCGGAATGGTTCATGAAGTCGCCACCAGGAAAACGCTCTTCAGGATCATAGGCCGTGACCCAAACATGGTTCTGCACGAAGGCGGCGCGCTTTCCGGAAGGTGAATCCGGGTGCACGAAGGGCGTAATGCAATGGTTGGCCTCCAGCTTGTAGCCGACGGCTGCGCCAGTATAGTTCGTCTTATTGGGATTAATGACCTTCCAGTAGCGCTGCGATGCGGGTTCGGCCCGCCTTGCGGCCTCGCTTTCCCGCGTGAGCACGGTCTGCTCCTCGTAGAAGGCATTGCCATAGGGGTTGGAAGGTCCAAACGGCTCGGCATAAGTATTGCACTCCACCACGCTGTTGGCGTCGCCATCGACCGCCATATCGAGACGGGCGCATAGGATGTGCTGGTGAATGTGGCCGACCACACCAGGCGCCACTTCGCGTCCGTATTTCGGCGGCTGGCCTGGAATGCAGGCGGCCGTGTTGATGATACCGGTTGCCTTCACCTCATGCTCGATCGTGCCGTCGAGATGGAGATACCAATAAAGCCCGTATTCGTAGTTGCCGACGGTGCAGATCGTGGAGATGACCAGCTTGGCGCCGCGGCGGATTTCGGCGCGCTCCGTGCGGAAGTCGATATGCTTCCAGAGAAGTCCGGAATCTTCCTCATGCACGCAGATGGCTTTTTCGATCGTCCACGGGTCACCATCCATGGTGTTGAGGTGCACGTCGAGATATTTGATGACGCCAAGGCAGTCGCAGCCGAGTTTCAAGGAGTTGGCAAGCTTGCCGATACCGTATTCGCCGATATCGAAGACGTTCTTGCGGAAATGGCCGTTGTCCGGGCTGCCATACGGTACCGTCATCTCAACGATGGAGGCACGGTTGACGATTGGCCGGCCATCGAAGCGGATGTCATGAAGAGTGAGAGCCTCGCGTGCGTTGAAGCCGACCACAAGGGACCAGTTGCGCCAGGTGATCCGGTGACCGTCAAAGGTGAAGTTCACGCCCTCGGGCTGAACCACGTTGATCGGCTTGGCCTGAGGCTGAAATGTTTCGATGAACTGGCTTTCGTAATTCACCTCCCGCGTTGGAATGGGAACGACGCCATAGTCGTCGACGCGGATCACCTCGTTCGTGTTGAGGTCGATCACCGCGTTTAGCCCTTCGATCGGGTGGGCATAGAAGTTCTCGTTCTCGCGCAGCCGCACCCAGCAGAATACGTGGCAAAGATGGCGACCTTCCTCGCCCGGCACGTCGAAGTTTCCAGCCGACCAGGGGTCGATGCAAACCGTATCCATGTCGGTTATCCCACGGCGTTCGCAGGCAGCAATGAAGACCGGATCGGCACGGACGATACCCTCGATGCCAAGAAACTGCTCGAGCTGGATCATCGGCCGTTTGCCGGGAAAATCTTTGCGGCTCAGGATCGTATCCGTATCGAGGCAGACGATGAGGCTCGTCACGCTGACGATGGCCGCGCTGAAGACGTTGACCCTCGCCTTGCGGGCTATTGGCGAACCAGGCGAAAACGTCCTTACCGTTGCCTTGTCCGGTTCCATCAACTCGATCGTCTCGAAACGTGTGTTATCCCCATAGGGCGGATGCTTGCGCACGATCGTCGCCACTTGGCGAATCTCCTCCGGCGTCAAGGGCTGCAGGGGATGACTGACAACCGGTGGCATCTGGCGGGGCGGGTTGGAAACGCAGCAGGTATCCATGGCATTCGTCCTTGTCTGTTCGAATATATCTTTTGCCTCAAGGGAGCGGTGGCGGCTGAATGCGCCCCCTCGTAGCCTTTCTTGATGTGCAGGGGACGAGCTACCCTTGTCAGGCGAAAGCGCGGCCGAGATTGGCGTAAACATCCGGCCTGCGAGCTTTCAGCCAGATCGCAAGGATTGCGCCCGCAATGCCGATCAGCACCAGAATGACGGGGAAGCTTTCGACGATCGGGGATTCCGAACTGCTGACGAGTGGCAGGTTGATGACCATCAGAACGAGGCAGACCAGCAACCCGGCCATGCTGACCCCCGGTGCGACAATGCGATGCCAGATGCCGACGTCGCGCGCATCGTTGCGGAAAAAGCCGATCACCGCCAAGCAAACCATTGTCTGCAAAAGGAGAATGCCGACACTGGCAAAGGCACCCATCCAGGCAAACACGACCGCGTAAGGATCCTGCCCGGCCAGCGCGAAGGCGAGGATCAATACGATCATCATCACCGTCTGGACCGCGCCGGCCATGTATGGAGACTGATGAGTTCCGTGAGTGCGGGCGAAGCCAGACCATGCCAGTCTCTCGCGGCCGAGCGAATAGAAGTAGCGGTTGATGGTGTTGTGGAAGGAAAGCGCGCAGGCAAAGAGGCTGGTGATCAAGAGAGCATTCAGAGCGATCCCGGCCGGGCCACCCAGCATCGCCTTCACGGCGGTCAAGTAGAGTGTCGCGGTATTGGCCGTCGCCTCCGCTGCAATATTGGATGGGCCGTAATGCAGCGCCATCGCCCAGGTAACGAAGGCATAGAAGACAGCGATGATAATAACGGCGAGATAGGTTGCCCGCGCAATCGTGCGCTTGGGATCGCGGGCCTCTTCACCGAAAATGGCGGTTGCCTCGAAGCCGATGAAGGACGCGACAACGAAGACTAGAGAGACCCCCATACCCGGAGCAAAAACGGCCGAAGGCCCGAAGGGGGCGACCGCTATACCGTCCGGTCCGCCGCCTGAGAGCAGCACGCGCAGCGAAAAGAGCGCCAGAATGGCGATTTCCGCGATCATGCAATAGCCGAGAACCCGGCCGGAGAACTCGATGTTCCGGCGACCACAGCCATAAATCAGGGCTGCGAGCAGGCAAGCATACAGCCACCAAGGGATATCAGCGCCTCCAGACGTTTTGACGATGTCATTGACGAAGAAACCGAAGAGGCCGAACACTGCCAGCTCAATCGCGATATAGGTGGCAAGTGCGATAAATGCGCCGGCCACGCCAGCAGGGCGGCTGAGACCCGCGGCGATATAAGGGTAAAATCCGCCAGCCGAACCGATAAACCGGCTCATTGCCGTGAAGCCGACGCTGAAAAGAAGATAGAGAACGCCCACGAGGAGATAGGTCGCCGGCACGCCGGGTCCATTCCCGAATGCAAAGGCGGCGGGCGAAGCGCCAACCACCGCTGTCAGCGGCGCGGCGGCAGCCACCACGAAAAAGACGATGTGGCTTACGCCAATCGCATTGCGCCGGAGATCGGTTCCGGCTTTCCCAAGTTCGATCTCGGACATAAGAAACTCCTTTTCTTCCCACGATAAATATCAGCAGATTTATTTCAACGTACTTGTACGTATATGTATAAATTACAATAATTCTGGTTATTCCGCGAATAACTCGCAGAACTAATTCTATTTTTTACTCATAATTACCAAAATATACGCTCCGTGGCTGATCTTACGCAAAATTCATCGCTGCTGTATTTGACAGTTCACGCCAAAATTTCTCGATGACGACTGAAGGCGACTTGGCATGGTGCTTGCTTTTCATTCAGCAGAAGTGGAGCGCAAACTATGGAAACCACTGGTGTCATCGCCTCCTCAGCCATGGACGGAATGTTAGCCTCGATCAGTCTGGGCGGGCTTGATATGAAAGCGGTTTCGGCTCGGGTCGGCCTTGGAAGCAATGCGTTGTTTGCCGATGGCGAATTCATGCCGCTGGCAGCATTCACCTGCGCACTCGAGCTTGCATCCGAGGAAAAAAACGACCCACTGCTGGGCTTGAAACTTGGGAAAGAATTTGAATTCCAGGCACTTGGCTCGCTGTCAGCGCTTTTCCTGACGGCGCCGACATTGAAACACGGATTGACCCAGTTCAGCCGCTATTTCCCAGCGCTGCAAAGCAATACCCGCTCTACACTGGTGGTCGAGAACGATGTCGCCCGCTTCTCCTATTCGATCCGCGACAACACGGTGCGTCATAAGACCCAGGATGCGGATTTCACCGAGAGCGTGCTGAACACCATGCTCACAACGACGATCGGAGAGGATTGGAAACCCTCATGCATAGAGTTTGAGCATATGCCCGGCGACAATCTGGCGCTTTATCGCTCACATTTTGCCTGTCCCCTGGCATTCGGGCGCCGGGAAAACGCAATCGTGTTCCCTAAGAGGTTTCTCGATCGTCCAATCGGCACCGGTGGCGACGCGCAAGACCATCTGCGTATCGCCTGCGAACTGTCAGACCTTCTTTATCGCCGCGAGAAACGCCTCGATCTTGTTACGGCACTCAAGGCATGGATCGCTGCAGCGCTTTGCCAGCATGCAAGCATCGACATAGAGGATGCGGCGGCGGATTTCGGCATGAGCCTGCGTAGCTTCCAGCGCAAACTTGCCGAATGCGGCGTCAATTATGCCGAACTGCGCAACATGGTGCGGATGGAGATCGCAAAGAGTCTGCTTGCCAACACGCACCTGTCGATCCCGGTCATTAGCGATCAGCTTGGCTATAGCGAATTGAGCGCCTTTGCACGCCGCTTCCGGCACTTCACGGAGTTCACTCCGGCTCGCTTCCGTGAGGCGACCAGAAATCGGGACTTTCCACAATGACCGCTTTCTGCGTCAATCCGGGGTCGGAATTTTCAAACCGACAATCCTTTTGGTAGGCCCCCGCAGAATGATCCGGGTCTAATGTTAGTGCATGCGGGATTTAGCCGCCACTGCTGGGGTTGACGCTGGTCCACTCTCTTTAGGCCAGACAGTGGTCTCGGGAGCTGGAGGCTCGCAGTGCAGAGACGAGTGCGGACGGACAGTGTTGTACAACAATGGCTATGCCCTTATGGCGTAGGTATTGAAGGGGCAGATCATCGACCAACCCCTCGCTGTCACTGATCATCGCGACGTTTCTCGTACAGATCCCATGCAAGGTCCACCATGGCCAGAAGGACATCTTTCTGATTCCAACCGGCGGCAACCGCCGTCTCGACGATCTGATCAATGAGAGGCAGCAATTGGCGCTGGCACTCGATCGAAATGTCGGCAGCGGTGTCTCCCACTGGAGGTTCGTCGAAGTTAAACTCCACTCTTAGCGCTCCCACGCAATTAATATATATCGGTTATCATATTCATAATATAAGATAAATTTAGAACGAAACATAGAAGCTTCGTAAGAAAATGACAGATCACACCGGATCTATGCTTTCCCCCCTTCGACGTGCCTCACGATGGATTAAAGGTATGACTTCGCGCTGTATGGAACGAACTCCTCAAATACCAACGACGGTAATATTTCTGTTGGATAGGCCAGGACTCGATAGCCTGACCTCAGCCTCGCCGCTCTGTTCGCCTGTTTTCTTAACATCGCGTTTGGCACGATAGCTCGAAAGATTGTCGGCCATGAAGTCCTGATCCTTCCAGTCTGACAAGGAACGGAGCCTGCTTCCTACCGGCTCCAAGAAAACTAGCGGCCCAACACACGGATGGCGCCAGTGTTGTTGGATGCCATACGAAACTCACCCCGTTTGCCATTTCACGATAGCCCGCAATTGGTTCAAAATAGTGATGCACTTCATGGGCTTGTCTCCGCCTAGCAAGATCAGCGCCAAGCGGAAGTTCGGGTCTAATGACGGCGGAGTTCAACAGACGATCAACATTGCCGTCGTCAGCTTCCTTGGCAGTGGCGACTGGTTGCAAGCCTTCAAGGCCGGCATCAAGCAGCAGACAACCATGATATCGCGCCGCTGCTAGGAATTCGTGCGCACCTGACAGGCGCCGCCTCAATACGCATCGCTCGCCTTGAACCAATTCGAACCGTGGGCCTGCAAACATCTTGGTTTCTTCAACCAGTTACGGGCAACGGATCTGTGCCTTCGGCAAGGATCGCGAGATATCGCCTATAGCTGAAAATGCGACCTCGCTTGCGACCTGTCACCTCGTCGATTTGCCGAAACGCTCAAGATCTGCGAGTGCCGCATGACCGTGGGCGCCGATACACTCATGGCCAAGCGACCGGATTAGCCGATGGAGGCCGCAACCCGTCGGGCCGGCCTCGTAGCAGAAATGCACGCGGTCAAACTTGCGGTTATTCGCTGGATTATGCGGCGCATGCTGGCATCCGATGCCTCAACCTCACCGAGATAGCGGACCTCTCCGTCCCGGCCAGGTTCGGCAGTAGCAATCGCATTCTTCAGCTTGGCGACATCGATTCCGACAAAAGATTCTCTATAATCTGTCACGGCTCGTCCTCCTGTCATGAGGCTCGGCCCGTCCGAGCAACCCTCGGAAGACCAGCGTAGGACGCCACCTCTGGCGAGAAGACGGACATGGTCTTACCGAGTAACGGCAGCTTCGCGATCAGGGCTCGTCTTTCCCTTCACCACGGACGACTTGAGCGAATCCCTGTGCTCAGGCCGTCAGGCCCGAGAGAGAGGAAATCGTTTTCTCCAAGGTTGCGCGGTCTTGACCAAACTGGTTCAGGGTCGCGAGGAAGATCGATGACGTATTCTTCGGCAACAGATATTTGACCGCCGTCGATAATGTGCCGCTGGGGCCGATATCGATGAATATGCAATCCTGTTGGGACGCAAGCTTCCGGATGGTCGACTTGAAATCCACCGGCTGCCGGATGACGTCCCATAGATGCGTTTCATCGACGCCGGCGATCTCCTGCCCTTTTTGCGCGGAAATCATGGGTATTCTCGGCGGGGAATAATTAAACAATCCGGACATTTGAAGGAAGAACGGTTTCAACGGCTCGACCACGGGCGAATGAAATGCAAAATTCACCGCCAGCCGCTGCGTAACGATGCCGAAGCCGGTGAGATATGTCTGCAGTTTCGTTATCTCTTCCGCCAGCCCGCTGACAACGAAATTGGTATCGAAGTTCCTGCCGGAAATGCTGCAACGGGTGAAGGCGTCGGGGTGATCGTCAATCATCCCTTCATCACCAAGAATGGCTAACATCCCTCCGGCCGGACTCTTCATTGTCAGAAGTTGGGCGAATTCCACCGAGAGCCGTATCCCCTCCTCCAGCGATAAGATGCCTGCGACGACGGAGCCCGCCAGTTCGCCCAGGCTGTAGCCCAGCAGATAGTCGGGAGATATGCCGGCCTCCTGCAGCAGCTTGGCCAGGCAGAACTCGATGGAAAGCAGAGCCGGGTTGGTCAAAAGAATATCGTCGAACCTGTCTGTCCGGTCTGACCCACCATAAAGGGTTGCCGTTAGAGATCGGCCTGTCGCGTCTTTGACCAGGGCATCGCAATGATCCATCCATAGCCTGAACCGGGGATGATGATCATATAGCTCTCGACCCATCTGAAAATATTGCGAGCCCTGGCCTGAAAACATGAAAACAATCGGCTTTCTCATGATGATTTCCGGACCAGTTTTATGCACGCGCCGGCACAACCTCGTTCAAATCGAAATAGCCGTTGTAGCCTTTCATGTAGATTGCCGCGCGGTGGCCAAAGAGAACGACCGCTTCCGTCCGCGTCTCGAGTTCATCGTAATCATGGAGGGTACACCGAACCTTCGTGCCGATTGGGTATTTGGCGTTCCAGGCGCTGACGATGTCGTTCGCGGCGGGTGGGACCCGATTATCTAGGGCCTGCTGGACACGAGCGGCCGGAATTGGCCTGCTCTCGTTTTCCGCTCGATCATCGATGACCAGGCCGGCGTCCTTCGGGATGTGACGAAGCATCTTGGTCAGCACCTCGCCATGTCCGATTTCCTCGAATGTCATCTCCTCGCCGTCATTGTCGTGCGCCATCAAATACTGGATGCTGTCGCACCAGAGCACGCTGTTGGCGAGCTGGGCCGCAAGGGTATCGACGACAGCTTCATTTCCGTAAGCTCTAGCAGTGACATTGGCGATCACCGGGATCGCCAATGGCGAAAATGTGAACCCCTCCAGAAACCGCTTGAACTGTTCACTGCTCGGTTTCATCAATCGAGAATGAAACGCGCCGCTGGTGTTGAGCGGGTGATACATCATGTTTCCCTGCTGGAAGAACGCCTGCGCCCGCTCGATTTCGTCCGCCCGACCAGAGATTACGATCTGCTGAGGCGTGTTGTAGTTCGCGACATCGATGTTGTGCAGCGCGTTGTCCCGCAGGATGGCGGTGACCTCTGCCTTCGTGGCATTCAAAATAGCTGCCATTCGACCTTCAGGCGCCTGAGCCATCAGCTCGCCGCGCTTCTTGACCAGCTTCAGGCCGGTTTCGAAATCGAAGCACTCCGCCGCCAGAAGCGCATTATATTCGCCCAGACTATGGCCCGCGACATAATCCGGCTTGCGTCCGGCTTCCTCCAGCTTGCGATAGTAGGATAGAGCATTGACGACATAGAGTGCAGGCTGGGTGAACTGCGTCTGGTTCAGTTCGCGGTTTGGATTTTCCAGGCACAACGTCTTTATGGAATAGCCGAGAATATCGTCGGCCTTTTGTGTCAGGTCCCTGAACACGTCAAAAAGCTCACCACCCATTCCTTTGGCCTGCGATCCCTGACCGGGGAATATAAATGTCTTCATGTGACGCTCCTATTCATGGTATCCGATTGAATTCATTCATTGTTCGTAGATGCAGAGCAGCTGCTTTCTTGAAATATTCTGCTCTGAGGGGTAGCCAAATGCATTGTTGATGTATTCGATATTTTCCACTGTAACGCCCCGATTGACGTGGCTGTGGCCATAGACATGTAGATGCCTGCGGGCATGTAGCTGGCGGGCCTGCTTATCCAGGCCAGCGCTCCCCAGAACCGGGTAGACATAGCGGTAACGTGCGGGGATGTAGTCGGGCATCAAATCAATCCGCGGTACAAAATGCGAAAATGAAATAACCACATCGTTCTGCACCGACAGCAAGGATTGATTGAGGTTCAGGAAATGAGCGGTGATATCTGCCGCGGTCATCGTGTCGGGCCATTGGCAAGCACGGAAGTCGACCCACGTCTGCAATAACTGTTCACTCGGCAACCCGAAGGAAAAATCATACCAGCCCAGCAACGGAACGATCGACAAAGGTCCATGGTGATAGGCCTCGGTGCAAATTTGATGTTCCTTTGCAAGCCGCATCAGAAAATGAAACTTATCGAAAGATGTCATGCCCTGGTTGCGGTTTACCCATAGGTCGTGATTGCCGGGAACAAAGAACACTTTCAGGAACTTGCTCTGCAATGAGATAAAGCACCATTCGATCAGCTTTATTTCGTCTGATATGTCGCCGGCCAGGATCAAGACATCAGACCGATAGTCGAGATCGGATAAGCTTGAGAGCCAAAGCCTGTTCTCTTCATAGTCCAGATGGACATCGGACACCGCAAAAACTCGCATCGCGTCTATCGCTCACATTCTATCAGGCTATTGAAAATAAAAGGATTTCTCACATTGTAGCCTTTGAATATGTTTCTCGATTTTCGATTTGAAAGAGCGTCACGACTTTTTTGTTTTCAAGAACCTTGAACTGCCCGGAAAAAACCGACCCTGCTCCGAAATGCGTACCGAGCTGCTGGTTGACTTCGAATAGAACTGTCCCCTGTCCCCAATCGATGTGCGTCAGAGAAATGGCCGGAAAATCGAAATAGAATTTGACGTGGGGATAGGCCGCTTTGAAGAAGCTTTCCTTCATCGAAAAGATCAGCGTGAAGACGATATCCGGCCGCGGAGATCCCGTGAGCAGAAACATCTCGTTCTGATTGACCACGGCTTTCTGGATGTTGTTCCTTGTCTCCTCACTGACAACGTCTTCAACGTCGAGCCCGATAGCAAACAGATCGTCGGATCTTGCCGTTACCGCCAGGGCGTAGGCGTGACAATGGCTGATCGATCCGACGATGCCCGCCGGCCAGACCGGGCTACGTCCCTCGCCAATACCGATGATGCCATCCGGCACCTCCCATGGCGCCAGTGACTGATGGGCGCAATAGCGCCCGGCAATGAACTCGGACTTCCGCTTCACGACGGCATTTTGGATGAATGTCTCATAGCCGGCGTTCAGGCGGGGGATTAACGCATCCGAATAGTGATCGGCGTGGAAATCCGCTTGGAAGACGGAGAGCGCCGGATTGGCAAACCACGATACCGGATTGGCGTTGGAAAAGAATTTATCCATGCAGCATTTCCCGAATAGCAGACATGACAAGTGCTTCGCTTTGATCCGGATGGATGAACAGATGATCGCCTGGGAAAACCGGCATCGAGAACGAACCGGTGGTGAGCGTTTGCCAGGCTTGCGTATCGCCGTATGAAACTTGCAGGTCATTTTCGCCGTGACACGCCACGACGGGGATCGATAAGGGAACGATGGCAGCGGGGTCGAACGTGCTCACCGTTCGCATGATCGCGACGATGGCATGCAATTGTGCCGCGATGAAATCCGGCGGCAGATCAATCAGCCCCATCTCCCTTGTTCTCTGGTGATGCAGCGCGATGATTTTTCCGACCAGGGTATCGTTGGCCGGGTCGAGTATCTCGCTCAAGGTCGGGATGTGGTGAATCCCACCCTTTTCATAGTCCTGCGCAGCCATCCTGATCACCGGATTGGGCGTGATCGTCGGCGCCGTGAACGCGCTGACGATCAGTTTTTCGGGCAAGGGCTGCTTCGATTTTTGCAGATGCAGCGCCCACACGTAAGCAATCAGTGCACCCGAGCTGTGCCCAAACAGGGCGAAGGGATGATGTAGTTCCTCCCCCAAGATCGAGGTTAATGTCTCAGCGATTTCAGCAGCCGATTCAATGGGACGTTCATCAATCCGGTCGCCGTGACCCGGCATTTCAACCGGTACGACCTCAATATGATCGGGAAATTGCCCAACCCAGTTTTTGAATACGACGGGTGAAGAAAGATGCCCGTAGGGAAAGCAGTAGAGACGCAATCGGGACGAACTGTCAGTCCTCCCGCGGAACCATTTTTGTTTCTCGCGGGAATAGGGCTTCAGTGTCCGCCGTACCTGATGCACATATCGCTGAAAATCCTCGGTCTGGCCTTTTTCACGATCATGTTCATCGCCGATCATGTCCAACAGGTCGCCGACAGTCAGGTTAAACAAATCATGGACCGGCTTGTTGACCTTGTCCATCATCGCCCGGATGCGCATCATCATCAGCGAATCCACCCCCAATTCCGGCAAGGGAACGTTCGTCCTGACTTTTTCGGGGCTTGTATCCAGCCTGTCGGCGATGAATTGAAGGAGTGCCTCCGATCCGGCTTCCTGCAGCAGGCTGTCCGACGGTGCAAGCTCTTCAGCCTTGTGCGCTATTTTCTGCAACCTCGCGGTTTGGCAATCGATACAGACATGATTGTTCGAGTCGTAAACGGTCCAGGATGTAGAGAAATGACTGGCCTGCGCATCGCCTACCGACAGCAATTGGTTATGCAGGCTGTATGTCTCGTCCCGGCTTAACGGCCGGTAGATGGTGACGCCCTTCAAGGCCGTCGTCATGTAAGGTGCGTCGGCGGACGCGTCGAGCATCATGAAGGCAGGCTGGATGACAGCGTCGAGAAATCCGGGATGGGCGCCCAGCCGGTAAGTTGCGGCGTCGAAGCTGAGCGACAAGGCCGAGCAGGCGTCCGAAACATGGAGACGGCTGCTTTCGATCGCCCGCACAAATCCCCTGCCCGGCATTCCCATGGCTTCGTAGCGCCGGTAAAATTCATCCTCCGCCAGTCTCTTCTGCACCGGCTTGCCTTCATTCGCATCCACGAAAGACGGCGGGACCGCATCGATTTTTGGATCGACGGTGGCCTGTGCGGCCAACCCCCATCCAGCGCTTCCCGTCGCATACTTAAAGTAGATATCCGCCTGATATAGGCGGCTGTCCGATGATCTGACGACGATCTGGATATCGGTGCTGACCTGCTGCGAGATCTGCAACGGCTGCAGGAAGGCGAGGTGATCGATGCGGATAGCCTGGCTATCGAAGTAATCCGCAAAAACCTTGTAGAGGGCTTCGATATAGAAGCCGATATGGAAGTTTCCCGTATCCTCGATACCGGTCAGTTGCCATCTGTCGATCGTGAAAGAGGCCCGGAACAGATCGGTTGGCGAGTCGATACGCTGGTAATCCAGAAAACTTTGCTTATCGCTCTGAGGATGTCTGCTCGACGATGGTTGTGGAGCGGCGGAGCGATCCATCCAATAGGAATCGAGATTGAAATCGCAAAGCGGATAATCTTCAAGGCTATTTGCTCGCCTACCCGCGATATCCGCCGGAGCGCTCGCCAGCAAGGTGAACCCGTTCAGCCCGCCGAAGCCGAAGGAGCTGACACCGGCGACCCGCGTGTCTTCAGCCCATTCGACCGACTGTTCCGGCAGCAGGAATGCATAATCATCCATCCTCAACAGCGGGTTCACTCTGTTCAGATGGTTGTTTCCCGGAATCTTGCCATGATGAATGCAGAGCGACGCCTTGATGATGCTGGCAATGCCTGCCGCAGGCTCCAGATGTCCGATATTCGTTTTCAGGCAGCCAAGGACACAGGGCGTTTGCGGATCTCTTCGCCTGCCGACGACATTGCCGAGTGCCTCGATCTCGACAGGGTCTCCCAGGAAAGTTCCCGTCCCATGGGTTTCGACATAACCCAGCGCCTCTGGGCGAATGTTGACTTCGGAGCAGGCTTTCTCGATCACCGCTTCCTGTGCCAGACCGTTCGGCGCGGTCAGTCCGTTGCTTCTCCCGTCATGATTGACCTTGCTGTTCTTGATGACCGAGTAGATCTTTCTGTCGGGATATCTGTCGTCGGCCACACGCTGAAGCACGATGACGCCGACGCCCTCGCCCGGCACATACCCATTCGCCCGCTCATCGAAGGTCTTGCACCTTCCATCCGGCGAGAGCATGTTCGCATGCAGCAGCAGCTTGGTAGCCTCCATATTGAGATTGAGGCTCACGGCACCCACCAGCGCGAAATCGATCCGCCCCTCGTTCAGATAACGGCAGGCAATATCCAGGCTGGCGAGGGACGATGAGCAGGCCGTGTCAACGACAAGGCTCGGTCCCTCCAGATCATAATGGTAGGAGATTCTGTTCGCCGAGATGGAGCCAGCGTTCCCCGTTGCCATGAACAGGCTGTTTTCCGGGTTATGCTGGCGGTCCATGGCCAGGTACTGGCTTGGATAGTGGGAGATGAAAACGCCGGTGTTCTTGAAATTCGCATGTTTCAGAATGCCGGCATCGATCAGCGCCTGATGCGCGTTCATCAGCAGCAACCGTTGCTGCGGATCCATGCATTTCGCTTCCCTGGGGGAAATATTGAACAAGGCGGGGTCGAATAAATCGATATCCTCAAGGTATCCGCCATGGACTTTTTCGATATCCAAACCAAGATCGCGTTCGTCCAAACCGAGCAAGGCGAGCCTTGAACGGGGATAATGACTGACGCCATCGAAGCGATCCAGCAACCGGCTCCAGAACTGCGGCAGATTGGCCGCACCGGGAAACTGGCAGGCCATGCCGATGATGGCGATGTCGCGATTGTTCGCCCGCGCACCCGACGCCAATACCTCCAGCCGGGCATTCAGATGATTGATCGTGACCAGAGCGTCTTGCAGTAACCTATCTTGATCCATGATATCGGCCTTTATTCGGTGCAAGTCAGCAATTCTTCGGAACGCCGCAGGGCTGCCTGCAGCTCGCGCACGACTGAAAAACCAGGCTCTGCCGCTGGAACGTCGTTTAGATGACGTGCCGGAATCTGAGACAACAAATACTCGGCAAGCTTGGAAATCGTCGGATAACGGAAGGTAACCGAAGGAGAAACATCCATCGACAGCTCCGCGGACAACTCCTTGAAATACTGGATCGAATTGATCGAATCCAAGCCAAGGCTGGATAGGTTTTCCTCCGGCGAGACCGCCTCGACCTCCATCATGGCAGCAAGTTTTCCACTGAGAAGAGCGACCAGCGCCGCGCGGTTGGCGTGACCCTGGCGGCCTGCCGGCACCTCACGATGAAGCGGCGCGATGTCTATTGGCTTGTCAGCCTCCGCCTTTTCGGCAAGCGCGGTTTTCCCTGCCTTTGGCGCATGTAGCCGGTCCATCGTCCGGACATAATCCGCGAAGAAGGGCAGCTTGCGGATGGTCCCGTTGATCCGCGAAAACTTTTCCCAGTCTACATGGAACACCGTGCTCGAGGGGATCGATCGTGTCAGCATGGCCTCCAGAACGCCGATGGCGGAGGCAGGAGACAACATGTGGATGCCGACGGCGTCCATGAACGCCTTATGGCCATGGGCGACAGCCATGCCGACTTCATCCCAGTCCGTCCAGTGGATCAACTGGACAGGCTTGTTCTGCCGCCGGCGCAACGCCGCCAAGGCATCCAAGGATGCATTGGCGGCGGCATAGGCGCCAAGGCCATTGACCTGCATCCCCTCGATGGAAGAGGTGGACGAAAATAGGCAGAAATATCGCAAGGGATCTCCGGCCGTGATCTTATCCAGCGCATAGGCGCCGAAGAATTTCGGGCGAACAACCTCAATAAGCGTCTCTTCACTCATGTCGGAGAGCGGGATGGCATCCGTCGTAACCCCCGCGAGATGGAAAACACCGGTTATCGGCTGCAAGAGCGTCTTCCGGACAATCTCGAAGGCGGCCGCAAGCTGATCGGGCTGATGGATGTCCACCTGCATATAATGCAAGACCACCCCTTGCTGTCCGAACCTGTCGATCAGGGTCTGGATGGCGACCGGACCATCAAGATCGGGATGTTGCAGAGTTGCCGTGAGCGGCTTTCTGCCGATGACGATCAGCTCGGTGGTTCCCTTGTCGACAAGCCATTGCAGGACCTTGAAACCGATTCCGCCGAAGCCTCCCGAAATCACCATGCAGCCGGAGGCATCAAAACCGTTTTCATGGTTCTCGAGCGCCAGCGGGGTCAATCGCTGCACTTGGCGCTCCAGCCCATGAAACGCCACTTCGGTTTCTTTGCTTCGGCTTCTTATTTCGGCATGGACCTGATCCATCGCCGCCGGGCCCAGGCTATCCACCCGGATGATCGACGCCTGAAACTCTGGATATTCATAGCGCAGGAAGCTGAAATACTTGGACAGAAGCGCCTGGACGGGATCTTGCCCAGGATGTTGCGTCAGAGACAGGAAAACCACTTTCGGCGGCGCTTCGATCAGGTTGTTGATCAGAAATGCCATCCAGCCATGGAGCTTGTGGCTTTCCCAGCGGAGATGTTGTTCCAGATGCTCGATGCTGCAGGTTTCGATATCGATCCTGGACGGCACATAGACGACACAGCCGATATCGCCCGAACGGATCTGCTCACGCAGGACCTGATAGTCGAGCCCGTCTTTGCCAAGAATGACATCATAACGCCCCTCCGGCGGGGCGTCATCCGTGATCAGGCAGGCACGGACCTTCGCCTCTCCCCACCGGCGTGTTTCGAACACCGCGGGATCTTCGGAAATCACCAACAGGGTGTCGATTGGAATCTGCGGTTGAGCGGGACTGTCATCCCGCGCCATTTCACACCAGCGGACGTCGAACATGGCGTCCCTTAGCACCGTCTCGGCCGCCACATCCTGCCGGACCAGCTCGCGGTTGATGCCGTTTTTTTTCGGAGCGCCCTGACCGACCCAGTAGCGCTTTTTGGCGAAGGCATAGGCCGGCAGCGGCACGCATCGCGGGGCCGCGTCCTCCGCATACAGGTGTTCCCATGGAATATTGGTGCCATTGACCCAGAGTAGGGCCAGCTTCTCGGCCCGTCCTCTATTCAGTAATGTGCGCAGATAATCCCGGTCTTCCTCGGCGCCCAGATCGAGATCAAAGCCGATGCCTTGCCCGACGGAGGTTTCATACCAGCCCTGCCCGGCCGGCTCGCCGCTGTCCCGTTCGATATAGGCTTTCAGGGTTGCCAGCAATTCGGCTTTCCCGGCCGCAACGAAGGCCAGGCGATGGGAGAACCGGGCGCGGCGGGTTTGCAGCGTATAGGCGATCTCTTCGAGCCGCCATTCCTGCTCTGCCTCGTCCAGCAGCCAGCGATACAGATTGGCTGCCAGATGCGACAACTGTTCCGGCAGATGGGCCGAAAGCGGGATGACAAGAGGCATGCCGGAATAAGGCGCACCGGACGGACGGTTCTGCTCGGGCGCCTCCTCAAGAATGACATGCACATTCACCCCACCGGCACCGAACGAGCTGATGCCGGCATATCGGGGATAGGCCCGCCCCTCGCATACCGGCTGGGGCCAGGCCGATTTTTCCTGCTGCACGTAAAACGCGGTACGTTCGAAATCTATATTCGGGTTCAACCGGTCATGCAGCAACGAGGGCACCAGCGTCTTATGCTGTAGCTGCAGGACCGTTTTCGTGAGCTGCGCGATACCGGCGGCGGCTTCGCCATGTCCGATATTCGATTTCACCGAGCCGATGGCGCAATATTGCGTGCGGTCGGTGTATTGGGAATAGACATCCATCAGCCCCTGGATTTCGATCGGATCGCCCAGGGTGGTGCCGGTGCCGTGGGCCTCGACATAGCTGATATGTTCGGGACTGATGTCGGCTTGCCTGAGCGCTGCTTCGATGGCCTTGGACTGAGCGACCGGATTGGGCACCGTATAGCCCTGGGTTTTGCCGTCATGGCTCACGCCGGTTCCCTTTATGATCGCCAGGATGGGATCACCATCAGCCAGTGCCTGCCGATAGGGTTTCAGCAATATAGCGCCGACTCCTTCGCTCGGCACATATCCGTCACCATTGGCGGCGAATGCATGGCAACGGCCATCGCTGGAGGCGAAGTTGGTGGCGCAAAGAGTGATGTACTTGCTGGGGTGAAGCGACAGATTGACGCCACCCGCCAGCGCCATTTCACATTCCGACCGCTTCAGGCTCTCGCACGCCTGGTGAATGGCCAGCAGCGAAGAGGAGCAGGCGGTATCGACGGTAAAGCTCGGGCCGGTAAAATTGAAGAAATACGAGACCCGGTTGGCGATGGAGAAGGTTTGCGAATTCGCCAGATAGGTCGGGGTTTCCGCAGCTTCGGCCATGATCAACTGATAATTGTTGAAGGTAACCCCGGCGAAGACGCCGATATTTCGTGCTTCCCGCTGCCATTGCGCTCCGATTAATCCGGCTGTTTCCAAGCACTCCCAGGCCGTTTCAAGGAAAATCCGCTCCTGTGGGTCCATGAAACGGACGTCCTGGGGAGAAAGCTTGAAAAAGCCGGCATCGAACTGGTCGACGTCATCGATAAACCCACCCCATTTGCAATAGAGCTTGCCCGGCTTACCTTTTTCCGGATGGAACAACGGATGGTAATCAAATCGTTCCTCCGGAATCTCGCTGATGCTATCTTTTCCCTCACTTAAGTTCTGCCAGAAGGTTTTGATATCCTTCGCGCCCGGATATCGGCCGCTCATCCCGATGATCGCAATATCTTCATCCGCCGACGGCTGATAGCGGGGCTGCCGCGAAGCTGGAGCGTTCGGCTTGGAGGAGGAAGGATCAAGCGCCTGATCGGCGACAGCGGCAACGGGCGGAGCCAGATGCGATCCCTCGGGGATCGCATCTTCGATATGCGCGGCATGCCTGATGCTCAGATGGTCGGCCAGCGAAGAGAGCGTCTTGTATTTGAAAAACAGGGTGGCATCCGTATTCCCTGTCCATTTTTCCAGTTGCTTGTTTAACGCAGCAACGAGGATCGAATCCAATCCCAGCTCTTCAAAATCCGCGTCGGCATCGATTTTATGCGCGGGAGTTTTGGTCTCTTCGGAAATCATCTTCGTCAAGACCGCCAGCGTATGCTGCTTCAAGTCGGGTCTGCCGTGAACCGACACGGTGTCCGACTTGTGCACCGGTAAGGCAACGGGCGCTTGCGAGGCAGAAATTGCCGTCGCCGGGCGATGATCGGATGCCGCCGGTTCGAGCCAGTACCGCTCACCGGCGAACGGATAAACCGGCAGGCGGATACGGCTTGGTTTCGGCTCGCCATATAATTTCCCCCATTCGATGGGCTGACCATTCACCCACGATCTCAGCAATTCCGCCGAGGCCACCGGGCTCGTCCATTGCCCGATTAGCCGGTCCAGTTCCTGCACATCGATCCCGTCGGACAAACCACGGAGGTTTCCCTTCGCCACGCCTCTGTAAACGCCGTCAGGCTGTGCCTGCTCATCGAGGCAGGCCTGAAGCCTCCGCTTCAACTCCTCTTTCGAGTGAACCACGAAGCCCAGGCGCTCCTTCATGGCTTCGCGCCCCACCTGCAGGGTGTAGGCGATCTCCGTCAGCGACGCTGAGCTGTCCCGCGCGATGAAATCGAGAAGATCGCCGGCTCTGGCGTTGAGGCGGTCTTTCGTCTTTGCGGACAACACGATCAGATGCGGACCGGGTTCCTCATGCCGTGCGAAATGATGCACTGGCTGTTCGTCAACATATTCCTCAAGCACGACATGGGCGTAGACGCCGGAAAAACCGAAGGAACTCACGCCCGCCCGTCTCGGATGATTGAGCGGCGTTTCCCAGGGAATATTCTCCCGGTTGATGTAGAGTGCCGAATTGTTGAGCTGGATATATGGGTTGAGCTGCTCGTAAAACGGCATCGCGGGAATTTCTCTGTGACGCATCTGCGCGACCGCCTTGATGACGCCCACAATCCCGGCCGAACCTTCGGTATGTCCGAGATGCGCCTTCGCAGACCCCAGCGCACAAAAGCCGGTTTGCGGCGTGAACTCCTGAAATGCCTGTGTAAGCGCCGATACTTCAATGGGGTCGCCCAGCTTGGTGCCGGTGCCGTGCGCCTCGATATAGCCCAGGGTAGACGGATCTATCCCGGCATTTTTCCAGGCGGAAACAATGACATTTTTCTCTCCCGATACGCTGGGGGCGGTGATCGAAGGCGTGAATCCGCCATGCAATGCAGCCGAGCCTTTAACGACCGCATAGATCCGGTCGCCATCCTGAACGGCCTGCGCAAGCGGCTTCAGCAAGATACTGGCGATCGTTTCACCAGGCACATAGCCATCTGCCCTGGCATCGAAGCTATGGCTCCGGCCGGTGGGAGACAGTGCGCCGATACTCGAGAAGTAGCGGTAGTGATGGGAGGACAATAATAAATTCACGCCCCCGACGAAGGCCATTTGGCATTCCTGGCGCTGCAGCGAATGGCAAGCCTCATGCAAGGCGACCAGCGACGCGGAGCAGGCGGTGTTGAAGGACAGGCTGGGGCCGGTCAGGTTCAACAGGAACGATACGCGGTTGGCGATCACGGTCGGCGCGGTGCCCACACCCTGATGCGGGTTGATCGGTCCGTTCAACTCGGCGATGCGGTCCATATAATCATGCGAGCATACTCCGACGAAAACGCCGGTCTTGCTGCCGCGGATTTCATTGATGAGGCCTGCGTCCTCGCCGCAGCGGTAAACGCTTTGCAAGAGCAGTCGCATTTGGGGGTCCATCCATTCCGCTTCCTTGGGCGAAATGTTGAAGAATTCGGCATCGAACCGATCCACGCCGTCGAGGAAGCTACCCCACTTGCAGTAGGTTTTGTTCGTAACCTCCCTGTCTTCTTCAAACCACGGCCTGTAGTCCCAGTGATCCCGAGGGATCTCCTTCATCATGTCCTTGCGGGTTCTGATAGCCTCCCAGAATGCATCGACGTTCGCAGCCTCCGGGAAACGGCCGTCCATTCCGACAATGGCGATATCCTGGAAACACCCGGGGTGCTCGGACGGAACATGACGCGGGCGCGGATCGAATCCGTTTTCCACGGGTGCTGACGAATGGGGCGGCTGAACGGGTTGAGACACAACCGGTTGCTCGGCCTCGACCGCAGTCGACAGATATCCGGCAATCACATCCCGATGTTCCCGATCAAGATAGGCGGCGAACGCATTGATCGTCGAATATTCGAAAAACACGGTGGGCATCAGCTCCAGCCCGTATTTCTGGTTCAGATCCCGGACGAAATCCATCAGCACGATGGAGTCGAACCCGTATTGGCTGAATTCGACATCCAGCTCCAGTTTATCGGCGGCAAGCTGGATCGTCGCGGCGACTTCCTCGACAAGCAACGTCTGGATCTTGCGCAAGCTGCTGGTTTTGACGGCGCCGTTCTCTTTCGCCGCACCTGCGGAGATGGCGAGAGGGGTCGCCTGAGACACCTCGGCGCGTGAAACAAACTTTCTCAGTTTATCGGCAACACCGTGAAGGACCAGCAACTGCCCGTGGCTCGAACTGAGCCCCTGGTAGAATGCCGCCAATCCGTCAACGGTTGGCAAGGGCGACGCTCCCATTGTCTGGCGCATCAGAGCCTTATGGGTATCGCTCAGAGCCATGCCGCCCTCTTCCCAAAGCGGCCAATTCAATGAAAGGGTTCGGCCCGACCGTTTCCCCTCCCGCGCCAACTCATTCCGATGGGCTGCAAACGCATCCATGAACGCGTTGCCGGTGGCATAATCAGCCTGTCCGGGATTGCCGAAGGCAGCACTGATCGACGAGAACAGCACCAGAAAATCCAGACCAAGGTCCCGCGTGGCTAGATCGAGATTGAACGTACCGGTCACCTTCGCCGCGAGAACCGTCTCGAATCCGGCCGAGGTTTTCTTGCCGATCAGATCGTCAGAAATGATGCCGGCGCTGTGAATGATGCCGTTGAGCTGCCCGTATTGCTTTCCGATACGGTCGATCAGTACGCGCACCTGTTCGACGTCGGAGACATCCGATTGCAGATAATCGATATGATTGGACTGCCTCTGCAACGCGGCCAGCTGCGCCTGTTTTTCAGGACTCAATCCGCTACGCCCGGTCAAAATCACTCTGGCATTGGCCGTTTGCTGAAGGATGTCTCTGGCGAAAATCAACCCGATGCCGCCAAATCCGCCGGTGATCAGATAGACGCCCTGATCCTTGAGCGGAATCTCGGGCAGGGTATGCTGCGGCTGCACGTCTTCCCAATCCAGCACCAGGCGCTGCCCCTGCTGGTGCTTGATCACAACGTCCTGAGGCGCATTCGAACCGGCTTGCAACTGCCCCACCAGATCCTGCGCCTTGACGCCGGGCGGCGTCAGCACGATCTGCCCGCAAATGAACGGATGCTCCAACGCTGCGGTTTTCAACAGGCCTGACAATCCTGCAAACACCCGACTTTCCTGATCGTCGGGAGCCACGACCTGGAGCAGCACCTTTCCTTCAGGCTTTTCAGCGACGATTGATCGGATCAGTTCGAAGCACGACAGAGCATATCGGGTAAACCGCTCAGCCAGATTGTGTTTTGGCGACGACAGGATCAGGCAATGCGCGTCCGGCAACAATGCCTGCAATTGCGCTCCAGCCGTCTCCGCCATGTCGCAAAGGACGAGATGACGCCGGGCATAGGAACGGGTTTCCTGCCCTGTTGCCACTGACGTTGCACGCCACGTCGGCACGAGCATGAGACTAGCAGCTTTTTCCGACGGCTGTGCCGACGTCGCGGCTTCGTCGTTGAGACGCCGGAAAGAAAAGCCCTGCAGACGAGCATGGACGCGGCCTTGCATATCGGTCAGGTCGACGTCCAGTTTGATGACGTTTCCGTCCTGCTGGTAGTCCGGCGCGTAACGCACCCAAGCATACATATCGCTGTTGCACGGACCGTAGATATTGATGGATTCAAGTGCGAACGGCAGCGAAGGTCCGCCCGAGTGCTGCTTGCTGTCGGCAATGAGCAGGCAGGCGGCCTGCAAAGCACTTTCCATCAAGCTGGGATGCAGGACATAGGCGCTTTGGCTGTCCGCCACGACCGCCGGCAACACCAGTTTGGCGAGAACATGGGTATCGCTCCGGTATAATCCGGTGACACCCCGGTAAGATGGTCCATGGAAAATTTCAACGCGCCTGAATGCAGCATAGAAATCCTCCATGTCGATGCCGCTCGGTCGCAGCTGGGCGAGCTGCTCCGGCGGCTTCAGTGCTTCCGGCTCCACTCCGGCGACAATCAAAGCCCTCCCCCGGCAATGAACCGTTTTGCGCTCCGCTTCCTGGCTATAAATCTCGAAATCGATCTGTCCATGCTGCGCAGGGGACAGGACAACGGTGATCTGTTTGGGTGTTTCGACGACGATAGGCTGTATCCAGACGACGTTCTTGAGCTGAACGAAATTGCCTTCGCTCCGCTTTCCGCCTGCATGTTCAACGGCAGCCCTGACAAGCTCCAGATGCGCGACGCCGGGCAGAATGACTCTGCCCTGTATTTGATGATCGGCCAGGAAGAACTCCCGCCCGCTGAATGTCGAGCTATAGCTTTGACGGCCGATATCCGAGATGTCGGTGTGCAGCAGCGGATGAAGCGCAACCGCCTTAGGGGCAGAGACCACCGGCTGCGGCGCGTCTTCGGCAGCTCGCCAGTATCTCTCCTTGGAAAACGGGTAGGTCGGCAGTGCCATTCGGTATGGCGGGCGGTCGCCATGGAGCAACGGCCAGTCGACCGTTCCACCCGCGACCCACATCTGCGCCAGTTTTTTCAGTTCTCGTTTGGATATCCATTTCTGGATCATGTCCCGGGCATCTTCGTCCGCTAGAAAGAGCTTCAGATGATCGGGCGGGTTCTTGATATCCGCGTAAAGATGGTCACTTGCGGCCTGCTCATCGCTGACAAAACGAGTGAGGTTCTCGATCAGCTCCGCCACGGTGCTGACGACGAAGACGACCCTGTGTCTCATGACCTCGCGCCCGGTCTGGAGCGTGTAGGCGATCCGCTGCAAATCGGCCGGCTGGACGTCGCCCTTGCCGACGAATGCCAGCAGTTTCTGTGCATATGCTTTCAGCCGCTCTGCATTGGCCGCCGAAAGCGGTATCAGAACCTGATTGCGGTCGTCATATGCCTCGGGAATGTCAGCCTGCGGGTAGTCCTCGATCACGAGATGCACATTGGTGCCACTGTGACCGAAGGAATTGAGTGCGGCCAACCGGCGCTTGCCATGTTGGGCGACCCAGGGCCTCGTCTGGCTGACAACGTGAAAGGCCGTTTCTTGCAGCTCGATCAACGGGTTGAGTTGCTTGAAGTGCAGCAGCCCTGGCAGTTGACCGTGCTTCATGGACAACAGCACCTTGATCAGGCCGATGACACCTGCTGCCGCCGACGTATGCCCGATGTGGGATTTGGCGCTGCCCAATCCGCAATAGTCTTGCGCGGCGGTGAATTTCTTGAACGCGCGCACCAGGGCATTCGCCTCGATCGGGTCCCCGAGCCTCGTCCCCGTGCCATGCAGCTCGACATAACTGATGTCCGCCGGGTCGATCTGATAGCGTTGATAAACACGGGTGATGAGCTCTTCCTGCGCAGCGCCGTTCGGAGCCGTGATCCCGTTGCTTGCGCCATCCTGATTGATGCCGGAGCCTTTGATCACGCCGTAGACGTGATCCCTGTCGGCAATGGCGTCCTGAAGGCGTTTGAGGACGACCATCCCCACCCCTTCCGACAACACCGTGCCGTCACCGGACGCATCCAGACTATGGCAGCGCCCTCGGGGGAGAGCATTTCGATCTCGGATGTGCTGACGAGCGCCAGGCGGTCGAGCGCCGCATGCACGCCACCCGCCAGCGCCATGTCCGTTTCATGATTGCGCAGGCTCTCGCAGGCCAGATGAATGGCAACGCCTGAGGATGAGCAGCCGGTATTGACGGCAAGCGCCGGGCCTTTCAGGTTCAGGTAGTATGAAAGGCGGGAGGCGACGATGGCCTCCGAGGCGCCGGTAAAATTGCTCGCCGCATATCGCACGGGCTCGGCGCCGACAAAAATGCCAACCTGCAGATCCGACAGAGTTTTCGGGTTGTATCCGGCATCTTCCAACCCTTTCCAGCTTTCCTGCAGGATCAGGCGCTGATGCGGGTTCATCGATTCCGCTTCGCGGGGCGAAAGAGAGAAAAACAGCGGATCGAAAGAGGCTCGGTCCTTCAGAACGCCGCCCCACTGGCAATAGGTCTTGCCCGGCTGCCTGGTCTCGCTGAAATACCGCTGCCGATCGAGATACTCCTCCGGCAGCTCAATGACACCGTCATGACCGTCGATGAGATTCTGCCAGAAGCTTTCGACATCTTCGGCCTCGGGAAATTGTCCCGCTATCCCGATGATCGCAATGTCATCGCGCGTGACCGGAGCATTCCGGACCGGCCCTGCCTGCGAAGCATCCGGTTCCGGCGCTCGCCCTTCCTGGTCATTCGAGGATGGCGGCACAAAAGGTTGGGGAGGCGTTGTGGGCGCCGCATGATCCATGTCGTTCTGAGTATCGTCGACAGCTTCGCTGTCATCTGCATCGGCCGTTTCCGCCGAGGCCTGCCTCAGTCGCTCCGCAATCTCATTCTGGTGGTTTTGCAGGATGTATTTCGTCAGGCGATCGACCGTCGAATAGTCGAAGATGATCGCTGTATTGAGCTCGATCGCCAATACGTCCTTAAGCCGGTTGACGAAGTTCACACCCAGTATCGAGTCAACGCCGTAATCGGCGAAGGGCACATCCTTTTTGATGCTGTCCCCCGACACTTTCAGCGCTTCGGCCAGAGCGCTCAGTACATAGGCTTCGACATCCGTTCCGGAGACCGCAGCCGAAACGGGATTTTCTGTGGCCTTCGCCGGCACGGGCTGTCGCTGCGGTTGGACCTTGGCAACGGGCGGACGCACGTTTGCCGCGCCTTCCTCCGATCGCGTCATCACCCTTTGCCGAATGACCCCGTCGCTCTCGGCGACCAGTACCTGCTGTCCCAGCCGACCGGCGTCCGGTTCGGGAATAAAGACCGAACCGAAGCCCTCCTGGCGAAAAACAGACTGCCAGCTTTCGACAGCAAGCAGCGGCGAACCGTGGATGCGCAACGCCTCGTCTTCATAGCGCCACCATCCGTCCAGAAGACCAAATGTCAGCGTGCCGAAGATCGATTTCTCGGTGAGCTCGTTTAGCAGCAGGATGCCGTTTTTCTTCATCGCCGCCTTGGCGTTGCGAAGAGTCTCCCTGATGTTCTTTGTGGCATGCAGCACATTGGTGGCGATCACAATGTCGTACGCCCCCAGATCAATGTTCTGTTGTGCGGGGGGCTCTTCGACGTTCCAAAGCTTGCACGTCAGGAACGGGTAATTTGTTCCATACTGCGTCTTGCCATGAACCAGGAAAGCATTGGAAATATCGGTATAGCAGTACTCCCGGATATGGGATTGAAACGCGGCGATATGGGGAAGAACGATAGCCGCGGTGCCGCCGGTGCCCGCCCCGATCTCGATAATACGGATACCGCCTTCAGGCCGCTGGGCCACCAGCAAGGCAAGATAGGCTTTTGCCGTTTCGGCAACCTGCATATTGAAATAGTCTGCCCGCTCGTTGTGCTTGTATATGCTTTCAACTTTTTCCAGCGACGAGTTGGGGAAAATGACATCCGTTGCCAGAACGACACCGCGCAGAATGTCCGGCAGATGTTGCAGGCAGTCATCGATCAGTTGGACAACCGCCCGGCTTTGCGGGTCCTGAAGATAAGCAGCCTTGCGCGCATCCCACGATGCCTGAAATGCCTGCTCGGACTCGATGCTGTCGAAAGACCTGTGGTCGGATAGCCGGACCTGGCCGTGCTCGTGGCGCACATAGCCATGCTGCTCCAGGATTTCCAGGCAGCATTCCTTCCACCAGCGGGCATATTTGTCCAGCACCCCTGCCTTTGCGCGCAGATCCTCAACCGAACCCGATGAGGTGGCCGGCTCGGTGAAAACACCGAGCCGGCGGATCTGCAGGAACAAGCGTTTCGATATCCATTGATCCAGTTCCTCGAAGGGATTCGGCTTTGAGAGAATATCCGCTTTAAGCTTGCTCATAATATTCTTCCTTCAAACGGGCAAAGAGCGATGGGTTCGCATGAGACGAGAGATAGCTGACCTCGTTCTCCCTCAGACCCATCATTTCCTGTAGGGGCTGTGACGCGGGCATGCAGAGCAGTTGGCTAGCGCCGCCCTTTTGCAATTGGCTGACAAATCGGTCGAAGAATTGCGTACCGACCTGATCCTGGATCAGACCGAACCTCGCGGATAACGGAGCCTCGAGCGGCGTCCCCTTGACGGTCGCCTCCCAGTATCCCCAGTTGATGATGCCTACCGGAAAGCGGCTTCGATGACGCTGCGATCTGGCTGCAGCATCGGCAAAGGTAATTCCGGTTGCGTAGCCAACACTGTCCTTTGCAGACAGGAAGGAAAAGGACTGGACCGATGAGAAGTAGCAAAGGAAGTCCAGCGGCTCGTTTTCCAGCGCAGCGTGGAAATGACGACTGCCGGTAATCTTGACGTCCAGAATATCCGCGAACTCCTGTTCGGTCGTTCCGGCGACCGAATTCTCGGGATGAAACACCAGGCTGGAAAAGATCGCGCCGTTGAGGACTGGATATTTCTGTTTCACTTTATCGATGGCTTGCCTCAGCGAATCCGCCTGGGTCACGTCCGCCTGAACGTACCAGGGGGTGGTCCCCAGCTCCTGAAAGCGTGCCAGCTTCTTCTGTAGGGACGGATCACTTTCCGCACTGCGGCCCAACCACACCACTTTGGCACGATACCGCTCGATCAAGTGACGGGTGATGATCTGACCGACGGTTCCCGAACCGCCGGCAATCAGATAGACCCCGCCGTCTCTCAACCCCGGCGACTTGCTTTCCGCGTCCCACTGCCATTTCAGGAAGGACTGCTGATAACGGCGACCCGACTTGATTTTGACCGCCGTTCCACGGTCGGACGGCAACTCGTCGAGCATCAACTTCAATGCGGCCTTACGTGTCTCGTCGTCCGCAAGGTCGCTGCGCGACAGGTCGACATTTCTGACCAGAAAGCGGCGGTCTCCCTGAGCGATCGCATAGGCCAGCCCCGTCAGGCCACCCCCGTCAGGCTCGTTTTGCGTATCGTCAGGCTGATGATTGTCCAGAGTCAGGATAAAGCAGTCCGTCACCGTGCCTGCCTCATTGTGCTGTTGCAGTGTTTTCACCAGGCGCAACAACTGGATTTCATTAACGGCCGAATGCTGGATCTGCAGATTGCCGTCTGCGGACGGCTGCGTTTTCGGAGCGGCCGCAACAAAGAAGACGCAATCGGGCGTCGGCTCACCCTTGAGGCACAGATGAAAACCCTCGGGATCATCGACGTCACAAGACCATTCCGTATCCGAAATGCGCCGTGTAGTTTGACCGAGACGGATCTGCGTTACGTTTGCGTCGGGATGTTTTCTCCGGCACTCAGCCAGAATATCTTTCTCGACCTGAAGGATGGATTCTCCATGCACGAGCAAAATACGTTTGAGCGTCCGGTCCTGCCGGACAGACCGAGAGGCCGGTAGTTCATTCCATACCGGACGGTAGGTGAGTTGATCCCAGGACAGGTCGTCGGAGCCATCAGGTCGCAAAACTGTCGTTTGCTCGACTATCGGCGATGGTTTGAGCGTCATTGACTGCTGTAGCTTTGACAGCAGACTGCCATGTCCGGATGGTTGACCACTCCCGGAGGAGCTGACGTTGCCTTCGGGCGTCCAGTAACGGTCGCGGGCAAAAGGATAAGCCGGCAAACTAATGCGATAGGGCCTGTCATCGCCATACAGCTTGTTCCAGTCCGGGTTGAGGCCCTTCACCCACAGGTCAAGCAGCTTCGGATACTTCCGCTGCGCGATCCACCGGTCGATGGTTTCCTGCAGATCGGCATCGCCGGAGAACAATGCGATGGTCTCGTCGTTCCTCTTCGCCTGCCCTTGCCAGAGATCGTCCAGATCCTGCTCACCGGCCAGCCAGGCCCCGAGCTTCTCCGACAGCTGTTCGGCAGAGCTGACCAGAATGCCCAGACGCTCCTCCATGGCCTCCCTGCCGACCTGGAGCGTATAGGCCACGTCAGACAGCGCCAGCGTCGGATTTTCAGCGACAAAGGACTGAAGATTTTCAGCCATTTCCCGCAGACGCCGTTCATTCTTTGCCGACAGCACGATGACGCTCGGCGCACCAAGTGATGCGCTCGTCTCTCGGCTGTCCCGTCCGCCGTCCAGATATTCCTCCAGAATGAGGTGCGCGTTGGAGCCGCCTGCGCCAAACGACGATATCCCGGCGATTCTCGGTATCGACTGGCCATCGATCACCGGGTTCTCCCAATCTCTCAGCGATTGATTGACGACGAACGGCGTCCGGTCGAAATCGATATTCGGGTTCAATACTGCCGAATGCAGAGACGGGGCGATCTTCTGATGTTTCATCTGCAGCAGAACTTTTGTCAGTCCCGCAATGCCCGCCGCTGACTCGCCATGGCCGATATTGGATTTGGCGGAACCGACGAAGCAAAATCCGGTATCCTTCGTATACTGGCCAAATGCCTTCGTCAGTCCGGCAATCTCGATGGGATCGCCGAGCTTCGTGCCGGTGCCGTGCGCTTCTATGTAGCTGATATGCCGCGGATCGGTGCCGGATTCCGCCAATGCGCGACGGATCGAGGCGGTTTGCGCCTGCGGATTGGGCACCGTGTAGCCGTTGGTTTTCCCGCCATGATTAAGAGCGCTGCCCTTGATGACACCGTAAATATGATCTTGATCCCTTTGCGCTTCGGACAAGCGCTTGAGCACCACCACGCCGACGCCTTCGGCAGGGATATAGCCGTCACCGCCCACCCCGAAGCTTTGGCACCGCCCTTCGCTGGAGATAAATTGTCCGGCGCTGAGCATCAGATATTTGTTGGGATGAACGGTGGTATTCACGCCGCCTGCGATCGCAAGGCTGGTTCGCCCCAGCTTCAAATCCTGGCAAGCCAGATGGATTGCCGTCAGCGAAGAAGAACACATGGTATCCAGCGTCATACTGGGACCATGAAGGTTGAGCACATAGGAAACTCGGTTGGCGATGCTGGCCAGGCTGACCGCAAAGCCCATGCGATTTCCGCGCAAGCTCGCTTCGGCTCCGAAGAGCTGATATTCGCCATACATCACGCCGACATAGACACCAACCTGTCCCGCCAGATTCTGCTCGTCGGCGATTTGCAGACCGGCCCGCGTATAGCCTGCGTCTTCCACCGCCATCCAGGCATGCTGCAGGAACAACCGTTCCTGGGGGTCCGTATATTCGGCTTCCCTAGGCGACATGTTGAAGAAGAAGGGATCGAACTCGTCGACGCCCTCGATAAACCCGCCCCATTTGCTGAAGTGGTTTCCGGTTTGACTACGATCGTCGCTGAAATAATCCCGCCAGTCCCAGCGCTCTTTGGGCACCTCCGTAATGCAGTCTTTCCCATCACGCAGGTTTTGCCAGTATTCATCGATATTAAAAGCCTGCGGATAGCGGCCGCTCAAGCCGATGATGGCAATCGGCTCGTCGGCAACAGCTCGAGGCGGCGTGATCGCAGCCGGTGCATTGTGTTGCAGCGGACGCCTGCCCGACAGCGGCGCCGTTCTTTTTGAACATCAGAGATGGGAGCTGCCGCCGTGCGGCTCTCGTTCTGTTTCTCAGCCGGCTGACGATCCGCGGGTGCGAACAGGCCTGCCAGTTTATCGGCATGCGAGGCTGTAAAATATTCGGCCAACTCGCGAATGGTCTGATATTCGAACAGCAGCGTCTTCGACAAAGCTCCGAAGGTTTTCTCCAACTGATTGGTCAGATTGACTGTCAGGATCGAATCGATGCCGTATTGCTCCAGCGGCGCCTGCGGATCAATGCGAGAGGCGGGCAGCTTCAATAGCGTCGACAGCTGCTTGGCCAGGAAGTCCTGGGTTTTTTCCAGCAGGCTGTCGGGTACCGGTAGCGTCGACGGTGCTGGTGCCGCTGGTGTCCGCGCCTCTTCTGCGGGCGCCGACTGAGATGGCGTCTCCTCATTGAACAGCAGCTGACGGATCTGCGGCAGATCGCCTTCCATCACCCCGACCTGCGCATTGCCCGAACCCAGGCTCTGGTAGAATGAAAGCAATCCAATATCGGTCTGCATGGGATGCATGCCGGTATTCTCGCGGATCCGCTGCTGAATTACCGGATCCACCATCATCCCGCCGTCCTGCCAAAGCGGCCAGTTGATGGACAGGGTCTGCCCGCGTCTTTCCTTATCGGCTACGAGCGTGTTCCGGTAAGCGGCAAACTGATCCAGAAAACCATTGGCTACGGCATAATCGGCCTGGCCCATACTGCCCATCGCGGATGCCTGAGAAGAAAACAGCACCAGGAAATCCAGATCGAGGTGCAGGCTCGCCCGGTCGAGGTTCCATGTGCCCGTCACTTTCGGTGCCAGAACCTGGCGGAACTCCCCCGCCGTCTTGTTCAGGATGAACTGATCGGCAATCATTCCGGCGCAATGAAGAATACCGTTCAGGCGTTTGTACCGGTCCCGAATGGCCGCGATCAAAGCAGTCACCTGCTCCGCATCGCAAACGTCCAGCTGCCTGTAGTCGATTGCGTCCTTTCGAGAAGACAGGGCCTCGAGCCTGATCCTCCGCTCCTCCGTCAGCGCAGAGCGCCCGGTCAGAATGACATGGGCATTCGGGACTTGCTTGAGAATTTCCCGGGTGAAGATTGCACCCAGGCCGCCCAGTCCACCAACGATCAGATAGACACCCTGATCCTGGAATACGACACGGCTGTCCGTCTGTGCCGGCTGTATCTCCTGCCAGCGCAGCACATCTCGGGTGCCGTCCCGATAGCGGACGACTGTGCCGGACGGCGCAGCCTGGTTTTCGCACAGCCGATCCGCCAGATGTTCGGTACCGATCTTGGGATCGACGATGACCACTTGGCCCGATAACAGCGGATTTTCCAGCCCCGCCGTTTTCAGCAGTCCGGACAGGCCGGCAAACACTGTCTGCATGGGGTGATCGGGGACGACAATCTGAAGCAGGACTTTGCCACGGGGTTTGCCTTTGAGGATGCTCTGAACCTGTTCAAAGCAGGCCAGCGCATGCTGGCTATAACGCTCCGCCACATCACTGCCGTCTGTGGTCTGAAGCTGCCTGCAGCGGCTGCGAGACAGTCTCGCCTCAAGATCAGCGAGGTCGATAGCAGGCATTTCGCAGAGAATGACATGGTGATCATCCAGGGACTCCTTGCCAGCCGGCACCGGGCGCGGCTCCCAGGCCGGCACCGCGAGCAGGCTCCCCGCCCGTCTGGACGCCTCGCCGGCATTCAATCCGGCACCGAGGGCCCTGAAGGAAAGTCCCTGGATCTGCACACAAAGCTGTCCATCCTGATCCATCAGATCGATGTCGAGTTTCGCCACCTTGTCCTTGGCTTCGCTTCCCTTAGCGAACCGCACCCAGGCCAGCATCTCCCTGGTGCATGACGACAAGACGCGCAGGGATTCCAGGGCAAAAGGCAGCGAGACCTGGTTCGAAACGTCCGAAATGTCCGCAAGCAGGTTGATGGATGCCTGCAACACGCTATCCATCAGGCTTGGGTGCAGCTCATAGTCGTGACGGCCGCTTTCGACGCTGGAAGGCAAAGTCAGCCGGGCTAGGCATTGCCGATCTCCAAATTGGATGGAAGCGATCCCTCGATGGGCAGGCCCATAGTTCACACCCGCCCCAACAAAGGCCGAATAGATATCAGCGGCATCGAGATGTGTGGATTTCATCTCGGTTTGCAGTTGCCGGATATCCAGCGAGGACGACTCCGTCCGATGGCCGAGCGCGGCTTTTCCCTGGCTGTGGAGGATCCTCTCCTCCCCCTCCAGGCTGTAGACTTCGTAGCCGACAAGGTCCTGGCCGTCCGGAGACGGCATGACGGACAGATCGATCGAAACCTGTTTGCTTGCCGCAACCGTCAAGGGCTTCACCCAGACGATATCCAACAATTCCAGAACGGCGGCTTCAGGCCGATCAGGCAAGGCTCGCGTGACGGCGGCGCGCACCATTTCCAGATATGCCACGGCCGGCAGGATTTTTTGTCCGTTGATCTGATGATCTTTTAGGAAGAATTCCTCGCCGCTGAAGACGGAGCTGTAACGCTGCTGCGCCAGATCGGAGGTATTCCGGTGTAATAGCGGATGCAGGACCTCGGTCAGCAATCCGGTTCTCACTGGACGAGGCTCCGCCGCCGCATCGACCCAATGCCGCTCCCTTGCGAAAGGATAGGTCGGCAACGGAATTCGCTTCGATCCCCGTGCAAACAGCTCCTGGAAATCCAGTTCATATCCCTGGACATAGAGTTCCGCGATCGTGGCGAGATGTTCCAGATAACGAACATCGCCAGCGGTATGCTTGCATTCCTGAATGCACAGGTTTCCGTATTTTTTCAGCGATCCCTGTTCGCGAATCTTGCCTTCCGGGAGGACAGAGGAATAGACGCGGCTGTCCCTGGCAGCTTTTCCTGTCGTTGTCAGCCATTGCTCCAGCAGCTGAAGCAGCTCCGCCTGGCTGCGCGCGATGCAGGCAAAGCGATGGCTGAGATGCATGCGACCGACAAACAGTGTGTGGCTCACGTCGTTCATCGACAGGTCCGGCGTCTGCTTGCAGAACGCCAGCAGATTTCCAACCTGTTGTTTTAGCTGTTCTGCGGTTCGCGCGGAAAGCACCACCAGATAACCGGGGGATTCGATGGCGCGGGACGCGCCTCCGGCATCTCTTCAATCACCATATGGGCATTGGTGCCGCTAATACCGAAAGAGCTGATCGCGGCGCGGCGACGCTGATCGTCGGCCACATGCCAGTCCGACAACTCCGTGCAGGGATAAAATGGACTGGACGGGAAGTCGATGGCGGGGTTTGCTTCCTGAAAATGCAGCAGCGCCGGAATCTGGCGGTGTTTCAGAGCCATCAGCACTTTCAGAACGCTGGCGATACCGGCCGCCAAAGTGGCATGGCCGATATTGGCTTTGACCGAACCGATCGCGCAATATTGCGTCTTGTCGGTATAGTGCCGGAACGCATCGGTTAAGGCCTTGAATTCGACCGGGTCACCCATTGGAGTACCGGTCCCATGCGCTTCAACGAGCTGGATGGTTTCGGGATTGATCTGAAATTGCTCATAGACGGAGAGTTCGAGGCGCTGCTGCGATTGCGCACTCGGGGCGGTAATCCCGTTGGTGCTGCCGTCCTGGTTCATTCCGCTGCCGGCGATCACGCCATGGATGGTATCGCCGTCCTCCAACGCGTCCTGCAAGCGCTTCAGGACAACCACACCGACACCTTCTCCCGGTACGAAGCCATTGGCTCCGGCGTCAAAAGCACGGCATTTGCCTTCAAGAGAAAGCATGCCGGCGCGATTGGTGACCTGATGATAGTCGGGCTTCAGCTGTAGAAACACGCCCCCGGCCAGGGACATATCGGTTTCCCGTGACCAAAGGCTCTGGCAGGCGAGATGAATCGAAACCAGAGAACTGGAACAAGCCGTATCGACCGAAATCGCTGGCCCCAGAAGGTTGAGATAATAGGCGATCCGGGCCGGAATTATCGATGGGGCATTGCCCCAGAAAGCTTGCGCAGGCGGCTCCTCCGAAAAGAACTGGGCATACTCCGAACGGCTGCAGCCGGCAAAAACACCGCAGCGTTTCTTATCCATGCCTTTCCCGGCATAACCGGCATATTCCAGAGCCGTCCAGCACTCCTCCAGGAATATGCGCTGCTGCGGGTCCATATACATGGCTTCCAGCGGCGAAATCCGGAAGAAAGCCGGATCGAACAGATCGACGGACTCGACGAAGCTGCCCCGGCTGCAATAGGTGGTTTCCGTACTGCCGGGGCTGATGCATTCGGTTTTGTCCCAGCGGGAGATCTCCTTGACCAGATCCTTGCCGTCTCTGAGATTTTGCCAGAATGAGTCCAGAGACTCCGAATCTGCAAAACGACCGCTCATCCCGATGATGGCAATGGGATCGTGACCGAAACCATGTGTGCGATCCGGCGTGGGCATGGAGACGGCGCTAAGGGCCGGACGCTTCAGATCCACCACCTCGCCTGCCGGCGCCGGTATATCCTTGGCCTTCATTTGCTCGGCCGTGTACCGAGTTTCTGTCAACCGCGCTCTGACCGCTGCGCCCCAGACAGACAACACATGGCCACTGAGCTTCTTGACAGAGCCGTAATCAAATAGATGATTGGTTTCGAGCTTCACCTCGAGGATGGCATTGACGGATTGGACGAGTTCCGCGCCCAGGATCGAGTCGATACCGTAGTCGGCAAAGGATGCATCGTAGTCGATGAGATCCGGATCGATTTCCAGCGCGGCGGACAATTTCTCCGTGATGATCCCTTGCACATGATCGGCCATCATCTGCTCGGTGACGGCGGGGGAATCCAGCCGTTCGCGGCGGCCTCGCCTGTCTTCTGGCATTTCCAATGTTGGCTGCGGGATCGGTTCAGCGGTGGGAGAACGGGATTCTAGCGCCGGCTGACGGGCAGAATATCCGGCGATGTCTCGCGCCAAACCATTGTCCGCATATTCGAAATGATACTGCTCCGGATTGAACGTTCGCCACTGCTTCAATTCCTCGAACGTACCGGGGAAAACCGCGACATTCTCACCCTGTTTGGTCTGATACCAGGACGAACATCCGCTTGAGAACGATCCCAACTGATTTCGCTCCCTGACGAACGCCACGAATTTTTCGGCCTCCGCTTCCTTGGCCTCAACCGACGTCACATGGTTGGCTTCGCAGTAGCGGATGATCTCCAGGAAGTTCTCGCAGCTATGCTCATATATCGCCGTGATCGAGGTCGCATTGGTGCCCGAGTTCGGCCCTGAAGCCAGGAAGAAATTGGGAAAGTGAGAGACGGCAATGCCGGCATGGCTTTTGGGGAAGTCCCCGAAATACTCGTTCAGCTCCAGCCGGTTTCGTCCCCGGATCGTGATCCTCGGTTTGAAATCGTGCAGATCGTAGCCGGTCGCCAGCAGGATGATATCGAATGCTTCCGCATCTTTTTCCGTCTCGATACCGGTGGCGGTAATTCGGGCGGCGGGCACGGTTTTCAGCTCGACATTGTCGGCCCGGATCTGGTGGTGATAGGTGTGCGACATGCAGGGCCTGCTGCATCCGGGCGAATAGTCCGGCACCATGTCGATCTCGCGCAACCACTGATAAAACGAGCGCCAGTCGTCATTCATGTCGCGGGAAAAATATCGCTCGACCTGCGTGTCGGGATGAAAAGGATTGATCTGAACCGGATCATTGGAAATGGCGTAGAACTCATCCGCTCCGGCCAGATATTCACCCCGATGCTTCAGCCAGAATTGATAGTCGCTGCCGAGCTTTTCCTGGGTTTTCCTGCCATAAGTCGCTCTGGGATAGATGTATTTGGGCGAGCGGGCGTAGACGACCAGCCTTTCAGCAACGGGCTGTAGTGTTTCCACAAGCTGAATTTGCGTCGTGCCGTTGCCGATGATGGCAATCCGCTTGCCGGCGAAATCCCAGTCGTCCGCACGGCAATCCAGCGCATGCATCAGGAAGCCTTGGAATTCGTCCATCCCCGGAATGTTCGGGATGTTGCCAACATGCCCCTGACCTTCGTTCGCCGCATGAATATAATATTTGGCCGCTATCGTTTCTTCATTCTCGGACGTCAGCAGCCATTGCCCCGCCTCTTCCTGCCAGCTGGCTTCCCTGATTTTTGTGTTGAACGAGATATGTGAGTAGAGGTCGTATTTTCGGGCGATCCCTTGCAGATATTTCAGGATATCGGGCTGCTTGGCCCAGATGTCGCCGGTGAAGTGCTCAAACGAATAGGCATAGGCGAGCATGGGGATATCGCAGCCGCATCCGGGCCAGCGATTGACGAACCAGACGCCGCCGACATCCTCATTCTTCTCGATGATCCTGAAGGGGATATTGGCCTTCTTCAGGAACACACCCATGCAGAGACCGAACAGCCCCGCCCCGCCAATGACCACCAGTGGGGGTTGGCCGGAAGCCACGGCCGATTTACCTGACGGTGACGGCATGATCGCTTTGCTACGACCGAACGCATCATCCTGCTCGGCCCCTCGAGTTGCGTATGCGCGGCTCTCTGGGACATTCCGCAGCCTGTATGCCTCTCCCACGAATGGATAGGCGGGCAGGCTAACGCGCCTTGGCCGATCGTCCCCGTAAAGCCGCTGCCAGTCCACATCGAACCCCTTGACCCACAAGCCCAGCAGTTCCGGCAATCTTTTGGCGACAAGCCATTCCTTTGCGGCTGCCATCCTGTCCTTGTCGCGAGCAAGGGCCCTGACATATTGCGGATCGGGTTTGGCGTCCCCTCGGAAGAGGTTTCCAATGTCCTGCGCATCATCAAGATAGGCGCGCAGTTTTACCTGCAGCTCACCGAACGAGCCGACGATGAAACCCAGACGATAGGCCATGGCGTCCCTGCCGGTTTGCAGGGTGTAAGCCACATCCGTCAGCCTCATTTCGTTTCCGTCATCGCCTCCTGCTCCCAACCGGTCGGTCAAACGCAGCAGATCACGAACCTTCTGCCGCAACTGATCCGCCGTACGCGCCGACAAGGCGATGGCCACCTCGGTGTGCTGGCTGCGCCAAGAGCCGGATTCCAAGATATTTTCGGCGGGCAGATATTCCTCGATCACTACATGGGCATTGGTGCCGCTGCGACCAAAGGCGCTGACGGCACCGATCCGGGGCTTGCCCGCCGTGCGCTGCCATTTCCGCCTCGACCGGTTGACATAGAGGGAAACATCTGTCCGGTTGAAATGAGGGTTTTCTTCCTCGCAATGCAGGCTGGCCGGAATTTGTTGATGGCGGATACTTTGCAGCAGGCTGACGAGGCTGACCAGGCCGGAGGCGGCCATCGTATGGCCCAGATTGGCTTTGCAACTCGTGATGGCGCAGTTGCTGCGCTCGCTTTTCAGATCTGGCTGTCGGTCGCGCAGTTTTTTGAACGCGTCATGCAGAGCATTGACCTCGACCGGATCTCCGAGCTTAGTTCCCGTCCCGTGAGCAACGATATGCCCGATGTCATTGATATCGATCTTGTGGTCCGTGTAGATCCGCTCGATGAGCTCAGCCTGCATCTTGCCGTTGGGGGCAGTGACGCCATTGGTCTTGCCGTCGAAATTGATGCCGCTGGCTTTCAGGACACCATGAATCGGGTTTCCTTCCGCAACGGCCGCGGCCAGCGGTTTCAGCACCAGCACGACGACCGCTTCTCCAACCCCGATGCCATCGGCATTCGCGGCAAAGCTGCGGCACTGCCCCTCGGGCGACAGCATGCCGGCGCGACTCATGGTGATATAGCTGTAGGGCGACAACGTCAGCGCGACGCTTGCGACCAGAGCCGTATCACATTCGCCCTGACGCAGGCTCATGGCCGCCTGGTGCAGGGCGACCAGCCCGGACGAGCAAGCCGTGTTGGTAACAATCGCCGGGCCGTGCAGATCCAGAAAATAGGAAAGACGCGAAGCGATCATGGCGGCACCGCCGGTGGTGATCCCGCGCCACCCGTTGAGCATCTCGTGCTGGCTTTCTTCCATCCCGACGAAGACGGCCGTTCTCGATCCCCTGATCGATTGCGGCGACAGACCGGCATCCTCGATCGCCCGATAGGATTCCATCAGCAGCAATTGCTGCGCGGGGTCCATGTCCTGCGCCTCTCGGGGAGAAATATCGAAGAACAGCGCGTCGAACCGCTCGATATCCCGGATGAAACCGCCCCGGTTGGTGGTGATTTTATTGTCGGGGTCGCCGGGAGCGATAAAGTAATCGCGCCAGTTCCAGCGGGTTTCAGGAATGTCCATGATGGCGTTCCTGCCATCGGACAGGAGCATCCATAATTCATCGACCGTGTCAGCATCGGGAAAACGACCCGCCATCCCGATAATGGCGATAGGCTCCTGTTGCTGCGTTCCACCCTGGACCGACGCATGGCCTTGACGGACGGAGCGGCGTTCAATCGGATCACCGGTTATGGCATGGGACGGATCTGCATCCTGCTTCCGATTGGCGCGGGCGCCGGACGATAGAACGCCTGCAAATGATCCCGGTGCTGGGTGACGAAATAGTCGCTGAGCTGATCTATCGAGATGTAGCTGAAAAACAGGGCTGGTGTGATCTCTATCGCAAAATGCGCGCTCAACTGCTGCGCAAGCTCGGTCAGATTGATGGAGTCCAGACCATATTCGGCCAGGTGAACGCTTTCCTCCAGCCTGTCGACGGCAATCTTGTAGCCGGTGGAAATCAGCCTTTTCAGATCTGTGGCGACGATTGCTTTCAACTCATCATCCGGCACGTCCGTCGTCTTTGCGGCATTGGCTTCGGGATGAGCGACAACCGGGATATCGAGGCTTAACGCAACCTGACGGTTGGGTGTCCTTTCATAGAAGCGTTGCAGCGTGGATGTGATCCGGCGTGCGTCGCCGATCATGACCAGCGACTGAGTGGAACCCGCTTGTACCAGGTCACACCATAGGGGAATACCATATCGGGCGGACAGGGCTTTCTGACCGCTTGTCTTCAGATAGAAATCGGTTCGCTCCTTGTGCCGAGCGCCCATTCCCCCTTCCGCGCCGTCCCATAGCGGCCAGTTTATGACAATCGTCTTTCCGCGGAAGCGTGCGTTTTGTTCGCGATAGTCTCCGTAGCCCATCTGGAAGCGGTTCGCGATGGCATAATCGCAACCACCGAAATCTCCGAGCAACGCAGCGGACGATGAGAAATAGCAGATGAAATCCAGGGGCTGCTGGCCAAATACCTGATCCAGCAATAGGGTGCCGATCGTTTTCGGCCCCATCACTTGACGAACATCACCTGCAGATTTCTCGAAAAACGCCTTGTCGGATTCGACGCCTGCGGCATGGATTACGCCCGCCAATTCAAATGGCAGCCGGTGAGCCAGAGAGGTCAATCCGAGTTCGTCGCGGACATCCACCGTTTCATAAACCGCCTCGCGGGCCCCGAGCTGTTTTAGCTCATTGAGCTGCTTCCGAATGGTATCGGAAAGGGGTCGTCTTCCGACAAGGATCAATTTCGCCTGGTAATGGCTGGCCAGATGGCGGGCAAAGGTGAAGCCCAAAGCGCCCACTCCGCCGGTAATCAGGTATCCGCCATATTGTTTCAATGCTGCCGCTTTAACGTTTTGCGCCACATCAACGGCCCGAACCGAAAGCCTGCAGGCTTGCTCACCCCTCAGCCACACCACGCTCTCACGGCTCGACAAGGCAATCACCTGTTTCAAACCGATCGTGGTACTCTCACTATAGACAATCGAAATGACGGTTGCCGGATAATGCGGTTTCAAAGAGCGCTGGAAGCCGATCCAGGCGTAGTCCCAGCATGAATCCAGAGATTGATGATCGTAGTGCCCCAGCAGCGTCAGTTGGGATATCTGGCTGGCGAACGGCCTTATGGCTTTGAATAACGTGAATAATTCATGGATTCCCGCCTCGCCTTTGCCTTTTGACCAGGCATAGACAACCGATGAGGCTTCCTCCGCCTCGCCGACGAGCCGACGGAATAAGGTCTGCAACTGCACTTCGTCATTGGCACGACAACAATACAAACGATCGGACAGCTTTTGAAAGCGGTCGCCCCGGACGACGTATATTACGTCGCCGACAGGTGCGGCATTTGCGTCCGCTGCCTGCTCCTTCAGCCAATTCTCATCCGAGAAGACGATCGTCCGATGCGCATGGGACGCATGAATATCCACCTCGGTTTCCGAGGCATCCAATGGCACTTCTTGCCAGTATTCCTGAAAAATGAGGGTCTCAGCCGATGCATCGCGATTTCTGTCGCCATCGATGACGCCGGCGCCAGCTATTGGCTGTGTCTCGGCATTTTTCCTCAGAGGGCCCGACCTAACCTTGCCGAGAAACTGCTCCTTTTCATCGTCTGACAAGGCTTCGAATTGCCGGATCACTTCATTCCGGTCGATATCTTTCGAGAAGACGTCTTTCAGAATATTGTCGATGAGCGAAAAGTTGGTTGTCATCTTATTGCCTATCTGAACCAGAAACAGTGAATGACGATAAAAAGGCGCTAGGAGGCACTTATTGTGTCCAGCAAGTCTTCAAGTTCGCGACGCAAGCGTCGCTTTGTGTCGGCGCCCAAAGACGCAGACTGATCCGACGAATTGAATGATTCAGACAGTGGTGGACGAGACGGGTCCGAGTGAGCCCAATAGCGTTCCCTGGCGAACGGGTAGGTAGGCGCACTTACCTTTGGCGGCATGTCGTCGCCATACAGGCGTTTCCAGGCAATATCCTGGCCCGTCACCCACCGTGCCAGGATCGTCTCGTAGTCGGAGTCCGCATATAAACGTGCCAGCAAGCGTTCCGAATTGTCGCCGGTATCATCAAGAGGCTTCGAGCCCGAGCCCCAATGGATACCGTCCGCATTCTGCCACTCAGTCAGCAGCAAGCCGAGCTTAGTCTTCATGTCATCGACCGAGCGCGCGACAAATCCCAGCCGGTGCTTCATCTGATCTCTTCCTGCCTGCAGCGTGCAGGCGAGCTTGACCAGATCGGCATGCGCGAACACGTTCCCGGCCGACTTGCGGGTGATCGACTGCAACAGCTTCTCCGCATAGGCTTTCAGCTGGTCCTGATATTTGGCCGACAGGACGATCATGACGGGCGGCTCGTTGCCTGGGGTTGCGGCTGCCGGCTCCTGCGCAGGGATATATTCCTCGAGCACCACATGGGCGTTCACCCCGCCGAAACCGAACGAGCTGACACCGGCGCGCAACGGTATCTCGTTGCCTTCGGCATCGATGAAGCGCTCCCATTTCCGGGTTTCCCTGACGATGTGGAATGGGCTGCCCTGCAGGTTGATGAGTGGATTCACCTCATCGCAATGCAGGCTCGGCACCAGGGTTCTGTGCTTCATCTGCAACAGCACCTTGGCAACGCTCGCGACACCCGCGGCAAGCTCCAGATGGCCGATGTTGGTCTTGACCGATCCGATACCGCACCGTGCTGCACCGCCATTGGAAGCGCCCGCATATGCGTTCAATTCCTTGAACGCTTCCTGCATGCTGCTGACTTCGATCGGGTCGCCAAGCGGCGTGCCCGTGCCATGTGCCTCTATATAGCCGATGGTTCGCGGATCGACATCCGCCTGCGTCAACGCCGCAACCAGCAGATCCTTCTGCGCCTTCGGGTTCGGCGACGTGAGCGTATTACCCCGCCCGCCATGATTGACCGCGGTCGACTTGATCACACCGTAGATGTGATCCTTGTCTGCTTCGGCTCGCGACAATTGTTTGAGTATCAGGATGCCGACGCCTTCTCCCCGGACATAGCCATCCGCTTGACTGGAGAAGGTCTTGCAGCGGCCATCCTTGGCCAACATTCCCGCCTTGCTGAAGCTGATATGGACCTGGGGCGAGAACATGCCCTGAACGCCCCCGACGATCGCGATATCGGCCTCGCCGCTCCTGATGGAGCTCACGCCCCGGTGGATAGCAACCAGGGACGAAGAGCAGGCGGTATCGACAGGCTCGCTCGGACCATGGAGGTTCAGAAGATAGCTGATGCGGCCCGGCGCGATCGAAGACACGGTGCCGATAACTGTTTGCCCACCGATCTCAGCGCCGGAGCTTGCCAGTAAGTCCGCATAGCCACTATTCCCGACGCCGACGAATACGGCCGTCTTGCTTCCGGAAAGACTTGCGGGCGCGTATCCTGCATCTTCGATCGCCGTCCACACATAGGTCATGAGCAGGCGGTGGCAGGGGTCCATCAGCTCCGCATCCCTAGGCGATATCCCAAAGAACAAAGGGTCGAAGTCGCCGCTGCCGGCAATGAAACCGCCCCACTTTCTGTCGGTCTTGTTTTTCTCGGTAGTCGGGTTGCCGTAAAAATCGCTCCAGCTCCAGCGCTCGGCCGGAATTTCGCCGATACAATCGCGGCCCTCCGCCAAATTTTGCCAGAACTCGTCGAGATCCTCCGCCATCGGGAATTTTCCGCTCATGCCAATAATGGCGATCTCCCTGACGGCGTCCTCGTGCTTCTGCGCATATCCGACGTTATCGTCCGAAAAGCGGGTGCGATAAGGCGCGGACAGCCGCAGCGGTGGCGTCACCGGAGCGATCTGATCTCCGCCGGTGACAGCTTCCTTTCGGTCAGGCTGGGCGATGGTCTGCTCGCTGTCGCCCCTGTCCACTTCATCGGCAGAGCTCTGAAACAGGCTCGGGTACTCTTCAAGCAGGTGCGCCGTCAGACTGTCGATGCTGTTGTATTCGAAGAACACGGTCGGAGTGATCGCATCGGCGCTCCCCGCTTTCAATTTATACAAGCCATTGAGCTTGTTACTGAATGTGGTGAAGGAAATCGAATCGAACCCATAGGCGCCGAACGGTTTGCCCTCATCAATCTCGGAAGGCTGCATCTGGACCTGTTCCGCAGCAATTGCCTTCAGCTGTGCCAGCACCCGCTTACGCAGGCTCTGTGAATTGAGAGGTTCCGAGGCCGGACCCCGATGGCTGTCCGGGCGAGAGGCTTGCAAGGCCGGCTCCGCTTCCTCCCTCAGATAGCTGCCTTTCATTTTTGCCTTGTCACCTTCCAATACGATGATCTGCGTCTCTTCGGCATTCAGGGCCTGATAGAATGCGTGAACTCCCGACACCGTCTGCAAGGGGCTGACGCCAGTGCTGTCCGATATCGCTTTCTGGTATTCCTCATCGGTCCGCATGCCGCCTTCCTTCCACAAGGGCCAGTCGATTGAGACCGTTTTGCCTTGGCGCTTGCCTTGCTTGCGCAAGCTGTTCCGATGGCGAGCAAAAGCGTCGAGGAAGGTATTGGCAGCGGCATAATCCGCCTGTCCGATATTGCCGAAGACGCCGGATACCGAGGAAAACAGCGCCATGAAATCGAGAGGCTCGTCCTTGGTAATATGGTCGAGAGCCAGCACTCCGTTCACTTTCGGAGCAAAGACCGCTCGAATGTCATCGGCTGTCTTATTCACGATCAAGGCATCGCGAAGCAGGCCGGCACAATGCAGGATGCCATTGAGCGCACCGAACTGCTGTTTGATCCGATCGAACACCTGCCTTGCGCCGGCAGGAGAACTGACATCCGCCTGCCAGTAGACGACCACAGCACCGTCTCCGCAAAGCTCGTCCAATGCCTGCTGCTGTGCCACGCCGATCGCCGTACGCCCGGTCAGGACGATCTTCACCCGCTTTCTTCGCAGCAGGTCCTTTGCGAAAATCATCGCCAGCTTCCCCGAGCCGCCGGTGATCCAGTAGACGCCATCCTGTTTGATCAAACCGGCGGGATCGCTTGCCTCAGGCGAGAATTCGACGAGACGCTCCACCCGACGCCGAAGATCGGCGGTATAGTGCACATGGGCATGGGTGAAATCATCGCCGATTTCGCGCTTCACCAGCGCAGTGATCGCCTCGGACGATTGTCTTTCCATTTGCTCGATAGAAACGAGCTTGCCCCGGAACTTCCGGCTCTCCTGCCGCGCGGTGGCGAACAAGCCGTTCAAGGCGGAATGGAAGTGAGCTTCATCGCCGCCCGGCGCCAACACCAGCAGGGTGAGCCTGCTCCCTGAATTTTGCTGGATCAGATCGAAACAAAGCTGGAAATTTTCCAGGACGCTCTGCCCGAGAACGGAAGCATCCTGCTCATGTTCCTCCGCTGTCCGGGGGAAATACAGAACCTGGCATTGAGGCGAGATATCAGCGGCGTTGATCACACCTCGATCGACACCGGCCAGAATGACGATCTGTGTTTCATCGGATGGTTTGAGTGCAACATGCTTCCGATCGGCAACCGTGTCGATCGGCTGGTCGATCCAGGCGGTGGAGAGATAGAGCATCTCCTGCTGCTTCTGCCCGGCCGGCCGGCCGACGCTGAAATCGGCGTTGACGAGCTTTCTGGCGCAGAACTCTTGAATTGAAACGCAGATCTCGCCGGCGCCGTTGACGATGTCGATATCGTATTTGACGACAGCGCCTTCCGGTTTCCCTCCCGCGCTGAAACGGACATGTGCATATCCATTGACCGGAGTCTTTTGATAGACATCGATGCGTTTGACGAAGAAGGGAAGATAGCCCCCGGTCTCGCCGGGCTGCAGGATCAGGCTATCGGTTATCTGAAAAGCGGCGTCCATGATGCTGGGATGAAGATGATATGCGTCGGCGTCCGGGAGCCTGTGTTCCGGCAGCCGCAGCTTCGCCAATGCCTGGTTCCGGTCTTTCCAGACTGTCTCGATCACCTGGAAACTATTGCCGTAATCAGCCCCCAGGCCGTCGAGGACGGAATAGAATTGGGTTCGCGAAAGGCTGGAATCGCAGGCAGACTTGATCGCCTGGATATCCATGGTCTTTGTAGCGTGGTCCGGTACATCCTCGTGTGTCAGGAAGCCCTGGCTATGGATCACAGGCGCGGATGGATCGCTCCCTTCGCTGAAGACTTCGTAGCGGATATGCTCTGCCTCCGGGGCAAGGCTCACGGAGAGAAGGCATTCATCGTTACCAACGATGATCGGCTGCATCCACACGATGTCGTTCAGCGATGTGATCCTGCGTTTGCTGGACGCTTGCGCTGCAAACAGCGTCATTTCCAAATAAGCCACCCCGGGAAGAATTTTTCTTCCTTTCAGCACATGTTCAGCCAGGAAGAATTCCGTGCCGTGAAACACGGAGGTGAATTGCTGGCGATAAAAGTCGGAAACGTTCCGATGTATCAATGGATGCAGGGCGTGTTCACGGGTCGGATCGACGCGCTTTTGAACCTGTTGTCTGCGATGATAGCGCTGCTGCGCGAAGGGATAGGTGGGGAGCGATACGCGGCGTGGATGACGCCCCTGATGGAGCAATCGCCACTCTATCGCGATCCCCGTGGCCCAGATTTTCGCCAGTTGATGCAGCTTGCCCTTCTCGAACCACATTCTGATCAATTCGTCGGCGTCTTCGTCTCTCTCGATCAGATCGAGCACGCCGTTCCTGTGGCTCATATCTCCCTGAAAAATGCCTTGACTGTTTTGATCACCACGAACGAAGCGCGACAGGCCGTCGATCAGTTCTTCGACACTGGACACGACAAAAGCCAACCGGCTTTCCATCCCCTTCCGACCCACCTGTAATGTATATGCCAGATTGGCCAAATCGGGCCTTTCATGCCCGTCATCCTGGAGGAAGGCGAGCAGCGTCTCGGCATAGGCACGGAGCCTGTCCTTGTTTTTCGCGGATAGGGGAATGACCGTCTGGGCCGGAGCCGGGTATGCGGAGGCTGGATCGGTTTTGCCCCGGTATTCCTCAAAGATGGCATGAGCATTCGAGCCGCCTATGCCGAAAGAGCTCAGCGCCGCCCGTGCCGGAACATCTCCGTCATCCCATACAGCTTCCTGTTCCTGGACATAGAATGGGGAGCGCTCGAAGTCGATTTGCGGGTTCGGACGGCTGTAATTGATCTGGGCCGGAAACTTTTTGTGGTGCAGGCTCAATGCCAGCTTCATGCAGCCGGCCAGACCGGCGACAGTATCCAAATGACCGATGTTGGGTTTGACCGAGCCGAGGCCGCAGAACTGCCGCTTGTCGGTATAGCGCGCAAACGTTTCCTTGAGAGCGGCCACCTCAATCGGATCGCCCAGCGCCGTTCCGGTCCCATGCGCCTCCACATAGCGAATGGATTCGGGATTGATCCCGGTTTTTTCCAGAACATGCTGGATGACGGATGCCTGACCAGTGACGCTCGGAGCATAAAAGCCGGCCTTGTCGTCGCCGTCATTGTTGATGGCGATGCCGCGAAGCAGGCAGTAGATGTTGTCGTTGTCCTTGATGGCGTCGACGGCGCGCTTGACCATGATCACGCCTGTCCCTTCGCCGGCGATCATGCCATCGGCCTTGGCATCGAAGGTCTTGCAATGGCCATCACTTGAGAAATTGAGACCTGGCTGATGGATGTAGCCTGCCTGGAAAGCGTCGAACAATGTCGCGCCGCCGACAAGCGCATAATCGACGTCACCAACCTGAAGCGCCTGATTGGCTAAGTGGAGACCGGTCAGCGAGGAAGAGCAATTGGTGTGCACGAACATGCTCGGCCCCTTCAGCCCGAGCTGATAGGAAATCATCGTCGGAATGCTGCCGCCCTGGGCAAAAATCCAGGATACGTAGTCCTCGGCATTTTCCATGACCGCGGGGTGCTCAAGACCCGTTTGCGCGAGTGAGTGATAGAGATTGTTGTTGGCCGACATGAACACGCCGGTTCTTGCAATATCTCCCGGCGTGTAGCCGGCATCCTCGATCGCCTTCCAGGAGTGGAGCAGCAACTGACGAAATTGCGGATCCATCAGAGCCGCATTCCCGTGGGAAATCCGGAAAAAGTCCGGATCGAAATAGTCCTTCCCTTCCAGATTGAGAGCGACCGGAACATAAGCCGGATTGTCCAGAATATCGGCGTCGGGGACGGATTGCGCGGCTTCGTCCGGGCTAAGGAATGTGACGCTCTCCTTGCCCTGGACCAGATTCTTCCAGAACTGCCGGTGGTCCTGCGCGCCGGGGAAATGACACGAGATGCCGACAATGGCGAGGCTCGTCTGATAGTATTCCGGGATATCGCGCTCGTTGCCTTGCCGCTCGGCGGAGACGATGGGAGCGATCTCATCCGGCGCCTTGTCCCGCGCAGGGCTATTCAGTTCAGTGAAGGTATTGAAGTACTGACTGATCTTCTCGATGCTGGGATATTTGAACAGATCCGTAACGGTAAACGGGCGCTCGAATTTCGTCGCAATCCGCTCGGCAAGGATGGTCGCCGAAACGGAATTTCCGCCGAGCTCGATAAAGGCATCCCCGACCTCAATTCCCTCAAGGCCGAGAACCGAGCGCCAGACCTCCAACAACGTCCGCTCCAGTTCCGAGCGTGACCGCACAGGCTGGACGTCTTTGTGCAGTTGGACATCCCGATCCATCAGTGCCCGCCGATCGACCTTACCGTTTAGCGTCATGGGCATCTTGTCGAGGGGAACGAAGAAGGCCGGTATCATATAGCCGGGGAGGCTATCCATCAGAAACGCCTTGAAGTTGGGGACCTGCCCGGCCTGCCGGGCGGGAACGTAAAAGGCGATCAGGCGCTTCACGTCCCCGCGATCCTGAAGAATGACAACGCTTTCCTGTATGGCCGGATGCTTGCTCAGATGACTTTCTATTTCGTCCAGTTCGATCCGGAAGCCGTTGAGCTTCACCTGGAAATCGATGCGCCCCAGATATTCAAGCTCTCCATTGGCCATCCAGCGGGCAAGATCGCCGGTACGGTAAAGCTTGGTGCCCGGCGTGAACGGATTGTCGATAAATTTTTCGGCGGTAAGCTCCGGCCGGTTCAAATAGCCCTCCGCCAGCCCGTCTCCAGCAATACAGAGCTCTCCGGGCACGCCGACCGGATTCAGGCGGTTGTGCCTGTCGAGCACATAGACCTGCGTATTGGCTATCGGCTTGCCGATGCTGACGGGCCCGTCCTTTTTCAGATGTTTGATGGTCGACCAGATCGTAGTTTCCGTCGGGCCGAACAGGTTCCAGACATCGCTGTCCGTTTCATGGAAGCGCTGCCGCAACGACGTCGGCATGGCTTCGCCGCCGCAAAGAATCTTGATCTTCTCTTCGTTGCGCCATCCAGCATGAAACAGCATGTTCCATGTGGACGGCGTGGCCTGCATGATCGTCGGTTTCTTTTGCCGCAGCAGTAGTTTCAGCTGCTCCACATGCTGAACGGCAGCGGTATCCGCGATGTGGCACTGACCGCCAACGATCAGCGGTAGGAACAGCTCCAGACCGGCAATATCAAAACTGTAGGTGGTGACAGCAAGCAGACTGTCGCCCCTGGTCATGCCGGGTGCCTTGGCGACGGACAGCAAAAAATTGGTGAGGGCCTGATGGGAAATCATGACCCCTTTTGGCCGGCCGGTGCTGCCGGAGGTGTACATGATATAGGCCAATGGTCGAGCGGCAGGCTCTTCCGCTCGGTTCGTGGCAACCGGCTGCTGCGCCGGCCATGGCTCATCCAGCACGATCACCTTGGCTGTCGACGGAGTCTCCTCCGGCTTCGCGGAGCTCAGCAATTGCGACACCTTGGGCTGCAAGGCTGTTTGTGTCAGGATGATATCGGCCTGGCTGTCTTGCAGAATGTATCTCAAGCGCTCTTCCGGAAACGCCGGATCGAGCGGAATATAGGTCATGCCCGCCCGGAGAATCCCCAGCAATCCGGCCACCATATCGATCGAACGCTCGGCGCAAATGGCGACACGCCCGTTGGAGTAGGTCGCCTGCGCCTGCAGGTATCTAGCAATTTCCGAGACCCGGCGGGACAGCTCTTCATAAGAGCAGGAGCGATGATCGTGAACCAGCGCAGTCGCCAACGGCGCTTCTTTCACCTGCGCTTCGAACAGCTCGTCCACGGTTTTTGTGACGGGATAGTCAATGGCCGTATCGTTCCAGTCACGAAGCAGGACTTGTTCCTCTGCCTCCGACAGTAATGAATATTCATCCAAAGACAGGGCCGGCTCGGCCATTGCCGCTTGTGCCAGATGAACATAGTGATCAGCCATGCGCTCGATGGCATCTGCCTCATAGCGCTCGGACTGATACTTCCAGTGCAGGGCAAATCGTTCTTTTTCCTCGAGGACTTCCAGAACCAGCTCGTACTCGCCTTCCTGCCTGATCCCGTCGACCCATTGGAAGAGATGATCCCAGTGGGCCATGTCCTTCAGAATGTCCTGGTAGATGAACGCCGTTTGAAAGATGGGCGCGGTCTCAGCCGAAGCGCCCGCCCCCAGGGCCTGAACCAGGGATGGGAAAGGATATTGATGGATCATTCCATCGAGCATGGTTGCCTGAAGTGCATTCAGGAACTTTTCGAACGTCTCGCCGGCCCTGACTTGGCTGCGCACCGGAACCATATTGACGAGGAAGCCGATGACATCCTGGTAACGGCCCTGGTTCCTCTCATTGACGGGCATTCCGACGATGAGATCCTCCTGACTGGAGTAGCGGCTCAGCAGCAGTTTGAACAAGCCCAGCAGGACGGTCGATTCATAGACCCGATGGGTTTCGGAAAAGTGTTTGATTTGCGCACTCAACTCGCGAGACAAAACGCAGGCATGGCTGGCACCGGCAAAGGGATTGGCTTGCGAATTTCGCGGCGGCGTGGCGGACAGGTTCAAGATCGGCAAAGGCTCGGCCAACTGCTCCTTCCAGTAGGACAGACGCGCCTGGCCTTCGTCGCTCTTCAGAAGGGCGCCCTGCCCGCGAACGAAATCGTCATGGGCGGCGGATAGCGGAAGCTCTTCCGGTTCACGGCCCGCGGACAAAGCCTGATAGGCATTGAACAGGGTATCCATCATCAGCAGGATTGAATGACCATCAAAAACAATGTGATGAACATTGATGAGAACGATGGTGTCTTCATCGGACAGCGAAAAGAGGAACGTTTTGAATAGTGGTCCCTGTTCAAGATCGAAGGCTTGCTTCGCCGCTTCGGAGAGCACTTTGTGGATCTGCTCCGCTTGATATCCATGCAGATCCGCCTGATGAAAAACAAGCTCGCGTTCCGGCTGCTCGGCATAGCTGAGAATGCCGCCGGAGGCCTGAAACACCGCGCTCAGGATGGGATGCCGTCTGACGAGAAGCCGGCAGGCCTTCTGAAAAAGCTTGATATCGAGATGCCGGACGCGAAAGCAGACGGGCACATTGTAAGCGTTCATCTTCGCAAAACGCTTTTGTAACACCCACAATCCCTTTTGCCCTTCGGACAGCAGATTGCCTTGCGGCCTGCCTGTATCTTGCGACCCGGCGCTTTCCGGTCGCGATGATGTCGGCAAGGCTCCGTCCGATGCCCTCGTCAGCTGGCGTTCGCCAAGCGTGATCCGATCGCATTTGTCGGCATGGTGGGCTGCCAAATAATCCGAGAGCGTCGCGATCGTGGCATGTTCAAACAGCAAGGCCGGGGAAAGCTGTATCTTCGCGCCTTTTGCCAACGCGTTGATCAGCGCAACCACACCTGCCGAGCTCAGGCCCTGGTCGAAAAAGCGCTCCTCAAGTTCGACCTGATAGATATCGATGTTCAGCTGTTCGGCGATGACCTGCTGCAAAAACAGCTCGACTTTTTCCCTGCCGCTCAAACCCGCCCCATCGGGGTCGGGGAGCCGGATCGCAGACGATGACACCTGCTTGTTCTCGGTGACCGTGATACGGGCCGGCTGTGTCGTCTTTTGCCGATACTCCCGGTCCGCCTGGTTCTCGACCTTCGGAGCATCGAAGCTGCCGAGCGGGCCATTGATCCAGTATCTTTCCCTGGCGAAGGGATAGGTGGGCAGGCTGACGCGTCGCGGTTTCACATGCCCCCAGACAGCTTCCCACTCGACCGGAAAGCCTTTCACCCAGGCATCCAGAACCTCCAGATAACGGCGATCTCGGGTCCAGCGCGCAATATTGTCCACAACCGCTTTACCCGATGGCGACGATGCAGATTGACCCGTTTTGGCTTGCCCGCGATAGACATCGGCCAACACATCCGGGCTCGCTAGAAACGCGCCGAGCGTGCGTTTCAGGCCTTGCAGGGAGTCGGCAACGAAGCCGAGACGCTCAGGCAGCGCCCGGCGACCGACCTGTAGTGTGTAGGCCAGGCTGGCGAGTGATTGATGCTCGTCATCCTGTGTTTGATAACACGGGTCCGTTTCGAGATGGACAAGCAGGCTTTCCGCATATGCCCGCAGACGGTCCGGATTCCTGGCGGACAGCACGATCACCACCGGGCCGCCGACATGGCTCAATTGAGAATTCGCCTCCGGCCCGGCGCGATATTCCTCGACAATCACATGCGCGTTCGAGCCTGTTGCTCCGAAGGCGCTCAGACCGGCGCGGCGCGGGTGACGCCGCTCGTACCCGCCGCCGGACAGCGAAGGCTGCTCCCACGGCCGGGCTTCCCGCTGAAGATAAAAGGGCGAGTTTTCCAGATCGATATAGGAGTTGACCGGATCGGCATGAAGAGAGGGAACGAGCGTCTTGTGATGAAGCTGCAGGACGATTTTGCTAAGCCCGCTGATGCCAGCCGCCGATTCCGCATGCCCGATATTCGATTTGACTGAGCCGATCGCGCAGAATTGCTTGTCGCTGGTGTGGCGGCTGAAGGCCTTTATCAGCCCCTGAATCTCGATCGGATCGCCAAGTGCCGTTCCGGTGCCATGCGCTTCCAGATAACTGATGGTTCGCGGGTCTATGCCGCTCCGCTCCAGGCATTGCGTCACGACGTCGGCCTGCGCGACGGGGCTCGGGACATGCAAGCCGTTGGCTTTTCCGGTGTGGTTCACCGCGCTGCCTTTGACCACCGCATAGATATGATCCCCGTCGGCTTTCGCGCGACGCAAGGGTTTCAGCAACACGGCTCCGACGCCTTCGGCGGAGACGTAACCATCCCCGCCTTCACCGAAAGACCGGCATGCGCCATCGGAGGCATGCATGTCTTCCAGGCCGTAGCTCAGATATTTGTTGGGATGCAGGGAGAGATTGACCCCACCCGCCAGAGCAACTTCGCTCTCGCCTTTCCGTAAACTGTCAATCGCCAGGTGCAGCGCCGTCAGCGAGGCGGAGCACACCGTATCGATTGCCATCGAAGGGCCATGAAAATCGCAGAAATAGGAGACGCGATTGGCGATCGGCGCCAGACTGAGAGATATGGGTAGCGGGTAACCCTGCTTGTTGGCTTCAGCCGCGATAAAGCTATAGTCATTGTGCATGACGCCGACGAAAACGCCCACGGCCTTGCGCTTGTTCGGCCCGACCGGCGCGACGATATTGTCGGGCGTATAACCCGCATCTTCCAGCGCCTCCCAGCTTGCTTCGAGAAAAAGACGCTCCTGAGGGTCCATGGTTTCGGCTTCACCAGGCGATATTCTGAAAAAGGGCGCGTCAAAGCAGTCGACGTCGTCGACGAACCCTCCCCACTTCGACATGCTCCTGCCGGAAACGGACCGTAGCCCCTCGAGCACCTGCCAGTCCCAGCGTGTTTCGGGAATCGTGGAGACCGTGTGCTTGCCCGCCTTCAGATTGGACCAGAATTCCCGCAGGTTCTTCGCGCCGGGATAGCGTCCGGACATGCCGATGATCGCGATATCCGTCACATCTTGAGACGCAGGCGAAGCGGGGATTTTGGCACCCTCGGGCGCTTCCGGCTCGGATGGTTTCGCCATCGATGTCGGGAGCGGTCGCTCGAACCGGCCGGCATGGGCGTCGAGCAGGTGTCCCGACAATGCCGTGACGCTTGTGTATTCAAAAAGCAAGGTCGGCGAGAGTTGGCTGGACAGCCTTTCCTCAAGGGCCGATACGACATGCAACAGGCCGGACGAATTCAGGCCCATGTCGTAAAAGTCCAAAGCCGGATCGATATCATCAGCCGCACCGCCCAAAACCGATGCGATCGCTTCCTTCACAGCCTGCTCGGCACTATTTGACGCCGGGAAATGCCCTCCGGCTGAGACTTCCTCGCGGCTGCTTGCGGGTGCCGCATCGGCTTCGGGCTGCCTTTCAGGATCGATGAACCCCGCATCCCGGACCAGCTTCACCGCGAAGTGGTTCAACTCGGCGATCTTCATGCCAGCCTGATTGAAGAAGGTCAGGTCCATCGAAAGCAATTCGCCGTTCCGGTGGACGGTATCGTTCGTCACCCGGACGAAGCATGTTTCGGAAAAGCATTCGGAGGCACGGAAGGAATCATAGACCAGCGGCAGGAACAGACGGTCTTCATCGTCAGCCAAAGCCGGGAAGGATGAGACGGCGCCCACAGCTCCGCCATCGATCAGCGTGGGATGGAACATGAATTCGTCCACATAAGCCGGGACGTCTGTCGGCAGGGAAACCTGAACGACCTGTTCGGTGTCGTGACCGTAGATCACCCCCGATGCCTTCATCAGACCGGAGTGAACGAGTTCGCGCCCGCTCAATCGGCGATAGACATCATCTAATGATGTCTGCGTTTTCGCACGCGTCTTGACGGATTGAATGTCCAGGCGCGTTTCAAAACTGATTGGCTGGCAACGGTGCATCTCTGCCGTGACATAGATTTTCGGCTCACCGACGGGGTGCCCCCCATCTGGACGCATTCGCCCTTCGATACGGATACGCCACATCCCTACTCCGGCTTCAACGCAGGAGATCGTCAGCTGAACGCTCTCCTGATCGCCGACGCGCAAGGGCGCGTAGATCACCAGCTTTCGCAGATCGAGTTGCGTATGCGGGAACCCTTTTTCCCGGAAGAACTGGTGGATAAAATCGATATATGCCAATCCGGAAAGTATATTTTGCCCATAGACTCTATGGTTTTTTAGCAAAGGGTGACTGCCGGTGATGTAAAACTGCTTTTCCATTATAACTCTCCGCCGTCAGGGCTTAGGCAGTCTCGGGCAAAGGCGTGCCCCACCAGTTTATGTCCGTACCCGTAGTCCCGATTGCGAGGGGCTGTTGACGAAGGTCTTTTCGATGCAGCGGCGGCGGCACGATCGGTTGGCGCCGGGCGGTTTTCACATCCGAAGCCTCCCATTCCTCGAGGATAAGATGTGCATTGGTGCCGCCATCAGCGAAGCAACTGAGCGCGGCAACCCGCGGCATACCGAACCATGGCTCATTCGTTCGATGGAAGAAGAACGGCGAGCCATCGATCGAATAATGGGTCATGGAATGGGTTCCCGACAAAAAGGGAACGTGCTGTTTGTGCTTCAGCATCAGGGTGAGCTTGATCAGTCCGGCGATCCCTTCGGCGCACAGAGGGTGCCCGATATTGGGTTTGATCGAACCGAGACCGCACGGAGTTTGGCCGGAGGAGCGATAGACCGCCTCAATCGCCTTCAACTCCAGCAAGTCGGTGACCTCCGAGCCGGACCCATTGGCCTCGATGAAGCCGATGTCGCCCGGCGCCTTGCCACTTTTTGCCAAAGCTGCCTGCATCACGGCTTTTTGTGCCTGGATACTGGGGGTGGTCGGGCCCGCGGTCCGTCCGTCATTGTTGATGGCCAGCGCCTTGATCACGGCATAAATCGTATCGCCGTCTTTTTCCGCCTGCGCTCTTGTCTTCAACAGAACGAGACCGGCGCCCTCGCCCAGCACCACGCCTGAAGCGCGCTGATCGAAGATATGGAAAGCCGGCTCAGGACTTAACAGATTACGCTGCTGGAAGATGCGATGCGGAAGGTCATCCGTCAGCAGGTTGACGCCGCCAACCACGGCAAATCCGTTCTCGCCGCTGCGCAGGCTGTCGATCGCCGAATGCATGGCGACCAGCGCGGACGAGCATGCCGTATCGATCACCAGACTGGGGCCTCTCAGATCGAAGAAGTGAGAGACATTCGCCGCCATGTAGTTCTGGCCCCATACGACGATCGGGCTTTTGGCCTGCCGGACGATCGCGTCCGGATCCTGTATCCGGCTGCGGGCGCCCAGATAGACCCCGGTTGCCGTTCCCCTCATCTCCGCCATGGAATATCCGGCATGGCTGAAGAGATTGAGCGTTTCCTCCAGAACCAGCAACGCCTGCGGATCCATCAGCCGGGCATCCGTTTCGGGTATCTGAAAGAAATCCGGATCGAACCGCGTCACCGAGTCCAGCAGGCCGGCATGAAACGAGGATGCATACCCCCAGCGGTCCCGCGGAACGCGAGCGATGGCGTTGCGGCCTTCGGATAGCAGACGCCAGTAGGCGGGCAGATCGTGGGCGCCGGGGAAACGGCATGACATGCCGATGATTGCGATATCGGTCGGCTGAGCTTCGGCTGCAGGTTCGGTCCGCGATGCGAGCATGCTCCGGCGCGCTGCTGCCATGTCATCCGGTGCCATCGACGAAGCCGCTACCTCGGGGGAAGTTTCCACGGCATTCCCGACGCCCAGGATCTTTCGCAAGGACCCCTCATGAGTACCCATGAGCCATGCGGCCAGTGCGTCTATGGTCGAATGGTCGAACAGGACGGAAGGGTCCATCGGCTGGGTGAGCGCTTTGCCGATGGTCCGCGTCAGCTGCGACAGCAGAATTGAATCCACGCCATAGTGATGGAAATCGGTGTCGGTCTGGACTGTTCCGGCGGGAATTTCCAGCTCTTTGCAGAACAGCGCCAAGAGCCAGGTCCGGACAGCTTCCAACGATAGTTCAGGCCCGGCCTGCATCGCCGACACTTCCCTTGCGGCGGGCTGGAGGGGCGCTGTCTCGGCCTCGGTATGCCCGATCCTGCGGTTCATCAATTGTCCGGGTTTCCATTGGTCTGGATTGACCACCGCCGGCAGGACCACAGGCCCCATGTCGGAGGAAAGGATTTGATCCAGGAGTCGAAGCCCTTCCCGATGCGTATGGCTCCGCAGGCCCGTGGACGCATATGCCGCGCTCTTCAGCTCGCCTTTTTCCGATTCTCCCCAATGAGGCCACTGAATGCTGATCATTGGGCAATCGTTCATGTACGCGTATGCCACGTAATCCATGTAGGCATTGGCCATCGCATAATCGCTCTGGCCGGCGCCCAACGTGGGAATGATGCCGGCAACAGATGAGAACAAGATGACGCAACGCAAGGATTTAACGTCAACCTGCGACAGGATCAGATCCAGCCCCGCGATTTTGGGGGACAGAACCTGACGGAAGTCGTCGACGGATTTCCGGATGAAGGCAGGAGTCTCCGTATCCATCATTCCCGCGCAATGGATCAGCCCGCCGATAGGCCCCATGTCCCGACGCACATTGGCCAGGCTTTCACGAACCGTCGTTTCATCCGTCAGCGGAATGGACATCACCCGCACTTCGACGCCCTGTTCCGCCAGCGCCAATATCTCCGACATTTGCCGGGCGCGGGGATGGTTTTGCGCGATGCAATCGGGCCATTCGTGCCGCGGCGGCCACTTTTCCTGCCCGGAAAGCAGCAGTCGGTTGACGCCATGGCGTTTGACGAGGTGCTGCGCGCAGAGCAATCCCAGGCCGCGCGTTCCACCCGTGATCCACACCACCTCCCGCTCGGAAAACCTCGGTTTTCCGCCGCCGGAAGTCGGCGAGACTTCCCTCAGTACCGCCTTATAGCGCTGGCCATTGCGATAGCAGACTTCGGCCATCTGGTCGCGAAGGCTGAACTCGTCCGCGATTTGTTTGGCTAGCGCATGCCCGCTTACATATGGATCTGCATCCATATGACGGCTTTGCAAAGCCGAATATTCGCTCTGCAACATACGATACAGCCCGACACGCGATGCGCCCGACAAGTTGACGACGGAATTGCCATGCGTTTCAAGCCCATGCGAGACACACAGCAGCATGCGCTGCTCTTCAGACTTTTCCGCAACCAGCCGCCGCAGCCATTCCAGCCACTCCAGGGGTTCGTGCCGCCCCCGTCCGCATCCGATCAGATCGATGCAGCCGGCAAAACCGGAAGAGGACAGCCCTGATTGTTTCAACGATGCATGAATATCGTCAGGATTAAGAACCTCACTCGCTGGAAGTATCCGGAGCAATTCCCTGGCCAGGGCTTGCGTTTCCTCGGTCGCCAGGATTGCGATCCTCTTGCCGACCGAAGGATGCGGATTGGCAGAAGCAGGCTCCCATTGTTTCGTCAAATAGCGAAAGTTCGCGTGCTCGGGGTATACTGCCGCGATCGGTTCGGAAATCGCCCTATCCTGCTGCCCTGCTGGTTGCGGCGAACTGTTGGCCTCTTCAGATGTCGACTTTTGGAAAGCGTCGCCCGAAGCCATGTTTGAGGGCATGTTCTGCCAGTATCTTTCCCTGGCGAAAGGATAGGTGGGCAGGCTTATCCGGCGAGGTTTGCCGCCGGGGAGATCGTCATAAAGCTGATGCCAGTCGATCTTGAAGCCTCTGACCCAAAGCGCAAGCAGCTTCGGATATCTGCGCTTGCGCATCCATAGCCCGACCGTCGTTCCGATATCTTCATCTTCGGAAAAGAGCGCAAGGACGTCGTCGTGCGTCTTCGTCTGTCCACGATAGATATTTGCCGCGTCACGTCCGGCCAAAACCGCCTTGCACGTCTCGATGAGATCCGCCCTTGTTTCGACGATCAGACCGATCCGCTCTTCCATTGCCATACGGCCCGTCTGCAGGGTGTAGGCAAGGTCCGCAAGGCTCAAGGATTCATGGTCGGTGACGTGGGTAAGAAGTTGCTCCATCGTCGTCTGAAGCCGTACTTTGTTTCTCGCGGAAAGCACGATCAGGTAAGGCCCCTGTGCCACGTCGGAATTCATCGGACGGAGATCGTCATAGGCTTCCAGAACGACGTGCGCATTGGTGCCGCTGTAACCGAACGAGTTGACTGCGGCCCGGCGCTTTTCGCCCGCGCCCACATCCCATGCCTTGCACTCGGTGTTGATGTGGAAAGGCGAGTGCGCCAAATTGATGTGCTCATTCACCTGCTCGACATGCAGGGTCGGCGGCAACTGGCGATGTTGGAACGCCATCAGCATCTTGATCATTCCGGCGATACCCGCGGCCGCCAGAGTGTGTCCGACATTGCTTTTTACAGATCCCAGCGCACAAAATGCCTGTTTGTCGGTATAGGACTGGAAGGATTGAACCAGCGCATCGACCTCGATCGGATCGCCCAGTTTCGTCCCGGTTCCGTGCATCTCCACATATTGAAGCCCTGACGGATCGATGCCGAACTTGTCGTAAACGTCCCGCTGCAACCGGATCTGCGCTTCCTGGCTCGGTGCCGTGATCCCGTTCGTGCTCCCGTCCTGATTGACACCCCATCCCCGGACGAGGCCGTAGATGATATCGCCGTCCCGTTGCGCGTCCGCCAGCCGCTTCAAGGCGACGACGCCGACCCCCTCGCCGGGGACAAATCCATTGGCACGCTGGTCGAGGGTAAAGCAGCGCCCGTCATTCGAGAGCATGCCCGCCTTGCTCGCCATGATATGAATGGCAGGGCCGGTCAGGACCGAAACACCCCCGGCAAGCGCAAGATCGCTGTCGCCCAGGAGCAGGCTGTTGCAGGCCTGGGCAACGGCGACCAATGAGGCAGAGCATGCGGTATCGATGGTGAGGCACGGCCCCTGCAAATTCAGAAAATAGGCAATCCGGGCAGCAAGGATCGAGGGGCTGGCGCCGATGAAACGCTGGGCATTGATGGCAGAGGCCATCTGGTCCTGCCCATAATTGCCGTAGCCCACGAAGACGCCGCAGCGGCTGCCTGAGATCTTGTCCGTGGCATAGCCGGCATCTTCAAGGCAGCTCCATGCCTCCTCAAGAAACAGTCGCTGCTGAGGGTCCATATGCCGGGCCTCCAGCGGGGAGATGTGGAAGAACATCGGATCAAAGCAATCCGCGTCGTCCAAAGCCCCCATAAACCGGCAATTCGTCTTTCCCGGTGTTTCCTGATTGTCGTCGTAATAGTCGGCCATAGACCAGCGATTTTCCGGGACCTCGCCGATGCAATCCCGCTTGTTCCTTATCGCTTCCCAGAACTCGGATTTGTTGCGGGATTGCGGGAACCGGCAGGACATTCCGATAATCGCAATATCGGTTTCATTCCCGCGGGAAGAGGGCCTGGCAGTTGAAGCCGGCGTAGGATGCGGCGTTTCCTTTTGCAGCGGTCGCGATACGGCGACATCAGCCGCATTGTTGAACAGTCCTTGTTTCTTTCCTTCATCCAGCAAATAGCGGCTGAAAGTCCGCAGGGTGGGATAGGAGAAGAGTTTGGCAGCTGGAACCGGGAGCCCATATGTCTCATTGATCCGGTTCATCCAGCTCACGCCGATGGCGGAGTTCAGACCAAGATCAAAAAACTTGGTTTCGTCCTCAATCTCGGCTTCCTGAATCCCGAGCTCGGCGGCCAGCATCGTTCTGATGGTTCTGGAGAGGATGTCGGGCTGAATCTGGAGCGAGCGAGTTTTGTCCGCGACTTCCCGGGCTGGAGACGGTCTTTCGGCATAAAGAACCGGCGTGCCGTGCTCTACGAGCGGCTTGACGGCGATCAGGCCGACATGCTCGAAACCCCCGGCCATCCGGACACCGTTCACCTCCACGGCCAAACCTTCGAAACCGACCTTTTCCACGTCGAAGCCTGCCGCGATGGATTCTCGGCGAAGAATGTCCGGATCGATCAGGTTGATCGATCCGACGCCCTTCAACGCGTCTACCGCATGTGTGCCGGAATCCCAGGCATGGCCGGCGCCCGCTCCGCTACGCTCAGAAAAGAAGCTTTCGAGATTTGCGATGTATCCCGGCCACAAATCCCCCGCCGCTTTCGCGGCTTCGTAGTCGCTTAACTTTGCGGCCCAGTGCGGGAAATAAGGCGTATCGCAGGTGACGAATAATTTTCCGCCGGGCTGGAGCCAACGGAACAGCTTGGCCATGGTTTCCTGGAGCGCCTCGGGATTGAGGAAATGCAGCACGCGACCGGCATGAATTGCCGCGAAGCGGTTTTCATCGAGATCGAGCGCCGGCAGCATGCCTTGCTGGGTCGAAATCCGGCTTCTGGCTTCGCCGTGCACCTGGTCTGTCAAGATTTCCAGATGCCGAGGATCCATGTCGACAGCGAAAACGCGGGCTCCGCGTTCAAGCGCCGACAAGGACGCCCCTCCGTAGGCGCAGCCCAGATCGAGGACTTCCCCTTCACATTGCCCAGCATAGTCGACGAAGGATTCCGAGCAGGCCAGCAACTGCTTCGTCATCGTCCCCGTGCCGTTCAGCGTCGGGATCATACCCTTGACCTCGTGGGGCATGGCGGCGGAGGCCACCTTGACCTGCGAGGATTGCAGCGCGGCAATGGCGTCCGGCGCCTGAACCCAATATCGAGCCTTCGAGAAAGGATATGTCGGGAGAGGAACCCTTTTCGGCTTGGAAGCGCTGTTTAACTGGCCCCAGTCGAACACCCGCCCCTGCAGCCAGAACTGCGCCAGTTCCCTGAGATCAGCTCGACGGAGCGCGGCTCCATCGAGGCTGACGGCCTCCTCTTCCGATGAACCCCACCAGCAATCATCTGGAAGATTCGCACGGTTGACCACTTGCCGCAATTTCTGGATGAGATCCGGCAGGCTTCTGGCCAAGAGCGCCATGCGGTTCGTCAGGGGCTCTCGCCCGACCTGAAGAGTGTAAGCGACGTCGCCGAGATCGAGGGCTTCCAATCCGAAATATCGGTATTCCTTGGCTTCAAGGTAGTGAAGGAGACGCTCCGCCATTGGCACGAGCTGATCTGCTTTTCGCGCCGAGAGAACGATGAGTTCCTCACCGCCGCCGGATCGAAGTCTCCCGCCGTCCGGGGAAAGATGTTCTTCCAGGATCAGATGGCCCGTTACGCCGCCAAAGCCAAAATTATGAACCCCGATCCGTCGCGGAACTTGTCTGCCTTGCACCCATTTTGACGGCCATGGCTGGTGTCGGCTCAGAACCTCGCATGAGAACGGCTCGTCGTCCGGCTCCCAGTTCAGCGCCTTGAAGTTCGCGACCTTGATAAGCTGATTGTTTTGCAGCGACAACAGAGCCTTGATGCTGGCGAGAACTCCTGACGCTCCGGCGAAATGCCCCATATGACCTTTGATCGTGCCGATAGGCACCGGCCTGGCCTGCCGTGCGAAGACCTGATGATAGGCTTTGAGTTCAACGATATCCGTAACCGGATTGGCCGTACCCTGCCCTTCGATATAGTCGATGTCAGAGGGGTGCAGCCGCGCTTGCTGCAATGCTTCCTCGATGACCTCCCGATGCGAGATCGGGTTGGGGAAGGTCAGCATCACACCTTGCCCGCCATGCCGGACCGACATGCCTTTGATGACGCCGTAAATATGGTCGCCGTCGCGCTCTGCGGATGCGAGGGGCTTCAACAGAACCAGACCCAAGCCGTCGCTGAAAAAATGACCCGTGGCGTCCCGGTCGAAGGGTTTGACATGGTCTTCGCCGGTGAACAGTCCCAGCTTGCGGTTGCAGATGAAAACGTCAGGCGCCAGAACCAGATTCACCCCGCCGGCCAAGGCCAACTCGGCATCGCCATTCTGCAAACTTCTGAGCGCCGCGTGCAGCGCCGTAAAGGAGCTTGAGCACGCCGTATCGACCGCTAGCGTCGGACCCTTCCAGCCGAAATAATGCGAGACCCGGTTGACCAGCATCGCATGGCTGTTTCCGGTATTTAGATATCCATCGACCGGATTGCCCAACGACCGGATCTTGTTCGCATAGTCCTGCCGCTCGACGCCGATGAAGCATCCGACTTTCTGTCCGAACAAGGCGCTCTTGGCATAGCCTGCATTTTCCAGGGTTTCCCACGCAGCCTCGAGCAAAAGACGATGCTGCGGGTCCAGCAGGATTGCTTCTCGTGGAGACAGCTTGAAATGCAAGGGGTCGAAATCGCCTACATCATCGATGAAGGCGCCACGGTGACAATCCGTTTTATCCGCCTGTTCCGGATCGCCGTCATAGTCTTTCCAGGACCAGCGATCCTCGGGGATCGATGTGATCGGCGATTTATCTTCGAGCAGATTGCGCCAGAATTCGCCCAGGTCCCGCGCGCCGGGCAATTTGCCGCCCAGCCCGATAATGGCGATATCCTGTGTGTCGGAAACAGGCGGAACGGATATCGGCATCGGATCGTCTTTAACAGATCTGTCCGTTTCCTCGCGGCGCGGTACAGACGGTGCCGGACGTTTCGTCTCTTTGGCCGGCAATCGCTGATACATGAAAGCGCTCAGCGATTTCAGCGTTGCATGCTCCATAAAGGTCGAAGGCGCCAGACGAATGCCGTACTCGTCCGTGATCTTTTGGGAAAAGGCCGTCAGAGTAACCGAGCTGAAGCCATAATTGCTCAGGTTCTGCTCCAGCCCGATCTCTTGGGGGTCCAGCTTCAGCGTTTTTGCCAGCAGGCGTTTGATTTCGTCCGAAAACACCGCTTCGGCCACAATGCTGTCGTTGCTTTCACCCGCAATCGAATGAACCTCGACCGCATCCGTCTCTCCATGCGCCGGTTTGATGAACTGCGTTTCCCAGGACAGCACGATGGGGTCACTGCGATAATTTTGTGCCTGTCGATAGTCGTCGGCGGTAATCTCCTGACGTTCCAGCAAGTCAGGCATGGCCGGATCACCCAAGCCGGCTAACAACCGATACTTCACCTTCTGCAATGCTGGGTCCTGATCATCCTGCGGAATGAAGGAACGCTGGATGGATCTGGAGAGTACGCTCTGCGCCTCCGGGGCGGCGTGAGGGCCACGTAAACGGTACATCGGCGGGAAAGATGGCGTATTCAGGCAACGCCAGAATGCCTCGAACTCCTGTTCCGGTCTCGGTAACAGACCCAGTTTCAATCCGATCATGACATTGGACAGCGGTGCGACCACGATATCCCGCTTGTCAATTCGGTGCTCAAGCTCTTGCTGGCTGAACTGATAGTGACCGGAGATGACCTGCGCGTACCAGCGCGCCACCATCTCCAGATACGGCAGCGTGCCGGTCGTTCCCACGTTTTGAATGCCATATGCATTCACAAGGCTTGGGTTGCGATGGTAAAACAGCCCCATCGCGAAATCGTCTTGCATCGAGAACTGTTTTACGTGCTCGAAAGACTTAGCGTCATCGTAGCCGGTGCACATGACCACCATATCGAGGTCTTTGACTTCCGTTCCGGACGCCTTGAAGACGCATCCGCTCGCGGTAAATCGCGCTATGTCTTCCACAAAGGTCTGGATCGCCCCATCCGCCACGCGCTGGATGACGCCGTCGTTGATATGCACGAAGGGGTTGGCCCTGAAATCCTCGACATCAGGAAACAAGCCGCTTTTTTGATAAGCGGCGTAATAGTCCGGCATCGAATTTTTCAGACGCTCCATGATAATGCTGTTATCCGGCGATATCAGCAGGTTGGCTGGAGAGATGAAATCATTCGGCAAATAGCCGACCATGCGCGGCAGGACGAATTTCAGCGAGCGCATCGACCAATAAGTTGCGCGAGCGACATGGCTGGCTTCCTCGGCGATATCCATGCCGCTGACACCATTGCCGACCACCAGAACACGCTTGCCCTCAAAAATGCGGTTGTCGAAATACTGGCCTGAATGCAGCACTTCTCCCTGGAAATCGCTAAGCCCATTTACAGCAGGCAAAGCAGGATGGTGATACCGGCCGTGGCACAAGGCGACCCCATCGAAGTGATCAACATGGTGCTCGTTTCCCCGTCTTACCTCCACGCGCCATTGTTCGCCCGCTTCTGCGACAGCGACGACCCTGCTGCGGTAGTTAATCCTTCGCTTGAGATCAAATCTTTCCGCATATGCCTCAAGATAATCGCGGACCTGCGTGACGCCTGGGAAAAGCCCGTGCTCCGCAGTGGCAGGAAAATCGGAAAAGAAGCTGGTGTCGGCGGAATTCTGGAACCGGGTATTCTTATAAGCCCCCGAGTTCTTATGCTCCTTTAAATTCCACACGCCACCGAAGGTATCTCCCGCCTCATAGACGACCGGTTCGTGACCCTCTTCAAGCAGTGATTTGGCCATCACCAATCCAGCGGGACCGGCACCCACAACACAAATACGCTTTTTCGCGCCAGATCGTTTCATCGGTGTATTGATCTCCGCGGCCGATGGATTTTCCCTGCCTGCCCAATATGCTTTTCGTTCGAACGGATAGGTGGGCAAGGCGACTTTCTTGACCGTGTCGTCTCGTTCAAAACTCGCCCAAGGAAGCTGAGCACCATTGATCCAGGCACGCGCAATTGCCTCAAAATCCCGGCTGGACCAGGCTTCAGCGAAATCGCTTTCGGATGCATCACGATGGACAAGCTTTTCAGGAGCCGTACCGGACAGGACCTTCGCTGCCTGAGAATCAACGCCATTGATGAAGTTCACCAAGCCGTGGGTTAATTCATCCGGATTACCTGCCAGAATGGCCACGCGCTCCCTCATCGCCTCCCGACCGACCTGAAGCGTGTAAGCCAGATCACGCAAAGCAGTCCGTGGGTGAGCCTGAATGAAGGTTCGCAGATTTTCGGCCATCACCTTCAGGCGGTCTTTGGTCCTCGCCGACAGAATGATGATTTGCGGTGACGTACCAGGGGCCTGTGCAAGTGATTGCACACCCTCTGAGGGGTATTCTTCAAGAACAAGATGGGCGCTGGCACCAAAGCCATAGCTATTTATGCTTGCCCTACGAGGCAGTGCCTGTCCCGCGTCATCGTTTCGCACGGACCAGGGCTGGCTGTAACGGACAATCTGGAAGGGGGTTCCAGTGAGGGAGAGACCTTCATGCAGCCCCGAGAAGCGGGCAAGCGCCGGAATGACCTGCTGCCGCAAAGCCAAAGCCACCTTCATCAAAGCAGCCATGCCTGAAACGATTTCCCCATGCCCCATGGTCGGCTTCAAACAACTGAGATAGCAGACAGGTGCAGCATCGACGCCCGTCCGATACCGCTCAGCCATGTTCTTGTATCCGGATTTTAGCGCATCGATTTCAATGCTATCGCCGACGGGAGACGCGATACCGTGGGTTTCGATATAGGCCACGGTTCTCGGGTCGACATCGGCTACGGTGTAGGCACGGATCATGGCCGACTTCATGCCTTCGCCGTTCGGAGAGGTCAGCGACATGCCCTTGCCGCCATGAGACACGCCCGAACCTTTCAGCAGGGCATAGACAAGGTCTCCATCCGCCAAAGCCTTACTCAGCGGCTTCAGCACCACGACCCCGACGCCTTCCGCCCGCAGATAACCGCTCGCGCCGACTTGGAAGGATTTCACTTCATTTTGCGTCGACAGCAGCCCCATGGCTTCGTATCGGCTGAAGCCTTTGGGCGAGAGCAACAGGTTCACCCCACCGACGATGGCTTGCTCGCATTCGCCGGCGCGCATCGACTGGATGGCACGATGTATCGCGACCAGCGACGAAGAGCAGGTGGTTTCACACAGCTCGCTGGGTCCATGCAGATTCAAAGTATAGGATATGCGGCTGGGGATCATCGCGGTTGCTTCGGAGGTGATCCCGTACACACTGTCTTCCGCGTCGACCGCGATGCAATCCCTGTATTCTCCCGCCGACGCGGCGATAAACACCCCGGTTGTTTGCTGCGACAGGCTGGAAGGCGCAATGCCGGCATGCTCCAGAGCCAACCAGCTATAGGTCATCAGCAGCCGCTGCTGCGGGTCCATCAGCTCCGCTTCACGGGGCGCGATACCAAAGAACAATGGGTCGAATTCGTCGATGCCCTCGATAAATCCTCCCCATTTGATTCTGGTTCTTCCCCTCTCCTTTACCGGGTCTCCATAGTGGTCTTTCCAGCTCCAGCGCGTTTCGGGAACCTCGACAATGCAGTTTCGGCCCTGCTCGACATTCTCCCAGAACGTCTCCAGGTCTTCCGCGCCGGGGAATTTACCCGCCATGCCAACGATCGCGATGGAGTCCGTCTCATCCCTGTCATCTATGATTGACCTTGGATGATCTTCTCGGCTTGGGAGGATGCGGCTTTCCCTGTCTTCCGCGACGCTCGATATATATCGGCTGAGCGCCGAGATCGTCGTATGGGAAACCAGCGTAGCCAGCGTCATATCGCAGCCAAAAGCCCGATTGATCCGTTCAACCAGGGCGGTAGCGGACACCGAGGTGCCGCCAATCTCGAAGAAGCCGTCGTCCGTACCGATGTTGCCGATATGAAGGGTATCTTTCCATATCGACCAGATCCGCCTTTCCAATGCCGATTCAGGCGGCGGCAGCGTTTCGGACCGGGACAGCTCCAGTTCACGCTCCATCAGCGCCTTGCGATCGGTCTTCCCGTTCGGCGTCAACGGCAGGGCCTGCAGGTGAACGAACAGGTGGGGCACCATATAGTCGGGAAGATGCTCCTTGAGATGCTTCCGCAATGATTGCGGCTCCAGCTCCTCGGACGCCATGTAGTAGCACACCAGATGCTGTGTCTCTTCATGGGTCTTCACCACCACCACGCCGTCTCCGATCGCAGGATGTTGATTGAGCCGTGCCTCGATCTCACCGAGCTCGATCCGGAATCCTCGAATTTTCACCTGGTGATCGATACGGCCGAGGTAATCGATGGTCCCATCGGCACGCCAACGCGCGAGATCGCCCGTCCGGTAAAGCTTCGACTCTCCAGGAAAGGGATTGGCTATGAATTTTTCAGCGGTGATATCAGGCCGGTTCCAGTAGCCTTTCGCCAGGCCGTCTCCCGCGATGCAAAGCTCGCCAGCAGCGCCAACGGGAACGGGTCGGAACGTCTGGTCGACAATGTAGATTTGTGTATTGGCGATCGGCTTGCCGATGTTGACGTGGCCCTCGTGGTCGAGATGCCGCAACGTCGACCAGATCGTCGTCTCGGTCGGCCCATACATATTCCAGACATCACAATTTGCGGCGATGAACTTGCGCCTCAATGTATCCGGAAGAGCCTCTCCTCCGCACAGGATCTTCAGTCGCTCTTCGTTGTCCCATCCGGCATGAAACAACATGGTCCAGGTCGCCGGCGTTGCCTGCATCACCGACGGCCTGATCCTGCGGATTTCCTGCAGCAACCTTTTGCCGTCCCGAGCGACATCCTCGCTGCAAATGAAGCACTGGCCGCCCTTCAACAGAGGCAGATACAGTTCCAGTCCCGAGATATCGAAGCAATAGGTGGTGACCGCCAGAAGCTTGTCCGTACTTTGCAGTCCGGGTTGCTCACCCATCGAAACAAGGAAATTGGTCAGCGCCCGGTGAGGAATCATCACGCCTTTGGGCCTGCCCGTACTCCCTGATGTATACATCAGGTAAGCAAGATCATCGGGCTGCACATCTTTTCGCAGCGCGCCGGCTCCCTGGATGTCGCAATCGCTCGCATCCCAGTCACGATCCAGCGCGACGGCTTGTACTTTCTCTCCCACCCATGCCTTCATATCGGGGACAAGATGTTGCTGGGTCAGGATAAGCTGAACGCCGCTATCCTCCGCCATATACTTCAACCGGTCTACCGGATAATCAGGCCCCAAAGGCACATAGGCCCCGCCCGACTTGAGAATTCCCAGAAGCCCGACGACCATATCCAGAGAGCGCTCGACGCAGAGGCCAACCAGAACACCGGGACAAACTCCCCTTGACCGCAACCATTTTGCAAGCAAGTCGCTTCGATGATTCAAGTCCCGATAGGTGAGATGTTGCTCTCCGAAGAAAATTGCCGGTTTATCAGGTGTTCTTACCGACTGGATCTCGAACAGTTCGTGAAAACACGTATTTGCGGGATATTCATACTTCGTTTTGTTCCATTCATGAATCACATCCTGCAGATCTTTGTCCGGCAGAATGGAATGATCCTCCGGAAACAGGTCCGGCGCCGCCAAAATGGATTCAAGCAAACGAAAATACTGATGCTGGATTCGCTCGACGGTAGGAGCATCAAATAAGCTTGCATCGTATCTCAGATAAAAAACAAAAGAATCGTCCTGCTCGATCACCTCGAGGAACAATTCATATCGAGGGGACTGTGCTGCATTCAGAACGTGTAAGGAGGTGCCCGGTTCATCGTTCGCCGATCGATAGGAAAAGAGAATTTGAAAATCGGCGCCGTTCGACAGAAAGACGGCATTTGTTTCCGATGTGGGCGTTGTTTTTTCGGAAAGAGACGCGCGGATATGTTCAAGTAAATTCCGGAAAGATCTGCTGCCGATGTCTTCCGTCCCGACCGGCAAGATATCGGCGGACATGTCGCTTACTTTGCCGCCCCGATGAGGAGCCAGCATACCGATCACAATATCCGACTGAGCCGTATAGCGGCTTAAATAGACCTGAAGCGCACCGAGGAAGATAGCGTCAGGCGCATCCCTATAGAGAACCGAAAAATCACACACGCTTTGGTACAATTTATCCGGAAGAACAGATCTGAGATATCGAGGAATCCCGGCAGTCGACGACCGTGGACGATCAGTAGGCACATCTGACATCTGAACTCCATGCGACGAGAGAGCTTAAGATCGAATACGCGACGCCAACCGCGTATCGAGATGTTGGAGCTTACGGCGCCATCAGATTACTTCGGTCCGTAGAACGATTTGGAACGTACGCAGGATCGACGACATGGATAGGCCTGCCCGAAAAAATAGACGTGATTTTAGCGCTCGACGGATAGAATCGGCGCTCTTGTCATGAGGGGTAAGCACTTTAGCAGCGGTGTATGTAACCGCCGTTATAGGACGGTCTAACAGCCCAACAATCTGGGGAGGCACCCTGAGAGAATTCGCTTTCATTTGTGAAGATCGCGCATATCGCCCTCGGCCGCATTGCAATTTTGTCGCTTTACAGGCGCGACGAGACAAAATGATAAAATGCTCCCGCAAAAGGCGATAACCTCCCGCGGAAACAAGGCCTGCAAGCGGTGAAAATCTTGAAATCTGCCGACGGCAATACCGACTTACAGATGCTTTCATCATGAGGCCCCTACAAAGATAAAAGATGGAAGAAATCAGATTAGCTATCCGGACTTAAAGAGAGACCACATCTTCACTTCTAGGCTTTGACACAGAAGCGGACCGGCTTAATACCAATTGTGAACTAGAAGGAACATTATTATTATCAATGGATCTAATACACGTTTATTGGATGCTTTTCGTATGCCTACTCATTGAAAACATGGAGAAATATTCGATCAATAAGCGGGCGATCAATTTTTCTTGAAGTCTCGGTTAAGTGTCTTCGGGAATAAACCCGTGCAACCACCGTTCAAAACAGCACATCGTTTTTGGGTCCCATGTCATTTTGGGTCATTCTCGATTTAAGTGCGTTTTGGGGTCTTGATGGAAACGAACTTGCGACTATTCCGTCGCCAACTTTTTGAAATCCCGCGTCTTCGCCCTCATCACGGAGAGATGAGGATAAGATCTGCGATATCCCTTGGCCGTGGCCCCTTGCCGCTGCTCGTGATCCGCTTGGATGTGTAGTTTCATGGACTTTCAGTGTTCCTCACTCCAAGGCGGAATCTATCAGAGCACGCCGACAATTTTAAACCTACCTATCGGTAAGGCTCGCTTAACCCATTGGATATGTTACCGCGCGAACGTTCGTCACTACAGACCGCACACATCCGGCATTTGCGCCAATGAACAGCTGGATTGGCTCGAAATGACCATGCCTTCCATTGCTAGGGAGGACGACATGGCATCTCTGGTGAGCTGCAACTTCTGCAATACAGTCTCCCAGCACTCGTAATTCAATATAGAGCTGCGGCCACAAGGCGCATCCGGTAAAAATACCAGTGGTATGCACTCGCGGAATGATCCGGGTTGAATGTTAATGCATGCTGGGCTTGAAGCGCTTGGGTTTGGTGGTCCAGCTTGGAGCAATAGCCTCCGACGTTGGTGAGGCTGTTTTGGCCCACCGAAGTGACTGCACCGGCAGCATATTCCGTCGGCGTCAAATAGCCAGCGACCGCGCGAGGACGACTTTCATTGTATTCCCTTTGCCAGGCCTCAATCTGCATCTTGGTGTCGGATATCTGCGCGATCTTGCGACACGATCGGAGCGTGGCGAGTTTTCACTTGGGCCCATGCTGATTGCGCTCCTGAAAACCAATGGCGAGGGAGTACCTCGTCTCACGCAATGCGAGCCGTTCGCTGAAATCTCTCGTCATTTTTGTCTGGTGCCGCAGCTTCAAAGCGCTGAGGCGAGAAATTGTCAGCCTTTTTTTGGTTTATTTTACATAAGTTACAATGGCTTATTGGGCTTGACGGCAATCTTGTAGATGCCTTTTATAGTTCATTGAGGATTGACGAGAGACCCGCTGAGAGATTTCCTCCACAGTCGGCCGCTGCCAACACGGCGACAGCCGGAGCTCGAGAGCTTTCGCCAGGATCAGTATCAGACGTCCGAACTTAGCGAGCAAGTGCCAACAGAAGAATCGGCGGGTGAGGATGACACTGGAAGAGTTAGCTGATCAGTACCGTCCGTCGTTGGTAGACGAATCCGTAGGGGTGCGGAGGAGCTGGGAGGAAATGTTCACGTACACGTTTAAGCACTACTCTAAGGACACCGACTTACATGCTACCGATCTCAATGTTCTATCGGAACGCCTCTCTTCTGCTGGGATGCATCAAGCTATGGTCGCTGGATATTTGAAACGCTGGCGAGAGCTGCTCGGGCAAGTGGGTGCACTTTAGGTCAAGCGTTTGGCGCGATCAGGGCACGCTCGAACTGGGCGACGGCGCCGAGTAGTTTCTTTCACATCAGAGGCAGGCCAAGGGCATAACCTGCCGTTCCCGTCCTCGAATGGATGCTTTCGAAATACAAATGGCCTATGCCGGCCCGTGTCAGAGCGGATAGGGGGCTTTCACCGTTTGGCGCTGATCTGTTGAACCACTCCACGTAGGCGGCCATTTCCGCTGGCACCTGCCTTGATGGTGGGGCTTCAAAGCGGACGGTTGGGATCACACTGCAACGGTGGCATATTGACCATCAAACCTTCTAAATAATCAGGCGCGCCGGCCGCCGTTCTTCCGTGCGGCGTTACCGAAGACGATTCATAGAGAATTTTCCAGGACGAGAACGGCAAATTACCGCAGTGATGCGCTCGCCGATGTAAGGTGTTCTCGGACGTTCGCTGAACGAGAGCAAATGGCCGTAATTTGCGACTGTCGCGCTGCGACCCAACATTGTCCGGCTCAGAAGCAATCAAAGTTCTGGTCTGAAGCTTGCTGAGTGATAAAGAGGTGGCGGAGATGGAAGAGGCCGGATTCACGCCGAAAATTCTCCTATTTCACCAATGGCGCAGACTGTCGGCAGCTATCATCAGCCCTTTGGATCGACGTCCGCGGCAGGCGCAGCAGCATCACGACGATTCTTCGGGAACAGCGGCGTAATGTTAGACACGTCATCGCCCTTGTCGCTGATGCCGACTTCGCGGCGGCGGTTCCGAGCATCCGCAATCGTCTGGATCCGGTTTTCGAATTCGAGACGGGGGTCGTAGTAGATGGGCCGTTCAGGTTTCGGGAGCTCATATTCCGCGGAAATTGTTTGGATCAGGTCCAGCGCTCTGAGGGCCAGCCGGGAAAAGTCCTCTTCGCGGTGCTCGAACAGATCGCCGAAAGCAGGCGGCACGATATCCAGGGAATCAAGTGCATCAAGAACGTTGCGGATGCGGTTCGGCATCCACAAGAGCTGTTCAACGACGTCGGGACGAATGATACTCCACTCTGCATCTCTTGGCAGGTCGAGGCGTGGATCCTCCACATGGAAAACGAATTCTGAGGGATCGGATGGGTTGAACTCAGGCGTATCGTTGATCGCCGCTTGGCAGGTGCCGACGAAATCGTCGAGCGCGATTACGGTACGGAGAGCGAGATGGCGAACTTCACCTGCTGCTGCCTCGCTCCGCTTCGGTCGTGTTATAGCCCGTGAGGAAACCGTCGACATCAGCCATCCGGCAACGACGCCTGCCAAAGTGAGACCAGCGCCTACCAAGAGAGACCCAGTTCCGCTGCCCAGAAACTCGTTCAATATAAAGCCCTGCGTTTTAGAGATGCTCAATATCTAGTAGGCGGCGCGTATCACAACAAGGGGGGGTGCACGACGAACCGGCGCCAGGAACTCTTATTCACATCGTTTCGATGCTGGCGTGCTCGGGGTTTTTTCCCAATGCAACCGCGTGCTCAAGAAGGAACGAGGCCAAAGCGCCTCGCCTCGTCTAGCAGCGCCGTGATGAAAGATGGCTGCCACTTCCGAGCCGGGGAGATGGGGGCAGAGCCTTCCTTCCCCGCTCAAAGGAAAGATCTCGCCGGCGCCGGCGTCATGATGCCGCTTCAGCGGTCTGAAAGAGTAATCCTCGCCGACATCGATGAAACCCACATTGCCACGCGTATAGACACCCAGATGGGTAGGGTATTCGTTCTGCTAATCCGGACCGCCGGTTTAGCCGCTTTCCTGTTTAGATCTCCATCTGCGCCTTCGAGGAGAAGGGCGGCATTCTGACCAGATCTTGGCAGACCCCATCAGCGCTGGGGTGCAATCAAAGCACGACGACCTTTGTACCCACGCCGACCCGGCCATAGAGATCCATCACATCCGGATTTGCCATGCGGATGCAACCAGAAGATACCGCCTTGCCGATCGAATTGGGCTCGTTGGTGCCATGGATGCGGTAGAGGGTGGAACCGAGATAGAGCGCTCTTGCTCCGAGAGGATTATTGAGGCCGCCATCCATGCGGTCAGGTAATTCTGGTCGACGAGCGATCATTTCCTTGGGCGGTGTCCAGGTCGGCCATTCTGCTTTGCGGCTGATCGTCTCCGTGCCCTTCCAGGCGAAGCCCTGCTTGCCAACACCGATGCCGTATTTGAGAGCAGTTCCGTCGTTGAGCACCAGATAGAGGCGCTTCTCCTTGGTGGAGATCACGATGGTGCCAGGGTCGTAGCCAGAAAAGGAGACAACCGTGCGCGGGATGGACGACCGCGCCAGGCTCGCCCGCTTGTCATCCTTGACGCCAGAATTGAGTTGGGGAGAGATCGCGCCTCGATCGATCGAAGCCCGCCGTTGTGGACGGGGTCGCGACGGGAAATCGCCGTCTTCGTCGTCATAATAGCCATAGGGATCATCACCCCGATAGTAATAGTCGTCGAGACGACGATCGTCGCGATAGCGCGGCGGCGCGTCTCGCAAATGGCGCTGAACAGTGTAGCCGTCGTCCGGTCCGTCGCCATAATCCGGCAAATACCGCCATTCCTGGGCATGCACCGAGATGCTTGTCATCAGTACGGCCAGAGCGGGCAAAAGGATCAATCTTAAAGTCTTCATGTCTCAACCAACTTCCCGAACAACGCACGGGGCTGCGCCCCGCGTCGACGGGGTATGCTTGCCATCGACAATTTCGGAGGTGGCAGGCGTAATTGTGGCAGCGGCGATCGAAAGCGAAGATTTTCCGACCTGTTTTTGAGGGTCCCCTAGTACAGATGCGCGATACGTAAGGAAGGTTCCTTTGCAAGCTGTTGAATTCCGCCGCGATTTGACCCGTCTTTCCGCTTGGTGCTGCCCCTGCCAGGCGGAGACATTTCTATGAAATGCTTCACTATTTTGAACTACTTGTGGATTATCGCGAAATGGAAAACGGGGTGAATTTCATATGGAATTCAACAAGCCACCTTTTCCGAGTCAGTTCCGGTTATGGATCACGCAGTCAGCTGATTGCTTTTCGCCCATCGCGTGATCGCGTCGCGGGATGAGGGAGCGGGTCCAAAGAAATGCTCCTGTTTCGAGATGTTCGAAACGTATACGCCCGTCTTGAAGAACAAGAACATCTGCATCAGATCATACCCAAGCTCGGAAAACAGCCTTACCGGGCGCACGAGAAAGCGAAATACCACCCACGGTATAGCGCGTACCTTCAGGCTTTTCTTCGTAACTTCGGAGATAATATCGGCGATCTCTTGCTGGCTCTGTGCACCATCGTGCCAGCCGACATCGATTGTCTGCATGTCGATTTCAGAACCTGAAAATGTGGCCGCTTGCGCAAGATATAAGGCCAGATCGTCGGTCAACACATAGGACCATTTGGTTGTTTTATCGCCAACCGCAGGGTATCGGCCAGCTTTGACCGCTTTCGCAATGTAGTCCGAGCCTTGGTCGAGAAATGTAGGCGCACGGACAAATACATAAGGCACGCCGGAGGCCTTGATCAGATCTTCCGCCACCTTCTTGGCGTGGAAATGCGGCACTGCCGATGCTGCCTCGCAACTGACGATGCTGAGAAAAACGAACCGGCCGACATCGGCTCTTGCAGCTGCCTCTATCAGGTTTTTGTTGCCCTGATAGTCGGTATCGAGGTTTCCCTTCATGTAACTATTGGCCGAGCTAACGACGACGTCCACTCCTTGCAAAGCTTTGTCCAATGATGCCGGGTCCATCATATCGCCACGGAGCCATTCGACGTTAACGGTCTCGTTGGAGGGCGCGCCCTTCCGCGACATCGCTGCAACGGCAAACGTCCTGTCACGCGCCAGTTGGCCGAGAACTTTTGCTCCCAGGAATCCTGTGGCGCCGACGACTAGGATTTTTTTCTTCGCTGTTGCGGAAGAAGCAACGATCGATGCTGATGTCTGCTCTATAAAGGGATAATCGATGTAACCTTTAGCATCGCCGCCAAAGTACGTGTTGTGGTCTGCCTGGTTCATCGCTGCATTGGCCTTCAGCCTCGCGACGAAGTCCGGATTGGCAAGGACCATTTGTCCGAAGGCTTCAAAATCGGCTATCCCCGACGCCACATCGGAACCGATCTTATCGCGTGGATGACCCGGGCGGTTGAGGATCAGCGATTGGTGTCAAAGTTTGCGAATATCTGCCAGCAACACCTCGTTGCCCTGATGCATGATATGCACATAAGCGAGTCCAAGCTTGTCGAGTTCGGTCACCAGATGACGGTAGAGATCCGGGCCCTCAGGGCCTTCGTCAATCCCCCATATCGTCGCGCCGGGAGACAGTCGGATCGAGGTCCGGTCAGCGCCGATCTCCTCGGCAATCGCCGTGGCGACTTCGATCGCAAAGCGGGCGCGGTTTTCCAGAGAGCCGCCATATTCGTCCGTGCGTGTATTGGCACTCGGCGCAAAGAACTGATGGACGAGATAAGCGTTCGCGCCATGAATCTCGACGCCGTCGGCGCCGGCGTCAATGGCTGAGCGGGCTGCTTGGCGGAAATCGGCCACGGTCTTGCGCACTTCTTCGGTGGTAAGCGCGCGAGGCACAGGAATATCCTGCATCCCGGTTGCCGTGAACATGCCCGTCCCCGGCGCGATCGCCGAAGGCGCAACGCCTGGACGGTGATGCGGCGTGTTGTCAGGATGCGACATGCGCCCTGCGTGCATCAGCTGGATGAAGATGCGGCCACCTTTATCATGCACGGCTGATGTGATCTTCTTCCAGCCAGCGATGTGTGCAGGCGTGTAGATGCCGGGGGTGCTGAGATAGCCCTGCCCATCATCTGAGGGCTGCGTACCCTCGGTTACGATCAGGCCAACGCCTGCCCGCTGCGCATAATATACGGAAGCCAAATCGCCCGGCGTGCCGTCGAACGCTGCGCGGCTGCGGGTCATAGGCGCCATGACAAGACGGTTGGAAAGCGTGTAGCGGCCTATGCGAGCCGGCGAGAATAGCGAATTCATTGGTTTCTCCATTCGAAGATTTTATACAGCGCACTCAGGGCGGCCCTCTACAGGGGCCACCCTATTGATTTGCATTTAGGATGATCAGAGGCTTCCCTCTGCAACAAGTGCGCGGGTCCGCTTCAACGTCGCCAGAAGGGCGGCCTTGTAGCCGTTTTCGCTGGCGAACCGGGTCTGCTGGGCTTGCTCTTCAAGAGTATTCGGCTTTTTGCCACGCAGGCCCATGTAGCAATAGAAGCGAAGCTGCAGTGCGCCGTCTTCATCTTCGAACAATTCGTTGATGATCGCGCCCTCGCAGGGCCCGGCCGCCTGGAAGAAAGTGACTTTGCTCTCATGTTCGAGCGTTACGATTTCTCGCAGGTCATTGCCTCCGATCGTGGCTTCACGCACGAAGTGGGTCGCGCTTTCCTCGACAACCTCACAACGGGTGCAAAGCCCTTGGGCAAGGAACAAGCGTGCGTCGCGTGCTTTGAGTTCAAGACCCTGCCACGCCTGAGCCCGCGTCAACCGGGTTTCGCCTTCCGGGTTTACCGGGACAATAGCAGTCGAATAAATCACGATGGAAGTCCTTTCGAGATAGCTGTTGCTTCCGTTAGGCAGAAGCGACAGTTTCCGAGGCGAAGTCGCGATATTGGCGGAGTGGGCGGCCAAGTAGCTGAGTCAGGCGCTCGACGTCGCCGGCCCCAGGCAGCATGCCGTCGGTCAGGAAGCGTTCGCCCATCATGCGCATGTCGTAGGCCATCCAGGCGGGCATGAACTGCTTGAGGTTCCGCTCGAAGGCTTGCGTGTCGCCGCCGCCATAGTTGATTTGCCGAGCGAGCACGTCCGACCAGATGGCGGCTATATCCGTTCCGGTGAGGGTTTCGGGACCCACCAGGTTGATGCGGTTGAGCGGAAGCGGCTCTGACGCCTGTTCGCGACGCAGCAACTCAAGGGCTGCAATCTCCGCGATATCGCGAACGTCGATCATCGCGAGGCCCTTGTCGCCGACCGGCATCGGGTAGACGCCGTAGCCGGTAATGACATCCTTGATCGTCAGATCGTTCTGGATGAAGTAGGCCGGACGCAGGATGGTGGCCTTGAAATCCATCTGCTCGATCATTCGCTCGACGCTGAATTTGCCCGCGAAATGCGGCACATTCACATAGACGTCGGCATGGATTACCGAGAGATAGACGATGCGCTCGATGCCAGCCGATCGCGCGACGTTAAGCGCGATCAACGCTTGGGTGAATTCGTCCGGTACGACAGCGTTCAAAAGAAACAGGGTGGAAACGCCAGACATGGCGTTGCGCAGGGAATCGACGTCGAGAAAGTCGCCTTGTACGACGGATACACCATCCGGAAAGTTGGCCTTCGACGGATCGCGGGCGAGAGCACGCACATCAGCGCCGCGCTTGTTGAGGTGTTCAACGACTTGGCGGCCAATATTGCCTGTCGCGCCGGTAACGAGAATGGTCATGAGGTTTCTCCTATTGGATTGCTTGACACGTCCAATATGTGTGGTTCACTTTCAGTCCAATAGACCGGAAATTTAGACGCATCGTCTCGCTGGTGGAACGCACATGGATCTTCTCGCTCTCGCCGATTTCAATCTTGTCGCCCGCCATGGTGGTTTCGGCAAAGCGTCACGGGCCACGGGCCGGCCGAAGGCAACCCTGTCCCGACGCGTTGGAGAGTTGGAAAGCAGCCTTGATCTACGTCTGTTTGAACGAGGTGTTCGAAACCTGAAGCTCACCGAAGAAGGACGGGCGCTTTTCGAGCGGACGGGGGCGTTGCTCGCGGAACTGGACGAGACGGCTTCGGCGATTGCCTCGGGCGGTCAGAGACCCAAAGGGAGATTGCGGATCAGCGCACCTTTACATTTTTCCCAGACAGCAATGGGGAGGATTGCTGCGGGGTTTGCCCTCAAGTATCCGGAGGTGAGGCTGGAGGTCACGACTGAGGACCGGCCTGTGGACATGATCGAGGAAGGCTACGATCTGGTCATCCGGGTTAATCCCGATCCTGACGAAAGCCTGATCGGGCGGGCGTTCCTTCGCGACCGGCTGGTTGTGGTGGCGAGCCGCGATCTTCCCCGCCCAAACGGAGACCTTCCTGCTCCGGGCGTTGCGCGCGGGATGGGCGAGCCGCAAACATGGCATGTGAAGACACCCGGTAGCCGGACAACGATTAGAATAGAGCCGGTCCTCACCTTGTCAACGCTGATCACCATCCGCGATGCGGTGCGAGCCGGCGTCGGTGCGGCACGTCTTCCCATTTCACTGGTGGCTCATGACCTGGCCGACGGAACACTGGTGAATTGGGGCGATATTGACGGTCCCGAAATCGCTTTGTGGACGCTCTATCCATCTCGCCGTTTGCTCAGTGCGCGCGTATCGGCGTTCCTGGAGTTTCTAAAAGAGGCCTTCCCGAATGGGACACCGGACGAACTTGCCGCCTACATCGGCAGATGATGACGTTGGCTGGTCGGCCTAAACCATGCACAGATAAGCGGCCTACCGACAACATTGGAGCCTGCTTGGGAGTTCCACAGATTGTCTCTCCAATGAGACGGACTGTCTCATTTCAACGACTTTCCTCGCAAATTGGAACGTATACCTTCGTCGTGAAGGAGAAACACATGAACACGTCCGATACCCTTAAGCGCGCCGATCCCACATTCGAACCGCAAACCCATGGCCGAGCCTTACGTCTTCAAGCCTATGGTGGCCCGGAATCTCTGACAGTCGATCGGGTGCCGACGCCTGAGCCGGGTCCTGGCAAGGTGCTGGTCAAGGTCACGGCCGCCGCAGTGAACGGCCTCGACTGGAAGATCCGTGAAGGCAACCTCCGCAACATCTTTAAGCTAGAGCTTCCCGCAACCCTTGGCATCGAGATGGCCGGAATCGTGCTGCAGACAGGACCGGGCGTAACAGGCCTGATGCGGGGCGACCGGGTGATGGCTGCGCTCGGCGGGTGCGGTGCCTATACCGACCATCTGGTTATCGACGCCGAGAAACTTGTCCCGACGCCCGCCGAGCTTTCGGACGTTGAAGCAGCAGCCGTTCCGGTGGCCGCAATGACGGCATGGCATGTCATTCAGGCAGCGGATTTTGGCCTCTCCGGACGGCGGGTGCTGATCCATGGCGCAGCCGGGGGCGTGGGCGGCTTCGCCGTTCAGTTCGCCAAGGCGGCCGGAGCATTCGTTTACGCCACGGCCTCAACCACGAGCCTCGCGCATGTGCGGGCCTTGGGTGCGGACGAGGTGATCGATTACCGTCACCAGACGCTCGAGCATCTCGCGGGCCACATCGATCTCGTCATCGACCTGGTCGGCGGCGAAGTTATCGACCGGTCATGGATGCTCCTGTCACCTGAGGGCCTCCTCGTCAGCATCGCTGCTCCGGATGTCGCCTCGCGCGCGCCGCAAGGCCGCCGCGGCGTCTTTCTATCAAACAAGCCCGACACGCCGCGCCTGGCCGCCATTGCCCAGCAAGTTGCCACTGGCGCACTACGATCGACAATTGCCGAAGTTGTCAGTTTCGAAGATCTGCCGTCCGCAATCGAGCGCAATCGCACTGGCCATGCTCCGGGCAAGATCGTTGCGGACTTCACGCTCTGATCACTGCAGGTGATCATCAACGATGATCGGAGGGTTCTCCGTGGACCACAACAGGGCCGGTACCGACGGGCGCCCTAGTGGCCGATCACGTTTCAGCGTGGCGAGAGTTACGTGGTTGAGCATGACGATTGTCTCCAACTCCACTTGTTACTGCACCCGTGCCTATAAAATCCTCGACAATGAGCTGAGGCGCGTAGGGACAACCAATCGCGGACAGAATGCCGCGTCTCTGAGGAGTCTTGAAGATCCCGTCATTGACTGGGTGAAGGTGGCTTCGGGTTTGGGGGGCCCGCGATACGGACAGATTCCCGGCGTGAATTTGACAAGGCGTTTTCACGCACGATGCAGGAACCCGGTCCGCGCTTGATCGAGGCTATTGTTTAACGCTCTGGGGCCGAGGAGAAGTGGGTTCATCACCCAACGGTCTTCGGGATGCACACGGTAGCGCTCACCACCTATTGGGAAGGTTCCGACACCTGGCATTCGGCACAGCCAACTGAAACCTCAACCTGTCAATTCTGCAAGCAGGAATGTCGAAATCAGCTTCACATAATCTGCCAATATGCCTCTGAGCCTATGCGCCCAGCAGAGCCCCATGGTCACGAAGATGCTTGCGGAAGCGCTCCGGATAGTCATCTCCAACTGAGGACATCACGCTCGCGCGCTTCATCAAGGCACTTTTCCAGGCTGACACCCGATTGACACCATCGAACAACGATGTGGAAACGTCCGGTTTGAGAATGTCAAAATACCGGAAAACTGGCGAGAACACCGCGTCGACCATACTGAACGCAGCGCCTCCAAAATACGGGCCATGCTCCAGGACGCCTTCAAGCCGCTCCAGCTTTTCACGAAAGGCGGCATGTTTTATCGCGGCTGTCGCTGCGTCTTTTGCGTTCAGAAACAACCATGCATCGGTAAGGGTCGCCGTGCCAAATTCGATCCAGGCACGCTGCCGGGCACGCTCCAACGGATCGGCAGAGTACAGTTTGACGCCTTCCTGCGTTTCTTCGAGATATTCACAGATCACCATGCTCTCGAACAGTACAGCGTCCGGTCCGCTTTCCTGCGGGATCTTCAGTAGTGGAACCTTGCCTGTGGGAGAGATGGCCAGAAACCATTCCGGTTTAGCAGTGAGATCGATGTCGATCCTGTCGAATGACACGCTTTTTTCAAGAAGCACGATCGCGGCGCGCTGCACGAAGGGACACAAGGGGTGGCTGACCAGAGCGAGTGGGGATTGGGTCATGGGTGTTCCTGACGTAACATGAATGTGAAAATGCAAAGGGCCTGAAGATTTTCAGGCCGGGCGGCTCGCGAACTGGACCAACATCGTTGCGACGGCACTATGGACGACTTTTTCGTATCGGCATCTGTGCCACCGCAGCCCGGCGCCATGAGTTCGGGCCAAAATACCTGCCCCGCGATCGTTGCAAGAAAGGCGCTTGAGGCAGATTCAATGTCTGCCACGACGAGGAGATTGCCCTGCTTTATCTGGTTTCGGAGATAGGTGCTAAGGCGACTGAGGAAAGGACCATAACCTTTGTTGAAAAGGGTTTGTCCAAGATCCGGAAACCGTAAAGATTCGGCAATGATAAGCCGGAACATGGAGGCCATCTCTGGCCTTCGCATGCGCTGCGCGTAGTCGTGCCCGAACTTGAGCAAGCCGGCCTCCAGGTCTCCCGAAGGGATGGCCGTTGCCTCACACTCTGTCTCCAGGCTCCAGAACCTTTCAACGATCGCTTCAAAGAGCGCGGCTTTCGTCGGGTAACGCTTGAACAGCGTGGCTGTCGAGACCCCGGCGCGGGTTGCGATCTGCTGCAGCGATGTCCTCTCGTAACCCTGTTCGAAGAACAGCTCTGTTGCGGCCTCGACAGCCGCAAGGCGTTTCTCTTCCTTGATCCGATGGTGATAGGTCACGCCCGGCGATGGCATCGCAACAACTCCCGCATATTCACAATCCTAAAGGTAAGTTGACCAACTTGACATCATTCAAGTGAGCACTTATCTCTTGGTAAGTCACTTAACTTATCTTTGTCGAGATTGCAAAGAGTTTGATCCTCCCATGCTCGGCTCCAATGGCACCGGGTTAGCAAACATTTTAAAGGAACCATTCATGGCTCGCTTGAACGGAAAACGGACACTCATCACAGGCGGAACATCGGGCATCGGCCTGGAAACGGCCCGGCAGTTTCTGACTGAAGGCGCACGCGTCATCGTCACCGGCAACAATCCGGAATCGATCGAGAGAGCAAAGGCAGAGCTTGGACCGGAAGTTCTTGTCCTGCGTGCCGATAGTGCAAGCGTAGATGAGCAGCGAAAACTTGCTGCGGCAATCAGCGAGCATTACGGACAGCTAGATGTCGCCTTTCTCAATGCAGGGGTGTCCGTGTGGATGCCGATAGAGAACTGGGACGAGGACGCCTTTGATCGCTCCTTCGCGATCAATGTCAAAGGCCCCTACTTTTTGATGCAGGCTCTTCTGCCTGTGTTTGCAAATCCTGCATCGGTCGTTCTCAACACCTCGATCAACGCGCATGTCGGCGCGGCCAATTCGACAGTTTACGGCGCGACCAAGGCTGCGTTCCTTAATCTGGCAAAGACGTTTTCGACCGAGCTTCTGCCGCGTGGCATTCGCGTAAACGCTGTCAGCCCCGGCCCAGTCGAGACACCACTTTACGACAAACTCGGCATACCCGACGCCTATCGCGAACAGGTCAACAAGGACATAGCGGCAACTATTCCGCTCGGTCGCTTTGGCAGGCCGGAAGAAGTTGCCAAGGCTGTTGTTTATCTCGCTTCGGACGAGTCTGCCTGGACAATCGGCTCGGAGATCGTAGTGGATGGGGGGCGGACATTGAACGGCTGACGGCGATGGCGAGGTCTGGACCTGCGGGCCTCGCCGACTGCGTCACGATCTCTCATGTTGATTCTGCCGTGTCAGTCCCTGGACGCAAAATCGGGGAATGAACCGGAAAACGTGACGCCCTTAGCGGGCAATCAAAGAGAGAACGAAGATGACCAACCTAGATACTGCGCTACGAAGTCTTTGTCGATGAGTGCACGTTACGCCGGCTGACCGGAGCTGTCGCTTTATGGTCTTCGTTTCAAACAGTTGCGCGCTGAGTTATGATCTCTCTCAGCGCGCAAACAGGTCAACGAAATGGCGCTGCACAAATATAGTGTGTTCCCAATATTCGGCGCCTGCAACCCACGTTTATCCTAGTCAGCCTTCGGCCAATTTTGAGACAGCGTTCACGTCAACGTAGTCACGCCAGGCGACGATGCGATCCCCTTCGAGTTCATAGATCCCCATCAGTGTCACTCGTCCGATCTCGCTGCCGTCTGCGCGCTCGAACCGGTCCAGTCGTTCTGTGAGAACACGGTTCCCGTCCGCAGCGATTGCGAGCATATCGATATGAACAGTCGCAATTCCCATGGACTTTTCCAGCTCATCGATCATCCCGATCGCTTCATCGATGCCGGTGGTCCGTGAAATACCCTCGTTGACCCAAACGGTCTCCGGTGTGAACCACCGGCGGACTGCAGGCCTGCCGCCATCTTCAGAAAAAGTCGCACAGAATTCAGTTATGATTTCGATAGGTGTAGGCATGTCGATTTCCTTGTCTTTAGGTGTGGTAACCTGTGCACGATTGCAAAACCCGCCTTTCGGAAGAATTTCCTTGATCCTGGCTGGGTTACCGTCAGCACCAGCCGCGGCATTGATACCTCCCACTGTGTAAGAGGACTCTGGATGATGCGCAGCGAGATGACGATGCCCGATGGTCCTGAATTATTGCCTGATCCCGCCGGGAGCTTGACGTTTTCATGCAATTGGCAACACTGGTGTGATGGAAAAACTCGATGAACTCTGCGCTCTCGCAATGCGTCATGCCGGGACCCAACACCCTGGCCTGCCACGGCTAGCTGTTCACAGCGTTGCTGAACCGACCGAATTGAATGCCTCGGTTTATCAGCCCACGGCATTCATCGTCCTCCAGGGAACCCAGCGTACGATTATCGGGGACAGGGTGTTTGAATACGGTCCGGGGCAAACCATGATTGTTGCCGCCGAAATCACCGCAATGGGTCAAATCTGTGAGGCGTCAGCCGAGCGTCCGTTTCTAGCGCTTGGCCTTCAACTCGACCCTGCCGTGGTAACCAACGTGGTGCTCTATCTGTCCGAAACACCGGAACTGCAGATCCAGCCCGGATTGGGTTTCAGCATAGCCAATTCCGAGTTGATAGGCGCTTGGCAGAGATTGCTTGAAGTGCTCGATCGGCCGAAGGAAGTCGCAGTCATGGCGCTTCACCTGGAGCATGAATTGATGTTCAGGCTGATGATGGGGCCTCACGCCGAGATGCTGCGCCAGATCGCCGGAGTTGACTCCCGGCTGTCCCACATCCGAAAATCTATGGCTTGGATACGTGAGCACTACACCGAGCAACTCAGCGTAGAGGATATGGCTGCTGTGGCGGGCATGAGTGAGTCCGTATTCCATCGGCGTTTCAAGGCAGTGACCGCTTTGAGCCCACTGCAGTATCAAAAGCACATAAGGCTACAAGAAGCCCGCCGTCGCATGGTTGCCAGACAGACAGACGCAGCAGCTGTCTCCTTTGAGGTCGGGTACAAAAGCATCTCCCAGTTCAGCCGGGAATACAAACGCCTATTCGGCGCGCCCCCGAGGCGCGATGCTGGGCTGGTGCGAGCGCTCGTTGAACCAAAATAAGTACACCAGGATGCCAACACCAATCAAAACTGTAACCGCCTTCTGCGCCGCGTTCCCCGAGGATGGAGGCAGGACGGCACCGTTGCATGGTTGCGGTTCTCAGTTCGCGGTGATGGTCGGATGAGATCTCGTGGCGTGGAATGTGAAAAAGGTTGGCGACGGGGTCATGAATGGAACCGAAACGCTGGAGATGTCGTGCTGACTTGAAGCCTTTCATGATCCGCTCTCGCCGTCGTGTCGGTTGATGGGAATGCTCCGCTCGGTTATTCAGGCCTTTGAATTGTGGCGGCTTCGCATCAGCACGTCGCGAACGAAGCCATCCTGATCGACAGCCCGCCATAGCCAATGTTTCTTGCCGGCAATGGTGATGACCATCTCGTCCAGATGCCATTTATCGCCAAACCAACCGGCGGATCGCCTGGGGATTTCACCGGCAAGTTAACTTTACGGTGCTCTGATACCTTATGGCAGCACCAGAAATCTGCACGCTCATCTAACGCGCAGCGCGTCGACCACGACCTTGAACGCAGGCGAATTCTGCCGTCTGCTGGGATAGAACAGGTAATAGCCCGGAAACATGGGAGACCAGTCGTCGAGGATCTGTATCAGTCGCCCCGTTGCGCGCTCTTGCTCGACGAGAGTTTCGGGCACATAGGCGATACCGTACCCCGCAATTGCCGCATCGATCATCGCATAGGACGTGTTGAACGTCAGTTGTCCATTGACACGCACCCGGACTTCCCGACCATCCTTTTCGAACTCCCATGCATATAGGCCGCCAGCCCGAGCTTGCCGATGGTTGATGCAGTCATGACCGACCAGATCTTGGGGCGTCTTTGGAGCGGTTCGCGCCTTAAGATATTCGGGAGAGGCTACCGCGACCAAACGCCAGTCAGGGCCGATCCGGACCGCGATCATATCCTTGTCGACACTCTCGCCCAAGCGCACGCCAGCATCGAACTTCTCTTCCACGATGTTTCGGAACCCATTGTCGCTGTTCAGCTCGACTTTGATGTCAGGAAACTGGCGCAAGAGAGGGCGTAGTTTTGGCCAAACAACGCTTTCCTGAGCGTAATCCGACAGAGTTATCCTGACAGTCCCCGCCGGCTTATCCCTGATTTCCATCAGCTCATCGATTTCTGACTCGAGCTCCTCGATCCGAGGTGCAAGCGAGCGAATCAGCCTCTCACCCGCCTCCGTCGGAGAGACATTGCGCGTGGTGCGTGTCAGAAGGCGCAGACCCATCCGGGCTTCGAGCTTCTTGATCGTATGACTGATCGTGGATTGCGACGTGCCGAGCTTCGCCGCCGCTTTGGTAAAGCTCCGCTCCTCTGCGACCGCCAGGAACCAGAGCATGTCGTTCAGATCTTCTCGCTTCATGGTCGCCTCATGACATCTTTAATTGATGTCATAGATCGATAAGTCAAAGCGAATTGCAATGGCTAATCTTCGAAGTGCGCCCGACATATATTGCCGCCATGACACAGCAAGCTCTCACGCGATCCGACTTTAACAATAACGACATCGAACCCGGGGGCGCGACAGCCGCCAGCTCGGCTGTACCAACCGCAGCCTGGGGGGCGGTCATTTCCATGGCCCTGTGTGTCGCCGTCCTGATTGCCTCAGAGTTCATGCCGGTCAGCCTACTGTCGCCGATCGCCACAGAACTGGGCGTCACCGAAGGCCGCGCCGGCCAGGCGATCTCGATCTCCGGCATCTTCGCCGTCCTCACCAGCATCTTTGTGGCAGGTCTGACGCGACGGCTGGACAGGCGGATGGTTCTCGCGTCGTTCTCACTAATCCTGGTGATCTCGGGAACGATCGTCACATTTGCGCCGAACTATCTCGTGCTGATGGTCGGGCGCGCCATGCTGGGCATCGCCATCGGCGGCTTCTGGTCGATGTCGACGTCTATCATCATGCGACTGGTTCCAGAAAACGCCGTTCCCAAGGGCCTGGCGATGCTGAACGCTGGCAATGCCATCGCGGCGACGATCGCAGCACCTCTGGGAAGCTTGCTCGGCAGCTATATCGGCTGGCGCGGCGCGTTCTTTGCCGTTGTTCCGCTGGCGCTTTTGGCTTTGGTTTGGCAGTGGATCAGCCTGCCGTCTCTGCCTCCGCGCCGCAACGAGGGGTCATCCAATGTCTTCCGGCTGCTTCTCCGTCCGCAGGTCACAATCGGCATGGCTTCGATCATGCTACTCTTCATGGGCCAGTTTGCATTGTTCACATACCTTCGCCCATTCCTGGAAACAGTAACGGCGGTCTCGATTTCGACCCTTTCTCTCCTGCTCCTATTGATGGGCCTGGCGGGAGTCGCAGGGACTTACATCGTCAGTCATCTGCTTCAAAAGCGGCTGTTCAGCATTCTTGGCGCAATCCCGGTGATCATGGCCTTGATTGCACTAGGACTGATCGTATTCGGATCGTCCTCAACAATGACTGCCGTCCTTCTGATGGGCTGGGGTCTGTTCGGCACGGCCGCCCCTGTTGGCTGGGGCACATGGCTGAGCCGAACGATGCCCGACGACGCCGAAGCAGGTGGCGGGCTGCAAGTGGCGACAATCCAACTCGCGATCACCCTGGGCGCGTCTATCGGCGGGGTCCTGTTCGACAGCTCCGGCTGGTGGACCACCTTCCTGTTCGCCGCTGTTCTGCTGGCCGGCTCATCCCTTCTCACTGTGGCCGCATGGCGTTCCACACGCCGCTGACAGATCAGCATCGCCTTATCCCGATCTATTTCCATCGCATCACCACTCAAGGAGACGTGCAGATGACTGACAAAGCAAACCAAGAAGACCCACAGATCTCGAACACCGGCATCGATCGCCGCCACCTGCTCAAGATGACCGGCGCCGGTGTCGCGGCACTCGGGGCGATGGCCATTTTCGACACGACAATTGCAAAGGCTCAAGACATGTCCAACGGCGCGTCCAATTTCTACACCAGCGACCGCGTGACCGTGCAGAAGGTTACGTTCAAGACCCAGTATCAAATGAATGTCGCTGGCAATCTGTTCCTTCCCAAAGATCTTGACCGTGCGACGAAGAATCCGGCGATCATCGTCGGACATCCGATGGGGGCCGTGAAGGAGCAGAGCGCCAATCTCTACGCTACCAAAATGGCCGAACAGGGTTTTGTCGCAATGTCCATCGATCTGCCATTTTGGGGGAAAGCGAAGGCCAGTCACGCAACCTCGTTTCTCCCGAGGTTTACGCCGAGGCATTCAGCGCCGGCGTCGACTTCCTTGGCTCGCATCCGTTCGTCGATCGGCAGAATATCGGTGCGATCGGTGTCTGCGGCAGCGGTAGCTTCGTCGTCAGCGCCGCCAAGATCGACCCGCGCATCAAGGCCGTCGCCACCGTCAGCATGTACGATATGGGTTCGGCGTTCCGTAACGCGCTCAATCATTCGCAGAGCGTCGAGCAGCGCAAGCAGTTCATTGCCGCCGCTGCCGAGCAGCGTTGGGCCGAGGCCGACGGGGCAGACATCCAATATATCGGCGGCACCACTCTGGAGCTGACGGCCGACACCGATCCTGTCCAGCGCGAGTTTTTTGACTTCTACCGCACTCCGCGCGGCGAGTTCACCCCGGCAGGTGCAACAAAGCAGACGACCACCAAGCCAACGATGAGCAGTGTGGTCAAGTTCTCGAACTTCTACCCGTTCAACGATATAGAGACGATCTCCCCGCGGCCGATGCTGTTTATTTCGGGGGACCAGGCGCACTCGAAGGAATTCAGTGAAGACGCCTTCAAGCGTGCGTCCGAGCCAAAGGAACTCGTCTGGGTCAAGGGCGCAGGTCACGTCGATCTTTACGACCGCGTCGATCTCATTCCGTTCGACAAGTTGAAGAGCTTCTTCGATCAACACCTAGCCTGAGGACAAAAAACAAGGAGCCTGTCACGCCTTTGGTGGCGTCACGCTTCACCTCCCTATCGCCTCGGCCCTTGCCTGACCTCTGGCCGAGGCAACTCAGTGTTCTCGCTCTCCGCGCAGCTTGTCTTGGATCGGTTGGAAACAGTTCTGCGCGAGGAATAGAGGTGACACATGAAAAGTATCGTAAGAGCGATATGGGTATCAGGTTTCCTGACGCTGCAGCCTGGAGGATCCGCATTGGCGCAGGACCGTATTTTAATCTCGTCCGACTGGGGCAATGTCACTGCGAAACTGGCTGACAACGCAGCCGCTCGCGCGCTTGACGGGATGCTGCCGTTGACGATTAAGATGGACGATCATCTACGACAGGAAAAGACAGGCGACCTGCCGGCTGCCTTACCTTCCGCTCCGCGTCAGCGCCAGTTCTCCGCCGGTACGCTTGGCCTTTGGAATTCGGGTGATTTCGTCATCTATTATCGACAAGGGCGCGTACCGCCGCCGGGAATCGTGATTTTAGGTCAGATCCAAGGTGACGTCTCAATCTTTGACCGACCCGGTGAGGTCACCATCAAAATCGACAACGCTCGCTAAATCCACGGTGGCATAAATCAATAATGGGTGCTGGGAAGCGCAGGGGGCGAGCGTCTCTCCCGCCTTGATGGGTATGAACCGCTGCCCTCCATTTTTCTGGACTCGACTCAAATCCCGAAGCGCTTCCTGGCCGATCCTTAGGGATACTTCATGCCGATGATCTCCGCACAAGCCGACCTGGCATGACAACCGTTTCGGCGTCGCGCTTGCCTGTGATCATTCCGACCGTGGCATCGACCATCTTGTCGGTAGGCTGCTCGTAGCTGGTCAATTCGTAGGCTGGAACGCCGCCGAGTTCGATGTTGTCGAAGCCGACGACCGCCAAGTCTTGCGGAATCCCAAGCCCGAATTCGCTCCGGGCCACATCCATCGCACCCAGTGCCAGAATGTCATTTTCACACATCAATACGTCGATGCGCGACGCCGGCGAAACCGCGCTCAAATAGGTGCGGGCCGCCTCGGCGCCGGCCTGGGCGCTGTATCTTTCCGCGGCCAGTTCCGTCACGCCTTCGATACCTTTCGCTCGCCAGAAATTGGCATAGTGATGGCGCCTGCCAAGCGCCGTCGACAGGGTTCTTGCTCCCGTCATAAAGCCAGGACGGCGATATCCCTTGTCGAACAGGTAATCGACGATTTCGCTGAGAGCGAGTTCGGCGTTGCAGGCGATCGCGGGAATGCCGGGAATTTGGCTGTCTCTCGCGAGAACGAACATAGGCGGGAAACCTGGGCCAAGGCGTCGATCACCCAGTGTTTCCTCGCGAAAGGCCGTGCCGAACAGGATTACGGCATCGAACTGCCGCTGGCCTGCATTGATCAACGCATGAACGTGATCGAAATGACGGTTGATGTTGATCAATACAGTCAGCAGGCCCTCCGCCTGCAGCCGCTCGGTCAACATCTCCAGAACCGGAAGCTTATGCGGATTGGTGAAGTCGTCGATGAAGACGGCGACCTGATGGGTGATGTTCGTTGCAAGGCTGCGGGCGAGAAGATTGGGCGAATAATTCAGGGCCTCGGCCGCCTGAATCACCTTTTGCCGGCTGGCATCCGTAATGGATGCACCGGGTGTGAACGCACGAATGACGGTCCATTTCGATACGCCGGCGGCTTCCGCCACCTCTTTCGCCGTCGCCCGTTTGCGCATGCCTGCCTCCTCAATTGGAATGAATATTCCACAAAAAAATAAAAATGGAATGGATGCTTGATTTCTGTCGACAATAAAGTAGTTTTATCGAGCTTGCTACCGGGTGCAAAGGAGATTGCTACCGGTAGCATTGGGAGGTCCGCAGTAGAGCGGACTATTTTGGGAGGGTAAAATGAAATTCGGCTTGAAATCGCTTCTTGCGAGCGCAGCCATGGCTGCCGCGCTCATCTGCTCTTCGGCAATCGCCAATGCTGCGGATATTCGCATCATTGCCGTCACCCACGGCCAGGCCAATGATCCTTTCTGGTCCGTGGTCAAGAACGGCGTCAACGCAGCGGCGAAGGACATGGGTGTCAGCGTCGACTACCGTGCTCCGGAAACCTTTGACATGGTATCGATGGGGCAGCTTATCGACGCTGCCGTCAACCAGAAGCCCGACGGACTTATCGTCTCCATTCCGGACGCCTCGGCACTCGGTCCATCCATCAAGAAGGCTGTCGCCGCCGGTATCCCGGTTATTTCCATCAATTCCGGCTCCGATGTTTCAAAGGAACTGGGCGCGCTTCTGCATGTCGGCCAGGACGAATATACCGCCGGCAAGGCCGCCGGTGCGAAACTGCATGAGCTGGGTGGCAAGGAAGGCATCTGCGTGAACCAGGAGGTCGGCAATGTTTCGCTCGACCTGCGCTGCAAGGGCTTTGCCGATGGTTTCGGCGGCAAGGTCACCGTCCTGCCCGTCAGCAACGATCCGGCAGATGTCCGTGCGAAGGTCAAGGCGGCGCTGAGTTCCAACACCGCCGTCGATACCGTCATGGCGCTTGGTGCCGGCACGGCCGGCGAGCCGACCCTGGCGGCCGTCGAGGATGTCGGAATGACCGGTAAGATCAAGGTAGCGACATTCGACCTTTCAGCCGATTTCCTGAAGGCAGTGGCCGACGGCAAGGCCGCCTTCGCGATCGATCAGCAGCAGTTCCTGCAGGGCTATCTGCCGGTCGTATTCTTGGCCAACTATGCCAAATACGGGCTTATCCCGGGGGGCAATGTTCCATCCGGCCCGAACCTTATCACCAAGGAAAAGGCCGCCCAGGTCGTGGATCTTTCCGCCAAGGGCATTCGCTGACCGGAATTGCCGCAAGGCATTCTCCCAGAATCTCCTCCCCTTTGATGGGGAGGGGGTTTGGCTGACAGAGCGGGCTGCCGAGCAGCGGCACCGCCACCCTAAATTACAATCCCGTTGGAGGAGTTATGGCTTCGCTTGAGCAGAGAACGGCGGCCGCGCCGAAACCCGATGAGCGCGTCAAACAAGTGAGTTTTTTGACGCACATGATGCGGCGGCCCGAGCTTGGCGCCGTGGCAGGCCTTGTTCTTGTCATCGTCTTTTTCTTTCTCACCGCAGATTCGACGATGTTTTCGTTGTCCGGCGTGATGACCATCATGGCGCCGGCATCGCAACTGGGAATTCTGGCCATCGCGGCGGCACTTCTGATGATCGGAGGAGAGTTCGATCTTTCGATCGGCTCGATGGTGGCCTTTGCGGGACTGATTTTCGGCGTCATCCTCACGAATTTCGGTCAGCCGCTTTCGGTTGCCATCGTCATGACGATGCTCTTTGCGGCGTTCATGGGGGCGATCAATGGGCAGATCGTCATTCATACACGCCTTCCGTCCTTCATCGTGACCCTGGCATTCCTGTTCATTCTTCGCGGACTGACGCTCGTCGGCCTGAAATGGGCGACAGGCGGCTCAACGCAGCTTCGCGGCATCGGCGACCGTGTCAAAGACAGTCCGCTGCTTGGACTGTTTTCCGGGGATGCGCTGAAAGGAGTCTTTGTCTGGCTTGCTGATCACGACCTGATCGATAAGTTCCCCAATGGCATGCCGAAGGTCACGGGCATCCCGGTCTCCGTATTGTGGTTCGCCGCGGTTGCCTTGGCTGCAACCTGGGTCCTCCTACGCACCCGTACCGGCAACTGGATCTTTGCCGCCGGTGGCGATCCCAACGCGGCGAGAAACTCCGGCGTGCCGGTCCACAGGGTCAAGACCGGCCTGTTTGCACTGACGGCATGTGCGGCGGCTCTGGTTGCCATCATCACCGTGCTCGATGCCGGCTCGACCGACGCCAGACGCGGTTTTCAGAAAGAATTCGAGGCGATCATTGCCGCCGTCATTGGCGGGTGTTTGCTGACAGGTGGTTACGGTTCGGCGATCGGCGCCTTCTTCGGTGCGATCATCTTCGGTTCGGTTTCGATCGGCCTGACCTACACCAAGTTCGATTCCGACTGGTTTCAGGTCTTTCTGGGCTCGATGCTGCTGCTGGCCGTTCTCTTCAATAATTTCATTCGCCGCAAGGTTACCGGGGAGCGCTGATCATGTCTGATGTCAATAATCGAACGCCGGTCATCGAAGTGACCGATATCATCAAGCATTACGGCTCCGTGATCGCGCTCAACGGCGTGTCGATGCAAGTATCGGCCGGAGAGGTGCTTTGTCTCCTCGGAGACAATGGTGCGGGCAAATCCACTTTGATCAAGACGCTCTCTGGTGTCGTCCGCCCAAGTGGCGGTACGTTCCTGGTCGAAGGTAAGCCCGTCAATTTCCGCAGTCCGCGCGACGCGCTCGATGCCGGGATCGCAACCGTCTATCAGGATCTTGCCATGATCCCGCTGATGTCGATCACCCGCAATTTCTTCATGGGACGGGAGCCTCGCAAAGGCTTCTTCCCTTTCCGTTCTCTCGATCTTTCACACTGCAACGATGTTACGCGTGAAGAGATGCGCAAGATCGGCATCGATATCCGCGACCCAAATCAGGCGGTAGGCACTCTGTCCGGGGGCGAACGCCAATGCGTGGCGATTGCGCGAGCGGTCTACTTCGGCGCAAAGATCCTCATTCTCGATGAGCCGACTTCGGCGCTCGGCGTGGCGCAAACCTCGATGGTGCTGAAATACATCCACCAGGTTCGACAGAACGGATTGGGTGTCATTTTCATCACCCACAATGTCCGCCATGCCTATGCGGTGGCGGACCGCTTCACCATCCTCAATCGCGGCCAGACGCTTGGCACTTTTGCCAAAGCTGATATCGCGATGGATGAGCTTCAGAACCTCATGGCCGGTGGCAAGGAACTGCAGCAATTGTCCGAAGAGCTCGGCGGTACGATCTAGCCGGCTTGCTTCCGAGGCGGCGCTCGATTGGCTTTCAAAGGCCGCCGCCTTTCACCCAATCATCAACCATGGAATACGGTCATGAATGACGGCTCGTCGAATGCCTCATCCCCCTTCACGCTCGCGGTCTGCGCCGAGATGGTCTTCAAGTCGCTTCCTGTCGTCGACAGGCTCAAGCGCATCACCGAACTCGGCTTTCACGCCGAGATCTGGGACTGGACGAAACATGACATCGCCACCCTTGCTAGATCAGGAGCAATCTTCTCGTCGATGACGGGCTATGTGATCGGCACGCTCGCCGATGAAGAGGGCGCCGACGAATTGCTGCGAACTGCAAAGCAATCGATCCCGATCGCCAGGGAGCTCAATTGCCCGCGCCTCAACCTGCATGGGACCGGTCTCGACGGCCAGGGCCTGCCGGTGGTCAAGGCCGATAAGGTGACGGGCGCCATGTGGCTCAAGGCGCGCGACACGCTTAACCGTATCGCCGAGCTCGGCGAGAAAGAGGGCGTCACCTTCGTGCTCGAAAACCTCAATGAAACAGTCGATCACCCCAAGACGCCGTTTGCCAAGGCCGAAGATACGCTTGCGCTCGTTTCGTCGGTAAACCGACCGGCATTGAAGCTCAATCTCGATCTTTATCACGCCCAGATCGGCGAAGGAAACTTGATCGAGCTGTGCCGTCGCGCTCTGCCCTATATCGGCGAAATCCAGGTGGCGGATGTTCCCGGCCGCATGGAGCCAGGCACCGGAGAGATCAACTACAAGGCAATCGCCCGCGCGCTCAAGGATATGGGTTATCGCGGCACGATCGGCATGGAGGCCTGGGCCTCCGGCGATGACGAGACGGCGCTTGCCCGTTTCCGCGACGCCTTCACGGTCTGAAGATTTCGATAGTCAACACTTACATATCATGGAGAAATATCAATGATCAGGTTTGGAGTGATCGGCGCTGGCCGGATAGGCAAGGTGCATGCCGCGACCATTGCGGCGAACCCCAAGGCCAAGCTCGTCTATGTGGCGGATGCCTTCAGGGCATCGGCCGAGGCGCTGGCCGCGCAGACGGGCGCCGAGGTTGCCGAGGCGGAAGATGTCATCAAGTCCCCGGGTGTCGATGCGATCCTCATCGCGACGCCGACACCCAGCCACGCCGATCTCATCGAGGCAGCCGCCAGGGCCGGCAAGGCAATCCTCTGCGAGAAGCCGGTGTCCCTGTCGGTCGAGCGCATCAATGCCTGCCTCGACGTCGTCGAGAAGAACAAGTCGACCCTGATGATCGGCTTCAATCGCCGGTTTGACCCGAACTTCGCCAGTGTGGAAGCGCGCCTGCGCCGCGGCGATGTCGGCGAAATCGAGATTATCACGATCACCAGCCGGGACCCCACGCCGCCGCCGGCCGATTACGTCAAATCTTCCGGCGGGCTATTCCGCGACATGATGATCCATGACTTCGATATGGCCCGCTTCCTCATGGGGGAAGAATTCGTCGTCGTGAACGCACTTGGATCATCGCTCGTCGACAAGGCGATCGGGGCCGAAGGCGATGTGGATACTGCCGCCGTACAGATGCAGACGGCATCCGGGCGCATTGCGGTCATCACCAATTCGCGCCGGGCGACCTATGGCTATGACCAGCGCATCGAAGTCCATGGTGCTGGCGGCATGCTTGCGGCAAGGAATATCCACGCAACCAGCGTAGAGCTTTCCAATGCGACCGGCGTCAGCGGCGATCCCGTCCAGTATTTCTTCCTCGAACGCTACGCCCAAGCCTACGCCAATGAGATCAACGCCTTCATCGATGCGATCGACACGGGCAATCGGTCGCTGAGGCCCGGTGGGCTTGATGGTCTCCAGGCCCAGAAGTTGGCGGAGGCCGCCACCGTGAGCTGGCAAACGGGCAGGCCGGTGCGGGTCGATTAACAAGCTTCGATGCGATGCGGCCGTGTCCTCAAATTGCCGCATCGCTGCCGGAGGCGCCGTGCCGTCTCGTCACATGCATCCGGGTCGCACCGAGATTACCCGAAGGCGGCTCTTTGGAGGGTGAAGCGCAATGCTACAGGATAGAGACCGCCGTCCCCCCGCGACGCTGCAGGAACTGAAGTACCTGATCGCCAAGCGGCAGATCGTCTTTCCTAACGGTCTCGAACAGGTCGCGAGGCAGATCATAGATCGGCCGGAAATGATTGCTTTCGAAAGTGCCGCTGCGATTGCCCGCAATTGCAAGGTTTCTCAAACGACGGTTCACCGACTTGCACAGCACATCGGCTTTCAAACATTCGGCGAGTTTCGCGCGATGATAAGGGATCATCTTCGCAAGACCGCCGCAGATCGACACTAAGGAGCTGTCTGGCCGCCCGCTGCGGCGGTGGGGCTGCAAGCCGTCGACTTTGCGGGGTCTGGAAACGTTTCTCACGCTCTGCTTTCTGAGCAAAGGTTGCCCTTTCGCCGGGCTCGGCCTGACCAAACCGCGACGCTTTCGACATGGACAGAGCCTGTGCATCGGTGTTGGCAACGACGAATTCCGCGCCCTCCAGCTTCTGTGCGATCATGTTGTTCACAGCTATTCCGCCGCCACTGCCAATAACAGTGATCTTTGGCTTTAGCTCAAACCATTGTTGGCCTCATGGCAAGGCGACCTCCTTAGAGACTGCACAGTCTGACATTGTTACGGGAACGAGAATTCGCATCAGCTAACGGAGGGCGAGCGGCTGACGCTCCCTTCCGGCCAGCGTCGGAACACAGCGCTGGCATTGACTCCGCCAAAGCCGAAGCCATTGGATATTGCGTAATTCATCTCTACGCGCCGCGCATCATGCGCGACGAAATCGATACCGTCAGCTTCCGGATCTGGAGCATTCAGGTTGAGGGTCGGTGGTGCGATCTGGTTCCTGAGTGCCAGGATCGTGAAGATTGCTTCCAGCCCTCCGGCCGCACCAAGCAGATGTCCTGTCGCTGATTTCGTCCCGCTGACAGCGATGGCATGGTTGGAGCCGAAAATGCTCTTGATGGCTCTGATTTCACCGAGATCGCCGACCGGTGTCGAGGTGGAGTGCGCATTCAGATGAGCAATTTCACGCGGGGCTATTCCCGCTTGCGCAATCGCGATCTCCATGGCTCTGCGCGCACCATTCCCATCTTCGGGACCGGAGGTAATGTGATGGGCGTCGGCTGTCGTGCCGTAGCCGACGAGTTCGGCAATCGGGGTGGCACCGCGAGCAAGCGCATGGCTTAGGGCTTCGATGACCAATACGCCGGCTCCCTCGCCCATGACGAAGCCGTCACGCGACATGTCGAAAGGACGAGATGCGCGAACGGGGGCCTCATTAAAACCAGTTGACAACGATCTGGCCGCGGCAAAACCACCGAGACTGACGATATTCATGCAGGCTTCCGTTCCGCCGCATATGGCAATATCGGCCTCGTTTGAACGGATAAGCCTGGCCGCGTCGCCGATCGCCTGGACACCGGCCGCGCACGCTGTCACCGGTGCACCGAGGGGACCTTTGAAGCCGAAGCGGATCGAAATTTGTCCCGCCGCGAGGTTGACGAGGAACGACGGCACCGTGAAGGGCGAAAGACGACGTACACCGCGTTGATCGACGGTGCGGACCGCCTCGGTTATCGCGGGAAACCCGCCGATACCCGAGGCGATGATCGTCGCGGTTCGCAGGCGGTCATCATTCGAAAGCGGCTTCCACTTCGCTTGAGCAAGCGCCTCTTCAGCGGCCGCCAATGCGAAAAGGATGAATCGATCGACCTTGCGTTGATCCTTCGGAGCCATCACGCTGTCCGGGTCAAAACCTCCTTCGGGATCTTCACCGATTGAGGGGACCACCCCGCCTATCTTGGACGGAAGATCCCCGACGACATCGTCCGCCAGTCGCCGAATCCCGCTCCGACCCTCAAGAAGGCGAGACCAGGAGATACCCACATTCGCTCCAAGGGGGCTCACAGCTCCCATTCCTGTAACAACGATACGACGCATAGGTTTTCCGCCTGTGTTTTCTTTGAAAATTAGGCACGCCTCCAGACTGCCGGCCGGTGAAGCGGCCAGTACGAGGTCTCGAAACATGCAGTTTGCCAGGACTTAAAAGAGCGTTATTCGACCCGCATCCGGCCTATGGGGTCGCTCTGACGCATGACTTACACCGGACAATAGAACCCGCGATCAAGCCTTAGGGCGACGGCCCGCTCTTCAAGCATCCCCTTCACCGCCTGCAATGCGCCTGACTTGGCCAGCGGCTGCGTCGAGGATGTCGTGCGACAAATTCTCTTCCTCAATGAGGCGGGACAGCGTGACAGCACCCACCATAAGAGACAGGATCGCCATTGCCTTGCCGCTCGGACTGGAGCCTTTGGCTTCGTGCATCAGCTCATCCAGAACCTCGAAGTGAGCCCGGATCCCATCCTCGAATGGGCGTCGAACCTCTTCACTTTGCCGCGTTGCATCCGCTCCCAACGCCACCAAAGGGCAACCGTCAGCCTTTTCGCCACGATGGTCGGGAGATAGGTAAAACTCCATGACCGCTTCAAGGGGATTGGAACTGTCTGCAGCCGCTGCTGACCATCTGCGTGTGGCGCCTTCCATCGCACGCCTGGAAGCCTGCGCTGCAAGATCGTCCTTCGATGAGAACTGCTTGTAGAACGCGCCTTGCGTCAGGCCGGCACCTTTCATCAGATCCTTCAGCCCGATCCCATCAAAACCATGCTCGCGAAACAGTCGGCTTGCGACGTTGATCACCGTTTCGCGATTTTCCTCGGCCTGTACGCGGCTCACTCTCATGACGACCTCCAATTAGATTTCGTTTGACATCTATATCCTAAATAGAGTTAGATCGCAATCTAATTCATTCAGATCGCTCGTCAAGAAGAGAACTCAAAATGAAACGCAGATATGCTCTGGCCTCTGTAGCAATCGCGGCAGCAGCGGCTGCCGCCGCGGCCTTTTTCCTAATCTCCGAAACGTCCGGACGGGAAGCCCTGGCTGCAGACCCGCGGACAGCTACCCCGTTGGTCATGGTGGCGGAGGCAAAGAAGACTGAAACAGCCGAGCGGTCCTTTACCGGCACGGTCGCTTCCCGGATACAGAGCAACCTCGGGTTCCGGGTTCCAGGCAAGATCGTCCAGCGGCTGGTCGATGTGGGTCAGCAGGTGAAACAAGGTCAACCGCTGATGCACATTGATGAAACAGATCTTCAGCTCGCCCTGACAGCGAAACGTAATACGGTCGTTGCAGCGCAGGCTGTTCTGTTCCAGGCACAAGCCGACGAGAAACGCTATGCGGCACTGGTAAAGAACGGGTTGGCTGCCACACCTCAACGCTATGAACAGGCGAAAGCGTCACTCGACACGGCCACAGCACAGCTTGCCGCGGCTGAAGCCGACGCCAAGGTCGCAGAAAATGCAGCGGCCTACTCCGTCCTGTTTGCAGACTCGGACGGAACGGTCGTCAATACGCTAGGAGATCCCGGACAAGTGGTGGCTGCGGGCCAGACGGTGGTTCAGCTCGCCCAAGCAGGACCGCGTGAAGCCGTCGTCTGGCTACCTGAGACTTTGCGGCCCCAAGTGGGGTCCGAAGTGGAAGCCAGCGTCTATGGAGGCGATGGCCTTAGCGGAAAAGCTCAGCTGCGACAGATCTCGGATGCTGCCGATCCCCAGACCCGCACTTACGAAGCGCGGTACGTTCTCAATGGCGCTGCCGCCTCTGCCCCACTCGGTTCCACAGTGACGATTAGCATCCTGGACGCGGGCAGGCAGTCGGAGGTCGCTGTTCCCGTAGGCTCCATCCTGGACGACGGTAACCGCACGGGTGTGTGGGTTGTCGACAGCGGCACCTCCACGGTGAAGTTCACCCCGGTTGAAATCAAGAGGATCGGCGAGGAGACCGCGTTTATCACCGGAATCGGAGTTGGCCAGCAGGTTGTCGCTCTGGGCGCGCATCTTCTGGAAAATGGTGCGGCTGTCAGGATTGCCTCGCAGCAAGAGGTGAAGAAATGAGCTTCAACCTTTCCGCCATTGCGGTTCGCGAACGCGCCATCACACTATTCTTCATCGTTCTTTTGGCCGCCGCAGGAGCCTATGCTTTCATCAACCTGGGTCGCGCCGAGGACCCCTCCTTCACCATCAAGACGCTAACGGTCACCTCAGTTTGGCCGGGTGCCACCGCGCGTGAAATGCAGGACCTTGTCGCCGAACCGCTTGAGAAACGCATTCAGGAACTCACATGGTATGACCGGGTCGAAACGACTACACGGCCAGGCTACGCCTACCTCACGGTAACACTCAAGGATAATACTCCGGCGAGCGCCGTCGCAGAAGAGTTCTATCAGGCCCGCAAAAAGCTTGGCGACGAAGCCCGAAATCTTCCTCCCGGCGTTATCGGACCCTTTGTCAACGACGAATATTCCGATGTCAGCTTTGGCCTTTATGCACTGAAGGCGAAGGGTATGCCGATGCGCGACCTCGTGCGGCAGGCGGAGGTCATCCGTCAGGATCTCCTGCATGTTCCGGGCGTCAAGAAAATCAACATTCTGGGGGAGCGCCCCGAACAGATCTTCGTCGAATTTTCCTATGCCAAGCTCGCAACACTTGGAATATCCGCACAGGATATCGCCGCAGCTTTGCAAAGACAGAACACAGTCACGCCCGCCGGTTCGATCGACACAAAAGGCCCGCAGGTCTTTATCCGTTTCGATGGGGCCTATAACAGTGTTCAGGCGATCGCCGATACGCCGATCGTTGCAGCTGGACGCACTCTAAAACTCTCCGACTTGGCCGATATTCGGCGCGGCTATGAAGATCCGGCGACTTACGTCATCCGCCATGAGGGCGAGCCGGCAATTATGCTGGGCGCAGTGATGCAACAGGGCTGGAATGGTCTTGAGCTCGGCAAGGCGCTTGAAGCTCGGTCCGCCGCGATCGCGCAGACATTGCCGCTTGGCATGACGCTCACGAAAGTCAGCGATCAGGCCGTCAACATCGATGAGGCGGTCGGCGAGTTCATGCTCAAGTTCGCAATGGCACTCGGCGTCGTGCTATTTGTAAGCCTGATCGCACTCGGCTGGCGCGTGGGCATAGTTGTCGCGCTTGCTGTCCCGCTAACCCTTGCGGTCGTCTTCCTCATCATGCTGGAAACCGGCCGGTTCTTCGACCGCATCACGCTCGGCGCGTTGATCCTTGCGCTGGGCCTTCTCGTTGATGATGCCATCATCGCCATCGAGGTGATGGTGGTGAAGATGGAGGAGGGCATGGACCGCATCACGGCGGCGGCTTACGCCTGGAGCCATACGGCTGCGCCGATGCTATCCGGCACCCTTGTTACCATCATCGGGCTGATGCCCGTGGGCTTCGCGAGATCGACCGCCGGTGAATATGCCGGCAACATTTTCTGGGTCGTCGGCTTCGCCCTGATCGTTTCCTGGATCGTCGCGGTGACGTTTACCCCTTACCTCGGGGTGAAAATGTTGCCTGACATTAAGCCGGTAGAGGGCGGTCATCACGCCATCTATGATACGCCGAACTACCGTCGCCTGCGCTCGGTCATCGAGTTCGCGGTTCGCCATAAATTCATGGTGTGCGCCGTGGTCGGTATCACGATGGCTGTCTCAGTCGTCGGCATGGGAAGCGTCAAACAACAGTTCTTCCCGACATCGGATCGGCCTGAAGTGCTGGTCGAGGTTCGCATGCCCGAGGGCACGAGCATCGAAACCACGACAGCCGCGGTGGAGAAAGTCGAAGGATGGCTCAAAACGCAGCCGGAAACAAAAATCGTCACCAGCTATATAGGGCAGGGCGCACCCCGCTTCTTCTTTGCCATGGCGCCCGAATTGCCCGATCCTGCTTTCGCCAAGGTCGTTGTGCTCACTCCGGATGCTCACGCACGCGAGGAGCTGAAGCATCGTCTTCGTGCGGCTATCTCGGAGGGGCTCGTTCCGGAGGCGTCCGTTCGTGTAACACAGCTTGTATTCGGGCCTTACACGCCGTTCCCCGTCGAGTTTCGGATCATGGGACCGGATCAGGACGAGCTCTACAAGATTTCCGAGCAAGCCCTCGCCATTATGAAAAGCGTTCCTGATGTCCGGCAGGCCAACCGGGATTGGGGCAACCGAACTCCGGTGCTGCGGTATGTCCCCGATCAGGATCGGCTCAATCTGATCGGTCTTTCGCCCTCCGAGGCAGCCCAGCAGATGCAGATGCTGCTCAGCGGCATTCCCGTTACCCAGGTGCGCGACAATATCCGCAACGTGCCCGTTGTCGCACGAAGTGCAGGTGACAACCGGCTTGATCCTTCAAGGCTGGGCGATTTCTCGCTCATGAGCAGGGATGGCCGTCAGGTTCCACTCGATCAGATCGGGCATTCCGAGATCCGGTTCGAGGAGCCGATACTGAAACGCCGAGACCGCACGCCGGTGATTACGATACGCTCCGATATCAACGAGGCGACGCAGCCCCCAGAGGTCTCGCAGCAGGTCATGAAGGCACTTCAGCCGCTGATCGCATCGCTTCCCGTCGGATACCGCATCGAGATGGGTGGCAATATCGAAGAGTCGCTCAAAGCCAATGTCGCGCTGGTCCAGGTCTTCCCGCTCATGATCGCGGCCATGCTGATCGTCATCATCCTCCAGGTGCGCAGCCTGTCGACGATGACGATGGTCATGTTGACGGCGCCACTTGGACTGGCAGGCGTGGTCCCGACGCTGCTCCTGTTCCATCAGCCCTTTGGATTCAACGCCATCCTCGGGTTGATAGGACTGGCAGGTATCCTGATGCGCAACACGCTGATCCTGACCGAGCAGATCAAGGAAAACCAGGCGGCCGGTCTCGATGACTATCACGCTGTGATTGAAGCGACGGTGCAGCGGACACGTCCTGTCATCCTGACCGCACTCGCAGCGATCCTGGCCTTCATACCTTTGACCCATTCGGTGTTCTGGGGATCGATGGCGTACACGCTGATTGGCGGCACAGCGGCAGGCACCGTGATGATCCTACTCTTCCTCCCGGCACTGTATGCGGTGTGGTTCCGGATCAAGCCAGCGAAGGATGACAACCATGGAGAAGCGACCGAAGGACGGGAATCCCCGACAGTAATGGCCGCCGAGTAGTGTCGCGCGGTGAGCCAATGTAAGCCTTGGAGGTGTCTGGTGCCTTTGGCCGTCTACTCGTTCACGAAGACTTAAGATGCGCGTCTGGACAAGAAAGTGCGAACCTCTAAGAAATCCGGAGGTGGCTTTGACCCCACCGGATACGGCGGGGCAGGCCTTAGCGGAGGAGACGCGTGAGTGCATCCTGGATGCGGCGGAGAAATATTTCCGCCACATCGGGCACCATAAAACAACGGTGGCCGACATTGCCTCGGCCGTCGGAATGAGTCGCGGAAACATCTACCGCTTTTTCCCTTCGAAGGACGCAATTGACAGCGCGATCTGCGCACGCCTTGTCAACGAGACCGTGCAGATGGCCTTGGAAATTGCGCTGAAAAATACCGCGGCCAGCGAAAGGCTTGTCGAGATCCTGTATGCCCTTCATCAGCACCGTAAGGAAATGTTGATGCAAGCCAGACCCATGCACGAGCTGCTTGTCTCTGCAATGGATGAGAGCTGGGCGATCATGAAAACGCACGCCCAGAAACTGGTTGATATCTTCGAAGCAGTCATTCTCGAGGGTCTGGAAACGAGCGAGTTGCAGCCTCAGGATGCCGCAGGCTCGGCTCAAGCGATGATGGCAGCATTCATGCCGTTCTTCCACCCGGTTCTGATTGAGCAATGTGTTCGACACGATTGTAACACTGAGCCCGCCCTGCAAGCGCAAATCAACTTCATCATGAAGGCTCTTGGTAGGTCTGATCCAGCAGTTCATGGAAGCCGGTGACAATCTCACCCATGCTGATGTGGTATCTCGAAATCGAGCTGGAGCTGTCTGACAGCTCGCAATTCTATTGTGAATAGGCATCACTCAACAGACACAATCCTCACCTCCTCAAAAAAAGCGCTTGATTTTAGATTTCGTTTAACATCTAACGTCACATTAGATGTCGATCGAAATCTTTAATTGTTCAACTCCATCCAGCCGCCGGGATGATTGACCCGGCCCATTGGATCGCCAAAAATATAGGAGGCCATAGTGCCCGAACAGAAAGTCGTTGTTGTAACTGGAGCGTCCTCGGGCATTGGTGCGGCGTCCGCCCGTCTTCTCGCGCAGAACGGCTACCAGGTTTTTGGCGGCGCGCGCGACTCTCGGCGTGCGAACCCCATTCCTGGCGTGAAGTTCGGTACCGTGGACGTGACGGACGAGCAATCCGTTGCAAAATTCGTTGAATGGGTCTTGTCGGAGGCTGGCAGGATTGATGTCTTGATCAATAATGCCGGCGTTTCCCTTCTCGGCCCAATCGAAAATACCGCGATCCCGGAAGCCGCCTTGGTTTTTGACACAAATGTGTTTGGCCCCCTGCGTATGATCCGCGCCGTTTTGCCCTCCATGCGCGCTGCACGAAGCGGACTTATCATCAATGTTAGCTCCGTCTTGGGCTTTCTGCCCGCGCCCTTCATGGGCATTTACGCGAGTAGTAAGCATGCCCTTGAAGGTCTGTCCGAATCTCTTGATCACGAGATTCGAGAGTTTAACGTGCGCGTGGTCCTGCTTGAACCCACGTTCACGAACACGAAGCTTGATCTAAACGCTGCACATACGGAGGCGCCGCTGGGCGTTTATACCGCCCAGGTTGAAGCAACGATCGAAGCAGTGCAGGATCAAATCAAATCAGCACCATCTCCACAGATAGTGGCGGAGAAAATCCGGGCAGTGATCGAAAGTCCCTACAGGCTGCGTCAGCCGGTCGGCGGACAAGCGACACTTCTAAGTCGTTTGCGCAGGTTTATGCCAGCAGGTGCCGTGGATCGTAGTTTGCGAAAGACATTCGGCTTCAGCAAGAACCGATCGTCCTAGTTTGAGGTGTCTGCACGGACCTATCTGTCAAACGGCATTGAATATTGGGTCAGACGCATATGTGGAACGACCCGGTTAGCAAGGCACCAAAAACTTGTTAAGCGATATTGGATGCTGATCTGTGACCACCACCGTGTGAACCTCGGGCTCTCTGGGTCAGCTCTTTCCCAGGCGCTTCACAAGCTTGAGCTTGGTGATCTGCCCCTCGGTTTGTCCGTTGGACCACGGTGAGACGATCGCTGCCCGGACTGCCTGTATATCTTTCGCAACCCCATTGCCGAATGAGACAACCAGACTATCGCGGGCACGGTCGATCCACGACCTGCTTCAGCTTCTGAGCGCGGAATGCGTGGGTGATGAAATCGACGAAGGCGCGCGTCTTGGCGGGAAGCAGCTTCTGGCCCGGTAGACGGCCGACATCGGCAACCGCAAACCGCCCGGCGATATGTCTTCGATCGCCAGCTTTATCAGGCAACGAGACGATCTGCCTTCACCATAAGGCGAACCGACAGACCTTCGCTTTTCCATTCTCGAGAGATCTCACCACCGAGTTGACTGCCGACCGTCGCCTTGGCAAGGATACTGCCAAAACCATCGCCGTCGGTTTGCCGATCGACCGGTGGTCCGCCGCTCTCGGTCCACGTCAGGATAAAGTTCGCCCCCTCCTCGAGGCACACAATATCGATGCGTCCGTCCGGGTTGGAAAGAGCTCCATATTTCGCTGCGTTGGTTGCAAATTCATGCAACAGCAATGCAAAGCTCGTAACCGCGCTGCCGCCAATAGCAATATCGGGACCCGTAACGATGGCCCGCGATTGCCGGTTGTCGATGCTGACATCGTAGGGCGCGACAATCGTTCGGATCAGGGCATGTAGCGTGGTCGTCTGCTCGCTTCGAGTGGCTGCCTCAGACGTGCGAGGGACCGTCAAGGCATGTGCCGACGCCAATGCGTTCAATCGGGCTGAAACAGCGGATGCGAGCTCGCCTGGTGTCTTTGCAGTTCGCGCGCTTAAGGACACAACGCTACTTGCGATGCTGAACAGATTTTTGACCCGGTGGTCCATCTCCCTGATCAGCAGATGCTGTTGCTCTTCAGCCCGCCGGCGCTCGGTGATATCGCGCGCGATTTTGGATGCACCAATGACGCGGCCCTCGCGGCTTTTGATCGGCGAGACCGATAATGATATTTCGACGAGACCACCATCCTTTCGGCGCCGGATCGTTTCGTAATGATCGATGCGTTCGCCACGGCGGATGCGAGCCAGGATTTCCGGTTCCTCGTTCTGTCGATCCAGGGGAATAAGCATGCGACCGGACTGGCCAATCGCTTCCTCCGCCGTGTAACCGAATAGACGCTCGGCGCCCCGGTTCCAGCTGACGATTTTGCCGTTCAAGTCTTTAGCAAGGATCGCATCGTCGGACGACGCAACGATTGCCGCGAACCGTTGGGCCGCCTCCTCCGCAACCGTGCGATCGGTCAGATCGACGAGCATGTTGACTGCGCCTTTAAGGTTCCCGGCGGTGTCAAAAATCGGAGTCGGAAATGCGAGGAACGCAACGCGTGTGCCATCCGGACGTTCGGCAATCGCTTCAAGTCCCCTGACCGCACATTTCTCTTTCAACGCGATTGCCATCGGGCATCCGTCGTGCGGCAGAGGCGCCCCATCAGGCCAGTAGAGCTTCCAGGAGCCGCAAAATTTGCTCTCTCCAAGCTTGGGGCTGACACCCCACATCGCGATTGCCGCTTTGTTGCAGAACGTGATCCGGCCGATTGCATCGGTCGTGTAGACAGCCTCCGGCAATGCTTCGAGGACGTCTTGAAGCTCCAGCGGATGGTGAAGCAAATTTGGCATCGACCCGCTTCTGGCGGAAACGTCGACATACTCGCTGGCCGTGTCTTTCTCGTTGGTCGACAGATGGTTCATCCCGTAAGCTCCATTACCCGGCAATGTTCACATACTGCAGTTTGCCAAGCGTAGATCTTCTTCGCCTGAAGTCAAAGCACCATCGCAGAGTATCGTATTCAGCTGGCAGGATAGAAAAGAGCGCGCTAGCGCCGGAACCGAAGACCATGGAAACGGCCGCGGCTGTGATGATGATCCTTTCATATATTTTCCTTTGCAGCTTGGGCACAGTCGTGAACGCGGCCGTGCTCATTGGCCTTCATGGTCAGTTACGGCGAGCCGAAAGCTCTGCCATATCTGCCTGTAAGACGATGTTGTTGATGACTCGAGCGCCGGCATACTCGCCGGCAATCGCAATCGCTGTCTCACGCGCCTGAGCGGTTGTCACGACGCCCGAGAGAACGATCGTGCCTTCTGTCACGGCCACGTCGATCCTCGAACCTTCGAGCCCGTCGGCATAAGCAATGAGGCAGCGGATAGCTGCACAGGTCGCACACCCATCTGACATGGTCGTCAGCGATGAAAGCTTCGCCAGAAAGAGCATCGAGGGTGCCTCCGTGAGATCGCATGATCGGAATTCAGGCGGCTGTCACCTCATCGAAGAGCGTCTTTCACGGCATCCTTGGCCTTGCCGACTTTACTCTGGATCTTGCCTTCGGTCTTCTCGACCGCGCCCTCTGCCTGCAGCTGATCGTTGCCGGTCAGCTTGCCAGCGGCCTCCTTGAGCGATCCGGTTGCTTCCTTGACTGCACCTTTGATACGGTTCTTATCCATCGTCTCGTCTCCTTTGGTTGAGTCTAGAAGAGGCGTCGGGCTTTCGACCGAAGCCATGACACAAGAATTAGAGAGTCAGATCGGTGGATTGCAGATCAGGAAGTACTAGGTAGATTAGTAGGAATTAGCCTTTTTTCGATCTGTCGGCATCGTTTTGCCCATGAGCGCCCTACAAAGTCTGCGAGTGCATCGGGTCATCAGTTTGACTTGGGCCCCTTGGAAGGTGACGAAGCGCCCGTGAAACCGCGCTCCCTGGCCCAGATGACAGCGGCGGCTCGCCGGTTCACGCCGATCTTGGCGTAAAGCGATGCGACGTGATTGCGGATGGTGTTCCTGGACAGACGAAGCGTCTCGCTCATCTCCACGTCGCTTTGCCCGCGACAGATCAGAGCCAGAATCTCCTTCTCACGATCGCTGAGGTCGAGCAACTGGGCAGAGGGCGCCTTGCCACTCGACACCTGCCGCAATGTCGCGAGACGATCAACGACCGAGCGGCTGAACCAGGAGGTATCGGCCATAACACTTTCGATGGCCTCGACCAGCTCTTCCTCACTGCGCTTGCGTTCGGTGATATCTTGCAGCGACCAGATCACGCATTGCTGATCGTTGATCTCGACGCGCTCGGCGGAGACGAGGCAATCCGCAACCCCACCATCCTTTTGCTTCATCCGCATCGCCTCACCGCGAACCACTGTAGCATCGGTAAGCTTCTTTTCCACGGCGCGCCTGGCGGCAATATTGTCCCACAGGTGCAACTCGCTTGCCGTCTTTCCAATGACCTCCTCACCGCCGTAGCCCGTGAGCTGCACGAAAGCATCATTGACTTCTGTGAAAACGAAATCGTCGAGACGTGAGATCGCTGCGGCCGCGGGCGAGAGCCTGAACGACTTCGAGAACCGTTCCTCGCTCTGGCGAAGTGCGTTCTGCGCCTTTCGCCGCGCATCGAGATCGGCGAATGTGAACAACATGCATGGCTCTTCGCCCACCGCGATCGGTTCGCCGGCAACGATCACGAGGCGGTCGCTACCGTCGGGCAGAGGAAGCAGAGCCTCCCGCTGCCGGATCAGCCTGCCTTCCATAAGTTTCGAAAGGGCATCTTCGCCCGTGTCACAGTTGTCGAAGAGACCGAGCTGATTGACGGTCTTTCCAATGACCTTTTCCCTGGCATAGTTCGTCATCTCTACGAAACCAGGGTTGACGCGGATGAAACGCAGATCGTCAAGGCGGCAAATCAAGCCAGGCGCGGGATTGGCATTGAAGGCGCGCTCAAAGCGCTCTTCAGCCTCAAACAGCGGCGTCTCGTCCCGGATCACGAGCGCAAGGACGTCTGGTCGAGCGCTGGCGTCAACGATGATCAAACTGCGAATTGTGTGAACCCAGACAAGTTCCGGGTCGGAGGCTGGCGATATGTTGACCGTCACCTCGTCAACCGTCTCCCCGTCGAGCAGGCGCTCTATGGGATATTGACCTTCGTCAAGGAGATGGTTGTTGCGGTAGCGGAGCGTAAAGGCTTTTCGGTAGCCGGCGACATCGCCGCCAAGCTCCTCGATTGCGGAAACCCTGTGCATTTGAAGCGCGGCATTGTTTGCCCAGGAGATCCCGCCTTTTGGATCAATCAGAATGACGCCGTCACTTAAGCTGCCGACGAGTTCCAGTAGTACATTCCTGTTCACATCTGGCCGTTGCGGCTCATCGGTCATGCAAATCCTCACATCGGTTCTCTTGGGTTGGATAGAGACATGTTACGATAAGAGAAATGTGTCGAGATTTGTTCCGGTTTATCCGAGATAATCGAGTGAAGCCATGCATTGCGGCCAGTGAAGCTCAATGGCAGAAAATGAAAGAATAAACGCCTGTGATCCGTCGGCTTGCCGGAAGCCGCCGATGGTCACCGCGCGCTTACTGTCGATATACATGGATGAGCACGGATCAATTTCGAGGCGAGCCGCGTTAGGTATGTTCTGATGCCTGCCTTGAACCGCGCCGATTCACCCCTGCCGTCACCAGCTTTCGAAAAGAGGTGGCCAAAGAGAATTGAGATTTCAATGGCCAATGCCCGTATTGCCGTTCTCATCGTGGAGGACGAACCGCTGATGAGGATGGACATTGCCGGTGCTCTGGAGGATGGCGGGTTTCTGGTCTTCGAGGCCGCAAACGCCGACGACGCCATTATCATCCTCGTGGAACACACAGAAATTCAGGCTCTGTTCACCGACATCGACATGCCCGGAAGCATGGACGGGCTCAAGCTGGCGGCCGCTGTTCGGAAGCGCTGGCCGCCCATCAAGATCATCGTAACATCTGGCCACCAGCACATTCGGGAGGAGAATCTTCCAATCGACGGGCGGTTTTTCAGCAAGCCCTACGATCCCGAAAAAATCATCAGCACAATACGGGAAATGGTAGCAGCCTGAGCGCGGGCGGGGCGGCGGTAAATCGTACATGAATATCTCCAAGACCACCTACCCTCCCCCAATCGTCCGGCCCGACCGGAACCAATTGCTCTCCGCGTGGTTGTAGCGTTGCGGGTCTCGTGAAGAAGATCCGGCAATGTGAGGAAACACAATGAGAACGATGATTTTCGCCGCGGCGCTCCTTGGAGCGTCAGCGCTGACGGCTGTCGCCCAGACATCCGCGACCCCGTCGAACGATACCAACACCCCGGCCGTCGCCACCCCTGGCACCAAGAACCCGACAGCACCCGTCGCGGGCCATAACAGCTTCACCCAGGCACAGGCCAAGGAACGCATGGAGAAGGCGGGGTATAGCGGCGTCACCGCGCTCAAGCTCGATGACAAGGGCGTCTGGCAGTCCAGCGCAATGAAGGATGGCAAGTCCGTTTCTGTCACCCTCGACTACCAGGGCAACATCGTCGCGATGTGATTGCCGCGCGTCCGAATTTATCAGTTTCAGGAGACTACAATGAAAACAGTTTCAGGACTTTTTGACGACTACAAGGATGCGCAGACTGCGGTCGATGCTCTCGAGAGATCTGGTGTGCCGTCAGAACAGATAAGCATCATCTCGAACAACGCTGACGATCGTCACGAGGATCATTCGGGTGCAGCCAATGGCGCCGGTACGGGTGCGGGGCTTGGCGCGGTCGTTGGTGGCGCGGGCGGTCTGCTGACGGGCCTGGGCATGATGGCAATTCCAGGCGTAGGGCCTGTTGTCGCCGCAGGCTGGCTTGCGGCAACCGCGGTCGGAGCCGTCGCTGGCGCAGTCGCCGGCGGTGCAGCGGGTGGCCTCATCGGTGCCCTGATTGATTCCGGCATCCCGGAAGCTGACGCGCATGTCTATGCAGAAGGTGTCCGTCGCGGCGGAACACTGGTCACGGCGAAGGTCGATGACGCCGTTGCGCTCAACGCAGAGACGATTCTCAAACATTCGAACTGGGTCGATCCCGCCGCGCGTCGCGATGCATACACCCAGCAAGGGTGGCGCAAGTTCGACGATACCCTTGATCCGTACGGCCCGGAGGCCATCGAGGGAGAACGAGACCGCTATCGCCAGCCTGGCGTCTGATGAAATCAGGTCCTGACCTTAGAGGTCAGGACCCTCCGTTCTTACCAACCTAGTCTTAAACACAGGAGGCTCTCATGGGTCGCGGCATTCTTCTCTGGTTTCTCGGCATTCCGATTCCGATTATCATCCTCATCATGCTCTTCGTGCGATAGGAGCGCGTCATGACAGTAATCGACTCAAACGCTGCGTACACCGCTGGGTCTGAATCATCCGCCTCTGGCGTGAATTGGGGCCCGATCATTGCAGGAGCGCTGGCTGCTGCCGGGGTAACACTGATCCTGACGCTGCTCGGATCTGGCCTCGGCCTCACCATGGTGTCGCCGTGGTCCTCGCAAAGTGCAACGGTCGCCACCGTTTCGATCTCGGCGGCTGTTTGGCTCATCATTGTCCAGTGGCTGTCGGCTGGTATCGGCGGCTACCTGACTGGCCGCCTTCGGACGAAATGGGTGTCGGTCCATACGGATGAGGTTTATTTCCGTGACACCGCCCATGGTCTGCTGACCTGGGCATTGGCGACGCTGGTTGTCGTTGGTGTTCTCGGTTCGGCCCTTTCATCGATCGTCGGTGCCGGGGTGCAAGCCGCTTCCACAGTAACGTCAGGTGCGGCCACCGCGGCGGTTTCCAAAGCTGGCGAGAGCATGGGAGGCAGCTCCTACTTCGTCGACAGCCTGCTGCGTCCGGCCGATCCGCGGAAGCTTCCGGCAAATGCAAACGTCGCCGACACCTCAGCGGCGCAGGTTGCCACGATCCTTGCCAATGGCGCGGCGTCCGGCAGCATATCTTCGGATGACCAGACCTATCTGACACAGCTTGTGGCTGCGAAGACGGGCCTGTCCGACGCTGAGGCGAAAACGCGAGTGGACACGATCCTGAAGAACGTCGAAGTCGCCAAGGAAAAGGCTCAGCAAGCTGCAGAGGCCGCCCGCAAGGCCGGCGCCAAGCTCGCTCTTTTCGGGACATTGTCGCTCCTGATCGGCGCATTCATTGCCGCCGTTGCCGCCGTCATCGGCGGTCGCGAACGCGATGATATGAAAGCAGTTTGAAAAGTAGGGCCGCCTGCTCTCTCAGGCGGCCCTACCCCGAGCGATTTTCGTTCACCAATCGGCGATAGCAACTGATCGCCCTCGGGCTCATTCAATACGAGATGGAACGATGGTCGCCTATGACCGTTTTCTGACCGCCAGGCGATGGCAAATTGCATCGCACCCTCCCGTTCAGGTCTCTCACAATTGAACAATTCCGCGCCTCTTACTCATAAACAGCGTCTGCGCCATGACCAACCCCTATGGGCAGCCTCTCCGAGAATTTCGGTGGTGTCGAGGAAGAGACCCTCATCCGCGTCGTTCGACGTCATCATCGTTGGCGCGGGTATCAGCGGTGCGCTCATGGCGCACGCACTGGCGGGAAAGGGATTGAAAATCCTTGTCGTCGATCGCAGACAGCCTGTCCGTGGCAGCACCATAGCCAGCACGGCGATGATACAGCATGAGATCGATGTGCCCTTGCATATGCTGGCGAAGATGATTGGCGAGAAGAAGGCTCAGCGTGTCTGGCAGCGCTCTGCGCGAGCGGTTGAGGGTCTCGTCAGCCTTGTCCGAGACCTCGAACTGAAGTGTGCCTTCGATAGGAAGCGTACACTCTTCCTATCGGGTGAGGAGTATGGTGCTCGAGCACTTCAGGCGGAGGTGGATGCCAGAACGAAGGCTGGGATCAAAGCGGAACTACTCGATTCCTTCACTCTTCGAGAACGGCACGGGCTTCAACGGCCCGCAGCGATCGACAGCGCGATTTCAGCGTCGGCCGATCCTGCACAACTCACCGCAGCTTTGCTTCGAAACGCGAAGGTCCACGGCATCGAAATCACCGCGGGCGTCGAAATCAAGGACGTGCGCAACATCGAAGAAGAGGTCGTCGTCTCGACATCCGAGGGAGAAATGCTCACGGCAAACCATGTCGTGTTCTGCACGGGCTACGAATTCCTGGAGGCGATTGCCAACAAGAGCCAGACGCTGATCTCGACCTGGGCCCTAGCCAGCCGGCCGCACTTGAAGCGACCGGAATGGCTTGATCATTATCTTGTCTGGGAAGGCTCGGATCCGTACCTCTATTTCCGAACGACGCCGGATGGCCGGGTCATTGTCGGCGGCGAAGACGAAGATGGCGAGGGCGCTTACAAGGATACGTTCAAAGCCGCGAAGAAGGCGAAAGTCCTTATTGAGAAGCTGGGTGAGCTGACCGGCATATCGATCGGCAAGCCCGACTTCACCTGGTCGGCTGCCTTCGGTGTTACGCCAAACGGCTTACCGATGATCGGCCACCTCCCCGGAATGAAAAACGTCTTCGTGACGATGGGCTTTGGCGGCAATGGCATAACGTTCAGCAAGATTGCGGCGGATATCATCTCTTCGGAAATCCTGGGGCATCGTGACACCGATTGGGATTTGTTCCCGATCCATTAGATGCCGGGACTAAACACGGCGATCTACATGGTCGTGAAGGCCCCGGATGCCGACGAGCCATCGGCAACACCCACACATCCATGCAGATCATGGGAGTCCGCGGTGGAAAAGCTGTCGTGCGCGATAATGTCGGCGGGTAAACCTTCCCCGGCCCCGGTTGGCGAGAAAAATGTGACAGATGGTTATTCCAGGATGTGAGCCTCGCCGGGGCTCACCCAAGAAGATGCAAGGATGATGGATCGCCGTTCTTTTCTGGTTTCAGCCGGCATGGAATTGATGGCAGACCCGCCGAAAGCGATCATGCGCTGGATACCAAACGTGCCTCGAGCAGGTCTATTTCGCGAACCAATGTTGTGGCTGTCGCTTCTGGAAGTTTGCGCGCTCGTGCCAGCTCGAAAATCGCATCTCGTTCGGCACGAAGCCCCGATAGGCGAAGACCGCGTTCGATATCCTCCATTCTCCGCGCTTGCTCGGCTTCGTCGCCCGTCTTGGAACGTCCGTCGATGCGTTCACGATAAAATTCCATGAGCCTTGCGCCGACTTCGGAGTAAAAATCGGCATCGCTCCGCCCCACGCCCATTCGGTGCTGGGCCGCCTGGATTGCTTTGATGGCCGCCTCTGCCGCCGCGATCCGTGCCTCGTCCTCCTGTTGCCTGTGTGTCGGTTCGGGGGGCAGATCGAGATTCTTGAGCAGAAAGGGGAGAAAGACACTTGCCAGGACCAGGGAGGTAATGATGACCCCTGCGGCAAGGAAGATCGCAAGCTCCCGCGCTGGAAAGACGCTGCCGTCGTCCAGTGCCAAAGGCAGCGTCAGGATACCGGCAAGAGTGATCGCGCCACGAACACCGGCGAGCGATGCCGCGACAACCAGCCTCCAGCCCGGCGTCCTTATGGCCTCCCCTCTCCTTGCCGCGCGAAAAAGCGTGAAGCGAAGGGAAATCCAAACCCAAATCAGCCGCATGATCACAAGTGCCGCCGTGATGGCGACAACATAGAAGATCAGCCAGATCGAATGACCATGGCCGGTCTCGCCCACGACATTCGCCGCGCTGGAAGCGATGTTTGGAAACTGCTGCCCAAGAAGCACGAAGACCATGCCGTTCATCGCGAACTGGACCGTATCCCAGACGGTTTGCGTCCGAACTCGCGTCACGGCGAGCGCCCGGCCGCGACGTTCGACAAAGCTCATGGTGATCCCGGCGGCGACGGCGGCCAGAATGCCTGAACAATGAAAATGCTCCGCGGCCAGATAGGCGCAGAACGGTATCAGCAGGCTGATCAGGATATGGGAGCCGGTATCCTCTCCGAGTTTACGCGCAACGAGGTCGCGCGCGCGCGTGACCGCCCATGTCAGACCGACACCGATGGCGATCCCGCCCAGCGCAAGCCACAGAAATGTCGTGACTGCCTCGCCGACGGAGAAGGCTCCCGTCACTGCGGCAGCCACGGCGAAGCGCATGCAGACAAGGCCCGATGCATCATTCAGGAGGGATTCGCCTTCCAGAATGTGCATCAATCGCTTCGGGATCGGAACGCGTGCCGATATCGCCGAAACGGCAATGGGATCGGTAGGCGACAGGATTGCCGCCAGCGCGAAAGCGACGGGCAGAGGCATGGATGGAATCATCCAGTGAATGAAGATGCCGACCCCGAGCACCGTGAAAAGCACAAGGCCGAGCGCCAGTTCGAGAATGACACCCTTATCGTGCAGCAGTCCCTCCTTCGGGATGCGCCAGCCATCCAGAAACAACAACGGAGGCAGGAAAAGCAGGAAGAAGATCGACGGATCCAGCTCGACCGCTCTTCCCGTCACGACGGCGACCAGCATCCCCAGTCCGATCTGGATCAGCGGCAAAGGCACTGCAACCGGCAGAAATCGTGTCACCGCCCCGCTGACCACCACCATGGCCAGAAGTGCCAGCGCAATCGTTATTCCCTGCATCACATGTCCTTGTCGTGGGCCGTAGGCGCGGTTTCCGCTTCAAAGACTATTCGATCACAATGCCCAATGAAATCAATCCCGGCGTGCACTTGAGAACATATCGGCCTTTTCCTGGCTTCGCGGAAAGATCTTTGCTCATCAGCGGGCGGCGACAAATTAGCCGGAGAATGACAGGCAAGGTTTATGGCGAGCCGCTGCCGCCAGCCCGTCTTGTCATATGCTCACTGGAGAGTGCGGTTACGCCTGCCTCAATAGGTTCAGGGCAATCATCCACATTGTCAGCGTAATGAGCGTTTCCAGAATCCGCCAGGATGCCGGCTTCGAAAAGATCGGCCGCAGCCAGGTCGCGCCGTAGCCAAGCGAGAAGAAGAACAGAAACGAGCCGGTGACAGCGCCCGCCGCAAAGGAGACCTCTTGCCCCGGAAAGCGGGTCGAGATGGTACCGAGCAGCATGACCGTATCGAGATAGACGTGCGGATTGAGCCAGGTGAGAGCAAGGCAGGTCAAAAGGGTCGCCCGAAAGTTCGATGCTCCCGCCTCCTGAACTCCCAGCGCCCCTGACGAGCGAAAAGCGGAATAGAGGCTTTTCGCACCGTACCAGATCAGGAACGCCGCCCCTCCATAGCGCATGACCGGATCGAGCCAGGGCAGCAAGGCGGCAATCTGCCGAAAACTGCTCACGCCCAGCGTGATCAGCATGGCATCCGACACTGCACATGCGAGGCAGACGGCGAATATATGCTCGTTGCGCAGCCCCTGGCGGAGCACGAAGGCGTTCTGCGCACCGATCGCGACGATCAGGCTGAGCCCCATCATTAGGCCTGTCCCAAAAACTGGAAAATTCATGCTTTGAAACGCCCCCTGAACATCGTGGGCTGTCCGCTATCGCATCTCACGGATTTAGGGTAGTTAATGTTGCTAATTCCAATTAAGCAAAACTAAGCCATGCTCGACTATTCCGCGCTCCGGGCCGTTTCGGCGGTCGTTCAAACAGGCAGCTTCGAGAAAGCCGCTGGCCTTCTCAACGTGACGCCCTCGGCCGTCTCACAGCGCGTGAAACAGCTCGAGGAGCGCCTCGGCATCATTTTGGTCGTAAGGGGCAATCCCTGTACCGCGACCGAAAAGGGAGAATGGCTCTGCCGACACATGGAAAATGTCGGCATGCTCGAAACCGAACTGTTCGAGCATCTACCCTCCCTCGTCGACCCGACAGAATCCGAACCGAGGGTGACGCTACACATCGCGACGAATGCCGACAGTCTCGGAACCTGGTTCCTGACGGGCATGTCAAACTTCGCCAGCCGCTCGCCATATCTGCTGAACATTGCGATCGATGACGAGGACCATACCGCCGAATGGCTACGGCGAGGTCAGGTAGTCGCCGCGGTCACCAGTCTGGAAAAGCCAGTCCCGGGCTGCCGGCGCATGTTTCTCGGAGCGCTGCGCTATCATGCAACGGCAAGCCCCGATTTCATGGCCCGGCATTTCCCGCAAGGTGTCACGGCGGAAGCCATTGGCAACGTGCCCGCGCTGACCTTCAATCAAAAGGACGGGCTCCAGAGCCGGTGGATGCGTCAGGTATTCGCAAAGGATCTCAGCCCTCCGACCCATTGGCTGCCGTCGACGCAGGGTTTCGTCGAGGCCAGCCTTTCCGGCATGGGATGGGGCATGAACCCGTCGTCCCTCGTGCATGAGCACCTGGCTTCCGGCCGACTGGTTGAGCTTATCCCGGAAACGCCATTGGACGTCCCCCTCTATTGGCAGATGAACCGCCTTGCCGTTGATCGGCTGGTTGACCTGACACGCGAAGTCACGACCGCAGCCAAGCATCATCTGCTGAACTTTTGATCAAAGGGCCTCGTGGCCCGTTTCCACTTTTAGCAGGTTCGCCCTCGATTCGACCGGCAAATGGAGCGCTGAACTCGAATAAGCCTCGTGTGGCCACGCCGGTGAAGCGCCGCCCAACACACCCTTCACCCGCATAAGCCACATGGGTACTGTAACGTTAACCGAGCAGGCCTTAGAGCTTTCGCCGGATGACGTCCTGCAGCATCTCGCGATCCAGCGTCAGATCTGCGACGATCCGTTTCAGCCGAGCGTTCTCGTCCTCGAGCTGCTTCAGCTTCTTCATCTCCGGCGGCAACATGCCGGCATACTTTTTCTTCCAATTGAAGTAGGTCGCCTGGCTGCCTAGCGGCGATTGCTTCGCATTCGCCTGTCGGCCAAGGGATTCCCGCCATGCGGCAGATCTCCGCAACAGACACACCTTCATCACCTTGCTTCAGAATGAACGCCTTCGGCGCGTCCGAAAACTGCGATGCCTTCATCGTCTTCCGTCCTTCCCGGCCAGGAAAATGCACCGGAAAACTCTAACCAAAAACGGTCCAGTTTGAAGAGTTCAGATCAATCTGTCGGACAAAATGGATGCGTGTGCTGATCCCCTTGATCACCCGCGCAAGCTCCGGGTTCCCCGACATGGCCGCCATGACGCATCCTCTGGAATTTTTCCCAGATGTTCCGCTTGACCGAGTGAATTACAAAGAAGCCAACGACTGAACGAGGCCACTCAACGCCGCGCGACATTCCATTTGATACTTACAGGCGGAAACCGCTTGTCGGTATGACCGAGTTGCAAGAAGCGGACAGCTCATCTTGGTGTGATGGTCTCGAGTTGACGTTGCTCGTGGTTCAAGTCGGGCTCGTACGTTGCCCACGAGCGGATTACCTACGACAGAAAAAACGATTTTGTGTCACGAAAACCTAATTTGAAGAGAAAGGCTGCGCAATGACCGAACATCCACTGAAATCTCTAATCGCATCACACCTCCTGGGCGGAGATACCGGGATCAACCTCAAACCGGACATGACCGACCAGGACCTTGAGACCATGGTTCATGTGGCCATGCGCATTGCGACCGAGATTGAGAAGCAAGTTGCCGAGACTGTCGCAGAGTCCGAATGCCTCGTGGTTGCACACCTGCTTGGCGGCGCAAAAGGGCTCGATTTGTCACCGAGCCTTAGCGACGAAGAGATCGAACGCACCGTCGGTTTGGCTGTGCGCGTGCTCAACGAGTTGGACAAGCAAGCGGTTTAAAAGGGCTTTCCCGATGAAAGATTTCTTGATTACTTCACATCTCCTGGGCGGAGTCAGTGGATTCAACTTCTCCGATTCCAAAACGGATAGCGAGATAGACACTGCTGTCAAAGAGGTCACGCGGATATGCGTCGAGCTTAAAAAGCAGGTATCAGGCAGTGCGGCACGCCTGATGGTTGCGCACTTGTTGGGCGGAACGAGCGGGCTCAAAGTGTCGCCGCCCATGACGGACCAGGAGATCGAAGTACAGGTCAGTCTAGCCACGCGCTTGCTGAACGAGATTTCGAGACAGGTGAAGAACAACCATAAGAATTCGTAGTGCTGTGACGAAACCCGAGAGGGTTGGGCTGTCAAAGCAAAGCAGTCTTTATGCAGGAGCATGACGCTGTGATGCGAGTGCATCTCTATCTGGCGGGCACAGACACGCGCTCGGTTGCTTCGAGCTTACCGGCCTCGGCGCGCCGCGCGGCGTTTAACAGATGATGGAGCACGCGGCCGTGGAGAACACGGCTGCCACGCCGAGCATCTTCAGGCTTCCGCAAATCGAGGCGCTGCGGCGTCGTTCGACGGCCCTGTTGACGATTGCAACACCGTAACGGTCGACGCGTGACGATCCGCAAGATGGTCCTCGAACTCGAGGCTTTCCCAGGAGAGGGCGGATGTGCCCCACGGACACCCGACGATCTTCAGGTTTCAGCGGATAATGAAGGTCTTACCAGAGAATATCAGAACTATCGGGCCGGGAGCTTTGCGCCTGCAGCGCGGCGGACCGATGCAAAGCTGCGAATATCGATCCGCAGAATGGGTCAGATTGCAAACCGGAACAGGTGAGATGCTATGAGATTCGTGACAATGACGCAAACTTTTCACCAATCACTACGGGAAACGCTGGGCGAACGTCTGGCGTCGTTCGCTCCTCTGAAGGAGATACTTCCGATCCCCGTAGTACTTTTTCCGGAAGAGGACTTCATCAAGCTTGAGGCTGGCTTTCGCTTAGTTTTGAGCGCTCAGCAAAAAATCCTCCGGTCGCTGCGAAAGCGGCACTCACAGGAAGAAATACTGAAGCTTTTCCACGTACCGCCAAAGGCGTGGCGTTTTATCGACTGGAACAAGCTCGACGCGAACACGGACGCCATCGGCCGCGTGGATATCGTCCCGACGACATCGGGAGAATACAAATTTTGCGAGCTTAACATAGGCCCCCCCGTCGATGGGCACCAAATGCATCAGTATTGCGAACCCGTGCTTCGTGAATTCGGTGCCACGGCGAGCAGCTTGAAGGGTGGCCGGTCAACATATGACGACCTCGCCAGCTTGATCAGCAAACGGTGCGCGGCGGACGGATGTCAGAGAATCGTTCTTCTCGATTTGGATTCATATCAGACGGAAACTCCGCTCGTTTATGACGAGATGAGACGACATCTCGAATCTGCGTGTCGTGGCTACGACGTACATCTCATCAAGAACAGTCAATACCCTGAGGAATGGCTGACCCGGAGCGAGGGCCGCAAGACACTTGTCTTCAGACTGTTTCTCGAGAAGGAACTGGTCGAGGACGAGTGGCACTTGTTCGATAGGATCGTCAGCTCTGGCGCGGTGCTGCTGAGCATGTTCGAGCCCTACATTCTGCATAGCAAGATATGGCTCGCGCTTCTGTGCGACCCGAATTACCACAAACTCCTGAGCGCCGAAGAAATTGCCGCCATCAAGACGTTCATTCCGGAGAGCCACCGGATCGACGCCAGCAACCTTGATGCCCTGCTTTCCGATAAGGACAGGCTGATCTTCAAGTTGTCGAATTCGGGCGAAGGAAAGGATGTTCTGATCGGTAGCGAGCATTCCCAAGCCGAGTTGCGAGCCGTGCTGGAGAACAAACTCGACGAATGGATCGCGCAGGAGTTCGTATATACGCTCGCGCCGGCGTTCCCCCAGACACATTGGACGCAATCGGTGCAGCAGAATGCAGTGTTGGGGCTATACCATATCGATGGTCGCTATTCAGGCTTCCTCCTTAGATGCAATGCCAGGTCCCGTGTGGTCAACCTGGCGTCGGGGGGCAAGGCAGCATGGGTCTTGAGCGTGAGCGACGACGAATACAACAAGCTGTTGAAACAAGTTTCGGACTCCGCCTGCCGCAGGGGGAACGATGATGAATGAACTCTCAGGGATCACGGGAAAGACCTACGCCGTATCCGGGGATTTCGTCACTCGGCCGACCGAGCACAAGGTTCCGCGCTTCGACATCCAGCTGCTGCGCGGCATATCGGTTTTACTGATCGTCGCATATCACTGCGGCTTCGGCCCGAAGGGTGGATTTCTCGGTGTCGATATCTTCTTCGTCATTTCTGGCTTTCTCATAACAGGCATTGTCGTGCGCGAGTTGGATGCCGGCACGTTTAGCTTCCGTGCCTTCTACACACGCCGCGCCAAGCGTCTGCTGCCGGCCCTTTACGCGACCCTGGCGTTGACGACCCTGGCTTCGATGTGGCTGCTGTCGAGCCAGGATTTCATCGACTTCAGCAAGACTGCGCAAGGCGCCGTGACCTTCACCGGCAATCTCGCGCTGCTGCGTCAGACAGGTTATTTCGACGGCCCTGCCGAACTCAAGCCGCTCCTGCATGCGTGGTCCCTTGCCATCGAGGAGCAGTTCTATCTCGGAATACCGCTCTTGCTCTGGCTCCTGCCAAAACGTGCGCGCCTGGGTGCGCTGCTACTGATCGCGATCGCGAGTTTGGGCGCGTGGCTGGCGTATCGCGACAATCTGCCGGACGATACATTCTATCGCATTGAATTTCGCGCCTGGGAGCTCGCTATCGGCTCACTCGCCTCATTCGCCGTTACCGGCAACAAACGGATGTCCGCGTTGTTCTGGCCCGCGCTGGCCGTCATGCTCGGGGTGCCGTTCTATGCACAATCTCCCGGCGATCTGACCGTGGCCGTCTGTATCGCTACCGCGTTTGTCCTTATCCGCAACCATCCTGGCTTCAGCCTCCCCTTGATCCAGCGCTGTCTGCAACCCCTCGCATGGATGGGTAACATCTCCTATTCCTGGTATCTGCTGCATTGGCCGCCAATGGCGCTGATGAATGCAGTCTACTTGGACGACACGCCGGGATGGATCGGGCTGGCCGTCGCGCTGGGCTCCCTGCTTGCGGCCGCGATTATGTATTATCTCATCGAGCAGCCCGTGCGTCACAGTCGCCTCCGCTTTACCCCGGCCCGGCTTGCAACAACCCTCATGATGTCGGGCCTGCTGTTCATGGCACCCCAGGCATGGCGCTGGGTGGCCCAGCTCGACGCACGCGTGTTGGCGCGCGCCGATAATGACGGCCTGGCGTCGCAATGCGTGCTCGATGGTAGTGGCTATGCGCCGGTCGCGGGATGCGATAGCGCCAAGGATCCAACGGTACTTGTCTGGGGCGATTCGAAAGCAATGGATATCGTGGCGGCGCTCGCCAGCGTATCTGCGCAAGGCATTCGGCAGGCGACCAAGCTGAGCTGCGGACCGCTTTTGGGTATGGCTCCCGTCAACAAACTGCGCTTGACCCGACAATGGGCGGAGGGTTGCTTGAGCTTCAATGCGGATGTGCTCGCCTCCCTAGCGCAAAATCCCAACATCAAAACCGTCGTGCTCGCAAGTTCGTTCGAGCGTTTCGTGAACCCAAGCCTCGGCGACGTACTCAACAGCTCTCCCGGCGGCAACACCGTCACTCCCGCCTCGGTCTTGATAGGTCAGCAGGGTCTCAGAAACACGGTCGACGCGGTCAGGAAACTGGGACGGCGCGTCGTCATCGTCGCCCCGCCCGCCTCCGCAGCCTTCGATGTCGGCGTTTGTCTGGAACGGCGCGCTTACGGCAACCTTACCTTGGGTCGATATGCAAGCTGCGAGATCACCGAGGCAGATCGACGCGAACGCCAGGGAAATGTCCTTGCCTTGATGGCAGCGGCGGCCCATTGGCCCGACGTCAAGCTGGCCGATATCGCAGCCCCTCTTTGCCAGTCAGGGATGTGCCGCACTAGCATGGGCAAGCATCCCCTCTACATCGACAACATGCACCTTACGGCCGAAGGAGGAGCGCTGCTGGCCATTAAGTATGATTGGGCCAGTTGGATTGTGGACTGATGGCCTGATGTTGTTTGGATGGAGAGGTGACCCAGCCTTTGGTCTTTTCGCCTTGGAGGGGGCGCCGATCAGTATTGCGGTTTTGTGCATCTGCCGGATGGAATAATCATTGAATTGTTGTGAGCTGTAATACGCCAGCGCCGAATTGCAGCATTGTGAATTACTCTCGAAGAAGCAGGAAACTTCATCGATGAAATCGCAATCGGATCATATCAACGAAGGCGCTATCAGATTGGGCTGCAACTCGTGTCCTCGCGTGGGAGGCTGGGTTTTGTCATGGTTTGCAATGACAGACTTCCGACAGAGCACAGCATCAACATCACGACGGCGGTAAACTCGAACGCGTCGCAGACCGCTATCGGCTTCCTCGATAACATTGCCATTAAGCCTACTAATTACGACAGTCACAATGTTGCGCGATCTGATTAACCGGCATCCACGAAAGATCGGGAATTTATATGTATTTCCAGTAACTATACAAACATAAGTTAAACTTTGAATGTATATTACATATTTAGATTATTATATTCTCATTGACTGGATGAGGTTTTGACCTATTCTTTTTATTGAATTTATTCTGAAAAAAGGATTGTAATTCTCGATTGCATATCCTTTTCTAATCTTAATTAGTGGTTGAATTCACCGCAATACTACATGGTCAAGGGAAAATGGCTCGCAGCGAAAAAATGCCGATCTGCCGATCAGGTCATCATCAAACGCATAAGCCGGTAATCCAAGGATTGGTTTGCATCTCCAGCAATATGGACCAAGGAGCCTTCTATAGCGCGGCGGATTGCCGGCCGTACGAAGTGGCGGCATCCTCCCAAATTTCAAAGCCGCAGCCCGCAAGTTGCGAGGCGATTAGTCTTCAAGTGCCCAAAAGTGCACCGCTAGACGTGCATTCAAGCGCAGATCTCAACATAACCAATCAAAATGGAGCGAGACTATTATGATGGATGGTGTCGTTCAGTCGTTTGTCGAAGATCTAGATGTTTGCAATGACGAAGCCACCCTGGAGGAAATGTTTGGAAGGTGGTTATCAACGTTTGGTGTCCGATTCTTTGCCTACAATATGCATCGGATAAGTCCAGTCGTATCCCCCAATCATTTGGAGCCTAATCCGCAACGCTTCATCATATCGAACTACCCTCAAAAATGGCGCTTCCATTACTTTCGAGAAAAATACGAACAGGTTGATCCGGTCCTCAATCGAGTTTCATCAATCCGAGGAATCATTCAATGGAGCGATATAGTCGGATTAGAAGACCTGACGAGAAAGCAAAGCAAGCTATTGGGGGAAGCACTGGATGCCGGCCTCGCCGGCGGCTTGACTTTCCCAATCCTAACCGAACTCGGAGAGTCCGTGGCTATCAGTGTAGTCCCAGATCAGGGATTGCCTGATGCCAAGAATTTTTCGGCATCCCTGCCTACAGTTCATATCCTCGCCCAATGTTTCCATCAGAAGGCGCGGAAAGTTCTTTTGGGGCTATCGATGAAGGAGGGTGCGTCTCGCCGCAAAGCACTGCTGTCTCCCAGGGAGGTTGAGGTGCTGACCTGGATCGCAAAGGGCAAGACGGCTTGGGAGACCGCGCAGATCCTCAATATTTCGCAGAAAAGTGTCGATTTTTACACGGACATGGCGAAGAACAAACTCCATGCGATGAACAGAACGCACGCTGTGGTAAAAGGAATAATAATGGGATTGATAAGTCTTGTATGACTATACTGAGTGAACATCAGGTCAGATGTCAGCTTTGTCGAATTCGGACAGGTAAAGACGCGGCAGCCGATAGAAAATATCTCGGCCGGCGTAGGACGGCATCCATGAATCAGCTCCTTTAACAAGGAGAGGTACCGTCAGCGAGTTATCACACCAAGCTCACTACTCGCTGCTATGAGCCTGACAAAACGTCATGGAAATATATTTTGGGGCCTGATGTCGGGTGGTTCTGTTAAGCCTCGGCGCCAACTGGCCGATCTGATCTAGATCGGCCTTTAAATGCTTCAGTCTGCCAGTTGCAACGCTATGTTCCGAGCCACCAGCGGTGGCCGGGGGATATTCATCACATCCCCGTGGCGTGCAGGACAACCATGCAATCGCAACGCTTTTCGAACTTCGTCGGATCGAATGCGGCCATGGCATGCGTTCAAGACATCGACAGAAACTTCATGCTCAAGCGCAACGGTCGGCGTGCCATCGATGTCGATCATCTCGCCAAGCCGTCTGAAGGAATAACCGGCTTTGAATAGCATCGGCTCAAGATGCATGTAAGATACCGAGACAAGCCTCTCAGCGCCAATCGCCAATGCGGCGGCCTGAATGCCCCACAGCAGAGATGTGCGAAGATCTGAACATCCGCTGATACGTTCCTTACGTTGATCGACGGCGAACCGAGTCACTTCGAATATGCGGGGCGATCTTGGCAGAGTGCCCCGAACCAAAGACGGAAATATCTCATTCAGAATGCAAGGCTCAGAGGTCGGCAGCAACCGCACGCCCGCCACGACTTGGCCGGACTGATTGCTGATCGTCAAGTAAATTGCTCCAGACGTATCGTATTCATCTCGCTCTATCCCGTTTTTGGCCGACGGAATGGACCACCCAAGCTTTCTGATGAATATATCGTAACGCAGTTCAAGGAATGATTGAAGCTGTTCTGCGGTTGTCGCCAAATTGGAGTGACTAATGAAAGTTATCATGTGTTGATCCAATCTTCTGGAACTTGTTTGAAACCATTCGATCATTGGCTTCATTATGGTTCTATTGATGGGATAAACATCTGGGAAAAATTCCAGAGGATGATGTCGCAGGATTGTTGAACGTCGCTATAGTGACTTAGGTGATGGGGGCGATATGAGGAATCTTGGCCTAGTTGGCGGGTCCTCCGGCACCAGACGAACTATGGCTGGCCACCAATTCATGGTTCGTGACCATGTCGTTGCGATCGCGTTTGCGTGGCCGTTTGAGTCTCCGTGATTGAATGACCACGCCGATGCACTCGGATGAAATGGGCGGTGGCAGACTATGAGCCATGCACGGGTGGCTGCGAAATGTCATTGACTGCGTATGTAAAGTGCCAGGCGACACGTAATACTGTCCGCGCCAAGAACAATCAGCCTCTCATATCAAGATTGACCTCTTTCGCGGCAACGACCCCGCTCCAGCAGGACGCAAGCATTGTCTGCACGAGAGTGCTTCCGTGAGATGACAAAGATTGGCTCATGGTATTTTCCTCCCGCAGCCTCTCTTTGAAAATCCCATCCAATAGAAAAAACAGGGTGTTTGCAGCCGTGTCTGCCGTCCATGGCGGTGACAATTCATGCTCGCTGGCGACGAATATTCCCAATAGGCAATTCATCATATCTCGACGGAATGCCCCCGCCTCATCAAAAAAATTCCCGGTCGCGGAGGCTTCTAAAGCACAATAGATACCCATAATGCGTCGGGCGCGACCGTCGTTCTCCAGGTCCCAGAAAGCCTTTTCCAGTGTCTCAGTAAGAGCCTTCAGCGGATTATCCAGCCTGCCGGTGACAAGTCGCTCCTGAAGGTCATATATGTGCCAGCATATATCGGCCCCGAGCGCAATAATCAGCCCCGTCTTGCTTTGAAAATGCCAATGTACGGCTGCACGCGAGACACCGGCGACTGCGGCGATTTCACGAATCGAGACGTTCTCAAATCCTCGTTGTAAAAAAAGCTCTTCCGCAACGGAGAGGATCTTTCGGCGTGTTTCCGCTACCTCCTCTCTCGTTCGTTTCATCATTTCGCCCAGTTGTTAGCAAGCACATGGGTGCCTGCATAAAACCTCGACCTCTTCTCCGCTTCGAAAGTGAGCAGAACAACCTTGAGGAGGGGAATTTCATCGAGGAGAACTGGGAGGAAGCAATATCCGTGGAAAAGCCTAAAACGTGCAAGGTCGCCCCTGCGCACCATAGGCAATTCCATTAGGTTCTTAGGATAGCAAACATGCTGCACAATCATTCGAAAGATCGAATCGTTGCATCCTGCTTTCATGAATGTACCCCCGCTATATCCGCTATCCCCCTAAGGAATCTCAGATAAAATTGCCGCTTCGGCAATATGCGAAACTTGGTGTAATAATCGATTTAACATACTGATTTTAAGGAATTAAATTCAATTATTGGAAATTTCATCCCGTCAACTAGTTAGAATAATAATTCGTCGATGGCGTTGACCTGGAAATTTCCACCAATCGCGATTTGTATTCGGGGGAATTTTGAAAAATCCGATAGGTGCGGGAGGCGAATGAAATAACAAAGAAGAGCTCGCCTCTACGAATGACTGGTCCATGACAAACTGTGGTCTGGATCGTCAAAAGCTGCTTATCGACCCAAAAGACCAATCCCATAACTGGGGGAACGGGCAGCAGGAACGGCATGTGCATTTTTAAGAATGCCGAGCTCCATTGCCCTGCCAATGGCTTCCGGAAGGGTGTGACAATCCAACCGTTTTTGCACGTGGCGCAGGTGCATCCTGACTGTATGAATTGACAGGCCCAATAGCTTGGCGATCGATCCCGGCTTATGTCCGTTCAGCACCAGTTCCAGACATCTGCGTCCGCGCTCCGTCAGCAGGTCGTCGGCCTGCCTTATTTGGCCAATCGTCTGGGCATGATAATGTACATGTTGGCCAAGAAACATCATGTCTGCCTGACACCGCCTACGAAGTGACTGCCATTCCGAGCCGCTTAACTCGCTCGCTATGAAAGTAAACAGCCCGGGTGGTCTATTTGGCGGCGATATCGTCATTGAGAGCCCGCGGTCTCCAATCTTAAAACGCATCATCTCCGAAAAATAATGTCGAGCGCTCTTCGAGCGCCTGTCTATATCGTCCCAGTCCAGTGGAAGCGGAGAATTGCGCGCGCGGTCCACAATGGGATCGATTCGACTTAGCTCCCGAGCATCATATTGCAGGAACCATTCTGGATCGCTTGTCGAGATGATCATCGTCGTCTGAATTTTATCAATACCGACCAATCTGAAGCCGCGATACGTGATGTTGGTTAGCCCGTAATCATCCCGAAGCATATGGATTGCGGTCGAGAGATCTTGATGCGACGTTGCGTCGTCCAGAGCTTCCAAGGCGCGGCCCAATGCACCATCTCGATCCATTCGACCCCCATTTGATTAGCGCGGCACACTAAAATCCTTCGGAACCCGCTCAAGCCAACAAGATGCTGAAACCATTTTGATATTCGTGCGCTGAAACTCGCTTTGAATGTCCTGTTCTCAAAGAAACACACTCTATATCTCGATAGGAGGAGCTGCCACAGACCATCTCGATAGTTGTTGATCAATTTCTCTCAATCTTGCAGTGCATATGAAAACGCCATGGTGATAGAACCGGCGATAAAGGTTGGTGCCTTCCAATGCCCGAACGGTGCCTTTGGAGGCCATCGTCGCGCCTAGGCGAATGGCCGCTTTGTTGTCATGTTGATCTCCGGGGACGAACCTGTGCGGCTCCAGACCCCGCGCCATCAATAAGGTAGCAGCCTCGGTCCGAGGGTCTCACTCCGTGATACCAAGGTAATTGTAATTTTGAAATGGATTATCGGGAAGCGACCGCTGTAGTGCCATTCGCCCAGCACTCATAATACGTTAGTGCAAGCTCTTGATCGCACGGTGTAAATGCTCGGCGACTGTCATGTAACCGAGAGATTTTGCTTCTTTAAGTAGATATATCAGGGCATAGCGCAATCTGTCCCGCTTCTCCCGCTCATGTCTATGCAGCATTGCCATATCACCACTGGGGTCACGGTCTGACTGATCTTTTCCGCGAAAGCGGCGCCAGTATTCAACTGGCTTAGTAAGTAAGCCACCAAGGTACGGCCGTTTCATGGACTCGATAAATCCTCTAGTTGATCGGCTCGCTCGGACTCAAGGAGGAATTCTGATCCGATCAAGCTCATTGCCAAGCGTCAGCACTGCGGCTGCGAATACTTTAGAAAAATCTACCTTGGCTTGGCCTCAACACCCTCTAGGATTTTTCCTAGATGTTTTCCAGAATTGCACTCGCGAAACTTCCGCCCGTACGTTTGATGTTCGCGGGCAAGACCTCAACCGACCAGCGCCCGACGACTAGGAGGCAGAAGTCGACTCCTTGCGCTCGTCCGCTTTCCGGCGTGGCCATGATTCTGGTAAATACTCGCTCATGATTTTCCTAGCGCGCTCCAAGAGCAGGCGGACATAGTGCTTTTTGGGTACACGGCATGGAGGCAATAGCGCCTCTGGCAGTTCCTCAGGATCCAGAGCGATAGCTTCATCAAAGTGATTGATCATCACGCTTGCGATCATCGGACCGGCGATGCTGGCACCCACGACGAGGGCCCGATTGCGATCTTGATCCAGAAGTAGTCGAGACCAGGCCATTCCACTAAAGTCCGTTGTGAGTATTGAACACAATATTCATAGGGTCACTTTTAACCGGACCAATTCCAAGATGGATGAGCGTGTGGCAATTGATCCGAAGTGAGGAGTTGTTTTCAGGCATTGGCTGGCCCGGTCTGCCGGGGCTGGAAACGCATAAATGGACGGCATCGATTGTGGTGTGCCCACAGGAAATGCCGGTCGGGTTTAGCCTGAGCGGGCGCGGATTCATCATTTCGTCGATCACCGGTTATCCTCCATCAAGTTGGCCTCGAACAATCCGACCCTGCTCGAAAACATTGATGGCCACTCTGTTGCATCATGTACGCGAACAACTTGCGCAGGAACGCCCGCGACGGTGCAGCGTGCTGGAACCGGCTTTAGGACAACGCTGCCCGCCGCAACCTTGCTGAATTCTCCAATTTCAATATTCCCAATGATCTTTGCGCCTGCACCGATCATCACACCGCGTCGCACTTTCGGATGTCGGTCGCCTGTAACCTTTCCTGTCCCACCCAATGTGACATTGTGAAGTATGGAGACGTCATCTTCGATGATGGTCGTTTCGCCAATCACGATGCCAGAACCATGATCGAGCATGATGCCTGAACCGATCTTGGCAGCCGGATGGATATCCGGGCCTAGGACGAGGGAAACTCTATTGGAAATCCATAAGGCTAGTTCGGCGCGATCGTCATTCCACAATCTATGTGCGATTCTATATGCCTGCAGCGCTTGAAAGCCCTTGTAGTTTAAAAGAGCATGCAGGTAAGTAGTACATGCCGGATCACGATCACGAACTGCTGTTAGATCGTCCAATACCGCCCAGGCCAACAAGTCATCCGCCAAGGTCTTGCAGAAGAGGCATTTTAAGGCGTTCGTTTCAACATTCGCCGTCTGAAGAGAATTGGCTAAAATCGCAGCCAACGCTTCGTTCAAGGTGTTGGCGTCCCGAAAGAGTGAGGATAAAAGCCCATTCAGCAAAGGCTCTCTTCGGCGCAGTAAGGCGATCTCCGCACTGATTGCCCCCCAAGAAACAATGGGACTTTGATGTTCTTGATATGCCATCCCACGTCCTAACCGAGTATACCAAATCAACAGGGAGTAACCGTCAGGTTCCTGGCGAGTTCCGACCCTAAATTGCTGCTTCACCGCCATCGACGACAATGTCAGCACCGGTGATCCAGGCGGCGTCATCCGATGCCAACAGCAAGGCCGCACCGACACAGTCGGCGGGGGTGCCTGCTCGTCCCAGCGGGATGTCTCGTCCGCGTTCACGCCATATTTCGGGTGCGCCCTCCCATTGGTGGCGGTTACCCTTGGTGGCCGTCAGGCCAGGTGAAATAGTGTTGACCCGAATTCGGTGGGGAGCGAGCTCGACAGCCAGGCTCTTGGTCAGCATTGACAGAGCCGCCTTCGAGCATTGGTAATGGCTCATCATGCTGATAGCCTTGAACGCGCTTATAGACGATATGTTGATGATTGATCCGCCGCCACCACGGGCGATCATCCCTTTGACGATACGTTGGGTCAAAAGAAACGGAAAACGCATGTTTGCATGCATTACGTCGTCAAAGGCTTTTTCGGAAACGTCCAAGAAACCGTCGCGTGTTGTAATGCCAACATTGTTGACGAGCACGTCCACATGCTCATCTCCGAGCAAACCGATCATTTCGCCAACGGATGCCGGGCTTCTGGCGTCGACCTGATAGGCCTGCGCCGGGACCCCCAGGGTCTCAAGAGCCGTCATTAGTTCACGAAGCGCGTCCAGATCGTCGTGGTAGCTGAACTTGATACTGGCGCCGCGGCTTGCGAGGCCGAGGGTGATCGCTCTTCCTATTCCGTTCGTTGCACCAGTCACTAGCGCCACTCGGCCGCCGAGGTCGTGCTTCATCGTTTTTTTCTCCATCAACCCATGACCTCCCGTCCCAATCCCATTTGCAAGGCGGCGCGAGAGACGCCTTCCGCCACCGCGAAATCCAGAAAGGCAACGCCGACGGACTTGAAGACGGAAATCCGGCCGCTCGGCAGCGCAACGGATGGCGCCGCGACAACATCGCAGAGCCGAACGACGCTGCTCTCGTCGAGGAGTCCGAGCGCGCGGGCGCTCCTGAGCTCTCCGCTCTCCCGGAACGCCGCGTCCAGTTCCTCAACGACGATGCGTGCGCCGGCAAGGCTTCGTGGCTCTATCTCCATTGCATTTTCATCCACGCCGCCGATGGCATTGACATGGGTGCCGTCCTTCAGCCAGGCGAGATCGAGGATCGGGCCTTCGGAGGCGATCGATGTGGTGGTGCAGACGATATCCGCGTTCCCGACAGCCGCCTCGGCGGTGTCCACCACCTCCGCAGTCTGGCAGAGACCGCTCTCCACGGCCCAACCAGCCAAGGCTTCTGCCCGGGCTTTCGTTCTTGAGAAAAGCGTCAGGCGGGCAATGTTGCGGACCGCGCTTACACTCTCGATGTGCGCCCGGGCCGTCACACCGGCGCCGATCAGCGCCAGTTCGCAAGCATCCGCCCTGGCAAGACAATCCGTCGCCACCGCCGATGCCGCGGCTGTCCGCACGGCGGTCAGATGGGCGCCGTCGAGGATCGAGTGCAACCGCCCCGTTTCCGCGTCGAGGACGATGATAACGGCGCTCACCAGAGGCAATCCGCGATGGAGATTGCGCGGCGCGATCGCCGAAAGCTTGACGACGAATTTTGCCGAGGAACGCGACGCCGAAGGCATCAGGAGGATTTGCGTGCGATCAGCGTCCTCGGTCATGTCGACGATCGTCCGCTGTGGAACGACGAGCTCGTCCGCCTTCTGGGCCAGGAGCACACGGCGCACCGCCTCGATCGCCTCCGGCATTGGCAGCGCTTGCTTGCATTCCTGTGCCGTCAGAACCTTGAAGGCAAGGGGGGGATCCTGGAGCGTCACGCGGGCTCCCTCCGACATGGAACCAGAAACGTCCGGCTGAAGGAGATCACCGGGGTGTTTTCGCCGTTGAAGCCGGTTGTGAAGGCAGTGACAATGCCATCGCCCGGTCGGCTTGCGCTTAGGCGCCTCGAGCTGATGATGCTTGAGGCGTAGAGCGTATCGCCGATGAAGACCGGATGGATCAGGCGTACGTCATTCCAGCCCAGGTTCGCTGGGGTCCTAGCACTGAGCGAGTAGACCGTCATGCCGTTGACGATTGCGAAGGTGACGACGCTGTTGACGACCACGCGGCCGTGTTCGGTCTTTTTCGCATATTCGGCGTCGAAGTGGAGCGGATGCTTGTTCATGGACAGGAGGGTCATCCATGTGTTGTCCGCCTCGCAGATCGTCCGGCCGGGGCGGTGATGGATCGTCAGTCCCTCTACGAGGTCCTCATAGTGCAACCCGGCAGTTTCGGTATATTCCGTTTCGCCTGTTTGCTCGAGCATGGGCTGTTCTCCAAACAATTTCACCAAGGGCCGCGACGGCTGTCCGTCCGGAAATTGGGTAAAAATGGAACTGTTAAATCGATAGGGCGGAGCGTTTCTAAGAAACGCTTCGATCCAAAGCAGCCGATTGCAGCAGTTTCTTCGCCCTGATGACAAAGGGCGGGCCGATCATGTTGCCATCGAGGCGGATGATCTCGCCATCGGCCTCGCCGGCCCGCGCCACGATCTCCCTCGCCCTGGCGATCTCTGCTTCCGTCGGCTGAAATATCTTCGTGATGATGTCGACCTGCCTGGGATGGACAGCGGCCTTTCCGACGAAGCCGAGCTCCTTGGCCTTCTGACTTTCCTTGATCAGTTCAGCGTCGTCGTCGAGATGGAAGCAAGCGGTGTCGACCGCGGGTATGCCGTATGTCGCCGCCGCATGCACGATGCGCTGCCGCGCATAGAGCATGTTGTCCCAACTGATATCCACGCCCAGCTGGGCGGCGAGATCGGCGGAGCCGAGAATGAGGCCGTCCGATACGGCGGCGATGGCATCGATACGCTCGAGCGCCATGGTGGTCTCGATCGTTACGAACATCCGCGGCCGGTAACCGCCATCGGCAAAATGATGCCGGACGATCTCTATTTCCTGGGCGTCCGTCACCATGGTCAGGACGACAATATCCGGGTGGCTCTCGATGGCCAGAAGACAGCTGAGGTCGTACAGATACTCGAGCGACCTCAGCTCGTTTATGCGCACGGCACGCAGGCCGCCGCCCTTGGGCTGCTTGCACCAGCTGCTAAGAAGCTCCCGTGCAAGCGGCTTGCGCCCCTTGGGAACAGAGTCCTCCAGATCGAATAGCAGCGCGCTCGCGCTTGAGCGGGCCGCCGCCGCGATACGGCCGCTCGAAAAGCCCGGCGTATACAGCACGCAGTGTACGGCGGGCTGCACGGTGCGGTCTCTATTGAACTGTTGCGTCCTGGTCATGTTTCACCTCCACGTCTTGGCCAACAACGTCAATGATGCTCTTGCAAAGATGATCGACAGCCGCAGGGCTCAGTCCACTGCGCAGCATGACGCGCAGCCCGGCCTGAGATCTCGGAACAATCGGGAAAAAGACCGGTGACACATAATAGCCGCGGCGCAGCAGTTCCTGGGCACATGAAACCACTCTCGTATTGGCGACCGGCACCACTTTGATCGGAAATCCGTTTCCGCGCTGTGGCGTGAGCACTTGCGCGTCGAAGCGAAGGATATTGGCGTCCAATTGAGATTGCCGCAGCTTCAGTTCGGGTGAGTCATGCAGCTGTGCACTGGCAAGCGAGGCGCCGACAGCTGCCGTATTCATGGGCTGCGACCATGCCAGCGGACCGCCGAACCGCGTGAGGATATCCTCCATATCCGTGCGGCTCTTCGGGAGCATGATGGCGCCACCGCTGCTGCCGAACGCCTTGTTGAGGGTTGCAACGATGATCGTGTCGTCGGACAGCGACGCTATCTGGGAACGCACATAGCCTTCACCGCGGCTTCCGGCGACGGAAAGCGAGTGGGAATCATCGAAGTAGAGAAACAACCCGTACCGGTCCTGCAGCTCCAGCAGACCGGCAACGTCGGCATGACCACCCATGCTGAAGGTGCCGTCCGTAACATAGGCCACCTTGTGGTTTCTTTTGCACTGATCCTCTATGAAGTTGAGATCGTTGTTCGGGCATGTCAGCACCGTCGTTTCGTCGGCGCATACCGGCTTGAAGAGGTTCATCGAAAAATGCGCGAACTTGTCGAAAATCATGAGGGGCCGCTCGCCCCGCGTAAGATGGCCGGAGGCTAGCAAAGGTAGCACCCCGGCCGTCGCGGCACTCGCCGAAATGGCTGATACGACCCTTGCATCGAACAGGCCGCCGAGCGCCTCCTCAAGCTCCAGCAGCATTGGCAGCTGGATTCTGATCCTTGAAATGCAATGGTCGAGCACGCCGTATTTACGTAAAGCCTCGATGGCGCCTTCGATAATTTGCGGATGGCTGTCTAGGTCCAGATAGGAGCAACAACTCAGATTGAGAAACCGAAAACCATCCGGATCTTCAAGCATGCCGTCGCCCGTAAGATTCGCGACAATACCGGCCAGGCCATTGCTTCGGCATGCCGTCCAAAATTCGTTTCCGGCGCCAATGGCAACATCATTGTTGCGAAACTGTCGTGGCCCCACGACGGACACTTCCTGGATTACGTCCATTTCTTCATCGCTCCTTTGTCAAAACTTCGACGCGATCGTCTCGACGGCTTGCGTCGTGGGAACCGGCCGTTCTGCCTTTCCTGGCCGCGCCCGGCACGCAGAAGGCGTCGCCTTCCTTCGAAACCATCACCAGATAGTCCATGCCCTTTGCGCGTCTCAGGGTTTCCACCGCTTGCGCGGCGGTTTGTGCGATCGGGCTGCCGACATTCAGAGACGTGTTCACCGAGACCTCGGCGCCATTTAAACGGCCCATAGCGGTGAGATACTCATAGACAAGCTCGTTATCGCCTCTTCGCACGATCTGGATTCGGCTTGTTCCATCGGCATGCACGACCGCCGGAATTTCGCGCTTGGCCACGGGTTTGGCGCGCGTCGTCAGCACCATGTAGTTGTAAGCCTCGAAATCGCGCGCCGAGCAGCCTTCGCTCAGCTCGAAATACTTATCCGCTTGCTCCCGCGTCACCATTGGCGCGAGCGGGCGCACACGCTCTCGGAATTTCACCTTGTCGTTCAGGTTTTCGAGTGTTTTAACGTTGCGTGGATTTGCAAGGATCGAGCGGTTTCCAAGCGCGCGAGGCCCGGTTTCGGCAGCGCCTTGATAGAGACCGACGACTCCGTCTTGACTGACGATATCGGCCATGAACTCGGCCAATTGCATCAGAACCGGCTTTTGTTTGATATTCCCGATGTAGTCCGCCTTGACCCCAGCTTGGGCGCAGGCCTCCCGTATCTCGGCCGTCAGCGCCGCGCGACCGCAAATGTACGGTGTTTCGAGACGGCTACGCGGTCTTGCGCCATTCTCAGCTGCGAAATGTATCGCCGCGCCGAGGGCGACACCTGCGTCATTCGGGATGGGAGGCACCCAAACCTCGAGCGTCGCATCCTTGTTGAGGTAGCGTCGGAAATAATCGCGATTGAAGTGCTCGGTCAGGCGCATTGTCGCAACGCAGTTGAGCGCGGTGCCACCAGTCAGCACAAGCTTGGAGGCGCCTGTCTTCCGGATCAGATGCTCCACGATATGAAACAATCCATCCTCGAAGACGAGTTGGAGTGCTTGCGCCTTGTCGACGCGATCCTGGGTAATCGGCGAGTGCTCGATGTCCTCCACCGACAACACGCGATCCGGGTTCCATGTTTTTTCCGGCGTAATTGCGGGACCGAGTATATCGGTCAGGCTCTGGCCATACGGGTCGGTGTGGCTCTTTATGTGCCAGTTGATCATGGCTCGGTTGACATGAACTTCGCCGCCGGCCCCGAAGTACAGTATCTGCCTGAGCCGCTTATAATAAGGGTTGGTGACGCGGCAGCTGTTTCCCCAGGCAGCCGCTCCCATGTAGCGTCCTTCGGAACTCAGGAAGCTCCAGCCACCTTGTGTAGAGCTGATATAACCATAAAGGTATCCAAGCGAGTCCGTTGTACTTTCATTCTGCCGAAGACATCTCAGCTCCCCCGCTTTTGCGTGATAGAGCGATATAGCGCCGTTATCGCCCGTGCCATCCAAAACGGTTATCATGACGTCGTCGTCCGTTTCGGAGAACGGCGAGAGTGAGTATCCCAGGTAAGCGTGGTTCTTATGGTGATGCATGCCGATGAATGGCAGCCTCTGCGAGGATCCCAGTGCGCGGGAAATATTCGAAGGCGCCTTTATCCCCCGAACCAGATGCGTGGGATTGAACGTCGGGTCATGTTTCGGGTTGAGCAGCGTCAAGCTTCGAGGCGCATGCTCGAAAATGACTCGCAAATCGAACCCCAATGCGGAAACATAGTCCCAACCTCCTACTGTAAATACCTGTTCTGCCGGTATGCCCCGCGCCTGAAGCAGTTCTCGTGCCTCTCGCAAGCTTTCGTGTGGGAATTTGTTCGTGTGCTTCTCACCGGTGAAACGTTCTTCTTCATTATTGCACAGCACCTCGATCCCGCCGGCGTTCGATACCGATACAACGGCCACGCCGGTATTGTGTCCCATGGGAGTAATGCCGATTACGTAAAGCGTCTCGCCGGCTTGAAGACGCTTTCGAAACGTCTCGCCAACGTGTTTGGCGACTTTCGAACCCATACTGTAAAATTGATGATGAGCTGCGATCGCGCCGAAGCATATATCCGTTACTCGCTGAACGAGCTTCGGAAGGCGTGTATGCCTTGGTCCAAATGAGCCGAAGGTATTCGTCATCCCGTCCTCCTGGTCATGATGTTGATGAACTGGGCATCTAGGCTGATGCCGCGGCAAGGTATTCCGCGGCATGGACCGCCGCTGATGTGATGATGTCCAAATTACCCGCATAGGATGTCAGGAAGTCCCCCGACCCCGTGACCCTTACGATTGTAACCAATCTTTCGAGTGAGGGTCTGGGACTCATGACAACATTGAAGCCGGGAGCGTAGGCGCGAACATTTTGCGCTATTTCGTCAACTTCCCGCCGCACTCTTTCGATGTCTAGCTCTTGCTTGACGGCATAGACCGTCGTCTGCATTTCTATCGGCGGCTCTGCTGGATTGATGTTGATGATAGCTTTGGCCGTGTTTGCTCCCGTTAGCGTCCTGACGGCCGCTTGGGTTGTTTCTATATATTCGCTGATGTTGTTTCGCGTTGCGGGTCCCGCGCTCTTTGCGGCAATCGTCGATACGACCTCGATGTAATTCATATCGATGCCTGACCGCGCCAGGGCATAAGCGATCGGAATTGATGCCTGGCCGCCGCAAGTGACCATGTTTATGCACGACGAGTCCCGGATCGTGGGAAGATTGACCGCTGGAACGCACCAGTCGCCGTTCGGCGCGGGTGTGAGGTTGATGATGCGCTTGCCCGCTCCGTCGAGGGCGGCGACGTTTTCCGAATGACTGACGGCGGAGGAGGCGTCGAATAACAGGTCGAAATCTTGCAGATTGTCCACCAGCGCATCGAGCCCTCCGCACTGCATCCGGACGCCGAGGCCGCCGGCAAAATCGCGGGCGGGTGAGGCGGCGTTGCGGCCGATGAAATGCGTGCAGGTCAGGCTGCGGGACTTCACGACCTTCGCCAGGAGATCGCAGCCGATATTGCCAGTGCCTATAATCGCGACACGCATCTCAATATGTTCCCTGGCGGTTGGTTCGCGATGCGAGCTCATGGGCGACATTCAGGATCGCGTCCTCCTGCCCGGCGAGCACCCGCCGCTGACCGAGGATCTGAAATATATCGACCGAGCTGACGTTAAACTCGGCCGCGGCTCGCTTCACGGGGCTTTCGAACCCCGAAAACACTCCGTAGAGGCCGCTCGCGACGGTTGTTCCTATCTCCGGCGGCGCGACGGGCCGAATTATGCCAGGGACGAACTCGATCGCTTTCAGCAGATTGGTCATTGCGACCCCCGAATTGATGTTCGACCTGAACAAGACAGCGATCAGCATCTCAAGGGCGCAGTTTCCAGCGCCCGCCCCGAAACCCCGCGTGGTAGCATCGATAATAGATGCGCCGGCGGCGATCGCGGTGAGGCTGTTCGAAACGGCGAGCCCGAGATTGTTGTGCCCGTGGAATCCGACGGGAACCGAAACCAGATCCCGCACCGCGCTGATACGTTCGCGCACGTCCGCAGCAACGAAGTATCCTGCGGAATCCATGAGGATGATCGCGTCGGCGCCATAGCCCTCCATCAATCTCGCCTGCTGGGCCAGCTTCAGGGGCTCCAGCATGTGCGACATCATCAGGACACCGTGAACGCTCACCGACCCCGATCTCTTGCATTCCACAATATATCTGTTCGCGGTGTCTGCTTCGCTGCAATTCGTTGCGACGCGCACCCGATCGACGCCGCAATCGAGAGCAACGGCGATATCGCGAAGGCTTGCAAAGCCGGGGATCACATGAACGCCGAGCTTGGTCCGCTTGAGCGAGTGGCGCGCAGCTGTCAGCATTTGTTCGTCGCTCGTCGGCGCGATACCGAGCTGAAGGGAAGAGGCTCCCAGACCGTTGCCATGGCCCACCTCGACGCAATCCAATCCGATACCGTCCATCGCGCAACAGTAGTCCCTTATCTGCTCAAAAGTGAGCTGATGGCGGATCGCGTGGTTTCCGTCTCTCAGTGTGGGATCATGGATCAGAACGTCGATGTCGCTGGTCATTGCTGGAACCTTGTTTCTAGCGTCGCTCATTGCGCCTACTTCCTATGGTTTCGGAGATTGAAGAGTGAGCGCAGCCCGTGCTGCCCCAATCGCTCTTCGGCGGCCGGCCGGTAGTGCTCGTCGTTGTGGAAAAGAAAGTAGCTCAGAAGGCCCGCAAGGGTCAGGAGAACCGCCATCCCCGGCCAACCCACGGCGGGCATGGATAAAGGAACTGTGGTCACGAGCGATGAACCTACGAGCAGGCCGAGCGTCGTGCTGGCGGTAAAGCTGCCTTGATAAATCCCGTGACGAGCCGGCGGCGCGAGGGTGTAGGCGAGCGACCACGATCCGGCCACGGAAAGCGCTTCGCCTACGGAATAGACGATGACACAGACTAACAGGATGAGAACCGCCGGAACTGCCGTGAAGTATGAGGAAAAGAGCAGCGCAATGCAGCTGATCGCAAGCAACACTGAGCCCGTTAGCATGGCGGGGGCCGCGCGGGACGGGCGATCCGCGAAGCGAGCCACCGGCACCTGAAGCAAGATGATCAGGACCGTATTGATGACGAACAGGGCGGGCACCATGTAGGGCGGCGCGCTGGTATGGCCGACGATCCAGAGTGGCATGGCGACTTCCAACACGGCGTTGTAAGTCGAAAGCACGCTGTTCAGGAGTGCGAAAGAGAGAAAACGGCGGTCTCCCATCATGCTGCCCTTATGGACTGATGCCGGTAGCTTTGGCGTCGTCGGAACGGGCAGAAGGAGCGTAATTCCAGCCGCCACAACATAGGCTAAGGCGGCGATGAAGAGGCATGTATGAAACACTGCCCTATCGTCCAGCGAGAGGGCGCTCGTGGAGATGAGCGCTCCGATACCGAACCCAACATTGGCGACCGTGCGAATGTAGGCGCGTGTGGGGCTCTGCGCTTCGCTGTTGAACATCTTCGCAACCAGGGCGCCGCGTGCCGCGCTGGCACCGCGCTCGACCATCTGGTATAAAACGATCACGACGATGAAGGCCGCGTAAGTCGTGGCCAGTGGATACAGCAGCACAGCGGCCGCCTGCAGGATAAAAAGCAGGGACAGTAGGTATTTGGGCGTGATGCGATCCGCCAGATGCCCGACCGGTAGGCCGACGAATATGCCCGCGAGGCCTGCTATGGAGATTCCGAAGCCTACGGCCGCCGGAGACAGGTTCACATAGCGCGTGAAATAAATGACGGAGAGGCAGGTCAACAGCCCGAAGCCGATCGTCTGAATTAGCATAGTTATCAGAAGGAGCACGAAGGATGATTTGTCTCCACCGTTCAGCAGCTGTCGCAAGCCGGTCGGAGTTCGTTCAGCGTCTTGCGGGTTTGAGCCGGCGAAGCTGGGGGAGGACATAGGCTGGGACCCGCTCATCCTGCTAATGCCTTCTCTTGATGACCGGGGGCTCGGGCTCGCTGTTCGCTGATCGCGAGAAGGCTGAAGATACCCGCTGCATCCTGCTGCGACGGTCCTTTGACATTGAGAAAGCCACGCACCGGCTCAAGTCTGAAGCCGCGAATGAGCTTTGCCTTATAGGCGGACAGGCTCAAATGAACCTTCTTGAACCCATTCGCCGCCGCCCATTCGATCGGGGCATAGTAAACCAGGTTGAAATACGCGAATGTACCTGACGTCTGCTCATAATCCGCGCCCGTGAAGTAGCTGTAGATCGCTTCGCCGTGCACGAAGAACAGGGAGAATGCCACCGGTTTGCCATCCCGGTTCGCGGAGAACACCAACAACTCGTCGTCGAAAGCGCCGCGGATCGCGTCGTGCTGCACGCGCAGCGTTTCAGGGTCGGTGCTCAATCCGTACTTCGCTCGAACAGCCGCTTGAAGCTCGAGGATTTCTGGGGTGAGCGCCTTTTTTCCGCGCGCCACCGTCAGCGACAGGCCCGATTCCCCAAACCTGCGCTTCTCACCTCGAACCACTGCGCGGGAATGACGGCTCAATCTTCGCAGATAATCGTCGAAACTACTTCCTTCGATATCCAGCACCGCTTCGTAACCGATCTCGCCGCTCGTATAATCGAGTCTCGACATCGCGGAATCGAGCATGCCAGCCAACCGCTCGTTGACGTAGAATATCGCCCGCGCCCCGCAGCCCAGCCTATCCGCGACGATATCAAACAAATCAGTCATCGCCTGAATGCATCTACGGATTTGTTGATCGGATTTATCGCTGTCGATGGTCAGCGCGCACCAAGAGTTTGATATGGATCCGACAAAGGCGGGATAAAGATCGTCACGCAACGTCACAGTTTGGCGGCACGCTTCGAGCCGCTCCCGCTCTGATAAGGTCAAGTGATCGAGGGAACCGAAATTAGATTCGGAAACTAATGTTTCTGCAACATTGTAATAGACTGCCGTCTCGGCGCCTTTTGCAATTTGGCAAGGCAGCACTGCCAGCATGTCCCCGAAGCCGTCTTCAACCCAAAGGAATAAAATCTGCTGATTGTGCATCCTAGGTAGAGCATCCCACCAGCTTGGGGCTCCCCAGAACGGCAGGCCTTGCGTCAGTTTTCTGAGTTTTTCTTGAGGAAGCTCGTGGACCGAGGTCGAGCACCTTCCACGGAGCCCTGAACCTAAATCAAGTATCCCTACGGTTTCGGTTGTCATTTGCGGGATTTCCTAAACTTTTAGTTGTATATCCGGCGATAATGTTTCGAGTAGCCGATAGGCACTTCAGGCTGATAGCTCTAAACAGGGCTCATTTGCCGCCCGGCGGATGCACAAGCATTTTTGCAGCTTCATCCGATCGAATGCGGGCGTGGCATGTGTTCAAAATATCGACCGGAGCTTCATGTTCGAGCCGGCGGTCGACATACCATCGGCGTCCATCATTTCGCGGCGTTGGACTAACTAACGAGAGTTATCATCCGTTGGATCCCATCTTCTGGAGCTTGATTGGGCTCATCCAATCGTTGGCTCCTTTGTAATTCGCTTGCTGGAGTGAAGCATCTGGGAAAAATTCCAGGGGATCGCCCCATAAGTTCTTTCAGGTGTCAACGGCGTAGCCCGAGCGGGGTCTCATGCGCGCGGCGATTTTTTGATAAGGTTTCAGCCGGCCTTTTTGGCGCGGCTTTGGACGAGACGATAGCTATCGCCGTTCATCTCGAGGATGCTGACATGGTGGGTGATACGGTCGAGCAGAGCGCCGGTGAGACGCTCCGATCCCAAGGTCTCGATCCATTCAGGATGACGACCTCCTCGACAAACCCCTTCACCACAATGTCCTGGAAGCCATAGGCCGTCGGCACCGAAACGCATCTGCCGGCGCTCGGCTGGTCGCCCGAAGAAATCGACTCTCTCATCCATGGACAGCCGATTGAAGCAATGCTGTATGGCTATGCCGCCTCTGCCGGGCGGTTGGAACCCGGCGGGTTCCGCCACACTGGCGGCTGGACCCCTCCGGGCGCGGTGCAGAAATTGAGCGTAAAACTCGACAGACTAACCCTCGAACCTCCCAAGGCATCAGACAAGACAGCATGGAGCCTGCTCAACGAAAGCAAGGCACTGGGCGATGCGCGCGCGATGCTAGCCCCGCTTCGGGATGACGACTGGCTTGTAATAGCGGTCACGCACTGAAGACGCCGCAGAACATTGATGGCGCCGCCTGACGGGAAAACGGACGAGAACAGCGGTGCGTCATCGCACCGCAAGTTCCGGCCAGCGGATACTGCCGACCGGGAGTGCGGGGCCCCAGCGATGCAACCCGACGAGCTGGAAACTCGCCGCATCAGATAGGCCCAGATACGCCAGGATGAGGCCGACGATCGACAGCCACATCTCCGTGCCCTGCAAGCCGGGGGCCTCGCTTCGTGCAAAGGCAAAGCCCTGCCCAGGAGTGTAGTGTCGGAGCGCTGCGTTCAGGAGATGCCGTATCACCTGCGAAATTTCCTCCGCGCGATAATCCGTTTGCCGTGCGCAAAGCATCAGCGGGTGGATGACATCGAGGACATTGCAGGCATCGAAACGCACTCGCTCGAACCGGCCGTTACGACGCAGATGGGCCAGCACGGAATCGATCGTCCGCTCAGGATAGAGCAGCGGAATGCCAAACTGGGCATAGGTTCCCCGCGTCAGCCGGTAAAAGCCGTTCACAGGCTGCAGCCAGTCATCGCCGACCGGGCCGCCCCAGAGGCCGGTCACCGGATCCGCGCGCGTGGTCAGCCAGCCCATCAGGGTCGCAAGTTCCCCGGGATCGCTGAAGTAGCGGGCGTTGAAGTAGTAAGCCGTACCGAGCGCATCGACCCAGGCGCCCGAAGACCAGCCCTTGCTGGCCCAAGGCAGACCGTTCAGCGCGCGTTGCAGCGTGCTTGCATCGAGGCGTGACGCCCAGGAGACCGGATGACGGAAGGCTGTGCCCAGACATTCCAGGGCGTAGCCGATACAAAGGATGTTGTAGAGATTGTCGCCACCGGGATCGGCTGGCGGGTTCTCGCGAACGACTTGGATCGTATCCGTGTTGAAGCATAGCCCCGTGCCCGGATCCTGGAGCGCGGCGAGCCGGTCGGTCCACTCCTCTCTGGTGAAGGGGTCCGGAACCGCGCCGAACATCGCTGCGATCTGGATCGCGTCGCAATCGGCGCGGAACGGTGCATTCCGGTTGTTGCGGGGGTCCAAATACCACGACGCTCGATCGGACGCAGGCGCAGCATGAGCGGCGAGAATTTTGGGCCACTCCTCCCCCATCCGAGCGCTGAAGGTCTTTATTTCGGCCACCAGAGGATCTGCCGGCGTGGAAGAGCGAGGTCGCCGGCGATCGCGGATCAGGCGTGCGGGATTACCGCCGACCAGCGCGTAGTCAGGCACGTCCCGCGTAACGACAGCCCCGGCCGCGACGATGCAGTGGCTGCCGATCCGGACCCCGTCGGTTACCACCGCATTGGCGCCGATCCAGACATCGTCGCCAATCTCGATGCCCTTGTAGGAAACGCCCTGCAGCGCGATCGGTGTCTCCGGATCGTCCGCGATATGGTCGAAGCCGGCCAGCACCGCGCCGGCGGCGACGCGGACCCAGGACCCCATCCGGACATGACCGATCACCGACGCATTCAGATTGAACGAGCAATGATCACCCGCGATGAGCTGGCCATGAACCCGCACCCCCGCGGCGACAATGCAGCGGTCGCCGAGCGTCAGGCTATCGGGGAAAATATGCGCCTTGGGCGACAGGAAACAGGCCTCGCCGATCCGCAGCGGCAGGCGCTGTGCGAGTTCGGCGACGAAGGCATCCTGCTCGCTCCGCTGTGCTGCCGTCGCATGATGTTCAAACAGCCAGGGATGGGCATCGAACTCCGCCGTGAGATGTTCTCTCGCCTCTGGGGTGTTGGCAGCGGCCTGCATGGGATATTTCCTCGAGTTGCGGCGGGCGGTCAGAGAATGGAGTGTGCGTCTTTCATCAGGCTGGCGGCGCTGTCGCCAATGGAGGCGCTGTTGAACGCCACCGCGTCGGCCGCCCGTTTCATCAGCTGGCCGAATTGCTGCGACCCTTTGGGAGGCGGTGGTGGATAGGGACCGACCTTGTCCGCGATGGCATCGATATACTCCACCGTGGCCCGCTCGACTGGCTGTAGTGTCGGCAGGATCGACGCGCGCAACGCGGGGCTCATCGGCACGCCCCGCTCCACACCAAGGATCTTGGCAGCTTCGGGATCGCTGACGAAGAAGTTGATGAAGCGCGCGGCCGCCTCGGGGTTCGCGGACTGCGCATAGATCGACCAGCTGCTCGCCGGTCGGTAGAATTGCCCGGGTTTTGCCCCGGCACCTCCATTTGGAAACATGGTCATTGCCAGCTGTACCGGCGTGGTCGCCTGCATGCCGACGATCTGGTTGGAAAAGGCAAAACTCGTCGCCGCCTTGCCCTGGATAAGCGGCATCAGGTTGATCGTCGAATCCGGGCTGAGTGCTGCGACATCGGCCGGCACGCAACCGCCGCGCTGGCGCAACTTGTCCCAGTAGGCAAACCATTCGGCCACGTCGTCCTTGCCGAAGCCCAGCGCCTGATCGGCGGTAAACAGGTCGCGGCCACGCTGACGCAGCCAGACCTGGAAGGCGTAGCTGTAGCCGCTGGCGTCGCAGGAGCCCCAGTACCGGCGGCGGTTGAGCGCCTTAGTGAGCTCAACCATGCGATCCGCATAGTCCTCCCAGCTGGTTTGAGCGTCCGGCGGCGCCACGCCGGCGGTCGCAAAGGCATCCTTGTCGTACATCATGGCGAAGGAGTTGAGGGCCTGAGGGATGCCCCAGACCTTGCCGTCGACCGCGCAGAGATCCAGCATGGCGCGGCTGATCCCGGCGGCGTCAATCGGATTGGGCATGAGACCGTCGAGGGCGAGCACACAGTCACGCTTGACGAAATCGGCGAAGCTGTTGGGCTCGAGCTGGAAGATATCCGGCGCACTGCGGCCGACGACCTGCGTCGCGAGTTTGGTGAAGTATTCCGAGTTGCTGACCTCGCCCGCAAGCTCGACGCCAGCGACGCGCTGTTGATAGAGTTTCAGCACATCCTGCGTCCTGCGGGTCCGCTCATTGCCGCCCCACCAGGCGAGACGCAGCCGCGTCGTCTCGGCGCTTGCGGTGCCGAAGGGCATCATCGCGCCGGCCAAACCCAAGGCCCCCATCAGCACGGATCTGCGGGTTGCTGCAACAGACATGGATCTCCTCCCTCCAAGCCGTTTGGATTTGGTCTGATCGTCCAGGCGACGATATCGCCTCCGACAAGTAACCAAATCGTGCGTTATAAGGCGGAAGAATGCATCCGCTGTCAAGACCCGCTGCTGTGACAAGCATACAAATCGGCGACCGGCAAAAAACGATCCAATACAATGGTATGTTGGTCTTTTCTAAAAGATCGCCACGCATAATAATCGCTGTAGGATTCGGTCTCATTAACAATTTTGTTAGGCTGACGTGGTCCTATATTGGCACAGCGCCATCGGCGACGAGCAGGACGCTCCCTCTCTGTAATGCCCCCCGACCTCGAAGCAGGCAGACGCCAACGCGTGCGACCATCCCCAATCGCAATACGATTGCCTGAACTTCATCACGCGCGAGCCAAGCAATGTCATTCCTGCAGAACGCCAAGATCAGAACGAAGGTTCTATCCATCATTATCCCCATATGTCTGATCGGGGTCACGGGTGTCCTCTTTGTTTCCAGCCAATACAAAGACACCGTCGCGACCTATTCCGATTTTATCTCGAATGACGAAACGGCCGCAGTGGAGATGTCGCGTGCAAGTCAGCGGGTGACTGCGCTCAGCTATAATGCCTATCAAGTCCTGGTCTACAGCTCAAAAGACCCGGAAATAGCAAAAATTACCAAGGACTATGACGACAACAAAAAGGTCCTTCTCCAGCGGCTGGCAAATGCCAAGCGTCTCATGCCCGCTGAGGCGACGGCGATTGACGCACTCACGGCTCAAGCCAACAATATCATTGCATTGACCGATCAGGCCGTGAAGGCTGGTTTGGTTGATGACAATGATACGGCTAACCACCTGTTGAAGCAGGCAGACCCGCTTATCGACAAGGAGATGCTGACGGTTCGCAGCTGGCTCGACGCCTTGAACAAGAGCATTGCTGCCGAAAGTAAAAGGCTTAGCGAGCAAACGCTCCATACCATCACCTATACCTTAGTTACGCTCGGCATCATCTTTGCCGCGGCAATCCTGGTTGCCCTCCTGGTCTCTGCCCGTGGCATCACATCGCCGATCGAACGGCTGCGCGCCCGCATGGCGTCGCTGGCCAAGGGCGAGACCGAGGAAACCGTGTCCGGTATCGAGCGCCAGGATGAGGTCGGTCATATGGCCGCCGCCGTGTCGGTCTTCCGCGACAACGCCATCGAACGCATTCGCCTGGAGAGAGAGGCTGATGCCGGCCGTAGCCTCTCTGAAAAGGAAAGATTGGAACGTGAGGCGCAGAAAGCCAAGGATGCGGCCGACACCCAGTTTGCCGTCGACGGACTGGCCGCGGGCCTTTCTGAGCTTTCGAACGGCAACGTGACCTATCGCATCGACAAACCCTTCGTTGCCCATCTCGATCAGCTTCGCGCCAACTTCAATTCCTCGATGGCAAAGCTCCAGGATACGCTGAGCGCCGTCGGCGATAATGCCCAGGCCATCGCGGCCGGTGCAAACGAGATCCGCTCAGCCTCCGACGACCTCTCCAAGCGCACCGAACAGCAGGCCGCTTCGATCGAGGAAACCGCCGCCGCATTGGAACAGATCACAACCACCGTCAAGGACTCCACCCGGCGGGCAGAGGAAGCGGGCTCGCTTGTCGGCCGCGCCCGCATCGGCGCGCAGAAATCAGGCGACGTCATGCGCGAAGCGGTTTCCGCGATGGAGGCGATCTCGAAGTCGTCGAGCGAAATCAGCAACATCATCGGCGTGATCGACGACATTGCATTCCAGACGAACCTCCTGGCGCTCAATGCGGGCGTCGAGGCGGCGCGCGCCGGTGATGCGGGCAAGGGTTTTGCGGTCGTTGCCCAGGAGGTGCGCGAACTGGCGCAACGCTCCGCCAAGGCAGCCAAGGAGATCAAGGCGCTGATATCGACATCCGGCCAACAGGTTCACAGCGGTGTCGACCTCGTCACGAAAACCGGAACTTCGCTTCAGCAGATCGTCAAGGAAGTGGAGGAGATCGACCATAATGTGCGGGCGATCGTCGAGGCGGCCCGTGAACAGGCAACCGGCCTGCATGAGATCAATACAGCGGTCAACAGCATCGATCAGGGAACGCAGCAGAATGCCGCCATGGTCGAGCAATCCACCGCGGCCAGCCACAGCCTGGCCAAGGAAGTGGCATCCCTGAATAATCTGCTCGGCCAGTTCACCCTCCAAGGTGATCGAAGCTATCAGCGGCCGGCCGCCGCCACCCAACAGTCGGCCCCCGCAGCCTCGCCGGCGCGATCGCTCCGCGCCAAGCTTGCCGGCGCCTTTGGGGGTTCGGGCAGTGCTGCGGCAACAGCCGGTGCATGGGAAGAGTTCTGACGAGTACGCGATGGTCGATGCGCAAGTAGTTGCGTGAATTTGATATGACAATCGGGCGGCCGATCATCACGATCGGCCGTTCTCATAGGGTGCTGCCGCTGTGATCCGAAACGGCTAGGTGCCAGGAACGGCGCAAATGCGCGAGCGCGTGAGAAATCGCACCTCGCGGCCATTGTCGAGTGAGAACATACCGCCCCGGCCGGGCACCACGTCGATGATCAGTTCCGTGTGTTTCCACACCTCGTATTGCGGCCCGCTGATATAGACTGGCGCACCGCCAATTTCCCCCAAACGCACGTCATGATCCCCGATGATGAAATCGTTCTGCGGATAGCACATCGGCGAGGAGCCGTCGCAACAGCCACCCGACTGATGAAACAGGATCGGCCCATACTCCGCTTGCAGGGTCCTGATGAGATCGAGGGCGGCTGGAGTGGCGCTGACCTGATCGTTCATGATGCTTCCTCCCAATGACATGCCGGAGGCGGAGCACTGTGCCCCGCCTCCGTCGAGTTTTACTCGGAACAGACGGCTTCAAGCTCAGAAGAAGCCGAGCTTCTTCGGGCTGTAGCTGACGAGCATGTTCTTCGTCTGCTGATAATGCTCCAGCATCTTCAGGTGGTTTTCGCGACCGATACCGGACTGCTTGTAGCCGCCGAAGGCCGCGTGCGCCGGATAGGCATGATAGCAATTGGTCCAGACGCGCCCGGCCTGGATGGCACGGCCGAAACGATAGCAGGTATTGACGTCACGGCTCCAGATACCGGCGCCGAGACCGTAAAGCGTATCATTTGCGATCGAAAGCGCCTCGTCATTGTCCTTGAAGGTGGTGACGGAGACAACAGGTCCGAAGATTTCCTCCTGGAAAATCCTCATGCGATTATGGCCCTTGAAGACCGTCGGCTTGACGTAGTAGCCCGCCGCCAGATCGCCCGGCAGGACATTGCGCTCGCCGCCGATCAGCACCTCGGCGCCTTCCTGCTTGCCGATGTCGAGATAGGAGAGGATCTTCTCCAACTGCTCGCTGGACGCCTGCGCGCCGATCATCGTTGCCGGATCGAGCGGGTCGCCCTGGACGATGGCCTCGACACGCTTCAGGGCCTTTTCCATGAACTTGTCGTAGATGGATTCATGGATCAGGGCACGGCTCGGGCATGTGCAGACTTCGCCCTGGTTGAGGGCGAACATCACGAAGCCTTCGATCGCCTTGTCGAGGAAATCGTCGTCCTCTTCGGCGACGTCCTTGAAGAAGATGTTCGGCGACTTGCCGCCCAGTTCCAGCGTGATCGGGATGAGGTTCTGGCTGGCATACTGCATGATCAGCCGGCCTGTCGTCGTCTCGCCGGTAAAGGCGATCTTGGCGATGCGCGGGCTGGAGGCCAGCGGCTTGCCGGCTTCCAGGCCGAAGCCGTTGACGATGTTGAGGACGCCAGGTGGCAGGATGTCGGCGATCAACTCGGCAAAGACCAGAATGGATGCCGGGGTCTGTTCGGCCGGCTTGATGACCACGCAATTGCCGGCGGCCAGCGCCGGCGCGAGCTTCCAGATCGCCATCAGCAACGGGAAGTTCCACGGAATGATCTGGCCGACGACGCCGAGCGGCTCATGGAAATGATAGGCGACCGTATCATGGTCGATCTCGGAGAGGCTGCCTTCCTGCGCCCGGATGACGCCCGCGAAATAGCGCAGATGATCGACGGCAAGCGGCAGATCGGCTGCCATCGTTTCGCGGATCGGCTTGCCGTTGTCCCAGGTCTCGGCCTGCGCCAAGAGCGCCAGATTGTCTTCCACCACCTGGGCTATTCTGTTGAGCAAAAGGCTGCGCTCGGCCACGCTGGTGCGGCCCCAGGCATCCTTGGCGGCATGGGCCGCATCGAGAGCGGCTTCAACGTCCTGCGCATCGGATCGGGCTATCTCGCACAGCACCTGGCCGTTGACCGGCGAGGTGTTTTCAAAATAGCGCCCGGATTTCGGTTCGACGAATTTTCCGCCGATGAAATTGCCGTAGCGCTTCTTGAAATTCGGCCTGACGCTTCGGTGAAACTCTACCTTGTTCATTGGTTTTCCTCCCTGGCGAGGTCTTCGGGACGCAAACATCCGTATCGGCGAAGACGGCGCACTCATGACAATGCCGCCTCCGCGGCACCGGCATCACAATGACGCTGTCTCTGTGGCTCTGTCTTCCCAGGGAATCAAACAGGATTGGCCAGATGTCGCAATTTTGCGACAGGTCGCGGTGCGATATCGCTGCTGCACCGGCTCAAGCGCGACAGATGCTCAGTCGAGGCCGAGCTTTTTCAATTTTCGGTGCAGGGTGGCGCGGCTGATACCCATGATCATCGCGGCGGCGGAAATATTGCCTGAGGTGCGGGCGAGTGCACGTTGGATCACGCTTCGTTCAGCCGTCGCATAATCCTGCCGCGCATTCTTATGCTGGCCGAGGAGATCGGCAGCGGGCAACGGCCGACTGAGCGCTTCGTCGGTCAGGCCGAGAAGATGCCGGGCCGAGCGCGACGCACCGATGACGAGATCGTCATCATCGACGGCAAGCAGAGCGTTCGCGGAACGCTCCTGCGACGGGTCGGCACCGCTCAGCGCCAAGACGATACGCGCCTTCGGGAAAGCGAGACGGAAGTTTTCAGCTTCGACACGCCGGGCGGCCTCACAGACGGCAAGCGCAATCAGTTTGACGAAATCCTCCGTCAGATCCGAGCGGGCCGAAGAAACATCGATTGCCGCCATCAGCCGACCGCGATGGTCGAAAATCGGCGCTACCGTGCAGGACAGCGCCGTGTTGCGGCTGAAGAAATGCTGATCGCGATGGATGGTCAATGCGCGCTGTTCGGCAAGCGCCGTGCCGATGCCGTTCGTTCCCGCGCTCTCCTCGCTCCAGACCGCACCGGTCCAAAGACCCATCTTGCAAAAGACCGCGTCATCGGCGACCGATCCGCGCCGGTCGACCGGCACGCCATCCTTATCCGCCAGAAGCACGCAGCATCCGGCCCCGCCGACCGCGGAATAAAGGCGATCGAGGCTTGCCTGCGCCGTCTGGACAAGCGATCCTAGACGCTCGCGCGCATGCCCGAATTCGGCTTCGGTTAAAACATTCGGCGGCGCCCCATCCTCGGGATCGAGCCCATAGAGGCGCATGGAGCGGCTCCAGGATGCGACCACAGCCGATTGTGCCGCCGCACTTCCCACCAAGGCCGACTGGATCTGCGAGGCATGCAATTCGCGGTCCGACATTCCCACGGTCTCCTCCCAAAGCCCAAGCGGTCGTCAGTTGCGGGAGAGGGTAACGTTGCTACGTCTGCCGTCAAGCTAAGTTTAAGCGCAGTCGCATAAACCGGCATGTGGCTGAATCGATCGATATCGAGGGCGAATGGTGTTTTGAGAATGGGCTCCAATGCCGCTGGACGGGAAGACATACGTAAGCTTTGTGAAGAAAATTTAATGTACGGTTAATGTTTATTTAAATGCCTTAACCTAATAATCGGGTTGATGGAAAACCCCTTTTCCCCCTCCTCAATCCTCTGAATTTGCATAGAAATGTCGATCCTTCACACGTTCAGTATAAAGAGCGGTCGTCTCGTAGAATTGACATTCAGTTCCGGGACGCGCAGGCGCAGCGTTGTGGCATCGGGCCGCAAAAGAGGCAGGCAAAGTCTCGTATCCTGACTTTGGCTGGCGTACTCACGATGGCTTATCTTGCCATATGCGGAAAGCTTATCTATTTCGACTCTCAGCCGGCCGTCGATACGGCGAATATCCCGTCCGGGCCTGTGATCGCGTGGCGACCCGACATCGTTGACCGTAACGGCGAGCTTCTGGCAACCGATATACGGACGGTGTCGATGTTTGCCGAGCCGTTTCATATCGTCGACGTCGACGAGGCGGTGGAGAAGCTTTCGACACTTTTCCCCGACCTCGATAAAAAGGCACTCTATCAAAAGCTTTCAGACAAGCGATCGCACTTTGCATGGTTGCGGCGCCAGCTGACGCCGAAGCAGCAGAGCGAGGTTCTGGAGCTTGGAATTCCAGCGATTGGCTTCCGTCCGGAGGTCAAACGCTTCTATCCGGGGGGACGCACCGCCGCCCATATCCTCGGCTATGTCGACATCGACAACCATGGTGTCGCTGGCATCGAGAAATATCTCGATGGGCAGGGACTTTCGGACCTCACCTCCGCCGGCATGACGAGCCGCGACAGCCTGCAGCCTGTCCATCTGTCGATCGATCTTCGTGTCCAGAACATCGTACACGACGTCGTGTCGGATGCGATCGGCCAATATCAGGCTCAGTCGGCCGGTGCAGTCATCCTCGATATCCATACCGGCGAGGTGCTGGCCATGGCATCGGCTCCCGATTTCGATCCGAATGACCCGCAGGCGGACGTCAAGGGTTGGCTAAATCGCATGTCCGATGGCACCGACGAAATGGGCTCGGTGTTCAAAACCTTCTCGATCGCGATGGCCATCGACACCGGCACGGTCAGGCTGACCGACACATTCGATGCCAGTGCCCCCCTACACTACGGCGGCTTCACCATCCACGACGACCGCGACGTCCCGCGACGCGCGCTGTCGGTCCCCGAAATCTTCCGCTACTCGTCCAACATCGGCACCGCTAAGATCATGGACAAGGTCGGCATGGACGTCCAGAAGACCTATCTGACCCGCTTCGGCTTGCTCTCGAGGATGCAGACGGAGCTACCCGAGGTAAAAGCGCCGAGCCAACCGAAAGTGTGGAAGAAGATCAACTCGATCACCATCGCCTTCGGCCATGGCGTCGCCACCACGCCGATGCAGACGGCAGTTGCTGGCGCTGCCCTCATTGATGGCGGTGAGCTGATCGAGCCCACCTTCCTGCCAAGGACACAGGAAGAAGCTGAGAAGACCGAAACGCCGATCGTCAAAAAGAGCACCAGCGACGTCATCCGATATCTGTTCAAGCTGAACGGCGAACAGGGCACCGGCAAGACTGCCGATGTCCCCGGCTTCCACGTCGGCGGCAAGACGGGCACGGCGAACAAGGTGATCAATGGCGTCTATTCACACAAGCTGAGCTTCAATTCCTTCCTTGCCGCTTTTCCGATGGAAAACCCTAGATATGTGGTGCTGTCATTCATCGACCAGCCGCTGACGGGCTTGCACAATTTGAACCTCGCCGCCGAAACAGCAGCACCCATGGTTCACGACATCGTTAGCCGCGCCGCACCACTGCTCGGTGTCGAGCCGAATTTTGGGCAGAATCTGCTGAGCGCTTATTGAGGCTGCAAAGCCAAATGACAGCCGGGTAAAGAGACTAGACGCTCTCGCTACAGCTACTGCGCATCGGCCAGATCCCTCCTTCAGCGCTGGAAGTGGCCTATCGGCCGGAACCTCGATGAGCTGGAAGCCGGCGGCATGCACCAGCGAGGTCGTAAGACAAAAGAGGGCGGCAAGAAAGAAGCGCAGGCGGATCATTGTCATTGCTCCGTTTGACGAGAGGTACGAGCCGGCAGGGTTGCTGTTGCAGCCTGAACAATGCGAGCCGGCCATCAAGGACCACGACCGCATCGGGATTACGGACGGGCAACCTCAGAAGATCGATCCACTACCTTGCATAAACAGATAGCTTGTTATATACGCACTATAAACCCGAGGCATTCATGACCGACTCGATCCAAGTTCAATTGCGAAAAGGCGCCCTTGATCTCTGCGTCCTGGCCGTCCTGTCGCGGGGTGAAAGCTACGGCTATGAAATTGCCAGCACGCTGGTCGCCGCCGTCGGCATGGGGGAAGGCACGATCTATCCGCTGATGCGCCGAATGCAGAATGATGGCCTGGTGGCCACCCGCATCGTCGAGTCCAGCAACGGGCCGCCCCGCAAATATTACCGGCTCACGCCGCTCGGCCGGACGATTTTCGAAGCGCATCGCCGCGACTGGCGCTCCTTTGCGGGCGCAGTCGATAAACTTCTCGAGGATTTGCCATGACCAGGGACGCCTTCTTGCGCACGCTGAGACTGGGGCTTGCCGGCCTGCCGCCTCAAGAGATCGAGGATATCGTCGCCGACTACGCCGCGCATTTTGCCGAATCCGATGCCTCGGGCCGCAGCGAGGCGGAGGTCGCGGCGGCGTTGGGCGACCCAGCCAGAATTGCCAGGGAACTGCGAGCCGAGGCTGGGCTGCGCCGTTTCGAGGCCCATTGGAGCATGTCGAACATGTTGGCCGCCGCGATGGCACTGGCCGGCCTTGCCATAGTCGACATCCTTTTCCTGCTGCCGCTGCTCATCGTCACGGTTGTCATCACGTTTGGCCTTGCGATTGCGCTGGCGGCCATCGGCGCGGTCGGAGTGAAGATCATCGTCACCACGCTGCTGTTCGACTTCGGCGGACCGGTGATCGGAACAATAGCGCGCCTTCTCATCGGCGCCGGACTGGTGAGCTGCCTCCTGGGCGGCGGCGCTTTACTGTTGATGGGACTGGGCGCGGGCATACGCATGCTTGGCCATTATGCCCGGCTACATTTCCGCCTGGCTGAACTGGACCAGCGCGCCTGAGCGTTGCATGACACCACGTTGAAGGAACGGGACAATGACTGGAAAATTGGCATACGTCGCGACAGCGGGATTGATCGGTGCAGTCGTCTTTCTGGCGCTTGGTATCGGACTTTCCGGGGGGGATTGGGCCGAGGCGAGGCATTTGTGGGGAGCGATGCCGTCCACCTGCGGACCCGCAGTCTCCACCAGCCAGCAGGTTATCCTGCCCTTTTCCGCCGTCGACAGGCTGGTGATCAACCTGCCGGCCTCGGTCCGCTACCAGCAGGGGGACAAGCCGGAGGCAATCGTCAGCGGCGATCCCGCGCTTGTCGACCATGTGCGGATTGAAGGCGGCAAGCTGAGCCTGGATTGTGATCCGGGCTGGATTGACTCCCGGCTCGATGTCAGCCTGTCGGGACCGGCGATAACCGACTGGAAATTGCTCGGCAGCGGCAATCTTACTTTATCGCAGATCAATCAGCCTCAGCTGCAGCTGAGCATCCGGGGAAGCGGCAGCGTTGCCGCCACCGGAGCCGCCGATACGGTCAACCTGGAGATTTCCGGTTCGGGCGCGGCGCGCCTCAAAAACCTGACCGCCAAATCCGCTGAGATTAAGGTTCGCGGCAGTGGCGACGTGCAACTTGCCGCGCAAGAGGATGCGGACGTCTCGATTTCCGGAAGCGGCAACGTCGAGCTCTTCGGCCGCCCGGTCTTGCGGCGTTCGGAAATCCGAGGCAGCGGCCGCATCAGACAAGTGCCGTAGCCATTCCAGCGGAGAAAGTAAGCCATGCATCGACACGCAAACACGCTTTTCCCCGATTTCGAGGATAGGCGCATCGAGACCGCCGAAGCGGAGTTGGCCGTGCTGACTGGCGGTTCCGGACCTGCAATCCTGCTCCTGCATGGCTATCCGGAGACACGCTCTGCCTGGCATCGCATCGCACCGGTTCTTGCAACCCACCATAGCGTGGTCATCCCCGACCTGCCCGGCTACGGCGACAGCAGCATCGACGGCAATCTCCAAGGTACCGGGTCAAAGCGATGGATGGCGAAATGCCTGCATGAGATGATGACGGCCCTCGGCCATGAACGCTTCGTCGTCGTTGGCCACGACCGCGGCGGCCGTGTCGCCTACCGCATGACGCTCGACTATCCGGAAGCGGTGACAGCACTTGTGTCGGTCACCGTCGTACCCACGCCGGAGATGTGGGAAGGCGCCAGCAAGGCTTTCGGCATGGGCGCCTGGCATTGGTTCATGATGGCGCAGCCGGCACCCCTGCCGGAAAAGCTGATGGCGGCGAACCCTCGCTTCCTGATCGACCTCACCCTCGACAAGATGGCGCTCGGCATCGACCGGCTGCACCCGCTGGCGCTCGAGGACTATCGGGCCGCATTCGACAGGCCGGAGGTGCGGCATGCCATGTGCGAGGACTATAGGGCCGGCGCCACCATCGATGAAGCCGACGATCTCACTGATCGCGCATCCGGGCGCAAGATCCGCGCACCTGTCCTTGTCCTATCGGAAGCGGGACGGCTCTATGGCGACGGTCGGGAACCGCTGAACATATGGGCGGATTGGGCGGAAAATGTCGAAGGCGTCGGCATCGGCGGCGGCCACCTGTTGCCTGAAACCGAAGCCGACGAGGTGCTCGGCGCACTTCTGCCCTTTCTGGAGAAAATCTCCCGATGACGCGCCGGCGGGTAACCTGCCTCCATGCCTGAAGCTTAAGCGAAGAAGGTATCGGAGACATCGTCCCGGTTGGTTGCCTTCCGCAGCGGCCAATGGCAAACAGGAGCAAAGACGCCCCTAGGCGATGTCCCATCGGAGGAGACACCGGAATGACGCTTACCTTGAACCGCCGTCAGGCGCTTATCGGCATGGGCGCGGTCGGCGCTGCCGCCACCTTCGGCATGCCGGCGCGCGCGGCGACCCGCAATCTCGCGGTTCTGCATCTCGCCAGCCATGCGCCGAGCTTCATTGCCTATGAGCGCGGCTACTACAAGGAAGTCGGACTCGATATTGATCTGAGATTCTTCGAAGCCGCCCAGCCCATGGCTGTGGCCATCGCCTCTGGTGACGCGGATTTCGGCGTCACTGCGATGAGCGGCGGCCTCATCAGCCTGGCGCAGAAGGACGCGGTCAAGGTTATCGGCGGTGCGCTCACCGAGGAAAAGGGAACCGTCGGTGCCGTGATCCTCGCCTCGAACAAGGCCTATGATGCGGGCCTGACAGACCCGTCAAAGCTTGCCGGCAAGAGCTTCGGCATCACCACCGCCGGCTCATCCTTCCATTTCATGGTCCACAAGATCGCGCAGGCAAACAATATCAAGCTATCAGACATCCAGCTCCGCCCGCTGCAAAAGCTCGGCGCCCTCGTCGGGGCGCTCTCGACCGGGCAGATAGATGCCTGGGCGATCCAGCCGAATGTGGCAAAGCAGATGCTTAGGGAAGGCGCTGCCAAGCAGATCGGCCTCGTGTCCGATTATGCACCAAACTACCAGGTGACGACCGCCTTTACCTCGACCAAGAATGCCAAGAGCGAACGGGAACTGACGGAAGCCTTCGTCAAAGCCTATTCCAAGGCGATTGCGGACTATAACGCAGCCTTCGTCGACAACAAGGCAAACGACGCCGAGCGCGACGACCTGGCGAAGATCGTGCACAAATACGTCGAAAGCGACAGCCCCTTCGAGACGGCCAGGCAGAACCTGATCGACGGCGCGATGCGCATCAACAGCGGCCTGGCACTCTCGCTCGGCAGCTGCGTCGAGCAGCTCGAATGGTTCAAATCCGAAGGCATGGTCAAGGAAGAGATCACCAACGAACAGCTTTTCGACACGTCCTACGTCAAGACTATCTGATCGGCCTGCGGCTGAATGCGGGGGCCTTCGCGGCCCTTGCCTGGAGGACACATGGACCTGAAACTCAAGAATATCAGCCATCGTTACGGATCCGTCGAGGTTCTGAAGGACATCTCGCTCGATATTCCGCAGGGCCAGATCGTCTGTCTGATTGGACCGTCCGGATGCGGCAAGTCCACGTTGTTGCGCTTTCTCGGCGGCCTCGAACGGCCCTCGTCCGGCGAGGTCCTGCAAATCGGCGACCCGCCAGCGGGTTCGCTCAATCCGCTCACCTATGTATTCCAGCACTTTGCCCTGCTGCCGTGGCGAACGGTCGAAGGCAATATCAAGCTGGTGCTCGAGGATCACGGTCTCAGCGGCCGAGAGATGGACGAGATCGTCGCGGACGTCCTGGAACGCACGCGCCTCTCCGAATTTCGGCGCACACTCCCGAAGCAACTCTCCGGCGGCATGCGTCAGCGCGTGGCCATCAGCCGCGCACTGGCCGTTCGCCCCGCCGTCATGCTGATGGACGAGCCGCTTTCGGCGCTCGACAGCCAGACCCGCGAACTATTGATGGACGACCTGATTTCGCTCTGGACCCGGCAGCCCTTCACATCGGTCTATGTGACACACAACCTCAACGAGGCCGTCCGGTTGGGACACCGCGTCGTCGTCCTGTCGCGCCGCCCCGGACGTATTCGTGAGATCGTCGATATCGATATTCCGCTTTCCGACCGCCATCTCGGCGATCCGGTACTGGAGGAAAAGCAGAAGCAGCTCTGGGAGCTGATGCGGGAAGAGGCCATGGCCGCCGACAAGGAGCTGGTCAATGTCTGACATCACCACATTTTCAACGCCGTCAGGCACGGCCGATGACCAAAATACCGGAACGAATGCGGCGCCGGTTCGCGCTGTCGACTTTCGCGGCGGCGGCTTTGCGCCGACGCCGGTTCGCGGCATGGCGATCGCAGTCTTCGTCGTCCTGATCGCGCTTGCTGAAATTGGCACCCGCACCGGCGTCATCTCGAACCTGACGCTGCCGCGACCTTCGGCGGTTCTCGAGACCTTCATGCAGCTCTGGCGGACCGGCCTGCTCTGGCAGCATCTGCTACCGTCTTTGCAGCGGCTTTTCGTCGGCGCCACTCTCGGCATTACCGCCGGCATCTCGATCGGCGTTTGCATCGGCCTTTTCAGCCATGTCCGCGCCGGCCTCGTGCCGCTCGTGGCGGCGTTGTTTCCGATCCCAAAGATCGCGCTGCTGCCGCTGTTCGTCATCTGGTTCGGGATCGACGAAACCTCGAAATATGCGCTGATCGCCTTCGGGACATTCACGCCGACGGTCGTTGCCACCTACGGCGCCGTCGACAATGTCGATCGCTCGCTGATCCGCATGGGCCAGAGCTTCGGCTTGAGTTGGTGGTCGATCGTCCGCAAGATCGTCCTGCCGGCCGCTTTCCCGGCCATTCTCTCCGGCCTTCGAGTCTCGATCGCGATCGCGATTATCCTGCTGGTCGCCGCGGAAATGCTGGGCGCGCAATTTGGCATCGGCGCCTATATTCTCGAAGCGGGCTCGCTCTATGATCTCGAAAAGTTGTTCACCGGCGTCGCTATATTGTCGGTGATGGGCCTGATCGTGAACTTCATCATCGGCCAGGTCGAACGGCGCTTCCTGAACTGGCGCGAATGAGTATCCGCATCCATTGCCTTAGGGATGATCCGACAGGATCACCGTAAGCGGCGGCCCAGGACAACACGCCGAGACAACGGGCGGCGGTATCAGCTATTGGCCGTTCCAAGGTTGTCGACCGGCATCGTCGCAGCCCTGTCGACCGTGTCGGTCTTCGGCGCGTGCCCAAGCGACGAGCGCTCGACCTGCACCGACCGCCACTCACTTTCCAGACGATCAACGACGTGTAAGGGTATCTCGTTCCGAACAGCTTCACGCTCTTGCATCAGGACCTCCTTGGTAGAGAGTTCTTGGATGACATGAAAGAAATTCTTTGTAAATCATGGCATTAAAGGGTTTAAACGATTGAATTTATTTTAATCGATTAGAGATTCTGCAATTATGCAGGCACCCTCGACTTCTCCACAGGGACAGGGTGATCCCTCAACGCTGATTCACGATCCACTCGCGAAAGCGGACAAGCGGCGGGTATGCCAGGCGTTCGAACGGACAGGCAAGATAATAGCGCTCATCGCTTTCCAACTCGTTGGACGAGGCCGCTACCAGCTCCCCGCGCTTGAGTTCTTCCTGGATGAGAAATGTCGGCAGCAAGGCGACGCCAAGGCCGGAGATAGCAGCCTGAGCGGCGGTTGCAAATTGATCGAACAACATACCCCGCACACCGGAGGCAGACGCACCGTTTGCCGCCAGCCATTTTTCCCAGGCATCCGGCCGGGTCGTCAGATGCAGCAGTGGCACTTGCAGGAAGTCGGCGGGCTCCTCCAACCGGTTGCGGGCAAGGAAATCAGGGCTGCAGGCCGGCACGGTCCGCTCCGACATCAGGAATGTGAGTTCGGCACCCGGCCAGTGCGGATGGCCGAAGTGGATGGCCGCATCGATCGAATCCAGCCGAAAATCAAATGGCGACAGACGGGTGACCAGATTGATCGTGATGCCCGGGTTGGATGACAGGAAGTTGCCGAGCCTCGGGGCAAGCCAGCGCGTCCCGAAGGTCGGCAGGATCGCCACGTTCAATGTCCCGCCATTGGGGTTGGCGCGCAGGTCCAGCGAAGCCGACGAGATCCGCCGCAATGCCTCGCGGATCTCGCGGGCGTAGCTGTCGCCGGCAAGGGTCAGGCGGATGGTCTGGCGCTCCCGCACAAACAGCTCGACGCCAAGCTGCTCTTCCAGCGCCTTTATCTGGCGGCTGACGGCGCTCTGGGTGAGATCCAGCTCTCTTGCCGCAACGGTGACACTGCCGGTGCGGGCCGCCGCCTCGAAAGCAGACAACAGGGATAAAGAGGGCAGAAATCGCCGAGGCGTGATCATATTCATTCCCATACGGAATTAACTCTTGAAGAAATATCAATTTCTTCTGCGAAAACCATGCCGTAAAGAGGCGAAAATGGAAAGATTGGAATGATGTCGACATATCTCCACGAACGTCGCTCCTGCCCTCTGCCCAACCGTTGCGAGATAGTCCAATGCAGGCTACTGCTTTCATCTCCAGACATTGGCTGCGGCCGGGCCAGGCGTCTCTCAGGATGCCGGTTCCAGTTTGCCGCACAGGCATTGCCCTATATTTTCGTATTGATGGACAGGATCGATGCTGAATAATCCCCGCTCCCACGGCCTTTGGGAAAAGACCGCGCCCGCCGGTCCCGTCACATCAGCACTTACCGGCGATCTCAGCGTCGATGTCGTCATCGTCGGTGGCGGTTACACCGGCCTCTCGGCGGCCTTGCATCTCACTGAGGCTGGTCAGTCGGCGGTGGTGCTGGAGGCGGTCGAGATCGGTTTTGGCGGCGCTGGCCGCAATGTCGGCCTGATCAATGGCGGCATGTGGGTGATGCCGGACGATATTCCCGGCGTGCTGGGACCGGTCCATGGCGAACGGGCACTCGATCTGCTTGGCGGCGCGCCGCTTTTGGTGCGTGAAATCGTAGAGAAACACGAGATCTCCTGCGAAATCGAAAAGAACGGCACGCTGCATCTGGCCGTCGGCGCCGATGGCCTGAAAGAACTGCAAGAGCGGCATCGCCAATGGACCGCCCGTGGCGCCCCGGTGCAACTGCTCTCTGCCGAAGAGACCGCCCGCCGCGTCGGCAGCGCCGCCTATGCCGGATCGCTGTTCGATCCGCGCGCCGGAACGATCCAGCCGCTTGCCTATGCACGCGGCCTCGCCCATGCGGCCATTCGTGCGGGCACGAAAATCTTTACCGGCAGCGCCGTCATCGCCACCGAACGTCAGGGCGAAGAATGGAAGGTGAGCACGGCGCATGGAACAGTCTCCGCCAAGTGGATCGTCGTTGCCACCGATGCCTATTCCACCGGCCCCTGGGAACAGGTGCGCACCGAGCAGGTGCATCTACCCTATTTCAATTTTGCCACCGTCCCGCTCGGTGACAATATGCGCAAGTCGATCCTGCCGGGCCGCGAGGGCTGCTGGGATACGAAAGAGATCCTGTCGTCCTTCCGCATGGACCAGGCCGGCCGCCTTATCATCGGCAGCATCGGGGCGCTGCGCAACACCGGGCTTGCCGTTCACAAGAACTGGGCGCGGCGCTCATTGAAGAAGCTGTTTCCGCATCTTGGAGACATCGCCTTTGAAAGCGAGTGGTATGGCAAGATCGGCATGACCGACGATGCCGTTCCTCGTTTCCATAAATTCGCGGAGAACGTCATCGGCTTTTCCGGCTATAATGGCCGGGGCATTGCGCCGGGCACGGTGTTTGGCAAAACCATCGCCCAGCATATTCTCGGTGATATCAGCGAAGCCGAGCTTCCCCTGCCGCTGACCGCGCCGAAGGACCCAAGCTTTCGCGCCGCCAAGGAACTCTATTACGAAGCCGGAGCCCAGCTCGCTCATCTTACCAGCAACCGTTTCTAGCGAGACCATTCAAAGAGCCGCGCGCGGACGGAGATCAGGTTAAACAACTCTTCCTTCCTGCGCCGACAGTCACCAGATATCACCGAACACGCTTCCATCAGAAAGACGATAACGACCATGTCCAAGCCAGACCTTGCCTCCGAAGTCTCGAAAATCCTGACCGACCTTGGCGTTTCCGCCGATCGCTATATCGGCGGAACGCTTGCCGTGACCTCGCCAGTGACCGGCGCGGAAATCGGCCGGCTGAAAGAAGATTCGGCCGCCGAAGCGAAAGCCGCGATCGACAAGGCGCATGACGCCTTCCTCGCCTGGCGCAATGTGCCGGCGCCGAAGCGCGGCGAGCTGATCCGCCTGCTCGGTGAAGAGCTGCGCGCCGGCAAGGCAGCGCTTGGTCGCCTCGTCTCCATCGAGGTCGGCAAGATCACCTCCGAAGGCCTCGGCGAGGTGCAGGAAATGATCGACATCTGCGATTTCGCTGTGGGCTTATCGCGCCAGCTCTACGGCCTGACGATTGCCACCGAACGCTCCGAACACCGGATGATGGAAACCTGGCATCCGCTCGGCCCGATCGGCATCATCTCCGCCTTCAACTTCCCCGTCGCCGTCTGGTCGTGGAATGCGGCTCTCGCCATAGTCTGCGGCAACTCGACGATCTGGAAGCCATCAGAAAAGACGCCCCTGACGGCGCTTGCCACACAGGCCCTGTTCGAAAAGGCGCTGAAGCGCTTTATCGCCGAGGGCGGCGATGCCCCGGCCAATCTGTCGACCCTGATCATCGGCGGCCGCGATCTCGGCGAGATCCTGGTCGACCATCCGAAGGTTCCGCTGGTCTCCGCCACCGGCTCGACGGCCATGGGCCGCGTCGTCGGTCCGCGGCTTGCCGGCCGCTTCGCCCGCGCCATCCTCGAGCTCGGCGGCAACAATGCCGCGATCGTCAGCCCGACGGCCGATCTCGACCTGACGCTGCGCGGTGTCGCCTTCTCCGCCATGGGCACCGCTGGCCAGCGTTGTACGACGCTGCGCCGTCTCTTCGTGCATGACAGCGTCTACGATCAGCTCGTTCCACGCCTGCAGAAGGCCTATGGCTCCGTCACCATCGGCAATCCGCTGGAACAGGGCACGCTGGTCGGCCCACTGATCGACAAGCAGGCTTTCGACCGGATGCAGGCTGCTCTTGGCGAAGCGAAATCGGCTGGTGGCAAAGTGACCGGCGGCGAGCGTGTCGAAGAGGGTTCGGCCGATGCCTTCTACGTCCGCCCGGCTCTGGTCGAGATGCCGGCACAGACCGGCCCGGTCGAGCAGGAGACCTTCGCGCCGATCCTCTATGTGATGAAGTACAGCGATTTCGACGCTGTGCTGGCGCTGCACAATGCCGTGCCACAGGGCCTGTCGTCATCGATCTTCACCAACGACATACGCGAGGCGGAAGCCTTCGTTTCGGCACGCGGTTCGGATTGCGGCATTGCCAACGTCAATCTCGGCCCTTCCGGCGCCGAGATCGGCGGGGCGTTCGGCGGCGAGAAGGAGACCGGTGGCGGCCGTGAATCCGGATCGGATGCCTGGAAGGCCTATATGCGCCGCGCCACCAACACCATCAATTACGGCCGCACTCTCCCGCTCGCGCAGGGCGTCAAATTCGACGTCGAATAAGGAACTAGCTTTAGAGCTAACCGAACCAATGGATGGGGCGAATTTCCGCCCCATCTCGGCGCGATCCGGCGGGCTCCCTATCAGTCCGATTTTCCGGGTAAGATGACGGAGGCTTTCAGCCCTGTTCCGCCGGCTCCTTCGCCAAGCGTCAGCGAACCGCCGAACAGGCCGGCAATCTCTTCCACGATGGGCAGTCCCAGGCCCATTCCGGGCGCCTGCCCACTTTCCCCGCGAGCAAATCGCTGCCGCACGCCCTGCCGTTTATCGAGCGGAATACCCGGGCCGTTGTCTTCCACGTCCAGGCGGACGGTCTCCCCCTTTGCCTCCACGCGCACAGTCACTTCCGTCCCGCGTCCGGCATAGGCAATCGCGTTCTCGATCAAATTGCGCAGGAGTTCGCCGATCAGAAGCGGCTCGGCCCGAATGAAAGCGCTCCCCTCACCTTCAAAGCCGAGATCGACACCGGCTTCGCCGGCGCCGGGAACATGGTCGCCGGTGATCCGCTGCGCAAGCGACACGAGATCGAGGGCCGTCCGCGATTGGGGCTCTTTCGAAGCGGCCGCTTCGACCTTCGCCATCAGCAACAGCTGCGCCAGTATGCGTTCCGCATGGGCAACGGCCTCGTCACCCTTTCGCGCGGCCTGCCGCGCCTCCTCAAGCGACGTCGCGCGCGCCGACAGCGCAAGCTGGGTGCGGATGATGGCGAGAGGCGTGCGCAGCTGGTGGCCGGCATTTCCGGTGAAATGGCGCAATGCATCAAGCGCCGATTGCAGCCGCACCATGAAGGAATTAACCGTCTCCACCAACCCCTCGACCTCGCTTGGTGCGGATTGCCGGATCGGGTGGAGATCGTCGGGGCTACGCTCCGCGATGGCATCCCCGAGGCGGTAGAGCGGCCGAAGCGAAACGGTGACGGCGATCCAGACGATGATGGCGGCGCCGAGTATGAGGATGAGAAGGCGCAAGGCCGAGCGCAGCAAAATAGCCTGCGTCAGCTGCGTGCGGCCGATCGTCGTTTCGGCGACGGTCACCGTGAACGGCACCGAATTGATGCCTGTCGATGCCGATCGCTCGAGAACGGCAAGCCGGATCGGTTCGCCGCCGAACGTCTGATCGGCATAGGCTGCCGCCTGTCCCTTCATGTCGGCAATCGATGGCAGGTTCTGGTAGCCGGTGATGAACTGACCCGGCGGACCATCCACGCGGTAAAAGACGCGGTCCTGGGCCGCCGATGTCAGCATTTCCAGGGCGACATAGGGAATGTCCACTTCCAGCGTTCCGTCTTCCGCGACGACAACACGTTCGGCGATGGCGAGAGCGGAGCCGGCGAGAACGCGGTCCGACACAGTATTTGCGGTTGTCACCGCCTCGCGATAGGTGTCGGCCAGCGCGACGGCGCCGATGACGACGGTTGCGATCAGAAGCCAGGCAAGCAGCCGGCGACGCAGGGAATAGGCGGACTGTGCCTTCATCCGCCCACCAGCTTGTCGAGATAGTAGCCGATGCCGCGGGCCGTCCTCACTGTCAATCCGTGCGGCGCGAGACGCTTGCGCAACCGGCTGACATATTGCTCGATGGCATTGGAGCTCAGATCATCGTCGAAGGCGGCAAGCGACTGGATGATCGCCTCCTTGGCGACGACCCTGCCGGCGCGCATGAACAGGGTTTCGAGAAGGCCGAGCTCGCGGGCCGGAATATCGATGGGGACACCGTTGGCCGAAAAGGTGCGCGAATTGAGGTCGAGGGCGACATTGCCATAGGTGACGAGCGACGCGCGAAGCCCCGCCTGCCGTCGCAGGAGCACCCGAACACGCGCCTCGAATTCGCTGATGTCGAAAGGCTTGATCATGTAGTCATCGGCACCGAGATCAAGGCCGCGCACTTTCTCTTCCTGCGTGCCCCGCGCCGTCAGGATAAGCACGGCCGCCTTGTTCTGACGTCCGCGCATGGCCCGGAGCACATCGAGCCCGTCCATCTCCGGCAGGTTGAGATCGAGGATGACGAGATCGAAGGTTTCGGCGGCAGCCGCGGCGTTTGCGGAGGCGCCATCGCCGACCACGTCCACGGCATATCCGGCCCCACGCAGGATCGCGAAAAGCCCTTCGGAAAGCGCCTTGTTGTCTTCAACCAGCAATATGCGCAAGACGACTATTCTCCCCCCAGCCCACATCCTACCGCATCATGCCTTAGACCGGAATCGATTTGGGGAAAACACCCGGCGGGAAATGGAGGCTTTACCGTGCTCTTTCCTGAGCTGAAACGACAAGCGGCGCTCACACGGGCGGGCATACGCTTGTGAACGATCTGCCGGTACGGCAATATCATTTTATGCGGTACCTTTCTGTCCTTCTTTCCATCTGCCTCAATGCGAGCCTTGCTGCGGCCGAGCCGGTTGTCTTTCCGGCCCTGTCGGGAGATCAGAATGCGCAGCAGGTTATCGTCTATTCCTCTTTGGACGAGCCGATGGCAACCCCGATGATCCGGGGGTTTCAGGCAGCCAACCCCGATATCGCCGTGCGCTACGAGGACATGCTGACGGGGGAGATCTACGACCGGATCGTCAAGGAAACCGACGCCGGCGGCAGGACGGCGGACTTTGCCTTCTCCTCGGCGATGGATCTTCAGGTCAAGCTTAGCAATGACGGATATGCCCAGCGCAGCGATCTGCCCATGAGCGGCCGCTGGCCGGAATGGGCAAACTGGCGCAACACGGCCTACGCCCTGACCTTCGAGCCCGCCGTCTTCGTCTATCACAAGCCGAGCTTCACCGAGGAGAAGCCGCCCTCGACGCGCGCGGAACTCGTCGATTACCTGAAGCGGCACGGAAACGAGGTTCGCGGCCGGATCGGCACCTATGATATCGAGCGTTCGGGCGTCGGTTTTCTGTTCATGGCGCGCGACCAGGAGCAGTTCGGCGATATCTGGTCGGTCATCCGCGCCATGGGGGCGGCCGGCGTGAAAGTCTATTCGACAAGCACGGCCATTCTCGAGCGAGTATCCGACGGCCGCTTCACGCTCGGCTACAATATTCTCGGCTCCTACGCCGCCAATTGGGCCTCGCGTTACCCCGATGTCGGCATCGTTCTGCCGCGGGACTATACCGTCGTCATGTCGCGCATCGGGCTCGTGCCGCAGGCAGCGGCCTCCCCGGATCTCGGAAAGCGCTATCTGGCCTTCTTCATGTCCAAGGAAGGTCAGACGATCATGGCCCGCGAGCTGCAAATCCCGGCGGTCAGCCCGGATGTCGCCGGTGCCAACACCGCCAATACGATGCGCGAAATGCTGGGTGGCCAGTTGCGACCGGTGCCGGTCAGCCCCGGCCTGATGGTCTATCTCGACCAGGTCAAGCGGGCGCGGCTGATTGCCCGCTGGAACGAAGCCTTGCGCCTGCAATAGCTCTGCCCAGGCAATGTTCGTGCGACATGGCACCGGCCGATGTCAGCTGGATGTCAGCTTGCTGTGATGGCTTGCAGTTCTTCATCATTCGTGGAGGCGAATGATCGAAGCGTATGGGAGGAGTATTTCATCCGGAGATTGCGCAAGCAGGTCATGAAAGTCCTGGCGCCGCTTAATCGATGAAGCCAATCCCCGTCCGCAAAGAGGATGAACATCGCGCCGATCTCCAAGGAGCGCGCCCGACGGAGGACTAATCTTGAAACAGTTTTTTCTGGCTTCCATGCTTGCCGGCGCCCTGGCGCTGCCGGCTTTCGCAGCCGACTACACCATCATGGCACCGGCCAATCCCGGTGGCGGCTGGGATCAGACCGCCCGCTCCATCCAGTCCGTGATGCAGCAGGAAGGCATCTCCCGCAATGTCCAGGTGCAGAACGTGCCGGGAGCCGGCGGCACCATCGGTCTGGCGCAATTCGCCAGCCAGGCGAGCGGCAATCCGAATGCCCTGATCGTCGGCGGCTACGTCATGGTTGGCGCCATCCTGACCAATAAATCGCCGGTGACGCTCAAGGACGTCACGCCGATCGCACGCCTGACCGGCGAATATGAAGCCATCGTCGTTCCGGCCTCCTCGCCGCTCAAGACCATGGGCGATCTCGTCGAGGCGCTGAAGAAGGATCCGGGTTCGGTGTCCTGGGCCGGCGGTTCGGCCGGCGGTACAGACCATATCGCGGTCGGCCTGATCGCAAAGGCGGCAGGTGTCGATCCGACCAAGATCAACTACATCGCCTTTTCCGGCGGCGGCGAAGCGCTGGCTGCCATCCTCGGCAGTCAGGTGACGGCGGGGATTTCCGGTTACGGCGAATTCGAATCCCAGGTGAAGTCCGGCGCGCTGCGTCTCCTCGCGGTGTCGAGCGGCGAACGCCTCGACGGCATCGATGCGCCGACGATCAAGGAAAGCGGTCTTAACGTCGTGGTCGAAAACTGGCGCATGATTGCGGCAGCACCCGGCCTGAGCGATGAGCAGAAGGCCGCCGTGTCGTCCGACGTCGAAAAGCTTGCCAAGTCCGCCGGCTGGCAGGAACTTCTGAAGACCAAGGGCTGGGAGGACACCTATCTCGCTGGCGACGCCTTCAAGGAACAGCTGGCCAAGGATATTTCCGCGACCGAGGGCGTCCTCAAGGACATCGGGCTCGTTCAATGACCACGGGCAACTCCCCTTCGACACAGACACGCCGCCCGGATCGGGCGGCGCTTGCCATTGCCGTCTTTCTCGCCGCCCTTGCGGGCCTGATCTTCTGGGACAGTTCACGGCTGGCGAAAGTTGCGAGCTATTCAGGCATCGGTCCTGCGACCATTCCTTTCGTGATCGCTGGCGGGCTGCTGTTCCTGTCCGCCTGGACTGTATTTGCCGCATTGCGCGCCGATTTCCCCGTGCGGGAACGTCAGGAAGTCGCACCCGTGGTCTGGATCGTCGGCGGTCTTGCTGCCCAGATGCTGCTGTTGAAGCCGCTGGGGTTTTCGATCGCGACCGGTCTGCTCTTTGCGGCGACCGCCGCCGCCTTCGGCAAGCGCAAGCTCTGGATATCAATCCCGCTCGGCATCGCGCTCTGTCTCGGGGTCTGGCTGATCTTCTCCGGACTGCTGCAGCTATCGCTTCCAGCCGGTCCGCTCGAACATCTATTTTGGTGAGGCCCCGACGTGAGCACATTTGATTTTCTGTTGCAGGGTCTGATGATCGCGGCCCAGCCGATGAACCTGCTTTATGCCCTGATCGGCGTCACGCTTGGAACCGCTGTCGGCGTGCTTCCCGGCATCGGCCCGGCGCTGACCGTTGCATTGCTGCTGCCGGTGACCTACAAGCTCGATCCGGCGGGATCGCTGATCATGTTTGCCGGGATCTATTATGGCGGCATGTATGGTGGCTCGACGACCTCCATCCTGCTCAACACACCAGGCGAAAGCGCCTCGATCGTGACCGCGCTCGAGGGCAACAAGATGGCGCGGGCAGGTCGCGGCGGACCGGCGCTGGCCACCGCTGCAATCGGTTCCTTCGTTGCCGGCCTGATCGCCACACTGGGGCTCGCCTTCATTGCGCCGTTCATCGTCAAGCTGGCGCTGGTTTTCGGTCCGCGCGAATATTTCGCCCTGATGGTGCTGGCTTTCGTGACGGTGTCTTCGGCCTTCGGCGATTCCACCTTGCGCGGGCTAACATCGCTATTCATCGGCTTTGCGCTCGCCATCATCGGCATCGACCAGCTCACCGGCCAGGCGCGCATGAGTTTCGGCGTTCCAGATTTGCTTGACGGCATCGAGGTGACGACGCTTGCCGTTGCCATGTTCGCCATCGGCGAATCTCTCTACATCGCCGCACAGGGCAATCGCGCACCCGACAAGATCGAGGCGGTCAAAGGATCCGTCTGGATGACGGGTCAGGATTGGGCGCGCTCATGGAAGGCCTGGCTGCGCGGAACGCTGATCGGTTTCCCGATAGGCGCCATGCCGGCGGGCGGCGCCGAAATCGGTACTTTCCTCTCCTATGCGGCCGAAAAGCGCCTGACCAAATATCCGGAAGAGTTTGGCAAGGGCGCGATTGAAGGTGTGGCAGGTCCGGAAGCCGCCAACAATGCGTCGGCGGCCGGAACGCTGGTTCCGCTTCTGACCCTCGGTCTGCCGACGACGGCGACGGCGGCGATCATGCTTGCCGGCTTCCAGCAATATGGCCTGCAGCCTGGCCCGCTGCTGTTTGTGACCAACCCGCAGCTCGTCTGGGGCCTGATCGCCAGCTTGCTGATCGCCAATTTCATGCTGCTGGTGCTCAACCTGCCGCTGGTCGGGCTTTGGGTGAAACTCCTCACCATTCCCAAGCCATGGCTTTATGCGGGCATCCTCCTGTTTGCCACGCTCGGAACGATCGGCGCCAATCCGTCGGTCTTCGAACTCGGCATGCTGCTCGCCTTCGGCGTTCTCGGCTATGTCATGCGGATTTTCGGCTATCCGATCGCACCGGTCGTGGTCGGCCTGATCCTGGGGCCGTTGGCCGAACAGCAGCTTCGACGGGCCCTTGCGATCAGCCAGGGCGATGTCACGGTGCTGTTCACCTCGCCGATCTCGGCAGTCCTGCTGCTGATCGCGGCGGCGGCGTTGATCCTGCCATTGATCCTGAGGGCTCGCGGACGCGGGCAAACTCTGTCGCAGCTTGCCGCCAACGAGGATTGATTGCCCTTGCATGTCCGGTCCGGCTGTTCCAGAGGCAGATTAAGGCGTCTGGAGCGGCGGATGCAGGAATGCAGGCATAGACGCATGGTCGGCATTAGCGGTTAAATAAAGCCGGGCGGTGTCCAGCGCCTCACGGATCGTCACATCCATGTCGAGATAACGGTATGTCCCGAGCCGGCCGACGAAGGTGACGGAAGTCTCCTGGAGGGCTCGCGCGACATAGTGGGCGAGCTGTTCCTTTTCCTCCATCAGGCGGATCGGATAATAGGGGACATCGCCGGGTTCGCTGGCCCTGGAAAACTCGCGATAGCAGACCGAGCCGGCATGATCCTCCCACGGGGAGAAATGCTTGTGCTCCGTCACGCGCGTATAGGGCACGGAAACATCTCCGTAGTTCATGACCGCGCACCCCTGATAGTCACCGTCATAGGTGAAGCGCTCGAAATCCAGCGTCCGGTATCCCAAACGGCCATATTCATAGTCGAAATAGCCGTCGAGCGGGCCGGAATAGAAAATGTGGTCGAAGTCCTTGTTGAGACCGCTGTGAAACCTCGTTTCCAGATGAACATCTATATTCGTGTGATCGAGAATTCGTCCGACCATGTCGGTATAGCCGTTTTCCGGCATGCCCTGGTATTGATGGAAGAAATAGTTGTCGTCGTAGTTGAAGCGGACTGGAAGCCGTTTCAGGATGGAGGCTGGAAGCTCGGTTGGCGCGCAACCCCATTGCTTCTGGGTATATCCCTTGAGGAATGCTTCATAGAGGTCCTTGCCGACGAAGCGCAGTGCCTGCTCCTCGAAGGTCTTCGGATCTGTGATGCTTTTATCTGCCCGTTCCTCGATGAAGGCACGCGCCTCGTCGGGCCGGAACATCTTGCCGAAAAACTGATTGATCGTGTGGAGATTGATGGGCAGGGAATAGACTTGGCCCGAACTCGTCGTCTTGACGCGGTTCTTGTAGGGCATGAACGTCTGAAAGAGGTTCACATAATCCCAGACTTCCCTGTCGTCCGTGTGGAAAATATGCGGGCCGTAGACATGAACCATGACGCCCGTTGCCGGGTCGCGCTCCGTGTGGCAATTGCCGGCGATATGGTTGCGCGTGTCAAAGACGTCGATCTCGTGACCCGCGTGCGCGAGTTCACGACCGATGACCGCACCGGAAAGCCCGGCACCGACCACGGCAATTTTCTTGATACGCGGCATTCCCGATCAGCTCTTTCCGATTGCGCGTGCTGTTGAGCCGGTGGCTTCCTGCGTCCACAGCCGGCTGTCATACGGAACTGGCGCATAGTCATGCCATTCGGCCAGCTTGTCGCGGTAGGCCTGCCTGTAGGCCTCATCGTCCGAAAACGCTATATTGTCCTGAACCAGGTCCAGCCCGATGTCGTAGTAGATGTCGAGATTGCTCAGATCCGGCACCGGCGTTTCGCCGCGTTCGCATTCCGCCTGCATTTGCCAGAAAAGCTCTTCAAGGCGGCGGGCGAGAGCCGGAATATCGCGCAGGACGGAAGTCTCTCGTTTCGCCTGCAAGGATTCGCGGATTTCCCTCAGGCTTCTGGGGTTGTTCGCAAAACCAATTGCTTTTTCGATGTAAGTCTGCGGGTCCGGGCAGATCAGCTCCGGCACGCCGGCGGCGGCAACGATGCTGTGGCAGAAGCGGGCCGCAAAGCTCTTGCCGGGGAATGTCAGAACAGGCAGCCCCATGGTTAGGGCATCGCCTGCGGTTGAATGCGCGCCATAGGGAAACGTGTCGAGGAACAGATCGGCGAGCGCGATCCGGGCAAGATGCTTCGCATTCGGCGCCTTGGGCGCAAAAATGAGACGTTCCGGCGCAACACCGGCATTCTCCGCCGCCTTCCCTAGACGTTGATCCACGTCGTCGCCTCCGGTGAGCAGCCAAAGCACGCTGCCGGGCGTCGTGAGAAGGATTTTCATCCAGTGTGCAAAGGTTTCCTGCGTGATCTTCTGCATGCCGTTGAAGCAGGCAAAGACGAAAACACCTTCCGGCAACCCGGCCTCCGCGCGTGACGGCTTTTCGGCGATCACCCTTTTGCGATCGATTGGCTGATCGCAGGCAATCCGCAGCACTTTTTCCGAAAAATAGATCTCGTTCTCAGGCGGGATGATGTGTTCGTCCGCGATGATATAGTGATGGAACGGGCTGCCCATCGTACCCGGATAGCCGCAAAAGTTGACGACGACCGGCGCGGGGCGATAGGCGAAGATCTTCGTCCGGGCGTGCTTGGTATATCCATTTACATCGACGAGAATATCGATGTCGTCGTCGGCAATCTGCCTTGCAGCGTCCGCATCGCTAAGTGCGCCAATATCGCGCCAGCAATCGACGGCGGCCTTCATGCGCGCCTGCGTCGCATCCCTTTCCACGGGCTCACCACAATAATAGGCGTAGATTTCAACGCTCCGCTTGTCATGCAGCTCCAGCATTTCCCTCAGCGCAAAGCCGACTGCATGGTCGCGCAGATCCGAGGAAACATAGCCGACGCGAAGGCGCTGGCCGGTTCCGGTCTTCTGCTTCGGCGCCTTGCGCGTAAAGCCGCTGGTATCCGGACGTCCGACGAAGGACTTGTTGTAGCGGTAGGCTTTGGCGAGCTGGAACAATGGATCGTCGGAAAAGCAGGCGAGCGTCAGCGGCGACATGGCATCGAGCAGCTGGCGGGCGGAGACATGGTCCGACGAGACCAGCGTCGGCCACTTGCACTGGCGCTGGCGCAGCGCGCTCCAATGTTGCCCAGCCTCGGTCTTGTCGGGCCGCTGTTCCATCGCTTGCCACAGAGTGGTTTCCGCATCCTCCAGAAGACCCGCATTTTCCATGACGCGGCCAATGTGCTGGAGCGCCAGGAGGCGATGGGTAAGCCGATCGGGCGTGCTCTCCGCGGTCAACTCCACGAAACTGCGCCATTGCAGAATTGCCTGTGTGGCAATACCGCTGTCTTCCAGCGCCCGTCCAAGATTGATGTGTGCCGGCCCAAAGCGCGGATCGAGTTTCAGGCAAGCGCGCAACGCATGAATCGATCCCGCAACATCGCCCCACTGCCGCAAGGTCACCGAATAATTGAAATAGACGAGATGCAGGAAGGGATGGTTCTCGTTGAACGCGATCCAGACTTTGTAAACCTCTGCCGCCTCGAGTTTTTGTCCGGCAGCGCTTCGACTTTCGGCGAATTGAAACAAATCCGTGAAGGAAAGGCGCTGGGTGCGCGCAAGCTCCAGAATTCCGGCAAGAGACGGGACAGGAGCTGGAGCTAATGCATCATTGGTGACCATGGACATCCCACGAATTAACGACCGGCGTTGTGCCGGTCATTAACTGTGCTAGCTTGCTCTAGGCATGTCACGCGCCTGCCTCTTGAAATCAGCAGGGACCTTGCCGGCCATCAACAGATTTCGTGTAGCCTGGGATGATGCCGGGAAGAGCTGCGCAATCCTCGCGATGATTTGGGCGCTTGTGCTACATGCTCGCATCATAGCCCCGGCAAATTTTCCAACGCGACCCGGATGAATGTCAAACGGCGCCCCTTCGTTTTGGAGACGCCGTCCGGCTTCGTTGAGACCACAATTGGTCAGACGCTGAGATCAGGCACCCACGTAACGCGAAATAACCGCCGCTATCTGGTCCGAACTCAGATGTCCCATCTGGGATTTCATCAGGGTGCTCAATTGTTCGCTCGACAGGCTCGCAATATCTTGCGTCGACAAGCCTGCCACGCCGGTTGAACTGAACGATGCGATATCGTCGGTCGAGAAGGTCGCCAACTCCTCCGTGGTCAGTGCGGCAACCTGCGCCGAGGTCAGACCGCTGACCTGGCTCGAAGTCAGAGCCTCGGCCTGCGCCGTCGTCAAGCTGGCGATGGCGCTGGTGGTCAATCCGGCGATCGCGCTCGAATTCAGGGCAACAATTCTATCGGTCGAGAAGGTAGCGAGATCGGCGGCATCCAGCCCGGCAAGCTGTACTGCGTTGAGCGCGCCAAGCTGCGACGTCGACAAGGCGGCGATTTGGCTGGTGCTCAAGGCCGCCACTTGGTTGTAACCCAGCGAAGCGACTTGGCTCGTTGTCAATACGGCGATCTGGTCTTTGGAGAGCGCGGCGATGAAGGCCGTCGACAATCCTCCTATGGAATTCGCGCTGATCGCCACAAGTTCGGCGGTCGAGAAAGTTCCCAGATCATCCGCACTCAGGCCCGCCAAGCCGGCCGAACTCAAAGCGGCAATCTGGGCGGTGGACAGTGCTTCGATCTGCTCGGTGCTGAGGGCCGCGACCTGGAGGCTGCTCAGACCGGCAATGCTGGTCGTGCCCAGAGCGGCGATCTCGGCTGTGGAAAGCGACGAGACAAAGGCCGTGGACAATCCCTGTATGGCACTTGAGCTGATCGCGGCAATATCGGCGGCCGAGAATGTTGCCAGGTCAGCCGTGGTCAGGCCCGCGACGCCAGTCGACGTCAAGGCGGCAATCTGGGTGGCGGAAAGAGCTTCAACCTGCTCAATGCTCAATGCGCCGACCTGAGCGCTGCTCAGGCCTGCGACGCCAGCCGTGCTCAGGGCGGCAACCTGCGCAGTCGACAGGGCCGCGATATCGGCGGCACTCAGGACGGCAACCTGCTTGGAACTAAGCGCACCGATCTGCGCCGTCGTCAGCGCCTCGACCTTGTCGGCATTCAGGGCTGCGATCTGTGCGGTGGTGAGGCCCGCAACGCCGGCCGTGCTCAGGGCGGCAATCTGCACAGTCGACAGGGCGGCAATAGTGGCCGTGGGCAGTCCCGATATGGCGTCCGAGCTGATGGCTGCGATATCGGCGGTCGAAAACGCCACGATATCGGCGGTCGTCAGGATTGCAATCTGCTTGGAACTGAGGGCGCTGATCTGCGCCGTCGTCAAGGCGTCAACCTGGTCAGAGCTCAATACGGCGATCTGCGCAGTGGTGAGACCTGCAATGCCGGCCGTGCCCAGGGCCGCAATCTGCAAGGTCGACAGACCTGCTATCGTGTCCGTGGACAATCCCGATATGGCGGTCGAACTGATCGCCGCGATATCGGCGGTCGAGAACGTGTCAAGATCGTCTGCCCCGAGGGCCGCAATCTGCTTGGAACTGAGCGCACCGACCTGGGTCGGTGTCAGGGCCTCGGCCTGGTTGGTACTCAAGGCGGCAATCTGGTCGGTGGTCAGGCCGGCAATCCCCGAGGTGCTCAGGGCCGCGATCTGCGCGGTCGACAGGCCCGCAATGCCTGTGGTGCTCAGAACTGCAATCTGCTTGGAACCAAGCGCGCCAATCTGGGCGGTGGTCAGGGCTTCGAGCTGGTCGGTGCTCAAGGCGCCAATCTGGGCGGTGGTCAGGCCCGCAATGCCGGCCGTTCCCAACACGGCGATCTGGTCTGTCGAAAGCGCTGTTATCGTGCCCGTCGACAATCCCTGTATGGCGCTCGAGCTGATCGCCGCGATGTCGGCGGTCGAGAAGGTCTCGAGTTGGTCCGTCCCCAGGGCCGCAATTTGGGTCGAGTTCAGTACGGCAACCTGGGGCGTCGTCAGCGCCTCAGCCTGATCGGTACTCAGAGCCGCGATCTGCGCGGTCGACAGGCCCGCAATGCCGGCCGTACTCAGGGCCGCGACTTGCGTGGTCGACAGGGCCGCGATGTCGGCAGTCGTCAAGGCAGCAATCTGCTTGGAACCAAGTGCACCGACCTGGGCGGTCGTCAAGGCCTCAAGCTGGCCGGTGCTGAGAGCCACAATCTGTGTGGTGGAAAGGCCCGCAATGCCGGCCGTGCCGAGGGCCGCGATTTGCGCCGTCGAAAAGGCCGCCAGCGTATCCGTGGACAATCCCGTTATCGCACTCGAGCTGATCGCCGCGATGTCGGCGGTCGAGAACGTCTCGAGTTGGTCCTTCCCCAGAGCCGCAATCTGGGTCGAGCTCAGCACCGCGACCTGCGTCGTTGTGAGGGCCTCGGCCTGGTCGGTGCTCAATGCAGCAATCTGCGTGGCGCTCAGACCCGCAATGCCAACCGAACTCAGAGCCGCGATCTGCGTGGTCGAGAGAGCCGCGATGTCGGCGGTCGTCAGGGCAGCAACCTGCTTGGAACCAAGCGCGCCGATCTGGGCTGTCGAAAGGGCCGCGGCCTGACCCGTGCCCAGGGTAGCGATCTGCGCAGTGGAAAGGCCGGTGATCCCTGACGTGCTCAGCGCGGCAAGTTGCGCGGTAGAAAGGGAAGCAACAACAGCTGTATTCAGGGCGGCGACCTGCGTCGAACCAAGGACCGCAACCTGCTTGGTCAGCAAGGCGTCGATCTGGCCGGTGTTCAGGGCGGCGATCTGCTTGGTGGAAAAGCCGACAACGCCGGCTGTGCTCAAGGCCGCGACCTGCCCGGTCGAGAGAGCGGCTATGACAGCCGTAGACAATCCCGATACGGCGCTTGAGCCGATCGCCGCGATATCGGCGGTGGAGAAGGTGGCTATGTCGTCCGTGTCCAGAGCTGCAAGCTGCGTGGAACTGAGTGCCCCGACTTGGATCGTCGTCAATGCCTCAGCCTGACCGGTGCTGAGGGCGACAATCTGCTTGGTGGAAAGACCGGCAATGCCGGCCGTGCTCAGGGCCGCGATCTGATCCGTCGAGAGGGTTGCTATGACAGCCGTGGACAATCCCGATACGGCACTCGAACCAAGCGCCGCGATGTCCTTGGTCGAGAACGTCGCCATGTCCTCCGCATCCATCGCCGCAAGCTGCGTGGAATTGAGAGCCGCGATCTGAGCGGTGGTCAAGGCATCGAGCTGGCCGGTGCTCAGGGCCACGATCTGAGCGGTTGAAAGGCCGGTAATGCCAGCTGCGCTCAAAGCCGCGATCTGCGCGGTCGAGAGGCTTGCTATCACAGCCGTGGATAGTCCCGATATGACGCTCGAACCGATGGCCGCGATGTCCTTGGTCGAGAAGGTCGCTATGTCCGCCGTACTCAAAGCTCCAACCTGTTTGGAACTGAGAGCGCCGACCTGAGTGGCCGTCAAAGCCTCGGCCTGGCCGGTGCTGAGGGCGGCAATCTGTTTGGTGGAAAGGCCGGCAATGCCGGAGATGCTCAAGGCGGCAATCTGCGTGGTGGACAGGGCAGCGAGAAGGCCCGTGCTGAGAGCAGCGACCTGCGTCGAACTCAACGCCGCGACCTGCTTGGTCAGCAAGGCGTCGATTTGACCTGTGCTCAGGGCATTGATCTGTTCAGTCGAGAGACCGGCAATGCCGGCCGTGCTCAGGGCCGCGATCTGATCCGTCGAGAGGGTCGCTATAACCGCCGTGGACAACCCCGATATGGCGCTCGAGCCGATCGCCGCGATATCCTTGGTCGAGAAAGTCGCTAAATCACCTGTCTCCAGAGCAGCAATCTGGGTTGAATTCAGCGCTGCGACCTGCGTCGTCGTCAATGCCTCCGCCTGCGCCGTGCTGAGGGCGACGATCTGGTCCGTGGTCAGGCCCGCAATGCCGGATGTGCTCAGCGCGGCGACCTGCGCGGTCGACAGAGCGGCGATAACAGCTGTGCTCAAGACAGCAATCTGGGTTGAATTCAGCGCCGCAACCCGTGCGGTGGTCACGGCGGCGATTTGCGCCGTGCTCAGGGCAGCGATCTGGCTGGTGGTCAGACCCGCAACGCCGGATGCGCTCAAGGCGGCGATTTGATCGGTCGAGAGGGTTGCAATAACGGTCGTGCTTAGACCCGACATGGCCTTGCTGGTGATCGCCGCGATATCCGCTGTCGAGAATGTCGCTATGTCATCGGCGCCCAGGGCGTTGATCTGGGTCGAGCTCAGCACGGCGACCTGGGCCGTTGTCAGGGACTCGGCCTGCGCGGTGCTGAGGGCGGCGATCTGGTTGGTCGTCAGACCCGCGACACCGACCGCACTCAGGGCGGCGATCTGCGCGGTGGAAAGAGATGCGATAATATCCGTACCGAGGGCCGCGACTTGCGTTGAACTCAACGCCGCAATCTGCTTGGTGAGCAGGGTCGCAACTTGACCGCTGCTCATGGCGTCGATCTGTGTGGTGGTCAGGCCTGCTATGCCGGCCGTGCCGAGGGCCGCGAGCTGATCCGTCGAGAGAGCGGCAATGATGTCCGTACTCAGGCCCGGTATGGCCTTGCTGGTGATCGCCGCGATATCGGCGGTCGAGAAAGTGGCGATGTCATCCGTCTCCAGAGCGGCAATCTGCGTCGAGCTCAGGGCTGCGACCTGAGCCGTCGTCAAGGCCTCGGCCTGTGCCGTGCTCAGGGTATCGATCTGGTCGGTGGTCAGACCCGCGATGCCGGCCGTGCTCAGAGCCGCGATCTGTGCGGTGGAAAGCGATGCAACAACTTCCGTTCCCAGGGCGGCGACTTGCGTTGCGCGCAGCACCCCTACGCGAGCGGTGGTCAAGGCGGCAATTTGCGCCGTGCTCAGCGAGGCGATCTGGTCGGTGGTCAGACCGACGACGCCGGCGGAGCTCAAGGCTGCGATCTGCCCGGTCGAAAGAGCTGCGATGACGGCCGTGCTCAGGCCGGCTATGGCTTTGCCGGTGATCGCCGCTATATCGGCGCTCGAGAACGTGGCGATGTCATCCGTCCCGAGCGCGGAAAGCTGCGTTGAGCTCAGCGCTGCCGCCTGGGTCGTCGTCAAGGCCTCAAGCTGCGTTGTTCTCAGGGCGGCGATCTGGTCGGTGGTCAGACCCGCGATGCCGGCGACACTCAGGGCGGCGACCTGTGTCGTGGACAGGGATGCGACAACATCCGTGCCGAGGGCAGCGACCTGCGTCGAACTCAGCATAGCGACTTTTGCGGTGTTTAAAGCAGCAAGCTGGCCGCTACTCAGGCTTGCGATCTGGCTGGTCGTCAGGCCGGTGATGGCGCTCGTGCCCAAGGCCGCGATCTGTGCGGTGGAAAGTTCTGCGACAAGGCTCGTGCTCAAGCCCGATATGGCTTTGCTGGTGATCGCCGCGATATCGGCGGTCGAGAAGGTGGCGATGTCATCCGTTCCCAGCGCGGAAAGCTGCGTCGAGCTCAGCACCGCCACCTGGGTCGTCGTCAAGGCCGCCGCTTGGAGGGTAGTGAGGGCTGCCATCTGGCTGGTCGTCAGACCAGCGATCGCACTCGTGCTTAGGACCGCAATCTGGCCCGTCGACAGGGCCGCGATCTGGCTAGCGCTCAAGCCAGACATGGCTTTGCTGGTGATCGCCGCGATATCATCGGTCGAGAAGGTGGCGATATCATCCGTCCCCAGCGCGGCAATCTGGGTCGAGCTCAGCACTTTCACCTGAGCCGTCGTCAAGGCCTCTGCCTGCGCCGTGGTCAGGGCATCGATCTGGCTGGTCGTCAGGCCTGCGATCGCACTCGTGCCCAGAGCTGCAACCTGTACAGTGGAAAGCACCGCGATATCGTTGGTGCCCATCACCGCGACCTGCGATGCCTTGAGGGCGGCAAGCTGGGTCGTCGTCAAGGCCGCAATCTGCGTCGTACTCAGAGCCACGATCTGCCCGGTCGTCAGGCCCGCGACGATACGCGTGTTCAGGGCGCTCGTCTGATCCGTCGAGAGGGCGGCGATCTGGGTCGTCGTCAGGCCTGCAACCGCGCTGGTGTTCAGGGCCGCAATCTGATCCGTCGAGAGGGCTGCGATAGCGGCCGTGCTCAAGCCCGAAATGGCTTTGCTGGTGATCGCCGCCATGTCGGCGGTCGAGAAGGTGGCGATATCATCGGCTCCCAGAACGGCAATCTGGGTCGAAGTCAGCGCTTTTACCTGCGAGGCGGACAAGGCTTCCGCCTGCGCCGTGGTCAGGGCAGCGATCTGGTCGGTGGTCAGGCCGGTAATGGCGGAGGTGCTTAGAGCGGCAACCTGCGCTGTGGAAAGGGATGAAACAATGTCCGTTCCCAGAACTGCAATCTGCTTGGAACTCAGCACAATGATCTGCGTCGTCTTCAACGCTTCGGCCTGCGCCGTGCTCAAGGAGGCAATCTGATCCGTCGTCAGGCCCGCAAGACCGGCCTTGCTCAGCGCGGCAATCTGATCCGTCGAGAGGGCTGCGATGGCGACTGTGCCCAAGCCCGCTACGGCCCTGCTCGTGATCGCCGCGATATCGGCGGTCGAGAAGGTGGCGATGTCATCCGTCCCCAGCGCGGCGATCTGGGTCGAAGTCAGCACCGCGACCTGGATCGTCGTCAAAGCCTCCGCCTGCGCCGTGCTCAGGGCATCGATCTGACTGGTCGTCAGGCCGGTAATGGCGCTCGTACCCAAGGCTGCAACCTGCACTGTGGAAAGCGCGGCGATATCGCTGGTGCCCATCACCGCGACTTGCGATGCCTTGAGGGCGCCGAGCTGGGTCGACGTCAAGGCGGCGACCTGCTCTGTGCTCAGAGCGACGATCTGGCTGGTCGTCAGACCAGCGATCGCGGCCTTGCTGAGGGCCGCAACCTGCGCGGCGGAAAGCGCGGCGATATCGTTGGTGCCCATGACGGTAACCTGCGATGCCTTGAGGGCACCGAGCTGGGTCACCGTCAAGGCGGCAACCTGCTCTGTACTCAGGGCTTCGATCTGGGTCGTCGTCAGACCAGTGACCGCACTCGTGCTCAGGGCCGCAATCTGCTCCGTCGAGAGAGCCGCAAGAAGGCTCGTGCCCAAGCCTGGTATGGCTTTGCTGGTGATCGCCGCGATCTCGTCGGTCGAGAAGGTGGCAATATCATCCGTTCCCAGAGCCGCAATCTGGGTCGAGTTCAACACCTTCACCTGCGAGGAGGACAGCGCCTCTGCCTGCGTTGTGCTCAGGGTATTGATCTGGCTAGTCGTCAAGCTCGCGACCGCACTCGTGCTGAGAGCGGCAATCTGCGCGGTGGAAAGCGCTGCGATACCCTTCGTGTCCATGACCGCAATTTGCACTGCTTTGAGAGCGGCGGCCTGGGTCGTCGTCAAGGCGGCAATCTGCGCCGTACTCAGGGCGGCGACCTGGGTGGTGGTCAGGCTCGCAATGCTGGACGTGCCCAACGCAGCGATCTGCGCCGTCGAGAGGGTTGCGATAGAGGCCGTGGATAGGCCTGATACCGCCTTGTTGGTGATTGCCGCCACATCGTCGGTCGAGAAGGTGGCGATATCATCCGCGCTTAAAGCTGCGAGTTGCGATGAGCTAAGGGCACCGACTTGCGACGAGCTCAAGGCTTCCGCCTGATCCGTCGTCAAGGCACCGATCTGCGTGGTGGTGATCGCCGCGATCTGCAGCGAGCTCAGGCTTTCGATGTCAGACGCCGTCAGAACTGCCAATTGATCCATCGTCAAACCAACGATGGCAGTTTGTGAAATAGCGCTTAGCTGCTGGGAGCTGAGGACCTCGACATCTTCCGTGTCCAACGCTGCGATCTGAGCTGACGAAAGCACATTGATCTGTTTTGTGGAAAGCGACGCCACGTCTTCCGTCGTCCAAGCCGCAACCGCTGCTGTGGAAAGCGACCTGATCTGATTGGTGCTCAGGGAGGAAACGATCGAAGTCATATGTGAGAACTCTTGCGTTAGCGAATACAAAAAAGTCCAGCACCTCGAAGGCTGGTACCGCCCGTCTGGCCAGGCTCTGAAAGAACTAACGGTATTGAAATCCACCGCCCGGCAAAGAGCAGTCTAGTCAGATTGGCTTGCCCGAACCTGTGGTTGATACGCTGCCGGCGTTGTTGCCCCTGCTACTCACCATCGCTTCGTTTGAAACAGGCAAAGCATCAGACTTCAGAAAGAGTTCGGCTGGACATTTCGTGCGACTGGTTTCCATTCCGTCCAAAGGCGTTCATCAGGCTCAAATTCACCATGAATCGGGGGATGGCCAACGCAATATCTGTGCGCCATTCTGCCCTCTGCCTTAACCCACAATTGCTTGTGTTCAGCGGGCCGTCTCATCGAAAGAGAAGAGCCTGCCGACAGTGGCCGTAACGCATTGGCCAAACCATCGTGTCGGCGGCATCGCTTGGAGAACCATGATACCAAAACTCCCCCGACAATTGTGGCTGCTGTCTGCCATCGCCTTTGTGAACTTTCTCGGCTTCATGGTGACGCCATTTCTGGTGCTCTACCTGACGAGTGCCGTCGGGCTGTCCATTGAGACGGCGGGGATCATCCTCACCACTTTTGGGCTCGGCAGCATTTTGGGCGCGTGGTCCGGAGGTCATGCCAGCGATCGGATGGGCTCGGAGAACGTCCTGATCCTGAGCTTTCTCGTCAGTGCCGCCACCCTGTTTCTCATGCCCGCCCTCAGCGACACCATGTCGATCGGTGCTGCTGTCGCGATCATGGCATTTGCAAATGGTGCATTTCGGCCAGCCTATGACGCCTGCGTGGTTCGCCTGTGTCCGGAAGAGGAGCGTTCGCAAGCCTATGCGGTCTATGTCGTGGCTATTAATGTCGGCGCCGGCATGGCCGCGGCGATGGCGGGACATTTATATGCGCGTCAACCAAGCCTGATATTCTTCGTCGATGGCCTTACATCTGTCGTCGCGGCCATTGCCGTGTTTGTTTTCCTGGACAGATCGGCACCGCATCATGCCGCTCCCTCTGTAGAGGCGGATACATCGAAGCCTGCGGGATTGCCCTATAGAAATATGGAATTCATCCTCCTGTGCCTGGCGGCCTGCGTGCTCGACATGGTGGGGCGCCAGACCTCTTCCACCCTGCCTCTTTTCGTGACGTCCTATTACGGCATGACGCCGGAGGAATATGGGAACCTCCTGACATTGGGACATTTCGTTTTTGCAGCCGCCATACTGCCGGTGAGCCGTTGGGCCAAATCGAGAAACCATATGACCGTGGTACTTATCGGGATGATGATCGTAGCGGTCAGCTTCGGGGCGCTGCCTCTCGGCGGGAGCGTGGCCGCTCTGGTCATTCTCTACCTGCTGCTGACATCAGGGCAGCTGATGTTCTATCCCGCCATCATGGCCATGGTCATGGGACAGGCCGCGCGCAGCGGCGGTAAAAGCGGCGCCTATATGAGTTTCTACCGCACGGCTCAAGCCGCTGCCGGCATTTTGGCGCCGGCCATCGGCACATTCATCTACGCACATTTCAGCCCAACATCATTGTGGTTGGGCTGTTCCGTCATCACGGTGCTATGCGCGATCCTGCTTGCCATGCGGTTGATGCATCGTGTGTCACCGGACAGTCAGGTTCTCGAACCCTAGGTCGAGGTAGAGAGCGTCAGTGAGGTAATGTCTTAAGACGGCTGCAGCGAAGCGTTCAGTGACAAAAGCAGCTGTCTCTTGGCAACCTCGAATGCCTCCGACGCGCGATCGCGTTTCCTTGGCAGGTCGATGTTGATCTCATCGAGAATACGCCCCGGCCGCGGCCGCATGACGATAATCCGGTCGGCAAGAACAAGCGACTCGTCGATGTCATGTGTTACGAGAATGAGCGTGGGGCGGGTCTCGGACCATATGTCGAGCAGGTGGTCCTGCAGGTCGGCGCGTGTGAAAGCGTCCAAAGCCGAGAAGGGCTCATCGAGAAGCAGTACCTCCGGCCGGGTAACCAGTGCGCGGGCGATCGCCACCCTCTGGGCTTGGCCGCCTGACAGTTCCTTTGGCCAGCGGTGACCGAGTTCGGCCAGACCGACTTTCTTCAATGCGGCCTCAACCCGATGACGACGATCATCGCCGTCGAGTTCGGCAAGTCCGAAGCCGACATTGTTGGCAACGCTCAGCCAGGGCAGAAGACGGGGCTCCTGGAAAATGAGATTGATTAGCGGATGCGGCTTGATGACCGGCTCGCCGTTCAGCTCGACCGTTCCGCGTGTGGGAGTTTCGAGACCGCTGATCAGCCGCAGCAGCGTACTCTTGCCGCAACCCGATCCGCCGATGACGGCAACGATCTCGCCTGGCTCCAGCTTGAGCGAGAAGCCTTCGAGCGCGCGCACGCCATTTCCATAGGTCTTTCCCAGATTTTGCAGCGTCAGCATCGGCTCACCCCTCCCGCCTGTAGCTGTCCTGCCAGGTCAGGAAAGGTGACGTCACCGCCAGCAGCAGACTGTCCGTCAACTTGCCGATGACCGCGAATGTTATGATAGCGGCCATGATCTGATCGGGTTTACCCATCTGCTGCCCATCGACGAGAAGATAGCCAAGCCCTTCCGAGGCGCCCATGAACTCCGCCGCGACAACGAACATCCAGCCGAGGCCGAGACCGGATCGCAAGGCGGTCACATAGGCGGGAAGCACGGCGGGCAGCATAACCCGCCGCACCAGAGCAAACCCGGATAGCCGGAAAATGCGCCCGACCTCGACAATCTTGCGGTCGACCGACAGGATGGCGCCCGATACGCCGAGATAGATCGGAAAGAAGACACCGACGGCAATCAGCGCCACTTTCGACGCTTCGAAAATCCCGAACCAGAGAATGAACAAGGGCACCCAGGCGATCGATGGAATGGAACGAAGTGCCTGGAGGGATGGATCGATCAGCCGGCGCGCAAGTCCGAAATATCCGGTCACGGCACCGGCAATGGTGGCCGTCACGGTGCCGATGATAAATCCGAAGAATACCCTGACAGTCGTAATGCCGATGTGGGTAAAGAGTTCGCCGGATTTCGAGAGCGCCCACAGGGTTGCCGCGACCCTTGACGGCGGCGGCATGAGACGACCGGAAAACCAGCCGGCCGAAACCGCGACTTCCCAGAACAGCAGCCCGAGGGCCGGCAGGATGACGGCCACCGTCACCTTACCACCTATTCTATAAAACGCGGACGCCGCGATTGAACGCGACGCCTTTGTCTCCGTGTCGATACCGGTCTCTGCCAGGTTCGCCATGACGATGCTTAGTGCCTTTACTGCGTTTTCCCGACGGCGAAGCGGTCGTCGATCAGCTCGTTCGTGACCTTCTGAATATCGACATCCGCAGCAAGAACACCGGCGCTCTGCAAGGCAAGGCCCGCTTTCGAGATCGTGTCGCGCTGCGGATCGCCGATCGTCGACTGGGAGATATCCGTGCGCTCGAGCTGCTTGGCGATCACCTCGTCCGGCAGTTTCGCCGCTTCGACCAGAGCCGCTTTCAACGCGGTGGGATTGGCGATCGCATCAGCCCGCGCCTGTTCATAGGCGGCGATGACGCGCTTGACGATGTCGGGATGTTCGGTGGCGAAGGTCTCGGTGGTGTTGAGCACGCCCCAGCTATTGTTTTCCGGCTTGCGATAAAACAGCTTCGCCTTGTCCTCCACTTCGGCGGCGGCCATCAGTGGATCAAGACCAGCCCATGCATCAACATCGCCGCGGAGAAGCGCGAGCTTGCCGTCGGCATGCTGTAACAGCACCAGTTTCACATCCGTCTGCTTCAGCCCGGCATCCGCCAGGGCACGAACGAGAAAGATGTGCGGATCGGTCCCACGGGTCACCGCGATCGTCTTGCCCTTGAGATCCTGAACGGTGGAAATCGGACTGTCCGCGCGGGTGACCAGGGCTGTCCATTCGGGGCGCGAGAAGACATAGATCGATTTGACCGGATTGCCGTTGACCCGTGCGATCAGCGCAGCAGCACCTGCCGTCGAACCAAAATCGATCGATCCGGCATTCAGGAATTCCAGCGCCTTGTTCGAGCCTGCGGACTGCACCCAACGGATGCTGATATTGTCCTTGGCGAATTCCTTTTCGAGAAGCCCTTCCTTTTTAAGAAGAAGCCCAACGGGGTTGTAGGTCGCCCAGTCGATCCTGATCTCGGAAAGATCAGCCGCTTGGGCCGATGCCAGCCCGAAACCGAAAGCCGCGACGACACCGATCACCGCCGAACGAAACACGCCCATATCCATCCCCTCTTCCCGGCCATCGCCGTCTATACGTTGGGATTACCCTACGGGCAGGAGAACCTGGGCGTGAAAGCCGTAATGTCTATTTCTATAGAATATATAGGAATATTTTTCTCAACGAAGTCCAGGTGATTGGCGGCGCCTCTATCGAATATTGCTAGCGTCTTGCATCTGAAGCTGAATTTGAGTAGATTTGGATTAGATATTTGCTCCTTTTTAGCTCTTGTTTTCGAAAATGATCAGCCACTAACTGCTTGAAGTTCCGCTATAAGTTTTCAGAGCGGAAGCAAAAGCGGCGCTAATTTCCACTATGGCTACGATTACAATGATGCCCCCATCCTCTTTGGCTGGCATCTAGCATCCATCGTGACAGTTTTTTGAGCCGGATCACGCTCATACTTCGATGAGATAAGCAGCCCCATATGCATGGATATCCTTGTTTCGACGAGCGCCGGATAGCCTTCGTTGATATGAAACTTGGGAGGTGAATGAAAGGCGCCAGATTGGCTTCACCGCAGCACTAATCCCTTCGACGATGATGATCATGATGCCTTCCTTGTCTCGCTGTCACGCCCTCTTATCTGGGCCATCAGCATGGGACCGAGCGAGAACTGACCGCGTCGGGCCCGTGTGGTGAGATTGCGCAGATAACCGCCAGCTGAGTTGATATGTTCCGCTTTCTCGAGAAGGCAGGCCATGATGGTGGCTGTATTCTCCGCTCCCATGGTGTCACAAGCATCCTGATAGGCGCTGGCTGTAACGCCGAGCATGGTTCGAACCACGACAGATGCCGTCATCAGCTCTCGCCAGCTGGCAATCCTTCCGGAAGGGCCGTAATTGGCGATCTGTGGGCAGGCTTGCAGCACCGTTGCCAAAGGGTAGGCCTGTGTTGGCTGTTGCAAGGGCTTGATGGTTTGCTCGGTTTGCTGATTTGGTTTCGCGGTGGGGGTGCTGTGATCGGATGGTTCAGATTCTATTTGGGATTCGGTATTTGAATTCTGTATATGCCGCTCATTTTGAACGTCATTGGCAACTGATTTTTCGGAAATCATCTGTGTTTCCAGAAGGTTGATGATTTCCTGGCGCAGCATTTCCATTTCTTCGGCGATCGGGGCTATGTCACGTACCGTCGCCGTGCGTGGCAAGGTGCTGATCAAGCTCAGATAATGCGTCTCGATCATTTGCCAGTCACCGGCAGCACCCTCCTCGATCGCAGCGCTAATCAGCTTGCGAACATCACGGCGGCAGATTGTAAGCCGCTCCTTGGTCTGTCGCAGATGTTTTCGCTCGGCGGCTATCTGCTGAGCCAGATCCGCAAGCTCCTCGGAACGGGCAAGCAAAGGGGCCAGATTGAAGCCATAGGCGTCCTCGACAGCCCCTGCCCCGTCCTTACGGGCGAAGCGCTTGCCGTTCGGGCTATCCTTACGAAGGATCAGGCCGGCCTCGACCAACGCAGCCAGATGCCGTCGCAGTGTCGTTCCGGTAATGCCATGGGCCCGTACGGTGAGCTGATTGTTGGACGGAAAGACCACCAGGCCGGTGTCTTCGCTGAGTTCCTTCTCGGGATAGAAGCTCAGAAGAGCATTCAGAACCGCCAGCGCGCGATCTGAAATGTTCAGCAAGGGTCTTGCTTCGCAGACATCGCGAAACACCCGCCACTTATCGACAGTTTTGCCTTGTCTGATGGCAGTTGCCTTGATCTGATTTCTCATCAAGGCGAGCGACATCGACCGCCGCCCGAAGGGCGTCGTGATATGCATCTCCATTTCCTTCACCTTTCACCAGGCAAAAGAAAGCCGCTCACCAAAAACGGTGCCAAAGACTCTTGACTATGATTCGCGGAAATGTGATTCTCGTATTGCTACATACTGAGAAGGGCTTCCGCTACGGCAACGTTCGGGGGCCTTTTTCTTTTGCTATTCAGTCTCCTGTTACGGCTTGGTCTTGTTCTGCGCGGGCTGTTGAGATTGATCGAGATATTCCTCGTGCAATCCCTCCATTCGACGCAGCAGATAATTCACGAAATCGTCTGGGACGGCTTTCGTGAAGGTAAGCTTGGTTCCCGCCTTGGCGTAGTTCACGAGAGCAAGGGTCATTCCTTTGGAAACGACCTCCTGAGTGCGATCCGCAGGGGCTGTGGGGGCGTTCTCGGCCTTGGAAACGGCATTCAACACCGCCACGAACCGGTCATCGCTGGACAGCGACTGAACGGTTAGTTCTTCCAGAACCCGGTCTACAACGGTTTGGGCCTTGGCATTGGCGCTCCAGCGTTCAGCCAGTTGCGCCCAACGCCGGCGGCCGGTTTCCGGAGCTGCACCGATGCGCGTCAGAACTTCCTTCGGGAAGACTTTGGCGATCTGCAGCATTTCGGAAACATGCGACTTGCCGGTTGCCAGCGAAGAGCAAATCACCTCACGTTTGAAGCCTGCCTCTTCCTGGCTGAAGGCAAAGACGCATTTTTCAATGAAGGACAGGTCGTCTCGATTGGCGTTTTCCTCGCCCTGAATGACGATTGCCTGTTCGTCGGTGAGATCGCGGACGATGGCACGGAACTTGATGCCCAGAAGCTTTGCAGCAGCAAGACGGCGACGCCCGAAGACGATCTGAAACCTGCTACCCTCGCCCGGCATCGGCCGAACGAGACCCGGTGTCGTTTGTCCATGCTCACGCATGGACTGAACGAGATCCTGAAGTCTGTCGGCATCATAGGCACCGTCAAATCGATCCCGAATGGATGACGGCAAAACTGCGTCCACATCGAGCTGGATGATGTGATCGGCACCCTGCAGCAGCTTATCGGCAAGTTCGCCGCGCTCCTGCAGCTGCCGAACGCCGGCAGCGACTTTCAGGAGATGCGGTGACGTTGATGTCGTTGGCGTCGGCAAGGAGGCTGTATCCTGGCCGAGACCGACCAGGACATTGGCAAACATGCCTTTCGAATCTTTCCTGCTCATTCGCGTCCCCATGCTCTCCAAAGAAGCTCTTCGATTTCAGCATTAGCTGCGTTGATCGATTCAATCGCCCTGTCATAGGTTTTCGGAGCGGAGAATCTTGACCGCTGTACCTCGTAAAGGCTCTGTTTCCAGGTCAGGGCATCGGCAACGGCGGTCGATTTGATCACCGAGTTAAGCAACAGGTCTTCGCCGAAAACCTGCCGCATCAGTGCCGTCATATTGGCTTGCGGGTGATCATTCGGCTCGAACTTGGTGATCAGGAACTTGGCGAAATCCCACTGGGCGGATGTGCCGACCTGTTCGAGGATCTGCATGTAGGATCCGGCGAGTTCGAGAAACTTCGCCGTGGAATCCACATCGAGCATATGTGCTGGAACGGGTATCAGGACGCCTGTCGCCGCGGTCAGGGACGACAGGGTGAGGAAGTTCAGCGACGGCGCTGAATCCATCAGAATGATGTCGTAGCGATCGGCGACCTGCTCCAAAGCTTGCGATACGCGCAAGAGGAAGCCGGTGCCGCCGGATTTACGCATTTCCAGCGCAACGGCGGTTTCGAATTCCGTCAATTCCAGTCCGGCGCAGATGACGTCGAAGCCGGCGATATGGGTCTGGTGAATAACCTGCTCGGTGGGGAGCGGATCTTCGAAGCGGATAGCGGAATAAAGCGTATCGCCATCGCGGTAGTCGAAGTCAGGCAGGCTGCCGTGGAGAGTGGTCAACGATGCCTGTGGATCGAGATCAACTGCCAGCACGCGATAGCCTCTCAAGGCCAGATAGTGGCCAAGATGGATAGTGGTGGAGGTCTTGCTCGAGCCGCCCTTGAAATTGGTAATGGCCAGGATCTGGCATTGCTCCTCGCCTACCCTGCGTGGGTTCATCCACTTCTTGCGGCCATTCTGTGCCAGATGCATGCGCAATTCGAGGATCTGTTCGAGCGAATAGAGCCGCCGTCCATTGGCGACTTCCGGCGTCGGCCCTTGCTCCTTCAGCGAAACCTGCCTGATATAGGCCTCGGTCACGTTTAGCAGCGTGGCAACTTCGGAAGAGCTGAATTTGCGCATCGTGCGACGGGCATGCGGAGGAAATTGCGCTAGGCTGAGATTGCCCAATGCGCTATCGAGCTTCGCCGAGAAGGTCTGCATGAAGGCGAGGCTGCTCAGATGTCGGGTCATGGTTTTCTCCCATTTTTGGCCACGTTACTAAGCGCCTTTTTGGTTGGGTTTTTATGACTGGTTTCTTTACTTACGCAGATTGGCGGTACTACCGGCATTTTGCGTAGTTAAGAAGTACTCCGATTCTATGATTCGTGGCAACCAGGCCTAAAACAGCGTTCCCCGCGAGGAACTTTCGGTCCGGTGCTGACGATTGTGTGTCATCGAAAGCGAGTTCCCGCGGGGAACGCCGGCCGCAATCTGCATCTTCGGCAGTCGAAGCGCAGGTGGGGCCTGTGATGTCTATATTCTTTTATACCAGGCGACGCTCGTCAGATAGGTGGTCGCTGCGAATTGGCTTTGCGAGGCGACGTCTTGGTCCACGAGGCCCGATTTGCCGATGTCGGATGATGCTCCGTCTTCCTCCGATTGTCACTGACTTCGATTGGTCATGGTCGGTGTGGCGGGGTAGATCTTCGGCTCACGGAACGTAGTTAAAAGGCCGGTCGCACTCTATTATATCTCTGCGCCTGAGATCTTTGTTTGCATCTAAAGCCGTCCGGCCGGGACGTATGGCGAAAGCATGGGAAAGTCTTTCTGCTGGGCAGCGTCATGCTTGTTGCAGAAAGATCAGCGTCCGAAGACATGAATAACCCTCGCCGCCACTTCTTTGATATTGCCGCTGCGGTTCTCGCCGCCAGTCAACTCGCTTTGCCCGGCGCTGCCCTGGCTCAATCCAGTGAGACAAATCCGGCGGTCAAATCCGGAGACGGCGCGTTACTAGCTTCCCGGAAGCAGATTGATACCGGCGTGCTGACTGTCGGATATGCAGAGGCAGGTCCAGCTGATGGTGCTCCAGTCGTTCTGTTGCACGGCTGGCCTTATGACATCCATAGCTTCGTCGATGTTGTCCCGTTGCTTGCATCACGAGGCTGCCGCGTGATCGTTCCCTATCTGCGCGGCTATGGGCCGACGCATTTTCTTTCCAGCGAGACTGCGCGCAACGGCCAGCAGTCGGTCGTGGCCGTCGATGTCCTCGCCTTGATGGACGCGCTGAAAATTCCGAAGGCGATCCTCGGCGGTTTGAACGGGGCGCACGCACGGCCAATATCCTGGCGGCGCTCTGGCCCGAACATTGCAAGGCGCTGGTCTCCGTCAGTGGCTACCTGATCGGCAGTCAGGAGGCTATTGCCGCTCAATGCCGAACTTCAATGGTGGTGCCAGTATTATGTCGCCACCGAACGCGGGCAGGAGGGCTACGATAAATGCCGACGCGATTTTGCCAGGTTGATCTCGCAGAACGGCTCTCCGAAGCGGGACCTCGATGATGCACAGCTCGACCGCATCGCCGCGGTGTTCAACAACCTGGATCACGTCGCATCGTCATCGATAATTACCATCGGCGGCTGGGGTTGGTGAAAGGCGAGCCGCAATATGATGATCTGGAGAAACGTCTGGCAATGGCGCTGGTGATCAGCGTGCCGACGTTCACTCTGGAAGGTGACGCCAGCGGCGCGCCGCAACTCGATCCCGCATCATGCCGTAACAAGCTCTCCGGCAAGTATGCGCACCGGACCATCGAAGGCGGCATCGGCCATAACCTGCCGCAGGAAGCGCCGCAGGCATTCGCGCGGGCGATCGTCGATGCCGATTGTGAGTTCTCAAACCGATTGATGGACGATGGTAAGGAATGCTTGGCCCCGTCCGTCTTGATTGGAGCGGCAGCACGGCGATGATGTAACTTCGCGTCAATGTGCGCATTGTCTGTTTGGCGCGACGCGCGCAGTTGGTATTCGCTGGCGGGATCCATTGGACGCGACGCGTTACCTGTATGCGATCTTGGTGTTGCTATCCAATTCCAGACAGAGAAGGGGAGGTGACGGTCGCCCACTCCGATCGGATGCGAGTCATGCCAGAGCCGTGTCGGATCTCGGAGTGTCCGGTCCGGCTAGCATCTAATGTTGCTTATCCAAAAGCGGTGCGAGAACGGTTCTGTCCGTGACGACATGACTGGCAAGCTTAACGTCTACCAACGGGGCTTTATTGGAAACGGGGTTGCTGGATCTAGGCAGGCGATGGTCAATAGGGCGGGTGATATCATCGCCCGCAGATCTGGCGGTCATCACCTACATCCCGTTTTGGGTCTTGCGCCGAGGGCAGATCTGGATGGTTGGAGGCCAGGAGCGACGGCAGGATGCTTGGCGCCGAGGCACCACGCCGATCGACGGCAATCTCCGACTATGATCGCCTAGGCATGCCTCTACCAGCTCGCTTGCGAGGTTGGACTGGTCGAAGAGTGAGGCGGCACGATCTGCTCCCCCCTTCGGCCTCAAGGTCTCTACATGACGTTTGGACGGAGAGAAGCAATAGCGGAAGAAAATAGGCTTTAAGCTTCCGTTTTCCATCGTGATGTAAGTAACCGCACGGACTTCGCCAAAACCAGACGGAGGTTCTCAGGTGGCAAATGGGGTAAGTGGGGCACATTCGGTGGCGTTGCCGGTTTGACAGGCAAAAGCGTTGAATGCTGGTGAGCCCTGGCGGTTACAGCATTCAAGCCCGAGCGAGGATGGTGGCCGAGAGAGGCGGGATGGGACGATCTCCATTACCCAGGCCAAGCCGGTCTCCCAGATAGCGGTAGAAAGAAAGCCCGAGCTTCTGGCAGGTCTTCATCAGACCGAGCATGATGTCTCGCGCGACCCGGCCGTCGCGGCTCATCGTACCGCCGGAGATTTTTCGTTTCGTGACGAAAGTCCGCAGGTCATTTTCCGATGCGTTGGTGTGCAGCGGGATGCCGGGATGCTCGAGCACCTTCAGCAACTCGTTCTTCCTTCGATGCAGCCGCTCAAGCAGCTTGTCGAGTGCCTCATAACCGGTGCGCAAGGCGAAGATCCGGTCGAACCGTCGTCGGAAGGCAGGGGCAGCCTGCGGTGAAGGTTTCTGCTTGTAAGCTTTTAGCATCTTGTAGAAACGCCAGACCAGATCGCGAACCATCGTGAGCCGCCGCTCTTCCTTGGCGGTGGCCGGCATGAGCTTTTGCAGAAGGCGTTCTGCATGGACCCAACACAGCGCGTGATTGCCGACGCGGAACTGGCCGGCGTCGTCGGACACGATCACCATGTTGCCCATCAGACCGTGGTGACGGATGGCGCCCCAAAGGCCGGCTTCAGCGAGTGTGCCAATGTCCTGCCGATCGAAGATATCGACGCCCTTTTCGGCCAGATGCGTCATGAACGGCACCTGGTTGCAGAAGCGCTGCGGTTCAAACGTCCTAAGTCCGGCGACCATGACTGGATCGCCACGGCGCTCTTGCAGATAATCGAATGCGGCATCGTTGAGCACATAATCCTGGTAATTGCCGCGCAGCAGCGACAGGAAATTCAGCCGAGACTTCGATTTTGTCGTTCGGAAGACGGTAAAATTCGGGCCGCCGATATGTGTGGTGTAATAGTTATTATGGGAATGCCGCGCGCCAGTGTCGTCGACCGTCACATAAGGCGACGATACAAGACCAGCATGCAGCACCGCCGCATCCTCGGCAACAAAGCCATCCAGTTGCCTGGTCACAAGCCGCACGATCTGACGCTTGGAGATGTCGAGACCGATATCGTTCAGCAATGTCGTCAGCCGTCCGGTCGTCACCTGCCCTTGTGCATGAAGCATCAGGCAAAGCCGCCTGAGGTTGGCGCCATAGCCACCCGTAATCCCCGCTGGCAAGGCTGCCAGCACCGTCTTTCCATTCGGGGTCACCCAGCATTCGCGACGGTAATGCACGAGCTCCGCCTTGAGCACCAGGTCGCGAACGTAGACGCTTCTGTATCCCTTGAAGCGCGATCCATCAGGAGCATCGACGCGCAGGATCTCCTGCCGGCTCACCCGCTTCACATCCAGCTTCGGGCCGCGTGGCTTCTTCTTGCTCGCCGGCTTACTGACGAGTGCAACGTCCGTTGCCTTGTCCATTCCGGATGAGCGAAACGGCGGCCGCGGCGGCAGGTTCTTCAGTCGGGCGATCTCGTCGCGCAGCAGCTGGTTGTCGAGTTTCAGGCGGGTGTTCTCGAGCCGAAGGGCGGCGTTTTCCTCGCGCAGTTGGATGTTGTCGGCCTCGAGCTTCGCGAGCCGGGCTTCCGCCTGCTGCGACCGCTCCAACAGACCGGACACAAGACTGCGCAACGCATTCAGTGAAAGCGTGTCGGCATGCTCGGGGGAGGGGAGCCGTCTCTTTGCCATCCCTGGACCGAATCATGATTTGCCTCGTCTTAGGAATCCCTGCGCCGACCAACAGGATTCAACGCGCATGGTTATGCACACTTTCTATGCGGCGACGCTGAAACCCTGCCACCGATTTTGCCCCACGTACGCAAATGGGGGTAAGCAGGACAGATCCGGTGGCGCGGACGGTAGTGGTGAGCCGGTGGCAGCGAAGTGGTGATGTTCCGGATTGGCGTGCGAATTCGCGACTATAGCCCCCACTTCGGGCCGTCTTCCGACAGCGTAATTTCCAAGGGGTCACCGCATACTTGAACCGAGGGGCCGCCGAGGTCGTTCCAACGGAACAAGTTCAGATGCCAGCCGCCGGGGATCAGCCTTGATCGGTCAATGATGCCATCCGCACCCGCTGCTCTGGCTGCATCGACAGTGCGCCATGACGGGGGCTCCTGGCCAGCAGCCAGAGCGGAGCGCCAGGATAGATTGGATGCCTCGCGATCGATGCCGAGCCGTTCACATGCCTGCTGGTCATGCTGGTCTACCACATGTGCTTCATCGACCAGAAGCGGCACGACGACACGCCGCTTTCCATCCTCGCGCATGTAGCCTGAAATCGCCATGATCGCCCAATCGGGTGAGGCGCTCATGTAGAGTGTTGGCTGGCCGAGCCGGTGGTAGCGACCGGCGCTCGACGGGCCTGGGGGATGGAGCACATGATCGAGACGTTCGACAAGCACACAACGGAAAAATTGCCCGCTGACCTTACGAAAGATATTTGACAACCCATTTGCCGACGACTGTGCTGCCATAAGGTCCTACATAGTGGCGAGACGCGCTGTGAAATAAGATTTCAGGCTATGGGCAGTTTGTGACAGAGGTGCGTCAGTTGCTGCAATTAAGGGGCAGACCATCATGTGGTCACGTCAGAATGGGCTGACATCAACTCCGGATCAGTTTTGACGGCATGCGATATTATACTTTTTCAAAACGTCATCGACAGCATTGATGGCGATTTCCGCCATAGAAATCGGCCCGGTATACCGTTCTTCAAGCCGCGGCAAAAACTGGCGCAGCAATGTCTTTGGAATAGGCAGGCCGCTGAGGGTCTCCTCCAAATGGTTCACGGCAGCCAGAGCATCGGGTCTTCCCCAGTAATATCTTATGCGATCGCTGTAGCTGTAGTGCCGTTGTAGGCGTAGGGCATCCTCGCTGCCATGGTAGTGGCCGAGCCAGTCGGAAGGATCGGCGAGCATGATCTTTTCCATCGCCACGGCAAGCGAGCGGTAGCCGTAGTCTTTGCTAAGCTCGGAGGCGATGAGATCGAGACCGTAGAGGGCTTCCCGAAGCGCGAATGTGAGCTCCGGCCCGACCTTCAGGATCGGGAAGCCGTCACGGACAAGCGAGGAAAGGGCGCCGACAGTTTGATAATCGGTGGAGTGCGCTTCGAACACGAATTGCGGCTCCTGATCCAGCAGCGCGGTCAGCTCGTCCACCTTTTCCGGCCTAAAGGGGATGACATTTTCGCTGCCGAATTCGACACCCGGCTGAACGACGAACGCGATCGTGCGCGAAAAGGCATCTTCCAATCCTTCGCGGATGAAGACGTCACGGTGAATGTCGATCGTCGCGCGGGCGGCCTTCGCCGACGTTGGCTCGACCTCGTCCAGAACGTGGTCGGCACCGCCTGGAACGGGAACTTCCGTTCCCAGGATGTAAAGCGGCATTGCCCCGCCAATTTCGCGCGCAGTCTCCTCGGCGACTTTGGCAAGACGCGCGGCCCGGACAGCGATCAGCTCATCGTCCAGGGCGGCCGGTTCGCTGGCGCAACCCATCGAGGCATCCAGATGAATCTTGGTGAAGCCAGCTTTGACATAAGCGGCAACCATCGCTTCCGCCTTCGGCATCGCCGTGGCCGCATCTTCCTTCCGCCATGGATTTGGACCGAGATGATCGCCGCCGAAGATAATCCGCGACTTGTCCAAACCTTCTTCGGACGCGATATTGCCAACAAGCCGGACAAAAGCTTGCGGCGTCATGCCGGTATAGCCGCCGAGATGGTTCACCTGATTGCAGGTTGCTTCTATGAGCACTTCGCCGCCGTCACGCACGGCGCGGCGTAGTGCTGCGCGCAGCACCAGCGGATGAGCCGAACAGACGGATGTTATTCCAAATGGTTTACCGTTGCGCCTTGCCGGAGCAAGCTCTCTCAGTCTCTCATTCATGATTATCTCCGGGGTGTTGCCGCGATGAAGGCCGCGAGCTCGGACGGGGTCGAGAGCCCTTCCATCGGCCCTTGTCGTGTGACGTTGCGAGCACCGGCGGCGCTGGCTCTGAGAAGAGATTCCTCCGGCGAAAGACCGAAGCGCCTGGAGGTGAGATAGGCCGCACCGAAGCAGTCTCCCGCCCCGGTCGGATCGACTTCCTCGACGACAAACGCCTTGCAGTCGATCCGCGTATCATCGCGACCAAAAAATGAAGCGCCGTCCCTTCCGCGTTTCAATACGACTTCGCTGACGCCCATATCCAAAAGGCTTGCCACGGCGGATGGCTCGTCACTCTGACCCGCTGCCGCGAAGAGCTCTTCTCCCGATGGCAGCACGAGGTCCGCAACCTTGAGGACGGAACTGAAGTGTTGGGAAATATTGCCGCTGTCGAGAAGCTCCTTGCGGACATTCGGATCAAGCGAGACCGAGCCGCCTCGGGATCGCACGGCATGGATCGCCGCTTCGATAACATCGGCGGCTCCCGGAATGACGAAGGCCGAGCCCATCACATGGATATGTCCGGCAGCCTTGATCAGATCTTCGACCGCCGGCGTCATCTCGATGCGTCCGGCCGCGGAATGCTTGATATTGAACACGAAGTCCCGACCGCCGTCCGCTCTGTAACGGACAAAAGCGCTTCCGGTGGGCAAGTCGCCTGAAACGGAAACCGCCGATACGTCGACACCGTCGCGCCGAAGCCGATCAAGATTGAGCTGTCCGAAGTCGTCGTTTCCAACGCTCGCCACAATGCCGGCCTTTCCACCCAGGCGCGCGACCTGGTCGATAAATATCGCCGGTGCACCGCTGGGATAAGGACCGGTCAAAGGCTGCGCCTCCAGAAATCCCGAGCCGATCGTGGTGGCCATGATTTCAACCAGAATTTCGCCAACCGTGATCGTCGGACCCAGCGCCTCCGGCGCTATCCCGCGTCTTTCATTTGCGGCCAATCGAGATCTCCGTCTTCCCAAACATTGCGCTCACGCCATGGTGTTCTGGCAATCAGCTAATTTGCGATGATGATCATGTCAACATAAACTTTACGCGCGATAACTTAACATTCACAATAGATCCATTTCTGCGATTTTAACGCCTCCGAAGCGAGCCAAAAATATTATGACGGCTTTTCAAATGATTATGTGATTCCGCCGCTATTACGATGCTCTCCTGAGATCAAAGAGCTTGACAGTGCGGCCAAAAGCGTCGGATTTAAAGTTTACGCATGTAATCTTATGCGTATACATCCGTTAAGGAGGAGGACGGAATTATGAGGAAAATTCTGTACGCACTTTCGTCATCAGTGATTGGCTTCGGGCTTGCCGCAGGTTTGGCACAGGCCGAGCAGCTAACGATTGCCACCGTCAACAACGGTGACATGATCATCATGCAAAAGCTTTCTCCCGAATGGGAAAAGGAAACCGGTAACAAGCTGAATTGGGTGGTGCTGGAAGAAAACGTCCTGCGCCAGAAAGTCACCACCGATATCGCGACGAAAGGTGGCCAGTATGACATCCTGACGATTGGCGGCTACGAGACGCCAATCTGGGGAAAGCTCGGATGGCTGCGGCCGCTTGACGATCTCGGCGCCGACTACGATTACGGCGATCTGCTGGCCCCGATCAAAAGTGGCCTCACCGTTGATGGCAAGCTCTACGCCGTGCCGTTTTATACCGAGAGTTCCTTCACACTTTACCGCAAGGATCTCTTCGACGCCGCGGGCATCAAGATGCCGGACCAGCCGACTTACGATCAGATCAAGGAGTTTGCCGCCAAGCTCACCGACAAGTCGAAGCAGCAATACGGCATCTGCCTGCGTGGCAAGCCAGGCTGGGGCGAGAACATGGCGTTCCTCGGGACGATGATCAACACCTATGGCGGCCGCTGGTTCGATATGAACTGGAAGCCGCAGATCAATTCGGCGCCCTGGAAGAAGGCGATTACCGACTATGTCGATCTGATGAAGAATTACGGACCGCCTGGCGCAACGGCGAATGGCTTTAACGAAAACCAGGCGCTGTTTTCGACCGGACACTGCGCCATGTGGATCGATGCGACATCGGCAGCTGGCCGTGTCTACGATCCCAAGCAGAGCCAGGTGGCCGACAAGACGGCATTTGCTCGTGCCCCTGTTGCCGTTACGCCGAGTGGTTCAAGCTGGTCGTGGTCCTGGAACCTTGCAATCCCCACCTCGTCGAAGAAGACGGACGCTGCCAAGTCGTTCATCAAATGGGCGACTTCAAAGCAATACGTCAAACTGGTTGGGGAAAAGGAAGGTTGGGTTGCGGTACCTCCGGGCACGCGCAAATCGACCTATGATCTTGCCGAATACCAGAAGGAGGCACCTTTTGCGGCCACGGTCCTGAAGGCTATCCTTTCGGCTGATCCATCGAAGCCGACCAAGGATCCGGTGCCTTATACCGGCGTTCAGTTTGTTGCCATCCCCGAATTCCAGGGCATCGGAACGATCGTGGGTCAGCAGATTGCCGCAGCCTTGGCCGGTCAGCAAAGCGTCGATGCGGTGCTCGATACGGCCCAGAAGCAGGTCGAGCGTGAGATGAAGAAGGCCGGCTACCCGAAGTAAGCCTTTCACACGCGCGGCCTCTCGCTGCGCGTTCCTCCCGGAGGGATCTCGGCAGCTTCGGCTGCCGAGATCTTCTCAGCGACGACGTTCACATTCATTCCAGCACGCTCCTCGCCAAGAACTGACACATTAGCTGCTGTTTATCGCTGACTGCGAATTGGAGAACGATATGAGACTGAAAGACAAAGTTGCCCTCATCACTGGTGGCGCGCGCGGAATTGGGCTGGGCTTTGCCGAGGCCTTCGTCAAGGAAGGCGCCAAAGTCGTCATCGCGGACATCGATATTGAGCGTGCTACGAAGGCTGCCGAAGCAATTGGTCCGGCGGTCAAGGCCGTCAAGCTCGACGTGACCGATCTTGGAGCCATCGATGCTGTCGTCAAGACAATCGATACCGAGTTTGGCGGCATCGACATTTTGGTCAACAATGCCGCAATCTTCGACATGGCGCCCATCAACGAAATCACCGAGGCGAGCTATGAGAAAGTCTTCGCCATCAACCTGAAGGGCCCTCTCTTCATGATGAAGGCGGTGTCCAATGTGATGATCGCGCGGGGCAGGGGCGGCAAGATCATCAACATGGCCAGCCAAGCCGGCCGTCGCGGCGAAGCGCTGGTTCTGCTCTATTGCGCCTCGAAGGCCGCGATCATTTCGGCGACGCAGTCGGCCGCGCGGGGACTTGTCAAATACGGCATCAACGTCAACGCCATAGCGCCCGGTGTGGTGGATGGCGAGCATTGGGATATCGTCGATGCTCACTTCGCCAAGTGGGAAGGCTTGAAGCCCGGCGAGAAAAAGGCCGCTGTTGCCCAATCCGTTCCGATCGGCCGTTTCGCAACGCCTGATGATATCAAGGGGCTTGCCGTGTTCCTTGCCTCGTCAGACAGCGACTACATCCTCGCACAGACCTACAATGTCGATGGCGGCAACTGGATGAGTTGAGCCGTTCGGCTCGATAAGAAGGAGCATGAAGATGAAAGCTATTTCCTTCACGGAAAAAGGTGTCGCGGCATCTGTCGACATGCCGCTGCCGGAATTGCTTGCGGGGCATGCTCTGGTGCGCGTGCGGGCCGCTGGCCTCTGCCATACCGATATCGATGTCTTGCATGGCCGCTATGGCGAAGGCCGGTTCCCGTTGGTGCCTGGCCATGAGTATGCCGGCATTGTCGAAGCAGTCGCCCCTGATGTTACCGGCATCTACGTTGGCGCCCGGGTGGCCGTCGACCCAAACCTGCCCTGCGGTACATGCCCCGCCTGCAGCAAGGGCCTCACAAATCTCTGCCGCGATCTGAAAGCCTATGGTGTCACCCACAATGGCGGGTTTGCGGAGTACAGTCTGGTGCGGGTCGGACACCTGCACGGTATCGGCACGCTCCCCTTCGAGGTGGCGGCACTGGCCGAACCTCTGGCCTGTGTACTCAATGGCTTGAGCAGCGCCGGGCTGAACGCAGGTGCGGCGAGTACCGACAACGCGCTGGTGTTCGGCGCCGGTCCAATCGGGCTTCTCCTCGCCCTGTCACTGAAGGCAGAAGGCGTGGGATCCGTGACTGTCGCCGATATCAACGAGAGCCGTCTTGCCTTCGCCAAGGAGCTCGGGCTCGAGGCCGTCGCTGCCGGCTCCAAGGAGTTGCTGGCTCAAAAGCGTGCTTTCGATCTTGTGGCCGACGCGACTGGAATCGCGAGCGTCGTGGAGGCGATGATCGACTTTACCGCCGATGGCGGCACCATCATGGTGTTTGGCGTCTGCGCCCCGGATGCGCGGATTTCAATTCCGCCGTTCGAAATCTTTCGCCGTCAGCTCAAAATTTGCGGATCGCATTCCCTCAACAGAAACATCCCCGATGCGCTGGCGATATTACGGCGTGACAATGGCGCTATGGCACGATTGGTTTCGCATAAATTGCCGTTGACTGAGATCGTGCCCTATTTCACCAAACGCGGCGGTAATCCAGCAACGATGAAAGTTCAATTTGTAGCCGAATAGAGTTCGGCAGTGGAGCAAGTCGAGCGTGCCTCTCGTTTCACCTTTTCGAAGGGCAATGAGTCATTTAAACAGCAATAAGCGGCACGTCAGGAGATTAAATGGTGGGAAAGACGATCAAAACGATGGAGGACTTCTCCGAATTCGTCGGCCTCTCTCGTCCCACTGTTTCCAAGTATTTCAACGATCCGAACTCGGTCCGAAGAAAGACGCGAGACACTATTGAAATTGCGCTCAAGAAGTCGGGGTTCCGTCCTAACGTCTTCGCGGTCAACCTGAACCGCCGGCGCACCAATATTCTCGGCATTATCATTCCGAACTCGACGGACCCGTTCTACATGGCGCTGACGCGGCGCCTCGAGTCCCTTGCCAGCGAAGCTGGGTTCTTCGCTCTCGTGCTGTCGTCTGATGGCCGAGCAGAGATGGAGGACCGGGCGATCGGGACGCTGAAATCGATGAATGTCGCCGGCGCGGTCATCGCACCGCTCGGAATTGAATCCCATCGGCGCACATTGGAGGATTTCGGTCGAGATGTTCCTCTGATCTACGTCGACTCGCCGCTCGACGAAACATCCGCTTTCGTCGGCACCGACAATCGGCAGAGCTTCGGTCTCATCGTCGATTACCTCTGCAGATCAGGCGAACCGCCCTGCTATCTGGGAATGCCTCATGTCAATACCAATGCATTGACGCGAGAGAAGGCCTATGTCGACGCCATGAAGCGCTTGGGCATGACACCACACGTCGTCCCGGTCACGAGCATCAAGACCTGGGACTTTGAGAAATTCGGTTGCGATGAAGCCGCCAAGATCTTGAATTCGAAACTGGGTTTTCCGACCCGAACAGTCTTATGTGCCAATGACCGCGTGGCGTTCGGAGCCATTTCCGCAGCCTATCGTCACGGCCTGCGCGTCGGCCATGGTGCAGATTATCAGCTGCGCATCGCGGGCCATGACGATCATCCACTTTCAAGATACGCATGCCCTCCGATCACGACAGTAGCACAGAACTACGATCAGATCGGAAAGCGCGCGATCGAGATGCTGCTGTTCAAACTTGGTGAGATCACAGGCAGCGCGGCATCGGCTGACGTTGATGAGCATGTACTGCTGAGCGGTGACCTGATGCTTCGCGACTCAGCCTAGTTCGTCGTCATTTCCCTGCCGACTAGCCCGGTTCCGGGTAAAACAGTGATATCGTTGAAGCCCGCAACACTGCGGCGAAAATCATGGCAGGTGAGGTAGAGGCATGACCGACAGACTAAAAGGCAAGATCGCAATCATTTCGGGCGGGGCGACTGGCATGGGAGGGGCAGCCTCCCGACTGTTCGCGCAGGAAGGGGCAAAGGTCGCAATCATCGACCGGAACGGCGACGCGGCTGCGCAAACGGTCAAGGACATTCGCGCCGCCGGAGGTGTCGCTGCGCACTGGGTGGCGGATGTCTCCGACGAGGCGGCAGTTGCCGACGCGGTGAGAGGAGCGGAAGAGGCATTCGGTCCGATCACTGTGCTGTTCAACCATGCGGGAACGATTGTCATCAAACCGTTCCTGGAAACGACGGTTCAGGAGTGGGATTGGCTGCACGCAGTCAATGTCCGCTCCATGTTTCTGATGACCCGGGCGGTGCTGCCGGGAATGATCGCCGCCGGTGGCGGCTCGATCGTTTGCACATCGTCGATTTCCGCCGTGGCCGCAACGCCGATGGAAGTTCTGTATGACACCACGAAAGGTGCTGTTCATATGTTCGCCCGGGCGATCGGTGTTGAGTTTCGCGACCGCAACATTCGCTGTAATGCCGTGTGCCCGGGGTTCATCAGAACGCCGCATGGTCTGCGAGAGGTTTCCGAGTTGCAGGCTTTGGGCGTCGACGTGTCGGAGGCCGCTATCGCTGCCCAGCAAGGCCGCATCGGTGAACCCGAGGATGTGGCGCAGGCCGCGCTCTATCTCGCCAGCGATGAATCCCGCTTCGTAAACGGCGCTCACCTCTTTGTCGACAATGGCTTTACCGCGATTTGAGTGGCTTTTTGGGTGTCTGTAGCCAGCGATGTGGAAAATAGGGCTATCAAACGCCTCCCTGTTTCCACCCGACAGAGCAGTATTTTCTTGAAAAGTGGCCAGCGTCGCGTTCAGTCGCGGCGCGCCACGACCTTGTCTTGGCCTAGAACCGCCGTGCCTTGATCGTATTCATCACAAAGCTGGTTTCGATCGTGTCGACGCATTTCAGCTTTGCGATCTTGTCCTTGATGAAGCGTTCATATTGCTCGAGCCCGGCGCTCATCACCTTCAGCACATAGTCTCTCGATCCCGTCACGAGATGGCATTCGAGCACCTCGTCCCAGCTTTGGACGGCATTCTCGAACATCTGGATTTCGTCGTCGTGCTGGCGGCTGAGACGGATCGAGGCAATAGCGGTCATGGTCCAGCCTTCGACGGCAGGATCCACCAGTGCCGCGTAACCCTGGATGACGCCCGTTTCCTCGAGCCGTCGCAGTCGCCGTAGACAGGCCGAAGCGGAAAGACCGACGCGTTCAGCCAATTCGTTGTTGGTGATGCGAGCATCGGCAACCAGCTCTTTTAGAATGCGCCGGTCGATATCATCTGCAATTTTCTGCGTCACTATCACGTAATCTCCGCAAGAAGTTGCTTTCAACAACATCAGAGCGCGTGAAATAGCAAGAACGAGCCGCCATGTTTGATATAATCTGCGATTCAGAGTTCGTGACATCGATTGAGGAGACGTCTCATGACCGCGCCGCATCCGCCGAGAACCCACATCGGCAATCATGCCCTGCATCCCGAAACACAGATGTTGAACTATGGCTATGATCCCGAACTCTCCGAAGGCGCCGTCAAGCCGCCGGTCTTTCTGACGTCGACTTTCGTCTTCAAGTCCGCAGAAGATGGCCGCGATTTCTTCGACTACGTCTCAGGCCGCAAGGAGCCGCCGGAGGGCAGGGGAGCGGGGCTTGTCTATTCGCGCTTCAACCACCCGAACAGCGAGATCGTTGAGGACCGCCTGGCGGTCTATGAGCGCACGGAAAGCTGCGCCCTGTTCTCGTCGGGCATGTCGGCTATTGCGACGACGCTTCTTGCATTCGTCCGCCCCGGTGATGCTGTACTGCATTCGCAGCCGCTTTACGGCGGCACGGAAACGTTGCTCGCCAAGACGTTCGCCAATCTCGGTGTCTCCGCCGTGGGCTTTGCGGATGGGGTCAACGAAGCATCGGTGCAGGTCGCGGCAGAGGAGGCCATGGCCAAGGGCCGGATCTCGGTTATCCTGATAGAAACGCCGGCCAATCCGACCAACAGCCTCGTTGATGTTGCGATGATCCGCCGGGTGGCCGATGCAATCGGCGAGAAGCAAGGCCATACCCCGATCATCGCTTGCGACAACACGCTGCTCGGACCGGTCTTCCAACGGCCGATCGAACACGGGGCAGACATTTCGCTCTACTCGCTGACGAAATATGTCGGCGGGCATTCGGACCTGATTGCCGGGGCCGCGCTCGGTCGCAAGGCGGTCATGAAGCAGGTGAAGGCGCTGAGAGGCGCGATCGGCACGCAGCTCGATCCGCATTCCTGCTGGATGCTCGGGCGATCGCTGGAAACCTTGCAGATCCGTATGGAGCGCGCGAACAGCAACGGTAAGGCAGTCGCCGATTTCCTGCGGGAGCATCCCAAGGTCGAAAGGATCCACTACCTGTCCTACAGCGACCCGAAATCCGCGCTCGGCCAGACATTCGCTGCCCAGTGCACCGGCGCTGGCTCGACCTTCTCCTTCGACATCAAGGGCGGACAGCCGGCCTCGTTCAAGTTCCTGAACGCGCTGAAGATCTTCAAGCTCGCTGTCAGCCTCGGTGGAACAGAATCCCTTGCCTCCCACCCGGCGACGACGACGCATTCCGGCGTGCCGGTCGACGTCCGCCAACGCATCGGTGTGCTTGAATCGACGATCCGGCTTTCGATCGGTATCGAACATCCCGACGACCTGATCGCCGATCTGACGCTGGCGCTGGACGAGGCTTGAAGGTCGGTGCGATCTGATTACCGCACCCACATTCAAGATGAGACACTGTCGGCTGAAAGCGTAATTTGGTCATGTCCATCGCACGAGATTGGCGATTTACTGTTGCGCCTCCACCGATCGTCGAGGGTCAATCGCAATCCATGAAGCATGGGGTAACGACGTGTTCCACGCTTGCCGAATCCAATCTAAAACCTCAGGCTTTCGTCTTTCCACAGGCGAAATCCGCCGAGAAAAGCATTCTCGTTGTCGCCGGCGCGGCAGCCGTTGGGTAGGTTCTCGAGCTTTTCGACATTGCCGCCACCAATGACAATTTCATGCGGCAGGAGTGCCGCTTGCAATTTGCCTACGACCTTCTCGACCGACTTGCGCCATTTCTTCTTGCCATATTTTTCAAGCCCTCGTTCGCCGACGAAATCCTCGAACGTCCCATCCTTCTTGTAGGGCAGGTGTGCAAGCTCCATGGGCAGGCAGACGTGATTGACGATCATTGCCGAACCCAGTCCTGTGCCGAGCCCAAGAAACAGCATATTGCCGTCCTTATAGCTACCAATCGCCTGCATGACCGCGTCGTTGACGAGCTTGACAGGCTTGCCGAAAGCGGCTGAAAAATCGAAGTCCTTCCAGCCGGGACCGAGATTGTGCGGCTCCGCCGCTGGTTTGTTGTCGGTGACCGGGCCGGGATATCCCATGCCGATGACGTCATATTGCCAGTCGGCAGTAAGCTCTTTGACCGTTTCGACCATCTTCTGTGCCGACATCGCTGCACCGGAGATGGCGGTTCGCCGGTCACTGCCCGAGCTCAAAAGCATTTTGACATGAGAACCGCCGAGATCGATCGCCAGCACGACGAGATCCTTTGGAGCGGTAGGCGTCGTGGGTTTGGGGGATTTGGGTTTTGCGGCCATCATGCGTCTCCCTTTTCGCTGCGTTTATTCGTCGCCATCTGTCACGACGACGGAGAAATCCGTCCCCTCCCAATGGCCGGAATCGGGCCAATTGAAGGTGAAGGCGATCACTGTGCCCGTTGGTAGTCGCTCAGTCGAAAGCTCCACGACGTCGATGCCGAAGCCGTTCTGGCGCGTTGCGGTATCGCTTGCGCTACCCCAACCATCAAAACTCCAGCGAACGACTGCCGGCGCCAACACTTCGATCCTGAGGCGCTTGCCGACAGTAACCTGCGGTGTCTTGTTGTTGAAGCGCCAGAGCACAAAGGGCGCGGTGGTCCTGTTTTTGACATAGCGCTCGACACCCTGCGGAGGCATGTCGAACACGGCGTTGTCTCTCAGCGAACGCAGCAGCTTGATATGTTCGGCATGTGCCCAGACAAGCGGCATCGCGCTGCCGGAGGGTTCGCCGAAAACAAGGCCGCGCTCGGGGATATCAGGCTGGTCCCAAACCTGCTCGGGCAATAGCCCGCCCGGTCCCGCTGACCCTTCGAGAGCGCTGAGCAAGGCGATGGCCGCCTTCGGCCTGCCGGCAGCAAGCTCGTAGTGGGCTCGTTCGCCGGCGAGCAATGGCCATGGGCGACCGATGCCGGTACCGTCGAATGCGCCGCCGTCGGCATGTTCGCCATAGCCGTCGCCGGTGTAGCGATACCAGAGCGGACCTTGTGGCAGATCGCATTTGAGCTGCGCGTCAATAACTCTAACGGTGTCGACAATACGTGGGTCATTGGCGGAACGCAGGCCGAAGCGAACCAGCGCCAGGGCATCCGGACTGACGACGCGGGCCGTTGGCAGATACGATTCTCCGGGTGGCCGGTTCTTGATCGGCACAAAGCCATCGGCAGGCGAGGCGCCATCGGCGATCTCGGGCGGGGCGATGCGGACGTAATATCCCTTGACCCCAAGATCGGCGCTGGCGGCATCGGCACGAACATAGGTCCAGCGCTCGATCTGATCGTTCCAGGCATCCGCAGTCTGCCGAAGATAATCGGCATTGTGGTCCTGTCCGGCAATCTCCAGTATGTCCGCGGCGGCAAGCAATGCGGCAATCTCGACAGCGAGCGTGAAGGGAGAGAAGCCGCCATCTTCCTCCCAGCGGTCCTCACCCGTGACTGGGCCATTGACGACCACATAGCGTGCCGCTCGTTCGACCATTGAAACGTAGGACAGGAGCGCATCGCCGGTCAGTGCTCCTTCGCGGCGCAGCGCGTCGGCAAGCAGGATCGGAAAGGCGCATTCATCCATCTGTATGCCGGTCCAGTAGGGCACGCCGTCGAGCCAGGCATTCTGCGGCCAGTGTCCATCAGCTTCCTGGATCACCCGAAGATAGGCAAGGATGCGGAGCGCATCCTGAGGGGCACCGGCTGCAAGGAAGCCGCCGGCGGTCTCAACGAGATCACGCGGCCAGACCAGATGATAGCCTCCGAGATCCTCGTCGCCCTTGGCAAAGCCCCACGGAATGGACAGTGATGCGACGGCCGGCCCTTCAAAGGACAAAGGCCGGTGTGTCGCAAGAACGGCCGTCGATATCCGGTAGCGATTGACTTCGGGCGGTGGTGCTCTCGGTTCGTCGAGCGCCAGTAGCGTGCTTTGCCATCTCCGCCAGTCGGCGACGTAGGTGCGCTCGGCATCCTTGTAGCCGGCTTGCAAGCTGGCAAGCGCGTTGTAGCCGGCTTCCTCGGAGCGGCTTCCGAAGCCAAGCGAGAGAAGGACGGTATCACTGCCGGCCGCAAGATCGATTTCGCCGGCAAGCGCGACGTTGCCGTTGGCGGCATGGGTGACACTTGGGTCCAATTGGCCGGCATCCTGCAACTGGCGCCATCCGTCGGAAATGCCGACATAGCCTGCGGACGCGGTCCGCCATCCGCCACTGACGGCAAGGGCCAGCGAGATGCCACCCGTGCCCGTCGCAAACAGCATCGGCGTGCCTTTGTAGTTTCCCACCCAGCCGGTGTTGCCGCTGCCGGCATTGACCAGATGCGGGGCGGCAAGCACATAGAGGCGATAGTCGTGAACCGATCCTTGCAGGGCTTCGAACGATATTTGCTGAAGCAAGCTGTTGCGAACCGGATCGACGATGATGCGCTTGACGATGCGGTAGCGTCCATCAAGTGCCGTATTGACGAGCCGGTAGGCCGGGACGCCGTCCTCGATCGTCGTAACGACGCTTTCGGTATCGCGCTTTTCCTCGGAAAAATAGCCGTCCGGACCGGTAACGATCAGGCCGAGGTCGCGCGTACAGGCGCAATCAACGCGCGGAAAATAGACTTCGTTCAGGATGCCGTGGCTTAGCGTGAACCATATGCGGCAGGCTGGCGAGAGCGCCGTGCCAACACCACTCTTCGCGCTGGATGTCCAGCGAGGCGCGATACCCCCCGCACTTGAGCTCGAAGTATCGTCCTGTGTCATGCGTCTGTCTCCATTGCCGCCGCAATTTGCTCCAGCATGGCTGCTTAGGCAAGAGCTACATGCGGCGATCCAGGAACGGCCGGCCACCCCTAAATAACGAAAGCCTATAGACGTGGAATTCAGGCCCTGCGGTTCGATTGTCCCCAAGGCGAGAGGTTGATTTAGCCCATTCCAAAAAAATAGATCAGGCTAAATCCGTGGCAGATTTCCTAGATCATAGGATTAGAGAACGCTGACGTTCTCGGCCTTCGACTTTCCGGTCTTGCGGTCCTGGCCCAACTCGTAGCTGACCTTCTCGCCTTCTCTGAGCGAGCCGCCCCGCTGCAAGGCAGACACATGAACGAACACATCCGTTCCGCCATTCTCGGGCGTGATGAAGCCAAATCCTTTGTCATCGTTGAAAAATTTAACGGTACCTGTAGGCATGATAGTTCCTCTTTAATTCTGCGGCAGTTTGCCCGCCAATCGAACTTATAGCGCGAATCCTTGGCTATCAATGGCTTACGTCCCCTAAAAGGATCGAAAACCTACTCGTCGCTGCCAAGCGGCCTCGATATTCGACGACCAAGAGCTGCTTATAATTGCGATAGATCGCAATTCAAACTCTCTCAACCCATCAATGCCGGGTCTCAATACCCAGATCGCTGGCTCAGAGTATTAGTTGTCACTGCCTTGGCCTTTTCAACCGGCTAAGGTCACTGAAACGCTGCCACCGATCATTGCGTGGAGCGCGCTGAACGCCGCGCCCCACCTGGTTGCAACTAGTCCAACTTGTGTTTGGCAAGCCAATCGCCGGCCACGACATCGAAGCTGTCATGGTTGGCCAGACGGCCATTCATGACAACAAGATCCGTGGTCGTCAGAGCAGCAGAGACCGCATCGAGCGTTTTGGTTACGACGTCGCTGACTTTGGGCGTGGCGATCACCGGAACGATGTTTTGAGCGGAGAAAAGATTCTTGACGTCCTCCAGCACAACGAGGTCATTTTCGGCGATAGCCGGGTCAGTCGAAAATAGATTTGCAACCTGCACCTGGTCATTGACGAGTGCCGCAAGCGTCAGAGGTCCGCCCACATCGAGCGCTCTTAGCGACTTGAACTCTATGCCGTAGAGATCTTTGAGGCCGATCATGCCTTCCTTGCGCGTCTTCCATTCCGGCGGACCGCCAAGCACGAGTTGCGATGCGACAGGTGTAAGATCAGCGATCGTCTTCAGCTTGTATTTCTCGGCTGTTTTACGCGTCACGGCAATGCCGTCGGAATCCTGCGCTGCGGAAGGCGTCAGCATTGAGATTCCCTTCGGCAGGGCCGCCTTGAGGGCGGCGGCGACATCACTCGGCGAGTGGGCGGTGGCGCTCTTGTCGAGATAATTTAATGTCGCGCCTGCATATTCCGGCAGAAGATCGATCGATCCATCGAGCAGCGCGGGAATATATACCTCGCGACTGCCAATGTTCAGCTTCGTTTCCACTGGAACACCCTTTGCAGCCAACGCCTTGGCGTAGATCGTGGCCAATAGCTGGCTTTCAGGAAAATCCGCAGAACCGACGACGATGGTCGTGGTGTCGCTTCGCACAGCAGGGGCTGCTGACAGCGGATCGCCTGCTGCAAGCACCGACGCGGCTGAAAGGGCCATAAGCGCGAATGCGCCAACAGCGGTGATCATCTTGAATGTCATGCGAGCTACTCCGTTTGTTAATCGTCATTGGGGTGAAAAAAGTTGCTCTTTGATGAGCGCTGCCGTCCCAGGCATCGCGTCAGTCCGGCAGAGACGGTGGACCTCGATATGATGCCGATTGGGACGATTATACTGAGAGAAACCAAGCTGTGGCACTTTAAATAGTCTTGTTCTCCGCAGGTGGCTGGCCAAATCGCGATCGCATGAAATTACCCGAAAGAACGAGAGTGACCCTGCCTCCGGCAGGCGAGCAAATCTATGATATCATTAGGAGATTATATCATGGGCCCACGGGCGAAGTGGTCGAAAATCATCAACTTTTGCGAGGCGATAGAAAAACATGCCTTCAAGTTGTGCGATAGAGCCATGGCATTCTAAGGCAGCGATGAGCTTGGTCGAAATTGCAACTCGCCCGCAACATTTTGGAAGAGAGCAATGTTTCTCGCTTCTCGGCTGATCCAGCTGTGATGCACGTTTTTATCGATACATCAGATCATGTGACAAGCGCGGGCGATTCAACACACCGCACGCACTCTGCCGCAAACCAGGTTTTGAACGACGTCACCATGGGGCGGTTTGCACTGCGCTGAGGTAGGTTGATGCAATACGGATTTGCGAGCAGGATTCTCTGTTTCATGGCGACGACCAGACGGCCCGCCTCGACCAGATCGGCGCAGAACAGTCCTTGACCAAGCGCGATACCCAAACCGCCACATGCAAAATCGATCGCCGCCATGGATGAATTCGCCGTGATACCGCGTTGCATCTGGCGGTTCGGTGTTAGACCGGCTTTTTCAAACCAGGTTCTCCATGACGGGAACGATGCGGCGGAAGGTCCCCAGTCCGTGTGGATCAAGGTCGCCCCCAGCATGCTCTCGGTGGAGAGCGACCCTCCGTATTTGTCCAGGAATGCGGGCGAACAAACCGGATAGACGGCGTCAGTGACAATGTCTTCCACCTGATGCTGCGGGTAATGCGAGCGCCCGTAGGAGAGACGGAAATCGATCCGCTCACGTTCGAATGGCACGGGGTCATCCTCTCCGCGTAGGGAAATATCGACCGAGCCGTGTAAGCGAAGGAAGTCCGGCAGGCGCGCGGATAGCCAACCCATTGCCACAGACGGCGCCACCGATATCACCAGTGAGGACCGATGGTCGCCCCCGTCGAGTTCGCGTGCAACGCTGCGCAGATCCGCGAAGGCGTTGAGAAGTTGCGGAAACACGTCCATTCCTGCTTCCGTCAGCACGACACGCCTGTTGGCGCGATGAAACAGTTTGCGTCCGGCCTGCTCTTCGAGGGCGCGAATGAGCTGGCTGACGGCGGCCGCCGAAATCCCGAGTTCTTCGGAGGCCGCGACAAAGCTTCCGGACCGGGCGGCGGCCTCAAACGCCTGCAGACCTCGAAGGGATAGAACACCAGTCATGCATGCACCAAAGTTAAGCTGAGCTTTTCATTCTGGTAGAAATAATCGTTTTTACCCGAAAGTAAACTTGCCTAAATTGCCCGCACAAAGCGCATGTTAAGAAGCAGGCGCTGTACTACCTTACCATCCTGAACCCCGAAATGGAGTGCGGAATGTCGCGCCAAAGCATGATCCTGGCTGGTTTCTTCTTCAATCCGCAGGGAGACCACCGCCTGTCATGGCGGCACCCGCGCGCGCCTCGTCACGAATTTCTCGATCTCGACTACTACCGCCGGCTTGCCAGCATCGCCGAAGGTGCCAAGCTGGATGCAATCTTTATCGCAGATCATCTTGGCATCTGGGATACCTATGGAAGCGGATTGACCCATTATGCCAATCCCCGGCTGGAGCCTCTTTCGCTCGTTTCCGCCCTGTCCGCTGTCGTCAAGGACATTGGGTTCCTGGTCACTGCATCCACTTCCTACACAGAGCCTTTCAACACGGCCAGAATGTTTGCCTCGATCGACCATATCAGCAAGGGACGCGTGGGCTGGAACGTGGTGACGTCGGCACTCGAGGAAGAGGCGGTCAATTTCGGGCGCGATTCAAACATCGATCACGCCACACGTTATGAGCGTGCCAACGAATTCCTCGACGTCGTGAAGTCTCTATGGGACAGCTGGGAAGATGATGCGCTGGTGATCGACAGGAGCTCGGGCGTTTTCGCCACCCGCGACCATGTGCATGCCCTCAACCATCATGGAAAGCACTTCAAGGTCAAAGGCCCCCTTAACGTTCCGCGCCCGCCGCAGGGGCACCCGGTGATTGTCCAAGCCGGGTCATCGGATGCCGGCAAGGAACTCGCCGCCGCGCAAGCAGATTTGCATTTCGCCATTGTACGCAGCGAGCAGGAAGGGCTTGCCTATCGCGCCGACATCAATGATCGGCTGGCAAAATACGGCCGCAAAGCCGAAAGCCTCAAGCTGCTGCCGGGCATCCTGCCGATCGTGGCTTCATCGACATCCGAGGCGCAGGAAAAGCAGGCATACCTAGAATCACTGATGCTTGATGAAGTCGCTGTCGATCTCTTGTCGAGCTGGGCCGGGACGGATCTTTCTATCTACCCTCTCGACGGTCCTGTGCCAGACCTGCCCGAAGAGGCCAGCTACAATGGCTGGAGAACCTGGCTTGCGATTGTCCGGAACGAGGCCAACAAGGGGCTTTCGATCAGGCAACTGGCGCGCAAGATCGCCAACACCGGTTCCGTGCCGCTTGTCGCGGGTACGCCGCGCCAAGTGGCGGACGAGTTGGAACACTGGTTCGTTTCGGGTGCGGCCGACGGCTTCAATCTCATGTTTCCGCTCTTGCCTGAAGACTGGGAAAATTTCATGACTCAAGTGGTTCCGGAACTGCAAAGACGTGGTCTTTTCCGCACCGAATATGAACCCGGGACACTGCGTGAACGCCTGGGTTTGGCTCGTCCGGCAAACAGATTTTCCGTGAGGTAGGGGTCATGGCCGGATATATCCCTGCCGTTTGAGGGTGCCGCCGCAGCGAGCCTGTCGACCGGCGCGTATCCTTTGCCGATGTTAAGACCCTGAGCCGAAACCTTTTTTCCACGTAAGTCCATAAAATAAGTAGATTTTATTTTTTAAAACGAACCCGTCTCGAATAACCTGTCAGAGTTGATAGGGGAAAATACATCATGCTCGATAGATCAAAGGCCGTGGGCGGAGCACATCCCGCCGCGCGCTTGCCGGAGTGGCCGACTGTTGCGCTTTCGATCGCTATCTATGGCGGTTTCCTGGCGGTCACTTGGTGGTGGCAATCGTTGCAGCTGGCTCTGGTGGTGGTCGTCGGGGGATGGTTGATCGCGTGGCATGGTTCACTTCAACATGAGGTCATTCACGGCCATCCGACCAGGCTAAGCTGGGTGAACGACGCCATCGGCTGGGTGCCGCTCTCGCTCTGGCTTCCCTATGCGATCTACAAGGAAAGCCATCTCGATCATCACCGTGACGAGCATCTTACCGATCCGATCGAAGATCCTGAGTCCTCGTATTTTACTCGAGCCGCCTGGGAACAGCTCGGCGCGGCCGGAAAAATCTTGGCGCGTTGGAATACGACGTTGTTCGGCAGATTGACCATCGGTCCGGCCGTGATGATCCTGAGCTTCCTGGTGCAGGAATGGCGCCTTGTCCTTGCAAACGAGCCAGGCAGGCGACGTATGTGGGCAGCTCACGGTCTCGGCGTCGCTGTGGTCATTTTTTGGATCACCGCCGTTTGCGGCATGCCACTTTGGCTTTATCTTTTCGGCTTCGTCTATGTCGGTGCGGCGATGACGCGGCTCAGGTCTTACGCTGAGCACAGATACGCTGAAAACCACGACGAACGGACCGCGATTGTCGAAAATAGCCGTCTCTTCGGTTTGCTTTTCCTATACAATAATCTGCACGTCCTTCACCATCGCAAGCCTGGCATACCGTGGTATCGCCTGCCGCGGATCTATCGCGACAACCGTGAAACCCTCATTCGTTCAAATGGCGGGCTCGTCTATAACGGTTACTGGGATATCATGCTCCGGTTCTTTTTGAAGCCGCACGACGATCCGACGCATCCTCGTCACTCGTGAGCGAGCAGCATCGCCGCTCGAATGCTTGCCCGTTACGGCCGGAGATCGCAAGAAGGCGCCGTCACGCTCGTTTCAAATATATTCTATCAGACATCGGTGAGAGTTTGAAAAATGCGCCTTGCAAGCCTTGCGATGTATGTCAGTCCACCACCGGTGGCCGAAGCCACGACGGCGTTTTGGCGTTTCCTTCGAGATGAACTACGCCGGGAAGGCGTTGACGGCGTTCCGGAATCACTGGACGATCGGGTCCAATACAACGAGGCGTGGCTTCATCCGGACCTGTTGCTGGCGCAGACCTGCGGCTATCCCTATGTCAAACACTTGCGTGGCAAGGTCCGGCTGGTGGCAACCCCGATCTTTGGTCATCCCGGTTGCGACGGTCCCGAAAAATGCAGCTTCGTCATCGTCCGAAAGGAGACCGAAGCGCATTCACTGGAAGACCTGCGCGGCGCCAAGGCGGCAATTAACGAGCCCGACAGCAATTCCGGCGTTAACCTGTTTCGTGCCGCCATCGCGCCGCTTGCCAGAAATGGTCATTTCTTCTCCTCGGTCATCGAAACCGGTGGACATTTAAACAGCATCGCCGCCGTTTCCGCTGGCATCGCCGATGTGGCCGCGATCGACTGTGTCACCTATGGCAATACGCTGCGCTTCGATCCGGAACGTCTTTCCGGAGTGCGGGTTCTTGCGGAGACCGTCAAAGGGCCGGGGCTTCCGTTCATCACCCGGGCAAACGCCACGGACGAGGAGATTGTTAAACTTCGTAGCGCGCTCGAAAAAGCGGCAGTCGAACCGGCACTTGCCGAAGCGCGTGACGCACTATCCCTCAAAGGCTTCGCCGTCCTTACCGATGCGGATTACCAGCCTCTGGCCGATCTAGAGCGTGACGCGCAACGTCTGAATTATCCTGTTATCGCCTAAGCACCGCCCAGCGGAAAATGAACCATTTCGCCTCGCGTTTGCATGCCGGCGGCGGATGTCGCCGCCGGGCTGAAGCGCTGTATGAGTGCCGGGAACTTACACCCGCATGGCATGCGCAATGGTTGAACGGATTTCCCCCGTTGGCAGTTGGGAAAATCGAGGCGCGGGCTGTCGATCACGAAGAAGGCGGAGGCCTCAAGCGGATACATTTTAGGAGAGCATGAGATCTAGGAAGGCGGTCTGTCTGTTCCGTTAGGCTGTCTTGATGACGGTAAGCCCTGGATAGTCCAGGCGGGCGGCTTCTTCTCGGTTCCATCGATCAAAGGCGGCACGGCCCAGTATCGAAACAGATGTGTCTTCCTGCGGTGCATGGACGAGCACGGACTGAACATCCCTGAAATGCCGCTCAAGCCCCAAGTCTGAACTAAGGCCCGGATTGCCGATGCCGCGTACCGCGATCTGCACGGCTTCGCGTAGTTGCCGACCCGCGATGAGCCGCGCCCTTATCAGCCTTTCCGCATCCCCATGGTCGGCTTCGAGCGCACCGAAAATGATTTGACGGGCGCCGGAGACGAGCAGGTCGATCTCACCCGAGAGCGCCACGAACCGCTCCGTTCGGGCAATGGGATGGCCCAGATTGGCCGGCACGCGCTCATGCGCGAAGCGAATGAAGGCTGCTTGCGCGGCTTCGGCCGCGCCGAGATAGATCGCGGTCAGCGCCAAGGTGATTGCCGCATGGGCGCGATTGTCCTGCTGGGCCACCGAAGGATCGACGAGTTCCAAAACGTTTTCCGCTGGGATCTCGACGTCGGTATATTCGACGTCATGCGACCCTGTGGCGCGCATCCCCAAACTGTTCCAGTTCTCGATGACATGTATGCCGGGCAATCCGTTTGGCACGACGAACGTTCCGACGCGCGCAGGCGTTTCGTCAGTATGCGCCCAGACAAGGAAATGGGTCAGACCGTATGCGCCTGTCACGAAGCGCTTGCGCCCCGTGATGGACCAGCCGTTTGCCGTGCGGCGGGCGACGGTCGCGGGTAGACCGCCGCGTGCCGGAGATCCCAGTTCCGGCTCGACGCGTGCGGCGTTGAGCAGCAGCGGTCGCTGCTTTCCCTCTGCAAGCAGCCGCCTGTACAGATCGTCCGGCCAATGGTTCTTTGCGGCCTGGCCGAGATGACTGAAGATCGTCATGGCACTGATCAGCGCCACCGATGGATCGCCGCGCCCCAGCGCCGCCAGAATGTGGGTGGCATCGTTAAGCGTGGCGCCTGCGCCGCCGTAGCGGGTTGCAACCGTGCTCTCAAGAAGGCCGCTCTGATGAACGGCACGGATACCGGTCCAGGGAAATTGACCGGTTCGATCCGCATCCGGTGCGGCTTCTGCGACAACACGCACGGCTTCGTCTAGGACGGTTGCATCATAGGACATGCGGGTCACGCGGCAGCCTTGTTGTTCGCATCTTCCCGTTCGCGAATGCCTTCACGCACAAGCGGCAGGATGTAACGGCCGTAATCGACCGCATCGTTATAATTGTCATAGCCTCGGATAGAGATCAGATCGGCGCCAAGATCGATGTAGTCGAGGATGGAATCTGCGATGGTGCGCGGCGAACCCACCAGCGCGGTCGTGGCGCCGCTAGCGTTGGTCGCGGTTACCGTCGGATACCAAAGGGCACGGTCATGCACATCACCGCGTGCCGCAATGTCCAGAAGCCGCTGCGAACCGACATTGGCCGGGCGCGCAGCATTGAGTGGCGCGCGCGCCAAGCCTTTCTGGCGGTTTTCGTTCAGCCGATCCAGAATTCCGTGCGCCTTTTTCCACGCCAGTTCATCAGTTTCCGCCACGATCGGCCGGAAGGTGACCCAAATGCGGGGGCGATCTGTCCGACCCGCCTTTGCGGCTTCCGCGTATATCCGCTCGATCTGCTGCTTTGTTTCCGCAAGCGGCTCGCCCCAGAGCCCGAAAATGTCGCCCAGTGAACCCCCGATACGATACGCGGCATCCGACGAGCCGCCGACCGAAATTGGGATCAGTCCATTGGTGGGGTGCACCGCGCTACGGAATTGCTTGAACTGGTAATATTTCCCATCGAAATCGAAGGGTTCCGTTGATGTCCAGACCTGACGCAGGATCCGGATATATTCCTCCTGCCGCTCGTAGCGCTCCTCCTTGTCGAGGAAGTCGCCTTCACGAGCCTGCTCTTCGTCGCTGCCGCCTGCAATGAAGTGAACGACGACGCGCCCACCACTCAGCTGGTCGAGCGTCGCCAGTGATTTGGCTGCGACCGTCGGATAGACGGTGTTCGGGCGCAAGGCCACGATGATCTTGATATTCTTCGTGTGTGCCAGAACCGTTGCGCCGATCGTGAAGGGATCGAAAGACGAGGACGAGTAGGGGATCAGCGTATAGTTGAAGCCATAGTCATCGAGAGCACGCGCGTACCGCTCCAGGAATAGAGGATCCACCGGCGCGTCGGGAATGGGGTTGAGCTCGTTCGACGCGTTAGGAAAGCTTACACTAATGAATTCCGCGGCCATGTGAGCTCCTTCAGGTTGCCGACCAATGCACTGACGTTAAAGCGCGACGGCAGGGTGAGGAAGACAGGTCTTTCTTATTCTATCGATTTTATAGAAAATATTCGCTATCCCTGCCGGTTGAATAGGACTCGTTCCCCGATATCGTCCTTATACGGGCTGGTCGTGAGTGGAATGCCGCTGGGCGCAACATGTCCTCCGATCCTAAGACAGGTCCAGAGTGCTCATTCTTGTTGCCACAAGTCCCCAATGTGGTCGACGATTTCAACTGGAACGGGATAGGTTTTTCGTCGTTACCAGCCCGGCGACCAGCCTAGCCCCGGCGCGACTGTCTCGATCAGATCGGTCAGCAACCGCACGTTCTCGGAGAGGCCGAAAGCGGGGGGTAGGAAGAGCACGACCTCGTCCGCCGCGGCAAGGCCTGGATCATTGAACACTGCCTCAATCACCTGATCGGGCGAGCCTTGGAAAACAGGCGAAATCTGAACGCCGGCTGGCTGGCTAGGGGGCGCGAGAGCCCCTTTGGGACGCGACGCGGCAATTCCCATGGTGCGACGTTCGAGGTCATAGGCAGCGTACTTCTCCCGGAGTTCCGCGGTGGTCCCAACCAGGATGGAGGCGGCGACGGCGACCGATGGCGGTTCCGTTCCCCATGTCTCACGCCAGGTAACGCGGAAGGCTTCGATGATACGAGCCTGGTACTGCCCGAAGGTCTCGCCCTCGGCTTGGTCGTGTTGCACGGTTCCCGAGATAAGCCCGATCCCGAGCTCGGCCGCCTGGATTGCCGAGTTCAGACTGGCTGAGCCTTGTCGAATGCGCGAGCGCAAAGTCGGGCTATGCGGCGTCACGCGCAGCTCGGCGCCCTGCGGGCCACCCTTGTCCAGCCCGCCGACAGTGTGGAGGACTTCGCCTGCGATTGCCGAAAGGAAGCGCGCCTGGCGGCGTTTGGCTTCCGTTCGGGCGTCTGTGTCGACTGTACCGAACACCGCGTCGAATGTCGCGTTGGCACCGGTCGAGATCGCAAGTTCAAGCCGGCCGCCGATCAGCAAGTCAGTCGTGCCCGCCGCTTCGGCGAGCAGGATAGGGTCCTGATAGCGCATCGGGATGACCGCCGATCCCAGCATGATATGCCTGGTGTGCTGACCGGCGGCGGCGAAAAACGGAAGTGGCGAGGAAAGGTAGTGGTCGAAATGGCGCTGATAGGCCCAGCCTGACTGGTAACCCAGCCGCTCCGCTTCCTTGAAGAGCTCGATCCCGTCGCGCAAGCCCTGCGCCGGTCCGGCTTCGTCGTTGAACGAAACCCTGGTGTTAAAGCCAAGCCGCTGCTTTGGGCGGAACGACGCGGGCAGCGTACTGACAGGCGCAGCGATGGTCATGCGATCTTTTCCTTGCTGACGATCCGTCGGGGTTGCAAGCGGGACACGCGGGCACTTCCGGCAATGCCGGACGGGATCGACTCAAGCAACGACCGGGTATAGGGCTGCTGGGGTTTTTCAAAGATGTCGGTGACGGTCCCATGTTCGACGATGCGCCCCCGCTGCATCACCGAGACGGTGTGGGCGAGTTGGCGAACCAGCGCCAAATCGTGGGATACGAAGACATAGGTCAGGCCAAGCTTGGATTGCAGTGAAAGCAGCACCTCCACAATGTCCGCCTGGACGCTGACGTCGAGCGCGGAGGTCGGCTCGTCGAGCACGATGACATCCGGCTTGAGGACCAATGCACGTGCAATCGCCACGCGCTGGCGCTGGCCACCTGACAAGGCTTCCGGCTTGCGCAAAAGCAGGTGCTCATCGAGCCCGACATCGGCCAGCGCTTCGCGAACCCGCTCGGCACGCTCCGTGGCGGTTCCGATCTTGAACCGGTCGAGTGGTTCGCGCACCAGCTGCTCGACCCTCCAGGTCGGATCCAGCGAGGTGAACGGGTTCTGGTAGACGAGCTGAAGGTGGCGCCATACCGCGCGCAGCGAGTCGTGCGAGCGACCGTTGAGCTGCTCGCCGGCGACCGCGATCTTGCCGGTGTCGGGTTGCTCTAGCCCAAGCAGCAGCCGGATTGCGGTCGTCTTGCCGGAGCCGGATTCGCCGACCAGCGCGTGTGTGGTGCCAGCAGGCACGTTAAAGGACACGTCATTGACCGCCTTCAGAACCTTGCCATCGACCGTGAAAGTCTTGGTGACGCCGCTAACCTCAATCTTCGGTGCCTTGCCGAAAGTGGTATTGAGTAAACGGAAGCCGGGGTCGCGTAGTGCGGCGTAGCGGTCCGGGTTGAGGGCCGGGACATCTCCATGCAGCTTTTTCGCATAGGTCGATTTGGGCGATGAGAAGATATCCGATGTTTTTCCGGCCTCCTGCACCACTCCACCCTTGAGTACCACCAGCGAGTCCGCCCGTTCGGCGGCGATCGCAAGGTCGTGGGTGATGAGGAGAAGGCTGATATCGAGCTCGTGCTGCAATCGCGACAGCAAATCGAGAATGCGCTTCTGGATCGTGACGTCGAGGGCTGAGGTGGGCTCATCCGCGACCAGGAGCGCTGGCGCGGCAGGACCGCGAGCCCAATCAACACCCGCTGCAGCATACCGCCGGACAACTGATGAGGGTAGGAGTCATAGATCCGCTGGGGGTTGTCGAGCCCGACCTGGGCGAACGTTTCCAGAATGAGCGCCTTGCGGATTGCCTTGTTCGGTTCGTCGATGAGCGCGGCCGCCTCCATCGACTGGGCGCCGATCGTCCGGACGGGGTTCAGCGAGTTGCCGGGGTCCTGCGGAACGAACCCGATAGCGCGTCCTCGCAGCGGCCGAAAACGACGCTCCGAAAGCCCCAGCGCTTCCTGGCCGGCGAACTCGACTCGGCCGGTAGCGTGTCCTCCGGCGGGGAGCAGTCGCAGCACTGCGCGGGCAATCGTCGACTTGCCCGAGCCAGACTCTCCGATAAGGGCGAGGCTCTTGCCGCGACCCAGTTCGAATCCGACGTTGGAGACGACCTCTTGCTTTCCGTAGGAAACCGACAACCCGTCGATCCTGAGCAACGGGGCTGGTCGTTGAGATATCGATCCGGTGGCGTCAGGGCGAGCGAAAAGCTCAGTCAGTCTGTCTTGCGGAGCCATCGGCTGATCCTGTTCACAGAGAGGACGGTTGCGATCGTGACAAAAGCGGGCGCGTAAACGAGCCACGGCCATTTGAGGTAGTCCTTGCCGATCGAGATCAGCAGACCCCAATCGGAGGCGGGCGGCGGGTCGCCGTAGCCGAGGAAAGCAAGACTGGCGATCACCAGGATGGAGTCGCCGAACTGGAGCACCGCAAGCGGCAGCACCGAGCGTGACGCATTCGGGAGTACGTGACGCCACAGGATGTGCCAGCGCGACCCGCCGAGGAGAAAGGAAGACTCGACGAATGTCGCCTGCCGGGTCTTGATCACCTCCGAGCGCATCACCCGGGCGAACAGAGCCACGGCCGAAACACCCGTTGCGATGGCCGCATTCGTGGTGTCGAAGCCGATCGCGGTGACGACGATGACGGCCAGCAAGAACTTTGGAATTGCAAGCAGAACGTCGACTAGCCGGGCAAACACGGTGTCCACCCAGCCGCCGAAGAAGCCGGCCAGTAGGCCGATGAGCCCGCCGGCGACAACACCGATGACCACGGCGATCAGTGCGCTCGCGACCGAAGAGGCTGTGCCATAGACGACGCGGGAGTAGAGATCGCGACCCAGGTGATCGGTGCCGAACCAGTGCGCGGCACTTGGGCCAAGCAGCTTTTGAGCAGGAACACCGTTGATCGGGTCATAGCTCGTGAACAGGCTCGGGACGAGCGACCAGGCGATCGCGAGCGCGACGACTGCGAAAGAGAGTGCGACAACAGGCGGTACGCGGAAAGCTGTCAACCGGCTGATCGCGGTGACGCGTGTGGGAGAGTAGGCGGAGGCGAGGGTCATGGCGTCACCACCTTGGAAATGCCGACGGAACCCTCGTCAGCTGTGGTTGGACGAAGCTTGGGGGCTCCGAGGAGCTTTATGCGTGGGTCGAGCAGTGGGTAGAGAAGATCGGCGATCAGGTTGACGATCACGAAGACCACCGCTGCCAGCGAGACGACCGCCTGAAGGACGGGCAGGTCCTGCGTGCTCACCGACCTTTGCACCAAGCTGCCAAGACCGGTGCGCCCAAAGACCGTCTCGGTGATCAGCGACCCCCGAGCAGTTCGCCGATAGTCAGCGCGATGACGGTAACGACCGGCAGCGACGACGGCTTGAGCAAATGCTTGGCGAACAGGCGCATTTGCGAAAGGCCGCGTCCGCGCGCGACAGCGGCGTATTCCTGGCCGGACTCATGGTCGAGGTTGGCGATAAGCACCTCGGCGATTTGCGCGGAGATGGGGATGCCGAGCGCGATCGCCGCGAAAAGTGTCGCCCAGAAGCTATCAGGCTGGATCACGCGAAAGACGCCAAGCTGGAAACCAAAGAGGTGGATCAGAACCAGGCCGATCACGAAATTTGGCACCGACAGGAACAATGACGGGAAGCCTCGCAGCAGGCCCTGGCCAAACCGTTTTGGAAGAAACTGTGTGCCATAGGCGATCACCGCTGCGAGCAGAAGCGCGACGACGAGACCCGACGAAGCGAGGACAAGCGTCGACGGGAGCACCTCGGCGATCAGAGTTGTCACGGGGCGATTGGTCCGCATCGACAGGCCCAGATCACCGGTGACGAACCCGGAAAACGATGTCCAAAGCTGGACCGGGATCGGCTTATCCAGACCTTGGGCGGCGATGATCTCCTTGATCTCGTCCTGTGTGAACCCATTCTGGGGGTTGTTCAGGACGTTGGAGATCGGGTCGCCCGGCAGGATGCTGACGACAACGAAGGTGAAGACATAAGCCAGCAGGATCACGACGATCGCCTGCACGAGGCGCTTTGCGGCGTAGTTTAGGTAGGCTTTGCTCATGCCCGTCACCTTCTTACTTTGCGGTTGAATTATGGGCTACTCGCTTTTCGTGGCCGTGTAGTAACTGGCATAGGCGACACCGTTGTAGACCTCGCCCTTGAGCTTGGGAGACTGAGCGTAGATTCGCTGAACGATCTGCGTGCGGGGGATGAAGTAGCCCTGATCAAGAATGTACTTCTGCAACTCGTCGAGGAGCGGTTTGCGAATTTCCGTGGAGCCAGCGCCGGCGATCTTGTCGCGTAGCTCATTGAGTCTCGTGTCGCTCTCGTCGAGAGCGAACCAGTTCTCGCCGCTGTTGGCGTTGGTCAGAATACTGGCGACGGTCCCGGCGTCGATGAAGCTACGCGTTACCTCGTAGGCTGGAACAGCCGGACCGCCGTATTTGACCTTCTGGCCGAAGGTGACAACATCGTAGGCACGGATGGAGACTTTCCAGCCAATCTTGCCGAGCTGCTGGGCGATGAGTTCGTCGACTGATTTGGACGTTGCGAGGTAGGGGTTGGAATTCAGCGTCAGCAACAGCGGCTCGCCGTTCTTTGTGCGGATGCCGTCGGCGCCCTTTTTCCAGCCCGCCTCATCGAGAAGCTTTTCAGCCTTGTCCGGGTTGTAGGCCAACAGATCGCTTTGGTCCGTCGCGCCGGGTACGTTGCTCTGGATGAAGGATGTCGCGAGCTTCCAGTCGGGCGTGTAGACGGTGTCGATGATCTCCTGGCGATTGATGCCGGCCTGGAGAGCCTGACGTACTTTCACGTCGTCGTACGGAGCAAGCTTGGTGTTGATCGCCCAACCGTTCACGAAGCCGAGATAGCGCGGTGTCGCGATGGTGAAGCCGTCTGCCTTGAGGGACTCCAACTCCTGCGGCGAGGCGTTGTAGGCGACATCGGCTTGGCCGGACTGCACGGCTGCAACGCGCAGCGACGGTTCGGACACCAGCTTGTAGGTGATCGTGTCGAGATAGGCTGGGCCGGTGTGACCGACCGCCGGAGGACCCCAGTTGTAGTCCTTGCGCTTGACCAGCTTGACGAAGTCGCCCTCCTTCCAGGAATCGACCACATACGGGCCGCTGCCGGAGGTTTTGCCGAGGTCAGCCTGCTGGGGGGCGGGCTGCGCGATGGTTTTCGGGGAGATGAGGATCGAACCGTGGTAGCCGAGAGTCGGGATGAAGCCAAGCGTCGGCTTCTTGAAGAAGACCTTCACTGTGCTCGCGTCGATTGCCTGGGCATGGTCGTAGGTTTTCGGGAAGAGACCAATCGGGTTGATGCCCTCGTTCTTGCGGCCTGCGTACCAGATGTCTAGGTTGGCGACGACGGCTGCCGCATCAAGCGGAGTGCCGTCGGAGAAAGTCACGCCGTTCTTCAGGTGCAGGGTGAACTCGGTGGCCGTGTCGTTCTGCTCCCACCGCTCGGCGATCCAGGGGCTAACCTTGCCGTCAGCATCGACGTAGAGGAGCTTGTCGGTGACGTGCCCCCAGATGTGGCCCTGGAAGCTGGAGATCGCGCTGTTGTTTGGGATCCAGGTATCGCCCAGGGAGTCGATAAGGAAAGTGATCTCGCCGCCGTTGCCATCAGCGCTCTGAGCCGGAGTGAACCCTGCCGTTGCCACCAACATAGCGGCGCGGCAGCTGAAGTTGTTATCAGCAGTCGGCGCCGGGAAAGAGAGAGCAAGCTGGAACGTTCGGTCATGAGAAAATCCTGATGGTTCGGGTTGTGTCTGATAGGGCGCGTAGCGCTGGCTGTTGCTGTTCCGCAGATGTATTTGATCCGGGTATTGCAACTTCAGGCGCGATATCGACCGCCATCAGACGTATTTATCGGCAAAAGCGCTCGCTCTAACCGCGAGGTAGCGATGGTTGGATTAAGGGGTCTGATGAGTTGCGCGGGGCCGCTGTAAGGCTCATTCCCGACTTAATATTTGTGTCACGGCATCGGTTTGATGGCTTTGTTTGCCCCTCAGCATTGAATGCGTCCCTTAGTTTCTTTGACAAAAATCATGAGGGACAGCGTAGGCAATCCGCATCGGGCAAGAAAGACTAGTTGTTCTTATTCTATAGATTTTATAGATTTTTTTGTTTCGTTTTCGGCTTTGCTAAGGATCAGCTTTTCCGGCGTGTAAAGATCCTCTTGGTGGCGCCCTTTTTCAAAAGGATCCCGAGTTTGGTTGACGGAATTCCGGTCCCTATTGTTCCGCGACCCTCGTAGGCAATAACTTCTATTGGTGGGGCTCGCTGGCGGGGCAGGTGCAAACCAGATTCACCTGGGATCAGCGATCCCGCCGGGCTCGGCAGCACGCTCCATGAATTTCATCATCTCGAATATCTGCACGGGGGGCGCCTCGCCGACAAAGCGTTCCACCTCCACTTTGGTGAGCTGTCCGGTCGAGCCCTGGGCGAGTTGGGAGGTTCCAACGTCACGGGTGAGAATATTCGGATTGCCGTGAACGCACATGGTTTTGTCGGCGGTCGCATTTTCGGGCTCGAACCAAGCGCCTGTCGCAAGCTGCATCACGCTCTTTCGCACATCTTCGCTGATCACCGCTGCCGCAAGGCAACTGCCGCGGTCGTTGAACAACCTCACGATGTCGCCATCCGAGATCCCGCGCTCGGCTGCGTCAAGGGGGTTGATGCGAACGGGTTCCCGGCTTTTTATCTTGGTTGAACGGCTGAAATCGCCGTAGTCCAGCTGACTATGCAGCCGTTGATGCGGCTGGTTGCAGACCAGATAGAGCGGGAAGCGACTTTCATTGCCCTCCGCTTCTGCCCGAGGAGGATACCACTGCGGATGGCCGCGGCAATCGTCGTAGCCGAAGCTCTCGATCGTCTCCGAAAAGATCTCGATCTTCCCGGATGGCGTCTGCAGCGCAGATGCGAGTGGATCATTTCGAAATGCACATGCTGGACCTCCGTCGTCGGGCTTGAGCGGAAGGCGCAGTTCACCGTGATCCCAGAACGCCTCGAAGTCCGGAGCGTCGTGTCCACCGGCGACGAGTGCCGCGCGCGTCGTCTCGAACAGGGTGGACAGCCATTCTTTGCTGGTGCGGTTTTCGGTGAAGTTCTCGAATTTTCCGAGACGTCGGGCTATCTCGGAAAAAATCTCATAGTCATCCCGTGCTTCGCCGACCGGCTCGATCAGCTTCTTCATGGCGACCATCAGTGGATCGCGGTCCGCCGCACCGATATCGTTACGCTCGAGCGTCGTGGTTGCCGGCAGCACGATGTCCGCGTGACGCGCGGAGGATGTCCAGGCCGTCTCATGGACGATGATGGTCTCCGGTCTCTTGAATGCTGCGCGCAGCCTGTTGAGATCCTGATGATGGTGGAACGGGTTGCCTCCCGCCCAATAGACGAGGCGGATGTCAGGATAATGCATCGCGCGGCCGTTGTAGTGGAACTCGTCGCCCGGATTGAGGAGCATGTCGGCGATACGCGCGACGGGAATGAAATCCGGCACAGGATTTTTGAACTGGCTAAAGGTGGGCAGTGGAACGGCAAGCTGGCCCTTGCCGATATTCCCCAACGCGCCAAGTGAATAGGCATAGCCGCCGCCATCCAGCCCGATCTGCCCGAGCATTGCAGCGAGCACGATGCCCATCCAGACGGGCTGTTCGCCATAGTCGGCGCGCTGGAGGGAATGGCTGACGGTGATCAATGTCCTGGCGCCGGCCATTGCCCGGGCCAGTCCCTTGATGCTGTCGACGTCGATTCCACAAATGCCGGAAGCCCATTCCGGGCTCTTTTCGACACCATCGCTCCGGCCAAGCAGATAGTCCTCAAAACGCTCGTAACCGACCGTATAGCTGTCGAGAAATCCGCGGTCGTGCAATCCCTCACGGACCAGCACATGCGCGAGACCGAGCATCAGCGCGACATCGGTGCCCGGCACGATCGGAAGCCATTGTGCATTCAACTCGGCGGGAAAATCGTCGTTCAGCGGGCTGACGAGGACAAAGCGCGCGCCTCGTGCGCTTGCACCGTTCAGCGTCTGGCGCACGATATGGGCGCTAATGCCGCCGCCATGTACATCGGCATTTTTGATCGCCATGCCGCCAAAGGCAACGACCAGTTCGCTGCTCCGTCCGATGGCATCCCAGGTGACGCTCTTGCGGTCGAAATGGTCGTATGGTCCCAACACATGCGGGATGATGACCATGGCAGCACCGGAACTGTACGTATTGACGGATCGAACGTATCCCCCCAGCACATTCAAAAAGCGATGGATCTGGCTCTGCGCATGATGGAACCGCCCGGCGCTCGACCAGCCATAGGATCCGCCGAAAACGGCCCCCGGACCGAAGTCTCCGTAAACGCGCCGAAGTTCTGCCGCGACAAGGTCCACCGCCGTCGGCCAGCTCACTTCCACATAGTCGTCCGCCCCGCGATTTTGTGCGTTGTCGGCGGCCCCCTCAAGCCAGCCGCGCCTCACCGCCGGGCGCTTGATACGCATGGAGCTGTCGGCGATTGCCGGCAGGTTTCCAAGCAGAGGCGACGGATGCGGATCTCCCGGATGGGGACGGATTTCAAGCTTTCCATCTTGGTATCGGCCCGAAAAGGCCCCCCAATGAGAGCTGTGAGGCTTGAAGGTGTTCATAGGGAGATATCCAGGCAATCGAGGTCTATTGACAGGCTGCTTCAGGCCCTACTCAGGCTAAATCTTCCCGGGATTCATGATGTCGACGGTATCGCCATGCCGTCGACCTGTGACAAGATCAAGCGAGGAGCTTTTCACCCTTCAGGTGACGCTCGAGGAAGGGCAAGCTGTCCTGACCCCAGTAAAGCTCGCCTTCATAGCGAAAGGTCGGAAGCCCGAAGACGCCGGCGTCCTTGGCGGTCTCGTAGTTGGTTTTCCAGGCCGATTTTACGGATTCGCCTTGAGCGCGCTGCTCCAGAGCTGCGCCATCGAAACCCGCTGCATCAGCGATTGCGCGACGCACCTCGGCTTCGCCGATATTTTCCCGGCGAGACCAGAAGGCCTCCTGAAGAGCCTTCGTCAGCTTCAGCCAGTCTTCGCCCGCATCGATGGCGGCAAGGACCAGGAAACCGGCGGGCGTCGGATCCGACAAAGCGGCACGGTTTTCGAAGTTCAGCTCTTTTCCACGGACCGCCGCCCAGCGCTTGAGGTCCTTCGTCCAGTAGGCCCGACGGGCTTCCGGCCGATTACGGGAATAGATGGCGCCGTTATCCTCAATCAGGGGGATGACATACGGGCGGATCTTGGCGTTCTGTTTGGAAGCAAGTGCCGCGAATGGCTCCAATCCGATGAACGCCCAAGGCGAGCCGATGCCGAAGAAATAGTCAATGGTCTTTGTCATGATCTGGTGCTCTCAAGATGTCCGGTTATGAAGGACCGTGGCGTCGAAGACGGAAAGTGCGCAGTCTCGCGCGACGAGGACTGCAGTTGGATCGCGTCCAACCGCCACCGTCGCAAGCGCTCCTTCATAAAGAAGCGATAGATGAGCGGCCGTCTGGTCAAGGCTCAGCCCGGTGTTGGATATGATGGCGTGGAAAATATCCCTCACTGCCTTCTTGTGGGTTCGGGCGACCGACACAACGCGTTCGGAGTCGCCGTGCTCGGCCACGGCAAGCGCAAATGCGCAGCCGCGGAACTCCGGGCTGTCGGCCTTTTCATACAGACGCTCGAAAATGACGGTGATCTGGTCTCTCGGAGCGCCGGTCGCGTCCAGGACCTCCTGCAGGGAGCGAATAACACGATCGTGGCGATCCTGGAGATAGGCCGCAACCAGATGATCCTTGGACGGGAAGTGTCGATATAGCGTTGCCTTCGCAACCTTGGCTTCCTCGATAATGCGATCTATCCCAACGGCCCGAATACCTTCGCTGTAAAACAGCCCACCGGCTGCGGTGAGAATCTGATCTGATATGGTTTCTCTCATTGAATCGCTTCAGGTTGGTGGTTGCATCGTTGAATAATTAGTCGGCTACATATCATCGCATTGCCGCAAGACTGCTTTTGCTACCTTGGTAGGATCTGTCGACAAGTGACTGGATCGCGTCAAGCGGCACTAAATAAGTAACTGGTGCTTGACGGCCAGCGGAACGGTTCCGATACAACGTTTTCGCTCAACATCGGTGTTCCTTGAAATCCGCATACGTAAATCGGTCACGAGCAGACCGTCTCCTGACAACATAGCCAAGCTTAGGCATGCGAACCGCCTCAAGAAAGACAGGTCGTTCTTTTTCTATTGGTTATGTAGAAAATAGTTTGGAGTTTGGAGGTTTTATCGCCACCTCATTCCTCGCCGACTGTGGACGAGTGTATGGCCAGCGCCCAATTTCTTCAAAGCGGTACACAATGAGTAGTATCTGGATCCGCACATGACAATGTCTTTTCTCATGTGACCTGCCTTCGGTTCAGCTCTCATCAAGATCGGCATTTACGGCTTTCGTAGGAAGCTCGCTGGTTCAACAAAATGACGTGGTCGGACGTTCAAATCTGCTGAAGACGGCTATTTGGCCACTCCGATGCGATAGGCGAATATGACGGCCATCTATTGTCGCCGAATACGCATGAGGATCATCGGTCGCATCGGGAGTGTGGGCTTGGGATCGAGCTTGTGCGGTATTCGAGGCGGGAGATGATCGAAGTCGCCATGGCTGACCGTGTCATTATTCTGGGGGGAAGCACGGGGCCATGGCGTTGCTCGTCATCATGTCGAGCGCGGAACAGACAAACAAGACCTAGCGATCCGATCAAGCGTCGCGGCCGACGTATCCACGGAAGTTCATTCCGGGGAAAGCGATTTCGGCGTTCGGCGGATAGACGCTGCGCGATTGTCGGATGAGCAGTGGAGCGGCGATCGAGCATAGCAACGGGTCGCAGTAGAGTGCGGCGGCTGTCGGGCAAGGCTGCCGAGGGGCGGGGGAATCCTCCGGCATTCAGAGCAATACGTTGGCGTTATGGGAATATGATTGGCAAGCCAGTCTAATGTGATCGGGCGTCCTTCGGTGAAAATCCATATTGCCGTTTAAAGGCGGTCGCGAAGTTCGCCGGGCTGGTGTAGCCGGCAAGGTAGGCGGCTTGGGCGATCGTCACCCCCTCATTCTCAAGCGCTGTCCTTGCCTGCTCCAATTTCAGCCGCCGAATGTAATGGAAGACCGTCGTGCCATAAGCGGCATGAAATAGGCGCTGCAACGTATTAACGCTGACGCCGACTTCGGCAGCCAGCTCTTCAAGGGAGGGCGCAACACGGCTATTGTTGAGCAATTCCTCGGCGCGGCGGAGGTGCTTGTTCTCGGCGGCGCTCAGTCTTGCGCCGGGTGCCGGGACAGAGGAGATCCCCGCCAGCAGGGAAAAGGCTTCCGCGACGATGCCAAGCGTGCGGCTCTCCATGTAGAGGCGCGCCAGATAGGGTTCGAAAACTGGCGGCCTGATTGCCTGCGTGGCCAGTGCCACCAGCGACGCGCTCGGGCTCCAGGATCGTGCAGCAAGCCGCGTTGAGGTGAAGCGCTTCAGGCCCTGCGCGCTTGCATCTCCAAAGACGTCGCCCGACTCCAGCCATTCCGGAAAAATCTTGATTGTCAGCTTGCGCACGCGATCGCCTATGGCGGCCCGGCGGCGGAAGAGTTCCCGCTCCTGCTGGTGGAACAGCGTGGCTGACGGGATCCAGCGGTCGGAGTTTTCGAGCCGATGCGGCATCGGAATGTCCTGGTCGCCGATGCTGGCGCTCACACCACCCTGGAAGAACAGCTTGATTCCCAGGTGCGGCGCAGATTCAGCCTCCGTGTGGAGATCGCAGAGATTCGTGACATCGGAATAATGCACCGTCAGGCCGTCTCTCACGGTCGTCTTTCTGAACGTGCCGCGCAGGACCGTATCATCCGCGCCAATATTGGAATTGATCAGGCGGAAGGCCTGATCTTCCTTCTGCATTTGACCGAAGAATTCGTGCGCTTTGACCAGAGAGCTCATCCGGCGGCCATTCCCATCGCGTGTCGCTGAGCGGTGCCTGATTGCACAAACAAAAATGGCGTTTTCTCAAACAAGTTCGCAATGGCCTTTCGCTAGCAAACGCGTATAACGCAAAAACATGACAAATTCAATCATATTTAGTTGGCAAGCCGTTTGATCTCGGCTGCGCCGACATAAGAATTAGCACCGGGTGCGATCAAGAGGAACGAATGCAACACAGACAGGCCTTTGCAGGATTATTGACGGGAACGGTGAGCCTGCTTGCGGCGACGACGATCGCGGTGGCCGATGATCAGTCTCCGACAGCCCTGGAAAAAATTACGATCACGTCCAGCGATATGCAGGATAAGGGACCGATTGCCAAGCGCGCCCGCGCTGGCAGCAAAACCGATACGGCAATCATTGAAACCCCACAGTCGGTGTCGGTCGTTACAAGCGAACAGATCAAGAAGCAGGGCGCAACCAGTGTTTCCTCGGCACTGCGCTATGAGCCCGGCGTTACGACCGGCTCGCGGCCAGGCGATCGCTTTGACAGCGTTTTCATTCGCGGTTTTGGTGGCTTCGGCCCGAATGCCAACTATATCCATTATTGGGATGGATTGAGGTTGCCGACCGGCATCAATTATGACGTGCCATCGATCGACTCTTACCTCATCGATCGCATCGAGATCATGCGCGGTCCGGCTTCCGTCCTTTATGGTTCCGGAAATCCCGGCGGGTTGGTCAACCTTGTCAGCAAGAAGCCGGAAACTGAAGCGTCCCATGAAGTATTCACGCGCTTCGGTAACAACGGCCGCGCCGAGACTGGTTTCGATTTCACGGGACCGGTCGATGAGGAGGGACAGTTTCTCTACCGGTTGACGGGCGTCGGCCGCCTCTACGATCTCGGCTTTGACAATTCGGACAGCAAGCGCGTGGCTATCGCTCCATCCGTGACATGGTCGCCGGATGCCGATACGACCTTGACGGTGAAGGGTAGCTACACGCGCGACCCGAATGCCGCGCTTACCAACTGGATGCCGGCGCTCGGAACCTTGCAGAAGAATCCGAACGGCCAGATTTCGTCCAACTTCTTCAGCGGCAATCCGAATTACAATTCCTTCTCGCGCACGCAGGCGACGGCCGGATACGAATTCGAGCATCACTTCGATGACGTCTGGACCGTGCGGCAAAACCTGCGCTTCATGCACAGCAGCAGCGATTTCAAGGCTTATTCCGTTCCGGGCGGCGGAAGCGCCTGGGCCTCGGCCGCAAACTGCGGCGGCGTGGCGTATCTGTGCCTCGGCCGGCAATCGACGCATTATATCGAGCAATTCAATTCGCTGGCGGTCGACAACCAGGCCGAAGCCGATTTCGACACCGGAAAGCTCGAACACAAGCTCCTGATGGGCGTCGACTACCAGCAGCTTGACGCGACCTCGACTTACGGCAACGGCGCAGTCACCTATATCAACTATCTCAATCCGGCCTATGAAAGCACGCCGAACGTCAAATTGACCGGACGCCAGAACCAGACACGCTATCAGACCGGCGTTTATCTTCAGGACCAGATGAAGCTCGACAACTGGGCTTTTGTCCTTGCCGGGCGTCATGACTGGTCTTCGCTCGACAGCAGGACGACAACCCTCGCCACAGGCGCATCCACCAATTCCGATACGACGGACGGCGCCTTCACATGGAAGGCCGGGCTTCTCTACGAGTTCGACAATGGTGTCGCGCCCTATGCAAGCTATTCGACCTCGTTCGACCCCACCATGGGAACCGGTTATGGCGGCACCACCTTCAAGCCGACAACGGGCCAGCAATACGAAGTTGGCGTAAAATACCAGCCGACGAACTTCGACGCGCTTTTCACCGTCGCGCTCTATGATCTGACGCAGCAAAACGTGCTGACGACGGACCTGGCACACACGAGCACGAATACGACGCTGACCGGCTGCAGCTCGACCGTCTGCCAGACGCAGACCGGCGAAGTCCGCTCGCGGGGCGTCGAACTCGGTGCGAAGTTCGCGGTCACTGACAATTTCAGCCTCAGCGCCGCCTATACCTATGCCGACGTCGAAGTAACGAAGAGTAACGTCGCCACCACAGTCGGAAAAACGCCGGCCGGCGCGCCTGAACACATGGCAAGTCTGTGGGGGGACTACACGCTCGACTCCGGCGCATTGGCCGGGCTCGGCTTCGGTGTGGGCGTCCGCTACATGGGCTCGACGAATGGCGATGCCGCCAACACCAGGGCCATGCGGGTGCCGTCCTACACGCTGGTGGACGCTGCGATCCACTATGACTTCGGCAATTACGATCCCAAGCTCAAGGGCTTCGAATTAGCCGTCAACGCGACCAACTTGTTCAACAAGGAATTCGTCTCCGCCTGCGCCTCGGCCAACCAGTGCTTCTATGGCACCGGCCGGACGATCATGGCGACAGCCTCCTACAAATGGTGAGGCCCCACGCGGGACAGAAGGATCAGATATGAAACACGTAACAGACATACAGATACGCCAGTACGCCGTCGAATTCGGCACGCGCCTGACCGAACTACAACGGAAATTGCGCGAGGAAACCCTGGCGCTCCCCGAAGGGAACATGGTCAGCTCACCGCCTGCCGGCCAATTGCTCGCTTTCCTGATGACGGCGATCGGCGCTCACCGGGTGCTGGAGATCGGCACCTACACGGGCTACAGCGCACTCGCCATGGCGCTTGCGCTGCCGCCCGGAGGACAGCTCGTTGCCTTGGATGCCAGTGAAGAATGGACAGCGATTGGGCGCCGGTACTGGCAGGAAGCAGGGGTTGCGGATCGTATCGAGCTAAAGCTTGGCGACGCTGTCACATCTCTCGATCAGCTTCTTGCCGACGACGGCGAGGCGCGTTTCGATTTCGTCTACATCGATGCCGACAAGGAAAATTACGACGCTTACTACGAGCGCAGTCTACGACTCATGCGTCCAGGCGGATTGATCTGCTTCGACAATATGTTCTGGGGGCGGTCCGTTGCCGATCCTGAAGACCACAGCGCCGAGACAGTGGCCCTGCGCGATCTAAATCGGAAGATCCGCGACGACGAGCGAGTGGATATGTCCATGCTACCGCTCGGCGACGGCATGACACTGGTTCGCCGACGGCCCTGACTGCCCCGCTCGCAGGCGGCCATCAAGTCCCAAAACTGGAATAATCGCGATGCCCAAGACCATAGCCAGTATCAAGACAGGTTCCATTGTTCGCAAGCAGATCGTGGCGATCGCCGCGCTTCTGATCGCCTTCACGATACCGACGCTTGCGCGCGCTGACATCATCCTGAACGATCTCAAGGGCCGCACGATCACGTTGGCAAAGCCCGCAAGCCGCGTGCTGGTGGACGACGGCCGTCTGATCCTGGCGCTTTCCTTCCTCACCGACGATCCGGTCAACCTTGTCGCGGCCTGGCCGCACGATGTCGATCGCTTCGGCCGCGAACTCTACGCCACCTACCGGCAGAGGTTTCCGGCGATCGATAGTCTACCGAAATCGACGAGCAGCGCCCAGGACATGGTCGCCGAGCAAGTCATCGCCGCAAAGCCCGATCTCGTGGTGCTGTCGCTCTATTCGCATCCTGCCGAGCAGCAGCTTGAGCAACTCAGCCAAGTCGGGATTCCGGTCATCTTCATTGATTTCGTTGCCGATCCCTTCGCCAATTCGGACCGGAGTCTCCAAATCCTGGGTAAGGCCATCGGCCGCGAAACCGAGGCCGACAAGGTTATCGCCTTCCGCAAACAGCAAAAGGATCTGATCGCCGAGCGCGTTGCCAAGACCGATCCGTCCGACAGACCTGCGGTCTTCATGGAGACACATGCCTCGACGCAGGAGGCTTGCTGCAATTCACCGGGTACGGGCAATGTCGGCAAATTCATCGACTTCGTGGATGCGCGCAATATTGGCGACATCCTCGCCGGCAAGCCGTTCGGGCAGATCAGCCTCGAATATGCGCTTTCCTCGAAGCCCGACGTCTATATCGCCAGCGGCGGCGAATATATGGCGAAGCGTGGGGGGCTTCTGATCGGTCCGCATTACAGCGCGCAAGACACCAGGGACACGATGGCGAAACTTCTCGACCGCCCGGGCTTCGCCGCGATCCCTGCCGTGACGACGGGAGCAGTGCACGGCCTGTCGCAACAGATCTTCAACTCACCCCTTGATCTACTGGCGCTCGAGCTGATCGCCAAATGGACCCACCCGAAGCTGTTTCAGGACATCGACGTCGAGGCGACTCGGCGAACACTCAACGGCTTCATGGCCGTGCCGCTCACCGGAACCTACTGGACCGACTGACGGTCGTTAAGGCTGCGGCGACAGCAGCATAGACATTCCAAACCCCCGACAAAGACTGGAGAGCAACATGGCAAATCCCCTGATCTGGATCGATGAGGACGCGCAGACGGAAACTGCGCTCGCCCGTCCAATTCCCTTTGTCTTCAAGACATCCGGCGAGACGATGCTGGCGCTTGGTCAGATCGGCGCCCTCGGCGATGGTCCCCTTTCCAATCTCGCGGATCGCGCGGCAGACTTCTTCGAGAAGCAAACCGAAGGGCCGGATGTTCTGGTCGGCGCCTTACCGTTTGATCCGTCGGAGCCCGCCCATCTCATCCAGCCCGAGCGCGTTCTGCGTGTGCAGGGAAAACACGACATCGGCGCCATTCCAGGTCTCGGTGGCGTAGCGTCATTGCAATCGGCAGCCGGCAGGATCCTGTCGGTCGATTCGGATCCAGCCCCAGCCGACTTTGCCAATGCCGTTGCCGCGGCCCTCGACCAAATGAACGCTCCGGGCGCGGCTTTGCGCAAGGTCGTCCTGTCGCGCAGCCTGAAAGTGACTGCGAGCCATGACTTCTGCGCCGCCGATCTGATGCGCAGGCTTTCCGTTGATGAGAGCGTCACCGTCTTCGCCACACCCTTGCCGGCACGCGGGCATCATCCGCGTGCCCTCATCGGTGCAACGCCGGAGCTCCTTATCGAGAAGCGGGGTGGGCATATTGCCTCTCATCCGCTCGCGGGGTCTGCGCGCCGCCACAAGGATACGGCAGAAGATCGCAACGCGGCAGACACACTGCTCAAGTCTGAAAAGGATCGTCGCGAACATGCGATGGTGGTCGAGTCCATCCTTGATATTCTCACCCCCTATTGCGTCGAGCTTTCGACACCCGAAGGTATCGCTTTGCGACCGACCGCCAGCATGTGGCACCTCGGCACGCGCATCGTCGGGCGGTTGAAGAACGCCTCGCTTTCGTCCGCATATTTTGCCGGATTGCTGCATCCCACGCCTGCCGTTTGCGGTCTGCCACGCAAGCTTGCACACGGTCAGATCATGAAACTCGAACCCTATGATCGGGCATTCTATGCCGGTGCTGTCGGCTGGTGCGATTCCGCCGGAGACGGGCGATGGTATGTGTCGATCCGTTGCGCCGAACTTGATGGCGATCAGGCGCGGCTTTATGCGGGCGCCGGCATCGTGCCGGGATCGACGCCGGACGGCGAAGTAGCCGAAACCGCCGCCAAGTTTCGTGCGATGCTCGACGCCTTCGGCATCGATCGCAGCAAGTTCAGCGCGTGAGGCTTGAGATGCTGGAACCAAAGCAAGTCTGGCCGGAGGACTACATCGCGCGCTATCGCGAAAAAGGTTATTGGCGCGGTGAAACCATGTTCGGCTTTCTCGAACGGCGCGCCCGCGATATTCCGGAGCATATTGCAGTCATCGGTGGCGAACAGCGCTGGACCTATGCCGATCTGCTTCACCGAGCCAATGAAAATGCGGCTCGTTTCCTCTCGTTCGGGCTTCGTCCCGGTGAGCGCGTCGTCGTGCAATTGCCGAATATCCCGGAATTCCTATCCGTCGTTTTCGGGCTCTTTCGCGCCAATCTCATTCCGGTTTTTGCGTTGCCTGCGCATCGCGTCACGGAGATCTCGCATTTCGTGGAGAAGTCCGAGGCGAGCGCCTACGTGATTGCCGCAAAGGATGGAGATTTCGACTATCGCATGCTTGCCCGCGATGTGGCGGCGAGGGCCCCCGGCCTTCGCCACGTCGTGGTCATCGGCGAGGCGGAAGAGTTCCATGCGCTCGAAGATCTGCCTCACGATCAAACACTGCTTCCGGCGGAGCCTTCGCCATCCTCCGTCGCTTTCCTGCAGATATCGGGGGGCAGTACCGGCTTATCGAAGCTCATCCCGCGTACCCACGACGACTATATCTACAGCTTTCGCGCCAGCGCAGACATCTGCGGCTTGAGCGAGAAGAGCGTCTTCATGGCGGCTCTGCCCGTTGCGCATAATTTTCCGATGAGCTCGCCTGGTGTCTTCGGCGCGCTCTATGCCGGAAGCCGTATTGTCATGTGCCCATCTCCAAGTGCCGAAACCGCCTTTACCCTTATCGAAAACGAACGCGTCACGATCACAGGTGTCGTCCCGCCGCTGGCGCTGTTGTGGATGCAGGCAGCGCCGACATCGGGACATGATATTTCGAGCCTTGAGGTCTTGCTCGTCGGCGGCGCGAAATTCACGCCGGAAGCAGCATCCCGTGTCCGCGTGGCGCTCGGCTGCACCCTGCAGCAGGTCTTCGGCATGGCCGAAGGACTTGTGAACTATACGCGGCTCGATGATCCGGAAGACGTTATCGTCAACACTCAGGGCCGGCCGATCAGCCCGGACGACGAGGTGCTGATCGTTGACGATCATGGCCAGCCTGTCGCGGAAGGCGAGCCGGGCCTGCTGCTCGCGCGCGGACCCTACACGATCCGCGGCTACCACAATGACGCCGCCGCGAACGCCCGCTCCTTCACGGAAGACGGCTTTTACCGCACGGGCGATATCGTATCGCGTACGCCGGAAGGCTATCTCGTCGTCAGGGGACGGGCGGGCGACCATATCAACCGCGCCGGCGAAAAAATCTCCGCCGAAGAGATTGAGGACCATCTTCTCGCTCATCCCGGCGTCTTCGATGCGGCGGTGGTCTCCATCCCCGATCCATATCTGGGTGAACGCAGCTGCGCTTTCGTCATCCCGCAGGGCGAAAAGCCAAAGATGGCGGCGCTCAAGGCTTTCGTGCGTGGTCGCGGTCTCGCCGAATTCAAGGTGCCCGATCAGATCGTCTTCGTCGAAGCCTTCGAGACGACAGCTGTCGGCAAGGTCAGCCGCAAGGTGCTTCGCCAGCAGCTTCGCGGACAATTTCTCAAGACAATACCGATGGAGGCCTGAAATGGGGCTGCCGAAAATAGCGAATTACGAACTTCCCGCCTTTGCCGAAATTCCCCCGCACGCGCGAAATGGAGTTTCGATCCCAATCGCGCCGTGCTGCTCATCCATGACATGCAGAACTACTTCGTCGGCGCTTTCGAACAGGACGCTTCGCCCATAGCTCCTGTCGTCGCCAATATCGCGCGTCTGAAATCCGCCGCCGTCTCTGCGGGCATGCCGATCTTTTACACGGCGCAGAACGGCAATCAGGATCGGCGTGATCGTGGCCTGCAGGCCGATCTCTGGGGGCCGGGGATGAGCGATGCGCCCGAGCACCAGCCGATCATCGATGCGCTACGCCCCACGGCGAGCGATATCGTTCTCGTCAAGCACCGCTACAGCGCCTTCCAGATGAGCAATCTTGCCCATCTGATGCAGGTGCGCGGCCGTGACCAGATCGTCATCAGCGGGATCTACGCGCATATAGGTTGCCTGATGACGGCGGGCGAAGCATTCCAGCGCGACATCAAGCCGTTCTTCGTGGCGGACGCGGTGGCCGATTTCTCGCGGGAGCGGCACGATATGGCATTGAGCTATATCGCCGCGACCTGCGGTATTCCTTTGCCGGTAGACTTATTCGTCTCCGCTATTGAGGGGAGGGAGGCCGCATGACGGAACCTCTCAGCCTCGACCTCATGCGCGACGATATCGCAGCAATCATTCACATCGATCCTGAAGAGATCGGTGACGATGACAATCTGATGGATCTCGGATTGGATTCGATGCGGGCCATGAACCTCGTGCTGCTCTGGCGGGAGCGTGGAGTCCATCTCGACTTCTCCCAATTGGCCACGCGCCCAACGCTTGCTGGCTGGTGGCTGATCGCGAAACAGCGCATGGATGCGATGGCGGAGGCATGACCATGACGGCACATGTCGCGAAGGCCGCGGTTAGCCGGCCGGCCGGCTCCCTCCCCCTGACACAGGCGCAGGCCGGTATCTGGTTCGCGCAGGGCATCGATCCCGCCAATCCCGTCTTCAACACCGGACACTATGTCGAAATCGATGGGGGGCTTGATGTCCCGGCGTTCGAGGACGCGGTGCGTCGCGTCGCGATGGAGGCGGATAGCCTATCCGTCCGCATTGTCGGCAAGGACATGCAGCGGGTGGAGGAAGACAATCGCCCGCTGCTCCAGCTGGAAGATCTGTCGGATCACGCCGATCCCAAAGCTGTCGCCTTCGCTGCCATGCTGGCCGACATGCGCACCCCAATCGACATGGCCAAGGGACCGCTCGCACGGCAGGTGCTTTACCGGCTCGATGGCGATCATTTCGTCTGGTATCAGCGCATGCATCACGTCGTAACCGACGGCTTTGCGACCGGGCTTGTGACGCATCGCATCGCAGAGATCTATAATGCTTCCGTTGCCGGTGAACCGCGCGGCGGGCCACTTGCCGACATCGACCTTGCCGTCAGTGTAGAAGGCGAATATCGGGGGTCGGAGCGGGCAGTCAAAGACGCAGCCTATTGGCGCGAGGCCCTGCGGGATATGCCTGATGTCACCGGCATGAAGCTGGGGCTGGCCCGCACCGCGACATCTTACAACCACGTCGAATGCCAGCTTGCGCAGGATATCTGCGATAGCCTCCTGAAACTTGCCCGAACGTTGAAGCTATCCTGGCCCGATATCCTGACGGCGCTCGCCGGTGCTTATGTCGCCCGGCACGTTCGGCGCGATGAGGTTGTTGTCGGTGTGCCCTTCATGGGCCGTTTCGGTTCGTCAGCGGCGCGCGTTCCGACGATGTTGATGAATATATTGCCCTTGCGGCTTGTCGTTGACGAGGACGCCGCGCTCGGCGACTGGCTGGTCACGGCCTCTGGGCGCATCGCCCGCGATCGTCGCCACGGACGTTATCGTGGCGAACAGATGCGCCGCGACCTTGGTCTTCTCGGCGGACAGCGGCGGCTCTACGGCCCGCTTATCAACGTTTTGCCGTTCGATGCGCCGCCCAGGCTGGCGGGGCTGAAAACGCGTCTTGAGATTCTGGGAACCGGGCCGGTGGACGACATCACGTTCAGTTTCCGCGGTGACCCCACTGCCCGGGGCCTCAGTCTTGAGGTTGATACCAATCCCGCCCTCTATGAAACCGGCGAGGCCGAGACCCATGCCAAGCGGCTCGCAGCCTTCGTTCGATCCGCCGTCGAGGCGGCCCTTGCCGGCTGCCCGCTGCGCGAGGTTGCCACGGTCACGGACGACGAGCGCCGCTGGCTGATCGAAAGCCTGAACGACACCGCGCATGCCGTGACGGACAAGACGCTATCGCAATTGCTGGAGGACAGTTTCGTCTCTTTCGCGAGCAAGGAGGCGCTGCGCTTTGACGGGCAATCCCTGACCTATGCCGAACTTGATCGCCGCACGGCGGCATTGGCGGAAGCGCTTGTGGAACGTGGGGCGAGGCGGGATGCGATCATTGCCGTCACATTGCCACGCTCGATCGAACTCGTCGTGGCGCTGATCGCGACCCTGCGGGCAGGCGCTGCCTATATGCCGCTCGATCTCAACCATCCGAAAGAACGGCTGGAGAGAATTATCAGCTCTTCGCGTCCGGTTGTCGTTCTTGGTGCCGACGACGCGGAAGCGCTGGGTACAGTGCCGGCCTTCCCGCCCCTTGCCTGGCCGGACAAGCCGCGCGGCACAACCCCCGCAGAGGTCGCCGGCGATAGCGCCGCCTATGTGATCTACACATCCGGCTCGACCGGTGAGCCCAAAGGCGTGGTGGTTGAGCACGCCGCGATCGTCAACCGCCTCGAATGGATGCGGCAACACTACGGCTTCAGCCCTGATGACGTCATTCTCCAGAAAACCCCGATGACCTTCGACGTCTCGGTCTGGGAGTTTTTCCTCGCCTTTCTGTCCGGCGGACGCCTCGTGGTTGCGCCGCCCGATGCGCACAAAGACCCGAGGGCGATGGCGAGCATGATCCGCGACGAGAGGATCACGACGGCGCATTTCGTACCCTCCATGCTATCGGCCTTTCTGGCCGAGCCCGGCTCACTCGGCCTTTCGATGAAGCGGGTCTTCTGCAGTGGCGAGGAACTGACCGCCGATCTGCGCGACCGCTTTCACGAGCGGATGACGGCTGAATTACACAATCTCTACGGCCCGACAGAAGCTGCAGTCGATGTCAGCTATTGGCCAGCCGGCGCCGGCGATCTTTCCCGCCCGATCCCGATCGGCTTTCCGGTCTGGAACACGCGGCTCTACGTGCTCGACGATCACATGCGCCCGGTGCCGGTTGGCGTCGAGGGGCATCTTTATCTCGCCGGCGTTCAGCTGGCCCGCGAATATCTCGGCCAGAAGGCGCTGACGGCGGAGCGCTTCATCGCCGATCCCTTCCATCCAGGGGAGCGCATGTATAGCACCGGCGACCTCGCTCGCATTCGTCCTGATGGCGCGATCCTCTATCTCGGGCGGTCCGACCATCAGATCAAACTGCGTGGCCTGCGCATCGAACTCGGCGAGATCGAGACGGCAATTCTCTCTTATCCGGCAGTGACGCAGGCGGTGGTCGTCCTGCGCGAGGATCCGGCTGGCGACAAGCGCATCGTTGCCTATGCGACCCTTGAGGAGGGTAAGAGGTCGGAAGGGGCCGAGGCGAATATTGTCGCCCATGCCGGGCGCCTGGTGCCGGACTATATGCTGCCCTCTGCAATCATTCTGCTTGATGTCTTGCCGGTGAACCCCAACGGCAAACTCGACCGCAAACTTCTGCCCGCGCCGGTCTTTGCAGGCGGACGCGGACGGGCGCCCGAAACGGACAATGAAAAGCTGGCGGCGATGCTGTTCGAGCGGGTTTTGCGGGCACAAGGCCCCTTCCTCGCCGATGACGACTTTTTCGATCTCGGCGGGCACTCGCTTCTGGCGGTGGAGTTGATGTTGCATCTGCGCGAAATCACCGGCCACGAGCCGGGCATCGGTGTCCTGTTCGAGCATTCCACCATCGGCAGGCTTGCTCAATACCTGGATCAGGGGCCGGCGACCGAAAGCGCGGGACTGCAGCCAATCGTCAAGCTTAACTCCGCCGATCGGGGGAAATCGCCGGTCTTCATGCTGCATCCGGCCGGTGGGCTTTCCTGGTGCTACAACGGACTGGCGCGGGCGCTCGGCGCCGATCGCCCTGCCTGGGGCGTCCAGGCTCTGGCGCTCGACCCGGATGCCGAGGCGCCGCATAGCCTGGACAAGATGGCGCTCGACTATGCCGAGCGGATTGCTTTCATCGCAGGACCGGAGCCAATCCATCTCGTCGGCTGGTCGGTCGGCGGCATTCTCGCGCAAGCTATTGCCGTGCATCTGGGGGAGCTAGGGCGACAGGTCGGTGTCGTCGCCATGCTTGATGCCTATCCATGCGATTGCTGGCGCGACGAGCCGGATCCAGGGCCGGGCGCCGAACTCAAGGCACTGCTGGCGATTGGCGGACACGATCCCGATGCGCTGCCGGAGCTGCCGCTGACACGAGAGGCTGTTACGGCGTTTCTCGCCGAAAGCGGCAGCCCCCTCGGCAAGCTGCCATTGGCCGCACTTGATGGGATGGCCCGCGTGGTCGCGCTCAACAACCGCTTCGTACGCGGTCATCGCCATCGTCGCTACGACGGTCCGGTCCTGCACTTCCGGGCAGCCAAAGATCATGCAGATGACGGAACGGGCCTGCAGCCAGACAGCTGGAACCCTTATGTCGCTTCGGTTGACGTTCGAAATGTCCCCTTTGCTCATGCTCACATGACGGGCGCCGAGGCAGTGGCGCATGTGGCGCCGGCCTTGAAGGCGGCACTTCTGGACCACGAAATGCAGCAGAAAGAGGGAGGCAAATTGTGAGCGAGTTCAAAGGCAAGACCGCGTTCCTGACGGGTGCAGCCGGTGGAATCGGCTTCGCGGTGGTCAAGGCGCTTCTGCAGGAAGGCGCAAACGTCGTCGCCACCGATGTTTCGGTGGACGGACTGACGGAGCTTGCCTGTGACAATCTCTATGCCCGCCCGCTCGATGTGACGAAAAGTGCAGATGTGGACCGGCTGATGGACGACATGGCGGCGCAATGCGATGGCATCGACTACGGGATTAATGTCGCCGGTGTGCTCTCCACGACGCCGGTTCTGGAAACAAGCGACGTGGAATGGGCGCGCGTCTTTGCCGTCAACACGGCCGGCGTCTTCCACGTTTCGCGCGCGCTCGCCCGGCACATGGTACCGCGCCGTCGAGGCAGCATCGTCACGGTAAGTTCCAACGCAGTCGGCGTGCCGCGCCGGAACATGGCGGCATACGCCGCATCGAAGGCGGCCTCGACCATGTTCACCCGTTGCCTCGGTCTGGAGTTGGCAGAGCATGGTATCCGCTGCAACATCGTTGCGCCTGGCTCGACACTGACATCGATGCAGACGGGTATGTGGACTGACGATAACGGCGGCGAGCGGGTGATCGCCGGCTCCCTGGAGAATTACAAGACCGGCATTCCGCTCCGCAAACTTGCAACCCCGGACGATATCGCCAATTCGGTCCTTTTCCTGCTATCGGAGAAGGCGGGGCATATTACGATGGCTGATATTTACGTCGATGGAGGCGCGACGCTTCATGCCTAACAAAATTATGGGAAAAACGCGGCAGGACGTTGTGGGGATGTCGGTTCCGCAATCGCTGGCAATGCCGGGCTGTCAGAGATTTGAGCTGCGTTCATCGGAAACGGGTTTGGATTATGAGATCTTTGTCTATGTTCCGGAGACCGCGCCGCCTGCTTCCGGATTTCCGGTCATTTATGTTCTCGACGCCAATTCGGATTTTATAACCGTTGCGGAGACCGTGCGACGTGTCTCGCGACGTCCCAAGGCGACCGGTATCGCTCCTTCGATCGTGGTCGGCATCGGTTACCCCAATACCGGCGGATACAATGTTGACCGCCGCCATGCGGATTTCACCCGCGGTCCGGCGGATGCGGGAGCATTCCCGGATAAGGCCAGGGATAGTTGTGGCGGCCAGGCAGCCTATATCCGCTTCCTCAGCGGCCAACTGATGTCCTATATCGCATCGTGGCTCGATGCCGATCCGGATTGTTGCACCCTTCTCGGTCATTCTCTCGCCGGGTATTTCGTACTCGATCTGCTAGCGCAGCACCCGGACATGTTCCATGGCTATATCAGTTTCAGTCCCTCGGTTTGGTGGGACAGGGCTGGGTTGTCGCGGGCGCTGGCGTCGGCGCGCCAAATCACACGTCCAATCCGCCTCTATACAGCCGTCGGGCTCTGGGAGCAGGAGTTCGCGCCTTGGCAGGCGAAGGAGAATTTCAGCGACCAATATCACGAGATTAGGGAGGTCCGACGTATGATTGACAATGCGCGCGAGATTTCGAGTGAGGTTGGTGCTGCCTTCGGAAAGAAGGTGAACGTGCGGTTTGAGCTTGGTGAGGACGAGGATCATGCCACGATCGTGACGGCGTCACTTTGTCGAGCGTTGCGCTTTGTCGGCGGCGGCGAGACCATCGTCTGACTTTGAGCAGTCTTGCTGATGCAAAGTCTGCCGCTTGAGATCAGACGTCACGCTCAACAGCCCGTGGCCCACCAGCCAGGCAAATCAGACTATGTTCGATTGCCACACGAACAGAATCCAGTACGGGAATTCCAAGTTCCACTGAAAGCATCGGCGCAATCGATGAGCCGGCTAAATTCGTGCAGAGGATGATGATCGCATCGACAGGAGCGCGGGCTAACGTCTGGGCTGAAGTCCGAATTTACGGCGCGCCGGTTCAGCTTCCCCTCAAGGCAACGAATTGTAACTCTCGGCCGGTGGATGAAAACGCACTCATTTCCACTTGTTCTTCGATGTGGCGACTACGCTGCTCAGGACAGTTCGCCAACCCGGCTTGAGTGGCATTGACACCGTGCTCATTGACCGTTGCGGATGAAATCAGCAATGCGTTCGGCGATCATTATGGTCGGTATGTTGGTGTTGGCGCAGGGGATCGACGGCATCAGCGAGGCATCGCAGACCCGTAGTCCCTCGACGCCGTAAACCCGGCCTGTCGGAGAAGTCACGGCCATCGGATTGTCCGGCGCGCCCATGCGGCAGGTGCCGGAGGGATGCCAGGTGCCGCCGACATGCCGGCGGACGAATTCGGTGAGCATCGCATCGTCGTTGAGCAGGCCGTCCATGGTGGTGCCCAGGGTGACGGCGGAATGGATGAGGGCGGCGCGCAAAGGCCCCGCGAGGTCGAGCATCGCCGATAATGCGCCGCGCTGGATCGCATTCCATGCGCCGGGAACGGCGACTTTGGCGACGCGCGGGGAATAGCTGGAGGGAAACACCGTGTCCCGGTAGCCGTTCATATGCGGATCGAGCAGTGCATGCGCGCCCATGCGCAATGCCAGTTTCAGTCGTTCGAGGTCACGTTCATCCGTCAGCATCCGGAAATCGACCTCGGGCTCGGCCAGCGGATCGGCGGAGCCAAGCTTCAGGATGCCGCGCGAGTAGGACTTGTTGACCCAGAAGAACAGGCTGCCCATCCGCAGGCCGACCGAATGCCAGCCGGAGCGTGACAGGATGGCGGCATGCATGTCGCCCTGCGGCGTATCGGGAAGGCCTGAGGAAAAACGCCAGATCGATTGCTCGTGATGCTCCGTGCGGTCTTGCACCCGCATCCGTGGTGGCAGATAGGCGGCGACCGCGATGGACGGATGTTCCATCAGATTGCGGCCGATGCCGGCGCGTGATGAGATGACGGGAATGCCCAGGGCTGCGAGATCCGCGCCGGGACCGATGCCGGAGCGCAGCAACAGCGCCGGGGAGTGGATCGCGCCCGAAGCCACGATGACTTCGTGTGCTCTGATCGTCTGGGGGTGAGTACCTGTGAGCGTGGCGCCGATCGCCCGCGTGCCCTCAAAGAGAATACGCGTCGCGGTGCTGTCGGTGATGATCGTGAGGTTCGGACGACGGCGAACGTCGGGTGTGAGATAGGCAATCGAGGTCGGTAAACGTTCGCCGGCATCGCTGACGGCGACGGCGCCCCGGAACGTGCCGTTCTCCCAGGGGCCATTCTGGTCGGGACGGATCGGGTGTCCTTGTGTCTCCAGCGTTTTCATCACGCGATCGACGAAGGGCGATATCTTCTCGTCCGTAACCCGCCGGATCGAAAGCGGTCCGTCCGCTCCATGCAGGGGGCCGCCGAAATCCCGGTCAGCCTCTATTCTGCGGAAATAGGGCAGGCAGCTCTCCCATCCCCAGCCGGTCGCCCCCAGTTCCTCCCATTCGGTATAGTCGGACGGTGCGCCGCGATTGGCCATCAGCGCGTTGATGGCGGAGCCGCCGCCGAGCAGCTTTGCCTGCTCGTAGCGGCGGGATGAGCGGGGGGCGCTGTTTGATCGGGACGAGCCCATCAACGCAGTGAGCGAAGACCATATGTTGCTGGTATCGAGATAGGCGCGGCCGGGATAACGGCTGCGCACGTCATCGGGGATGTCGCCGGCGGCAATGTTGCGTCCCGCTTCGACAAGAATCACCGTCCGCTTCGGATCCTCCGACAGCCGCGCCGCCAGAACGCATCCGGCCGATCCGCCGCCGAGGATCAGGTGATCGGCAATCATGCCGTCTTCCCCTGGCGGCGATCCGTGTTGCGCGCATTAATCGCCACCAGCATCACCAGGATGAAGGAAATCGCCGTCAGCAGCGAGCTGATCGATGCGATCGTCGGATCGATCTCGTCGCGCAACGCAGTGAACATGCGCTTTGTCAGCGTCTGGTATTGGCCGCCGGAAATGAACAACGAAACGACGGTCTCGTCCATCGCCGAAATGAAGGCGAACAGCATGCCGGAAATCACGCTGGGCCGGATCTGCGGCAGGGTTACGACGAAGAAGGTGCGCAACCGGTTCATGCCGAGGCTGCGCGACACCATCTCCTGCGTATGGTCGAATTTTCGGAGTCCAACCAGAACCGAGGTGATGACATAGGGCAGGCCGAGCATGACATTGGCAAGGATCAGCCCCGTCATGGTGGCGATCAGGCCGATCTGCGCATAGACGAGAAAGACGCCGACGGCGGTGATGACGATCGGCACGATCAGCGGCAGGAGCAGCAGCATCTGCAAGCTGCGCACCAGCCGGGACGAGGTCATATCAAGCGCGTAGGCGGCAGCCGTGCCGAAAATCGTCGCCAGGATGGCGCTCGAAACCGAGACGATAAGGCTGACGCGGGTTGCCTGCATCCATGCGGCACTGCTCAGATAGGCCTCGTACCAGCGCAGGGACCATGATGGTGGCGGGAACGACAGGAACCGGGCGCCGGAAAACGACATGGGCACGATGATGAGGATCGGAATGATCAGCCAGGCGAGGATGAGGGCGACGACGGCATAAAGCAGGATTTTGGACATATGCATGCGTCACCTCGTTCCCATGATGCGTTCAAACGGGATGATCAGGCTTGCCAGCCGGAAGACGAGGAAGACGCAGGCCATCAGCACCACGCTGATCGACGATGCCGCACCCCATTCATTGTAGACCTCGATGTTGCGGGAGACGAGCATGGAGACCATGTAGGTGCGGCCGCCGCCGAGAAGTTCCGGGGTGATGTAGAAACCGAGCGTCAGCACGAAGACCAGAACCATGCCGGCGATCATGCCGGGCAGGGACAGGGGCAGGAAAACCCGCGCAAACACATGCGCCGGCGATCCGCCGAGGCTGGCACCTGCCATCGTCAGCTCGGGCGGGATCTTCTTCATTGTCGCATAGAGCGGCAGCACCATGAAGGGCAGCAGGATGTGAATGGTTGCGACCACCGTGCCGAACTCGTTGTTGATGAGCGGCAGCGGACTGTCGATCAGCCCGGCACTCTTCAGCGCGGAATTGACGATGCCGGTTCTCTGCAACAGGATGAGCCAGGCATAAGCGCGCACGAGTACGCTGGTCCAGAAGGGCAGCAGGACCATCGCGAGAATGAGCACGCTCCATCGCTGCGGCAGGCCCGCCGCCACATAGGCGACGGGATAGCCGAGCAGAAGCGTCGCGAGCGTCACCACGAACGCGATGCGGAAGGTTTGGAGGAAGGTCATCCAGTAGACGGAATCGGTCAGGAACCGTTGGTAGTTGACGAGCGTGAAACCGCCATCCTGCCAGATCGACTGCCAGGCAAGCCAGAGCAGCGGCACGATCAGCAGCGACACGACCACGAGCAGGGCCGGGGCAAGAAGCATCAGCATCAGCCTCTGCTCGCGCCGGTCATGACGCTCCGAAGGATTTCTTGTCGACACGGTCATAGATGACCCTCCATGGGCCGGGTGATTACTTCTGGATGAAGGATGCCCAGCGCTTCTGCGCTTCCTCGCCAGCCGGCGAACTCCACCACTTGTCCGACACCAGCACCTGCTTGGCGGCGTTCTCCGGTGAGCTTGGCATTTCAGCCGCGCGCTCCGGGGAAATCTTGCCGGTCTTGTAGGCTTCCGGATTGCCTGGGCCGTAATCAATGTAGGCCGGGAAGTTCGCCTGGATCTCCGGCGTCATCGCCGCGTTAACGAATTTCACGGCGGTGTCGAGATTGGGCGCACCTTTCAGAATGCAAAGCGATGTGTATTGCAGGAAGCCCTGGTTGAATGTGTAGCTGATCGGGGCTCCTTCCTTGGCGACGGCGGTCACGCGACCATTCCAGGCCATTTCCATGTCGACCTCGCCGTCGGCAAGCAGCTGCGCCGACTGGGCGCCTGAGGTCCACCAGACGGTGACGTAAGGCTTGATTTCCTCGAGCTTCTTGAAGGCGCGGTCGACGTCCAGCGGATAGAGCTTATCTGCTGGAACGCCGTCGGCGAGCAGGGCCGCTTCCAGCGTGGCGAGCGGATGGTTGCGCAGCGCGCGTGTGCCCGGGAACTTCTTGACGTCCCAGAAATCCGCCCAGCTCTTTGGCGGGTTTGTTCCGAACTTGTCCTTGTTGTAGGCAAGCACGCTCGAATAGAATTCATAGGCCACGGAATAGGGGCTCTTGTATTCCGCGGGCATTTTCTCGGCATTGGGGATCTTGGAGAAGTCGAGGGTCTCGATCATGCCCTGTTGGCCGCCACGGACGCAATCCTGTGTTGGGGTATCGACAACATCCCAGATCGGCTTGCCTGTCGATGTCTGGGTCTTGATGACCGGCCAGGCGTCCGGCGCGCTATCCTGGTTGACGGTGATCCCGAGCAATTTGGCGACCGGGTCGAGGATCGCCTTGGTCTGTGCGTCCTGATAGGCGCCGCCCTGGGATACGAAGGTGATCTGTTCAGCCGAAGCAAGGCCGGCTGAGAGGGCGATGGCTGATGCGGAAAGCACGAGAGTGGAAAATTTCAGTATCATGTCCGTTCTCCTCTTTTGGCAGGGTTTCAAACCCCGTTTTTTTGATGCGTGAAATGCAGGGTCTTATCGCCCGATTGCATCCAGGAACTGGTACCAGCCGGCGACGAGCCGGACGGCGGGTTCCCGGATGGGATAGAAGGGAACGGGTTTCAACCGTTCGGAAGTCAGAAGCCCGAGGTCCGGGCTCTCGCCGGCGACGATCGCGGCGACGTGTTTGCCCATACAGGAGGCAAGCGCCACGCCGGTGCCGTTGTAACCGACCGCATAGACGACGCGTTCGTCCAGCCGTCCCACATGCGGAATGCTGTCCATGGTCATGGCGACGAGACCGGACCACCGGTGGGTAACGGCGGCGTCGGAAAGTTCCGGGAACTGTCGCACCATCGCTTTGTGCAGCGCGGCGAAGGCGCTTTCCGAATCCGTCTTGCCGAAGGCACCGCGACCGCCATAGAGCAGCCGGTCACCCGCCTTGCGAAACCAGCGCATCATCCGCCGGGTCTCGGTATAGCTGCGGCCATTGGCCAAGAGAGTGCCGCCAGCTTTACCGGATAGTGGTTCCGTGGCGATCATGGCTGAGCGGAAGGGGATGATCGCCTTGCGGACTTCCGCCGTCGCGCGTGTCAGGTCGGAATAGGAATTGGTGGCGATCACGGCCTGTCCGGCGGTGATGATACCGTGTGGCGTTTCCAGACGCACGCCAGAGCCCTCGCGCCTGAGGCCGGTGACCGGAGCACTCTCAAAGATATCGATACCGGCGGCTTTGAGCCCGGCGGCGATGCCGAACACGAAATTGAGCGGATGAATAACGCCGCCATGGGTGTTGAGCATGCCGCCGGTGAAATCCCGCGAGCCGGTTTCCCGTTCCATGTCCCCCGGTGAAAGGATGGAGCAGGCGTTGTCGCCGAGCGCTTGCTTCAACCAGTCCACTTCCGTCTTGAGGGCTTCAAGCGAGACCGCATTGTGGGCGCAACGCAGTGAGCCCGTCGGCCTGTACCCGGCGGATGTGATGCCGTAATCCTCGACCAGCTCGCCGACATGTTCGATGGCCTCGATGCCGAGATCGTGCATGCGGCGGGCGGTCTCGATGCCGAACCGGCCGGCGATGTCGGAAAAGGCGAGCCGGAACTTTCCGGAGACGACGCCGCCATTGCGCCCGCTTGCGCCCCAGCCGATGCGGTTTGCTTCCAGCACCACCGATGACAGGCCTCGGCGGGCGAGATAACGGGCCGTGCTCAGGCCCGTATAACCGCCGCCGATGATGGCCACGTCATAGCGATGATCGCCCGACAGTGTGCCGAAGACCGGACGGTCCACGGCTGTCTCCTGCCAGAGGGAGCTGATATCGGGGAAGGGAGGGTGGGCGGCGGTCATCGTCTATCCTCAGGCCGCGCTTGCGGTCTGAACGCCGGCGGCAAGCTCGGCGTCAACGGCGTCGGCAAGCTGTTTCAGCGAGGAGAAATGGAAGTCCGGCTTCGTCAGTATCTTGGGTTCCGGCGTGCCGCCAAACCCCTTCAGACCCTGACGCCGCTCGATCCAGCATGTCGTGTAGCCGAGTTCCTTGGCCACGCCGATATCGTGGTGCTGGCTCTGGGCGACGTGCAGGATTTCCGACTGCTTGAAGCCGGAAGCGGATTGACGGCCCTTGTTGAAGGCGAAGAACTGCGGATTGGGCTTGGCGCATCCGGTTTCGTCGCAAGTGACGCTGTCGTGGAAGGGATTGCCGAGCGTGTCCGAATAGGCCGAGAAGGCCGTGCGGTCTGCATTCGTCATCGCCACCAGCCGGAAATTCTTGCGCAGGCGTGCGAGCGCCTCAACCGAGTCCGAGAAGGCCGGCCAGCGCAGGACCGCCAGCTGAAAGGCTTCCGCGGTCGCGGCGTCTTTCACAAAGCCGCATTCCGTCGCCAGGGAAAGATAGACGTCCTTCATGGCAAAGGAGGAGCGGCCGTAAAATTTGTCCCGGCCGCGCTTGTAGGGCTCAAAGATCTGGTCATCGGAAGCGGCGGCCGCTTTCTCCCCGCCAAGCGCCCGAACGGCATTCAGGACGCCCATTTCGAAATCGATCAAAGTGCCGACGACATCAAAGGTCATGACCTTGAATTCGGTGAGTTTCATAGTCTTCTTTCCTTGTTGACTGTAAGAATGAATGAACGCGAGATTTCAGGACGCTTCCGGCACAATGATCGTGTCTTCGGGATGCAGTGCCACGACGATCGGGTCGCCCGGCTTCTTGAGTTGCGCGCGGCCCGTATGATTGCTTGGGAGCCTGAGGCTGAGGTCGCCACCGGATGACAGCGTCAGGAAAACCCGGATGCTCTCGCCCTGATAAAGCGTGTCGGTCACGGTTCCCGTCAGCCGGTTCGATGCCGACGGCTCGCTGCCATCTGCGACGACGAGCTTTTCGGAATGGACCGCAAGATGAAGGTGGCCGTTCTCTGGAACGCGATGCGACGTGCGCAGGACCGTGTCGCCCAGCCTTACGGTGTCGTTGCTTTCGCGCTTGACCGGCAGCAGCGTTGCCTCGCCGATAAAACGGGCGACGAAGGAATCCGCCGGATGGTCATGAAGCTGCTCTGGTGTATCGACCTGCACGAACCGGCCCTTGTTCATGATGGCGACGCGATCGCTCATCGTCAGAGCCTCGCGCTGGTCGTGCGTGACATAGATGATAGTTGCGCCCAGCCGCTTGTGCAGGCGCTTGAGTTCGATCTGCATGGATTCGCGCAATTGCTTGTCGAGCGCGGACAGCGGCTCGTCCATCAGGATCAGTCCCGGCTCGAAAATCATGGCGCGAGCGAGTGCGACACGCTGGCGCTGGCCGCCGGAAAGTTCATGAACGCGCCGTTCTCCGTATCCGGTCAGTTCGACCATATCGAGCGCTTCCCGCAGCTTGCTTGGCCACTCCGATTTCGGTAGGCGGCGTGCCCTGAGGGGAAATGTGATGTTCTCGGCGACGCTCATATGCGGAAAAAGCGCGTAGTTCTGGAAGACGATGCCGATATTGCGTTTGTGCGGAGGCTCGAATGTAATATCCCGTTCGCCGAGCCAGATGGATCCGGACGTGGGCTGCACAAAGCCGCCCAGAATTCCCAGAAAGGTCGTCTTTCCCGATCCGGAAGGCCCGAGGATCGAGACGAATTCGCCCGCAGCCACTTCCAGGCTGACATTGTCCAGCGCCCGGAATTCTCCGTAGCTCTTGTTTGCAGCGCGAATGGAAACGCCCAAACGCTCAGCGCTCTTTAGATCAATCATTTGATTCCACTGCAAAATTTGTACACGGCGATGCCGGATCGACATGCGCTGCATTCATTGTTGAGTAGAAACCTGGATATGTGGCCCATGCCGGAACGCTGTCCGCCCGGCGGGTTTGCATATCCTGTTCCCCGATTTTCCTTGAAGGTCTTTTGCCTTCCTTGATTGGTAACAGACCAAAGAACCGAGCTGTCCGCAATTGAAAAAAAGTTCAGAAAGGTGTTACATTATGTAATGAATAAATTGCGCCGGTCCCTGCCGTCCATGAATGGCCTCTTTACTTTCGAGGCTGCGGCGCGCTGCGGCAACTTCTCCAAGGCAGCGAACGAGCTCAACGTCACACCGGCGGCCGTCAGCCGGATGATCGCGCGTCTGGAGGAGCATCTCGATACGGCGCTGTTTAGCCGCCAGCCGGGAGGTGTCGGCCTGACCGAACCCGGCCGGATCCTCTTCGATGCGATTGCGCGCGGTTTTTCGGGAATCGAGAACGCGCTGCGCGAAATCGAGGATCGCCGCATCGGCATTCAGACAGTCTCCTTGTCGGTCTCGACCGGTTTCATCACCCATTGGATGATGCCGCGCATGGCGGAATTCAAGAAGCAGTTTCCGACCGTCGACCTGCGTTTCCAGCTCGTGATGGGCGCGCTCGCAGGCCCGGTCAACGACGTGGATCTCGGCATGCGCTTCGTCAACGGCTCGGATGAGCGGCACGAGGCGGTCTTCGTCATGCCGGAAATTCTGGTCCCGATCTGCAGCCCAGCCTATCGGGAGAGCCACGGGCCTGACGGTAACGATATGAAACGAAGCCCCGACATCACCATCAATCTCAGCGATGCCCAGCCGAACTGGTCGAGCCTGTTTTCTCCGGCGAACGAGGGCGATGCGATCAACTCGATGATCTTTTCCGACTACGCCATCGTGGTGCAGGCAGCGCTTCTCGGGCAGGGCGTTGCACTCGGCTGGCTGAACGTCGTTGCGCATTGGCTGCGAACCAAGGCACTGGTGCCGGCGCGCGAACATCTGATGACGACCGGCCGCCAGTGCCATCTCGTCCGTCTGCGGGACAAGCCGGCCCGCGCCATCGTCACGCAGGTTCGCGACTGGATGATCGCCGAACTCAACAGTGACATCGTCGCGGTAGACGCGCTTTATCCGACACTCGGCCTGGATCCGAGGAGTTGGTCGAAAACGGAATAGTGATCCACCTTGCCTTCTGGCTTGTAGGTGTTCGGCGGCAATGGCAGCGCGGTCATCCGATCTATGGGCGGCCAGAAGGATGTTGTCCTCGAAGTCTCCCGACGTGGCAAACCCACCGACAAGGCCTTCATCGAATTCTTCAATGGCAAGTTCCGGGCAGGGTGCCCAGATGCCCACGGGTTCAGGAGACTTGACGACGCACGCGGGGAAATTGAGGGCTGGTGCAGGGACTATAATGAATTCCGGCCGGCAACAAAGTGCTAATTTCCCTGATGAACGGCTCACCCGATCCATTGCCGAATTGAGCTTACCTCCGGAAAATTCCAGCTCCCGCTGGCCCAAATCAGGGGTACCATCGTAGATGGCTGGGACGAACTCAAAACTGGATAGAACTCCAGGGCAAGGTCAACTCCATAGATGACCTAATTTTGCTATCAATTTTAAATCGTATGGGGGTTTTCAACGGGGTCACCGTTCCGCGCCAGCTTACGCTTGTCGAACGACAGGGCCGGCAGTTCAGACCCTTTCAAGGCCAAGAAGTCTCGCAGGCACGATCTGATGCCGACTAGGATATAAAAAGCCTGGCATTCCCGGATCGCTGCGATAGAACGCACTATGATCCTTGCTGTTGACCTTGACTGTGAAGCCTGCGGCGCTTGCTGCTCATTTTCGCCCAGTTGGCCAAGATTTTCCACAGAGACGGAAGCTGAGCTCGACGCTTTACCGGCGCATTTCGTCTCGGAAGATCAAGGAGGAATGCGGTGTCACGGCGCGCGCTGTTCAGCTTTGTCCGGCCGCGTCGGTTCGAACACATCATGCCTGGTTTATGATCTTCGGCCAGATGTTTGTCGCGCTTGCGTTCCAGGAGACGCAGCCTGCCTGGAGGCCCGCTCGTCTTTTGGGCTCGAAGTAGTAGAGGGGAGTGACCTGATTTAAATAGCCAGGACCCCAGGATGCTTGGGTTTCCAAGGCCGACCTATGGCGCGTCGCGTCATTTGCAAATCAGGTGATTTAGCTGCCAACAGAGTTACCGCGTGCGCGATCACTTCAGCTGGAAACCGGTGGCGGCGATAAAGGCGATCACGAGCAACTTGGATCGTGCTGCAAGATTGCACAGACCGATCGCCAACAGGCTAACCTTACGGAGCCTCGAAACATTCTGCAGTGTTTCAACGCCGCTTTGACCCGGACTTCCGGAACCGGGTCAGCTCCTGGCGGAAATCAACAGATTAATTCTCCTCTGGCTGGAATTTATGCTTCCCTCGAAAAATTCGATCGCCTCAGTTGGGCGTGCCAGAGGTTCTTCGATGACGGTCGCTAATGATATCTATGCAATTTTAGATGGTGGATAGTTACAATACATGACTATAAACATGATATTAATAGTCATGTTTATTTCGTGCGTCCCTGTTCGCTAGATTGAAAGTCAGCGTGTTTCCTGGAACTACCATTCATTACCTTGAATGCGGCCGTTGGTTGGGTTTGGCTACCATTTTTCAAACGTTTCAATGGGTCTCGTAGCGCTCAAGCCTGGTGAGAACGGAAGATATTTCCTGCATTACTACAATTTATAGTAGCCAAAAAGAAAAATACTCTCCGCCACAAACTTGACAAAATTTCTCACCTTTATCGCGCCCGTCAACAGCCACTGACCAAGAAGGCGGATCGATGAAATACCATTTCTTATGCCCCGATCAGTTGATCCCGACCGAGGAGGTTGATCCAGATCGCGTCGAAATCCTTGAAGCTCAGATCCTCCAAACCGGCTACTGGACGGTGCCGATCATGGTGGAAAAGGACGAGCTTCTCGTTATGGACGGTCACCATCGCCTATGCGTTGCACGGCGACTGCAGCTGACCGCTGTCCCAGTCTTTATGCTGAGCTACGATCTTGTCCGGGTGGAAGGCTGGCGGAGCGGCGAAACTATCACGCCCGAAAAGATTTTTGCCATGGCCAGAAGCGGCGGCAAATTTCCGTTCAAAACGACACGGCATATTGTCGATGCGCCTCTGCCGTCGTGCATGGTGCCGCTTGAGCGCCTGCGGCCGGATTGGCCTACAACGCACGCCTCATTTGCGACGGCCGGTGCAGGAGCATCGCTATGACGCTATATCGGCAAGGATCTGATGCTGGTCTCTCTCCCATTCTGCGCCCCCGAACAGCTGATCTTATCAGCCACAATGGCACGTTGCTGATCGAGTGGGTGGAGAAACATGGCTCCCCATTTCATTTGGTAAGCCCCGAGGCATTGGGCGAAAATGCGCGTGCGCTGACCGACGTGCTCGCGCAACATGGAGTAAATCACGCGCTCTATTATGGCGCGAAGGTCAACAAGTCGCCGGGTTTGATGCATGCTGCGCTCAATGCCGGTATCGGCGTCGACGTCTCCAGCCTCTATGAACTGCGGGACACGCTGGCGCTGGGTGCTGCGGGAGACCGCATTGTCGCAACCGGCCCTGCGAAAACGCGGGCATTTCACGATGCGCTGATTGCCTGCAAGGCGCTGATCTCGGTCGATTCGCCGGAAGAACTGGATGACCTCTCTGCCCGCCTGCCGGAGGATGGAGAGCCGCAGCCAGTGCTGCTGCGCCTGCGCCCCGGCAGTCAGGCCGGTAGCCGCTTCGGCATGGACGCCGATGAGGTGCTGCTTTGCCTGTCAGTCATTGCCGCCGATAAGCGGTTTCGCTTCGACGGTCTGCATTTCCATCTCTCCGGCTATGGCTGGGAAACGCGGGCCGCCGCAATCCGCGAAGCCTCCTGGTTGATCAGCGAGGCGCGCGCGATTGGCCTCACTCCCAGAATGATCGATATCGGCGGCGGACTGCCGATACGCTATGTCGATGCGCGTGGCTATCAAGCTCACATCGAGCGCCAGAGCGCGGCGGACTATCGCAACCATAAGCAGCCGTCTTCCTTCTATCCGTATGGCGGCGAGGTTTCGGCCGCCGACTGGCTGGGCTGCCTGCTTGCCGCGGCACTCGACGACGGCCGGAGCATCGCCGACTATTTCAGGGACGAGAACCTCACGCTGGCGCTGGAACCCGGCCGCGCCTTGGCCGACCAGGCCGCCGTCTCCGTCTTCAGGATCACCCGCGTCAAGACGCTGGGGCCGGACACGGCCGTCGTCTTCGTGGAAGGCAGCAGCTTCAGTGCCTGCGAGACCTGGTTCGCATCGGAGTTCCTGATCGATCCGATCATCATTCCCGCTGCCGCGTACACGCCTGCCGAAAAGCCATGCAAGGCCTATCTCGCAGGCCATAGCTGCCTTGACGAGGACGTACTGACCAACCGCTGGCTGGATTTCCCCGCCATGCCCCGCGCCGGTGATCTTCTGGTCTATGCCAACACAGCCGGATACCAGATGGATCTGCTCGAAAACGAATTTCATCGCCATCCGATGCCGAAGCGCTTCCGTGTGCATCACGGTGCGGACGGCATGCCTTTTCTCACCACCGACGATTTGGAGATGTACCTATGACTTACACGACGATAACCCAGTTTATCGGCCAGACGCCGTTGATGTCGATAGATCTGCCCGGTCGGAACGCGACTCTGATCCTCAAGATCGAGAAGAACAATCCGGGCGGCTCGATGAAGGACCGGATGGCACGCAGCATGGTGGTTGCCGCGCTGAACGATGGTCGCCTGAAGCCGGGCGGTACCATCGTCGAATCCTCCTCCGGCAATACCGGTATCGGCCTTGCGCTTGCCGCCCTTGAATTCGACATGCGTTTCATCGCGGTGGTGGATCATCATGCCGCTCCGGACAAGATCCGCACGATGCGGGCGCTCGGGGCGGAGATTCGTTATGTCGAAGGCACCTACCGCGAGGATGAGGTCGCCGTGGTCGAACGCCAGCGTCTCGCCTCGCAGCTCGGCGCCCAGCTTCCCGGCGCGCTGTTCATGAACCAGTCCGACAATCCGGCAAATCCAGAAGGTTATGCCGGTTTCGTCGAGGAGCTCCTGACCCAGCTGCCTGAAGGCATCGACGCATTCGTCGGTTGCGTGGGCACCGGCGGCTCGATGACCGGTATTTCCCAAGGCCTCAAGCGGCATAATGCTCGCATCAAGACCATCGCGGTCGAGCCCGCCGGATCGATCGTCTTCGGAAAACCGGGCTATCCCTATTACCAGTCCGGTACGGGCACACCCGCCGGCGACGAGGTTGGCAAGGTGCTGGACTATTCCTGCATCGACGAAGGTGTTCAGGTCACTGACACCCAGGCCTTCGAGACGGCCCGCTATATTGCTCGACGCAAGGGGCTCCTGGTTGGCGGCTCGACCGGCGGCGCCATCTACAAGGCGCTGGAATTCATCGTGGCCGGCAAACTGAGCGGCAACGTGGTAACGACCGTAGCCGATGGAGGCGAGAAATATCTTAGCTCCTTCTTCGACGACGAGTGGATGGAAAAGCGCGGTCTTCTCGATCCTTCGATCGCCGACCAACTCGACGGCTGGTTGGTGAACAGGGCGCGGGCAGCATGAAAGTAACGATCTGCGGGGCCGGTCGCACCGGCCATCTGAATGCCGTCCTCTTCAAACAGCGGCCGGAGACGGTGGTATCCGTGCTGACCAGCTCCACTTCGGTGGCCGAGCAATGGGCGGCCGGGAACGACATATGGCAGGCGCTTACTCCGGAGGGCCAGGTGCTTTCCGGGCGGCCCGATTATGTCGGAACCGATCCCGACCGGGCGCTTGAGGACGCGGATATCGTGGTGGTTACGCAGCCAGCCCATCTCCGTTCCGATCTCCTGGCGAGGATCGCACCGCATCTGCCGCGCGACAAACCGGTCTATATCGGTGCCATTCCCGGCTTCTGCGGCTTCGACTGGCTGGCTGCGCAAGCGTTTGCCGGTCAGGACAATGTGGTGATCTGGGGCATGAAAGACGTGCCCCATACCGCATTCGAGCTGGTTGCCGGCAGGCAGGTTCGCATGGGCGGCGCAAAGGCCGAGCTTTTCGCCGCGCTGCATGCGCGCGAAAGCACGGCCGACCGTAGCCGACTGCAACATATGCTCGGACAGCTTTTCGAAGCGCCCGTGACCATGCTCGACAATTATCTCGAAATCACCTTGACGCCGGGTAACGCTCTCATGCATCCCGCCGTCTTGTACGGGCTCCTCGGCCCCGAAGCCCCATGGCACGACAAACCGTTCGAGACGCCGCTATGCTGGTGGAGCGATTGCCCGCGTGAAGGGGCAGAGTTGCTGGAAGCCTGTGACGCCGAAAATCAGGCAATCCGCAACGCGGCGCAGGAGCGTTTCGGCATCGATCTGAGCTCGGTCAAGCCGCTGCGCCAGGAGCTCATCGAGGCTTATGGCGATCAGATCGAGGATGATCGCACCATGTATTCCCTGTTGCGCACCAATCGAGCCTATGCCGGAATCCTGGCGCCGCTGATACCCAATCCTCACGGCGCCGGTTACCTGATCGACCGCGACAGCAGGGCCTTTCACGAGGATATCGCCTTCGGGCTCGCCCTTCTCGTGGAGGTGGCTTCGCGCCTGCGCGTACCGATCCCGGCGATCACGAAAACCTATTCCTGGGCGCGGGACTATCATGGCGCATTGCCTCAGCCCTCGCACACCCATGTTCCCACCAACTGGCCGGGAGTTGCCTGATGAGCGAAACCATTTCCGAAAAGACACAAAGTCCAACCGTCGAAAGCCAACTTTGGGAAGCCGCCTCGCAAAACGCGATCCGGCGCCTGGTTCGCTGCGTCTTTGCCGAAAAACTGCTCGATGCCAAGGCCCTGCTGTGGGCTGAGAACGGAGACCAGGCCTGGTTGCCGCTTTGGGTGTCGCGCCGGGTGCTGCATTTTACCCGCCTGCAGCACGCGCCGGCGGACACCTTGCTCAATCGGGGCGTCATCGAGGTGATCGAGGAAAACGGCGTTCGCCGAAGACTGGACGATCCGGCGGCTCTTCTCAAGGAGATCGCGCCGGCCCTTGATGTCTCGTCGGCGCCTGACGGCTTCGAGGTTCTTCTGCGGGACGTGGAAGACAGCATGAAAAATGACGTGCTGGCGCGCGGTTATCGTGAGGAATGGAGCGTCGAGCTTCGCCATGCGATAGCGGGCAGCGGCGCGGGTGGCTTCATCGATCATCTCGAGAAAAGCCAGCCGACGCATCTGGTTGCGATGGCGCTCGATCAATGGGGTTCGCTGGAGGGTCATCCCTTCTACCCCACCTGGAAAGCCAAGCCCGGACTGTCGGCGGAGGAAATCAGTGCTCTTTCACCGGAGTTCGGTGCACGCGTTCCGCTGCGCATTGCCGCCTTGCGCAGGGATTGGGCCTATGTCGAGGCGATGTCCCATGTCGCCGACTATTCCGAATGGTTCGCAAACGCGTTTCCGGATGTGTGGGAACAGTGGAGCGACGGTCTTCTGCGCCGGGGAAGGAAGGTGAGCGACTGGCTTCCCATGCCGATCCATGGATGGCATCTGGAAAACTTCGTTCGCCGTGAGTTCGCGTCACAGATCGCCTCGGGTATCCTCGATGTGGACGGTCCGGATATCATCACGATCCCCGCCATGTCCTTCCGGACGATGCTGCCGGATACTGTGGAGCCGCAGCCGTTCATCAAGCTACCGGTTGCCATCTGGATGACCAGCGAGCAGAGAACGCTGCAGGCGAAGTCGATCCACATGGGGCCGCGCCTCAGCACCTTGGTCAGCGACATCCTTGCGAATGAGGATCTGCTCAAGGGCTCGCTGGAGATTTTCACGGAGGAGCTCGGCGCAATTCTGCATGATCCGGAAACCGGCGACGAGCATCCGGGCCGGTTCCTGTCGGTCGTCTACCGCGAGGTGAATGCACTTGCCCGCAAGGACGGCCTCATCCCTGTGACCGTGGCCGCCCTTCTCGCCGAAAGTCCGCTGGTTCAGCGGCCGCTCGTCTGTGAACTAATTGCCCGGAATTCGGTTGTGGAGAAAGAGAGGGCATCCGCCTTTTTCAGAGCCTATGCCCGCACGGTTATTCGACCGACACTTGCTATGTATCTTCTCTACGGTATTGCCTTCGAGGCACACCAGCAAAACAGCACGATACTCTTTGACACGTCGGGCAATCCTCAAAAGCTGCTCATCCGCGACTTCGGGGATGGACGCAGCTTTGCGCCGCTTTTCGAAGAACGCGGTTATCGGCTGGCGCCTTTCAGCCGCAAGGGCATCCTGCCGACGACGTTCAATGATGACATCAGCCTCGTGCGCTCCTTCGTGATCGATGCCTGCTTCGTCTGCCATCTCCACGAGATGGCCCTGTGCCTCGCGGAGCATTGCACCATTGACGATCCGTGGCAGATCCTGCGCGAGGAAACGCAGGCCGCATTCGATCTCTTGAGGCCCCGCATGCTGTCGGATGCGTTCTGGACAGAAGAGCGGCAAGCCTTTCTTGAAAAGCCTTGGCCGACGCGTTCGGTCCTGCGGATGCATCTCGAACGATATCGCGACTACCGCGTCGAGCATCAGCTCGATAATCCGTTGGTGGCCGCGAAATGAAGCATGCCGCTCTTGCGATCCGCAGTTTCGGACCGGTCTTCCTGCTTCTCTTCGCATTGCAGTTCATCTCCATGGGAGCCATGGAGATGAGCGGTCCCCTTCTGGCCGATCCAGATCGAGACGCTCAGCTCTTCCGAGAGCGTCTTTTCCTTTGCAAGTATCGGCGTCTACATTTGCCCGATGATCGGTATCTCGCTGACCAGCGCCTTTTGGGGCCGGATGGGCGATCGTTACGGAAATCGGCTGATGATGGTGCGCGCGCTTGCCGGACTGGCCGTCACGCAGTTATTCGTCGCCTTCGCTCAGGATGTCTGGACGATCCTCGCTCTGCGATTCCTGCAGGGCGCCTTCGCAGGCTATATCGCGCCGGCGCAGGCTTACGGCGTGGAGGTCACCGGTGGCCGTAACCGCGCCGGATTGTTCGCCTGGTTGCAGGTCGCGACCAATGTCGGATCGCTCGGCGGAGCCTTCTTCGGCGGCCTTATTCTTGACGCCGCCTCCTTCTCCGACATCAATCTTACGGCTGGGGGTGTCTGCGCCTTATGCGCGGTCGTTGCCTGGGCAACGCTGCCATTGCCGTCGAGCGTGGCTGCAACACCCGGTGTCTCTCACGCTCAAACCCATAAACCCATGCCCGCCAAGGATCCCTCGGTCACCGGGCTCCTTTGGCTAATCGGTTTGCTGCTGGCCAGCCGCATGGTGCTACAGGTGCCGTTCGCCTTGTACATGACGCAAGTCTTTGGCGCTCGCCACTGGATGGCGGGCCTCAGCTACGGGCTGCTTGCCCTGGGATTCGTGATCGGCGCACCGCTTTGGGCGCGGCTCTTGAAAGGCAGCCCAAGGACTGTCGTTCTCGGCTGGATGATCGTCATTTCGGCAAGCTGTGCCCTGGTTTCCACTTTAGCGGGCCTGACGACATCCATCGTTCTGTTCTCCGCCGTCTATCTCATCTGGGGCGCGCTTCTCGGTGGGACCACACCTGTGTTGCTCGCCCTGATTTCGGCGGCGACGCCAAGTGAGCGGCAAGGCTCCATTCTCGGTCTTGCCCAGACCTGCCAGCAGGTAGCCTCGATCGCCGGCATCGCTGCTGGTGTCGCCGTAACGCAGGCCCTGGGATTGAAGGCAGCCTTCCCATTGGTTTCGGCCCTTTACACATTGTCGCTTTTCCTTGCGCTGGGTCTGTGGCTTAAGACACGCAAGGCATTCGAAGAAGGAGCGTATTCGTGAAAAGACGGAGTTCGATATGGCGGGCTGCAATGGTATTGTTCGTGCTGCCCATCCTTTGGCATGCACCGGCAACGGCGCAGGAAGAACAGTCATCGATCACCGTTACCGACATCGCCGGCCGCAAGGTGACGCTCAAAGCGCCAGTCCAGCGCATTCTGCTCGGCGAAGGCCGGCAACTTTATCTGATCGCCTCACTGGAGCCCAAGGACCCGCTTTCGCGCATCGTCGCCTGGCGTAACGACCTGATCCAGGCCGATCCGGGAACCTATGCCCAATATCTCGAGGCCTTTCCCGATCTTGCGAAACTGCCGACCTTTACCGGACAGGAAGGTAGCCTGATCGACATCGAATCGACGATCATACGCAAGCCGGATGTCGTTCTTCTCAACCTCGAGGCGATGCGCGCCAACGAGGAGGCCCAATATGTAGACAAGCTCGCATCCTTAGGCATTCCGGTGCTTTATGTCGACTTCCGCCACCATCCGCTCGAAAATACCGAGCGGACCATCCGCCTGCTGGGCGAGATCATGGATCGCAAGGAGCTTGCCGAGGAAATCATAGCCTTCCGCCGACAAGCGGTCGCCCGCGTCACCGACGTGCTCGACACGGCAAAACCTGATCGCCCGCGCGTGTTCGTCGAGCGTATCGGCGGCTATTCGGACGACTGCTGCCTGTCCTTCGGCGCGGAAAACTTCGGCAGGTATGTCGAAGTGGCTGGTGGTCACAATATCGGCAGCGACTTTCTGCCGACGACGTTCGGTCAGATCAATCCCGAGCAGGTCATCGTTTCAGACCCGCAGCATGTCGTTGTCACCAGCTCGGACTGGCAGGCCTATGCCCCAGGCGGTCACTGGATTCCGCTCGGTCCGGGAGCAGATCCGGAGATCCTGCGGAAAAGGCTTGAATGGTATCTGACACGTCCCGCCTATACCGGGACCCAGGCGCAGAAGACGCGCAATTTCCACGGCATATGGCACCAGTTCTACAATAGTCCTTATGAATTCGTCGCCATTCAGCAATTGGCGAAATGGTTTCACCCCGACCTCTTCGCCGATCTTGATCCCGATGCGACCTTCGCGGAATATCATCGGCGCTTTCTGCCGATTGCCTACAAGCCGGGTTATAGCGTCAGCCTGACGGCAAAAACGCCGTAAGAACCTGCTTCTCAGACAGTGTCATGGCCGACGCAGCTCTATGTCCTGCGTCGGCCTTTTGTTTGGTCGAGCGTCCACAAAACAAAAGGGCGCGCCTGCCATAAATGAGCAGGCGCGCCGACAATTGCAGACAGCGATCCGGGAAGTTCTGTTCCTCAGAAATCGGTTGTCATCGACACCTTGACGGTCAAGGGCGCGCCCTGCGAAATCGTGCCGAAGCTTGCAACGCCTGACCAGTAGTCCTTGTTGAAGACGTTCTCGACGGAGGCGCGGAAGGTCACCGGTCGATCCTGGATTTTGGTCGCATAGCGCGTACCAAGATCAAACCTCGTCCAGGAAGGGAGTTCCTGTTTGTTGGCAGTGTCGGCGAATTGCTCGTCTGTGTAGATCATGTTTGCAGCAAGCGTCAGGCCTTCCACGAAGGGCGTATCCCATTCGGCGCCGAGATTTGCCTGAATCGAGGGGACGCCGATCGGCGTGTTTCCGACCGTGGCGGCATTATTGGTCTTGGTAAGCTCGCCGTCGATGAAAGCAACCCCGCCGAGCAAGCGCAGATCCGCGGTGACTTCGCCAGCGACATTGATCTCCAGGCCGCGATTGCGTTGCTCCCCTCCGTTCACGAAGACCAGGCCGGAGCTCTGGCTTTCAAGCTGTCCGAAAGGCTTCTCGATCTGGAAAACGGCGGTGCTCAGAATAATCCGCCCGAGATCGAACTTCGCGCCGATCTCGTATTGCTTCGTTCGATAGGGCGCCAGCGTTTCGCCGGCGTTTACAGCGGTTGCCGGCGCGGTATCGCCAACGCCGAGGCCTTCGATATAGTTGGCATAGAGCGATACGTTTTCCCATGGCTTGACCACGAGGCCGATGAGCGGCGTGACCGCGGTTTCGTCGGAAGACGAGGTGACCACGCCTGTCGTTGCGTTGAAATTCTTCGAATCGATCGACTGCCAACGGCCACCAACCGTTAACTGCACGCGTTCGTCGAGGATCGAAAGCGTATCCGACAAGGCAATGCCGGACAGGACGCTTTCCGATACTCTGCCAACGTTTCTCGGCGCCAGCACGTTCTGTTCGGGACGCAATACCGGATCATAGATGTTGGTGAACTGCGCAGTGCCCGAATTGGAACCACGATCCAATGTCTGCCGCAAGTAGGTGGCCTGCAGCGTGACGGCGTGCGAGACAGGGCCGGTGTCAAACTTTGCGCGCGCGCCGGTTTCGGCCGTCATTCTGTCGACGTCGAACACAAAGTTCTGCGGTGTGACGCTGACATCGCCGTTCGAATTCAGAAGCGTTGGCGTGCCGAAAAGTCTTGCGACATGTGAGCTGCCGCCGCCGACCGCGCCGAAGATCGTCACCGTGTCGCTGACGTCATATTCGGCTCGGGTCAGCCAGGAGAGATCCCGGCTCCTTGACCATTCCCAGGGCTCCTGGATATTCAGCCGGCCGTCAGGAGCGTCAGGAATGGCGATCCCCGCCACCGGAAAGAAGGGGCGCTGCGGAGCATCGAAATGCTGCTTCTGACCGATGACATCGACGGTGGCGCGAAAGTTCTCCCCCTCGTAGTCAAGGGCAAGCGAGCCGACATAGGCTTGCTGAGTCTGATCGTCGATCGGGGTGTTCCCGCCCTGCAGGCTGCCATTGAAGCGCATGCCGAACTGCCGCTCTTCGCCGAAGCGGCGGGCAAAATCGAGATGCGTGCCGCCCTGCAGGTCGGACGTATAATCGGTGGTGACCCGCGTCAGATCCTCGTCCGGGGCGCGCTTGGGCACGATATTGATCGCGCCGCCGACGCTGCTGTTCGGCGAAATGCCGTAAAGCAGGGCGCTTGGCCCCTTGAGCACCTCCACCCGCTCCGCATAGTCGGTGAAGACGCGATAGGTCGGCGCAATGCCGTAGACGCCGTCGAAGGCGACTTCGCCGAAATTACCTTCATTGACCGGGAAACCACGGATATAGAAGGAGTCAAGCATGCCACCGGCGGCATGGGTATTTCTGACAGACGGATCGCTCGCAACCACCTCCGCGACGGTGCTTGCTCCCTTGTTCTCGATTATCGTGGCCGTATAGCTCGTGGAACTGAACGGTGTGTCCATCACGTCGCGGTTGCCGAGCATTCCGACGCGGCCGCCTTTCGCAATCTGCCCGCCCGGATATTCCTCCGGCAGGGCCGTCGGATTCTCCGATGCCTTGACGATGATGGGCTGCAACTCGGTCGCAGTCTGCGCCATCGCGGGAGTGCACACTCCCGCCATCAGCGCGGACAGAAGTCCAATACGCTTATTCACACTATGCCCCCTTAGATACGTTACCGACGCGAGTTCATTGATCCCCGCACGCGACGCTAGCGGAGCTATATAATATGATTAATATAGTCAAGATAAATTGGCCCGGGGGAGGGAGCAATACAGATATAGCAATAGAACTTAAGAACATTAGTGATTTCAGACGTATAGGCGCTACGCTCGGACTGGCGTCATGCGGCGCCTACATCACCAACGCCGGGCCAGATAGTTTTGGCAAGCTCCATGTCGGCAGTCTTCAAACGCGGAGTATAGGCGGCAGGAAAATCTATCGATCAGTGCCTGCCGCCTGTTTTCTCAGAATGGATAGTGCTGAGCCGAATCTTCGATGGTGATCCAGCGCAGGTCGGTGAATTCGGCGATGGCTGCCTTGCCGCCGAAGCGGCCGTAGCCACTGCCTTTGACGCCGCCAAAGGGCATCTGCGCTTCGTCGTTCAGGGTCGGGCCGTTGATGTGGCAGATCCCCGTCTCGATGCGGGCTGCGACAGCGAGCGCCCGCTGGACATCGCGGCTGAAGACCGCCGACGAAAGCCCATATTCGGTATCATTGGCGACGCGCACCGCCTCGTCCTCATCTGCAACGCGGATGATCGGCTTCACCGGCCCGAAGGACTCCTCCGCATAGACGCGCATTTCAGGCGTGACGTGGTCGAGAAGGGTCGCCTCGACGACCGTGCCGGTCCGCTTGCCGCCGGCAACCAACTTTGCGCCCTTGGCCTCAGCGTCGGCGATCAGTGCTTCCATCTTTTTGGCCGCGTCCAGGCTGATGAGGGAGCCGAGCACGACATGGCCGCGCGGATCGCCTGCCGGAAGTCTTGCGGCACGCGCCGCGAGCTTATCGACGAATTCATCTGCGATTGCCTGATGGACGATGATGCGTTCCGTCGACATGCAGATCTGGCCCTGATGCATGAAGGCACCGAAGATCGCCGCATTCACTGCACCGTCGATATCCGCGTCGTCGAGAATGACAAGCGGTGCCTTGCCGCCGAGTTCCAGAAGCGCCGGCTTCAGGTGCCGGCCGCTGAGTTCGGCGATGATCTTGCCGACCTTGGTCGAGCCGGTGAAGTTGACGCGACGCACGGCCGGATGAGCAATCAGCGCTTCCACGATCTGCGGCGCGTCTTCAGGCGCATTGGTGATGACATTGATGACCCCTGCCGGCAGGCCCGCTTCAACGAGCGCCGTCGCGATCAGCCGATGTGTGCCCGGGCATTGTTCGGATGCCTTGAAGATCACCGTGTTACCGCAGGCAATCGGCATGGCGACGGCGCGGGTGCCGAGGATGACGGGGGCGTTCCAGGGGGCGATTGCAAGGCAGACGCCAGCCGCCTGGCGAACGCCCATGGCGAGCGTACCGGGCTTGTCCGAGGGAATGATCTCGCCGGAAATCTGCGTCGTCATCGCGCCGGCTTCGCGCAGGATTTTGGCGGCGAGCATCACATTGAAGCCGGCCCAGGGGGCGGTGGCTCCCGTCTCCTCGATCATCAGCCGGGTGAATTCGCCGACCTTGGAATCCATGATATCGGCGGCCTTCATCAGGATCGCGCGGCGCTGGCTGGGTCCGGTCTTCGACCATGTGGGAAAAGCGGCCGATGCAGCGTCGATCGCTGCCGTGACATCATCGAGACCGGCCGCCGGCGCGCGGGTTGCAAGCTCTTCGGTGAAGGGATCCATACGGTCATAGGTTCGGCCGCTGGCGGCGGCTCGATCCATACCGTTGATGAGAAGGGAAATATGCATGTCTGTCTCCTGATGAAAACGAAAATTAGAAGCCGAGAACCGAGGCGTTGATGGAGGCTTCGAGGCCGCCGTCGGTGGCAAGGTTGGTGCCGTTGATCCAGCGTGCGCCATCCGAGCAAAGAAAGAGAATAGCCGGAGCGATATCGGCCGAGGTCCCGGCACGGCCGACGCGGGTGATATCGTTGTCGACGCGTTCGTCGCCGAGGACCGCACGGAACTGCCTGAGGATCGGTGTCTCGACCGGGCCGGGGCTGACGGCATTGACGCGGATGCCGCGCTCCTTGAACAGCGGCTCGTGGGCGGCGCGCATTGTCCAGAGCAGAAGCAGTTCCTTGGAGAGAGGGTAGCCCTCATCGTCCTTCAGGCCGTGCTTGGCGGCAAGGCTTTCGATACCCGGAAAACCCTCGATGGCGGTCAATGTCTTCGCCCGCTCGAGATTTGCGCGCCAGCCATAGCCGGCTATGGAGGCGACATTGACCACCGCCCCGCCTTCGCGAAGCCGTGGTGCCACCGCCTCTGTCAGCGCGCGCAACCCGTAGAAATTCACCGCCAGCGTTGCCACAATACCGGTATTGCCCGAGAGGCCCGCGACATTGGCGAGCGCGTCGATATGCTTGGGCAATTGCTGGACGATTTCTGCGACGCCGGCGGCATTCGAGATGTCGCCCCTGATGAAGGAGGCGAGCGCCTGGGGCGGTTCGCGCACGTCGACACCGATGACATCAGCGCCCAGGTGACCCGCCAGCTCGGCGGTGCGCGCGCCAATGCCGGAGGCGACGCCGGTGATCAGAATGGTCTTGCCGAAAAGCATGGGTCTCACCTTTCTCAACGGGATCGGAAAATCCGCCAGTTGCTATCGTTTGTCTTTCAGGAGGTCCGGCAGCGTCAGCCGGTAGCCGACCGGCAGAAGTTGCAGGCCGAAGCGACGTTCGATCTCTCCCCAGAGGCCGTGCGGCAGGTAAAGGGAGAAGAGCACGGCTGTTGCGCCGAGGCCGATCAGGTACCAGACGCCGGTTCCGCCGAAGAAGGTCTCGATGACGAAAAACAGGATCGCCCCGAGAATCGCCCCTTCGAATTTTCCGATGCCGCCGACCAGAACCATGAAGATCATGTAGGCGGTCCACTGGACGCTGAAGTAGGTCTTCGGCTGGAAGGTGGTGGCGGTCGCCAGCCAGAGGCCGCCGGCGACCGCGATGCCGAATGCCGCGAGCACGAAGAGCAGCCTTTTGGTGGCGATGACGCGCACGCCGACGGAGGTTGCCGCGTCCTCATTGTCACGGATGGCCTGCATGGCGGCCCCGGCGCGGCTGCGCATCAGTATGAAAAGGGTGCCGAGCAGGGCCGCCATGGCGATGAGCGCCAGCCAGTAGATCGTCGCGCGCCGGGTGGTGCTGTCATAGACGTTCAGCGAGATCAGCGATGTGCCGGTCTCGCCCTGGATGAGGCGATCGAGATTGACGAGCAGGTGGACGAGCTCGGCCACGACCCACATGCCGATGGCGAATTCTCCGCCCTTCAGCCGCAGCATGAACAGCGACAGCGGGATCGATAGCGCGCCGGTGACGATCGCGGCGACAAACAGTGCAACGAAGGGATTGAGCCCCGCATCCGCGAGCCGGATGGTGAAATAGGCGCCAAGGCCGAAGAACACCTGCTGGCCAACCGAGACGAGCCCGCCGAACCCGGCCAGTGCATTCCACATGGCGGCAAGGATCACGTAGATGAACAGGGCCGTCATCCGGTCGATCATGCCGGCGCCGAGGAAGGCTGGAGCAACCGCCAGGATCACCAGTGCCATGGCCATGGCGGCCAGCGCCAGCCGCGACGATGTTGTCCAGCGCTCGATGGATGTGCCGTTGGAGGGGAAGGTCATGCTGGGCTCCGAAGAAAAAATGCGCGAATTTTGCTGAAGGTTGGCACACCGGACCGGAAGAGCCGCAGGAAGACGACCAGCAGGAACACGACATGCCCGCCGATCAAAAAGCCCTGCGGATGCAGTTGCGCGCCAAGCGATTGGGCGAGCCCGAGGACGATGCCGCCTGCCAGCGTGCCCCACAGAGAGCCCGCGCCGCCGATGACCGCTGCCTCGAAGGCAAAGAGCAACTGCGGCGCCCCCGCATAGGCACTGAAGGTGGCCCGCATGGCGAGGAACGCCCCGGCGATCCCGATGGTGACCATGGTGATCGCGGTCGCCATCGCATTCACCCTGCGGGCGTCGATGCCGACGAGACCTGCCGTATCTGGGTCTTCCGCCGTGGCGCGGATTGCGCGGCCGAGGGCGAAGCGGCTGAGGAAAAATTGCAGCCCACCGAGAATGACGATCGCCGTTGCCATCATCATCACCGCGAGCTTGCCGACGAAGATATGACCGGGCAATTGCCAGGACGCGTAGGACAGGTTGCCGATAAAGGGCGCCAGCGATCTCGTGTCCGCGCCGAATTGCTCGAACAGCAGGTTGTCGATGACGATCGACAGGCCGAAGGTGGTGAGGATCGGCAACAGCGTGCCGCCGCGGGCGCTGCGTTCGAGAACGAAACGCTGCAGCAGCCAGCCGAAGGCTGCCATGACCGGCAATACGATCAGCAGCCCTGCGAAGGGCGAGATTCCGAACTTCGAGGCCAGCAGCCATAGGCCGTAGGCCGCCGCAACCGCCAGGCTGCCATGTGCCAGGTTGATGATGCGCATGACTGAGAACATAAAGGACAGGCCGCAGGCGATGACGGCATAATAGCCGCCGAGCAGGATGCCCTGGATCAAGGTATTGATCACGATACGCTCCTGTCGCTGTCGGCCCGATGGTGCAGCCCGAAATAGGCTTGGGTGATTTCGTCGCGGGTAACACCCGCCGCCGGTCTGTCGAGGACGACACGTCCCTCCAGCATGCAGATGACGCGGTTGGCGACGCCCATCGCCCGTCCGAGGTCCTGTTCGACGAGAAGGATGGTGGTTCCCGAGGACAGCAGCGCCTGTAGCTGCGCATAGACGCGCTCGACCACGAGCGGCGACAGGCCGAGCGAGACTTCGTCCAGAAGGAGAATATCGGGATTGCTCATCAGTGCCCGGCCGATGGCGGTTGCCTGCTGTTCGCCGCCCGAGAGATGGCCGGTCTTGGCACGGCGGCGGGGCTTCAGGTTGGGGAAGGCGTCGAAGACCCGTTCCATGGTCCAGTCGCCCTTGCGGCCGGAGGTCTTGCCGAGCAGCAGGTTTTCCTCGACGGTCATCTGCGAGAAAAGACGCCGGCCCTCTGGCACCAAAGCGATGCCCATGGCGATCCGCTTGTGGGAGGGTACCGTCGTTATCTCCTGTCCGCCGAGAAACACCTGGCCGGCAGCGGGAAGATGGGCACCGGCAATCGATCGCAGCAGCGTCGTTTTGCCCGCGCCATTGGCGCCGATCAGGGCCAGCACCTCGCCCTCGGCGATATCGAAACTGACGCCGCGCACCGCCTGCAGCAGGCCGTGGCGGACGTCGAGGTCGCGGATGGAGAGAAGGCTCATGCGGGCGTCCCTCCGAGATAGGCCTTGACGACCTCGGCATTGCTCATCACCGCCTTGGGCTCGCCGTCGGCGATGATCTTGCCGGCGTCCATGCAGATCAGCCGTTCGACCACCTGCAGCAGGATGTGGACGATATGCTCGATCCAGACGATGCCGATGCCGCGCCGGCGCAATTCGAGGATGGTATCCACCAGTTCGCTGGCCTCGCCGTCGGTCAGGCCACCGCCGATCTCGTCGAGCAGCATCAGTTTCGGCTTGGTGGCAAGCGCCCGCGCCAATTCCAGGCGTTTCCGGTCGAGCAGGCCGAGCGTGTCGGCTCGGCGATTGGCAACGCCGAGCATGCCGCACAGCGTCAGCGAATCGACGACGCGCTCATAGGCCTCGTCGCGACTGGCGGCATCGCTGTGCGAGGCGGCAACGAAGACATTCTCGAAGGTGGTCATGCCGCTGAAGGGTTTCGGGATCTGATGCGTCCGCACCAGCCCCGACCGACACCGATCGGCCGCCGAAAGCGCGGTAACATCAGTGCCGTCGAAGATGACGGTTCCGGCGCTTGGCGGAAAGGCACCCGCAAGCACGCTGAGCAGCGTCGTCTTGCCCGCGCCGTTGGGCCCGACGATGCCGACCGCGTCTCCATCGCCCATGGAAAAATCGAGGTTTTCGAGAACCACAAGCGCACCGAAGCGCTTGTGGATCCCTTTAGCCGAGAGAAAGGCTTCGCCCGGCTGCTCCTTTTGATCTCGTCGCTGCACTGTGCCACTATCCATTGTACGGGGTAAGCTTGGCGCCGACCGGAACATTCGGGTCGGTGACATTTTCGGTGACGACGTAGTCGAGCGCGAATTTCGAACCTTCCTGCGCCTTCACCCACTGCGTTCCGATGATCGGTCCGGGAGAGACGTTGGCGACCGGCCCGCTGGTAAAGTCGACCTTGCCGGCAATCGTCGTGGTCTTCAGCGTGCTGATCGCCTTGGCCACGGCCTCCTTGCTTTTGACGTCGGTGCTGGCCTTCAGGGCATCGAAGCCGGCGTCGAGAAGCGCGAGGCTGGCGCCAAGCTGCTGCGTCCACTGCTTGCCGCTCGATGCTTCGTAGCCGTCCGCAAGCTCCGTCCCAGACACGCCCGTCAGCGACGATTTGTAGGGGAAGGCCTTATGCCAGTAGGCGGCGCTGCTGATATTGACGCCGAGGTCGCCGAGCGACTCGATGTCCGAGGGGAAGAGCCCCGTCTTGGCAACCTGGCAGATCTTGATCTGCTGGGTCAGGCCCTGCTGGGCTGCCTGACGCCAGAAGGCGGCGAAATCCGGCGGGATCGGGAACGAGTTGAAGATCTCGACGCCTTCCTGCTTGAAGAGGGCGATCTGCGCCGTGAAGTCGGTCGTGCCGGTCTCATAGGCGCCCGGATCGACAATGGTGAAGCCGGCCTTGGAAAGGGCCGGGGCCAGATTGGCGCGGATGGCGTTGCCGTCGGCATCGTTGGGATACATGACGCCGACCTTCTTGTTGGTCTCGATCAGATTCCACTGCGAAATATAGGTTTTCAGGAATTCTTCGACGCCGAAGCCGAAATGATAGGTCCATTTGAACGGCGACGGCGCGCCGGGCTTGGCGCCACGACCGAAATACCAGGCTTCCCAGGGCATGACCGTCGACAGGCAGGGGACACCGGCTGCCTCGCAGGCATCGGCCACGGGGTTGATGGTTTCCGGGGTGGAAACGACCAGCATCAGGTCGATGCCCTGGTTGTTGATCAGGTCCTTTGCCAATTGGCCGGCACGGGAGGGATCGGACTGCGTGTCGCGATCGAGGATCTCCACCTTCCAGGTCTTGCCGCCTGCCTGTAGTCCGGCCTCCAGCGCCTTGCGCGCCAGTTCCAGCACATATCCATCCGTCTCGCCGAAGCCGCCGAGCGGCCCGGTGCGCGGGCTGATGAAGCCGACCTTGAGCGTGTCGCCGTCGGCGGCAAATGCTGTCCGCCCGGCAAGCGCCAGCGCCGCGCTGCCGGCCGCCGTCGCCGCCATGAACGAACGGCGCGTCAGCGATGCAGCGTTGATCCTCGTTCCGATGAGATTGTTGGTCATGCAATCGTTCCTCCCTTTATGGAGCCCTCTCGCCCCGATGTTTCTTCAGTCCTGCCGGTCGAACGCCGCAATGCGGCTCAGATCGGATAGTGGCGCGTGCCGGATGCCAGCGTGATCCAGCGCAATTCAGTGAATTCATCGATCGCGGTCTTGCCGCCAAAGCGGCCGTAGCCGCTCGACTTGGCCCCGCCGAAGGGCATTTGCGGTTCGTCGGAAACGGTGGCTTCGTTGATATGGCAGATACCGGCCTCGATGCGCCTGGCGACGGCCAGCGCCTGGTTGATATCGCGGCCGAACACTGCCGAGGACAGTCCGTATTCATTGTCGTTGGCAATGGTGACGGCCTCGTCGACGCTTTCGACGCGAATGATCGCCGCCAGCGGCCCAAAGCTTTCCTCCCGGTAGAGGCGCATGGCGGGCGTCACATGATCGACCACGGTCGCATCCACCAGCATGCCGTTCGCATGCCCGCCACAGACGACGACCGCTCCCTTTTGCAAGGCGTCGTCGACGAGCGCCTTGATGCGTCGCACCGCCTCGGCACTGATCATCGTTCCGAGCGGCGTGTTTCCCTCGCGTGGATTTCCGGCCACGAGGGTCGAGGCCTTCGCCTTGAATTTCTCGACGAATTCATCGGCGATCGCGTCGAGCAGGATGATGCGCTCGGTGGACATGCAGATCTGGCCCTGGTTCATGAAGGCACCAAAGGCGGCGGCACGGACAGCCTCGTCGATATCGGCATCCGCGAGCACGATAAAGGGTGCCTTTCCGCCGAGTTCGAGCAAGCAGCGTTTCAGATGCCTCGCCGCTGTCTCGGCAATGATCCGACCGACGCGCGTCGAGCCGGTGAAGTTGATCCGGCGCACAGCGGGATGGGCGATCAGCGCCTCCACGACGGCAGCGGCATCCTTCGGAGCGTTGGTGACGACATTGACGACGCCCGCGGGGAGACCTGCCTCGCGCATGACCTCTCCGATCAGGCAATGGGTCTTCGGGCAGAGTTCGGAGGCCTTGAGTACGACCGTATTGCCGCAGGCAAGCGGCATGGCGATTGCCCGCACGCCAAGGATGATCGGCGCATTCCAAGGCGCGATGCCGACACAGACGCCCGCAGGCTGGCGCATGGCCATGGCAATGTTGCCCGGAATGCCCGAAGGGATGATCTCGCCCGTCACCTGGGTCGTCAGCGCTGCCGCCTCGCGCAGGATATCGGTGGCGAGATCGCAATTGATCCTGGCCCAAAGGGCGGTCGCCCCGGTCTCTCCGACCATCGCCGCCACGAAATCAGCTGATCGTGCAAGGAGAATGTCTGCCGCCCGGTTGAGCAGTGCGCGGCGTTCACCAGGACCTAGTTCCGACCAGGCGGGAAAGGCGGAGGCGGCGGCATTGGCCGCCCGTGCTGCGTCAAATGTCGAGGCCGCCGGCGCGATGGTCGCGACATCGCCGGTCGCCGGATCAAGGCATTCGAAGGTGGATGCATCTGACGCATCCGCCATCTCGTCATTGATCAGAAGCTTTGCCACAAACATCGCGATCGTCCAGTTTCCCGCAGGTCGTCCCTGCACCCTGCGTTAATGGGAGAAAGCGCACACGATCGGGCGCGGCCGGGATACGGCTTCGCAATTGGTATCTATTGTGTGGAGTCCTCCTCCCAGAGGCTCATGAGATGAGACTACGCCATTGCAAAATGGAAGGAATGTGTTTTTCTGGGTTAATATTGCAATTATCTGGCATTCCCGGATACGGAATCGCGATGCCGGCAGGAGGAGGGGCCTATGGTTTCCGAAGGCGGCATCCATCATCATGCGCATGGCGAGTGGCGGGAGCCATCACTGTCGCAGCGGACGCTCCGTTTCCAGAAAGGGATCTATGCCGATTTCCACCATCTGTTTCTGCTGCAGGCGGGAACGGCCACGTTACTGTTCGAGCCCGAGGAGCAACGATCGTTGCAAGGGCCGGCGCTCGCCTATCTGCCGCCGCAGGCGCGGTGCGAGCTGCGCATGGCGGCTGGTGCCGCAGGCTTCCTGATCGGCGCGTCGCCACAGATCATGGTGGACGCGATCGGTGACCAGGCAGAATCCTATGCGCTGAGGACTTTCAGCGAGCGGCTCTGGCTGACGGACGAGCCAAGGCTGCATGCCGTCGAAGAGACGCAGCCGCTGGTGGCGGGCTTCGTGCGGGAGCTTGGCGACCCCTCGCGCGCTTCGTGGATGGTCATCTCCGCCTATTTGCGGCTGATCCTCATGACGCTGTGGCGCACCGGCGGCAGCGAGGCGGCCGAGCAGCGCGGCCGTGGCGGTGGCGCCTCGATCCTGCAGCGATACCGGCAGTTGGTGGAGATCTGGTTCCGGCAGCACCGGCCGATCAGCGATTATGCGCGGGAGCTTGGCGTTACCACCGATCGCCTGCATTCGATCTGCTGTGGCGCGCTTGGCCGCCCGCCCGTCCAGCTCCTGCATGAGCGCGTCGTCCAGGAGGCGAAGCTGCGGCTGGAGCGCTCGGCTCGCACGGTTCAGGAGATATCCGACAGTCTCGGTTTTCGCGACCCCACCTATTTCAGTCACTTCTTCAAGAAAAGGACCGGATTTTCACCCGCGACCTATCGCGATTTCGCCAGGAAGACGGAAGTCGCCCGGAGTGATATGCTCTCGTCGGGCTATTCCGACTGGCCTTAAGGATCTTTCGACGGCTCAGGTACTGGCGGGCAGGGATGCGGTCAGCATCAGGGCGTCCAGCGCCACCGCACCTTCGCCGTCGGGATAGATCACGACGGGATTGAGGTCTATTTCCCGGATCGTCGGCTCGGCGAGCAGCAACCGGCCGAGCGTGGCGATGATCCGGGCGGCGGCACTGACGTCGAGCGGCGGCGAGCCACGGAAACCGCGCAGCAAAGGCGCATTCTTCAGCCGATATAGCTCGCGGATGATGGCGTCATCGGGCAGATCTGGGGTCAGAATGCGGACATCCCTCAGGATCTCTGCCGTAACGCCGCCGAAACCGGCCAGGATGACAGGCCCCCAGTCCGGATCGTTGCGCGCGCCGATGATCAGCTCGATGCCGCGTTTACCCATGGCTTCGATCAGCACGCCGTCCAGGATCAGGTCTGGGCGATGGCGCGCGATATCGGCGTGCAGCTTTGCCCAGCCCTCCTTGAGGCTGGCTGCGTCCGCCAATCCGATGATGACGCCACCCGCATCGCTCTTGTGGCTGAGATCGGGCGATTGAGCCTTCAGCACGACCGGATAGCCGATGGCGGCCGCCGCCGCGAGGGCCTGCTCGAGGGTTGTTACCAGGCGTCCTTCAGGAAAGGGAATCCCCAGCGGCGCCAGGATCTGCTTGGCGCGATATTCGGGGGCGACACCTCCTTGCGAGGGGAGACGGGCAATCGCGACCGGCGGCGCGGTGGACGCGGTAACGTCGCGCGCCGCAAATTCGTCGATGCGCTTCAGCGCCCGGAAGGCGCGTTCGGTCGAGGGGAAATAGACGATGCCGAGCGCGCGCAACTGCGCGATATAGTCCGCCGGGATGGGGGCACCCTCGTCGAGGCCGGCGAAGATCAGCGGTTTTGCCGGCTTGTGCTCGCGCACGGCTTTCAGGATCGGCGGCAGCTTGATGGCTGACGTCACCGGGTCCGTCTGGATGATGCAGGCGACAATACTGGCAAAACGGTCATCGCCGAAAAGCGCGGTGAGCGTCCTGTCATAAAGGTCCGGCTCGACAAGGCCCTGTGCCGTCATATCCAGCGGATTGCTGACGCCGACGAACGGCGGCAGGACGGCGCGCAGCGCTGGCGCGGTATCGTCGCTGATGATGGGAAGATCGAGCCCGAGTTCCTCGCACAGATCGAGCGTCAACGCCTTGAACGCGCCGGATTCGCCAAGCACGGCGGGGCCTCCGGCGGGAAGTATCGGGCAGCGCAGGGCGATCTCGGCGATGTCGCCAAGCTCCTCAAGCGTTTCAGCCAAAATGACGCCGGCGCGCGCGACTTTGGCGCGCATGACCTGATAGTCGCCGGCCATGGCGCCTGTGTGGGTCGCGGCAGATTCACGGGCCGCACTGCTCCGGCCGGGATGAAGAAGGACGATCCGCTTTCCTTTTGCGCTTGCTTTACGCGCCGCGGCAAGGAAGCGGGCGGGCTTGCGGAACTGTTCGACGATCATGGCGATGACCCGCGTGGAGGTGTCCTCCACCAGAAATTCCACATAGTCCTCGACACCGCTTGCGGCTTCGTTGCCGGTGGAAATGGAATAGGAGAGCCCCAGATCGCGGCTGGCGTAGGTCACGCCGAGAACAGCCGCCATGGCGCCGCTCTGCGACACGATCGCAATGCCCGGCCGGTCGCCGAGTTCCTCTGCAACAGTTTCGATGAAGGTCAGCGGGATGCGGTCGATATGGTTGACCATCCCAAGGCAATTCGGCCCCTCGATCACCATGCCGACCTCTGCCGCGATGCGGGCAATCTCGCGCTGATCGGCCAATCCTTCTTCGCCGCCCTCTGCAAAGCCCGCTGAGAAGATGACGGCCGCGCCAACGCTGCGGCGGGCAAGTGCCTCGATGGAGGCAAGCACGGCTGCGCGCGGAACTGCAAGAACCGCCGCATCCACCCCGTCCGGCAGATCGTCGATCGAGGCGAGGCAGGGCCGGTCGCCGATTTCGGTTCGTTTGGGGTTTATAAGATGAATGACGCCGGCATAGCCGCTGCGGTCGAGATTGGACAACACTGAGGCGCCAAGTGCGCCGGGCTTGTCGGAGGCGCCGACGATCGCCACCGATCTCGGGCGCAGCAACCGTTCCATCGAACCACCCGGGAGAGTTGATGGAAGCCGGCTAATGATCTCGACCGTCATGGTAGGGCGCTCCTCAGGCCTGATGCTTGGACTTGTCGTAGGCACCAAGACCAGGCTTGTAGGTCTTGTCGTCGATGAATTGTTTGATGCCTTCCTTGCGCCCCTCGTTGTCGTAGCTATTGGCAGCCTCCTGGGCGCGCACCAGGTAATCCTCGGCATTGTCGTAAGGCATCTCGCGTACGCGGCGAATGGCGTCCTTGGTGGCCTTGAGGGCGACGGGGTTCTTTTGCAGCAGAATGTTGGCGACGTCGGTCACGCGCACCTTCAACTGCGCAAGCGGCAGGGACTCGTTGACGAAGCCCCATTCGGCCGCCTTCCTGCCGTCAATGTTCTCGCCTGTCAGCGCATGGTACATGGCATTGCGAAAGGATGTCAGCTCCGTGGCCACCTTGGCGGCGCCGCCGCCGGGCAGGATGCCCCAGTTGATCTCGCTCAGCCCGAATTTGGCTTCATCGGCGGCAAAAGCGAGGTCGCAGGCAAAAAGAGGCCCGTAGCCGCCGCCAAAGCACCAGCCATTCACCATGGCGATGGTCGGTTTCTGATACCAGCGCAGCCGACGCCACCAGCCATAGCTTTCGCGCTGCGCCTTTCGTGTGCCTTGCAGGCCGTGGGCCTCGGTCTCGCGGAAATACTCCTTGAGATCCATGCCCGCGGACCAGGCAGTCCCCTCGCCGGATAGTACCAGCACGCCAACGTCGGCCCGAAATTCGAGCTCGTCCAGAACCTCCATCATGCGCCGATTGAGCGCGGGGCTCATGGCGTTGCGTTTTTCCGGACGATTGAAGCTGACCCAGGCTATGCCGGCTTCAACGACAAAAGCCACGGTGTCTTTTTCGGAATTTTCTGTTGTCATGATGGTGTCCTTCTTGCCGTACGGGCCTGCGCATCAAAAGGGAACCGGCCGCAAGGTCGCGACCTGCATGGAATACGATAAGCCTCACCGGGGGCCGGGTGGGCCGCAGTGCAATCGAAATGAGACGCTCCACGTTGGGCCACGCGAACGCGCGGCGGTCAACGAGCGGAGATAGCTGTTACGTCGCTGATCAAATGATCGCAGCGCGCCTGCCGGTATTCTTCAAACGGGATTCCTCCAATACCGGCATATGACCTCCGTGCCGATTATGTTATGTCTCATAGCATTATTTGATTGTTATGCGCAATAGCATTATAGGCGGATTATGGATATCGACGCCCGCACATCGAAATTGACCGACCCGCTTGAGACCCTGCTTGGCTATCAGCTGAGGAGGGCATCCAACGTGATGATGGCTGACCTGGGCTCAAGGCTTCAGGCCATCGAACTCAGGCCAGTCGAAGCTTCCATTCTGACGTTGATCGACGCCAATCCCGGCTGTACCCAGAGCGATCTCGGACGTAGCCTGGGCATCCAGCGTGCCAACATGGTTCCCCTGATGGTCGGGCTCACCAAGGCTGGGCTCGTCGACCGGGCTCCGGTCAGTGGCCGATCGCAGGCTCTTCGCCTGACGAGGACCGGCATGGAGAGGCTGGAGATGGTGCGCGCCATCATCGAGGCACACGAGGCACGGTTTCGGCGTCTTTTCGCACCGGAGTTGCGAGAGGCGGCGTTGGAGGTGCTACGAAGCATCCGGGAAGAGGGCGATGGGCCGCCGCGCCAGGATAATCCGGAGCTCGCGATCGTTACTTGAAGAGCTTCTCTATAATCTGCCACGGCTCGTCCTCCTGTCATGAGGATCGATCCACTCGAGCAACCCTCGGAAAATCAGCGTAGGACGAGCCGCCTCAGCCGCGAAGACGGACATACAGTCTTACGTTTGACGTGACGGTGCTCTGCTGGAAGTTTTATTCTCAAAATGGCTAAGATCTGCGGGAATCGGAGTGGCGCACGCCTTGCCAGACATATCCACGGCTTGTGAAAGGCCATGCTTTTTTTCATATAGAAATCGGCATTCGGATACGATCTACAGCTGGCCTCCCGGATCGCGAACACGCGAGCCGCATGCCCGATGAGATCGGAATTTCATACAAAGTAACGGCAAGTTGGGGATGAGTTGTAAATGGATTTCCCCATAATCCTCGACGGTTTGGATTGGCTTTCCAGGCTATGCAAGGATGGAAGTCCGAAGACCATTACGACCCGATCGCATGTTGGCACCGTAACCGTAGTCGTCCACCGCCATGGATGCGTTGTGGATGTCGAAACACCGGCGGGCCTTCGCACATCGCACACGCTAGGCCCCGAAGACCTGCGAGACCTCCTGGCTTCCCTCGACCGACGGATGCCTGTTCTTTTGAGGCTTGCACCTGATCGATATTTGAAACGCCCGTTGTCCGGCAGGGTTCTTCCTTACGGCCGGGCTCGCACGATGGCCTTGATCGATATCGAGGAAGCCCTGCCGTTTCTGCGCGACGATTCCTACGTGCTCTTGCCTGGAGATCTGCGTGGAGACGGGACCAGCTATGCCGTGGTCCGCAAATCCATTCTCGATCCGATCATCGCAGCGATTGGCGGGGCCGGCCATGCGGTGTCGGCGATCGCCTTGGACACGGAAGGTGAGCCTGAGTTCGTCAGCAAGGCAAGCCTCAAGTCCATGTACACCCTCCCTCGGCGCGTCAGGCTTCGCAGGCAGCTGTCAGGCGGCGTGCTTGGAGCCGCCATCATTTTGTCGGTAGCAACATTCGCGCACGCCTATCTGCGAAACGCATCAGCGATATCACGCCTGGCGGAGCTCACGGATACCAAACAGACGCAGGCATTGGCCGTCCGGAAAAAATTGGAAAGGCGACAGCTGGAACAGAAGCTGTTGCAAGCGGCGCGCGCGGGCAAGGCTGAATCCATTCCGGTTACGATGATTTGGGAGGAGCTGACACGGATCCTTCCCGATTCAACATGGCTTACAGATATGTCGATCCGGGAGGATCAAGTCACGATCGCCGGGTTCTCCAATTCGGCGGCGGACCTGATCGCGATCCTTGGTGCATCTCCCTTGTTGTCAAATCCCAGTTTCGCCTCTCAGGTCCTGAGAACTCCCGGGCAAGAGGGAGAACGATTTTCCATCCAGATGCGAATAGCGATGCGATGACCGGTTTGTTGATCACTGTCATGAACTTGCCGATCATGGTGCAACGGCTGATCGCCATTTCGGCGGTGGCGCTCGGTGTCACCCTGACATTGGCGACAGCCTGGGCCGCCGTTGCAATCATCGATCAGCAAAGCGATGAAATCACCGAGGCCAGGCATGCCCTGGCTCGCTTCGACCAATTGATCGCCCTGGACGGGACGCTCTCCAAGGAACCTGTCGCAACGAATGCCTCTCAGGAATTTCTAGCCGGCGCGACCGAACCAGTCATTCAGGCCGAACTGCAGAACAAGCTCAACTCTCTCGCCGGCACCGCCGGCGCAACTGTGGTGTCGGCCGGTGGTCTACCGACTCTCGAAAAGAACAAGGTCAAATATGTCGGCGTTCGTGCAAGCCTGCAGGGCCGCCTCACCGCCATCCACGCCATCATCCTCCAACTGGAAGCAGAGAAGCCTTACATCATTGTCCGGGAGTTGATCCTGAACGGAACAAGCGCGGCAAATGGCGGGCGATTGGCCGAGCCGATCGAGCTCAGCGTGCAATTGTCGTTTTTCAGTCCCCTCAATCCGGCCGAAACAGTGGCGATCGAGGGAGCAAGGCCGTGATCAGATTGTCGGCTCGCAAATTGCTTTGGATGCTCCTTTCCTTGGTGATTGTCTCGCTTCTGGCACTTAATTTCCGCCTTTTCCGCAGCGATGTCGACATCACCGCGCTTGCCTCGGGCGTCTCCGGTCCCGTGGCGATGGACAGCACTGCAATCGCCGGAGACGTCATCCTTCGCAACGGCTCTGCCCTCTCGCAGACGCTCTCAAGACCCCTGTTCAGCCCGACGCGACGGGAGTTCGCTGCGCAAGAAAAGCCGGTCCAACAGCAGGACACAGCCTCCGTCGACAAGGGTGCGGCCATCATCACCCGACCGGCAATCGCATTTCAGGGCACGCGCACTATCGAAGGAGAGCGCCGGGCACTGGTGCGCGTCGAAGGGAGCCAAGCCGCCGAATGGCTCCCCATAGGAAGCAAGATTGCCGGCTGGACGATCACCAAAATCGGCGCAGGCAATCTGATACTCGCGCAGAAGGACGAAACGATTTCCTATGATCTGTTCGCGGCGGGCGAGAGCGGGCAGACCGCGACCGGTGAGGTCGAAGAATGAACGCCGCAGACGGCGATCATCCACAATCAGGCTTTGCACTGGTTGCGGTACTCGGACTGGTGCTTGTCGCATCGGCCATCCTTGTTCCGTTCTCGATATCGGCCCGCCTGCGGGCTCTGACCGCCGAAAACGCACTGCGCTCCTTCCGCTATTCGCGGATCGAGAAGACGCTTTCTCTCCATGTTGCAGGACAGCTCGCCAAGCGGCTCAAGCATGGCGATATCGACATACGCCAGGCGGACGGCGTGTCGCTTTGCGGCCTGGGCGAATACTCCATCGCTTTGGGAGTGCAGGATCACGCCGGCCTGATCGACCTCAACAAAGCTGGTATTCCCCTTCTGGAGCTCGGTTTCCAGGCGTTGGGCTTTTCCGAGGAAAACGCGTCAACGCTCGCATTGGCAACGGACAATTACAGACGACCGGATCGCCGAGCCGAGCGAGAGCTTCCCGCCGACCTCATCGGCGAAACCGGCTACAAGCATGCGGTATTCGAAGATGTGATCGAGTTGCAGGACCTCGTCGCTTTGCAGTTGGTATCGCCCGCCGCCATCGCGAATGTCTTTACCGTGCAGACAGGCAGCCGAACGCTCTCCAGCAAGGCTGTTCCCGATGCTATCGGCCGCATTTTGGAATCGCGGGCATCCGGGTCGTTGCCTCTGATCGCATCGACGGCCAAGCCACGCGCCGTGACCATTTTCGTGCGGCTCTTCCGCAACCAGAAACTGGAAGCCAGTTCGGCTACGGTGTTTGATCTCGCCGGCGACGGCTTCGCCTACGTTGCCTCGATCCCCACTGTTCCCGAGGAAGCGGAAACGACGGCCTATTTCGGCCGGGACCTTCCATGTGGAGACTTCGTTGCCGAACCAATGCTGACGGCAGTCACGGATGCGCTCAAATGACAAAGGAGCAAATGACTCCGGAGGCTTTTCTGACCGCATTGGAGGCGGCGGGGCACCTCACGTCCGAAGCCGTGCAGCGCGCGCTTTCCGTCCAGGCCGCGACGAGCCACCCCGTCGATATCGTTATGCGCGAGCTGGCATTCATGCCGGATGCACAGCTAGCGGAAGCCATGGCGCTCTTCTGTCAATGCGATTGCTGCACCGTCATTGCGGGCGTCGATGAAGAGCTGCTGGAGCGCATTGGAACAGTCTTTGCGCAGTCGAATGCAGTCATACCCTGCCAGAGCCAAGGCGACAGTATCACGCTGATTGTAGCGGACCCGTTTGCATCCTCGACCATCGAGGCCGTTTCCTATCTTGCCGATCTTCCCGCCACCATCAGCGTCGCTCCGCGCTTACTGATCGACGAATTTTTTCGAGAACGGGCCAAGGGCCAAAATTCATCCGAGACTACGGACTTCCAGGATAGCGCCGAGGCGGAGGATGTAGACCGCCTGCTGGATATTGCCCGTGAGGCGCCGATCGTGAAGTTCGTTTCACGCATCCTGCAGCGGGCGGTGGATGAAAAGGCAACGGATGTGCATATCGAGCCGCTTGAGGACTCGATCAGGATTCGCCTGAGGAGAGACGGTCTGCTCGATACGCTGGAAATTGTGCCAAAGTTTAACGCGGCGGCGGTGACGAGCCGCATCAAGATCCTGTCCCGCCTGAACATTTCCGAACGCCGGCTGCCACAAGACGGCCGCCTCAGGGCTTCGATCCGAGGACAGGAAGTGGACTTTCGTGTTTCGGTGATGCCAAGCATCCACGGCGAAACGATTGTGCTGCGTATCCTTGACCGCTCCAATATCCGGCTGGATCTGGCGGCTCTCGGTTATCAACCCGAAAGCATGGCGACGATCGCGAGGATCGTGCGACGGCCGAACGGGATCATGCTCCTGACGGGTCCAACGGGCTCGGGCAAGACGACAACGCTCTATTCCATCCTCAGCGACATCAACGATGCCAAATCGAAGATCTTCACGGTGGAGGATCCCGTCGAGTACCGGCTTGCGGGAGTAACGCAGTTGCAGGTGGAACCATCCATCGGCTTGACCTTTGCCACGGCCCTTCGTTCGGTCCTCCGTCAGGATCCGGACATTATTCTTCTCGGTGAAATCAGAGATCCCGAGACGGCGAAGATTGCTGTGCAGGCAGCGCTGACCGGCCACCTCGTTCTGTCGACACTGCACACGAACAGCGCGGCCGGCGCCATCAATCGGCTGCGCGAAATGGGTGTCGAGAGCTATCTGCTGGCCGCGACGCTCCGGGGCATCATTGGTCAGCGCCTCCTCAGAAAAGCATGTCCGGATTGTTCGGGACACGCGGCGGGCGTTCGCTGCGAGACATGCAATGGCGCCGGTTATTCCGGCCGGCGGGCGGTCTACGAAATACTGGAGGTCACGGAACCGATACGCGAGGCGATCGGCCGGGATCTGATCCAGAGCGAAATCGAAAATCTGGCGATCAAGGAGGGGATGCGTCCGCTGGCGCAACAGGCGCGTGAACTGGTTGCAGCAGGCATTACCACCGTCGCCGAAGTCTCGCGCGTCGTCGATCTGCAAGGAGAGTGAGATTGCCCAATTTCTCCTATGTCGGTTTCTCGAAGGACGGCACCAGGAAGCGCGGTATGCTGGAGGCTTTGAGCGAAGCCGAGGCGCGCCTGCGGCTGAGAGCTGACGGTCTCAAGGTTCTCGAACTCTCCGAGGCGCGCCGACCACGCTCCAGAATATCGTTTCCCGTCGCCCGCATACTGCCTGTAAAAGCGAATTTGGAACGATTTTTTGCCGATATCGCGATGCTGATGGATGCTGGGCTCGGCCTGGACCGGGCCTTGAAGGCCATGGCTGCCGATCAGGGCAACAGGGCCAATTGCATGCTCGCTAAGGAGCTGATTGAACGGCTTGCCAGCGGCAAGGCCCCATCGGAAGCGTTCCGGGCCATTGGGGGGACGGGTCAGGACATCGCGGCTTTGATCGCGAGTGGCGAGCAGACCGGGAAGCTTCCCGTCATCTTTGGGGTCATCGCAAACAACCTGGAGCGACAGCGCGCGCAACGAAGCCAGATTACAGAGGCCATCGCTTATCCCGCCTTCCTCGTTCTGATGATGTGCGCCGCGTTGTTGATCGTGACATTTTTCCTTGTCCCGGCGATCCTTCCCATATTCGAGGGGGCTGGTCGGCCGGCGCCGTTGATGATCCGGTCTCTCGACGTCCTGAGGGGTTTGCTGGTGAATTGGGGGCCGGTATTGGCGCTCACGCCCCTGCTGGTGGGTCTCCTCGCGCTGCGAAGTACCCAGCGAGCACGGTTGAAGGCTTTCATCTCCAACGCAGCCATTTCACTGCCACTGATCGGCGCGTTCATCCGAAAGCAGGGTCTCGCCCGCTATCTCCACAGTCTGGCACTGTTGCTCGGAAACGGCGTCGAAATGCCGAAGGCTTTGGCTTTTGCTGCGGCAACCTGCCCGATCGCGGCCTATTCCACGCCATTGGAAACCGTCCGTGAGCGTGTATTGAGCGGCTCGCGGCTGCCGGACGCGCTCGGGGAGGCTGCGATATTTCCCACCGCGGTCGTATCGCTCGTCGCAATCGGAGATGAGGTCAACACGCTTTCAACCGTTCTGTTCCGCTCCGCCGAGTTGCTGGAGGGAGAGGCTTTCCGCTCCCAAGGCCGGCTTCTCGCGCTGATGACGCCGGTCATAACCATTGCCATGGGGGGCCTCATCGGCGGTCTGGTCATCTCGGTCATGAGTGCGCTTCTCGGTATCAACGATCTGAGTTTGCAATGAGCACAACGGGACCGGGAACAGATGGGTACGAAGCCGGCTTTTCGCTTGTCGAAATGCTTGTCGTGCTCGCAATCATCGCAGTCACCGCTGCGATTGCCTTTTCCTCGTTCCCGGCAAGGCAGATGGCCGCGTCTCCGGAGAGCGTGATCCGGGATGCGGGTCATCTTGCCCAAATGATCCGAATGGAGGCGATCAATCGCCGTAGGGAGCTTGCTCTGCAAGTCGATGTCCAGGCAAAAACAATTGCCGACGCCGATGGCAGGCGGCGTATCCCCATCCCGGCATCCGCGACCGTCGAAGTTGTCACGGGTCGGGAGCTGACCCGGTCGCAAAGCCAGGCCTCGATTGTCTTTTTCCCCGACGGCACATCGTCCGGTGGCGCCATCTCTCTTTCGAGCGACGGCTCTCCAAAGATGACACTTCGAATTCCCTGGCTGACGGGCATCCCAACGATCATGTCGGGAAATGACGATGACAGGTGATCCCGCCACGCATGCAGAGGAAGGCTTTTCGCTGATCGAGGTTCTCTGCGCTTTCGTGATCCTCTCGATCTCGGCGGCAATCGTTCTGCAGACGGTGCAACTCGCGGCGAAGAGCTCGGCCATGGCGCAAGAGAAGATGAAGATCCTGACCGCCGTGCCGAAGATCGAACTCGCGATCACGACAGCCGAGGCAGGAAACAGTTCTTCACCGCGGGGCGAAACAGACGGCCTTCACTGGGAGATAGAGCCCGTACCCTTTGCCGAGGAGCAGGATGACGAGGGGATGGCGCGCTTGCGCGTGTTTCTTCCCGATGGCGAGCGCCACTACGACTTTTTGATCAATTACCGCCCGAGATTGCCGTGAAGATACCGTCAATGTCCCCCCTCGACGCTGCCCGGATCGATCGCCGGCGGGATGAAGATGGTTTCACCCTGATCGAGGTCCTCGTGACATTGGCCCTCATTGCGGCATTATCGATGATCATCCTGGCCATGGTCAGCCAGTTTCGCGCCGTCATGATGGCGCGGGAAAGGAATGACGCGATTGTCGAAGTGGAGGCCCTGGCCGGATTTGTCGAAGACACCGTTCGCGATGCGCGTCCCTTTCCCCTGATACAGGACGGTCCGCAACGACATCCGATGATGATTGGAGGCCCGGAAAGGCTTACCTTCGTTGTGGTCAGCCGTATCGGCAGCCTGCAATACGGTCTCCGGGACGTGAGCATCTTCCTCGAGCGCAGCGCCGATCGGCAGAGTGATGGCCGGCTGATGCAGTCGCTTCGCCCGCGCAGGCCCGGCGAGCAAAGTCAGACAGAAGCCGTCGAGCTGGCGCGGATAGACGAGCTCCAGTTTCGATATTGGACACAGGGCGATACGTCGCAGACCTCACCCGGCGGCGCATGGCGCACCGAATGGACCCGGGTAGATAGATTGCCCGCCTCTGTCGGCATCACTGTTTCAATCACGCGTTCGGGACATAAGGTCTCCGCCGAAAGGATCATTCATCTGTCCGCCGTGCCGGAATAAGGCCGAAGCCGGTCTGGCGGGCCTACGGGCTGAGATCGGCGTCCTGACCATCGCCGCCCGGCTTCCCGTCTCGCCCGAACGACAGCAATGAATAGCCCGACAGGCCCTCAGGACCCTTATACTGGTATGGATTGCCCCATGGGTCGCGGAGTGCTGCCGTCTGTTTCATGTAGGGACCGTTCCAGGATGTAAAACCGGCCGGGTGCTCCACAAGCGCTGAAAGACCTTCCTCCGTTGTCGGATAGCGACCGGCATCGACGTAGAGAAGTTCAAGCGCACTTTCCAGGTTCCGCATTTGCGCTTTCGCCGCATCGACACGCGCCGATCCGAGATATCGCAGGACCTGGGGGGCAGCGATCGCCGCGATGAGGGCGATGATGGCAAGCACGACCAGAAGCTCGACGAGCGTGAAACCATCGTCATGGGCTCCGGGTCGCGCATTCTTCTCGTCCATGATGTCTCTTTTCGTCATAAGGAGCTCGCAGATATCAATGAAAACAAGGGTATAACCTCTGATAACCAGGTCAGGACCAGTGCAATTCCGAGGAACGGCCCGAACGGCACCCTGATGTTGCGAAGGGACGTCGATTTGCCTCGTAGAAAGACGAGGGAAAACAACAGAGCCGTGCTGCTGGCCAGCATGAAGAACAGGGGAAGGTTCCAGGGACCGAACCAGATGGCGGCGCTTCCGATGAATTTGACATCACCCAGCCCGATCCCGATCCGGCCGCTTATTCGGAGATGAACCCAGCGCAGGAGCGTAAATACGGCCATGGTCGCCAATCCGACCGCGAGTGCTCGCAAGGTGTCGAAAACGCCGAATGGAAGCCTGTAGGCAATCCCCAGTCCCGCGAGCACGATATTCCAATGGTCCGGAATACGCCTGGTCTTCAGATCGATCCAGGCGATCCGCAGGATCGTTGCGATCATCAACAGAACCGCGATCCATTGCTGTAGCGTCAACGGGCCGATCAATATTCCAGCCTCTTCAAATCCTGCTCCAGCTCGCTTTTGCCGCCGCGTCGCTTCTGAACGGCCGAGCTCAAATTCAGCTGGTTTCGGAACTCTTCCGTCACGTCCCTTGCCTGCCGCACGTCCCGAACGATACGGGGCTTGATGAAGATGATCAGCTCGGTCTTGTTGATCGTGTCCTCCTTGTTTTTGAAAGCATTGCCGAAGATCGGCATTTTCCCAAGGAGCGGCACTTGTGAGTGGTTCAGCGTGTTGCTCTGCTGGATCAGCCCGCCGAGCGCAACGCTTTCATTGTCATCGACGATAACCTTGGTGGAGAGCTTTCTCTGCTGGATCGTCGGCGAATCGATGCCCGACGTCGTCGTCTTCACGACGTTCGAAACCTCCTGCTGAATATCGAGCATGACCCGTCCTGAACTGTTGACCCTGGGCAGGACCGTCAGGATCACGCCGGTATCTTTGAGGTCGATCGAGCTGACGATCGCGGTGTTGCTCGTCGTCGTGGATGCCGACTGTTGCGTGACGATCGGAACCTGATCTCCGACCTGGAGCGTTGCCTTCTGATTGTTCAGGGCCATCAGGGTCGGTGCGGATACGATGTTGACGTTGGTTATGCTCGATAGGGCGTTCAGGGTGGCGCCGACATTGCTGGAGGCAAAAGTCCAGGCAAAACCTGGAAAGCTGGCCCCGGTGCTGCCGTCGGAGAGATCGGAAAGCCCAACACCGAATTTGCCACTCTCAAAGAACCAGCGCAGCCCGAACTTCAACTGATCATTAAGCGTCACCTCGGCGATGACGGCCTCGATGAGAACCTGCGTCGGCATCACATCCAACTGCTTCAAAATCTGCTCAATGTGTTCGTATTCGCGCTGTGTCGTCGATATCAACAGCGCATTGTTTTCCACGTCCGCGACGACGGATGTGTGCATTGGATCTCCCGCCGTCGTCGATGCCGACGCGGTTGCGGACGCCACATTCGTATTTGCAGCGGCAGGATCGGGGGAGGTGGCATCTCCCGTCAACGTCGTCGGCGCCATGTCCGGCGCGACCGCGTTCGAAGAGCTTGGCGGATTCTTTTCCTGGCCCGAGATCACGGACTGCAATACCTGCGCCAACTCCTTCGCCGGGCGGTTCTGGATATTGTAGACGAAAAGCTGCTTCTCGTTGGTGCTGGCGATGCGATCAAGCTTGTTGATCCAGTCGGCCGCCTGCGACAGGTAGGCGCGGCGGGACGTTATGACCAGAACGGCATTCAGTCGGTCGTTCGGAACGAATTTGATCAGCTTTGCATTAGGCCCGTCCTGGGTGCCGAATATGGTATTCAGCTCCTTTGCGACATCAGCGGGTTGCGAGGCCTTGAGCGGGTGAAGCGCCACCGACATTCCCTTCATCCAGTCGACGTCGAAGGTGGCGATCGCATCCCGCATGGCGGAGAGGTCCGCATTGGATCCAGCCAGCATCAGGAGATTGCGTGCCGTATCGGCGCGCAGAATGGATCCCGGACGACTGATCGGCTCCAGAATGCTTTTCATTTCCTCCGCGCCGATGAAGCGCAGTTCGACTACCTGAACCCGAACGCCGGGGCCGGACGGTGTCGCTGAAGGCACGGTGACTGCGGGCGTCGTCGAGAATGAATTGCCGATCGGAACGATCTGATAGGAATCGCCTTTGCGAACGATTGCCGCTCCGTTGACGGCAAGGGCAGATTCCAGGATATCGACAAGCGCGTCCCGGGATACCGGCTGGCTCGTTTGCAGCGTAACCTTTCCGTTGACGCGCGGGTCCACGACGTAGCTGACCTTGAGAATATCGCCCAGGATGCTTTTCGCCGCAGCGGAAATGGGAGCGTCGACAAGGTTGAGGGTATATCCTTCGCCGCCGGATATTCGCTTTTCAACGGAAAACGCTGGAGCGCCTTGCGAAACGAAGCTCTCGTTCCCCTGCTGGGTCGCTCCGACAAATGCATTTGCCGAGCTCCCATTCGCGAGCAGGGAGCTTGTTCCGCTCGTCGTCGCCGGCAACGGCTTTCCGCGCGCGTCGAGCTGCAGCAGCTTGTCGGAAAAGACGTTATCGACTGGATCGGAGGAGACACATCCGGCCAGCAAGAGTACAAGCGCTGCGTGAGCAGCCTTTAAAAATTTCATTGGAAAGAACACCTACTGAAAACATATTCTGCGTCTTCCCGCGACGAAGCACGAGCCGATTGAAACGGGCGAAAAACAACCGCCTCCACGGTTCTGGTGGTGCAACCTCCGCATCCGCCAAGATGGTTCCGAAGCAGTCGGTCACAAGGCATCAGCCTTTGTCTTGTTGTCAGGGCACTTCCGCCAGGAGAGTACGTCTTTCCGTTTTTCTCCTGGCGGGAACGCTTCAGCTATTCGTCGAAACCGTCCGAACTACGCCATCAGGGCGGTGATCCCGGAGGAGTCCAACGCACCATTGTAGATACGGAAATCATCGATCAGACCGTTGAAATAAGGATCGGCACTGTATTGTGACCGTCCGATCCAGTTCTGTTTCGTCGGCCCGATATGGAACGGCGCGAAATACATCGCCGTGTTCGTTCCGACTTCTGCGCCATCTATGTAGAGGGTGCCGGTATGGCCGGACAAAGTCACCGCAACATGGGCCCAGCGCCCGGAAGGCATGACGATATTTGCGTCGATCCCCTGCTCACCATTCCCGCTGTTCAGGGTGATGGCGAAACGGGCCTTGCCCGACCCTCCGCGCGGCGTCAGGAACATGTAACGACCTGTGCCGGTTCCGAAATCGAAAATGCGCGCCCAGTTTTGATTGCCATTCCAGAAGACCCAGGCCGCGATCGTAAAATCGGCCGAGGACAGCACGATATTTTCCGGTAGTGAGACATAGGCGCTGTTGCTGCTGGTCAGCGAGACGGCCGTGCCGGTCTTGCCCGTTGCCCAGGTGGCATTGACGAGGGTGCCGCCGTCTCCGGTGGTGGTGCCGGTCCCCTCATCGAAGGCGAACTGGGTTTGCAGAGCTTTTGTCGTCGACGCCGTCGCTTCGTTGGAAGCGGCACTTTCGCCCGAAGGCGTCTCCGCCGTGATCACATAATAATAGACACCGTCGGTCGGAGCCGTATCGGTATAGGTCAGCAGGTCGGTAATCCCGGTCTTGAGGGTCGTGTATGGGCCGCCCGATTGCGTTGCCCGCTTGACGCTGTAGCCCGCCGCGTAGGCCGTACCCCACCATGAGAGAACAATGTCACCCGCGCTCAACCTGGCGGTCACGCCGCTGGGAGGACTGCCGGAGGCAATCGGGTCGCGGCTGCAGGTAAGAGTGCCATAACCCAGCTGGTCGTAGCCGCCGCTGTTGGGTCCATAATTGCCGCCACCGCCTTCCGGAGCAGTCTTGTACATGAAATCCATGAACTTGCCGGTATAGGAAGCATCCAGGCCCTGGCGGTTGACATAGTGATTGTAGAGCAGCGCCCAGCATGGGCGGGCAGTCCCCTGACTTGCCGTCGAGAAACCGCTCTGATTGACCTTGTCGACATTGGTGTAGAACAGATACGGCACCGTGTAATAGGTCGTGCCGCTTTCGATCAGATTGCCCTTGGCGACGTATTCCGCTCCGGCAAGAACGCGGTTGTTGTCATAGCCGTAGAGATCAATGCCCTGGTTCCAGGCCATTTCGCAGATCGCCCCGACCAGGGCTATGCCCAGCGTATTGTGGCCCTGATCGCGCCCGGTCTCCTGCCATTGGCCCAGATAACCCGGATGGACGTAGTAGACGGCCTGCATGATACAGCCATTGCCTGCGCCGGTTTTGAAATACTCGACCGCTTCGTCGAAATAGGCCCGGTTGTCGCAGAGCACGCCGATGGCCATGATCGATGCCATGTTGCATAGATCCCAATTGGCCCAATAATGCGTGACCTGGGTTCCGTTATGCACGGTGAGGAACCTATGATTGATTGGGTAAAAGACGTTGACCATCATGCTCTGGAAACGTGCGAAATCCGCCGCCGCCCAGCCTGTATACGAGCGCATGATTTCCGCCGCATTGGCAAATTCGTAGCCGTAGATGCCGGCCGCTAGATCTAAATCTGAACTGCCACCAATGACCGTCAGGACCGCGGACCAGCCATTCATGATCTGGATCGACTTCTCGGCGTAAGCGGTGTCACCCGTTACCTTCCAGCGCACGGCATGCGCGTAAGCAGCGGCGATGTCGTTATAAAGCAAGGAGTAGTTTTGCGAATGAACGCCGTCGTTGCCGCGGTAGACCGCCGATTGCGGACGTGGATTATAGCCTAGGCTAGCATGCGAATTATCAGTCAAAACCTTCCAGCCGTTGACCCAGGGCGATTCCCCGCGGTAACCTTTGCCGCCATGCGGGCAAAATCGGCTTCGGTGTGCAGCAGGCCGGGATGGACGAACCCATCCTGGGCAGCCGTTGCGTCCGTGGACGAGGATGTGGCATTGTCGGCGCGAGCGCCAACGGCAGACAGGCTTAGAGCGGCGAAGCCCATCAGGAAGGTCCGCCTCGAAAAGGCATTCGCAATTATCTGGTCGTCAATTTGATCTGAAAATCCAGCCATACTATATTCCACGCAGCTAAAATTGTAGACTGCGGCCAGGTTTGGCCGCGGAGGAAATGTCTGTTTTAGAATTGGGTATCCGTCTGGCGCGTGAAACCGCGCCAGCCCATAGATCTGTTTCGCTATCGCTAAGCGTTCTGTTGCTCTTCGAGTCCATGATCAGGTCTCGAAGATCGGATCTGCTCGCTCCATCGATTTGAGCGACGTTTTCCCGTGCGCAAGGCACCTTCAGTCTTGGGCCGACATCATGTCGTTACCGCAATGACGCACCTTCCGCCACGAAAGCCATATGGACGCAGAATTTACAGGCTGACGGACTTCCAATGAAATCTCGCCTTCCATATTCGTCGGCTTTTGGCGCGGACCAGTGCGGTACAGCCGCATGTTTCACATGGCATTTCTGCTGTCAATTTACCCAGGGCGCCCGACGCCAAAATGTGGCGCAAATTGGATAATGTACAACGCAGCCGTCATATCTGGATGCTGGCCAATCCCTAAAAAGTGGTCTTCTGGAGGCTTGGCTTTGAAGCGCCCTCTCGACGAGGTTAGCCGGCTTGCTTGCCGGGAGAAAATTGGCATCGAGGACTTGCTCGATCAGAAGATCATATCGTTCTCACAACAGAATCTCTCACAATGGGCGATATTTCGCCGAGATGTTTGCCGGGCACGATTTCCATTCCGTATATGTAAATCAAGGCTTTACGCAGCAACGTCAGGGGGATTAGCCTTCGAGGCTGCGTCACACTCCGGCAAGTGAGGCCGTTTGCAGCTGTCTCAGTAAACTTTTACCGTGGCTGAACTTCCAGCGCCGACAGTGCTCGTCTTGTGAAAATCAGACAGCAGGCGCGAGGCACCGTTCGCCAGAAGGCTGACATCGTTTCCGATGGCGACGAAGGTGGCTCCGAGTTCGAGATAGCGTTTGGCAAGCGACTGATCGGCGGTCAGGATGCCGGCCGCCTTTCCATGCGACTGAATACGGATCAATGCGGCTTCCACCACCTGCTGCACCTCTGGATCGCCGGGTTTGCCGAGATGGCCCATGTCGGCGGCAAGATCGGCCGGTCCGATGAAAACACCATCCACGCCATCGGTGGTCGCGATGTCATCGAGTGCGGCCAGACCGGCGCGGCTCTCGATTTGTAGCAGCAGGCAGATCTCATCATTGGCGGTCTGGAGATAATCGGGAATGCGGTTGAATGCCGAGGCTCGCGCGAGGGCGGCGCCAACGCCGCGTATCCCGTGTGGTGGGTAGCGGACGGCGCGCACCAGGGCCTTGGCTTGCTCGCCATTCTCGACCATGGGCACCAGGATCGTTTGCGCGCCGATATCAAGCGTCTGTTTCAGCAGCCAGGCTTCACCGATCGGCACGCGAATAACGGGATGGCTCGCCGTTCCTTTGAGCGCCTGCAACTGCGCCATCATCAGCGGGACATCGTTTGGAGCATGCTCGCCATCGATCAGCAGCCAGTCATAGCCAGCGCCCGCGCAGATTTCGGCCGTATAGGGATTGGCGAGCGCCAGCCAGAGGCCGATCTGCGGGCGCTTCTCCGTGAGAGCCGCCTTGAACGTGTTTTTGGGCGCGGGCATGGATAGCTCTCCTATGCGAAATAGATGCTGACGCTGCCGTAGGATCCGAAATCGGCAACGATGGTATCGCCGTGGCGCGCCTCGATCGGACGGATGAAGGAGCCGGCAAGCACGATCTGGCCCGCCTCGATGCTGTCGCCGTATTCGGCAAGCCGGTTGGCAAGCCAGGCGACACCACGGGCGGGCTGGTTCAGCACGCCAGCACCCAGGCCGGTTTCTTCGACCTCGGAATTGCGACTGACAATCGCGCCCATCCAGCGCATGTCGACTGTGTCGGGACGCGCCATGCGTCCGCCAAGTACGATGCCGGCGTTGGCGGCATTGTCCGAGATCGTGTCGACGATGGTGCGGGCCTTCTTCGTTTCGGGATCGACCCGCAGAACACGCGTATCGAGGATTTCCAGCGCAGGGGTAATGTAGTCGGTGGCGTTCAGCACGTCGAACACGGTGACGCCGGGACCTTTCAGGGGAGCCTTCATGATGAAAGCGATTTCAGCCTCGATCCGGGGCTGGATGAAACGATCCGCGGGAACGGTCGCACCGTCCTCGAACATCATGTCGTCGAACAGAACGCCGGAATCCGGGATATCGATGTTGAGCGCATATTGCATCGCCTTCGAGGTCAGCCCGATCTTCCAGCCGATGATCTTGCGACCGGAGGCCGCCTTCTTCTTGACCCAAGCCGACTGCACCGCATAGGCGTCGTCCATTGTCATGCCCGGGTGCTGCAGCGACAAAAGGCCCGTCTGGACACGCGTCTTCTCCGCGATATCAAGCCGTTCAGCCGCTTGCCGGATTTCGTCAGGTGTCAACATGGTCAAACCTCGTCCGCGATCGTGTTGCGCAAGATGCCGATGCCATCGGCCTCGACCTCGACGACATCGCCCGGCTTCAGCCAAATCGGTGGATCGAAGCGGGCGCCAGCGCCCGTCGGCGTGCCGGTGACGATCACATCGCCGGGCACAAGCGTCGTGAAGGTGGAGATGTAGTTGATGATCTTGCGGAAGGAGAAGATCATCCGGCTGGTGCGGTCGCTCTGGCGGACCTCGCCGTTGACGCGGGTTTCGAGCTTGATGTCGGCGATCTGCGCTTCGCTGGTAAACGGGATCAACCAGGGACCGATCGAGCCAGTGCGGTCGAAGTTCTTGCCTTGGGTCACGTTGAACTTGGCATGGCGCACCCAGTCGCGGATCGTGCCTTCGTTGCAGAGCGATAGCGCGGCGATATGGTCGAGCGCCTGTGCTTCGGGAATGCGGCGGCCGCTCTTTCCGATGACGATGACGATTTCGCCTTCGTAGTCGAGCTGCGGGCTTTCCGGTGGGCGGATCAGTGACTGGTCGTGGCCGATGAAAGAACGCGGAAAGCGGATGAACAGGGAGGGATTGGATGGTGCTGCCTGCCCGTCCTTATACTCCTCGTTGCGGTCGGGAAAGTTCACGCCGACGCAGATGATCTTTTCCGGGTTGGGAACGGGTATTTCGTAGCGGATATCCGATACCGGGAAATCGGGTTCAAAACCGGCGGCTTCCTCAGCGAGCGTCAGCAGCGCACCATCGACGATGACTTCGCGGAGCGTCGGCCATTTCGCGCCATGGCGCGCGAAAAGGTCGACGACGCCGTCTACGGCAAGCAGGCCATATCCGGCGTGTCCGTTACGGGAAAAGCTGACAAGTTTGGGGTGGGGCATCGTTTCTCTCCCTATTCTGCTCAGGCAATGCCGCCGAGGCAGACATATTTGATCTCGGTGAATTCCTCGATGCCGTACTTTGAGCCTTCACGGCCAAGACCGGAGAGTTTGACCCCGCCGAACGGCGCTTCCGCCGTCGAAATCAGCCCGGTATTGACGCCGACCATGCCGTATTCCAGCGCCTCGGCGACACGAAATACGCGGGCGAGATCCTTGGCGTAGAAGTAGGAAGCGAGGCCGAACTCCGTATCGTTCGCCTGCGCGATCACATCCTCCTCGTCCTTGAAGCGGAAGAGCGGAGCCAAGGGTCCGAAGGTTTCTTCGCGCGCGACCGCCATATCCTTGGTGACATCGGCCAGGATTGTCGCCTCGAAGAAGGTGCCGCCCAGTGCATGCTGTTTGCCGCCCTGCAGGATGCGCGCGCCCTTGCTCAAGGCATCGGCAATATGTTCTTCGACCTTGGCAAGGGCTGCCTTGTCGATCAGCGGTCCCAAAATGACCCCTTCGTCAAAGCCATTGCCGGTTTTCAGCTTGGCGACCGCCGTCGTCAACTTCGCAGCGAAGGCGTCGTAGACACCGTCCTGCACATAGATGCGGTTGGCGCAAACGCAGGTCTGGCCGTTGTTGCGGTATTTGGCGATCAGCGCGCCTTCGACTGCAGCATCGAGATCGGCGTCATCGAAGACGATGAACGGCGCATTGCCGCCAAGCTCAAGGCCGAGTTTCTTGATCGTCTGCGCGCTCTGCTTGTAAAGCTCGGTGCCGATTTCGGTCGAGCCGGTGAAGGTCAGCTTGCGCACCACCGGGTTCGAGGTCATCTCGCCGCCGATGGCCGCGGCCGAGCCGGTGATGACGCTGAACAGGCCCTTCGGCAATCCGGCGCGTTCGGCTAGGATCGCAATTGCAATCGCGGAGAACGGCGTCTGCGAGGCGGGTTTCAAGACCATGGCGCAGCCGGCGGCGAAGGCGGGGCCGGCCTTGCGGGTGATCATCGCATTGGGAAAGTTCCATGGCGTGATCGCGGCGACAACGCCGATCGGCTGCTTCATCACCATGATGCGCTTGTCGGGCTGGTGGCCGGGGATCAGGTCGCCATAGATACGACGACCCTCCTCGGCAAACCATTCGATGAAACTTGCGCCGTAGACGATTTTACCGGTCGCCTCAGTCAGTGGCTTGCCCTGCTCCAGTGTCAGGATACGACCGAGATCATCCTTGTTCTCGATCATCAGCTCGTACCATTTGCGCAGGATGGCGCAACGATCCTTGGCAGTGCGCGCGGCCCAGCCCTTTTGCGCCACGCGGGCGGCCTCGATGGCCGCCCTGGTCTCGGCGGCGCCAAGCTTCGGCACAAGGCCGATGATCTCGCCCGTCGCGGGGTTATTCACCTCGATCGCGTTAGCGGGATCGGCGTCGATCCATTCGCCGGCGATAAGTGCCGCCTGGCGGAAGAGTGAAGGGTCTTTCAAAGACATGATGGAGTTCCGATCGATTGATGAGGAGCGGATACACGGTTCGCGGTTAGGGTCGCCCTGTCGTTACGGCGCGACGATCGGCTGCGCCTTCAGGACGGAATCAACCACGGGGGCTCCGGCAAAAAGACTGCCCTCCTCGAACCAGGACTTTGGCGCTGGTGCGCCCCAGAGTGTCTGGCGCTGCGGGTCCTTGAGATCCCATTTGATCGGCTCCAGATCTGGATCGACCGTCTGGTAGTCCGAGCAATAGATCTCAATGCGGTGGCCATCCGGATCGCGGATATAGAGGAAAAAGGCGTTAGAAATGCCGTGCCGGCCCGGGCCGCGCTCGATATTCGCAAGCCAGCCGGTGGTCGCCATCAGGTCGAGCAGGTCGATGATGTTGAGCGGCGTTGGCACCCAGAAAGCGGTATGGTGTAGGCGAGGGCCGCGACCATTGGTGAAGGCGATGTCATGGACGCCGCCCTTGCGGTGCGTCCAGGCCGCCCAGAGCCGCCCCGTTTCCTCGTCGGCCGTGTATTCCGTCACCCGGAAGCCGATCTCATTGTAGAAGGCAACGCTCTCGTCGACATTCGGCGAAAAGCAGTTGAAGTGGTCAATCCTGAGCGGCTTCACCCCCTTATAGAGGGCATACTGTTGATGGATCGGCGGCAGGCGGTCCATCTTCGAATAGAATTCCAGCGGAATGCGGTGCGGATCGCGAGTGCGAAACGTGCGCGACTGGTATGGCCGTTCGATCCATTCGACCGGCAGGCCCTTCGCCTTGAAGAAATGCTCAGCCTTGTCGAGGTCTTCTTCGGAAAATACCTTGAAGCCCAGGTCTCTTGCTTCGGCGGCGCCGGCCTTCTTCAGGATGATGCAGTGATGGCCGCGCTCTTCAAGCGCGCGCAGATAGATCGTGTCCGCCGTCTCATCGGTGACTTGCAGGCCAAGCGTATCGACATAAAAGGCGCGCGACTTGGCAAGATCGGTAACGGCAAGCTCGATATGGCTGAGGCGAACGATGTTGAAGGGCGGGTAAAGGTTTGGTGCGGGCAAGGACATGAGGTTCTCCTCCAAAGTTTATGTGGCTTATCGTGCTGTCAGCCGCCGAGTTTCTGGATCGCATGCGCCGTGGTGGCGAAGGCGACGTTTTTGGTTTCCATATAGAAATCGAAGGACCAGTCGCCACCGTCGCGCCCGATGCCGGAATTCTTGACGCCGCCGAAGGGGGTCGGCAGATGGCGAACGTTTTCCGAATTCACCCAAATCATTCCGGCCTCCAGTGCATCGGTGAAGCGGAAGGCGCGGGTGACATCCGAAGTCCAGAGGTAGCCGGTGAGGCCGTATTGCACGTCGTTGGCGAGCGCCAACGCCTCCGCCTCGTCCTTGAACGGGATCGCGGTCAGCACGGGGCCAAAGATTTCCTCCTGGGCGATGCGCATCTGGTTATTCGCCCCGGTAAACAGGGTGGGGGAGACATAGCATCCACCGCCCGGTCCATCGAATTTCGCACCCCCGGCGGCAATCGTCGCGCCGTCCTGTTTGCCGATCGCGATATATTCCAGCACCTTCTTTTCATGAACGGGATGGATCAGCGGACCGATGACGGTTTCTGGATCGAGCGGATGGCCGACCTTGATGCGTTTGGCCTTCTCGGCGACCATTGCGGTGAAGCGATCATAGATACTCTCTTCCACCAGCAGGCGTGAGGACGAGGTGCAGCGCTCGCCGTTCAGCGAATAGATCATGAAGACCGCCGCGTCGGCCGCGCGCTCCAGATCGGCATCGGCAAACACGATGGCAGGGTTTTTACCGCCAAGCTCGAAATGCACGCGCTTCAGTGTATCGGCACCCTGTTTCATGATCATCGAGCCAGTTCGGCTCTCGCCGACGAAGCCGATCGCCTTGATGGCCGGATGCTCGGTCAGCGCCTTGCCTGCATCCTCGCCGAAGCCGTTGACGAGGTTCCAGACGCCCTTGGGCAAGCCCGCCTCTTCCGCGATCTCGACCAGCAGGCGAGCCGTCAGCGGCGAAAACTCCGCCGGTTTGTGGACAATGGTGCAGCCGGCGGCAAGCGCCGGTGCGATCTTCCAGGTCGACAGCATGAAAGGGGTGTTCCACGGCGTGATGACACCAACTGGGCCGATGGGCGCGCGGCTGGTGATGTTAACCTGACCGTTCGCACGCAAGGTCTTTCCATCGCGAGCCTCCGTGGCGCGATCGGCGAAGAAGCGGAAATTCTCGGCGCCGCGCAGCGCAGCCTTTGCCATGAATTTCAGTGATTGGCCGGTATCCATGCATTCGGTGAAGGCGATTTCCTCGGCGCGAGCGACGATGGCGTCGGCTATCTTGTGCAGCAGCTTCTTGCGCGCATCGCCCGGCAACGCCGCCCAGGCGGGGAAGGCCGCTTTCGCGGCTTTTGCAGCCCGGTCCACATCCGCAGACTTGCCATGCGCGACCCTTGCCAGCACCTTCAGATCGACGGGCGAGATGACATCGAAGGTCGTGCCGTCGGCGGCGGAGACCGCCTCACCATCAATATGGTTCAGCACGCCCTGCTCGCGGAAACGAGCCAGATAGGCCTCCGCCTTTGCGATGTTATCTTCGAATTTCGACATTCTCTTCTCCGATATTGCTTGTCTCGCCCCGTTCGAAGCGGGGCAGGTGCGAAGCTTTCCGTTGACGGCTGCGTGTGGATTCCGGCTGTGCGGCCTAGTCGCCCGTTTTGCGAAGACGCGGATGGATGGCGTTTTTCTTCCAGCTGAGCGCGGGGTCGATCTCGCGGATTTCGAGGGTCAGCGCAAAGTGCGGCGTCTGGAAAAGCATATCCAGGTGCTGGATCACCGCCTTGAAGATCGCCTCGCCGGTTCGCTGCTTGTCTTCCTCGCTACGTCCCTCACCAATACGGAAGGACATGTCGATGAAGGCGTTCTCGGCCAGAAGATCCGCGATCGCATAGGCTTCGCAACGGATGGCGCGCACCCGCACGGCGCCGATCTCGAACAGGCCCGTTTTCAGGATTTCGGCGTGGACAACGCGACAAAGCGCATCGAAGTCCACGGTTCGATCGAGATTGGCCGAATAGTCCATGGTGAAATGCGGCATCGTTCCTCCCGCCCCACAGCGATCTATATATTTAACATGTTAACAATATGGTCGTCCTTGTCAAGGGTGCAAGCCGCTCGGCATCGTTGCGCATCGCAAAAAATTGATCCATAGAACTCACATGACGAGACAATCCCCTGAAACGAACGGCATCACGCAGGATGCGCTTCTTCCCCGCGACACCCGCCGTTCGCTGCCGATTGCGTTGCTTCGTGCGCGCGAAGCCGTGATGGGGCATTTCCGCCCCATGCTGGCGTTGCATGACGTCACGGAGCAGCAATGGCGGGTAATCCGCATTCTGGCGGAAGCGGGAACTCTGGATGCCTCGGAGATGTCGGAACGGGCCTTTATCCTCGCTCCGAGCCTGACGCGGATTATCCGGTCTCTGGAGGAACGTGGCTTCATTACCAAAAGCAAGGACGCTGGAGACGGCCGCCGCATCCTGCTTCAGATCACGCCTACCGGGCTGAAAATCATCAACGACGTCAGCCCCGATAGCCGGACGATCTATACCGCTTTGGAGCAGCGCTTCGGCCGGGAACGGATCGATATACTGCTCGATATGCTCGACGAACTGGCGACGTTGAACAAGTAGCCGCCGTCTCCCAGCCTTAGTGTGGCAAGGCGGTCGACAGTTCACACGGCTCAACCTCCAAAACTGCCCAATTGCGTCGGGACATGAACATAGTTCCGGTCAAAATATAGCAACGCATTCCCATCCGGGCGTGATCTGATGCCGGCGATCCGTCCGATGAAAATGTGATGGGTGCCGACAAGTCTTGACTCAGATAGTTCGCAGTCGAACGAGACGATAGCATCGGCCAAAGCATCCGTGCCCGAAGGCATAGTAACCCAGTCCGCGGCGGCATAGCGTGCCTCCATGTCAGCGGTTGCTCCGGCAAACTTCCCAGCCAGCTCTCTGTGGTCATGACTTAACACGTTCACGCAGAACCGGTGATTTTCCAGAAATAGTGCCGTTTGTGCCGATCGACTATTCATGCAGACAAGCAGCGTCGGCGGCTCGTCGGTCACGCTGCACATGGCAGTGGCCGTGAACCCGCCGCGCCCCGCGGGTCCATTGGTGGTGATAACGTTGACCGGTGCACAGACACGGGCCATTGCATTGCGGAACTCGGTTTTGGAAACAGCCTCCTCCATGGTCGCCTCCTATTCAGCTGCGGACTTGAACGGGTCTGTGTTGCCGATCGGCGGCAACCAGGTATCGCCTGTCCAGCCGTTTTCATCGTAGTCGCTCATGCAGGTATCGACGAGCGCTTCCATCTCGCGCAATCGCCCGCCACGCGCAGCGCCTTTGAGCACCTGAAGGCGCACCTCTTCCGGTGCCCCGGCATAGTTCAACTCGTAGAGGGCGTGCCGGCCGCCGAACTCGGTTCCAGTGGCGTCCCAGAGCAGCTTCATAATCTTGATGCGCTCGATATGTCCCATGTCGTTGGAGCCGCGCACATACTGGCTGAGATAGCGATCAATCTCAGGATTGCCGAAATCCTTGGCCGAAGACGGCAGATAGATGAGACCCGAGGCAACGACCTTGCGGACTGTTTCTATAACGCGCGGATAGGCTTCCGACATGAAGGTACGGTAGGCGAGAGCCGCTTCCAGATTGGGGAGCACTGCGCCATTTGCCCAAGGGATCGGATTGTAGGCCATGGCGTTGGAGAAGCTCCAGAACATGTGGCGCAGCGCGATGACTTCGCCAAGTGCGGCCTGATTGCCGCGGAAGGCGTCGCCCCCGGTCGCCCTTAGAGCCTTGGCGAGCAGGCCCGCCAGGAAGTCGAGCTTGACGGCGAACCGCGTGCAGCCCTGGAAGCAATAGCCATGCATGAAGCCCGAAGCCGGATGGAAGGACAGGATCTTCGGCGCGTCACGCAGCACCAGCACGTCTTCCCAGGGGATGAAGACGTTATCCAGCACGAGGATGGCGTCGTTCTCATCGAAGCGGGAAGAAAGGGGGTAATCGAACGGCGTGCCGACACGGTTTGCCGTTTTCTCGTAGGAGACACGGCAGAACATCTTGATGCCCGGCGCGTTCATCGGCACGATGAACATCACCGACAACGAGGGATCTTCGGTAACCGTCGCCGAGCTTTGGGCCAGGAAATTATAGTGTGTGAGCGCGGAGGATGTCGCCACGACCTTGGCGCCCGAGACGTAGATGCCCGCATCTGTTTCCTTGGTGATGTGAACGAACACGTCTTTCACGGCATCCGCCGGCTTGTGGCGGTCGATCGGCGGGTTGACGATCGCATGGTTCATGAAAAGTGCTGCTTCCTGGGCGCGCTTGTGCCAGGCGAGTGCATTGTCCTTGAAGGGGCCATACCAGTCGGCGTTGGCCCCGAGCGTATTCATCAATGCCGCCTTATAGTCGGCGGTGCGGCCCATCCATCCGTAGGACATGCGGGCCCAGTCGGCGATTGCGCCCTGCTGGGCGACAAGATCAGTGGAGGATTTTGCGACGCGGAAGTATTTGTGGGTGTAGCCTCCCGAGCCGGTATCGGTCGGCGATGTCAGACGCTCCTTCGTCTTCTCCGCGTGCAGCGCATCATAGAGCCTTGCAAGCGAGCGGGCCGAATTGCGCATCGAGGGATGCGTCGTCACGTCCTTGATGCGCTCGCCGTTGATATAGACCTCACGGCCGTCGCGCAGGCTGGCAAGATACTCCTCGCCGGTGAAAGGCCGTTTGGTATCGGCCCGAAAATCTTCGGCTTTCATCGTTTCCTCCTGTGATGCTGGAAAAAAGCTAACGCTTGCATCCGCATTCGACCATGGACAGAATGGCCAAATCACTTGTACTTTTTCGGCGGTTCGCATGGAAAACATCATCCCGAGCTTCTTCGTCTACGGCGAACCGGATCGCCCTCTGGAGCTGGGGTTTCTTCACGTCGAAACGGTTATGGCGCGAGCAAATATTCATCTCGGGCAGGTCAAGGCGCACAAACATGACAGGATGGTGCAGATCACCTTCTGGACCTGCGGCAACGGCTCCTATTTCATAGAGGATCAGCGCTTGGACTTTTTGGCGCCAGCCGTCAGCTTTGTGCCGAGCGGTGTGGTCCACGGCTTCAATGTTGATCCGCTTGTCTCCGATGCAATCGTCGTATCGATCGCCGACAGCCTGCTACCGTCGATCGCGGGCCAAACGATCTTGCCGCTGGATCGTCCGGTTATGGTGAGGGGGCAGGGTGCGACGGCGCTCTGGGACAGGCTGGGGCGCACCATGCGGTTAATTTTCGAGGAGTATGCCGAGGGAAGCGTTCGGGTCGACAGGATCATCCCACCGTTGGCCGCCGCCGCCCTGACCCAGATCGGACGCCTGGCGTCAGACGCGCCGATGTTGGCGCAATCGCCGCAAAAGCAGCTCGCGGCCCAGCTTCGGCGGCTGATCGATCAGCACTTTCGCGAGAACTGGCCCGTTGAGCGCTATGTTTCGACCCTCGGCACCACACCGCATCTGCTTGCGAAGGCCGGACACACGGCTTTCGGCCAAGGTGTCAAGGATATGATTGCCGAGCGCCGTCTGCTCGAGGCCAAGCGGCTGTTGCTTTTCACGATCCGTTCGTTGGAAGATATCGCCTATGAGGTGGGCTTGAAGGACGCTGCCTATTTCTCGCGCTTCTTCCGCGCCCGAACCGGGATTCCGCCCAGCGAGTGGCGACGGCAGAACGCGTCCGATGAGCATGGCATGGAATAGTTCATTCTATTTAACATGTGAAATATATTGACAGCACGATAGATCTTCGACACTCTTTCAGCTTCGCCGTCTTGCGCTCATGGGAGAGTTGCTCGAGACGGACATATCATGGACTGACACTGTTGGGAGGCAGAGTTGGAGCTATTGAATAATCAAGCCCTGACACAAAACGCGTGGGCGCCCGTTTCCTACGATCAATGGACAAACGATCTCCAGTCGATCTGTGGGAACTTCAATCCGAAAGCGATGGAAAGCGGCAAGGCCGTGACGGGGGCCGCCCGGCGTGTCGATGTCTGCGGCATGGAGTTCGCCCATGTTTCCAACGATCTCGACCGCGTCCATCGGGATTGGGACGATATTCGCCGGGACGCCAACGAGCATCTTTTTCTCATCCTGCAACTCGAAGGCTCTTGCGGCGTCGAGCATGTCGGGCAGCAGACAATTCTGGATGTCGGTGATTGCATTCTCGTGGATTCGGCGCGACCGACGACATTTTATTTCGGCGGACAATTCAGTAATCATCTGTCGCTGCATCTGCCGCGACAGATCATGTATTCCGAAAGTCATGTCGATTTCGACATAGCCCGCAAACTGGAAGCCTATGATCCGATGGCGATGATGCTGCGGGCTCTGGTGGCAAAGATCATGTCCACGTCGGAATCGGATGCCAGTTCCGCCAATTTGCGGCATCTGATGTTTAATGCCACGCGCCAGGCCTTCGTCTCGGGCGGTGGCGCCATGCCTGCTCTCAACGACAGCGCATCTCGGCGGCTGCAGGTGGTCGATATTCTGATCGACCGGCATCTGACGGAGAGCGATCTCAGCGCCAAGTGGCTGGCGACACGCATCGGTGTATCGATCCGCACGCTGCAAGAGGATTTTCAGGGCCTGGGCGTTACTTGCACAACTGTCATTCGCGACAAGCGGCTGCGCCTGGTGCGTGAAAAGATCGAACAACTCAAGGACCAGAAAAGTGGGCGAACCATAGCGGAGGTGGCTTACGCTGCAGGGTTCAACGATATTTCCTATTTCAATCGCAGCTTCAAGGAGCTGTTCGATTGCGCGCCCACCGATCTGCTGAAGCCGATATCGACCGCTGCGCAATAATGAGTGCAGAGCGTGCGCTTTAGTCCGCCACATCGCGTTTCAGGTCAAGCCATGGCGCGCTCCAGCCCAAGACTGCATTTGTCCGCTAGCGCATAGTCCTCCCATAAATACGGGAGGAGCCAATCGTGAAGCAGTACAGCCTGTTCTTTGGTGGAGCACGCGTCGATACCGCGGCTTATGCCGATGTTCGCAATCCATCGACTGGAGAGATCGTGGGCCAGATGCCGCTAGCGACACCGGCGGATCTCGACCGCGCCGTTGCCGCCGCATCGTCGGCCTTTCAGACCTGGAGCCGGGTGCCGGAAGAAAAGCGTCAGGCCGCATGCCGCGCCATTGCGGAAAAGATCGCCGCCAATGGCGAGGAGCTGGCTCATCTTCTGACACTTGAGCAGGGTAAGCCGCTCAATGGACTGGGTTCGCGTTTCGAAATCGGCGGTGCGCTTGCTTGGACGCGCCATACGGCGGAATTGAATCTTCCGGTCGAAATCCTGCAGGACGACAATGAAGGGCGCGTCGAATTGCACCGCAAACCCATCGGCGTCGTCAGTTCCATCACGCCTTGGAACTGGCCGGTCATGATCGCCTGCTGGCATATCGTCCCGGCGGTGCGTGCCGGCAATACGGTCGTCATCAAGCCCTCGCCGCTGACGCCGCTGTCGACGATCCGCCTTGTCGAGATCATGAACGAGGTGCTGCCGCCCGGCGTCGTCAATGTCATCACCGGTGAAAACAGTATTGGCGCCGCTCTCTCTTCTCATCAAGGCATCGCCAAAATGACCTTCACGGGCTCGACCGAGACCGGCAAAAAGGTCATGGCCTCGGCTGTCGCGACATTGAAGCGACTGACGCTGGAACTTGGCGGCAACGATGCCGGTATCGTGCTTCCCGACGCCGATCCGGCCCAGATCGCCGAGGGCCTCTTTTGGGGAGCCTTTATCAATAACGGCCAGACCTGCGCGGCACTCAAACGCCTCTATGTGCACGACAGTATCTACGAACCTGTTTGCAAGGCGCTTGCTGAATATGCAGCGCGGATTCCCGTTGGCGACGGTCTCGACGAGGCAAGCATTCTCGGCCCGATCCAGAACGAATTGCAGTTCAACAAGGTTCGCGAACTTGTCGATGACGCACGCGCGAACGGCGGCCGCATTCTCGTCGGCGGTGCGCCGATGGATCGGCCGGGTTATTTCTACCCGATCACCCTTGTCGCCGATGTGGATCACGGCGTCCGCCTGGTCGATGAGGAACAGTTCGGCCCGGCGCTGCCGATCATTCGCTATACCGATATCGACGAGGTCATTGCTCGCGCCAATACCAATCCGGCGGGGCTTGGCGGCTCGGTCTGGTCGGCGGATGCCGGGAAGGCGAGACATTACGCAATGCAGCTCGAATGCGGTTCCGTCTGGATCAACAAGCATGGCGCGATCCAGCCGAACGCGCCGTTCGGCGGCGTCAAGCAATCGGGCATCGGAGTCGAATTCGGTGCCGAGGGGCTGAAGGAATTCACGACGATCCAGACGGTGTTGAGCTGAGCCATGGCGAATTTCGATTATATCATCGTCGGTGGCGGATCGTCCGGCTGTGTGCTGGCAAACCGGCTTTCCGAAAATCCGGCCAACAAGGTTCTGCTGATCGAATCCGGTCGGCGCGATAGCGATCGCTGGATTCATATTCCGGCGACCTTCTTCAAGGTTCTCGGCAAGGGTATCGACATTCATCCCTATGCATCCGAGCCGGAGAAAGGCCTGAACGGTCGCCCGAGCATAATTCCGCAAGGAAACGTGCTTGGCGGCGGCAGTTCCGTCAATGCGATGATCTACATCCGCGGCCACAGGAATGATTACGACACATGGTCGCAGATGGGGTGCCACGGCTGGTCCTACGAAGATGTGCTGCCTGCCTTCCGGTCACTTGAGAACAATGAAAGCTTCAATGGCGAATTTCATGGCCAGCGCGGCGGCCTGCATGTCTCAAATCCGCGTCATCGCCATCCGCTGAGCGAAGCCTTCGTTCAGGCAGCAACGGAAATCGGCATCCCGTACAATCCGGACTTTAACGGTGCCGAACAGGAAGGTGTCGGTTTCTACCAGAACACAACTTACCGGGGGCGTCGTTGGAGTTCCGCGCAGGCATTTCTGCGTGACGCCGAGGGGCGGCCGAACGTCACGGTTCTCATCGAACGTAAGGTCGCGCGCATCCTGTTCGAAGGCCGTAGGGCAATGGGCGTGGAGCTGCTGGACGGCACGATATTTACCGCCTCCAGGGAAATCGTCTTGACGGCTGGCGCGATCGCCACGCCCAAGATCCTGCAGCTTTCTGGCATTGGCGAGGCCGAACACCTCCGCTCTCATGGCATCGATGTGATAGCGGACCTGCCGGGCGTCGGCGCAAACTACCAGGATCATCTTGAAGTGCCGGTGCAAGGCGAAACGCACGACCCGATCTCCATGCTCGGGCATGACGCCGGGCTTCGCGCCGTCGGGCATATGGCACGCTACCTGCTTTCGCATCGCGGCCTGCTCGCTTCGAACGTCGTCGAATGCGGCGGTTTCGTCGATACTGCGGGCACAGGCCAGCCGGATGTGCAGTTCCATGTCCTGCCTGCTCTCGTCGGTTTTGTGGATCGTGAGCCTGAACCCGGTCACGGCCTCAGCATCGGCCCTTGCTACCTGCGGCCGCGTTCGCGCGGCACCATCCGTCTCAGAAGCGCCGACCCGAAGGATAAGGCGGATTTCAACGCCAATCTTCTCTCCGATCCGGCTGACCTCGATACATTGGTACGCGGCGTCGAGACGGCGATCCGCATTCTCGATGCGCCCGCGCTAGCAAAGCTGGTCAAGCGGCGCGTCCTGCCGAAGCCGGGGGTCGAAAATGATCCGGTGGCGCTGCGCGACTACATTCGCCAGACCGCCAAGACCGTGTTTCATCCCGCGGGGACCGCGCGCATGGGCCGAGCGGACGATCCGATGGCGGTCGTCGAGGCTGATCTGAAGGTGCGCGGGGTGGAAGGCCTCAGGGTGTGTGATGCATCGGTGATGCCGACCCTGGTTTCGGGCAACACCAATGCACCCGTGATGATGATCGCTGCACGGGCTGCGGCATTCATGACCGGAAAGGCGATCGCTGGCTGAAATATAAATCCCACAAGGGGAAACGAGCCGGTCGGGGAGCCCGGTCCGCAATCGAAACTGGAGGAGGAAACCATGAGAATAGATATAAGGGGGCTGACCGTCGGTCTCGCCCTGATGCTGCTTTCGGCGTTCAGCGCCCATGCCGCCGCGTCCTGCGGCGACAATACCGGCAAGCCGGCGACCGGCGAACCGATCGTCATCGGTGCGATCACCGGCAAGACCGGGCCGGATGATTTTTCGAACTCGACCAAGGCCGCCAAGGCCTATTTCGACTGCCTGAACGCCAATGGCGGCATCAAGGGGCGGCCTGTCAAATATCTGGTTGAGGACGATCAGTGGAATCCGGAGACGGCATCGCAGCTCGCCGCCAAGCTCGTCAACGACGAGAAGGCCGTATTGATGGTCGGTAATTCGAGCTATGTCGAGTGTGGCGCCAATGCGGACTTCTACAAGAAGTCGGGCATCCTCGTCGTTGCAGGCGTCGGCGTGCCGCGCGAGTGCTATTTTGCCGAAAACTATGCACCGACGAACGCCGGCCCGCGCGTTTCGATGCTGGGCGCCATGGGCTATGCGCTCGACAAGCTGAACGCCAAGTCGGTCGTCTGCATCGGACCGAATATTCCCAATGTCGGCACCTGGTCGTGCGATGGCGTGATGCTTCTTGCCAAGGAAAAAGGCTTTGCGGCTCAAACGATCCTCATGGATCCGGGCTCGGCGGATGCCACATCGATCATCCTGCAGGCAGCGTCAAGCAAACCCGACGTTATCGTCCTCGGCTTGTCCAAAGGGGTGGCCGTGCCGCTTCTGAGCGCAGCTGAAGAGCAAGGTCTCAACCAGACGATCACCTTCCTCAGCGCAGCCTCGGTTTATGATCTCTCCGTTCCCGGCACCATTGGTCCGGGTTGGGACGGCAAGTTCTATGTCAACATGGAATTCAACGACCTGGACGCCAAGACGCCTGACAACCAGAACTGGCTGGCCGTCATGGATCAGTACGGTCAAAAATCCGACCCGCGCGACACCTTCGCCCAGGCGGGCTACCTCGCGGCACGGATTGCGGAAAAAGCGCTGGTGACGCTCGATCCGTCGAATGTCACGCGCGAGACGGCATCCGCTGCCGTGCGCCAGATCAAGGGCTTCAAGAGCGATATCTTCTGCGCACCCTGGTATTTTGGCGATGGACAGCCCCGCCACAATGCCAATTCGACAACACGCATGGCGGTTGCCGAGGGTGGCAAGTGGAAAGTCGTCTCCGACTGCGTCCAGTCACCCGATCCGGAGCTGAAGGATATCCGCGCCTTCGAAGCGTCCGCCGGATTGAACTGAGATTGCCGGTGAAATCGGTCCCGTGGCTCATGCGGCCGCGGGACATGTCCGGCCCGATAGGATCGACCTATGAACATTCTGCCATTTATCATTTCCGGGCTGGGTATCGGCGCGGTCTATGCTCTATCGGGCGTCGGCCTTGTCATCCTCTTTCGGGCAACCGGCGTCCTCAACTTTGCCTTCGGTGCTTTTGGAGCGATCGGCGCGCATTGCGCCTGGCAGCTTCTCGAATGGAAGATGCCGCTTGCTGTCGCCATCCTTGCCGCCGTCGCCGTATCCACGGCCATAAGCTTCCTTTACGGACGCATCTTCGCGCCCATGTTGTCGCATCGCGACACGGTCGTGCGCGCAGTCGGGACATTGGCGCCGGCCCTGGTGCTGATTGCCTTGATGGGCATCGTCTGGGGCGAATTACCCCGCCGCCTGCAGTTTCCGACCGACCTGATGTTCGTTTCCCTCTTCGGCGTGCGCCTGACTTACACACGCATCATCGCCCTCTTGCTTGCGGTGGTCATGGTTGGCGCTATCACGCTGCTGCTCAATCGAACCCGGCTCGGTCTCGATATGCGAGCCTTGGCGAATGACCGCGACCTCAGCGCGATCCTCGGCGTGCGCATTCTTTATACCGAGACGGCAGCCTGGATCATCACCGGTGTTTTCGCCGGTTTTGCCGGCCTGCTCCTTGCCGACCTCGTTCGCCTCCAGGGCACCTTCCTGACGCTGCTGGTTATCCCGGCGATCGCTGCGGCAATTCTCGGCCAGCTGCGCTCGCTGTGGGAAACGGCCGTCGCGGGGCTTCTGATCGGCATTGCCGAGGCAGCGCTCACGCCGTTTGGCTGGATATCGCCCTATCGCGCCGCTGCGCCTTTCATTATCGCGCTGGTCGCGGTCACGATCTTGGGGAGTACGGCCAAGGCCGTGTTGAAGGACCGATGATGATTTCGCAACAGACAATGCAGGCATTGCCAGAGCGCGTCCTGGTGGCGCGCTTTCCGAAACAGCTTCTTAATATTCCCGCGACGATGGCCGTGTTTGCAGCTGTGGTCATGTGCCTCGCCAATTCCTACTGGCTATCGGCGGCAACGTCCGCGGTGGCGCTCTCGCTTTCGGTCGCGGGTCTGGCGATCCTCTATGGTCAGCTCGGCCTCGTCTCGCTCTGCCAATTCGCGCTTGTCGGGGTCGGCGGCTGGGTAACGCTTCGCGTAGGTCACGCCTTTCACCCGCCATTCGAAGTGAGTCTGCTGGCCGGAGGTGTCGTTGCTTCCGTTGTCGGCCTTGCCTTCGGCCTACCCGCGCTGCGTCTGAAGGGGCTGTATCTTGCCCTCGTCACGCTCATGCTGGCGGGCGCATTCCAGATCATTATCAGCGCCTGGGGCTTTCCCGACGGCGGCGACGGCTTTCTCGGGCGGGCCGACGGCTCCGGTCGTGCCATGCTCTCCCGGCCTGGAACTGCCGACGGAGCGGTCGCCTATTTCCTCTATGTTTGCCTTGCCGCGACGATCGGTCTGCTGATTGCGCAATGGCACAAGCTGGGGCGCCCCGGTCGTGCCTGGGCTCTGATCCGCAAAGGCGAAACAGTCGCCATCGCAAGTGGTGTCAATGTGTTGACCTACAAGGCATGGGCCTTCGCGCTCAGTGGCTTTCTTGCAGGCATCGCCGGCGCGCTGCTCGCCGGAAATGTTGGCCAGCTTGATGGCCGCGCCTTTGGCGCTTTCGAGAGCTTGAACCTCTTCGCGCTTGCGATCGTCGGCGGCGCTTATAACTGGTATGGGGCGCTGATTGCCGGGCTGCTGCTGCGTGCGGTGCCGGCATTGCTGACCGATCTCGGTATCGACGGCTACGTCACCATCGGTATTTTCGGCATCGCGCTGTTCCAAGCACTGGCAACTGCGCCCGCTGGCATTGCCGGACAGATCGCTTCTCTCATCACCAGACTGCAATTCCGTTCGACAAAGGAGAGGGCGCGATGATCGCCATCGACAATCTTGTCGTGCAGTTCGGCGGATTCAGGCCGATCAATGAATTGACCGCGACACTTACGGCACCTGTTGCCGGGCTGATCGGCCCGAACGGCGCGGGGAAGACGACCCTCCTCAATGTTCTCTCCGGCTTCGTCACGCCGGTTCAAGGCAGCGTCGCGCTGAATGGCGATCAGCTGTTGAAGATGGCTCCGCTGCAGCGCGTGCGCGCCGGTCTCCGCCGATCTTTCCAGACAGAGCAGGTCGTCGAGGATTTGACGGTATCGAACAATCTCGCGGCGATCGCCGATCATGTGGTGGCGCCGCTCCATCATGCGGCGGCGGTTGATGCGGCACTTGTGTTCACCGGTCTTCGAAGCGTTGCCGACAAGTTAGGCCAGTCGCTCAATCTCTTCCAGCGCCGGTTGGTCGAGCTCGGCAAATGCGTCATCGGAAATCCCAAACTCATTCTGCTGGACGAGCCCGCGGCTGGCCTGACCGAAGAAGAGGGAAACATGTTTCGGGAACTCGTCTTGCGTATCCCGAGCGAAATCGGGGCGCAGATATTGGTGATCGACCATGACGTCGAGCTCATTCGTGCCATGTGCAGCGAGACGATGGTGCTCGACTACGGAAAGCTGCTGGCGCTGGGGCCGACGGAAATCGTGCTTGCCGACCCGAATGTCCGGCGCGCCTATCTGGGGGAATTCTGAGATGGCGGCGATCTCATCGGTGGTTGTCGAAAATCTTGCCGTCGAGCGCGGCGGAAAACGGGTCATTCACGATCTCTCCTTTTCAATCCGGAGCGGAGAAATCACGGCATTGCTGGGAGCCAACGGCGCCGGCAAGTCCAGCACCGTCATGGCGCTCGCTGGCGTCCTGCCGGCCGTCGGTGGCGCGATGCGGCTCGACGAGGTGTCGCTGAATGGGTTGTCGCCAGATCGCATCCGCCGGACCGGCATCGCGCTGGTGCCGGAGGGGCATCGGGTGCTCGGCCAGCTTTCGGTGGAAGACAATATCCTCGTCGCCGCCCTCGACGGGTCGCCATCTGCCCGCCGCGATGGTCTGGAAAGAGCGTATGAGATATTTCCGGAACTCTCCCAGCGCAAACGCCAGCTGGCTTCTGATCTCTCAGGGGGACAGAAGCAGATGGTCGCGATGGCGCAGGCATTCATCGCCAGGCCGCACTTCATGATCGTCGATGAGCTTTCGCTCGGGCTTGCGCCGGCCGTCGTCAAGCGACTGGCGGAAGCGTTGAAGATTGCAGCCCAAAACGATATCGGCGTCCTTCTGATCGAACAGTTCGCCAATCTCGCTCTCGACCTTGCCGCCCATGCGATGGTCCTGGAACGCGGCCGGCTGGTCTATGACGGCACCTCCGCGACATTGAAGGCCCAGCCCGAAATCCTTCATGGCGCCTATCTTGCCAGTTGAACTCAAGGAGTGATGATGACCTTTGCCAATGATCTCTTTGTCGGCCGTACGGTCGTCATCCCTGGTGGAACATCAGGCATCGGGGCTGCTACGGCTGAGCGTTTTGCCGGACTGGGCGCCCGGGTTGTCTGTTGCGGCCTTGGCGCCTCCGGCGGACCACGCAGCGAGCGGATCGAGAGCCGGGACGTCAACGTCCTTCAGCCCGGTGCTCTCGAGGATTTCTTTGCAACTCTCGATCAGATCGATGTCCTCGTAAACTGCACCGGCGTCAGTCGCGATCGCGACGAATGGCAGAAAGATAAGTTCGACGAGGTGATCGCGATCAACCTGACGTCCGTCATGGATTGCTGCCGCTTGAGCCGCGGCAGGATGAAGGCTGGATCGTCCATCATCAATATCGCCTCCATGTATTCGACTTTCGGTGCAGCCGATCGGCCGGGCTACTCGGCGAGCAAAGGAGCGATCGTGCAATTGACCAAGTCGATGGCGCAGGAATATGCGGCGGCGAACATTCGCGTCAATGCTGTTGCGCCGGGCTGGATCGCAACGCCGCTCAGCCGCGCCTTGTTTGCCGATGAGGTCGTCTCGACGCCAATACGTAACCGCATACCGGCCGGGCGATGGGGCGAGGCGGCGGAGGTCGCCGACGCGATCGTCTTCCTCTCGTCGGAGGCAGCGGCTTACATAACCGGCGTCTGCCTGCCGGTCGACGGCGGCTATCTGATCTCATGAGGAGGGCATCATGGTATCGGTTTTCTCATCCGTCGAAGTTGCGAGGGGCAGGGATCTTGCCGGCGTTGCCCGCAGTTTGTTTGGCAATGTGCGGCTTGATTTTCAATGCGGCAATGAAGAGAAGAGCCGACTGGTGTCGGCAATGCTTGGTTCCTGTCGCCTGACACGGCTGGAAGCGGATACGCATACTGTTTCCGGCGAACGGGTGGCCCTCGGTTCGGACAATCCCGACGCCATCAAATTGATCATCCAGACACACGGTCGTTCCTCCCTCATTCAAAATGGCCGCAACGCTCCCATTGGCGCCGATGCTGCGGTCATTTATGATCCGAGCCGCCCCTATATGCTGACCAATAGAACGGCCGTTCGCCTGCTTCTCCTGCAATTGCCCCGTCGCGCTTTACCGGCTGCAGCGGTTATCCGGCTGACGGAGCCGTTTGTCGCGATGCCCGAGCACGCGGGGATGCGGCGCATCCTGCTGTCGCTGATGGATTCGACAATCCGGGAGATCGGGGAGTTGGACGACACAACGCGCGCAAGCCTCGGCCAGACGATGATCGAACTCGTTCGGACGATGATCCGCGGCGATCCGCGGCATGAGCGATCAAACGCCCATTCCCTCGATTTGCTAAGGCGGCGAGTGAAGGACTTTGTCTCGGATAATGTTTCACGGCCGGATCTCGATGTCGGTATGATTGCCCGCCGGATGGGGTGTTCCGTGCGCTATGTCTATCGTGCGTTCGAGGTCGAGGAGACGACGCCCGCCGACTATATCTGGAGCCTGCGGTTGGAAAAAGCCGCGTCCCGGCTACGGGACGCAACATGCCGTCCGGGCGAAATCTCCGAGATTGCCTTTGCGCTCGGCTTCTCTTCGAGTGCCCATTTCTCGCGGGCATTTCGTGGTCGCTACGCGCTTTCCCCATCCGAATGGCGAAAGGTCGATGCTCCGTGAAATCCGGCCCCTGTCGTCATGGGCCGGTCTCAGAGTTCATTTCATTGCTTCTGCCACACGCAGCGTATCGGTAAACTGCTCGAAGCGCCGGATCTTGCCGTCCGCGACGCCCCAGACATGGACGACACGCGCCTTGAAGGGCTTCCCGGTCTCCTTGTGAGTTCCGGCATAATCGCCGATGCCGATCACGTCGCTGCCGGCGTCCAGCAGTCGGTCCAGCTTGAAGTTATAGCCCTCGAAGATGTCACCCAGCGCCTGGAAGACGTTCTTGAAAACCTCTTGCGGGCCGACATAGGTGCCGGCGCAGGGAAAGCCATCCATCTCCGTCCATCGGCAGTCGGGCGCTATGTCGGCAAGCATGCCGTCCATATCCCGGCGTTCGTTGGCATCGTAGTGTGCCTTCACGATTTCATATGCTGTGCGCATTGCCGTTCCTCTCAGACCGGTTCCTGACCGGGAAGATAGTAGGTCATCGATGCCTTGCGTATGAAGGCGCCGGCCGGGGAGTTTTGGATGTGGCCGTCGCCGGCGATGCCGAGGAATTTTCCGGTCGAACGCATATCTTTGAAATTGTAGAAGAATGTCGACGCGACCGCGATCTTGAACTCGCGGAACGTGAAGATGTACTGGTCCTCGTCGAACTTGTAGGTGGTGGTTAGGTCGACGTCGCCGTGGCCACGCTGAACGCCGATCAGGCACTGCCATGCATAGCGCTGCGACGAGAGGTAAGTGTGTTCGTAGACGTGGTTCGGGCTATAAGTGAAATGGGCCCGCAGCCCGATCAGATCACGGCTTTCGACCGGTTTGGGCCCGCTGACCGCACCGCCTTCAATGATGCCTGGCCGAAAAATCTGGCCCACCTGCGGTTCGCCCAAGGTTTGCTCCTTTTCGCGCACGATCGAATAGATCGAGAGAACGCGGCGGCTGGAGACATTGAGGATCAAGGTTTCGGCTTCCTTGGGCTGATCCGCGAAGATGATTTCGACGAAGAAGGTATCGGGCGCGACCTCGATGACTTCAACCTTCTCGGTTGCGCTGTTTTTGCCGTCGGACCACTGGACCTTCCCCTTCGAGAAGACGAGGTCCAGCTTGCGGCCGTCGTCAAAAGCAATCTTGTGGGATGAGCCGGAAAGGGCATTCGTCGCCGGCAAACGGTTGGTGTCGATCCCGTATGCAAACTGATCGTAGGTTTTCCAGTCTTTCGGATTCTGATTCATGATGTTTCCTCCTCAGTGTTCGGCGAATGCGAGCGTGGGCAGATCGACAGTTCCGGCTCCGCCGTCGACCGTCAGTATGGCGCCGTTGATCATCGCCGCTTCCGTCGATGCCAGGAAGCAGACAGCATTGGCGACATCTTCGGCCATGGCCGGGCGCCCAAGCGGAACGTCCTTCGTCACCAGGGCATAGGCCTCCTCGATGCTCTTCAGCTTGAATTTTTCCACGATGAATTCCATTTGCTCGTCGGCCATTGCCGTTGTCACCCAGCCGGGGCAAACGGTGTTGGTCCTGACGCCAAAACGGCCATAGTCTCGGGCCAGCGATTTCGCCAGACCGATACAACCATGTTTCATGGTGACGTAGCCTGCGGCATCGGGACCGGCGAAAAGCCCGGCGATCGAGGCAAGCACGACGATATTGCCTTTGCTCTCGATCAGGTGGGGCAGCGTCTCGCGCGCACTGACGAAGGCCGTGTTGAGATTGAGCCTGATGGCCATATCCCAGGTCTCGTCCGACATGCTGATCGTCGGGCCGACGCCATGGCCGCCAGCATTGGCAACGAGGATATCCAGTCCGCCGAACGCCTCGACGACCGTTACGACGGCGGCTTTCATGCTGGCGCTGTCCGCTGCGTCAGCCGCAACGACGGTTGCACCGATCTCCTCGGCAATGGCGTGAAGTGGCTCCGGGCGCCGCCCCAGGAGTGCGACATTGCCACCCTCCGATCGAATGCGGCGCGCTACCGCCGCTCCGATTCCAGTTCCTCCGCCCGTGATCAAGGTTGTCTTGTTCTTGAAACGCATGATGTCTCCTCTCACCCTTGAGGGATATCATGGCCGAAAGTGCCGGAGCCGTCGCGTCTACTTCTGCAATCAGTTTTGACTGAGAGTGCACAAACGCCGGCAAGGAGAATCGGGAGAGGGAGCAAGAACATCGGTCGTGACAGTCAAACATCTTGAGCATCACGGCAAAAAAAACGTTGGCGAATTGCCTTCCGAATTTCTTCGCCCACAGGCGGATCGTCTGGTGTGAGACAATGATATCACGAGCCGCCAGCAGGTCCTCGACCATGCGCAAGCTGAGCGGGAACCGGAAATAAAGCCAGACGGTATGAGCGATCACATCGGCTGAAAATCGATGGCGACGGTACAGTGGATCAGGGCGGCGGGTCGTGTCGCATCTTCCCAGATCAATCTCCAAAGGCCGTTAAGTTGACCATGCCGTTGTTTGTTATCGCTTAATCTGATGCACTTTTGTTCCTGGCCATGGTTGGCCGCGATTGTGCAGGCTGAAACCCCAGAAGCCGAAGAAGCTCGGAAATGACGATAGTCTGGCTGTGCTGCACCACGACGGCATGATCGATGTCCGGCAAAAGCGACAGGCTCGCCCCGGGCTGGGTGCTTAGCCAACGCCCTCGAGGACCAAAATTGACCATACCCTCTAAGGCCTTGTCATCATTCCACATGATGAGATTGAGCTTCCTGTTTCGCCGAAGTACTTTCTGAAGCTCAGCGCGCACGGTCTCAGCAGCTCGGCCAGGACGTAGGACATGTTTGATGAGCGCCCATTTAGGCATTAAGAAAGACCGTATTTTGTGGCGGAAGCGAAGATGCTGGCGTATCCCCGCTGGGACCTTCAGATAAACTGATCGTATAGCTTCAATATGCTCGGGGCGGTCAAGGGGCGTACCTGGTGTCCAGCTAAGCCACGCGTTGATCGGCAGAGCCTGATCAATTTCTTCGCTTTCGATCAAGGCCCTAAATGCATGATAGCCGCCAGCGCACACGCCGGCGACGGCGACGGTGGATATTCCCCGTCCCCTCAGAAAACGGGCAGCTTCATTCACTTCCGCAGTTCGCGAGGTCTCGTATACATGGAAACCGCCAGCCGCGTGCGCCGGACTCTCGCCGCATCCGCTGAAATCAAATCTTAAGGTGGCAAGATTGTGCTCTGCCAACTCACGGCAGGCGCGAGTTGTGAAACTCCCATCGCCTGCCCGCGGGTTGGCGGATGTGTTGCAAAAGATCACGCTTCGCTGGGGCGAGGAGCCGGTCGGTAGGCACAGAACGCCCATCAAGCCGCCGCCAAACTCCACGCCTTGTTCATGCCAACCTCCACCAGACAAGACCGCGGGCGGCAGGGGCATGTGCGAAAAAGGGTGATTTTCTACGGGGAACTTCGCATTAAGCCAATCAAGCGTCTCCGAAAAAAGCTGCCAGGGGACTTTGCTGGCGCAACTATCTCTAAATAGGTCCGCGTAGCCGGTGAACTCGATTTGGTCGGCATTTGGGCAAATGCGGGCTTTCATCAACTTAGTCGCGCTCGGACCCGAAAGAAGCACGAACGGCCATATGTCTGTGCGGGCCGGGATATCCACACGCTCCAAATGGGCGAGACTTTCCGGGGGTAGATGCAAGCCGTTGACTTCCATCCCGTCCCTGCGAGTGTGCGCGGTCTTCATCATCACATTCGCCAGCGTCAGTTCTCTTATCCAGTGATGTCCGGAGAACAGAGGATCCCATAGCACGAGGGCGGAAGGCTTCACCTTCTCAACTCGGTTGCCGGCAAAGGTCGCGCCAATACGCAAGCCGTTCAGAATCACAGGGCGCTCGCCGTAAATCTGACGAACAAAGCGAGCCGCCTGCTCGACCCCTTCAAGCCATTTGGCTACCGTCTCTTCGCCGGCATTGAGGAACAGGGATTCACCTTCGTGCCTCGGATCATAGCGCAGAACCGCATAGCCGTGCTGGGCAAGCATGTTGGCCCACTCGAACAGGGCACGATAGGTCCAGATCCGGTCACGGCCGAGCGGGGGCACGATCACGACGCTGGCGCGCATCCGCTCCTGCCCTGGCAAATGCAAGGTTCCTGCATGCCCCTCGAACGCAACGGCGACAAGCTGGCCCCGCCCCCTGTGGGATAAATGCGCGTCCATCATATCCCCGCATCCGCCCTCGCCGTCCGCAAAATCGGTCCAGACCGATACTGAGCCCTCCTAGAGTGGGAATAAGGTCGCCCCCGTTCAAAATAGTAACTCATGCCATCTCCCCCAGCATAAAGTTTATATATTCGCTAAGTTAAGTAAGTTCCCCCGAAATACCCCTACAATAAATCTTATTACATCAGTTTAGAGTGGAAATAAATATAATAAAATTAGAGAGTGACTTAATGTATTTGGTTTTGTTTGTTGATTTGCAATTAGATGTTATAATATGGCGGTTTCAATCAAGTTAGGCAGCTCGATTTACCGGACGCCGTCGCGTTGATGAACACGCAAGTTCGTTTTCCAGGGTGGCGTCGGATTAGCCGATTTGTGCTGATCTGAATGGTATTCGTGTCCATGACAAAGCTTGCCGCCGACATTGCCGCACACCGCTACAAGCGCCATCGCTTTCCTGCCGGGATCAATGTCTCGTTTCGAACCGTGTCGGAGTGGGCCACGAAGTTCAGTCACAACTTTGCCGACATATGGCAACTTGACGAGATGGTCGTGTCCATCAAGGCAAAGAAATACTGGCTGTGGCGCGCCGTCGATGCCAACGGCTATGTTGATCCCTGAAATTGAACATGGTTCAACCGAGGGCCTCAACAATCGAGCGGAGAATTCTCACCTGGCTGTGCGACGACGAGAGCGGCGCATGATGCGGTTCAAATCGGCTCGACAATGCCAGTCTTTCGTTTCAGCCAACGACCAGATCGCCAACCTCTTCCTCCTCCATCGAAAGCATCTAACTCCCGCCGATCACCGCAATCTTCGCGGCGATGCCATCACGACATGGCGCGAAATCTCTTTGTCGATCTCTGCTTGAAAGCAGAACCGCTGCATCGTCTCAAACTGAAGTCATTAAGGAGACGGCACCTCCCGGCCACGCCCGAGCCGTTGGCCAGGATATGATCTGATCGGGGCGCGGGTTGCAGACCACGAGGAAGGCGAAATAACCTCCGCCCCTCAACCGGACGAGTAGCTCTTGTCGCAAACCTTCCGTCTTGCCGCGCCGATTAGATTGTCGTTCCAGACGGCGTGCTGCAGGCGACCTTGTTGCGGCCATTTTCTTTGGCGCGATAAAGTGCACGGTCGGCATTGTGCAGAAGCGTTGCAGGTTCGGTGACCGCCCCTTCCGTCAATGCCGCGGCGCCTACGCTGATGGTGGCGACCTGGTTCGGGCTAACCCTGTGTTCGATTGCAAGCTCGAGCACGGCCTGCCGAATCTGTTCGGCGATCGCCGCGGCTGCCGGCTCGTCCGTATCTGGCAGCAGTGCGGCGAATTCCTCTCCGCCATAACGTGCGGCAACATCGCCGGGCCTGTTGACTATTTTTTGGATCGTCGCTCCGATCCTTTTCAGGCATTCGTCGCCGGCCGGATGACCATAGCAATCATTGAAGGCCTTGAACCAATCGACGTCGATCATAAGCAGTCCGAGGCTCGTCTTGTCCTGGCCGGCTCGACCAGCTTCGCGCAAGAGGGCGTTGTCGAAAAATCGTCGGTTGGCCAAGCCGGTCAACCCATCCTGTTCGGCAAGCGCCTGCAGACGCCGATTGGCGTCTTGCAACTCGTCCTCGATAGCCTTTCGAGCCGAAACGTCTCTCAGCGTTCCGATAATTCCCGTCGGTTTTCCTGTCTTCGGATCCTTCAGCGTCTTTAACTGTGCCTCGACCCAAATCCAGTGTCCGTCGCGATGGCGAAAACGATTGATGACCGACCGGCGCTCCACGCTGCCGTCCAGCAATGTCTGGAAAGCAAGGAGTACGTGCGGGCGCTCGTCCGGATGGGCCAAGTTCATGGGCTTGTTCCCTATCAACTCCTCCGGCTCGTAACCCAAAATTTCGCGGCAAGCCGGTGAGACATACTGGCGTACCAAATCGCGATCGAGTTGAAAGACCATGTCGGTGCCATGATCCGCCAACAGGCGATAGCGTGCCTCGCTCTCCTTGAGACGCTGCTCTGCCGCGACGCGGTCATCAATATCGCGAGCGACCGAATGAATAGCCACGACGTGTCCGTTTGCGTCGGTGAGCGCTCTGTTTCTCCAAGCCATCCAGCGGGTTTGGCCGTTTGGCAGAATGACCTGATTTTCGTCTTCCACACTATGACCGACACTGCATACGTGTTGAAGATGCGCGGCTACCGCGGCACGGCTGTCTTCCGGCACGAAATCGAAGAGACTTCTGCCAATCATTTCATCCGGCTGCAGACCGTAGTGACGCGCATAGGCATGATTGACGAACCGTAGATCACCTTCAGGGCTGGCAAGCGAAATCAGCTCCGATTGGTCTTCCACCAGGCCTCTATAGCGCGTCTCGTTGGCCGCCAACTGCCGTTCGACGGTCTTGAGCGCGGTCACGTCCGTAACGACAGCCAGGGAGACGCTGCCGATTTCAGGGGAGCTATCGTCCAGCACGGCTGACAGCAGGACGTCGATAATCCGTCCATTTTTGCATACCATCTGATATTCGGCATCATCGATGCGACCAGATTTGAAGAAAGCGGGCAAGACTTCGTTGATCGCATAGATGCGGGATTCCGGCGTCAGAAAATCCGAAGACGGCCTGCCAATGACCTCTTCACGCGCATAGCCGAGTTTGGCAAGCCAAGCATCGCTGACCGAGATCAGCCGACCTTCCTGATTGATCGAATGAAGAATCGCGGGGGTGACCTTGGTGCGATGTTCGAGTTCCGCCCATAGTCTGATGACGTTGCCGTCGGTTTCAGCGTGTTTTGGCGAGGCGTGGGTCACTCCGGAAGCCTATTGTAAAGCGTGTCATCGTGCTTGCGATTCGTTATGATATGGTTGCCGTATTCCAACATAGTGGCAAGTCCATGAATGCCGGCGTATCGAAATCATGCGCCAGGGCCTCTTGGCCCTGCCGATGGCAATTTGCCCCGATCATTCGCCATGATCTGGATGGAGAGCGAGCCGCAAATCGGTAAGGCCGCGATTCCCGTCCTTGTTGCCGGTCGCCGCCACAGCGTTGAAGATGCGCTCCGCGTCGTCATACATCTTGAGATTGAGATAGCAATAGCCGCGAAGCACCATCAGATCGATCCGCTCCTGCTGGAGTTGCGCACGCTGATCAAGATAGATCAAGGTCTCCTGATAGCGCTTGGCGGTGAATGCGGAGAGCGCGCGGTTGGCCAGTATCGCAACTTGCAGCTCGGCGGCGCGTTGATGGCTGAGCGGCGCCTTGGTCGCGGCAACGGCTGCATTGTTGGTGAGCCCCGCACGCAGATAGGCAAGACTTTGCCCGTAAGCGGCATCCTCCCGCATCTTGCCGGCCGGAGCGTTCATCGCCGTTTCGAAGGCTGCAATCGCTTCCATCGGGCGGTTGAGATCCATCAGACACCAGCCGCGCGATAGAGCATCCCCTGGCGTGAGAAGCTGGGAATTGATCGTCGTGGAGCAGCCGCGGGGCTGGCGTGCGCTGCGTCGTAGAGGCGAAGCCGGCCTTTCGGATTGGCCGTATCCACTCGGCGAGGAGGAGCCGCGGCCTGTCGTCACGATGGCCTCGGCTTTCGCCTGCGGTGCGATAAAGGGCTGTGAGGAGCCCACGGCTGTTTGCGGCGCTGCCTGGCTTGGCGAGGGCAGCGCTGCGGAGCCGACCGGAGCCAGTGGCTTGACCTCGTTGAGCCTGGCAATGCGCTCGGACCGTCCCGCCCAAAGTCTTTGAACCTCCGCCACGCCTTGCCGGTCGTTCAGCTGATTGCGGGTAACGGCCAGCCCATAGGCCGATGGTTCGTCATCGGGCTTCCAGTTGAGCGCCGTCTCAAACCAGCGAACTGCGGTTTGCGGTTGGTTCAGCGAGCGCGCAAACCAGCCAAATTGCTGCGCGGTCGGCACATATTTCTGCGCGATGACCTCGGTGGCGATGCGGCTGAGTACAGTCTCGCCAAGAGCGGCCGGTGGCTGCAACGCCATCAGATTGGCTGTCGCCGCAAGGTAAGTCGCCGTCGCGTCCTTGGAGACATGACGCCATTTATACATGACGTCCTCAGCCTCCTGGGGCTTGCCGTCGGCAATCAGCACCAGCGCAAAGCCTTGCGATGCCGTAGCCGAATCTCCCTTGTCATGGGCGATCCGGAACCATTTTTCCGCGTCGCCATAGTTCTGGCGGCGCAGATAGTACCAGCCGAGAAGAACGGCGTCGGAAGCAAGGCCCTGGCTTTGACCGACGCGTTCGACCTCCGCCAGATAAGTCGGCGCGACGTCCAATTTCGGATCGTCGTTGCCCTCGGCGACAAACCGGCGCGCGAGGTCGGTGCGGATACTGTCGAATTCCCGCCCGCTATTGCCGTCCGGCTTCTCGAGCGCCAGGATATCCTGCATGGGTTGGTAGGGCAGCAGGGCTGCGGCCTTCTGCGCCGTCGCAAGCCTCTCTTGAGGGGTGACACAATTCCTCAGAATATAGGCATAGGTGTCCTGGCCGCGGTTGGCCCGATCCGTTCGGATAAAGGCTTCCGCGACGCGCCATAGAATATCGATGTCGCTGCAAGTGAGCAGGCTTGGCGTGCTGGCACCAATCTCGACGACGGTCGCATATTGCTTGAGATCGGAGGCATTGATCAGGCGCGTGCGAGCTTCAGCGACATCAAGGCGTTCGAGCAAATCCGAAGGCGGTTGCCATCCTGATTCCGCAGCCTGCCGATCCGTGATCGCCTTGCGTAGCTCGGCATAGCGGCCTTCGGAATAAAGCTGCCACATGGCTTCAAGTTGCTTGTCGCTATTCTGCGGTATGGCCAATGGATCGACGGGCGGTACCCAGTTCGGATAAAGCGCCTGAAGTCGGGATATCTCGGCTTGAAGCCGCGCCTTGTCGCCACGACTGGCGAAATAGCGCAGCGCACTTTCATCGACCTTTGGTTCCGCGTTGGGTTGCGGCGCGCCAGACCGGGGAGCTGCCTGGGCGACGGCGGCTGGTGTGTCGGTGGTGGTTTGGATCGCCGTCGGTGCGTTGGGCAAGATCGCGGAAGGAGCGCTCGCTTGGATGCGATCTGCAATAGTTCCCATGTCGGCGGCTGACGCATCGAACGCCATGTCAGCTTGTTTGATGCGTGAGGTTAGTCCCGACGGCATATCGGAATGATGCATCGCTGATACTCGGAGCTTGTCCTCGATCGTCTCACGGTCCCTCACTGTCATGGCAACTCCTGTTGCCGCGACTGCCAAGGAAACCGTAATCAGAGAGGATTTTATAAACACTCCGGATGCTTCTCCTCGATGAAAGCCAGGCCCAGCAATTGTAGGGTCGACGGGTAATAAAGGGACGGTGCGAACTGGCGAACCGACGCGGGTAATTTCGTCCCACTCGTCACACACGCCATAACATCGTTAACAATTCTATAACCGGGCTCCGCCAGCGGCTGTTTCGGTCTGCCCGTCGTGAGGTCGATCGTGGCCGGGGTGTCGCCATCGGTGGTCATGCCCGCCTGCAATCGCATCAGCAGCGCTTTGTCCGTTATGCCTGCTCGCACGAGATAAAGCGGGATACGGATGGAATTATAGCTGAATTCGGCGTCAAAACCCGCCGCCGGGCTTGGCTTGGCATGTAGACTCACCCAATCCGCCGGCAATTTTCGTGGTCCGAACTGCATGGATCGTAGCAGCGAGAGACCGTCGTTCTTCAGCTTTTGCCAATTTTCGGAAGGCGCCAGGACCGCCATGACGGGAAGCGCCTCGTAAACCCAGTAGGACGGGTTGACGACTGGGCCGTCGTCTCGATCAGCGGCTCCAAAGCCTTCGGCGCCAGGAAGGAGAACCGTCCGTCCGTCGACATGGATGACGACACGTAAAAGCAGTGCCTGCGCCATATGCGACGCTTCACTCAGATAATCCTTTTTGTTCCAGGCCGATCCCGCCAGCGCCAATGCATAGGCGATCAGTATATCGCCATCGGAGGCATTGTTGGTGTCTGCCACATGGGGTGTCGTGGCCGGATCCCATTTCCAAGCCGTAAGACCATCATCGCGCAGGAGCAATTCCGTTCGCGTGAAATACCAGATCTGTTCGAAGTCGGCGGGATTGTTTGAAAGATAGGCGAGCAACAGACCATAGCCTTGCCCTTCGCTATGGCTGATGTTGCCGTTTCCATTGTCGACAATTCGGCCGCTTGCGTCGAGGAATTTCGCTTTATAGGCCTCCCAGGCCTGCGGATCGATCGGGGCATGTTGCGCCGCAAGCTGCTGGCTCATCGCCAGGAAGACGATGCTGCTTATAGTGGCCATGATGCGCCAGCGTTTCATCCGCGCCTGCCGATCTTTGCGAGAATGCCCGCCGTCGTTATCCCGATCAGCAGCGAGGAGGCGATCAGCAGTAGCGCGTAGGACAGAATATTGCTTGAAAGCCAGTTCGCGGCGATCAGGCGATAGTTGGTAAACGACCAGGGTTGCGTCGTCACAAAATCGAAGCGGCTTACGGGCACGGTGTCGATCTTTCCGGTCTTGGTGGAATAAACGGTAACATGGCCGGCAATCTGTGACCATTCGCCCAGCGACGTGATGGAGTTGGCGCCCGCTCGCAGATCCTTTGCCGAAGGCGCCGTCACGATCGTCCATGTCGAATTTGCCGTCGCGCCGTCTCCCTGGGCAATCATGAAGCTGTTGATATTCGAAGGCGCGAAGATTTCCTCGGCGCCTGGAATGAATTGCAACGAGCTCCAGGAGATGTCGAAGTTGCGATGCATCCAGTCCTGAAACGCCTGGATCTGAAGCTGCAACATGCCGCCTCCAATTCGCGAGCGCCATTCATCCACTGTGGCGACAGCTTCCGACTGGGTACCTTGTCCGGGCAAAGGAGGACGCCAGGATGCCTGGCTCGCCGCCGCGATGTTCATTTGCGACAAAGTCGTTGCCGGTATCTGCGAGATCGGACCGATAAAGATCGCGTTGCGGTCTCCAGCGCTGCCCGGCGACGCAATAAGGTCAACTGCGATTGGATGTCCCGCGACCATTGCCATTTGGCCTAACAGCGTTGCCGTCGCGGACAGAGTATCGGGATCGGTCCGGTCGATGAAGAGGGCCGTGGGGGTAGTGCTGCGACCGTAGGGATAGCCTGTGCCCGCCAGAGCCGCGAGATTCGGGCGCTGGGCGACCCTCGCGAAATCCGGCATCTGAAAAGTACTTGTATTGAAAAGCGCGAAACGTGCGGTGTTGTCGGCCGTCGTGCCCGGCGCGCAGACATCGTCGTCATCGGTCAGCAGCATCGCTTCCAATGTTATGGTGTTCAGGCCCGGTTTGAAGTGACGCATCGTCACGCGAATAGGAAGCTTCCGGAAAATACCACCACCAGCCGAGGTAATCGGCTTGGTCGTGGCAATACTGCCGTTGACATAGATATCGATATGACTGCCGGGCCGAACATTCTTGGCATAGGCCGCATCGAGATAGATGGTCGCCTCGCCATAGGCATTGGCATAGAAGTCCGCCGGGATCCCCACATTGAAGCTGGTATGGAAGCGACGACCTGAGAACTCGGTTGTCTCTACACCCAATTGCGAGAACGAAAGGCCCGTGTCCGAAAAGATCAATGGGGCATCAGGGGCGGTCCACCGTTGGGTCACCAGCAAGTCGCGGCGGATAGCCGGATCCCTGTCGGTCGGCGACACGACGATATCGATTGCTGCCGAAACGGACTGCCAAGACGGCCCGCTGATGAGAAGGACTGTCGAACCTGTACGTGGATCCCGAACGAATGTTGCAAGGGCCGCATTTTGCGCCGCCGCCGGCGTTGGAAACAACGGTTGCAATTCGGCGGGTGTACCGACGACAACCGTCATTTTTCCGGGGCCGGGTGGCGGCAAAGAATCCGTACTGAAGGAGAAAGTCTCGTTCGGCATTCCGCTCAGCACTGAAAGGCCCTGCGTCAGTCTTAGCAAGGGCTTCGTGGTGCCGGGCTGAGCCAGCGCCGGCACCACGAGATTGAATTCCGTCTTGCCGGCGCCATCGACACCGATGGCACGGATGGCGTCCGTACTCGACAGTTTCTGTGCGTTCTCTTCAGCAAAGCTTAAATAGGTTCTGGCAGGGTCGATATCGGACCATAATTCATAAGTCGATTGGATATTGCAGTCGGTGCGATGACGCTGTGTCGCCTCGAACGACACCAGATTGGCTCCGGGTTGCAATAGACCGCGTGGAACGTCGAAGCTGACCGTCGACGGATTGTCTGGCGATCCGATTTGCTGCTGGCCGATTGGGCGGTTGTTGAGAAGGATCGTCAGTTGTGATGCTTCGGGCGCGACGACCACGGCATTCTGATAGGCGAAATTGAATTTGGCGGGCGCCGCGGCCTGTTCTGGGGTCAGGTAGATCGACCATGATTTTCGATCATATTCGCCTTCCAGCCGAAACTTCGCAAAGGGTATGACATATCTCTGGAAATCGCTGTTGGCGGATGTCGCGGCAGCCTCATTGGGAGCAGAGACGGTTCGCGTCGGCAGAGGTATGATTGCCGGCGACACGGTCGGAGCTGACGTCTGCGGCCGTTCCCGCGACATGTCGAAAGGCTGTGTCTGCGCGTTGGCAAGCGTGGCGGCAGCGATTGCCAAAACGACAGCTGAAAGGATTGCTTTCATCCGTTACCTGCCTTTGCCTTTTGCTGCTGGGCCTCCCGCTCCGGTCGCATGCCACGGAAGAAATAAAGCAGCCCACGGCTCGTCTGGTACAGCGACAATCCCAGGAACCAGATCGTCCCGCGAATGATACCGGGATTGCGGCGGCGACCCTTCTGAAATTGCGTCCATTGATCGGAATTTGCAAATACCAGATCCGCGATCAAGCGATGATCCGATGCGCCCTTGGGCACATACTGACACCCGATCGTCGTGATTTCACCGGACGGATGGATATTGCGCACCATGATCGGCAGGGTTTGCATCTCGCCGCCACCATAAGGTTGAAAGCGCAGTGTCGCCTCCGTACCGACAACCAACGGATCGAGCTCCTTGTTGAACACGTTAAGCCGTGCACCATGGACTGAAACATCCTCGATCGAGGCGGTATGCCACTTGTCGTTGACGCCCAGTTCGCTGCGGCGATCGACCCTGATGCGACGGGAGGAGGATCGTTCGCCGCGCTCCGACACAACGCCCAATGCGCAACCGGCCAAGATCAGATTGATGAGGTTCCAACCGCCGACGACAAGCGTCACATCCGCCTTATAGGGCTCGGCATAGATGCGATATATCGTGATCACAAGCGCGATGACCTGCACCGCAAAAATGACGAAGAAGGGACGGCTGATCTCGGAAAGGCGGCTGACCGATATCGATTCATCCTTGGCCGTGACCTTGAAGGTCGGCTTTCGTGGATTGAAGATCACCGAAACGACGGCAGGCAGCAAATGCACCATCTGCACATATTCGTAGAGTTCCGAAATCCACGGCCAGCGGAAGGAGCCATAAAGATAGTTCTGCATCATCAAGTTCACGAGCATGTAGGCCAGCGTATAGGCGAGGAATTCGCTGCCGGACGCGGTGAAGATCTCCAGATCGAAGAACAGATAGAATAGCGGTGCGAACAGGAAAATGGCGCGCGGGAAGGGAAAAAGCCAGAAAAGCGTGGATGACATGTAGCAAAGACGCTGCGGCAAGGTGAGCCCACGCTTCAGCAACGGGAAGCGAAAACGCAGGATTTGCATCATGCCCTGCGCCCAACGGCTGCGCTGGCCGATGAAGCTCGCGAATGTCGCAGGCTGCAAACCGGCAATGAGCGGCTTGTCGACATAGATGCTGTTCCAACCGGCGCCGTGCAGCGCCAGTGCCGTTTCGCAATCCTCGGTGATGCTGATGCCGCTGAAGCCGCTTTGGGATTCGAGTGCCTTACGGCTCAACACCGCCGCTGAACCGCAGAAGAAGGCTGCATTCCATTTGTCCAGGCCGCGCTGGATGATGCCGTAGAACATCTCGTTCTCACTCGGCATGTTGTCGAAGGTCTGCAGATTGCGTTCCAGCGGATCGGGATTTATGAAAAAATGCGGCGTCTGAACGAGAAAGAGCTTCGGATCGTCTTCAAAATAGCCAACGGTTTCAAGCAGAAAATCGCGAGCCGGCGCGTGGTCGGCGTCGAAGACGGCGATCAGGTCGCCGCTCGAGTGTTGAAGGCCATTGTTGAGATTTCCAGCCTTGGCATGTTCGTTGCGCTCACGCGTCAGATATTTGACATCGAGTTCCTGGCAAAGCTGCTGGAGCTCGTTGTGACGCGCAATCGCCGTCTGCGATTCCAGGATCTTGGTAGAGTTGCGTTTCTGCAGTGTGCCGCCGTCGTCGAGCAGCCAGACCTGGAGCTTGTCGGCCGGATAGTCCATCGCCTTGGCTGAAGCCAATGTATTGGCCAGAAGGTTGATATCTTCGTTGTAGGACGGAACGAAGACGTCGACGGAAGGAAAGTGCTGCACCTTCGCTGCCCGGGCAGGGCGTGATGGTAGGGGCGTTGCAACGATGAACAGGCTGAGCATCAGCATCGCCACGTTGTACATTTCCGCAAGATAAAGCAGCAGGCCGGGGATGAAGTTTTCGGGCTGGTTGACAGGCGGCAGGGTGCTGGTCGTGCGCCAGTAGACATAGCGCAACACGATCGAAGTGCCCAGAGCGAGCGCAACCAGCCGCCAGGTGCCCTGGCGTTTCAGGACCTTGATGACGGCCATGAAGGTGACGGCTACCACGCTGGCGATAAGTTGGGTTTGCAGGTTGACCGGTAATGTGATCAGCACGATGCCGCATAGGGAAACGGCAGCCCATATCAAGATGCTTCGTGCTGTCTGCATCGGTGTTCCTTCAAAAGGTATTCGCCAAACGCCATCCTGGCGTTCCAAATGACTAAAATCTATTTCATGCAGTCAGCGTTGGCCACTGCACCGATACAATCCGGTGAGGGTACGACAGTGCTATAGGTCTGTGTCGCTGCTGGCTGAGCTTGTCCTGTTATCGTTGTCGGCATTGGGACCGTGCCCGTTTGGGCCTGGCCGTATTGTTCGCCCGGTAATGGCACCCGTGGTCCGATTGCCTGCGGAAGGGCCACAGCTGGCAAGGTTTGCGGCGAGGCGGCGATCTGGTGGCGCACGATCACCGTACGCACAGCAGGAAGGGCGGCTTCATAGCCGATCGGGGTCGCGTTGCTGCGATAGCCGCCCAGATCCGGATAGACGGGATCGCCGGGGCGAGCAAGCACCGCGTCGGCCCCCCTTACAGTTCCATATGGATTTAGCGCTTCATTCCTGAATCCCCCGGCAATCGTATAGCCGTAGACGGTGCTGAGGAGCTGATGTTCATTTGCATGGGCGTCACACAGCCGGAGCCGGATCTGAACCATGCTGAAATTCTGCAATTGCGCCTGCGTGGAGCGACCGGCTCGAATTTGCTGCCAGGCGTAAAGGCAGGTATTTCCAGAGCGGCTTTGGCCGGAAGCATAACCGAACGGACCATAGGTATTCTGTACAAAGGTCGCGGAGCGAGCGAGCCTGACGCCCGGTATTGCCGCAGCGAGTTCCCGCGCTATCACATTTTCGCTAACAGCTTTGTACGGCGTACTACCCAGTCCGGGGTTGCCTCCAGATACGCCAAGAAACTGTACTTTCAGAAAGTTCTGGCCGGCGACTGACGAGGATGTTGCAAGCGAAATCGTCTGCTCCACATCATCCTTGTGCCTCTGCTCGACGACATTGACGATGGCGGGACCGCCGGGTGGCGGAAATGCCAGCGCTTTTTCGTTAGCAACGGTTTCCGCACCCGTCGATTGCCGCACACCGCCCGTCGTCGTGCAACTGGTCCCAAGGCCAGCCAACGACAATAGGGCTATTATTTTAAGTAGGTGCATCTTCGTAATCGCGGTCGTCGTCTATCGTCATATTCATGAGAAATGACGCGATGGATTTGAACAGGGCCTTCGTCGATATTGAGATAAGCGCGATTATGGTTAACCATTGGTTAACAGATCAGAAATCCACGAGGATGGGGGGCAGCGTGCGCGTCGATGGCCAGCTAGTTTACAGTAACATCGGCTCAGCGATCGGCGCGTCTCTCGACGGAATGGGTCTTGCCTACGCGCCGACGGATCTCGTTCGCCGCCATATCGACGATGGTTATCTACTGGAAGTCATCAAGCCTTGGTGCCCGACCTTCCAAGGCTATCATCTCTACTACCCCAATAGGCGCAACCATTCGCCGGCATTCTCCGCATTCGTCGATGCGTTCAGGTTCCGTCCTGGAAGGAACTGACGATAGAACTCGTGGCTTCAGCGTGAGCCCACTGTAATTTAGGTCACTTTGAGATGAGCAGGCCGTGAAATAGCGGGTGGCCGGATCGCATCCCTTCAAGGCCAAAGAAGTCTTGTAAACATGATCTGATGCCGACTGGGATATAAAAAGCCTGGCATTCCCGGATCGTTGCGATAGAACGCGCTAATGACCTTTGCTATTGACGTTGACTGTGAAGCCTGCGGCGCTTGCTGCTCATTTTCGCCCACTTGGCCAAGATTTTCCACAGAGACGGAAGCTGAGCTCGACGCTTTACCGGCGCATTTCGTCTCGGACGATCAAGGAGGAATGCGGTGTCACGGCGCGCGTTGTTCTGCTTTGTCCGGCCGCGTCGGTTCGAGTACATCATGCTTGGTTTATGATCTTCGGCCAGATGTTTGTCGCGCCTGCACTCCGGGAGATGGGGCCTGTATGGAGGCCCGCGCGTCTTTTGGGCTCGACCAGTTGAGATAAAGCAATGCTTCAATTGAACTGCTGATGTAGCCGTCTTTCGACCCCGTGGGGTGGTCGTCCCGAACAAAATAAATTTTCACGGCTCTGTCGGAATCGTCTTCTGCTGTCCGTCCTTGGAGCATCGACCACTTCAACCCGGAGAGACATCGTGGAAAACACTCAATCAGCTTGGCAGACCGCCGCCATACTCATCGCCCGCCTGATCTTTGGTGCTGTCTTTCTGATGGCAGTCTCGTTCAAGTTCATGGATATGGGCGCGACCGCCAGCTACATCGCCGCCGCGGGCTTCCCATTCCCACTATTCCTCGCCTGGTGCGCGGCGATCCTCGAAGTGCTGTTGGTCATAGCCTTCCTGACCGGCGTATTCTTCACACCGGCTGCCATCGTTGCTGCCGTTTATGTCATCTTCCTCGGATTCTCATTCCACGGCCCGTCGCGTTGGACTGGCAACCAGGCTGAATTCGGCTTCTTCGTCGACCATTTTGTTTTCCTTGCCGGCCTGCTCTTTGCCGCTGTGCACGGGCCTGGAAGCATACTTGCCGTCAGGGCAGGTCGGTCGTGAGCCGACGGGTCTCATGACTTTATGGGGTGTGATTGAACACTGTCTCAGAAAATCTCAAGCGGGCCTGGCGCCGCATGCCATGAGCTATGGATCGCGATTGAAATCGCGATCAACCGTGTAGATCCAATGGGGCATGTGTGTCCGACATCAGCGGCCGTCTCTGTGAGTATCGGTTCAATCTCTTCCGTAAGGCTGCTTCAAATCAAGGATTCACAATTTGCCCTCTATGGAGAAGCGGTCTCGTTCTCCTTTGGAGTCAAAATCGAGGCTGACGCACAACTCCTTCAATGACGCCGCTGTCATCGGCAACAATCGCAGCTCGCCGGTAAAGCTCAACTTGCAGCCGCTCCGGCAGCGATGGTGAGAACGAATTCGTCGAGCTCACGCTCGAGCCGCTCCTGCGGCAAGCCCACGAACCGGGCTTCCAGGCTGATGCTGATCACGCCGTGCACGGCGCCAAACAGGGTGCGGGCGCGAATGGCTCTGTCTTCCGCGGACATATCCGGTTGCAGTTCGGCAAGAGGTTCGGCGATCACGCCCATCAGGAACATATGCTCCTCGAGATGCCACTGCGGTGTCAGGCTGCCTTCAGGCGGATAGTGATCGAACAAAGCCTTCCATAGATTGCGATTGGCAACCGCGAACTTCAGATATCCCTGCGCCAAATTACGCAGCCGGTCGGTCGGTGTGCGGCGACTGACCTCAGTGAGCGCCAGCGATTCTCCCAGAGCCTTCAGCGTCGAAGAGTTCACGTGGATGATAAGTTCGCTGAGGTCCGAAAACACCGTATAAAGTCCACCGAGCGCACACCCCGCGTCTTGCGTGATGTCACGCGCCCGCAGGTTAGCCAGACCTTCATTGGCTATCCGGTTGCGTGCCGCATCGATCAACCGCGCCTTCAGGTCTTCGCGCTTTTCTTCTCTCTTGCTGGCCATGAACCAATCCATTTCGATTTATGAACGTTGTTCAAAATATATCTTGAACAACGTTCATTGTTATGTCAGAACTCATCTCGTGAACAACGTTCATAAACGGGAGACACGAAATGTTCAATCTGATTGTGACGCTGTTGCGCGGCAGGGCGTACGATGCCGAGCAAGCCTTTGTAGATCGCCATGCTATGCCCCTGCTGAGCCAGCAAATTCGCGATGCGGCTCAGCGCATCCAATATGCCCGCCACGCCGTGGCGGTGGCAATCGCCCAGAATGACCAGGAAAAGAAGCAATATGCGACGATCCTAGCCAGGATCGCCGACCTTGAGACGCGGGCGCTTGCCGCATTGGCACAGCACAGTGAGGACCTGGCTCGCGACGCGGCCGACGCCATCGCCTATCTCGAAGCGGAGCGTGATACGTCGGAAAAGGCGCAAGCCCAGTTCACGACGGCGATTACCAAGCTGAAGGCGATCCTGCGAACCGCCGAGGCGCGCCTGCAGGAACTGCAACGCGGTGAGCGGCTGGCCCGCGCAACGCAAGAGGCCCAGAAGCTCGACATTGCTGTCGCCGGTTCTGGTCTCGCGACGCTCGACGAGGCGGAGGAGACGCTTGGGCGGCTGCGCGATCGTCAACATCAGAGTGACACGATCGCCTCCGTGCTCAGGGACATGGACAGTCCCTCCCGCACGGCCGGTATCGTCGAGAAGCTTGCCAATGCGGGCTGCGGCGCACCGCTCCGCTCATCGGCCGATGACGTTCTCGCCCGGCTTCGCGCCCGCACGAACGACGCCGCCTGAAGCATATTTTATCGAACGAAGGGACCATAATCATGAACGATAGTTTTCAGAAGCATTCCTCGAGCTGGGTCAGCTTTTCCTATATTTCCTTCGGCACGGCAGCCTTCATGCTCGCCGCCGGGCTTTACCTGATGCCGCTCGACCTCTGGGGCAAGGGCTATCTTGCAATGGGCGTATTGATGCTGGTGCAAACGACCGTGAACATCACCAAGACGCTGCGTGACAATGCCGAGTCCGAGAAGCTGATCCGTAAGATCGAGGATGCAAAGACCGAAAAGCTCCTGGTCAACTTCAATCGGGGCAATGAAAACTAGGAGTCCTTAACCACGCCGCAGAGTTGTTCGCCGACGCAACCTTTGCCTAACGACTCTGTGGCCTTCTTTTGCGATCCAAAAAGGGAACTGTCATGCAACGCAATCTGATGACATCGAGGAAGTTCGCGCCGTTGTTCTGGACGCAGTTCCTCACCGCTTTCAACGATAATTTCCTCAAGCAGACGCTGGTTTTTCTGATCCTCGCCCAGATGGCAGCCGAGGGCGCCTCGCTGGTGACGCTTGCAGGTGGGATTTTCATCGTTCCCTTCCTGTTGCTTTCCGCCGTCGCCGGCGAGCTTGCCGACAAATACGACAAGGCCAGGATGGCAGAGATACTCAAACGTTCCGAGATCGGCGTGGCGGCGATTTCCGTTCTGGGTATCGCTTTGTCGTCGATCTGGATCCTCATGCTGGCGCTCTTCGGCTTCGGCGTGATCTCGGCCCTCTTCGGCCCGATCAAATACGGCATTCTTCCCGACCATCTCGAACGCAGGGATTTGCCGAAAGCCAATGCCTGGATCGAGGGCGGCACGTTCATCGCCATCCTGACCGGTACGATCGTCGCGGCGCTTGCCTTTACCAAGGGCGACAATGTCTGGATTTTCGGACCGATGATGATGGGACTTTCAATACTTTGCTGGTTTTCGGCGCAGATGATCCCGCCGACCGGTTCGAAAGCGTCGGATCTGGTCATTGACAAAAACATCTTCCGCTCAAGCGTCACGCTCGTGAATGAACTTAGGGAAGACAAGCGGATCTGGCGCTCGGCACTGATGAACTGCTGGTTCTGGTTCGTGGGCGCCTTTGTCATGTCCATGCTGCCGATCATGGTCACGGAGATCCTCGGTGGCTCGGAAATCATCGTCCCCGCCTACCTGGCGATTTTCGCGATCTCGATCGCCGTCGGCTCCGCCATCGCCGGCTGGATGTCGGCCGGCCGTGTTGTGCTGCTGCCGGCGCCGGTTGGTACGGCCATCGTTGCGCTCTTCGGTCTTGATCTTGCATGGAACCTCTGGGGCCTGCACTCCGCCGCCCATGCGGATACGATCGCTGGCTTCTTTGCCGGCGCAAAAACCATGCGTGTGGCGGTCGATCTCGCCGGCATGGCCATTGGCGGCGCCTTCATGGCCGTCCCGACGTTTGCCGCGATGCAGACCTGGGCCGATGAAGCTCGCCGTGCTCGGGTGATCGGCGCCGCAAATGTGCTGTCGGCACTGTTTATCGCCATCGGACTTACGCTGGTTGCGATCCTGCAGGCCATCGGCCTGTCTGTTCCCATGGTCGTTCTTTGCCTCTCGGTCATCAATCTCGGCGTTGCCTTTTTGATGCTGAAGACCTTGCCGACCAACCCTTTCCGCGATTTCCTCTCCATTCTTTTCCGCGCCTTCATGCGACTTGAGGTCGAAGGGCTCGACAACATCAAGAAAGCCGGCCGCGCGCCGATCATTGCCCTCAATCATGTGAGCTTCCTCGACGGTGCGCTGGCGCTTGCCATTACCGAGGAAGAGCCGGTCTTTGCGGTCGATTACAAGATCGCCCAGGCCTGGTGGGTCCGCCCCTTCCTCAAGATGTGCCGGTTTCTGCCGCTCGATCCGACCAAGCCAATGGCGACGCGTTCGCTGATCAAGATCGTCAACGAGGGCAACGCGATCGGCATCTTCCCGGAAGGCCGGCTGACGGTCACCGGCACGCTGATGAAGGTCTATGATGGCGCGGCCATGGTTGCCGACAAGACGGGATCGATGATCGTCCCGGTCCGCATCGACGGGCTCGAAAGAAGCTATTTTTCGCGCCTTTCGGGCGGGCAGGTGCGGCGTCGCTTCTTTCCCAAGGTCAAGGTGACCATCCTCGAGCCGGTCAGGCTCAGCGTCCCGCCGGAGCTCAAGGGGCGCAAACGCCGCATCGCTGCCGGCGCCGCCCTTTACCAGGTCATGTCGATGCTGATGTTCAAAACCACAGACACGGATTCGACCGTGCTGGAACGCATCATCGACGCTGCCGTGACAGGCGGCGGCAGCAGGCTTGCCGTCGAGGACCCCATCTCCGGCAAACTCTCCTATGCGAAGCTGCTGACAGGCGCGGCCGTGCTCGGCGCCAAGTTCAAACTTCTCTTCGCAGACGAAAAAACGCTTGGGGTGATGCTGCCGAATGCCAATGGCGCCGCCGCAACCCTGCTCGGGGTCATGTCGGCGGGCAAGGTTCCGGCCATGCTGAATTTCACGGCCGGCGCCGCCAATATCCTGTCGGCCTGCAAGGCCGCGGAGGTGAAACATATCTTAACCTCACGCGCCTTCATCGAGCAGGGCAAGCTCGGTCCGGTCATCGACGAACTCCAGAAACAAGTGAAGATCGTCTGGCTCGATGAGCTCCGCACGACGGTAACGCTCGTCGACAAGATTCGCGGCCTGCTCCACAAGTACAAGCCGCATGTCAAACGCACTGCCGACGATGCCGCCGTGATCCTCTTCACCTCCGGCTCCGAGGGAACGCCGAAAGGCGTGGTGCTCACCCACCGCAATATCCTTTCGAACGCCGCCCAGGCTGCGGCGCGCATCGATTTCCACTCCGGCGACAAGGTCTTCAATATCCTGCCAATATTCCACTCCTTTGGCCTGACGGCAGGCACCGTCCTGCCGCTGGTCTCGGGCGTGCCCGTGTATTTCTACCCGTCTCCGCTGCATTACCGTATCGTGCCTGAGCTGATTTATGTCTCGAACGCCACGATTATCTTCGGCACGGATACGTTCCTGAACGGCTATGCACGGACAGCCCATCCCTACGATTTCCGATCGATCCGTTACATCTTCTCCGGCGCCGAACCCGTGAAACCCTCGACCCGCGAGATCTATATGGAGAAATTCGGCCTGCGCATTCTCGAAGGCTACGGCGTGACGGAGACCTCGCCCGTGATTTCGCTCAACACGCCCATGTACAATCGTTCGGGAACGGTCGGAAAGATCTTGCCCGGCATGGAATGGAAACTGGAAGCCGTCCCTGGCATCGATGAAGGCGGACGTCTTCTGATTCGTGGCGCGAATGTCATGGCCGGCTATCTTCGCGCGGAAAATCCCGGCGTTATCGAGCCACTCTTCGACGGTTGGCACGACACGGGAGATATCGTGACAATCGACGAGGATGGCTTCATCAAGATTCGCGGCCGGGCAAAGCGCTTCGCGAAGATCGGCGGCGAAATGGTCTCACTTGCAGCCGTCGAGGCGCTCGCCGGCCAGCTTTGGCCCGGCGCTCTTTCAGTTGTCTCCGCGATCCCTGATGCGAAGAAGGGTGAACGGCTGGTGCTGCTGACCGACGCGCCGAACGCCACCCGAGCCGAATTCATTGCCTTCGCCAAGTCCAAGGGGGCAATGGATATGATGGTGCCAGCCGAAATCAACATAGGCAAGGTGCCGGTGCTGGGCTCCGGAAAGGTGGATTTTGTCGCAGCGAGCAAGATTGCTCGAGACTCGGAGCTCCCCCGCAGCGCCGCGTGAAATCCTTAGTGTCGGCGCTTGGTATCAAGGGGTTGCCGATTTATCTCGATCCGGTCTGCTTGGAAGTCAGTTCCGCCGCAAGGGCCCAGACGCGTGGCTGGAGCACATATCGCAACCATCAGCCAGGGCCCCCTGACGACGATAAACTGATTCTCCAACAGCTGCTGGTATTGACCGAAATGGCAGGCGATAGACACCTGAGCGAAAACAACTCGCCAACTGGGCTGCGCTCAGGTCCGTTGTTAAAATGTGTCGATCTTGAAATTATTGTCGCAACGACTCTGTCAGCATATCGACAAAGGCCGTGACCTTCGGAGAACGAAAACGCGCTGCTGGATAAACGGTATACACCCCGCCCGAGGGTAGGTGCCACTCCGGCAAGACATGAAGAAGTCGTCCGTTTTGCAGATATTTTTCCGCCAGGAAATCCGGCACGATCGAAAGGCCACCGCCAGCCCGGACGGCTCCGAGAATGGCCGGTGTTGTGTTGATGGAGATGGCTGCTGAGAAACGTACAAGGTATGCGTCGGTGTCTCCACGCGAAAAGGACCACTGCAACGGCTCCTGGAGCGCCGTGTTGGCGATAAAGGGTAGTGCAATCAAATCTTCCGGGACGCTGATATCGGCTATCCGTTCGGAAAGGTCGGGCGTGCCGACGAGCAATTGTCGAAAGGAACCGATGCGCCGAGCTTGCAGGCTTGAGTCCGCCAGCCAGCCGACACGGATCGCGATATCCATATTTGCCGCCACCAGATCAAGTGTTTCATCGGTCAGGCTCAGCTCAACTTTGCAGGCGGGGTATCGAAGAGTGAACTTGGTTATCAGCGGCACGATGACCGAAGTCCCATAATCATAGGGTGCGGTGATCCTCAAAACCCCTTTTGGTTCTACCCTTGCCTCAGCCAGTTCGTCGAAAGCATCTTCGGCGTCGCGTAGGATCGACACGCAACGCGCATGAAAGATTCCTCCCGCCTCGGTCGGTTGGAGGCGCCTCGTGGTCCGCACCAGCAAGGTGGTGCCAATATCCTGTTCCAGCTTCGCAACCTGATTGCTTACGACGGCCTTGGTAATACCAAGATATTTGGCTGCCCGCGTGAATGACCCCGTGTCGACAACCGCAGTAAAATAGGCGAGGCGGTTCAGATTTATGGCTTCGGGCATGGTAGCAGATCCCACTTAATTGTAAGCTTATAGCATACATTCTGTCGTATTCTGTCGATCTTTTGCGGCATATGCGCATGTGGTATGTATTGCCGCACAAAGCGAGGAAGATATGAACGACAAGCCCCAGATCACCTATCTCTTCGATCCTCTCTGTGGCTGGTGCTATGGCGCCTCGCGAATACTGGGTGAGCTCGCGACCAGTCCCGACCTGGCGATCGGACTTGCCCCTGTGGGGTTATTCTCCGGGGCTGGTGCGCGCGAGGTGGATGCGCATTTTGCCGCCTATGCGTGGTCCCATGACCAGCGTATTGCCAGCATCACGGGGCAACCCTTCACGGATCAATACCGCAGGAACGTTCTTGGCAAGCTCGGTAGTTCTCTTGATTCAGGCCCGGCTACTCTCGCACTCACAGCTGTTGCTCTGACGGAACCTTCCCGCGAACTCGATGCGCTGAGGCTCATTCAGGAGGCACGCTATGTATTGGGTCGCGACGTGACCGACCCCCGCGAACTTGTGGATATTCTGACCCATGCGGGTCTTGGCGTCGCTGCTAGCCGCCTTGGGGTTCCGGACCAGGAATTGCTGACCGAGAACCACAGGCGGGTTGAAGCTGGACGTACCGCCATGCGGGGGTTTCGTGTCGATGGGGTTCCGGCACTGATCGTTGATGACCGACAGAGCCGCCGTCTGGTTCAGGCGAATGAGTTGTTCTCCAACCCAGAGCTTCTTAACGCGCTTACCGGGTCGGGTCGTCCAAGCGCCGGCCCAAACCCCTAACCGGTCGCCTAGAACAATGGATGCCCCTGGCGCGCGGGGCATTGCGGCGAAAGACTCAATTGCCGCATCGGATGAAACTGCCAAACCGGAAAGGTGCGGGCCTATACCGCACCCGCTATTCACAAACCACCACCGGGAGACATCTATGTTTACTAGGAGAACCATCATGAAAACCACGCTCGCAGCCGGTGTTACCGCTGTCTTTGCGCCCGCCGGCCTTGGTCATGCAGCCGGTGGTCTCACCTGGAAGCATTTTCCCGCCGGACAGAACGGCTTCTTCCGTGCTCCCGTCTTGGTCTCCGGAGCGACGGAAGCCGCGTTGATAGACGGCGGCTTCACACTCCCCGATGGCAAGGCCGTCGCCGAGGCGATCAAGGCTACCGGCAAGAAACTCACCACGATCTATGTCAGTCAGAGCGATCCGGACTATTACTTCAGCCTCGGCCCGATCAAGGCGGCTTTTCCCGATGCGCGCGTGATTGCAGCCCCAGCCGCTGTTTCTGCCATTAAGGACAGTGTCGAAAAGAAGCTGGCCGTCTGGGGACCGCAGCTCAAGGAAAACGGTCCGCAGACGCTCGCCGATGTCGTCATACCGGAAGCCTTCAGCGGCAGCTCTTTGACCGTCGATGGCGAGGCCATCGAGATCGTCGAGGCGGAAGGGCTCGCCAACCGGCGCTATCTCTTCGTCCCGTCCCTCAACGCGGTGTTCGGCGGCGTGATGATCTTCAACGGTGTGCACGTCTGGACGGCTGACACGAACAGCGCTGAACTGCGGGCCGCCTGGATCGGCACTCTCGAAAAGCTTGCTGCGCGCAAGCCTGCGATCGTTGTTGCCGGACATATGACTCCGGAAGCGCCGACCGACCTTTCGGGCGTCGAGCATACCATTGCTTACCTCAAGGCATTCGAGGAAGAACTGGCCAAAACCAAGGACTCTGCCGTGCTCAAGGCTGCGATGGAAGCACGCTTCCCCGGTCTCGGGATGGGCGTTGCGCTGGACATTGGTTCCAAGGTCGCCACCGGCGAAATGAAGTGGGGCTAACTCTCATGGGGGGTAATCTTGAGGTGATCCGGGGGACCTATGAAGGTTCCTCGGAAGAAAATGGGCGCAACCTGCTCATCGCCCTTGCCCCCGATGCCGAATGGACGGAAGCCGAAGGCGTCCCTTATGCAGGGACGTATGTCGGACCGGACGCCATCGTGGCAGGTGTCTTCCGCCGACTTGCTACCGAATGGATCGGTTACCGCGCCAACGTCCACACGTTCCTGGAGGACGGCGATAGGGTCGCCGCTTTTGGGGATCTATTCCGGTACCTACAAGGCGACCGGCAAGTCGATGGAGGCAGGCTTCGCCCACCTCTACGAACTTCGAAATGGTAAGATCGCCCGCATGACCCAATATGTCGATACTCATATGGTTAGGGAGGCGCTCGTTACCGACTAGGCAATCGCGAAACCCTCGTTCCAGGGACCTGTGCCTGCGATTAAGTTCCAGGCGTGGATTTTGCGTTTCAAATGCGAGGAATATTGGCTGTGAATGTGGCGCGTGTATGCCGTGGCTACATCGTCCGCAATGCACTGCTATCATGGGCTTTATCGGCGAGCGGCTGTCCAACGCTGCGGTACTCGCCAGCAAGGGGGACAAATTTCAGCCAGACCCGCAATTAGCTGTTACGCGCGATATGGCCGAATGTGCTACGGCTGGCGGCAGCGAAACCATCGACCATTCAAAAACGAGCGACGACATCAGTCGCCGGGGCAATTATGACCATAGGCACTGCTGACGACCATAGTGGCATTTTGAAAATGCGGTTTCTCCTGCTTGCGATCGGTCTTCTGATTGGGCAACCCGCGTTAGCCGCCGAACCATCCCCACCGCCTGCCCCCATTCGTGTCATCATTGAGCTGCCGAACGATGATGCAGGCCGCGCGATTGTCAGCAAAATAACGCCTCAGCTCTTGCAAACGCCGCCAGCGACGGTGCCGCCGCCAGAGCAGACTATTGCACCTTCCACTGTCGGGTCCGCCCTGCAAGATCTGCGCAGCCGCCTGCTCACGCTGGCAAGCGCCGTCCCAACGCTTCCCACGCAAATTCGCGCGGAGATGAGCATCTTTCAGACCAACGATGCGCTCGACCCGGTTGGACTGCTTCTGGCGGTCATTCTCTTTGTCGCCGGCGGCTTTATCGTTCAGCGCATTGCCTGGTGGTCAGGCCGCGGCCTCTTGAATTTCATCTTGACCGCGCCCGCCGAGACTGTCCGGCAGCGGATCAAACTCCATGCCTGCCGCCTGTCCATGGGGTTGCTTGGGCTAACCGGTTATCTGATCGGCAGCCTGGGTGCCTTTATTCTCTTTCCCTGGCCCGTCATCTTTCGTGACATCGCGCTTATCTTATTGTCGGCGGTGGTGATGATCAGGTTGGCGGTTCTTTTCGGCCGGATTGTTATCGCGCCGGGTGCCAGACTCCCACACATGCGCCTTTTAACCCTCGGCACGCCATTGGCGTGGTTTTGGTATTATTGGCTTGTCGGAATTGTCGCACTGCTGGCTTTGGGACGGGCGGCCGTTGCCGTTATGCAAACGATCGGCGCGTCAGCCATCGTGATCGACCTCTTCATGGCGGCATGGCTCGGTATCGTCTCCATTGCATTGATCATCATGATCTGGCTGCGGCAGTTTCGCGCCGACGGACCGCATTTGAGCCGCCTGGTGGGAGTCGGCCTTACGCTCAGTACAGTGCTGGCATGGTTGTTATGGGTTTCAGGCCTTCATGCAGGTTTCTGGAGCGTCATTATCGTCACAATGCTGCCCCTCGTCGTGTCGATGGTCCAGGACATCATTCGCCGTATCACGCGGTTTGACGACGACACTATAGCGACAGACCCTTCTATTGTCGGTTGGTCGGTCGTTATCATGCAAACGCTGCGCAATGGGCTGATCGTCGTTGCCGCGCTTCTGGTGGCCAGTTCCTGGCATGTGAACCTCAGCGACCTTGCCGCTGGCGAGACGGTGGTCACGCGTCTTGTCCGCGCTGCAATCCGTATCGTCATCGTGCTGCTTGTGACAGACGTCATTTGGAAGCTTGTTAGCACCTTGATCGATAGCCAGATGGCGATTGTGTCGCGAAGTGATGTGCACGGCACTCATGCGGACGGGCCAGACGCCAGGCGACGCCAGCGGCTAAACACCCTGCTCCCCATTCTGCGCAACGTTCTCTTCGTGGTGATCGGGGCTGTCGGGCTCCTCATGATCCTCGACGCCGTCGGCATTCAGATCGGCCCATTGTTGGCTGGGGCCGGCGTTGTCGGCATCGCTGTCGGTTTCGGCGCACAGACGCTGGTAAAGGATATCATCTCCGGCGTATTTTACCTGTTTGACGATGCTTTTCGCATTGGTGAGTATATCCAGTCGGCAAAGTATAAGGGCACTGTTGAAGGTTTCTCGCTGAGGTCCATCCGCCTGCGGCACCATCGCGGCCCGATTACCGTTGTCCCTTTTGGAGAGTTGGGCGCCGTACAAAATCTCAGCCGTGATTGGGTGATCGAGAAATTTTCTCTGACACTCAGCTATGACAGCGACCTGGAGGACGTGCGCAAGACCATAAAGAAAATCGGTGCGGAACTTGCGGACGACCCGGAACTTGGACCCAACATTCTCGAACCGCTCAAAATGCAGGGCATCGAACAGATGGCGGATTACGGCATCGAAATTCGGCTGAAATTCACGGCGAGACCTGGAGAGCAGTCCGCTATTCGCCGGAAGGCTCTTTCAATGTTGAACAGAACCTTCGCGGAAAAAGGCATCCATTTCGGAACGCCGACCGTTCAAGTCGCAGGTGGCACCACTGACGCGACCGCAGCCGCAGCTGCGCGCCTGACGCAAAATCGCATCGAGGCGCAAAAGGCGGCGAATGCAGCGTCGGAGACAGAGGAATAGAGGCTTGGAAACCGGATAAGGTTGAGACAAGCGCATCCATCGCTTCATGCCCGGCGACACGGCACGCTTGCTCAGGAGCCAAGCGCGTTGAAACTCGCAATGGCGACCTGCACCAACCCGGCGGTGGCGGCGAATGCGAGTGCGCACAGCATCAGGCCGATCAGAGTTACGAGCCCATCTCTTGCCATCAGTGCGATGGAAATCACCGTCAGCGCAAGAACCGGCAGAAAGTTGCCGAACGGGATTGGCAGCGCGATAGCAACCGCCAACACGAAGATCGGAAATGCCAGCAGCCACTGCATCATCCTGCCCGTGAAAATGGCCAGGCGCCCTGGGCGGATGATTGCCTCAACTCTGGCAATGATCGGAACGCTGTAGCGGACGATGAGATCCACCATTGCCGGCGACAGTCTGCGCCGGTTGAGGAACGCCGGAAGCCAAGGCGTCTGACGTCCCATGGCGATTTGTACGGCAACAAGAGCCAGCGCGCTCCCGAACACCATCCCGAACGGTCCGGGTATCGGCGTGAGGGCAGGCAGTGCCAGAAAAAGAATGGTGAAAGCCATACTGGTCCGGCCCAGATTGGATGGCACGTCCCTCAAGCTGACGCCGCCTTGCAATTGCGCCAGCCTTGCCAATTCTTTCAGACGGACGGATGCCATCTCTTCCTGCCGTGCCGTACCGGCTGCCTGTTCAGTCATGTGATTTCACCACTCCGGATCCGAGGAATGATCTGCTTTGTAATTTGTCAGGTGGCATCAGCGCTTTTGGTTTTGATGAGGCCAATGATATCAGCGCAAGCCGGATTGTTCTTGTCGAGCAGGTCCGCCGGGTCGCTCCAGCCGGTCGCCACGCCGACAATGGTGGAGACGGTCCAGTAACTATCCTCCGATGCACGTTGTACCAGTAGGGGTACCTGCGATGACAAGCACGTCCGTGATTGCTGGACGATCTCAACCGGCAGATTTGCGGCGGCGGCGTATCGCTCGATCTCGGCCTGAAGGGGAGCGATGGCGAAAGTGGCAAAGAGCCATGCGATGATGTTGGAGAGCATGTCTGTTCCTTGTTGGGCGTTTGTTGGGAGAGGAGGGGCAGCGCACCTGCCACTTCAGCAGGTGCGTCGCAGGCTTTAAGCGTTGTTCGCCTGGCCGCGCGTCTTGAGCAGGCTCCAGACCACGCCACTTGCGATGATCGCGAAGGTGATCCCGAGCGAGAGGGCGGCCGGAAACTTTTCCAGGCCCAGCATGTCGGCAACGAAGATCTTCGAGCCGATGAAGACCAGCACGACGGCCAGGGCCGGCTTCAGATATTTGAAGCGATGAATCATGGCCGCCAGCGCGAAATAGAGGGCGCGCAAGCCGAGGATGGCGAAGATGTTGGAGGTGTAGACGATGAAGGGATCCGTGGTGATCGCGAAGATCGCGGGAACCGAGTCGACGGCGAAGATGACGTCGGCCACTTCGATCATGACCAGGGCCATGAAGAGCGGGGTGATGAACCAGACGATCTTGCCGGTGGTCGGATGGGCCTGCTTCACGAAGAACTGCTCGCCATGATGCGTGTCGGTGACGTTGAACCGGTTTCGCATGAAGCGGACGAGGGGATTGTTGGAAACGTCGGGTTCCGCGTCCTTCATCACCAGCATCTTGATGCCGGTTATGATGAGAAACGCCGCGAACACGTAAAGCAGCCACGAAAATTCGGCCACCAGTGTCGCGCCGACACCGATCATGATGGCACGCAACACGATCACGCCGAGAATACCCCAGAAGAGTACCCGGTGCTGGTAGAGGCGCGGGGCGGCAAAGAAGGCGAAGATCAGTGCGATGACGAAGACATTGTCGAGCGCCAGGGTCTTTTCGACGACGAAACCTGTCATGTAGGCAAGGCCGGAGTCAGCGCCGAGGTACCACCAGACCCAGCCGCCGAAGGCGAGGCCGAGCGAAATGTAGAGCACCGAAAGCCTGAGACTTTCGCCGACGCCGATTTCCTTGTTTTCCTTATGCAAGATCCCAAGGTCGAATGATAGAATTGCGATGACCAGAGCGATGAAGCCTGCCCACATCCAGAGCGGCTTTCCCAGCCACTCCACGAAAAACAAAGACGTTTCCAAGAAAGGAACCTCTGTCGGCACGAGATGTCGGAAAGGTCCGACATCGCAAGAGCGCCGACGGCTCTCACCAGAGGGGCCCGGACCAGCGGGTTGAGCCGCAGATAGGTGCCGTGTTCCCGCAGTTCAAGGGGCTGATATTGGCTTGATGCCTCCAGGCCCTTGCTGCGAACTGGGTGTCACCACGCTTGGCTTTGTTCACTTCGCCATCTGAGGGTGCGATCGCTGACGCCGATCAGCCAAGGATTGGGACAAATCGATCGCTTCTGTTGAAGCCTGGATCGGCATTGTCCGCATCCGCATTCTAACCCGGCGGTTCTCAACATATTATGTCTGCCGAATTCTTGTCGAGTGAGGCTCCTTAAGAGCTGACGAACGGCATATATTTATCCGAAATACGCAATTCTATCCTAAGTGCGCGGCGTTCATATGTTCCAAGGCGTCCAGAATTTTTAGATAGCAGTTTATTAAAGAAATTCGGCTTAGCTGTAGTGCGCAAGTTTGCTGCAGTGAATAGTTTTACGGCGGCGCCAGCGACAAGAACTGCATCTGCAGTATAGCGCGCGCATTATGATTGCATGATGCAATCAATCCTCAAAAATGATGCTTACATTCAGGATGGCTCATTCGATCTATTCTGAATTTCCTCGGCCCATCGGTCGGGTTCATTGGTGTGTCTGTGAAGGTCCTAATTTCTGGAAGAGCAACATCGCCTTTTTATGGAATGCAGGAGAATATATGAATTTCCTCAGGAATCTCAGGCTTCAGGCCAAACTCGGTTTGATGCTTGCAATATTTGCATCGCTGACAATTGCTTCGGTCTTCTTCGCAACAGCCAAGATGCATGTCATTGAAGCGGGATACAGCAGCGCCAGCGAGCATCAGGCAGAGGCCGCCCTCAATCTGTCCGGCGCGGGACGCGCGCTCGTTGCCGCTGGAAGATCCATTGCCGGCCTGACGATAGCCCCCGACGATGATAGGCGTAACGACGCTCTCGGGGAGATTACAGAGTCAAAGAAAGACTTCGTGGAGCAGATTAATGCCGCGAAAAGTGCTTATCCAAAAAATGCCGATGCGTATGAAGCGATTGCAAGCCAAGCTTCGGCACTGTTTTCCGAGGCTTGTGCCGTCTCCACCAAGCTTGGCGAAACAGCGACGTCGACGGCAGACCTCGCCGCCGCACAGGCCAGCTATATGTTGAGTTGCGAACCTGCATTCGATCCGGTCATCGAGGCCATTGACGGTATGACGCAGGCCGCCGAAGGCGAGAAGATCAAGATCAACGAGGACCTTACCGAGCTGGCGAATAGCGCCATCTTGACCACGTATTGGATGATCCTTGGCGGCCTGGCCATATTCAGCATCAGCGCTTTCCTCGTGGTCCGCAGCGCAGTGGCAAAGCCCCTGGTCGGGATCACCAGGACGATTGAGCGGCTCGCGAACGGTGACCTCACCGTTTCGCCACAGGGTACCGCGCGTCTTGACGAGATCGGTTTGATAGCCCGCGCCGTGCAGGTGTTCAAGGATAATGCATTGAGGACACGCGAGCTTGAAGCCGAGGCTGCGGCTACGCGACAATCCAGCGAACAGGAACTTCTTCGCAGTAGTATTGAAGCCAAAAGGATTGCGGAAGAGGAGATGCAGCATGCGTCATCCGGTCTCGCTCTTGGCTTGAAGCGACTGGCCGCCGGCGATGTTTCGTTCGAGTTGACAGAGCCTTTTGCCGCGGATTTCGAATCTCTTCGCCATGACCTCAACGCGGCGGTCGCCCAGCTCAGCGGAACCTTGCGCTCGGTTGCCCAGTCGACCAATTCGATCGATAACGGAACACGCGAGATCAGCCGGAGCGCCGAGGATCTGTCGAAACGGACCGAGCAACAGGCAGCCTCGCTTGAGGAGACGGCCGCAGCGCTCGATCAGATCACCGCCAATGTTTCGAACTCCTCCAAGCGTGCCGACGAAGCGCGTGCGGTGGCCGTCCAGGCTAATACAAGTGCTGCGCAGTCGGGCAAGGTCGTTGCCAATGCTGTCGATGCCATGCAGCGCATCGAGCAGTCCTCAAAACAGATCTCCAGCATCATCGGCGTCATTGACGAGATCGCTTTCCAGACCAACCTTCTGGCGCTGAACGCCGGCGTGGAGGCGGCCCGTGCGGGCGAAGCGGGCAGGGGGTTTGCCGTCGTCGCACAGGAAGTGCGGGAACTCGCCCAGCGTTCCGCCAAGGCTGCCAAGGAGATCAAGGATCTGATCAGCACCTCCACCAGCGAGGTGGAAAGTGGTGTCAAACTGGTACGAGATACGGGTGGGGCACTGAGGACGATCGAGGAATACGTCGTCACGATCAACCATCATATGGACGCGATCGCCACCTCCGCGCGGGAGCAGTCGACCGGGCTTGCCGAGGTCAACACGGCGGTCAATCAGATGGATCAGGTCACCCAGCGGAATGCCGCCATGGTGGAAGAGACCAATGCGGCCAGCGCATCACTTGCCAATGAAGCGGGGCGCCTGCACGAGCTGATCTCCCAGTTCAACTTTGGTGGAGAGGACAACAAGGTGCCGCGCGCGGCAGTGCGTCGCCCGATCGCCCCCGTGAAGGGTTCTCCCGTCCAGGCTCTCCCCGATCATAAGCCCGTGGCTTCTCCAGCGCGTAGAATGGTCGCCGACGTTGCCAGAGCCTATGGCGGTGCGGCAGTCGCGGTGAAGGAAAGCTGGGAGGAGTTTTAATGAGCGCGCTTCATCAAAATACCCAACGTAGCGGCGAGACGCTGGAGATCATCGCCTTTCGGCTCAACGACCAGGAATTCTGCGTCAAGACCACATCCATCCGTGAGATTCGCGGATGGGCTGTTGCAACGCCGATACCCCACGCACCGGCTGATGTCGTCGGTGTGATGAACCTGCGCGGTGCCGTGATCCCGATCATCGACCTTGCCTTGAAACTCGGCATGAAAAGCATCGCGCCAACAGAACGCAGCGCTATCGTCGTCGCCGAGATCAATGGCGCGGCGATGGGGCTCGTTGTCGACAGCGTTTCTGACATTCTGACGATTGATGCAGCGCTGCTCCAACCGGTACCCAATATGAACGTGCCCGGCGGCACCGGCTATTCCGACGGCATCATCGCCCAGCACGACAGCATGATCTGTTTTCTGAACCTCGAACGCATGTTCGGGCAGGACGGTGAGGGAGATCTGGCCGCTTAGAGCGACTGGAAGCTTTGGCACTCCTGCCACGGGAAATCGGCTTAATCCATGCATGACGCGATCAGCAGTCAAGCCCGTGAGAGGGAAAGCTGCCCGTTGGTAAAATCAGGTGCAAGTCGACCAGATGGCGGCAAGACATTGGAACGGACTATGCGCAATGGAACATAGCGAAGCTGCGCGCGACGAACATGTAAGGGAGCGCCGAACAACTGCCTGGATGCGAGCGTCTACGAGGAATTCGACGATATGATGCTGAAACTGCCAAACCCGCTGACCAAAACGCAATATTCAGTCGAAAGATATATCAGATCCATAGGGCGACACTATCTCAACGCCGTCGTGGTTATGACATTTCTCATAGGGGCCACATATCTAACGGTCATGATCGCCCTTGATCGTCATTCCCTGCAGCAGAACATCAGCTTTCTCACCAGTAGTCAGTTTATCCGGTTTCAGCAGCTCGCCAATCAGACGCGGGCACTGATGCGGGCCTCGGCAGATTCCAATTTGCCGGATTACATCATCGCGCCGATGGTCGAGGACATCCGCGGGGCCATTACTGAAATTCGAACCATGAGCGGCCAGCTAGAGGAATTGCACCATAGGATCGGGCAGAATTTCCTCGAGGAGCTCAATCCTCGCGACGAGACCTCAGAGGAGTTGCGTGTTGAGCTTAGTGGGCGACTTGACGACTTTCTTGATCGTGCCGCCCGGGTGGCCGCAGCTTCGAAAGAAGATCGTCGGCAACGCTATACCTTCTGGGGTCCAATCGACTTTGCCGTTTCGTCGGACAGCGTCCTGATCCGCCAATTCAGCGACCTTATTGACCGCGCTCACAACCGCAGCGACATCAGCATTGATAACGCCAAGAAGATCATGTCCGCCCTTCTCGCATTGATAGCCGGAACGCTAATCCTGGCGAGCACATTTCTCTTCAGTCCACTGTTGAAGAAATTGCGCAACGAACACCGTCGGACGATGGATTTCGAGAACCAATTGACGCAACTTGCGCATACCGACCCCCTCACCGGGCTCGACAATCGATCAGCATTTAATAGCGCTATCGGTAATTTGTTCAGTGGTTTGAAGACGAAAGAAGCTGGGTTTTCCATGCTCGTTATAGACCTTGATCGCTTCAAAAACATCAACGACAGCTTTGGACATCCTGCCGGGGACGCAGTGTTGCGCCATGTCGCAACCGCACTCCAGAACACCTTCCGTTCGAGCGATGTTGTCGCGCGTCTCGGCGGCGACGAGTTCGCCGTGCTTCTGCCCGGGATTGTCGATGCAGCATCGCTCGCGATGGTCGCCAATCGCGCTATCGAAGCGATTGCAGTGGAGGTTCTGTTCGAGGGGCACACCTTTCAGATATCGGCCAGCATCGGCGGCGCTCTTGTACCAATTCATGCGACGGACGAGCCAAGCCTTATTCGCATCGCCGACCTTGCACTCTACGCAGCGAAGAGCGCACGCAGCACCGTTGTCATCTTCGACGAAGCATCGCTTGCGCTGCGGCTGGAGGCGAACCAACTATCCGCTGCTTTGGTTGTCGCGGCGGATCGCAACGAATTCATTGTGCACTACCAGCCGAAGGTCAGCCTGTTGACCGGTGAGCATCTCGGCTTCGAGGCACTTGTGCGCTGGCGTCACCCCGAACTCGGCATACTTGCCCCGGGCCGTTTCCTGCCGCTGATGGAAGGATCGCATCTCATTCGTGGCATGACCCGCGCGGTGGTAGCGATCGTCAGTCATGATCTCAGGGCATGGAAAGACGCGGGGCTTATACCCGGGCCGATCGCCATCAACCTGCCCGAGGCCTTGCTGGTCGGCGAGGAAGGTTACGAGATGCTCGCGGGTGCAATTCGCGAGAACGGGCTCGATTGGCGCGACTTCGCGGTGGAGGTGACCGAGGACGTCTTTATCAATCGCAGCGCCGACCAGATCCTCGGGACGGTGACGCGCTTCCGCGAACACGGCCTGTCGATCTCGCTCGACGACTTTGGGACCGGATTTGCCTCATTGGTGCATCTGCGAGATTTTCCCTTTGACGAACTGAAGATCGATCGCAGCTTCGTCGCCAACATCGGTACCGACATCCGGTCCGAGCAGATCATTCGCGCCATGGTCGATCTATCCCGTAACCTTGGCAAGCGCTGTGTCGCCGAAGGCATCGAAACCGACATTCAGCGGCGCTTTCTCTTAAGCGCCGGCTGCGAGATCGGCCAGGGCTATCTATTCGCCAAGCCGCAGCCTGCTGCCAGAGCAGGCGCGCACCTACCGAAGAGGTTCACCGGTTCTAAAAAGAGTGTTGCGGCGAGGTCAGATATCGGCCGCACCACCGGATGGTTGACGGGAAGCCAACCACTCAATCCCTCAGAAACAGTGGGTTGATTTTTCTCATGCCCAAGGAAAGACGGCAATGAAGCGTACGTTCAAACGGTTAAGTTTTGCAGCAGCCATCGTGCTTGCGAACCTGTGCCAAGGTCAGCCGGCGGCTGCCGATCAAGCGATGGCGGTTGACGTCGTGCATTTTTGGGTCTCGCGGAGTGAGGCGGCGGCGCTCGACGTCTTCAGGCAGGCATGGATCGCGGGCGGCAACCAATGGGCCGATATGCCGACCAAGAACAAGGTGGAAGTCCAGAGGGTCGTGAGCGAGCGTATCGCAAATGGCTACGCGCCAGCGGTTATGCAGTGGAACGCCAATGAGGGCTCACGCGAACTTCCGGAAATGGGGATTGTGCGGGACATCGACCAGGTGGCTCAGGCAGACCATTGGCGCGACGTTCTCCCCGCCACTGTGCTCGACCGCATCAGCTACAAGGGCAAGATCTATTTTGCACCGACCAATATCCATGCGGAAAACTGGTTTTGGACAAGTCCGGCTGTCTTCCATGAGGTCGGTCTATCGCCACCACAAACCTGGGACGAGATTTTTGCGGCCGCCGACAAGATCAAGGCGAATGGTCGCCTGCCTATTGCTCTCGGTGGAGGTCGCTGGGAGGCGTCGCTGATTTTCAACGACATCATGTATTATAAGCTGGGTGCGGAGGGGTATGCCCGGGTCATCAGTGGTGACCCGGAGATGGTTGCCGATCCCCGGATGATCGAGGCGCTGGCGATGTTGCGCCGTCTGTCTCAATATGCCGAGCCTGCGGCAGTGCGAGCGAACAAGACATGGGCAGACGCCGCTGCGGCTGTTGGGCGGGGCGAGGCCGGCATGCAGTTCATGGGAGACTGGGTCAAGGGCGAGCTCGTGGCCCGCGGCTACACGGTCGACAAGGATTTCGGTTGTAGTCTGGTGCCAGGCACCGCGATCGCTTACTTCATGGTGATCGACGCTTTCGCCTTTCCGTTGACCAACCGCGAAGGAGCCGCAGAGGCACAGCAGGCTTTTGCGCGCATGGTACTGGATCGAGACAATCAGGTCGCCTTCAGTCGCATTAAGGGTTCCCTCCCGGTACGCACCGACGTTGATCCAGGCAGCCTCGATCGCTGCGGCCAGCTTGGTCTGCAGATGATCGCTGAGAAGAAGAGCGTGGTCAGCGCTCAGTCCATGGCGATGCCCACGCAAATGTCGGAGGGTTGGATCGGTATCCTTGGCGATTTCTTCAACGATTCGAATATGTCCCCGCAAACAGCGCAACAGCGACTTCATGAGGTTGTTATGCAACGTTAAAGCGCAAGCGCGGCACCACGGCAAAGAGCGCGCCTATGGGGTGATGTCATAACGATTGGCTTGTCGATCGGGCCGGTTAACTCGCCGAACATCATCCACAAGAACCATCGCCTCTCTTCTTTGCCGCGATCCGGCAGTTTGAAGGCGGGTGATGTCTCGCCAATTCTGCATGGTGATGTCTCGACGTCGGGAAACGCAGAGCTTTGCCGATTTCTCCGGCGCCTGCATCTCCCGGCTGACCTTCGAAATTGGCGATGGAGCCGATTGGCTCCTCGAATTGTCTGGAGCCGATACCGTGGTCGCCGCGCGGTTAGACGACGCGTAAAGCGATCGCCGAGGCTGGCGGCCCTACCGGTCTGCCTTGGGGCAGTTGATGCGTGGCGTCCATTCGCTGGAACTGCATGTCGCCAACATCGCCGCAAATCGTTATTACAACAACACTCCCCATCTTGGCGACAGTCTCGGCAAGAGTGGATTGACTGCCGCACCGAAGCTCATACCGTTGCTAAACTGACCGGAAACCATAGAGCCATGCCACAACATTCGACGATCCCCTTGATGCGTGCCTGGAACAGCTGGTCCAACAGACCGGCGGAAATGGTTTTCCTGCCGCTCGGCGTTCGGATCACGCCGATCCTGTATTCTACCCGCAGCAAGACGACCTCCGCGATCGAGCCACGCCGCGATACCGTTCGGCTGGGACGTCACACGATCGACGGCTCGTTGATCGAGCTGGAGACAGATCACAGCGGCACGACCGTGGCTTTTTCGACGACGAAGACCGATCCCTTTGCCGTTCGCGGCAGTTGGGACGGCAAGGTGTCGGCCGAATGGGGGCTGCGCTTCTGGCTGACGCTTGCGATCTCTTCCGATGGCGGTGAGATCGCTATCCACGATGCAGGGAGAAACGTCACCCTCGTGAAGATTGGCACCCGGTTTGTGGCGGTCGCGACCGCTGAGGCACCGGTGCATGTAACCGGGCATGACACGATCGAAGCCTTGCGCGCGGATTTCGAGGAGAATGGCTACTTTTATACCGCCACCCGCAAAAACGAGGCACCGGTCATCGCCTTGCGCTTCAACCTCGAAATGATGCGCAGGGGCGCCTATGCCGCAGGTGTTGCCGACAGTGCGGAGCTTGCCATTGCGAAGGCACAGGCCTGCCTTGCCGCCGGAGCACCCGCCGATATCTCCGATGCGCAGACCGGCTTGTTCGAAGGCTCACTCGACGCGATGCGTGACGTGGTGGCCTGGAACACCATCTGGGACGAAACCAACGCGCGTCCGTACACGGCGGTGACGCGGATCTGGAACCTCGGGAAATTTGCCGTCTGGTTCAACGACCAGATCTTCGCAGCACTTCTCGCTGGCGTGTTCGATGCGGATCTGGCGCGCGAGAACATGGCGACGGCAATGGCGAGTGCTACGCCGCAGGGCAACATTGCCTGCATCGTCACCTCCAACGATGCATGGGTCGATCGCACCCAGCTGCCGTTCGGCGCGCTGGTTGTCTGGCAGCTCTACCAGCGAACCGGCGAACGTTCGATGATCCAGGCGAGCTATGATGCGCTGGTGCGCAATCGGCGTTGGTGGCAGGAAAATCGCGATCCTGACGGCTTTGGTCTGCTCTCCTGTGGCACATCGGATGTTGGCGAAGGACTCTATAAAGGCACAGCCTTTGCGGCTCGCAACGAAACCGGCATGGACAACTCCGCCACCCATGACGAGGCGGTTTACGATCCCGTCACCCGCACTTTGTCGACCTTCGACCTTGGCCTCAACTGTGCAGCGGCGCTTGACGCCGAAATGTTGTCGAAGATGGCCGCCGTGATCGGCAAGCATGACGATGCGCGCGAATTCGCAGCACTGGCCGAGCGCAGCCGCACACTCATCTCAGAAACGTTGTGGGACGAAAGCCGTGGCATCTTCGCCAACCGCCAGCGTCGTGGTGGCTTCGTGCGGTCCCTGTCTCCGACCAGCTTCTATCCACTGCTCTGCGGTGCGGCGACGCCGGCGCAGGCAGCTCGCCTCCTCGAGCATCTGAGCGACGCGAGCACCTTTGGCGGCGACTGCGTGCTTCCGAATGCGACGCGCGACGATCCTGCCTTCGCCGACAATGTCTACTGGCGCGGACGCATCTGGCCGAATGTCAATTACATGGTCTGGCTCGGTCTGCGCCGTTACGGCTTTATTGCGGAAGCGAGCAAGCTTGCCAGCCAGAGCTACGACCTCTTCATGAAGTCCTGGCGGCAGGATCGCATCGCCTCTGAAAACTACAACGCGGTGACCGGCGAGGCCATGGATCAGGGCGATACCGACCCGTTCTATATCTGGGCCGCCATGTTGCCGCTGATGGCGACCGGCGAGAGTGTGGAGTTCGATCCGTGGACGGGCTGGACCGTGCGCAACATCGGGCAGGATATCGTCCTCGGACCGATGGTGTCGCCCTCGGGAGCGCTGCGTCTAAGCGTCGAAGCCGGGAATCTTGTGATGACGCTAAACGAGCGCACGACGCTGAAGACCGATCTGCGGACCACGCTCTCTCGCATCACGATCGCAGAGGGGCGGTTTGCCTGCACTATCGCGCCAACCTCCGAAAGTGGCCACATCGAGCTGCCGGGCGTCAACATTCAGAGCATCTTTGTCGTCCGTCTGGATGGGGAGAGTGTCGGCTTCGTTGCATCGCAGGAAGGTATACGTATCACGGTTGCCGAAAGCGCCCGGGATCGCCAGCTCGAAGTGTCTTTCTCCCCGTGCGACCCTCTGCCGATGCAAGGTATCGCTTGACAGGTATCGCTTCCTCAATAATAGTTTGTGTACAAATAAAAAAACTACAAGACTGATGCTAAAATCAGAGGGTTGAACTGGAGGCTTGCCTACGATCAAATGACGTAGGTGGGAGGTTATTGGAGTTACGCGCTACTTTTTTTGTTGTTAAATGATGTTCCGCCATATGCGGTGCAGGCTTTTGCTCGCCCAAAAAAGCGTATTTCAAGTGCTGGACCACCTCTGATTATAGTTTGCATACAAACAATTTGATGTGCTTACGACACGTCATCTGTTTTCGGCCTAGCCGATCCGTTGAGGTCGCTGACTGCGGTCACGATCATCCATAACTGTGTATGTTCAAGAGGGGTACAACAATGACTGAACTCACCAGACGCAACACGATGAAGTTGATGTCCGCAGCGCTTGCCGCTGGCGTCAGCTTCTCCATCCTGCCGCGCAAGGCATTTTCCGCTGGCTCCATCACGGTGCTGAACTGGCAGGGCTATGGCACGGATGAAGCGTGGTCCATCAAGGCTTTCACCGAGAAGACCGGCATTGCAGTCGTTCACGACTACTATAGCTCCGAATCGGAAATGCTGACCAAGCTGCGCACCAATCCCGGCGCCTACGACCTCGTTGTTCTCAACGCCGCGCGTTGCGCCCAGGCCGCTTCCGAGGACCTGCTTCAGCCGATCGATTTCAGCAAGGTTCCGAACGCTGCAACCGTCGATGAAGCCCTGCGTTCCAATCCGAACTTCAGCAAGGACGGCAAGGGTTTTGCAGTGCCGTGGGTTTGGGGCATGACCTCACTGGCGATCCGCGAAGGCATGCCGGTTCCAGACAGCTACGCCGTTCTGGCTGATCCCGCCTACAAGGGCCGCGTTGCCATGGACGACGATCCCATCATCAACATCGGCGTCGGCGCGCTGATGAGCGGCCAGGACATCAACGATCCTAAGGATCTCGCCGCTGTAAAGACTGCGCTGAAGTCGATCAAGCCGAACGTCAAGCTGTTGTGGTCCACGGAAGATCAGTGGAACAAGTCGTTCGCCGCCAAGGAATTCGATCTGTCGCTCTTCTGGTCTGGCGGTTCGGTGCGCTCCAAGCGCAATTCGAAGCTTCCGGTTCAGTTCGTCGTTCCCAAGGAAGGCGGCATCGGTTGGGTCGACGGTCTCGGTATCCCGGCATCGGCTCCGAATGCAGAAGGCGCCCTTGCTTTCGCCAACTGGATGATCGATCCGGTATTCTACGTCGAATGGGCAACGAAAGTGGGTGCACCGGCTTCGTCGAACTCGGCCGCTCTTGCTGCGCTGCCGGCCGACGATCTCAGCCGCCAGGTGCACAAGCCTGAATATCTGAAGACGATGGGCATCATGTCGGCTCTGCCGGACGATCGCCGCGAAGCCTTCAACAATGCGTGGCAGGAAGTGAAAGCCTTCTATGCAGAATGATCAACTGACATCGGCGTCAGAGCGCGGACCTTCGGGTCCGCGCAGCCGGTGGACGCTTCCGTCATGGATTTCGACGACTGCTCTGCTGCTTCCGACGTACGGGTGGTTGACGCTTGCAGTGTTCCTGCCGCTGCTGACCATGTTCGTGTTCAGCTTCATGTCGGCAACCCCGATGGGCAAAGCCCCTATCGTCTTTACGCTGAAACAGTACCGCGCCTTCATCGATCAACCCTATCTGGTCGGTATCGGTATCACGTCGCTGCTGATTGGCTTCTGGACAACGCTGTTTTGCGCCGTACTCGGCTTTCTCGCCGCCGTCGCGCTGGTCCGCTCAACCTTCGGCAAGACGCGTGAAATGCTGCTGATCCTGGTCCTTTTGCCCTTCTGGACCAACGGTCTTGTGCGCGTCTTTTCCTGGACGATGGTGCTCAGGGAAAACGGCTTCCTCGACAACCTGCTGCATATGATTGCGCCCGACGCCGGATCGATCGGCTTTCTCTACACGCGCTATGCCATCGTGGTCGGTCTTGTTCACGGCTATCTGCCGTACATGATCCTGACCTGTTATATCGCCCTGGTGGCTATCGACGACGCGATCATAGAGGCTGCATCGAGCCTCGGCGCGCGGTGGTGGACCATTCTGTTCAAGATTTTGGTGCCGCTCGCGGCTCCCGGCCTGATTTCCGGGTCCGTCCTGATCTTCATCCCTGTCATTGGTTCGTTCATGGAGCCGCGCATCCTGGGTGGTCGTGTCGGCGTCACCATGGGAACGGTGATCGAGGACCAGTTCACGCAGGCCTTCAACTGGCCGCTGGGTGCATCGTTGTCCTTTACGCTGCTCGCCGTCGTACTCGCTATTTTCGCAACCTTCTCCGGCGTGCTGCGCCGTGGCACGGCAGCTTGAGGAGAGGATGATGAAACCGCTTGGACGTATCTATCTCGTCGCTATTTTGATCTTCCTCTACACGCCCATTCTCGTGATGATGGCGATGGGGTTCAACGCATCGCCGCTCTACGAACTGCCGTTCAGCTTTTCGCTGCAGTGGTATCAGGCGCTGTGGAGCAACACTGTGCTTCTGACCGCCGGCCTGAACAGCATCATCATTGCCACGATCACGGCTGTGCTGGCGACGACGCTCGGAACCATGGCCTCGGTGGCGCTGTCGCGCAGGACATTCCGCGGCAAGAGCCTGCTGCAACTGATGCTGCTGCCGCCTATCGCCATCCCATGGCTGATCACCGGCACGGCAATGCTGATCTTCTTCTACTGGAGCGGCATCGGGCGCGGCATGCACGCCTTGCTGATCGGACACGTCGCACTCGCCATCCCCTACGTGGTTCTAGTGGTCGGCACTGGTTTCCGGACCATTCGTTCCGATCTGGAAGAAGCAGCGATGAGCCTTGGCTCTACGCCAGTGCACGCCTTCTTCTCGGTGACGCTGCCGCTGCTCTATCCGAGTATTCTGGGCGCTGCGCTGTTCGCCTTCGCGGTATCGCTCGACCAGTTCGTGATTTCCTACTTTCTCGCAACGCCCGGCTACACCACGCTGCCGGTGCAGATCTACTCCTCGATCCGCAAGGGCTTCACCCCCGAAATCAATGCAATCTCGACCGTGCTTCTGCTCGGCTCGATGACGATCATCCTGATTTTCGCGCGCTTCGCCAAGCCCGGAGACACCCGTGACAAACGTTAAAGTCGATTCCGTCGCCAAGACCTATGGCACCACGCCCGTCCTCGCCGACATCAGCGTCGAGTTTCCGGAAGGCTCCTTCACCAGCCTTCTCGGACCGTCGGGTTCCGGCAAGACCACGCTTCTGCGCATCATCGCGGGCTTCATCAAGCCGGATCAGGGCGTGGTTACGATCGGCAGCAAGGATGTGACAGACATTCCAGTCTGGGGCCGGAACATTGGCATGATGTTCCAGTCCTACGCGCTGTTTCCGCATATGACGATCGCCCAGAACGTTGCGTTCGGCCTCGAACGGCGCGGCATCAAGGGTGCGGCAGCCCGCAAGGAAGTCGACCGCGCGCTGGAGATGGTGCGTCTTCCGGGCTTTGGCGAGCGTACGCCCAAGCAGCTTTCCGGCGGCCAGCAGCAGCGCGTGGCGCTGGCGCGCGCCATCGTCATCAAGCCGAGCGTGCTGCTCCTCGACGAGCCGCTGTCTGCGCTCGATCGGCGTCTCCGTCAGGAGATGCAGGTCGAATTGCTGCGCATCCAGCGCGAAAGCGGGCTGACCACGATCTTCGTGACCCACGACCAGGAAGAAGCATTGACGCTGTCCGACAAGGTGGCCATCCTCGACAAGGGCCGTATCGTCCAGATAGGCGAGCCGGAAACGGTGTATGAGCGACCGCTGACGCGCTTTGCGGCGGAATTCCTCGGCGATTCGAATTTCCTCAGCGGTACGGTCGATAACGGCGCCGTCCGCCTCGGCGATGGCGCGGTCGTCAGGACCACGGGGACGCTGCCCGCCAATGGCTCGAAGGTCACGCTGGCCGTCCGCCCGGAAAAGATGTCGATTGCATCCGGACCGACGGATGGCAACAGCCTGACCGCTCGCATCACTACCGTCATCTATGCCGGGCCGGTGTTGTCCTATCTCCTGGAGACCCCGGATGGCCTGCCGCTCAAGCTGTTTGCGCAGAACCGCGACGGTAAGGTTTTGAGCGATGGCGACACCATTACCTTGAGTTGGTCTCCGGAACATTCGGTTCCGGTGGCGAACTGATCATGGTAACCGCGCCCTTCTCGAACAACACGCTGCATGTCGTCATCGACATGCAGCGGCTCTTTGCTGAGGAAACGGCGTGGCGCACGCCGGCGCTTGCGGAGATACTTCCGAACGTGCTGGCGCTCTGCAAAGCGAGGCCATCCGATACGGTCTTTGCCCGCTTTATCGTTTCGCAAAACGCGGAGAGCGCCAAGGGCCGGTGGAAGAATTACTATCGTCGCTGGGCGGCTGTGACGGTTGATGAATTGGACATTGCGATGCTCGATCTCGTCGCGGAGCTTGCGGCGATCGCTGGCCCTGGCTCCATCATCGACAAGGAGACCTATTCGGTTTTCGGAGCGCCCGGTTTTGCGGAGCGATTGCAAGCAGCAGGTATCGACACGCTGATCTTTTCGGGCGTCGAGACTGACGTCTGCGTCTACGCAAGCGTTCTCGATGCCGTCGATGCCGGCTATCGCGTCATTCTCGCAGAAGACGCATTGGCAAGCGGCGACAGGACCGCGCATTCGGTCATTCTGGAAATTTTGGCGCCAAGGCTTTCCGAGCAGATTGAAATTTTGTCGACCGAAGCCATCCTGAATCTATGGCGATCATAAATCTTGCGGCGGTGCTGCTCGGAGAGGCGAACAGCGAAATTTGGGAGATCCGATGGACGTTCCGTTCAAAGACAAAGCCGGTTTGCCGACAGCTGCATCTTCATCGACTGCCCATGAGAAAGGCCAGCAAGTCGAATACGCTCTTGACGAGCAGATCGGTTTCTACCTGCGACAGGCCAACCAGCGTCATGTGGCAATCTTCGCAAGCCTGATGGCGGAGAGGCTGACCACCACCCAATGGGCAGCGCTGGTCAAGCTCAAGGATCTTCAGCCCTGTTCGCAGGGCAATCTTGGCCGCGAGACGGCGATGGATATGGCGACCATCAAAGGCGTCGTCGATCGCCTCGTCAAGCGCGGACTTGTTCATACTGCGCCGGATGTGGCCGATGCGCGGCGTCTGGTCTTGCGGCTGACGACCGAAGGCGAGGCGACGGTGGCGCGCAATTTGTCGATCGCGCTTGAGATTTCGCAGGAAACGGTAAGCACCCTGACGCTTGCAGAGCGCATGATGCTGATCGAGTTGCTTCAGAAGATCTGCTGAGCGGCCCTCGGCTGCAGCTTAGAACCCGAAAGACTAATCATGTTTCAGCCCAGCGACGACGAAATCAAGTCGATCATCGGCCGAATGACGGTTGACGAAAAGGTCGATCTCCTTAGTGGACGCGGCCTTTGGAAAACAGCCGGGATCGAAAGACTTGGGATTCCATCGATCGTTATGACCGATGGCGCTTATGGCGTTCGCTACTCGACCACACAGATCGACGCCGGCGACAGCGACGAGGACAGCCTGCAGGCATTCCTGCAGCTCGTCGAACAACAGGCTGACGCATCAGGCGGCATGTTCGGCACGACCCGGCCTGCTACGTGCTTTCCAAACGGCAACCTGCTCGGCTGCTCCTGGGATGTCGATCTAGCCTATCGCATGGGGGCCGCATTGGCGGCGGAATGCCAGAATTTCGGCGTTCATCTGCTGCTCGGCCCCGGCATCAACATCAGGCGCACCCCGCTGGCCGGCCGCGCGTACGAATATTTTTCCGAAGACCCCGTCATCAGCGGCGATCTGGCGGCAGCTGTCATCTCGGGTCTGCAGGACAATGGAGTCGGTGCCTCACTGAAGCATTTTGCCTGCAACAATTCCGAGATGGAGCGAACCACGACCAGCTCCGACGTCGATGAAAGGGCGCTCCGCGAAATCTATCTGGCTGGCTTCGAGCGCGCGATAGCAAAGAGTGCGCCCTGGACCGTCATGAGTTCCTACAACCTGCTGAACGGCGTCCAGGCTGCCGAAAGCCGGTGGCTCCTCACCACTGTCTTGCGGGAAGAATGGGGTTATGACGGGCTTGTCGTGTCGGACTGGCACGCGATCAAAGACCGTGGCGCGGCGCTTCTTGCCGGGACGGATCTCGATATGCCGGAGAGCCAACCGCGCAAGACGCGTCTGCGCGCGGCGATCGAAGCCTGTAATTTGCCCCAGGAAACGGTGGACGCAGCCTGTGCGAAGGTGCTGGAACTCTTGCGCAAGTGCAAGACCCATGAGCGGCTTCACACCGCCACCGATCTGGAGGAACATCATGCCCTGTCACGGGTGATCGCAGCGGAATCTATCGTGCTGTTGCGCAACGAACGCAAAGTGCTGCCGATTGACCCCAAAAAAACGAGGCGGCTTCTCATCGTGGGCGATGGCGCCGTTCTGCCCGTCATCCAGGGTTCCGGTTCCGCCACGACCAACCCCTATCGCGTCGATAGTCCTTTCGCCCAGATTACCGAACGAACAGGGGCAGACTTCAACGTACAGCACCTGCCATTCGCATCTGCCGCCAACGTCGAGATGGAGGCGTCGATCAACGCGATTGTCGAGGCAGCATCGAAAGCGGATGCGACGGTGGTGTTTGCGGAAAACGAGAAGAGCCGGCACGGCGAGGGCAACGATCGCGATACGCTAAAACTGGCCGCCAGCCACGATGCTCTCATCCATGCGCTGGCTGCAGCCGGTCGCAAGGTTGTCGTCGTGCTCTCCATGCCGGATGCCGTCGAAATGCCCTGGCTCGGCGACGTCGATGCGGTGCTGGCCGGCTTCTATACCGGGCAGGGCGGTGGCGAAGCGATTGCCCGCATTCTGTTCGGCGAGCAGAACCCATGCGGCAAGCTGTCTGCCAGCATGCCCGCGCGGATACAGGACATTCCCGGCTGGCACACCTATCCCGGCGAACAGGGGCGCCATCTCTACAGCGAAAGCATCTTCGTCGGATACCGCTACTACGATCTCAAGGCCATCGCCCCGGCGTTCCCGTTCGGGCATGGCCTCAGCTACACGACATTCAGCTATGAGAATCTCGTGATCAATGCACAGGAGATCGCGCCGGGCGTGGCCTGTACGGCGAGCGTCACCATACGCAACACGGGATCGGTCGCGGGCAAGGAAATCGTTCAGCTTTACGTCCGTCCGCTCAAACCCGGCCTGAAGCGCCCAGTCCGTGAACTAAAAGCCTTCGTCAAACTGCATCTGGAACCCGGTGAAGCGAAGACGGTGACGCTTGCGCTCGTTGAGCGCGACTTCCAATATTTCGACGCCGCCCGTTCCGCGTGGGTGCTGGATGCGGAAGCTTTCGTCATAGAAGCGGGGGCATCGTCGCGTGATATCCGTCAGGAGGTCACTTTGCCATGCCGGTCGGAGCGCCGAGCACTGCCTGTGCTTTTGCCCAACTCACCGACGGCGCTGGTGTTTGCCCATCCGAAGGCCGAGGCCGCTCTCGTCGCCTTCTTTGTCGCCAAGCTTTCAATCACCGGCGCGGAAGCCACGGCGCTTCTTACGAAGACCAAGGGCTCTTTCCTCGGCTTCTACGACACGTTGAGCTGGTACGTCGGTGATAGTGTTCGGGAGACGGATATCGCCGAAATCTTTGCAGGGTTGAACAAGGTTTAGGTGCTGTATCCGCTGGAATGACAGCCATATCGCGTTTCCGCTCTTGGATGTTTAGTCCCCTACATCACGGCCGCCCAGCAGCAAGATGTTGCGAATGGCGGTAACGGTGACGTCGCGGTTTTGCTGGATTTCTTCGGGCACCTGATCCTGTGTCTGCCAGGTCAACTGAATCGCCCGCCATTCTCATTGTCAGTTTCTCGAGGATCAGCCGTTCTCTCAAGAGTTTGTCCGGTTTTCAGGATGCCTCAGTTCGGTGATTACCTCATGCGGGTGCCTGCTGTCGCTTGGGCATATGCCGGGATCTCACACTTGATTGACAATCATCTCGGCGGCCTTCTCGGCGATCATGATGACCGGCGAATTCGTGTTGCCTGAAACGATATTCGGTATGATCGAAGCATCAACGACCCTCAGTCCGCCAATGCCGTGTACGCGCAGCCGGGCGTCGACAACCGCGCTTTCGTCGCTGCCCATTTTGCAGGTGCCGACAGGGTGGAAAATCGTCGTCGCAATGTCGCCAGCCCTTCGGATCAGTTCTTCGTCGCTCTGGAACTCCGTGCCTGGCAGCATTTCCTTTGGGGCGAAGGCTGAGATCGAGCTTGTCTGCATGAGACTGCGGGCATGGCGGATCGACTTGGCCGCTATGATGCGATCTCGGCTGGCCGATAGGTAATTCGGCTTTATGTCCGGTGTGGCCGCGACGTTCGGACCACTTACGTGAACTGTTCCCCTGCTCTCCGGACGGAGGTTGCAAACGGATACGGTCACGGCCGGATAACGATGCAGCGGCTCGCCCAGCCTGTCGGCGCTGAGGGGCTGGACGTGATATTCAAGGTCTGCCGTCGCCAGGGATGGATCGCTCTTTGCAAAGATGCCGAGCTGGCTCGGCGCCATGGAAAGCGGGCCGGAGCGGCGAAAGGCGTATTCAAGCCCCATGCCTGCGCGGGCAAAGAGGCTGTGGTAGAGCTGGTTAAGCGTCCTTGCGCCCTCGATGCGGAAGACCGTGCGGATCTGCAGATGATCCTGCAAATTCTCGCCGACGCCGGGCAGCGAATGAGCCACGTCGATGCCCGCGGCCTGCAATACGCCAGGCCCGCCGATCCCCGAGATTTCCAATATCTTTGGCGAGTTGATCGCTCCGGCCGAGAGAATGATTTCACCTCCGGCACGCGCGGCATGAAGCTTGCCATTCATTCGAAACCGGACGCCGGTGGCCCGGAGGCCATCGAGCTGAAGTTTTTCTGTTTCCGCACCGGTCAGGACCCTGAGATTGGGTCTTTTCATTGCCGGGCGCAGGAAGGCCTTGGTGGTGTTCCAGCGCACTCCGCCGCGCTGATTGACCTCAAAATAGCCCGACCCCTCATTGTCGCCGCCGTTGAAATCATCCGTCTTCGGGATGCCGAGTTCCGCCGCTGCCTCCCGGAAGGCATCGAGGATCGGCCAGGAAAGGCGCTGTCGCTCGACACGCCATTCCCCGCCTTCCCCATGCATGGCCGATTTTCCTCGGTAATTGTCTTCCGACTTGAGAAAATACGGCAGCACATCGTCCCAGCCCCATCCGGCATTGCCCGCCTGCCGCCATCCATCATAGTCGGCAGCTTGCCCGCGCATGTAGATCATCCCGTTGATCGAGGAACAGCCACCGAGCAGCTTTCCACGCGGATAAGGAAGCGATCGGCCGTTGAGCCCGGGTTCGGCGGCGGTCTTCATCATCCAATCCGTGCGCGGATTACCCATGCAGAAGAGATAACCGATCGGGATATGCACCCAGTGATATCGATCGCTGCCACCCGCCTCGAGCAACAGGACGCGGTTTGCCGGATTTGCGGAGAGACGGTTGGCCAGCACGCAGCCGGCCGACCCCGCTCCGACGATGATGAAGTCGTAGGAACCGGCATCAATGACCGCCTCGTTTGGAGATTCGCTCATTTCACGGCTCCTGCTACCTGTTCGGCCCCTGAGGCAAGGCGCCGCCAGATCGGGGCCATCGCCTCGGCGATATCCCGGTAAAGGCCGTAACGCCGTTCATAGTGGCCTTCCAGGCGCCGGTTCGGAGCGTAGTTGCGCTCCATCCGCACCATCGAGGCCGCGCCTGCGGCAAAGTCCGCGAAGATACCGGCACCTGTTCCTGCCGTGATCGCCGCCCCGAGCGCCCCGGTCTCGCGCGAGCGCGCGATCGACACAGGCAGGCCCAGAACGTCGGCAAATATCTGCGGCCAGATCAAGCTTCGGGAACCGCCGCCTGAAAGCACCGCTTCGTCGAAGACGGCTCCTGCCCTGCGCATTGTCTCTATGTGCTCACGGTGACCGAAAGCGACGCCTTCAAGGACGGCGCGCACGAGATGCCCCTTGGTATGCCAACCGGCAACGCCATAAAAGCCGGCGCGGGCATTGCCGTTCTGCTGCGCGCCATAGAGGAAGGGATGGTAGAGCGGGTCATCCGTAGCCGGCTCAATAGTGGCGGCGAGCTCGCCGCAGACATCGAAGGGTGAGCGACCATCCGTCGGAGTGTCGGAAAAGAATTCGCGCACCAGCCATTCAAGATTTGCCGCCGAGGTGGCGCTTGACTCGATCGCCATATAGCGTTCCCGGTCGAAGGTGGAGGACATGAAAACCGGGCTGTTTAGATGCGGCTTGTCGATGATAACCTGGTTAATGCTCCAGGTTCCGGCGATGATCGAGGCGGCACCCGTCCGGGTGACACCCGAGCCGATGGCGGAAGCAATCACGTCAAACAGTCCACCGACGACCGGCGTCCCGGCGGCAAGCCCGGTTTGACTGGCGGCCTCCTCTGTGATCCGTCCCGCGATATCGGCGCTTTCGATCAACGGCGGCAGAAGTTCCATGCAGTCGCCGAGACCATAAGCCTCCATCAATGTCCGATCGTAACGGCGATCGGCGACATGCAGCAAGCCGCAGCCGGTCATGTCGGACACCTCGCTGACGCGAGTACCGGTCAAGCGGTTGACGATGAAATCCTTGCACAGGAAAATCGTGCCGACCTTGGCAAAGGTCTCCGGCCGGTGCCGTTTCAGCCAGGCAAGCAATGTCGGCGTCTGCGATGGCCACGGCCGCTGTTGGCCAATGGGATAGGTGAGGTCGCCAACGCCTTGCGCCTGCCATTCCTCGACGAGAGCAGCTGCTCGCGTATCCAGAGATTGAATACCGAGCAACGGCTGCCCGTCACGGTCCAGCGCGTAAAGTCCGTTTCCGTGACCTGCACAGCCAACGGCGACAATATCCCCGGGTCGGATCCCCGCCTGCTCGATGCAGGTGCGGATGACTTTGTGAGCATTCGCCCAGAGTTCGTCGAGCCCGCGTTCCACATGCCCGGGGCACGGCATCCGGCTGTGACCCTCTGCCGCCGCCGCCGCGATTTCGTTGCCCTCCCGGTCGAAGATGATCGCCTTGATGACGGTGTTGCCGGCATCGAGCCCCAATAGATATTCTGCCATGCCGTACCCCTCCCAAGGCTCCCGTCTTCATTGTCAGCCGCGCTGGTAAAGCGCGAAAGCGTCCTCGCCGCCGGCGTCGTCATGTATGATCGCCATCAATCCGCGCACGACAGCGCCTGGATTGGCATGCTGATAGATATTGCGCCCATAGACCATGCCCATGGCACCCTGCCGCATCAAGGCCGCGGATTTGTCGAAGACGGCGCGAAGGTCTTCCTTGCCGCCGCCGCGGACGAGAACCGGGCAACGGGCTGCTTCCACCACCCTGTGGAAATCTTCCGCATTGGTGGTCGGGTCCGCCTTGACGATGTCGGCCCCCATTTCCCGCGCCAATCGCGTCAACGTAACGATCTTGTCCGCATCGCCATCGACCATGTAGCCACCGGCCTGGTCGACCGGCTGCATCACCAGCGGCTCGATCATCAGCGGCAGGCCGTATTTGTCGCAGTCCGCGCGCACGCGCGCAATATTCTGCACGCATTGACGAAAGAGGTCGGGTTCGTCGGGAAGCATGAAGAGATTGACGACGACGCAGGCTGCATCCATCTTGATCGCGCCGATCAACGGCTCGGCTTCGTTCTGGAGCACAGCCCACATGTCCCGGTGACGCGTGCGGTTATACGGATTTCCCATGTCGATGCGCATCACCAACGCCGGCTTGTCCTTGCCGGCTGCATTCTGCAGCAGGTCGGCCTGACCGTAGTTCATCTGGATCGCATCGGGTGCCGCGTCAACCAAGGTCTTGACGACCGCCGGCATGTCTTCGAGGCCGTTGAGAAAGGACGGCTCGTTGCAGACACCGTGATCGATGGCCACGTCCAGGCAGCGGCCGCCGCTGAACAGCCGGTTCATCCGGACTTTGCTGTTGCTTCGCATTCCATGCTCCTTTGTTCGTTCCGGTCTGTAAGAGTGCTTTCGGTGACGCCGTGGCGTTCACGCAGAAGGGTGAGAAAACGGTCGCGCTCGGCACCACGCTGCGCCGGCGTCCAGGCTTTTTGCTCCGCCAGAAGATCGAGTACCGCGTCCATCATCTGCTGGGAGAGATTGCCTGATATCGCAAGCGTGGTGCGCCTCAGCAGCAGATCATCAAGGTGCTCGGCTGCTTCGTTGCGAATGAGAAAAAGCAGTTCGCGCTCCGAGTAGTCCGGATGCGGCATAGGCCTATCTGGCGCCATCGCAATGAAACTGGCGAAGGCTTCCGCTTGCGTGCCGTAACGGCCGAAAAGCGTCGCCATCCGGCTACCTGGAATTCCCTTTTCTGCGGCCACCTGAGCAATCCAGGCAGCGCGATCCAGGGGAAATCTCCGCCCGCCGCCGATTGCCCGGTCGGCTGTCGAAATGCGGCGCTCTTTCCCCAGCCGCTCTAATGCGAGATCGGCGGCGAGTTCGCCGAACGAACGAAAGGTGGTCCATTTCCCGCCGATCATGCACAGCACCGATGGTCCGCCGTCGGCAGTATCCACGACCGTGCAGAAATGATCGCGCGGGATGCGGCCGGTAAAGCTGTCGGTGCTTGCCGGCAGGGGACGCACGCCCGAGAATTGGAAGCTGACCTCTTCCGGCCGGATCTCGATGCCCGGAAGGACGAATGACAGAGACTGCAATATGTAGTCGCGTTCATCCGCTTCGCAGCGCACGGTATCGGGATCGTCGATGCGGATATCGGTGGAGCCAACCAGAACCTTACCCAGATAAGGAAACAGGATGCAGATCCGGCCGTCCTCGTTCTCATAGTAGATCATGTGGCCGGCCAGCGCTTCGTAAAGCGCCGCATTGTCGATGATGAGATGAGACCCTTTGGTTCCACCCATCAATGGTGCCGTCCGCGTGTCCGGCGTAGAGAGCGTGCCGTTGGTAATGTCGATCCATCCGCCAGTTGCGTTGATGATGAGTGTGGGCTCGATCGTCACTGACGAGCCGGTGATATTGTCACGGACGAGATATCGACCCTGGCCCCCCGCCCGGATATCGGCGTAGTTTAGTGCCCGCGCCTGTGGTCCTGCCGATAGCCCGTCATCCAGCAATTCTATGCCGAGGCGTTCCGGATGGCTGACCCAGGCGTCGTAATAGGTGGCGGAACTCTTGATGTCGGGATTGAGCGCCGGCCACTTGGTGAGCGTCGCCCGCCGCCCGCGAAACTGATGATGCGGCATCATGGCCCGCTTGCGCGTCAGGAAATCGTAGATGCTGAGTCCGGCCTTGATCGCAACCGCGCCACGGCGGCTGGGCCGGCGGGTCAATCCCAGGAAGCGAACGATCCCGTTGCCAAGCCCGGAAAAAACATCGAAGACCGGAACCGTCGTCGGAAGAGGGGCGACGTAGTGCGGGGCGTTTCGCAGCAGCCGGTCACGTTCGGCAAGGGACTCCTGTACCAGCTTGAACTCGCCGTTCTCGAGATAGCGAAGGCCGCCATGCACCATGCGCGACAATGCGGCGCTCGCGCCGGAGCAATAGTCGTGCTTTTCGACAAGAAGCACGCTCAGCCCCTGCAGCGCCAGCTCCCGGAAGACGCTGATGCCGTTGATACCGCCGCCGATGACACACACGTCCACCTTCGGGCTTTGGCGAAGCCCGTCCAAAGTCTCTTCACGATTCATGATGGCGACCCGTTACCTGTTCATATCAGTCAGTTTCGCTGAAATGGCTGCATCGATGGCTGATTGATCATCCCCGTCCAGCCTGATGGTTCCGGCACGGGCGTTGTCGAGTGCCTGCGCGGGATTGCGCGCACCGCAAAGGGCAAAGGTGACGCCGGGCCGGGAAAGCGTCCAGGCAATGACCGTCTGTGCGACGCTGGCCTCGTGTTTATCGGCAACCGGCCGGATAGCACTCGCAAAAGCCAACGCCTTTTCGCGGTTGGAAACGGAGAAGCGCGGGTTATCCAGCCGTTGATCGTCGCCGGAAAAGACCCGCTCTGGTCCAATCGCACCGGACAAGAGGCCGAGCGAAAGCGAGGAATAGCTCAGCGTCGAAATGCCGTTCGCTCGGGTCAACGGCAGCAGATCGGTCTCGATCTCCCGGTCGATCATGCTGAAGCGCTCCTGGATGGCATCCAGACCGCCAGTCGAAATATAGGCTTCAAGTTCCGGCGCTCCGACATTGCTGGCGCCGATCGCCCGGATCTTGCCCGATATCTTCAGGTCCTCCAGCGCCCGCATCGTCTCCTCGATCGGGGTCGTGGGATCCTGCCAATGGGTGATGTAGAGATCGATATAATCGGTGCCGAGGCGCCGCAGGCTTTCCTCGACCTCGTGGAAGATCGCATCGCGGCCAAGATAGCGGTGAACCGGCCTGCCATCCTGATCGAAGAAATGTCTGCCCTTGTCGGTGTGCCATACGAGGCCGCATTTGGTGGCGATAATAGCCTTGTCGCGGCGGCCGGCAAGCGCCTTGCCGACGATCTCCTCGGATCGGCCGAGCCCGTAGGCCGGTGCGGTATCGATCAGCGTGACGCCGGCATCCAGCGATGCCTGGATCGCGGCGATCGATTCCGCCTCGTCCGTGCCGCCCCACATCCAGCCGCCGATCGCCCATGTTCCGAGCCCGACTGCCGAGGCGGCGACGCCTGAACTACCTATGTCGCGTATCAACTGTTGCCCGCTCATGCGCGTTGTCCTTCGCCGTTTGCCAGTGCAAGAACACGCGCGCCCGTCGCTTCGTCGGTGACCAGCGTGTCGAGATGATGCCCCCGCATGACGCTGAGGATCGGTCCCGCCTTGTTCGGCCCGCTTGCCACGCCGATCTTCGTCGGGATTAAAGCAAACTCCGGAAGGGTCAGCGAGACCAGTGACCGGTTGAGGCTGTAGTCGCAAACGCTGCCCCGGTCATCGAGCAGATGGGCCAGCAGTTCGCACGAGGCGCCGGAGCGTTCGATTGCTGCGCGGTCCGTGCTCGAAGAGGGATGCAGGTCGTAGTAGCTGGAATCGTCGGAGAGAATGGAGCCGATGCCGACGATCGCCACCTTGGCCTCGCGCGCCCGTTTGAAGACGTCCGCGACAGAACGCATGTTGATCAGCATTCCACGCTCGGCCGCACTATCGGCAAAGAGCGGCGCGTGGATCTGGTACGAGCGGCCACCGAGGCGGTCGGCCATCATCGTCGAGACGTGGTTCACGTCCGTGTAGTGCTTGCCCTGAACGCAGCCCGTCGCCGGGATGACTTCGACGTCGAAGCGGCGTGGCGTCTGGAGGCCGGCGACGACCGCGCTGACACCCTTGCCGCCGGTGATGCAAATTGTGTCGCCGTCGGCAATGTGCTCAAGAAGCAGACGGGCTGCCGCTTCGCCAACCGCCTGCAGCGCTGTTTGTGGATTATCGGACACTGTCGGCACCACGATGGCACGGCTGATGCCGCCAAGCGCCAGGAGTTGCTCCTCCATGTCCACCAGCGGCTCGACGGGGGATTTGATCTTGATCTCAACAAGGCCGAGCTGGCGGCCGCGCTTGATCAACCGGTTGACGGTGGCATGCGAGATGCCGAGCTGATCGGCGATCTGCGCCTGCGTCAGGCCCTCGAGGAAGTGCAGGACGAGCGCCTGGTGCATCTGGCGCGCAATGACGATTTCCTCGCGGGGAGCAGATGGGGATTTGAGCTTTGCAATCGGCATGTCAGGCGGCCTTCCGCTTGTGAAGGAAGTGGTCAATGGAAACGGCAGCGAGCAGAATGCAGCCTTTGATCATGTCCTGCCAATAGACCGATATATTGAGCAGGATCAGCGAGCTTGTGACCACGGACAAAAGCGCAATGCCGAGGATAGCGCCGAGGATCGTGCCGGAGCCGCCGCTCAGGGACGCACCGCCGATGACGGCCGCTGCGATGATATTGAGCTCCATTCCGACGCCGAAGGTGGGGGTCGCAGCCCCAAACCGCGACATGTAGATGACGCCGGCAAAGCCGGACAGCGTGGCGCAGAGAACGGTAACCCAGAACTTGACCTGGTTGGTCTTGATCCCGGAGTAGAGCGCCGCTTTCTCGTTGCTGCCAGTATAGAAAACCTTGCGGAAGGCCGTTGCGCGGCGCAGCAGGAAGTCGAAAATGGCGACCACGGCGACAAAGATCAGGATCACGTAGGGTATCCCGTAAAGCGTGCCTTGTCCGACCGCCTTGAACGAAGGCGGCAGCGTGAACAGCGACAGCGGCGTTCCCTTGGTAATGATGAGGCAGATGCCCCGCACGATCACCATGGCGGCCAGCGATGCGATGAAGTGGTTGAGGCCGATGACCGTCACGAAGAAGCCCATGGCGCAGCCGATCAGGGCGCTGGCGAAAATACCGATCAGCGACGCGCTCCACGGATCCAGCCCCATCAGGAACAGCGATCCGGACAGGACCATCGAGAAGCAGACGACCGAGCCGACCGAGAGGTCGATACCGCCGACGATCAGAAGGATCGTCATGCCGACGACGACGATGCCTTCGACCGAGAACGACATCAGCATGGCCCTGAAGTTGCCAAGCGTCAGAAAGTGCGGGGAAGCAAAGCTCATCAAAATGCAGAGGACGAGAATGATCGCGATCAGCCCCGCTTCCCGCATTGTTCCGAGCCGCCGCCAGGAAGAAGCACGCTCCCTCGTCACCGCCAATGCGTGATCTGTCATTGCCCTGTCCTCCGTTTCTGCTTTTTTCTCAGTCGGCATGCTCTGATGCCTTCGATGTGGTGAGCTGCCGCGCGCCGATGCCCGATGCGAGCCTCATGATAGCTTCTTCCGTCATCGCCGCTCCTTCGAGCTCGCCGGCGACGGTGCCTTCGCGGATGACGATCGCCCGGTCGCATAGACCAAGGAGCTCCGGCAGTTCAGACGTGATGACGACGATGCCAATCCCGGAACGCGAGAGGTCACGCAGCAGGCGATGAATCTCGGATTTCGCGCCGACATCGATGCCGCGCGTCGGCTCGTCCATGAGGATCACCTTCGGATCGACCGCCAGTTGTTTGGCGATGGCGACCTTCTGCTGGTTGCCGCCCGAGAGCGACGAGACCGGCATGTCGATACCACCCATGCGAACGCCAAGACGACGGGCAAGATCGTGCGCGCGCTCGGCCTCCGTCTTCGCATTCAGGAGCCCGAAAGGCCCGGTCAGCGATTTCAGATCGAGAGCGGCTATATTCTGCGCGATCGACAGGTCGAGAAACACGCCGGAGCCCTTGCGATCCTCGGATAGGTAAACGACACCCGCCCGCACCGAATCCGCATAGGACGACGCAGAGAGGGTGTTGCCGAGCAGTCGAACCTCGCCTTCCGTCGTTCGGCGCAGCCCGCAAATGCCCTCCGCGATCTCGGTCCGACCGGAGCCGATCAGACCGCCGATCCCGAGAATTTCGCCCTTGCGCAGTTCGAAGCTGACATCCTGAAAACGCTTGCCGTCGCCGAGATTGCGAACGGAAAGAATGCTCCCGCCGGTGCGCTCCGCCACGGTCTGCTTGTCCGGATAGAGCTGCGTGATCTCGCGGCCGACCATGCGGCGCACGACATCTTCCGCCGTTATATCGGACACACGTTCAGTCGAAACATATCGCCCGTCGCGAAAGACGGTGACGCGGTCGCAGAGGCTGAAAATCTCCGCCATGCGGTGGCTGATGTAGACGATCGAGATGCCGTGGGCTTTCAGGTCGTTGATGATGCCGAAGAGCACTTGGGCTTCCGCTTCGGTCAGTGCGGCCGTCGGCTCGTCAAAGATGAGAATGCGGCAGTCGAGCGTCAGCGCCTTGGCGATCTCGACCAGCTGCTGGCTGGAAATCGGCAGATCGCCGACCTTCTGGCGGACATCGATGGAAGCAAGGCGGTCCATAACGGCCTGCGCTTCGCGCTCCAGCCTGGCAAAATTCATCAGGGGCGAACGGCGCCGGTTGGTTGCCGCCATGAACATGTTCTCGGCAACCGTCGCGTCCGGACAGAGCGCGATTTCCTGATGGACCAGACCTATACCCAACGACTGGGCATAGGCAGGAGACGTGATCTTCACGAGCGCGCCATTGACCAGGATTTCCCCCTCGTTCGGCTGCAGCACGCCGGCGATAATGTTCATGAGCGTCGACTTGCCCGCGCCATTTTCGCCGCAGAGCGCATGCACCTCGCCCTTTTCAAGGGTGAATGCCACATCCGTCAGCGCCTTGATGGCACCGAAACGTTTGCTGACATTGCGTATCTCCAAGACCGGTGGCTGCACCATGACATTCTCTCCCTTCTCCGCCTCGCATCGGCCGCCCGGGATCTCCTCACCCCGGACAGCCGCTTTGCAAGACCTACTCCTCGATGCCCTTCGTGCCACGGCGCTTCAGGTACTTGTCCCAATAGAAATCATCGGCATTGGCCACTGTCACGATCGACAGGCCGTTGTCGACGAAGGGAATGCTCATCGGGTTGAAGCCCGAGCGCTTGGCATCGTTCATCGGGTCGATCAGTTCCGGGTGCTTGGCAAACCACAGCATCATGAAGCCCATGTAGCCCTGCATGCCCTGGTTCGGATTGATCGAGCCGAACACTTCGCCGGCCTTGATCATGTCGAGGATGTTGGCGTTGACGTCGGCGCACATCACGAGGATCTTGCCACCGCTTTCCTTGTTGGCCTGGGCCGCGCCGATCGCCGAATTTGCCTCCGGCATGAACACGGCATTGAGGTTCGGATGTGCCTGCACCAAGCTCATGAGACCCTGGTAGGCCTTGTTGGGATCCTGGTTCGACGCGGCTCGGCCGACGAGCTTCATGCCGGGATATTTTGCTTCCATGCGGGCAATGAAAGCGGCGATGCGCTTGTCGTGGTTGTCCTGTCCCGGATTTTCCAGAACCGCATATTCACCCTTGCCGCCAAGTTTTTCGGCGATCGCATCGGCTGCATAAGCGCCTTCGCGATTATTGTCCGAGGTGATGAAGGATATGCGTTTGGAGAGAGGCGAGTCCGCGGCGAAAGTGACCACCGCCGTGCCCTGATCGATAGCGCGATTGATGGGCTCGATGAAGGGGTCAGAGTTCATCGGATGGACAAGGATGCCTGCCGGATTCTGGGCGAGCGCCTGATCGAAGCTAGCGATCTGCTTGTTGACGTCATATTCCGGCGTGCCGGTATAGGCGGTCTCGCAACCAAGCTGTCGGCCGGCCTGCTTGAACATTTCGTAGACTGGGAACCAGTATTCGACGCCCGAAACCATGACGTTCATAACGTATTTTTCGCCCGGCTTGCAGCGAAACGGATTTTCCGTTTCAGCCGCTGACGCAGCTGTGCTTAATGTCGCGACAGCCAAAACAGCCATCGCTGTCGTGCCCAGAAAATTGCGCAAAGTTCCTCCTCGAGGCTGACGCCCCTCCCAAAAAGCCGATGGCGCGCATTGCGCCTTGTTCGTGAAACCGGACTTCCTCCTCGAACCCCGGTGATCGCAGTTAGCCTTGGGAGAATCGATATGTCAATATAATTCATGCAATGAAATATATTTCACAACGAAGAGCCTGGTTGGTGATCGACTCGATCATGGCGGTGACTTCGGGAGCCACACCTCGGTGGCTGCGTGGAACGTCAGGCCGGGACTCAAGACCGTTTCAGCTCAAGTCCGTTCCAGCAAATGCAGGGACTGAACAATCGGGCGACATTAGCGGCGTCGAACGTCCTATAGGGCAGGGAATGTCCCTTCCAGCGCACGTCCAGTCGACTATCAGCATAGGTATTAGTCTCGGCATGGCGGCCAACCAGCCAGCGCGTCACTTCCGGCAGCACTCAGGACCTCGGCCGGTATGCCGTGCGGCTATCTTTGATGGTAGCGGCGCTGATCTCTGATCATCGGACACTTCGTCTCAAAAGAGGATGGCCGACCCTATTGGCCGGCCATCCTCTATAACACCCAATCTCTATCTTTACGGTCAGGCCGCCTTGAGAAGGTCGCCATGCGGATCGAGGACATATTTCGTCGCTGCACCCTGGTCGAAGCTTTCATAGCCCTGGACGGCATCATCCAGCGAGATGATCTTTGCATTGACGATATCGGCGATCGGCAGTCGGTCATGCAGGATCGCCTGCATGAGCTGGCGGTTATATTTGATGACCGGCGTCTGGCCGGTGTGGAACGACTGCGCCTTGGCCCAGCCGAGACCGAAGCGGAGCGAGAGATTGCCTTCCTTGGCCGCACTGTCGACGGCGCCCGGATCGTCGGTAACATAGAGGCCGGGAATGCCGATCGATCCCGCCGCCCGCGTGATTTCCATCATCTGGTTGAGCACGATAGCCGGCTGTTCGCCGCCTGAATGCCCGCGTGCCTCGAAGCCGACGGCGTCAATGGCGCTATCGACTTCGTTCGTGCCGACGACTTGAGCGATCATGTCGCCGAGACGGTCGCCCGCTGAAAGATCGATCGGTTCGAAGCCGACTTTCGCGGCATGAGCGAGGCGATCCTTGTTGAAGTCGCCGATCATGACGACGGCCGCACCGAGGATACGGGCGGAGGCGGCAGCCGCAAGACCGACGGGACCGGCGCCCGCGACATAGACGGTGGATCCTACGCCAACGCCGGCGCGCACCGCACCATGAAAGCCGGTCGGCAGAATATCGGAGAGCATGGTGAGATCGCGGATCTTCGCCATGGCCTTGTCGCGATCCGGGAATTTCAGCAGGTTGAAATCGGCGTAGGGAATGGTGACGTAACGGGCCTGTCCGCCGATCCAGCCGCCCATGTCGACATAGCCGTAGGCGCCGCCGGCACGCGACGGGTTTACGGTCAGGCACACGCCGGTATCCTGCGATTTGCAGCAGCGGCAGCGGCCGCAGGCGACGTTGAACGGCACCGAGACGATGTCGCCGATCTCCAGCATCTCCACATCGATGCCCTTCTCGATCACTTCGCCGGTGATCTCATGGCCAAGGACAAGGCCGGGCATGGCGGTCGTGCGGCCGCGTACCATGTGCTGGTCGGAGCCGCAGATATTGGTCGAGATTACTTTCAAGATGACCGCGTGCTCGATGCGGCGGCCGTTCGGCGCCTCAAGCTTCGGGTCGTCGATGTCCCTCACCTCGACCTTGCCGGGCCGCATGTAGACGACGCCTCTGTTCCTGCTCATACTCACTCCTCCTATGGGTTTCGATGCATGGATTCCGCCGCCGGCAAGACCGGTGACACGCTCTCCCAGCCGACTTGCCTCCTCTGCAAATCGGCTAACCATGGCGCTTCCGGATAGCGCCTAAGCGGCCGCATCCAGAATGGCGCATAATGCGGACCGAAGCGGCCCCTTGAACACCTTGAGCAGACCACGATGGAAGGCGGACAGAGGCAGTGAAAGCGACATGAGCGCGGACAAAGACGACAGCCGGCGGATTAAATACCGCGCACGCCCCCATGCCGACAGATCATGGTCGGTGGGCGCCATCCGGACATGACAAGCCTGGCCGGTCTATTGCCGCATGCTTGGGGCAAGGGGCGGCCTCCGATCGAAAAACACGAGGTACGGCAAACCGAAGCCGACGGAGAAAAGTAACATCTTGACCGTAGCCTAGCCGCCGTTCCATACATGAAAGGAGGGTCAATTCTCGGCGAAAATTCGGGGGTGCGGATAAAAAGTTGGACTGCTTCATATGCTAATGCCGAGGCTCTTACGATACTCGACGGGGCTTAGCGATCCCAGCGATATCTTGATGCGCTTTTCATTGTACCAGCGGATGTAATCATCTACCTCAGCGACGAACTGTTCGATTGTGATGGTCTTCCAATCTCGTGGATAAAATAGTTCCGTTTTCAATCGGCCGAAGAAGCCTTCGCATGCGGCGTTATCTTGTGAGCAGCCCTTTCGGGACATCGAGCGAACCAGTTTCGCTTCGCTGATCCGCGTTAGCCAGCCTGGCCAGCGATAATGGGCTCCGCGATCGGAATGGACGATTGGCCGTTCCTCGCCGTCGGTCACGGTCTCAATAGCTGCATCCAGCATAGTATTGACCAGCCCCGCGTCTGGTTGCGTTCCAATCGACCAACTGATGACCATTCCGTCGAAGCAATCGATGATGGGCGAGAGATACACCTTCCCGGCTGGGATCTGGAACTCGGTGATGTCTGTCAGCCATTTCTCGTTCGGCGCTTTCGCATGGAAGTCGCGATTGATCAGGTTCTCGGGTGCCGGACTTATTTCTCCCAAGTATGATCCGAAACGCCGTCGGCGCGGTCTGGCCACGACCAGGTGCTCCTGCTTCATCAAGCGCTGGACAACCTTTTCCGAGATGATCACGCTCTTCCTGGCCAGTGACGCCTGTAGTCTGCGGTAGCCGTAACAACGACGGTTCGCTTCAAAGATTTCCGCAAGGCTGTGCCGGACGGCGGCATACTTGTCTGCCAGACACATGCGCGTGCGATGATAAAAGTAGGAGCTTCGCGCAATTTGCAGCTGTGCGAGCAGTTCTGGCAAGCGATAGGTATCTTTAAGGGCGTCAACCAGCTGTGTCTTTTCCCGATTACTCAGGATCTGCAGATCGACGCCCAGTTCTTTTTTTAGGAGTTCATTGGCCTTCTTCAGGAGGTCATGCTCGAGTTGCAACTGGCGAACATCACGTTGGAGGGCTTCAAGCTGTCGCTCGAGTTCCTCGCGTTCCGGCGCCTGCGGGGTGGTTTTGCGGCGTTTCATGGATGAAGGAGCCTCATGACCGAGTAGCTGGTCTTTCCAGTTGTACAACGTCGGCCTACAGACGCCCAGCCGGTCAGCCACCTGTTGGGCGCTTTCATTTCCACTACATAGTCCGATGACACCAGCTTGCTTCACCGCTGCGGGATAGGCAGGGCGCCACGATCGACCGACCATCGATGTTCGTGTCTCCGGAAAGGCCTCCCGTACCCATGCGGTCAGAGTTCCTCGACCAGGATAGCCGAGCGCCCTCATCGTCGCAGAGATGCAACGATCATGGGTGCGGTAATGCTCAAGTGCCGCCTGCTTCTGACTCTCGGAATACTTTGGCGCTCGAGCTACCGGCTGAATACGCAGGTCGAGATGCTGTACGTACTCGCGGTACCAACCCCTCAGCGCATTCTTTGTGGGGTAACCCAACTGGCGAATGGTCCCGTTAAGTCGCTTGCCAAGCCTGATATAAAGCTCAACGGCTCGAAGTCTGTCTGCGTAGGAATACATGAACTACCTCCTGGTGGTCCAAGTTTTCGTCCGCACCCCCTTCCGGGGCAGTTCCTAGTGGAAATCAACATTCCTATAGCAAAAGCACTGACAGTGACCGATTGTCCCAGCCTGCCCGAAGGACCCGGTGCTTCCGAGATTTTCAAGTGGGACAATCGCGATAATGTATTGAGAGATCTGGCGCCCCTGATTGGTGAGAGCGACAGAGATAGATTTGGCGATTTGCTGGCAAGGTTTTTTGACAACTATGCGGAATGCAATAGCGTCTTCATTTCACTGTTCAAGGTGGGCCAACCTCCTGTCCGGGTTTACGACAACTTATCCGGCTTTGACGAGAGATCGACGATTCACCCTTACGTGAATGGCGCCTACCTACTTGATCCCATTTACAATAGGATTGTCGAAGGTTGCTCCGCAGGAGTATTTAGGCTCGCCGACTGCGTTCCTGACTCTTTCACAAGCAGTGATTACTACCGCGAATATTATTCACATATAGGACTGGTCGACGAATGCGCAATTTTGGTCGATCTGGGCACGAATGGCGTGTTGACTATTTCTATCGGGCGGCGGGGTAGGGATGCGGTCGGCGGGACGAGTAACATCGGATTCCTAGAGGCTTTTTACGGCTGTCTCGACGCGCTCTGCAAGCAAAAATGGAATTCCATATTTTCAGACGTAACGCCGTCGCGGAGCGACAGCGCCGATGGACTCGCTTCCGCTTCCTTTCGGAATTTCGGCAGCAATATTTTGAGTGAACGGGAGCGTGAAGTGGCAATTATGTCCCTGCGCGGGCATTCGGTTAAATCCATCGCAAGATTCCTGATAATAAGCCCCGAGACCGTCAAAATTTATCGCAAGAGATTATATCAGAAATTGAATATACGAACTCAAGGCGAGCTGTTTTCAGCATTTATCAGTTTCATGTCGGATGAGCTGAAAACAGCTTGATAATTGTCTTCGCTCCCCTTGGGTGAACTGCGGCTGGGAGGCGTCAGCTGCTTCCTTGGTCTGCTGATATCTGGTCGTGGAAGAGCACGGCGTTGAGCAAAGTTTGCGCTCCCAAAGTACAGTGTTTTTTGGACGCACTTTCAGCGGGGTTGTGACTGAGCCCTTCCAGACACGGAATGAAGATCATCGCTGTCGGCGCAATTCTCGACACATAGACGGAATCATGACCTGCCCCGGATACGATGTTTCGCGTGCTGGCGCCGGCGGCAGATGCCCCCTTTTTGATTGCTTCCAGGCAGGATGCATCAAAGCGAACGGCGGGGCTCTTCCAGATTGGCGCCAGTGTGGCGCGGGCGGACTGGCACCGATCTTCGATGATGGAGGCGATTTCCCGCTCCATTGCATCTAGTTCCCCATCCCGCTCGTGTCGAAGATCGAGACTCAACGTCACATGTCCGGGAATGACGTTTCGCGAGGGGGCCGCGATCGTAATTTGACCGGTGGTGGCAAGCCCGCCGTGGCGGCGGGCAACGTCTTGCGCAGCCAGTATGATTTGCGCTGCGTCTGCCAGGGCATCCTGACGCATATCCATCGGAGTCGACCCCGCATGCGCCTCGCGACCGACAATGACCAGATCGTACCAACGCATGGCTTGCACGCCCGTCACGACCCCGATTTCAATGGCTTCGCGCTCGAGAACCGGCCCCTGCTCTATGTGCAGTTCGAACATTGCGGCAAAACGTGTTTGTCCGAGTGGCGTGGGGCCGCGATAGCCGATTGCCTCTATCGCCTGAGCAAATGTGACGCCTTCCGCATCGATGCGGCTATCGGCGAAGGACCGATCGAAGACACCGGCATGGACGCCGGAGCCAAGCATGGCCGGAGCGAAGCGAGCGCCTTCCTCGTTGGTCCAGTTGACGAGTATCAAGGGATGGCGGGTGTGATAGTCGGCGTCGTGCAAGACCCGGATGATTTCAAGCCCCGCCAGCACGCCAAGGATACCGTCGAATTTCCCCCCGGTCGGCTGGGTGTCCAGGTGACTGCCGATCGCAATCGGCGCGAGGTTATCATCGAGGCCCGGCCGGAGGGCGAACATGTTGCCGACCTCATCGATGCTTACCCGGCAACCGAGCTGCTCACATTGGGACTTGAACCACTCTCTAACCTTGCGGTCCTCTTGCGAAAGCGTCAGTCGCTTTACACCTCCGTCCGGCGTCCCGCCAAAGACAGCCGTCTCATGGATGCTGTCCCAGAGCCGGTCTCCATCAATCCTTAGATTGGACATGCGCAGCATTTCTCCTGTTCACAGTGCTAGCCGGCAATCCAGCCGCGTTGTGCTTGACTAAAGCGCAATGCCGACGGACTTGACTTCCGTGTAGAGCAGAATGGCCTCATAGCCCTGTTCACGCCCCCATCCGGACTGGTTGAAGCCGCCAAAGGGCAGGGCCGGATCGATCACATGATGGGTATTGACGCCGATCGTGCCGGCCTTCAGCTTCTTGGCAACCTTATGGGCTCGGCTGACATCACGGGTGAAAACGCTGGCCGCCAGGCCATAGATGGAGTTGTTGGCCTCTCGCACGACAGCGTCGATACCCTCGTCTTCGAAGGTGGCAACGACAAGGACCGGCCCGAAAATCTCTTCGCGCACGACGGACATGTCCGATGTCGTGTCTGTCAGAATGGTCGGTTCGAGAAAATAGCCCTTGTCACCTACGCGGTTGCCGCCATGAAACAGGGTCGCGCCCTCGGCGATGCCGGCTGCGACATAATTGGTGACGCGTTCGAACTGTTCGAGCGAGACCAGCGGCCCGATCTGCGTGGTAGGGTCGAGCCCGACGCCGACATTCATCTTGGCGGCAAACGCCTTGAGGCCGTCGAGAATGACGGGGGCGATATCCTTGTGCACGTAAAGCCGCGTGCCGGCGGTGCAGGTCTGCCCCATATTGTAGAAGATGCCGTAGGCAACCGCTGGGATCGTCACCGCCGGGTCGGCGTCGGCAAAGACGATCATTGGTGACTTGCCGCCAAGCTCCAGCGACACCTTCTTCAGATTGCCCTTGGCTGCGTCGAGGATCTTCTTGCCGACTTCGGTCGAGCCGGTAAACGCGATCTTGTCGACATCGGGGTGCGCTGCAAGCGCTGCACCTGCCGTTTCGCCATATCCGGTCACCACGTTGAAGACGCCAGCGGGAAAGCCTGCCTCCTCGACCAATTCGGCCAGTCGCAGGGCGGTCAACGGCGTCTGCTCCGCCGGCTTCAGGACAATGGTGCAACCGACGGCAAGCGCCGGCGCTACCTTCCAGACCGCCATCATCAGAGAAAAATTCCATGGCACGATCTGCCCGCAGACACCGACCGGCTCGCGCAAGGTATAGGCATGATAGGGCGCGGAGGACGATGACAGGGGAATGGTCTCACCACAGATCTTGGTGCTCCATCCGGCCATATAGCGGAGCAATTCGTAGGAGAAGGCGACGTCGCCATGACGGGCGTCTGTCACCGGCTTGCCATTGTCGAGGGCTTCCAGCTCGGCAAGTTCGTCGGCGTGTTTTTCGACGAGATCGCCAAGACGCCAGACCAGCTTGCCGCGCTCGGAAGGCGTCATTGTCGCCCAGGGCCCATCCTCGAAAGCCTGGCGGGCAGCTGCAACCGCAAGGTCGATATCGGCGGCGGTTCCTTCGGGCACGCGATCAAACACCATGCCGGTTGCCGGATCGATGACATCGAAGGTCTTGCCGCCCGCAGCGGGAACCCAGGCCCCGGCGATATAGAGCTTCTTCTCCTTGCCGACGAAATGGGCAGCGTCTGCGCCAAGCCGCTTGATTGTCACGGGTGCGTTCATGTTCCCATGTCTCCTGTTGTTTGCCGCAGCCGAACTCTGGCTGAAATATCGTTGCCACAAACGACAGGATCGCTCGCGATTTGAAAAGTTACCCATTCGGGGGACATCGGCGCGTTCAGTGGCAGATCGCATCTGCTGTCCCCCAATTGGGTGACTTTCGGGCAGAACAAAATCTTGCTTATTTTCTGTGCAAATCATAACTTGGAAACCTGCATGCGCAATTTCGAACACGCTGCGGTCTGGGAAGCAGATCGCGACCACTTCATCCACCCCTATGCCGACTTCGCCAATTTCAAGGCTGAAGGTAGCCAGATCATCACCGAGGCGAACGGCGTCCACATCCTTGACAGCACCGGTCGGAAATATCTCGATGGCATTGCCGGCTTGTGGTGCGTCAATGTTGGCCATGGCCGGGAAGAAATCGCAAATGCGGTTTCATCTCAAATCATGAAAATGCAGTACTACAACCCGTTCGGCCACTCGACGAACGTGCCGGCCGCCATATTGGCGCGAGAACTTGCCAGCCTGACACCCGGCACACTCAACCATGTCTTCTATTCGACCGGCGGCTCGACCGCCAACGACGCGGCGATCAGGATTGTCCATTATTACTTCAACCAGCTCGGCAAGCCGAACAAGAAGAAGATAATCTCGCGCATCGACGGCTATCACGGGGCGACCTATGTCGCCGCCAATCTCACCGGTATTCACGCGACCAAAATTGGCTTTGACGCGATCGGGAGAGACCTCATTCATCACGTTTCGGCGGCCGACACGTATCGCGGCGGCGATGGCAGGAGCGATGAGGAATATTGCGATTTTCTGGTGGATGAATTCGAGCGACGCATTCTGCAACTGGGTCCCGATAACGTCGCCGCATTCATCGCCGAGCCGATCATGGGTGCGGGCGGCGTGCTGGTCGCTCCGCAGGGCTATCACAGCCGGATGCACCAAATCTGCAAGAAATACGACATGCTGTATATCGCTGACGAGGTGGTGACGGCTTTCGGCAGGCTTGGAGAGTGGTTTTCCTCCGAGGCACTGTTCGGACACGTTCCCGATATTCTCATCCTCGCCAAGGGGATCACCTCTGGCTATATACCTCTCGGTGCGACGATCCTGTCCGATGCAGTCCATGACGTCATCAGCCAGCCGCAATGCGTGGACGGCGTGTTCACGATGGGCTTTACCTATTCCGGGCATCCGGTCGCCTGCGCGGCGGCGCTCGAAACCATCGACATCATGAAACGCGAGAACATGCTCGATCATGTGCGCAACGTCGGACCGCATTTGCAGGCCTATGCGAAGAAGCTTCTCAGGCATGAGATCGTTGGCGACGTTCGAGGCAGCCACCTGATGCTGGGCATCGACCTGGTGTCGAACCGGCAGAACAAGGAAGGGTTTCCAGCCTCCAGCCACGCCGCTGACGTGGTCTTTGCCCGATGCAAGGAAAACGGCGTCATCATACGGCCGATCGGCAATCGCATCGTCGTGTCGCCACCCCTTATCCTCTCGAAAACGGACTGCGAAACCATCGTCGATGTCCTCGACGACGCCATCTCCGCGGCAACCCAGACGCTCCAGAACTGAAATTCTGCTTACGCAGTGAGAAAGGCCAAACCAGATGTCGGGGATAGCTAGTCCAGTGGGAGAAGCCGCTTCTTTCCAGGGCGTCGGCAAGGTCTTCAACGGCGGAAAAGCGAATGAATATGTCGCGCTCCGTTCGATCGACTTCAGTGTCAGGGAAAACGAATTTTTCACGCTGCTCGGGCCTTCAGGCTGCGGGAAGACAACGCTTCTGCGAATTCTCGCCGGTTTCGAGCAGCCGAGTGAGGGGAGGATCGAAATTTTCGGCCGGGACGTCGTCGGGTTGCCGGCTAACCGGCGTCCGGTGAATACGGTCTTTCAGCACTACGCCCTGTTCCCGCATTTGACGGTCAGGGAAAATGTTGGCTTCGCATTGAGAATGAAAGGCGTCCCGAAAGCCGAACTCGCAGCCCGGGTGGAGCGAATACTCGATCTCGTGCACATGCAGAGTTTTGGCGACCGGAAGCCCGACCAATTGTCGGGCGGGCAGAAACAACGTGTTGCGCTTGCCAGGGCATTGGCGCCGAACCCGCAGATCCTGCTTCTGGATGAGCCGCTCTCCGCACTCGATCTGAAGCTGCGCCAGGCAATGCGCTGGGAGCTGAAGAACCTTCAGCGTGAAACGGGCATCACTTTCGTTTTCGTCACCCACGACCAGGAAGAAGCGCTGGCAATGAGCGACCGCATCGCCGTGTTGTCGCAAGGCAGCGTGCAGCAGATCGGGCGGCCGGCCGAAATCTACGAACATCCCGCAAATCGCTTCGTCGCCGACTTTATCGGTGAATCGAACCTCTTGCCGGCCGAGGTCGTCGACATCGGGCCGGGTAGCGCCCGGGTTCGCCTCGTCGGCAACCTTATTCTGTCCAGCCCGGCGACACAGACATTTGCTCCCGGCGAAAAGGTCACGCTGTCGATCCGGCCCGAGCGAATTATCTTGGACGCCGAAGGCAAGGTTGCAGAAGAGCAATTGCTCCGGATGAGGGTGGTCGGGCAGATCTATCTCGGCAATGCGATCGAATTCAGGTTGCGGGCGGGCGATGTCGAACTGGTGGCGCGGGCGCCCAAAGGCGGTGCGCGCGGGCGCATGGCGTTTGATGTCGGCCAGGAAATCGCCATTGGCTTTGAGCCCGACGCCATGCGGGTATTGGGGGACTAGGCGATGAGCAAATCCGACCCCACACACAATCGACGTAACGCCCTACTTGCCGGACCAGCATTGGCCGTGATCGGCATCTTCCTGTTGCTGCCGCTCGGGCTCATGGCCGTCTATTCATTGTTGAAACCAGGTGCCTATGGCGGTGTCGTCTGGCAGTTTTCACCAGAGGCCTATATCCGCTTTCTGTTCGACCGCGACATCTTCGACGATAGCCTGGTTCTCACCACCGATTATCTGGCGATTTTTGGCCGTTCGGTGCTTCAGGGGGCGATTGCCACCGTCCTCTGTCTGCTGGCCGGATTTCCCGTCGCTTATTTCGTCGCGACGCGGCCCGAAAACCAGAAGAACATCTGGCTCTTTCTCATTACCATACCCTATTGGGTGAACCTGCTGATCAGGACGGTCGCGCTGCTGTTCGTGCTGCGCGACGACGGGCCGGTGAACTCACTCCTTGAGTGGCTCGGCATCATCAAGGATCCGCTTCCGCTCGCCTATTCTGACTTCGCCATCGGCCTCGGGCTTATCTACTCGTACCTGCCATTCATGATTCTGCCGATCTACTCGGCGCTGGAGCGTTTCGACTTCCGCCTGATCGAAGCCGCCTACGACCTCTATGCAGGATACCGCAAGGTGTTGTTCGGTGTGCTCATCCCCATCGTGAAACCAGGTATCGTCGCCGGCTGCCTGTTGGTCTTCATTCCCAGCGTTGGCTCCTTTCTTGCACCCGATATCCTGGGAGGCGGCAAGAAGATGATGATCGGAAACCTGATCGTCATGCAGTTTCAGGGTTCGCGCAATTGGCCATTCGGTGCTGCTGTTTCGATGATCCTGCTGACGGTCACCCTTGTTCTGCTGCTGACCGTCGCCAGACGGGCCGGCGACAGTCTCAAAAACGCGCATTGACGAGGTTCCGATGGCTCACAAACCTCAAAAAGACATTCGGACCTTCCCGGGCTTCGGCCTCCTTGCCGGCCTGGCGATCGTTTTCCTCTACGCGCCGATCACCTTTCTCATCTTCTATTCCTTTAATTCCGGAGATTCCGTCAGCGTCTGGAGCGGCTTCAGCATCCGCTGGTACCAGAAGGTGATTGCAAATTCCGACATTCAGGTCGCCGCCATCAATTCCCTTCTGATCGCCACGGTCGCGGCTTCGGTTGCGACGGTGCTGGCCATGGGCGCGGCTCTGGCGACGACGCGCAGCCGGCGGATCAAAAACACCGGTTCTGTGCTTGCGCTCCTGACTTTGCCGTTGATGGTGCCCGAAATCGTCAGTGCGGTTTCGACGCTGGTACTTTTCGTCACCATCGGGCTCAAGCTGGGGATGATAACCGTCCTTCTGGCGCATATCGTCTTCTGCATACCGTTCGCCTACCTGCCGTTGAAGGCCCGGCTGGAGGCGATGGACGAAAGCCTGGAGGACGCGGCGTCAGACCTCTACGCAACGAGCGTGCAGGCATTCCGCTTCGTCACGCTGCCACTGCTGCTGCCCGGCGTCATGTCCGGCTTCCTGCTGGCCTTCATCATCTCGCTCGACGATTTCATCATTACGAGCATGGTCGCGGGGCCGAGCGCAACGACGCTTCCCATCTACATCTACTCGATGCTCCGGCTGGGGATCACCCCCCAGGTGAATGCGATTTCAACCATCCTCATCGCCGTTTCGACGATCATCGTGCTGACGTCGGCAATTCTGGGAAAAACCAGAAAGACCCAATAAGTCCAACAAAAAAAGGGAACTACCATGAAATTGAAATTTCTCTCAACCTGCGGCATCGCCTTGGCGGCGGCCACGTTCGCGGCGAACACGGCATCGGCGGCGGGCGATCTCTACCTTTATACCTGGGGCGAATACACCCCACCGGATTTGGTCAAAAAATTCGAGAGCAAATACGATGTGAAAGTGCACGTCGATACTTACGATTCCAACGAGACGATGCTCGCCAAGATCAAGAGCGGCGCGACCGGATACGATGTCCTGGTGCCCAGCGACTACATGGTGGCGATCCTGATCAAGGAAGATCTGCTGGCGAAGATCGAGCCGAACAGCATGAGCAACTACGCCAATGTCGACGACAAGTGGAAGGACGTCTACTGGGACGCCGGTCGTCATTATTCAGTTCCATGGGCCTGGGGAACGACGTCCTTTGTCGTCGATACCGACATCGTCAAGACCGACCCTGACACGCTGGCGCAGATCTTCGATCCGGCGGACGGCGTGAAGGGCAAGATCAATATGCTGCGCGACGTCAACGAGGTCATCAACGCCAGCCTGCGCTATCTGAAGCTTCCTCGCTGCAACAGCAATCCGCAGGATTTGAAGCAAGTCCTCGACCTGCTGATGACGCAGAAGCCATGGGTGAAGAGCTACAATTCTGAAACGAAGGAATTGCTGGTTTCGGGCGAAGCAAAGGTTTCGCAGAGCTGGAATGGCTACGCGTTGCGCGCGCGCTTGGAAAAGCCATCGCTGAAATATGCCTATCCGAAGGAAGGCTTCACTGGCTTCATGGACAATCTCGTCGTTCCGAAGAGTGCTCCGAATTTGGAAAACGCCAAGCTTTTTCTGAATTTCATGATGGAACCTGAAAATGCAGCCTTGGTGTCCAACTACGCCAAATATTCCAACGCTATCAAAGGTAGCAAGAAATTTATGGATCCGGCCCTGGCCGAAGCTCCCGAATTGAACCTGCCGGCGGGGACGCCCGATCCCGAATTCGTGCCGCCCTGCGATCCGACAGTCGTCGAACTCTACGACAAGCTTTGGACCAAGCTCCTGCGGTAGCGCGGTTCCCTTCAATCTCAGGCCTTAGAGACGGTTTGCGACCATCGAGTTTGCGAAATTCTCCAATCGCAAGCCGTCCAGTATCTGTGTGTATAATTTCCGAATAGAACTACTATTCTAAGTATTAAATACATCAATAAGCACTAAAATCATAAGTATATGTCTGTAGATAGTAAAATCTATCTACGCGCATCTGATTTTTGCTGCTTCGTAATTGCAAGAACCACAATTATTAGGAGTTGCGATTTGTCTATTAAATTCGATCTTCTTGAACTGAACTCTCCGTCGTTGCTCACCTCGGCAGCGCAAATGGGAGACATGAAAGCCAAATCTCAAGAGGAGTGCGGTGAAAGCTGGCAGCTGAAATCCTGGGAACAGATATCTGCTCATATTAACGACGAAACGTTCCCATGCATCTTTGCCAAGAAGGCGATGGATCAAAAATATCTCCTGCTCACCTTTATCGATGGCTGGGAAACAGCCGAGGCGCTCGATCACTTCTCCTCTTGTGTCGTGGAGTATGTCGAAACACTGAAGGAAAAATACGGAACAGGCACCGTCTGTCCTCCTCTGATGGCAATATTCAAGCCAAACAAAACATTTATTGAATCCCACCAATATTCAAATGCGTCATGGTATATACTTCAGTATCTTCATTATAAAGATAATTTTAGCTGGCCTGAAAATATTCCTGCTGATCCGGATGATCCGATATGGAGCTTTTGCTTCAATGAGTATCAGCTCTTCGTAAACATCACATCACCTGTTCTTGGAAAGCACCGCAGCCGAGTGCTGTCTGATTCACTCGTCTTCACGATCCAACCGAGAACAAATTTCGATATTGTAGCCGGCAAAGATACGCCTTACGGCCCGAAAGTTCGTCAAAAGATCAGAGAGCGCTGGATGAAATATGACGGCATCGAAGGACATCTGGATTACAGTATGTACGGTGACGAGCATAACCGCGAATGGAAGCAGTATTTTCTATATAGCGACGATTCTCCCGCGCCTTCCCGATGCCCGCTGAACATAAAGCATAAGTAGCGGCGATATCCATTCTCGTTGGAAGGCGACTTACATGTCCATCAATAATGCGTCTGGAAAATCAGACTTTGGAATTTTAGCTGCGCGCGACGATTCAGTTACGTCGCTGATTGATCAGCTCTACAGCGCAGACAATTTCGCAAAGGCAGGTGAGGCAGTCGTTCATTTGCTTTCACAATATCTCAAAAATGCACAGGTCCGGTCCGGCCCTGTGCTCGCCATTAGACCTCCGCTGGAAAACATCGCCAAGGCGCGTGAGTCCTTACAGAATAATCCACCGGTTGATCCGGGAGATATGGAGGCGGTTACATCAAGGGCGAGCGCCTTGATCGGTCAGTTCCTCGCCAACACACAGACGGTCCACCATCCCGGCTATATAGGCCATCAGTTGCCTCCACCCTTGCCAATGGCATCGCTTTTTGAGCTTGCGGCGGACGTCGCAAATCAAGGCATGGCCATCTACGAGCTCGGTCCCTGGGCGACAGCCGTTGAGAAGGTCATGGTGGAACGATTGGGCGTTAAGCTCGGCTTCAAGCCGGACTCATTTTCCGGCCTTGTTACTTCGGGCGGAACTTTGGCAAATCTGACGGCGCTGCTTTCCGCAAGAAACAAAGCTCTAGACGGTGTCTGGAAAGAGGGGCTTCCTCTTTCCAAAACGAGCCCGGTCATCATAGCTCATCGAGAGTCGCATTATTCCATCGAGCGGGCGGCCGGAATACTTGGACTTGGATCGAACCAATGTCTGTATGTTAAATCTGATAGCAATGGCAGGACCGATCCCGATGCGCTTGCCGAGCTCCTGCAAATCCTGAAAGCTCGGCAAATTCCTGTCATCGCAGTTGTGGCGTCGGCATGCGCGACTAAAACAGGCTCGTTCGACTCTCTTAGCCGGATTGCAGACCTGTGTGAGGCCTATGATGTCTGGCTGCATGTAGACGCCGCTCACGGAGGGGCCGTCAGCTTCTCACCTGAACATCGTCATCTTTTGGAGGGGATCGATAGAGCGGACAGTGTTGTATGGGACGCTCACAAAATGCTCTTCGTCCCGACATTGTCGACATATCTGTTCTATCGGCGTTCGCGGGACAAATACTTCGCATTTAGCCAGGATGCCCGTTATCTGTTTGCCGAAGGTGCTGATGAGGGTCATGAATATGACTGCGGACTGGCAACTGCGGAGTGCACGAAACGTGCGGCCGCCCTATCGCTTTGGGGCATCCTCTCCATCTATGGCGACGGGCTGTTCGAAATACTGATCAAGAGAATTTTTGAAACGACAAGCTTGTTTGTGGAAAAACTGTCTTCAATCAATGAAATTGAAATTCCTATAAAACCGGAATTCAATATTGTTCTGTTCAGATATATTCCAGAACATAATAACGTTGATCTGAACGACTTCAATAAGTCGCTACGAAAATTTATAATTGAGGAAAACAATATTTACCTGACAACAACAATATACAATGAAGCCGTTTATCTGCGTTTTGTTGTTATGAATCCCAGAACTGACCAAACGGATGTTGAAAGACTTATAGAAAACATCAAGCGGCATGCATCGCGCTATGAAGGCATTAATTCTATGGCTCCCGAGGCGGCATCGTAAGCTCTCCGCACTTTTCTACATTTCATCTCCAGGAACTCTGGAAATTGGGTAAATTTTTTCATTAGGCGAATTTTGAGTTGATGAGATCATGAAGATTTTGCCTCACCTAGCCATTACCTTAGCCATGTTTCTTTGGTCTATAAATTTCATTTTATCGAAAGATGTATTTGTAGCTTACAGTCCCATGACTGCGATATTGGCGAGGCTATTGATTGCATCGCTGTTTATATTTATCTTGAAGAAGATATTCCGTATAAATGAGAAAATCAGGCGAGAGCATTTTCCAACGTTTGCGCTGTTATCTTTCTTTTCCCCCTTTCTTTATTTTATCGGAGAGGGATACGGAATTTTCCTCACGCCATCGACGCTCAGCGCTCTGATCGTGGCGACCGTTCCTGTGGTATTTCCGGCGATAACCTTCATATTCCTCGGGGAGAGGATTGGTCCGACCGGCATTATTGGGTTGATGATAGCGTTTATCGGTATCTCGATCACGATCATCGATCCGACAAACCTCAGCTTGGCCTACTCCGTCGAGGGCCTGCTATTCCTCTTGTTGTCCGTGGGTTCTGCGATCGTTTATATTATCCTGGCAAAACATCTCCTTGGAGAATATAAAAGTATAACTGTTGTCGGCACACAGAATTTATTCGGTTCTCTATATTTTATTCCTGTTGTGGCCATTTTTGATAGCCGGCATATATTAAATCAGAACATAGATTATGTTATCGTTCTGAAGATCGCGTTTCTTGGAATTTTCTGCTCCGCCATCGCCTATATATTATACAGCTATGCAATCGCACGTCTTGCTCTTTGGCAGGCCAACGCATTCGAAAACCTCATTCCCATCTTCTCTGCAATCCTGTCCTTTCTCTGGCTGAGCGAGGTGTTGTCGACAAAAAGCATCGTTGGTTTCTGCGTTGTCATCGCTGGCATAGTGGTTTCGCAATTGGCCTCATTCCGGAATCGTCGCGGTGATGAGGAAGTCGTCGCGTCGAGTTGAGCTCAATTCCAATCGGCATCGAATCCGTCATGGGACCCGCTATAAGACGACGCCTGACCGGCCACTGAACTTCCATCTTGCAGTACATGTCTTTGACCATCTCCCGCTTGCGAGCCGGCCTTGGAGTTTTCGGCCGATGATGTCGTGCAACATCTCGCGGTCCATTGGCACGTTTGTGGTTCGACTCTCCTCAAGAGCGCCATTTCGGCCGCATACGGCCGATTGTGCATAAAAACTCCGGCGTTGCCTGCAATGTAAATTGCTGCTTCACTCCCGATACAGGAGGTGGAGCGAACCGGATGGCAGGGCCGAAGCAAGGCGACCAGGCCGCATTGCTTTACGAAGTCTCACTCGAATGCCGCGTCACTTGGCGTCCAGCCTTGCAAAAGCAGGCGTTGCGCGCCTCTTGTGGAGGAGGGTGCTCTGCGGCAGACGAAAGCGCCGGCAATGGCCGCAAATGCCGGTGAGGATGTGATCATTGGAAATGGACGCTGATTTTTTCTGAAAAGTGCACTGGGAGGAGGGCCCAATGACCACGATCCATCAACCGCAGTATCGCGAACGGCTGACATCCGCCGAGAGGGCGGTCGCTATGATCCCGTCCGGGGCGAAGGTTGCGATGCCACTGGCCGCCGGCCAGCCACCCGCCATCCTTGCGGCGTTTGCCGAACGGGCCCGCGCGGGAGCTGTCGAGAATGTGCGGCTTCATTATCTCCTTTGTACTGGCGTCGCCGGCACTAGCGTGTTCGATTTCGAGCTGCGCGACGTAATCGTCCCGATGAGTTACTTTCATGGAGGCGTGGAACGTGCGCTCGACAAGAGGCGATTGGCGGAGGCATTGCCCGCCGTCGAACTGGTACCCTGTCACTTCAGCCAGGTGCCACGCTCGCTGATCGAGCATGTCGGCGTGGACACCTTGATTGCGACCGTCTCGCCGATGGACGCGGATGGCAATTTCAGCCTTGGCGCCAGCACCGACTACGCGCTTACAGTATCGAGAAAGCCCGGAATCCGGCTGATCCTCGAGGTCAATCCAAACATGCCGTATGTGCGGGGCGATTGCATGATCCCCGTTTCAAGCGTGACGGCGCTGGTTGAAAACGACGTCAGCCTGCCTCTGCTCCCCGCCGCCCCGCGCAATGAGGTCGATGATGCTATCGGTGCGATCATTGCGGGCCTGGTGGAAGACGGCGATTGCCTGCAAATGGGTATCGGTGCTTTGCCCGATGCGGTGTGCTCGGGGCTTTCGGGGCATCGCCACCTTGGTATCCATACGGAAATGATGACGCCGGGGCTCGCCAGGCTGATCAAGGCGGGCGTGGTCGACAATAGTCGCAAGCAGACACATGTCGGGCGCTCTATCTTCACCTTTGCACTGGGAGATCAGGCGCTCTACGACTTCCTGAACAACAACCCGGAGGTTGAGGCCTATCCGGTCGATTATGTGAACAATCCCTTCGTCATTGCCCAGAATGACCGGGTGGCGTCGGTCAACGCGACGCTGCAGATCGATCTGAACGGAGCGTGCAATTCTGAATTCATGAATGGACGGCAGTTCAGTGCATCCGGCGGCCAGGTTGATTTTGTGCGCGGCGCTTATGCCTCGCGGGGCGGACGCTCGATCATCGCCTGCCATTCCACCGCGGCGAAAGGCACGCTCTCGCGCATCGTTCCGGCGCTGACGGGGCCGGTAACAACATCGCGCAACGACACACATATCGTTGTGACCGAGTATGGATGGGCCAACCTCAAGGGCAAATCCGTGGCCGAGCGAGCGAGGGCGCTGATTGGGCTGGCCCACCCTGATTTTCGCGAGGAGCTGGACCGGGCAGCCCACGGGGCAGGGCTTTATGCTGATACTGCGTTGGATTCACGGACTTTGAACGCCGAGCGGTGAGACAAGAAGGTCGCCGGTTCATATCCCTTCAGGACGGCGGAATTTTAGCCAGAACTGAATCCGGGCCACGGATCATGAAAGACGCGCCTTTGGCAAAAGATTATCACATTCCTTTACCATCGAGCGGTACAGTCAAACTTCGATGGAAGTCTGGAACGACTGTACGGCTGGGGTAGTGATGCTTGGTGCGGAGATCGTAGCATTCCTTGAGGCGTGTCCGATGGCAGCACTTGTTTTCGGCGCTACGGGTTCGATTGTATTTGCCAATCCCGAGGCTGTGGAACTATTTCGCCCAAATGACCGGCTGCTTGGTGCTGCCATAAAGGATCTGCTGCCCGAGTGGCCGCTGGTGGCAAAGGAATCATTTTCATTCTTGGTAAATTGTCATGGCGAGCAGCGATCATGCCGTGTGAGGGTTATGACGTGGCCATCGGCCACCGACGCGATGACGGCGGTGCTCATCGATGCGGAGGGGAATGATCTTTCGGCAGGACTGGAGGCGCGTGAAGCAAACCTTCGTCTCCGGTATGTCATTGAGATGTTGCCGGAAGCGGTGTGCGTCTTCGATGCGGAGGACCGCTATGTGCTGTGGAACCAGAAGTATGCCGAACTCTACGCCGATATCGCGGACCATCTTCAGCCGGGCATTCCGTTCGAGGATATCTTGAAGATCAGCCTCGCGAGCGGCGAGATGCGGGAGGTCGTGGAGGACAAGAATGCCTGGCTCCGCGAGCGCATGCTGAAATTCCACAAGCCCGTTTCACAGGAAGAGCAGCAGTTACGTGATGGGCGGTGGCTCAGACACGACGATCGGCGCACGCCGGATGGCGGCGCCATTGGCACGCGGATTGATATTACGGAGTTGAAGGAGCGCGAAGAATGGCTTCGCCAGCTCTTCGACGCAAATCCGATGCCGATGCTTCTGTGCGATCGGGACACCCTTGCCATTCTTCAGGCCAACCGAGCGGCCGTCGATTTCTATGGTTTTGAGGGAGCGCCGGCGCTGCCGAGGCGAGCATGCGATATGCACGTTGAAGACGAGGTCGACAGATTTTCCAAGGCTCTGCATGAACTCGATGGTGATTGCGAAGCGCGCACGGTCTGGCGGCAACGGACGGCCGAGGGCGTGGAGCGCCATGTGCTCATCTACGTTCGCCGGCTTTACGAAGGCGCCGAGCATCGGCTCCTCTTGACCATTGCCGACGTCAGCGACCGGATTTTCGCCGAGGCCGAAGCCAATCGCCTCGCGCACCATGATGTCCTGACCGGACTGCCGAACCGCATGCAGTTCTACAAGGCTCTGGGTGAAAACTTGAAATCGAACAACGGGACCGGCGTTGCGGTCTGCTGTCTCGACCTCGACGGCTTCAAACCCGTAAATGATACCTTCGGACATGCCGCCGGCGACGACGTGCTCAAGAAGGTGGGCGAGCGTCTGCAGGCTGAAGCGCAAGGTCATATGGTCGCGCGGCTGGGCGGTGACGAGTTCGCGATTCTGACGATGGGCGACGAAAAGAACGCTGTCGATCTGGCGGAACGTTGCGTCGGTGCCTTCGAGCCGCCCTTCTTCATCAAGGGATTGGCAGTCAAGATCGGCGTCAGCATTGGTATAGCAGCAGCGCCGGTTGACGGGCTGGATGGCGAAGAACTCGTTCAGGAGGCCGATCGTGCATTGTATCGGGCCAAGGCCGATGGACGGAACACATGGCGGATGGCCTCCGACGTCCGGCTGACATCCGAGCAGGCCAGGACGTGAAAGGCTGCCGTTTGCGGCCCGCTGCAAGCAACCGGTCCCGAAGTGTCCTGGCCATTGAGCGAACGGCCCCTCGCTTCAATGAGCCAATAGGCCTTGCCTGCGTCGGACATCAACCTCGACAAAGAAAGAGTGCTGCTGCGCGGGCGGTCTGAACGGCTTTGCCCAGATCAGGATCACCTATCAGTTTACAATCGCGGTACCGAATCTTCTGACATCACTGGCCGGTGGTACCGACCTCGTAGCTCAGGCATGCTACACAAACCAGTGACGTCAGCCATACATGCACGTCGTCTTGATAGGCGAGATACGCCAAGACTGCTCCGTTGATCGCCGCTGCAATCTCCGAAACTCATGCCGAACTCGCGGTGAACCATCCGCGCCAACCTTCAGCGCGTGCCTGTCTGCAGATCCGCCTCATCGGCGAGAATGGAGGCGGCCTCGTTCAAGAGGACGTCTTTCGCGCTCTTGCGGGCTTTTTCAAGGGCAATGTCGGCACTCAGGCTACGCTCGTTTGCCTGCAGGCCATCGTCTCCGCCAGTGTCCACGCCATCGTTTATCTGTTCGCGCGACTTGAGACGATTTGCCTGGGCAGTCATTTCATTGCGACGTTCGGTTTCATTGAGGGAGATAACCCGTTTCTCGCGCTGCGCCTTCAGTTCGGCAATGTCTTCCACGAAGCGCTGGAAATCCCGATCGCCCCGCACCCGGGCATCGTGGCGACTTTGCAGTTGCGGCAGCAATGCCCTTACATCGCCATCGGGCTTATAGTTTGCTGGCTTGACCTCGGTCCATGGCAGAGCATTGTCATAGCTTGCCTCACCAAAGGTCTTGGGGTCCGAAAGGCCCGGCAGGCTGATGTCAGGTGTCACGCCGCGCAGCTGTGTGGTGCCGCCATTGACACGGAAAAACTGGGCAACCGTCAATTTCAGCTCGCCAAATTTCGGCTTGCTGTTGCGGGCCACCTGGTCAAGATTGACCACGGTTTGCACGGTGCCCTTACCAAAACTGGGTTCTCCGACAATCACCCCTCGACCATAGTCCTGTATCGCCGCGGCAAAAATCTCGGATGCGGACGCCGAGCCGCGATTGATCAACACGCCAACCGGACCAGTCCAGGCAGGCACGGGAAGATCATCGCTTTCTACATCCACCTTACCGTCTGCATCGCGCTGCTGAACCACAGGACCTTTGCCAACGAACAGGCCGGTCAAATCGATCGCTTCGGACAACGAACCGCCGCCATTGTTGCGTAAGTCGATCAGAACGCCATCGACCTTGTCTTGGTTGAGCTCAGTAAGAAGCTTGGCGACATCGCGGCTTGCGCTTCTGTAATCCTTGTCGCCTTTTCGACGCGCTTCGAAATCCTCATAGAACGCCGGCAGAGTGATCACGCCGATTTTGCGCGTGGTGTCGCCATCCTTTACCGACAGGATGGTCTTCTGGGCAGCCTGCTTTTCAAGGCTGATCTTATCGCGCACGAGGCTGATGAGGCGATGTTTACCATCGGCTCCGGCATCCGCCGGCAAGATGTCCAGGCGCACGACAGAATCTTTTGCCCCCGGATCATTTGCACGATTTCATCAAGGCGCGTACCGACCACTTCCTTTATCGCACCGTGCTCGCCTTGACCAACACCGGTAATGCGGTCACCGACCGCAAGCTTGCCGGACAATTGCGCCGGGCCACCGGGCACGAGCTCACGGATCGTCGTGTAGTCATCTCTTTCCTGCAGTACCGCGCCGATACCGACCAGCGAAAGCTTCATGGAAATATCGAATTCAGCTGAAGCGGTCGCGCCGAAATAGTCGGTGTGCGGGTCGATCGACGTTGTATAGGCGTCCATGAATGACTGGAACACATCGTCGCTCTTGTACTTGTAGGCGCGCTCGAGCGAGTTTTTGTAGCGTTTGTCGAGTGTATCGCGAATAGCAGCGTCGGCCTTGCCCGCCAGTTTCAAGCGTAGCCAGTCGCTCTTGACGCGTTTGCGCCACAGTTCATTGCTTTCCGCGTCGGATTGCGGCCAAGGCTCCTTGTCGCGGATCAGGGGATAGTCTTCCTGCACGCTGAAGTCGAACTTCTGGCCAAGCAGGCCGCGCGCGTAGCTCATGCGATCGACGACGCGCTGCTCATAAACGTTGAAAATAGAAAATGGGATATTCAAATCTTCCTGATCGATGGCGTCATCGATCTTGGTGCTGCCCGCCATGAACTTGTCGATATCCGTTTGCAGGAAGAGGACACGGTCCGGATCCAGAGACTTGATAAACCGGTTCATGACCTTGACCGACAAGGCATCATCAAGTGGAACGGGCCTGTAGTGGTAGCGCGTCAAAAATTGTGCGCTCAAATGAGCGGCCTGCCCCTGTTGCTCTAGGGGCGTCAAAATTGGTGGCGAACCGGCTTCCAGAGCGTATGCCGACGGAGCAATTGCCAGGAACAGGCAGAGGAAACCGTATTGTATACGCATTAAGCTTTGATCCGATTCTCAACGTTGAATGTTTAATCTGTGATCTTGGTGGAACAATTATGGTTTTTTGGCAACTGCACGGATGCACTCTCTCTGGAAAGATTTCCAGAATGTCCCCGTACACGACCGGCATTTAAGGGTCGGCAGGCGGCAGGGATCGGATCGAAATCCTTGTCTGGCCCATCACCTCATTCATCGAGCACTTATACGGGATTGAATGAACCCCCATTCTGAAAACGGCAATGAGGCACTTCGCGTGATTGCGCATGACGTTACCGTCACAACGCTCGTGGCCTATCCTTGAGCAGGTAATGGGATGCCCAGGAAGTTATCGCATCTCCAGCCTGTCCGTTTGCAAGATCGAACTCGTTGACCATCAGATCCGGCAGGAAGGATGCGTTGTGGGCCTGGGCCGCGAAGTTGCTCTCATAGTGTGAAGGGGTGAGCGCGTAGGTGGCGAAGAGGCCGACGCTCCGGCCACGGAAGTCCGTCCGCTCGAGAAAGCTCATGACGGGTGCCGCGACGGTGTTCCACCACACCGGGCCTCCGACAAGGATCAGATCATAATCCGACACGTCGTAGGGGTAGCCTAGCAATGCGGGAAGCTCGCCGCTTTCAAGCTCATGTCTCGATCGCTCCGTCGCCTTGCGGATGTCGGAGGGGTAGGGGTCTGCCATTTTGATCTCGAGAAGCTGCGCACCTACATGCGCCTGGAGCTTTTCCGCAACCGATCTGGTGTTCCCCGTATAGGAATAGTAGGCGAGCAATATCCTGCGGGGTTCCGCTGCGAAGCTCCAGCTCGGAATGACCGCCATAGCGGCCATCGAGGTGAGCATAGTACGGCGAGAAAGCGGCATACTCTTACTTTCCTTTTCAGAAGTTCGTTGCGAGCGGCCAGATCATCCATGTATTTCAGAGCATGGGCCGCATCGGTCGAACATCGTTGAACGCATGCTTATGCCCTTGCGGACAGTGGTTCGCGATGAAGATGTGAGGGCATCGTCTCGTCGAGACGGAGTGTGAGATTTGCGGGATCGCTTTCACCTTCGTCCGCAAATCTCATGAGTTCCCGTGCGGCGATGATCGCGGGTTGGTCGGAGAGCCTCAGATCGTGGCGGGAGCAGAAGTCTTCGAGCACTCTGCGCAATATTGCGATTTGCGATAGCTCAATGGCCAATTTCTTATCCTCCTGTTGGTTTCGACATTGCCGAACGCGCAGTGAAGTTCGAACCGGAAGATAGGCCAGGCATGTCGCAGCTTTGTGCCGAAGATGTAGACGCATGTCGCGGAGTAGGGCGCCGCTCGCCCAAGGCGTGAAGACAGGCTCATCCTGATAATACCTGAAGCAATGCATCGCTAGGTTCCATGCTTTTCAGGGGCACGGCTCTGCTTTGGCCCTTGTCGTCACGGTGCGCGGCTCTTGCTGCGTCGCAGCATCGGCGCGCGCGGCAGATGCGATAAAGTTGCGACAGCTTGTTACAAATTGGCCCGTGCCGGGCACATCCTTGCGACAGCCGCCGTGTAGTTTGCCGGCTCCAAAGTCCCCACGATGTCGACGGAGTTGAGCACGATGGTTCCGACCTCATACCTTTTGAAATGCAAAGTATCGGCCGCGCGATTTGAGGGGGAGCCGGCTGTCGGCCAGCGCCGGCGCGATCGCTAATGCCCGCCGGCTATCGCTGATCGCCATCCCCGTCCATCTGATATGGAGTTCCATATGCGCATGCTATTCGTCCGCTTGGCTGCCGCTTCTATAACGACCTTGAGCCTGAGCGCGTGCGAACGGGGCGAGGCTTCCGCTCCACAGACCCCGCCGCCGCCAGCCGTCGGCTTCATCACGGTTTCCCCCAGAGGCGCTGCCGATGACCACCGAGCTTCCCGGCCGGGTGACCGCCACGAGAGTGGCAGAGGTCAGGCCGCGCGTTTCGGGTATCGTCACCGAACAGGTCTTTCAGCAGGGCGCAACGGTAAGCCAGGGAGACGTGCTCTATAGAATCGACCCGGCGCCCTTCAAGGCCCAGGTCGACAGTGCCGAAGCCACCCTGCGTCGGGCAAAGGCGGTGCAACTGGATGCGAGACAGACCGCCGAGCGGCAGGAACAGCTTCGCAAGTCGAATGTCACCAGCCGGCAGGATTATGATTCCGCCGTCGCCCGGCTGGCGCAGGCCGATGCGGATGTCGCCGTCGCCGAGGCGGGGCTCGTCTCGGCCAAGCTTAACCTGCAATATTCCAATGTGACGGCGCCGATCTCCGGCCGGATCGGGCGTGCGCTGATCACCGAGGGCGCGCTGGTCTCGGCCAACGGCTCGGAAAATCTGGCGACGATCCAGCAACTGAACCCGATCTATGCCGACTTTACCCAACCGGCGGCCGATCTCAACCGTCTCCGCAAGGCGTTCGCCAATGGCAGCCTGACCGCAGGGTCCAACGAGGCTCGCGTCGGGTTGCGTCTCGATGATGGCACGGAATACCCGCATCCCGGCCGGGTTCTGTTTTCGGAGGCGGCCGTCGATGCGACCACCGGGCAAGTCACTCTTCGGGGCGAGTTTCCAAATCCCGACGGCGAACTGCTGCCTGGCATGTATGTGCGCGTCGAGGTCGCGCAAGGGACCCGGAACGCGGGCCTTGCGGTCCCGCAACAGGCTGTCCAGAGGGACGCGGCCGGCAATGCAAGCCTTCTCGTCATCGCGAATGAGAACAAGCTCGAGCAGCGCAGCGTTGCGGTTGGCCGCGCGATCGGCCAGCGCTGGATCATAGATCAGGGCATTCAAGCCGGAGACCGCGTCGTCGTCGACGGCTTCCAGCGGGCACGCGCCGGCGCGACGGTGGCGCCCCAGCCCTGGACCGATCCCGCCGTCGCCGCCGCCAAACCGACCGCGGAAACGGCCGAGCGCGTAGCCGCCCAAGCCAATCTGCCCCTGCAAAGATAAGGTGCCTTCATGGCCAATTTCTTCATCGACCGCCCGATCTTTGCCTGGGTCGTGGCGATCTTCATCACGCTTGCGGGCATCCTCACCCTGCCGCTCATGCCGATTGCGCGCTATCCACAGGTCGCGCCGCCGCAGATCACGGTCTCGACGAACTATCCTGGCGCCACGCCGGAGGACATCTACCAGTCGGTCACCCGTCCCATCGAGGAGGAGCTGAATGGCGTTCCGGGGCTGCTCTATTTCGAATCCGTGTCGGAAGCCTCCGGCCGCATCGCGCTCAACGTCACCTTCGAGACGGGAACGAATGTCGGCGAGGCGCAGGTTGAGGTGCAGAACCGCATTGCCCGTGTCGAGCCACGCCTGCCGAGTGCGGTGACGCAGCAGGGCATCAGGGTGGATCGGGCCGGAACCTCGTTCCTGATGATGGTCGTGCTGCGTTCAGAGGACGGCAGGACGGATGCGGTCGGTCTCGGCGACTATCTGAGCAGAAACGTCATCGGGGAATTGCGGCGCGTTCCGGGTGTCGGCAATGCGCAGCTCTTCGCCACGCAGCGCTCCATGCGTATCTGGATGGATCCGGACAGGATGCTCGGCCTCAACCTGACGGCGGCGGATATCACCAATGCGATCACCGCGCAGAATGCTCAGGTCACAGCGGGGCGCGTTGGCGCCAGCCCGAATTTGCCCGGCCAGCAGACATCGGCCATCGTCAATGTCCAGGGGCAGTTGCGGTCGCCACAGGAATTCGGCGGGATTGTCCTTCGCGCAAATCCGGACGGTTCGGCGGTGCGGCTGCGCGACGTTGCGCGGGTCGAAGTCGGCGGAGAGAATTATAATTTCGCGAGCCGCCTCAACGGTCAGCCAAGCGCGAATGTCGGCATCCAGCTGACGCCGACTGGCAACGCCCTTGCCACGGCCGAGCAGGTCCGCGCGACCATGGAGGATCTCTCCCGCTATTTCCCGCCTGGCCTCAGCTACGAGGTGTCCTACGACACCACGCCTTTCGTCGAGGTTTCCATCGAGAAGGTCGTGCACACGCTGCTCGAGGCGATCGTCCTCGTCTTCATCGTCATGTTCCTGTTTCTACAGAACATCCGCTACACCATCATTCCGACACTCGTCGTCCCGGTAGCACTTCTCGGCGCATGCGCGGTAATGTATGCCGCCGGCTTCTCGATCAACGTGCTCACCATGTTCGCTATGGTGCTGGCGATCGGCATTCTCGTCGATGACGCCATCGTCGTGGTCGAGAATGTCGAGCGCATCATGGCCGAGGAAAAACTGTCGCCGAAGGAGGCGACGAAGAAGGCGATGTCGCAGATCACAGGCGCGATCATCGGCATTACCCTCGTCCTGACAGCGGTCTTCATTCCGATGGCATTTTTCCCCGGAGCTGTCGGGGTCATTTACCAGCAGTTCAGCCTGACCATGGTCGTCTCGATCCTGTTCTCCGGCCTGCTGGCGCTGACCTTCACGCCCGCACTCTGCGCATCCTTCCTGAAGCCGGTCTCCCACGGGCGCGAACGCAGGACCTTCTTTTTCCGCTGGTTCAATCGCGGCTTCGACAGCCTGACGCGGCGCTATTCGGTCGGCGTCGGGGCAACGGTCAGACGCGCCGGCCGCTTCATGCTCATTTATCTTGCCCTGCTCGGCGGGCTCGGATGGGCTTACCTGCAATTGCCGAACTCGTTTCTGCCGAACGAGGACCAGGGCTACCTGATCGCCGAACTGCAGGCGCCCGCCGAAGCAAGCACCGACAGGACGCGCGAGGCGATCAGGCAGATGGAACGGATACTTATGGATGAAGCCGCCATCAGGAATGTCGTCGCCGTCTCGGGCTTTTCCTATTCCGGGTCTGGGCAAAATGCCGGCCTTGCCTTCATCACGCTGAAGGATTGGAGCGAGCGCGGCCCGAGCGATTCCGCCGCCGCGATCGCCGCGCGGGTGAATGCGAAATTTGCCGCGATCCGCGATGCCTCGGTGCGCGCGCTCTCGCCGCCGCCGATCCAGGGTCTCGGCACCTCGAATGGATTTGCCTATCGCCTTCAGGATCGATCAGGTGCAGGGCAGACGGCGCTTGCCGCGGCCTCGGCGCAATTGCTGAATGCGGCCCGGGCCAGTCCCGTTCTTGCCGGGGTTCGTGTCGAGGGCCTGCCGGATGCCGCGCAGATCAACCTGATGATCGACCGCGAGAAGGCAAACGCCTTCGGCGTCGGCTTCAGCGACATCAACGCCACGCTGTCGGCGAACTTCGGGTCGTCCTATATCAACGATTATCCGAATGCCGGCCGGATGCAGCGCGTGACCGTGCAGGCGGACGCCGTGCAGCGCATGCAGTCACAGGACCTGCTGAGGCTGAACGTCAGGAACAGTCATGGCAGCATGGTCCCTCTGTCCGCTTTTGCATCGATCGACTGGGTCCGAGGTCCATCGCAGGTGGTCGGCTATAACGGCTATCCCTCGACCCGTATCGGCGGACAGGCGGCGGCCGGATATTCCTCGGGAGATGCCATCGCCGAAATGGAGCGGCTGTCGCAACAACTGCCGGCGGGCTTCGGCTTCGAATGGACCGGGCAATCCTTCCAGGAAATCCAGTCTGGATCGCAGGCGCCTTTCTTGATCGGCCTCAGCGTTCTCTTCGTCTTCCTCCTGCTGGCGGCCCTTTACGAAAGCTGGTCGATCCCCCTGTCGGTCATGCTTGTTGTGCCGCTCGGCGTGCTGGGCTCGGTCCTGGCGGTGATGCTGCGCGGGTTGCCGAACGATATCTATTTCCTCGTCGGTCTTATCGCCATCATCGGCCTTTCGGCCAAGAACGCGATCCTCATCGTCGAATTCGCAAAAGATCTCGTCGCGGAGGGGCGCTCGGCGCGGGAGGCTGCGATCGAGGCTGCGCGGATGAGGTTCCGGCCGATCCTGATGACCTCGCTTGCCTTCACATTGGGTGTGGTGCCGCTGGCGATCGCAACGGGCGCAAGTGCGGCGAGCCAGAACGCCATCGGAACCGGTGTGCTCGGCGGCATGATTTCCGCAACCCTGCTCGCCATCTTCTTCGTGCCGGTATTTTTCACCTTCGTCGTTGGCTTCCTCCGCAAGCCGGAGAAGAGCCCACTTGTGCGCGAGCCGGAGCCTACCGATGTGACGGCCTCCGGTATCCATGAAACTTGATATCGCTGCCTGCCGTGCGGGTCGCAACCGGGCGGTCATTGTGAAACTTTGATACACTTTTTTCGATGCGGACTGGGCCGTGCTTTTGTAAAGTGGCTCAACATGGTGGAAACTGTATATGCAAAAAGCTGCGCATATCGCTGTCGTCGATGACCACGCGGACATAAGAGACCTTGTCGGCCAGTATCTTGAGCAGCAGGGCTACAAGGTGAGCGTGGCCGACAGTGGTGCGGCACTCAGGCGGATTCTTGAGCGCAGTTCGGTCGACCTCGTCGTTCTCGACGTCATGATGCCCGGCGAGGATGGCCTCTCCGTCTGCCGCCACCTGCGGGCGACGATGGATGTTCCGATTATATTCCTCACGGCGATGACCGAGGATACCGACCGCATCATCGGCCTCGAACTCGGCGCTGACGACTATCTCATAAAACCGTTCAATCCACGCGAGCTGCTGGCGCGGATCAGGGCCGTCTTGCGCCGGGCAAACAGCGTGCCGCACCAGCAACGGGAAACGCTGAAAAAGGCAAAGGTCGTCCGCGTCGGGAACTGGCGCGTCAATATGGGCCGGCAGGAACTTTCCGGAGATGACGGCGTCGGTATTCCGCTCAGCACGGCGGAGTTCAGGCTTTTGAGAGTGTTCCTCGAACGTCCCGGCCTGGTTCTCAGTCGCGAGCAGCTTCTCGACCTGACTGTCGGGAAGACAGCCGATATTTTCGACAGGAGCATCGACAATCAGGTGAGCCGGCTGCGCAAGAAGATCGAGCCGGACCCGAAAAATCCGTCGGTCATCAAGACGCATTGGGGTGGCGGTTACAGCCTGTCGGTGGATGTGGGGTTCGAATGATCTACTGGTGGAGAAGAAGCCTTGCCGCGCAATTCATAGGGTTCACCCTGCTTGCACTCGTGGTCTCGCAGGCCCTGACATTCGTGATCTCCTGGGACGAGCGAACCAAGGCGTTGCATGCGGCGATGAAAAGCGAGTTCTTCAGCAGGTGCGCCTCGGTCACGCGGCTGATGGAATCCGTGCCCGAACCGCTGCGCGAGCAGGCTCTTCTTGCCAGCGAGACCAGCTATTCCCGATTCTGGCTCTCGACGGAAGAGCCGACCGACGCCAATGCATGGCGAGCCCGCGCGGCAACGGAATTGACCCGCCCGATCGAAAACTTCATCGATCTCACCGGAAAGTATGGTTTTCGCTCGAATCCCAAAGCAGGGCGCCTGATGTCCGAAGATGTGACGGCGGCAGATGCATCCATTAGATGGACCACGCCGCCGCCGGTTCTATGGAGCTCGCCGCAACCTGCCAAGTTCGTCTACTTCGGCGACCGCAATGGATATGGGCTAGTGATTAAACTTGGCGACGGCGTCTGGCTGAACACGGCTTTCTACAAGGCCGACATCGACCAGTGGTGGAGTTTGAAATCACTCACTTCGCTGACGACAACCGCACTGATCCTGTCGCTCCTCGGGGTGTTCATCGCCAGTCGTATCGCGCGTCCGCTGAGGCGTCTCGCGCTTTCGGCGGAAGCCTTGGGCAGGGGTGAAAACCTCCCGCCTCTGCCTGAAAACGGTCCCGACGATATCAGACGCACCGCCGAGGCATTCAACAAAATGCAGGAGCGTCTTCATCGCTTTGTCGATGATCGCACCCGGATGCTGGCCGCGATCGGCCACGATCTCCGAACGCCGCTGACCTCGTTGCGGCTCAGGGCCGAGTTCGTCAAGGACGCCGACATCCAGCAGAAGATGCTGTCGACGATCGACGAGCTTCAAAGCATGACGGAGGCTGCCATTTCCTTTGCGCGCGGAGAGTCCACGGCGGAGGAAACGCGCGCCATAGAACTGGAGGCGCTGGTCGGCAGCATCTGCGACGACCTTGCCGATCTCGGCCTGCCGGTGGAATATATCGAGGGGCCGAAGACGACCTACCGGTGCCGGCCGGACGGGCTGCGCCGCGCGGTGCGAAACCTCACCGAAAATGCGGCGCGCTACGGCGGCCATGCGAAGGTCTATATCCTCCATTCAGCCACCACCATCGATATCGTGGTGGAAGACAATGGTCCCGGCATTCCCGAGAACATGAGGGAGAAGGTCTTCGCCCCCTTCTTCCGTCTGGAGGCCTCTCGAAGCAGGGATACCGGTGGTGTTGGGCTGGGCTTGTCGATCGCCCGCGCCATTGCAAGGCAGCACGGCGGCGACATTCAGCTCACTCCCAACGACCCTGGCCTCAAGGCGGTCATCTCCCTGCCGCAGGAGGGTCATGTGCAAACACCTGCAAGGGCGAGCAGGCGAAAGAGGCGGTCGGGACCGTTCAGGCTCGCCAGTCAGGAAGGATAGGCGCGGACGCGAAGCGGCGGGTCGATTTATGAGCCTGTTTCATAAGCGTATGCCGATTTCCGGTATTAATGAAGGCGACCTATTCCGTTACAATGCCGTTTGAATCCATAGCGGGCATCACGAGCTGTGACAGGCAATTCAAACGGGAATGTAAATCGCAAGTGGAGCTTACCCAGCCGGATCCGGGTGAGCTTTTGTGGTCACCGATAATTGATCGCACAACCTAGATAGCCAATACTAATATAACGCCTGCGTTCACCGTCGTGTCAAATCCCGAGGAAGAGCCATGAGACTTCAAATCAACAATCAAATCTATCAGGTCGAGTCGGGTAACGACACGCCGCTTCTCTGGGTGATCCGTGATGAACTCGGACTAACCGGCACCAAATATGGCTGCGGTCTGGCTCAATGCGGTGCCTGTTCCGTCCTTGTAGACGGCGAGATCGTCCGTTCCTGCGTGACGCCGGTGGAGAGCGTGGTGGGTCGAAATATCACCACGATCGAAGCGATCGAGAATGATCCCGTCGGCAAGAAGGTCGTGGCCGCCTGGGTCGAGCATCAGGTCCCCCAGTGTGGCTACTGTCAGTCGGGTCAGGTCATGGCGGCGACGGCGCTGCTCAAGCAGACGGCCAAACCGTCTGAAGAAGATATAGCGGCTGCGATGATCAATCTCTGTCGATGCGGAACCTACAACTCGATCAAGGCTGCCGTCCAGGAGCTCTCCGGCCAGAAGGTGGAAACGCTATGAACGAGATCGACCGTAAACTCGCTTTGGAAGGCGAATTTCCCGATGGAGCGCCAGTCAACATTTCTCGCCGGGGCTTTCTTCTCGGCGCCGCGGGAACGATGACCGGCGCCCTGGTGCTTGGGTTCGGGATACCCGCCGGCACCGCGCGGGCACAACAGGCGACAAGCGCCATGGCGCCGGGCACGCGGGTTCCCGCGTTTCTTGAAATTCGGCCTGATAATACCGTGCGCTTCATGAGCCCCTTCGTCGAAGGCGGGCAGGGCGTCTTTACGGCCATGGCGCAGATCGTCGGCGAAGAGCTCGACATGGATCCCAGTTCGTTCATCGTGGAAAACGCGCCGACGGGCTCGGATTATCTGGTCATCGGCGGCAAGATGCGCATCACCGGCGGCAGCATGTCGGTGCGTATGAGCTATGACACGATGCGTCGGCTGGGCGCCCTTGCGCGTGCGATGATCCTTGAGGCAGCCGCAACGCGCCTGAAGGTTCCTGTCGGTGAGCTGACAACCGAGCCGGGCCAGGTCATCCATACCGCGTCCGGCCGCAAGCTTGCGTATGGCGACGTCGCCACGGATGCGATGAGCCTTCCCGTGCCGGCTCCGGAAAGTGTGACGCTCAAGGAGCGCAGCCAGTTCCGCTGGATTGGCAAGCCGGTGAAACGGCTCGATGTTCTCGATAAGTCAACTGGCAGGGCCATCTATGCCATCGATTGCAAGGTCGACGGCATGCTGCATGCCGCCGTCCAGCATGCGCCACGCCTAGGCCTGTCGGTCGGCAACATCCGCAACGAAGCAGACGTCAAGGCGATGGCCGGCGTGCATTCGGTCCATCGGTTGCCCGGTGCCGTCGCGGTTGTCGCGGAAAGATGGTGGAACGCCAAGCGTGCGGTAGAAGCGCTGCAGGTCGATTGGAACGAGCCGGGCGCGCAGCCGCTCATACCGGGCGCGCGCAACATGCCGGCGGATTTTTCCACTGCCGCCTTTAGCAATCGTCTTGCCAATGAAGCTGGGGATGGCAAGGACGCGGAGAAGGAAGGCGATGCTGCGAGCGTTTTGGCCAGCGCCAAGACAGTCGTTTCCGCCACCTATCACAGCCAATATGTTCATCATGCGCAGTTGGAGCCGCCGTCGGCGCTGGCGCGGTTCAATGATGATGGAACGCTGGAGCTCTGGATACCCAATCAGGCCCCCGAAATGTTCCAGGCGGCGATCGCCAAGTCGACCGGCCTCGATCCGTCGAAGGTCAAGATTCACAGCCCGCTGCTGGGTGGCTTTTTCGGTCGCCATTTCCTCTATGCGGCGGCCAATCCCTATCCCCAGGCCATCCAGCTTGCCAAGGAAGTCGGCCGTCCGGTCAAGCTGATCTGGAGCCGGGAAGAGGAGTTCCTACGCGATCCGCTGCGCCCGATGGCAGCTGTTCGCTTCCGAGGGGCACTTGACGACAAGGGCATGCCGATCGCGCTTGAGGCGATTACCGTTTGCGAGGGGCCGACCGAAGGGATCTCCGGCCACAGCGACGACAAGATCGACGACACGGCGGTGGAAGGATTGACGGGCAAAGCCTATGCCATTCCCAATCGCCGCATTGCCCAGATCTACGTGGAAAACCCGACCATGCTTGCCTATTGGCGATCTGTCGGCAACTCCATGAACGATTTTCTCTACGAGTCATTCCTGGATGAATTGGCGGATAAGGGAAAACAGGACCCGTTCGAGCTGCGGCTGCGCCTCCTTCAGGGCAATGAGCGATTGACCAACCTGCTCAAGGCGGTCGGAGACCTTTCCGGAGGCTGGAAAAGAGGGCCTTTCACGGCCGACGACGGTTCGCGCAGGGCGCGGGGGTGGCGATGGCCTCCCCCTTCGGCAGCCATACGGCAGCCATCGCCGAGGTTTCGATACGAAAGGGAGAGGTCGTGGTCCATGATATCTGGGAAGCGATAGATCCTGGCAGCATCGTCAATCCGGCGATTATCGAGGCCCAGATCAATTCGGCGACGGCGCTCGGCCTCTCCCAGGTCTTGATGGAGGAGGCCATTTACAAGAATGGCGAGCCGGTCGCGCGCAATTACGATCTTTATCCCATCCTGCCTCCCGATCGAATGGCGCGCGTGCATACGCGTATCATCGAGAGCGGTGCGCAGATGGGCGGCATAGGGGAGCCGGGACTTCCCGCCATCCCTCCGGCCGTCGCCAATGCGGTCTCCACGCTGACGGGTCAGCGTATCCGCAGCATGCCGCTTTCTCAGTATGCGTTTGAAAGCTAGGTCGTCATGAGAGGCCGCCCTGCTTTGCCTGGTTCCCATCGCCTCGAACGGCGAGACACCTTGTCTTCGGGAAACTGCGCAAGGCTGAAGGGGGCGTGCCTCGGTGAAGCGCTACAAATCAAAGCCAAAAAGCAACAAACAAACGGGATGGATTGTCCTTGAAAAAAGCGCTCCTGGTTCTCCTCTTGATCGTCATTGTCGCGGCCGGCGGCTTGGCGTGGTTTGTCACGCAGAAACCGTCTTCTCCGTTCGACCAGACGACCGTTGCTCAAGCGCCTTCGCCAGAACTCGCGCAGCGCGGTGAATATGTCGCGCGCCAGGCCGACTGTGTTGCCTGTCATAGCGTGCCGAACGGCAAGCCTTTTGCCGGCGGCCTGGAAATGGGAACGCCGCTGGGTTCGATATTCGCGACGAACATAACGCCTGACAAGGAAACCGGCATCGGCAACTATACACTGGCCGATTTCGACCGGGCGGTTCGGCATGGCGTTGCGCCCGATGGGCGCCGGCTCTATCCGGCCATGCCATATCCATCCTACGTGAAGATGAATGACGACGACATTCGCGCGCTCTACGCATTCTTCATGACTGGAGTGACGCCCGTCAATCAACCGAACCGGGGTTCGGAGATAAGGTGGCCGCTGAACATGCGCTGGCCGCTGGCCCTATGGAACGCCGTCTTTACCGACAAGGGCACCTATGTTGAGAAAACGTCGGAAGATGCAATCTGGAACCGCGGTGCCTACCTTGTCCAGGCAGCCGGCCATTGCGGCAGCTGTCACACCCCGCGCAGCCTGACGATGAATGAAAAGGCCCTGGACGAAGGCAGCCCGCTCTATCTCGCCGGTGCCCTCTTGGATGGCTGGTATGCACCGAGCCTTCGCCAGGATCACAATACCGGGCTTGGCCGCTGGAGCGAGGACGATATCTACCAGTTCCTGAAGAACGGCAGGAACCAGCACGCCGTCGTCTTCGGCTCGATGACAGAGGCCTACAACAACTCTACGCAGTTCATGACAGACGACGATCTGCGTGCCATCAGTCACTATCTGAAATCACTGCCGGGAGACCCCGTACGCGATGGCACGCCATGGCAATATCAGCCGCCGACACTGATCAGCGCGTCTTCCGCCGGCGGTCGCAACGCGGCCGGTGCGCAGACCTTTGCGGCCAAATGCGGCTTCTGCCATGGCAATGACGGGAAGGGCCGGAACCAGTGGATACCGCCACTGGCCGGTGCTGCCTCTTCCCTCACTGCGGAAAACGCCTCGCAGATCAATGTGACGCTGAATGGATCGGGCCGCGTGGTCACGGCGGGCATCCCCGATGCCTACCGCATGCCGCCCTTCCGCGAGCAGCTTTCCGACGAGCAGATCGCGGATGTCCTTTCCTATGTCCGCTTGACATGGGGTAACCATGGCGGACCTGTCAGTCCCGATGACGTTCGTGCGCTGCGCGAACATACCGATCCTGCAAGCAGTAGCCCGATCATCCTGCAAATGCGCTGACTTTGCGCCTGTCGAGATGTCGGCTGGTTTTATCAAAGGGACAAGGGGATAGTGGCAGCTAACAATAGCTACTGCCGCTATCCCGCCCTTCTTAGCGAAGGCACAAATCCACCACCGCAACCTCATGGAAAAGCAAAACGATTGGTAGGTCGACGTTCCGAATCTTCTCAAAGCGAGCAATTCAGGCCTTTGCGTAAAACAGGATTGTGATCGACCGTAATGCCAAGGCTGCCAACGTTTTGCTTTTCAGTGCCGCATCCGTCATGGGAAACGGCGTTCTTATGACGCTCCTTGCAGTTCCAATGACCAATGGCCTCTAGATCGCATGATAGCCCCGGTCAAAATAGATGAGAGCCTGTCCGCCGTCGTTCTCGCGGATGGCAACAACTTCGCAGATCAGGATATCATGCGTGCCGCCGTCCGAGATGGTTTTGACCCTGCAATCGAACGAGATCAACGCATCGTCCAGCGCCGGCGCTCCCGTTTCAAGCAGCGACCAGTTGGCACCCTCGAACCGCTCGTGTACCGGTGTTTTGCCGCCAAAAAGCCGGCTAAGGTCCTCATGACTGCGCTCCAGCGTGTTGACGCAAAGCACCCGGTTGGCGTTGACGGCCGGATAGGCGGAAGAGGTGCGATTGAGGCAGACCAGCAATGTCGGCGGGCTGTCGGTCACGCTGCACACCGCTGTCGCCGCAAAGCCCGCAAGACCGCCCGGGCCGTCGGTCGTCACGATGTTGACGGCGGCTCCGAGCCGCGCCATGGCGTTGCGGTATTCCTGCTTCCTTTCCTCGAGGGAGGGAATGGGTGGGGCTGCGTCCGTCAGCGATGAGGCTTGCATGTCTGGCTCCTTATCGACCTTCAGGCCCCGCGCGTAAGAAGCGCAGCAGGGTCTTGTTGAACTCCGCCGGCTCGACGACGTTGACCGCATGCGCGCCAAAATCGGAGAGGGCAAGCTCGGCGGCCGGCAAACCCTCGGCAAGCCGGATAGAACGCGTATAGGGCACGAGGAGATCGTCGCGGGTGCCGACGACCAGCGTCGGAGTGTGGATCTCGGAGAGCCTGTGCTCGATATCGAACGCCCGCAACGCGGCGATCCGTTTGAGGACATTCGCCTTGCCCTGAAAGTGTGCGACGCCATGGCGCTCGTCAGCCGCCATGCGCTCGGCATTTTCCGACATCCAGACGGCCGGATAGAGAAACAGGGGCTGCGCCTTGACAAAGGCTTCGACGCCGGATCGCTCCAGCAGCTCGGTGCGGATATCGAAGCAGCGGCCGGAATGCGGATCGGCCTTGCTCCATGCGTTGATGAGGATCAGTTTTTCGATAAGCTCGGGGCGTCGCAGCGCGATATCAAGACCGATCAGGCCACCGAGCGCGTGGCCCATGAAGTCGAACCGATCAAGCTGCAGCCGGGCTGCGATCTCCAGCACGTCGTCCGCCATGGCCGAGATGCCGCCCGTGTCCGGAACATCGCCGCCGGTGCGCCCCGTGCCGCGATGGTCGTAGGTAACGATCCGGAAATCGGTTGCGAGCGCCTCGATCTGAGGCGCCCAATAGCTTCCCGATCCGCCGAGCCCGGAGGACAGGATGATCGTCTTGGCATTGGGGCGATCGAGCCCGTGAACCTCGAAATGCATGCCGTCTACTTCTTGCCGATATGCGCGACGGTTGCGATCTCGACCAGCGCGTCTGGCTTCACGAGCCCGCACAGGATGCAGTAGCGCGCCGGCTTGTCGCCCGGGAAGTATTCGGCATAGACGGCGTTGACGGCCTGATAGTTGGCCCAGTCGGTGACGAAGATATGGTTCATGGTCACGTCTTCCATCGTGCCGCCGGCCGTCTCGATCACCGATTTGATGGTTTCCAGCACATGGCGCGTCTGGGCGCCGGCGTCGCCGACATGCACGACATCATTGTTCTTGTCGAAGGGCAGTGTGCCGGAGACGTAGACGATGCCATCGGCAAGCGTACCGGGCGAAAATGGTGCGATTGGCTTATGGGTTCCTGCGGGCACGATGATGGACTTGGGCATGAGGGTTTCCTCTTGATGATTGGATCAGGCTTCGTTGGGAGCGGCTTGCGAGATGGTGGCGCAGAAGTCGTTGACCGTTGCGACCCAGCCGAAGAATTTTTCGACGTTGTAGACGGTCGCCTGCTGGATAAAATCGGGGCCGAGATGATGGGTGGCATCCTCGAGCATCACGCCGAAATATTCGAGATGGAAGGCGTCGCGAAGCGAGCTCTCCACGCAGACATTCGTGGCGATGCCGACGAAGACGAGGTTGCGGATGCCGCGCGCGCGCAGCACGCTGTCCATATTGGTGTTGAAGAAACCGCTATAGCGGGTCTTCGGCACCAGGATGTCGCCGGGTTGGGGTTGCAGCTCGTCGACGATCGCGTAGTCCCAGGTTCCCTTGGCGAGAAGTTGGCCCTGCAGCTCCGGTCTCTGGCGCATGGTCTTCAGTGCGTTGGACTTGTGATAGTTCGGCGAGCCGGGGCCTCCGGCCTCCATATAGTCCTTGTCCCAGCCGTTCTGGAAATAGATGACCTGAACACCGGCGTCGCGCGCCGCGTCCAGCGTCTTCTTGATATTGGCGATCGTCCCCTTGGCCCCCGCGATATCGAAGCCGGCGAGATCGACATAGCCGCCTTCAGTCGAATAGGCGTTCTGCATGTCGACGACCACGACCGCCGTTTCACTGGGTTTCAGCGTAATCGGTTCGGGCCTGGCGGGGAGGGTGACGCTCTGTGAGCGTTCCTGAGGAGCCTGGTATCCGGCTGTGGTAACGGAGCTCATTCGGCAGCCTCCAGCATCGGCTTTATATGTTGACGGCACTTCATCAGCGGCTGGATCTTCGTGCCGAAATCCTCGACGCCCTTGACGAAGTCGTCGAAAGTCAGCAGCACACCGCCGGTTCCGGGAACGGTCGGGACTTCATCGAGCAGCTTGGCGACGGTCTCGTAGGAGCCGACCAGTGTTCCCATGTTGATGTTGACGGCCGAGACGGGGTCGGCCATCTGGCGGATATTGGTGTCCGAGCCGGACTTGGAATCTGCGGCACCCTGCACGCCGAGCCAGGCAATCGCTTCCTGATCGGCGCCGTCCTTGTAGCTCTCCCACTTGGCGCGGGCTGCCTCATCCGTCTCGTCGGCGATTACCATGAAGAGAACGAATGAAGAGACGTCGCGGCCGGTCTTGGCGGTTGCCACCTGAAGCCGCTCGGCTGCCGGTGCAAACGCCTTCGGCGTATTGACGCCGACGCCGAAGCAAAAATTGTAGTCGGCATATTGGGCCGAGAACTCCATGCCTGCGGTCGAGGAGCCTGCGCAAATCACCTTCATGTCGGCCTGGGGGCGTGGCGACAGGCGGCAGTCGTCCATCTGGAAGAACTCGCCCTTGAGATCGCTCTTGCCGGTTTCCCACAGATCCCGCAGCACGGTGGCATATTCGCCGAGATAGTCGTAGCGCTTGGCGAAATACTCGTCGCCTGGCCACATCCCCATCTGGGAGTATTCCGGGCGCTGCCAGCCGGTGACGAGGTTGAGACCGAAGCGGCCGTTGGAAATGCTATCGATGGTCGACGCCATGCGGGCGACGATAGCCGGCGGCATCACCAGCGTCGCGGCGGTGGCAAACAGCTTGATGCGCGTGGTGACGGCAGCCAAGCCGGACATCAGCGTGAAGGATTCGAGATTGTGATCCCAGAATTCCGTCTTTCCGCCGAAGCCGCGCAGCTTGATCATCGAGAGCACGAAGTCGAGGCCGTATTTTTCTGCCTTTAGTGTGATTTCCTTGTTCAGCTCGAAGCTGGGTTTGTACTGCGGCGCATTTTCCGACAGCAGCCAACCATTATTCCCGATCGGGATGAAGACACCGATTTCCATACTTGCTCTCCTCTTGAGGTCGCGAGCGGCCAAAGCCTGGTTCGATGTCTTGAAAGCAGTTTGCGTGCCAGATCGAAAAATCCAATTGAATCAATAGCATTTCATTTCGTGCATCGAAAATTATTTATCGTTTGGTCAAAAATTTATCGGACGGTAAATTTTTGACCAAAAAACGGCCGGTGCCGCACAAAAATGCAGCGCCGTCATATTTGACTGTGATGCAAACAGGGTGGCGGCCCATCGTAGGGTTATGTCCTTAGACTTACCCAGGCTGAGATGGGTTCGTTATCAGGGATGGGACCGTGGCGAACGACGAGATTGAATTCACCCCTGTTCACGGTCTCCGGCGAGGTGGGGCAGTGTCCCGGCCGCTGACGATGTCCAAAATCTCGGATGCGACATTGCGTAGATGGGTTACCATCGCCGCCCGCGCGCGCCGGCCGTCGCCCTTGGCGAAGGCGTCCAGGATGGCGACATGTTCGGCGGCATCCGCCGCCACGCGACCCGACGGACTGGTCAGTTCAAACAGGCGCGTGATGACGCGCAGCTGCTGGATCATTCGCACCAGTACGCCGTTGCCGAGCGCTTCCGGGAAAAGCATGTGAAGACGGTCGTCGGTCTCCCAGTGCTCGGCGGCCTGCGCTTCCAGTGCGCCAAGTCTCAGAATATCACTGCGCAGCGCCTCGATCGTTTCTGGTTTGATGCGGCCGATCGCGAGCTCCACGGCCTCGCCTTCGAGCAGCTCGCGAACCTTGAGCGCCTGGAAGAACTCCACCGGCTGTACCCGGCGCACCGCATAGGAGCGCGAGCCCTGCTTGATGAGAAGTCCCTCCGCTGCAAGCCGCAGGATGGCCTCGCGCATCGGGGTGCGGGAGACATCGAGCTGCTGGGCGAGCCGTCCTTCCACCACGAGGCTGCCGCCCGGCAGCTTGCGGGTCAGGATGAGACGGCTGAGCTCGTCATAGGCGCGCTCGCTAAGGCTTGCTTCACCGTTGATGGCGGACAAAAGGCTATCGTCGTTCATGCGTCAGGGCCTAGCAGTCCGGCAGTGGCAAGGGCAAGCCGCAGCCGAAGGATTTCGGAGGATGGCAGATCTGTGATGGGAGCGCGCGGACTGCCGTTGCGCCAATGCCCAAGCAGAACCATGCAGGCCTTCAAGCGCGCCGTGGCCCAACCGACGGGATGCGTGCCGTAAATAACATTTGCCAGCGGCTGAATGCGTTCGCTCAAGGCGCGTGCCCGTTCCAAATCTCCCCCTTGCACAGCGCGATCCAGCGCCACGATCTCTCCCGGCATGATCGCCGCCAGACTCACGAGACTACCTTCACTGCCGATCGCAAAACAAGAGAGCAGATGCTCGTCCCCGGATGCCATGATTTCAACGTGGGGCGCTGTGTTTTTGACGAGGCGGCGATTGCGATCATAGGCGTTGCTCTCCCAGCTCCCCTCCTTGATCCCCACGACTGTGGGCAACAGGACCAGCCTTGAGAGCACCTCCGGCCGGTAGGCAAGCGCGGAAGCGACGCCAGCCTGATAGAGCATCATCGGTGTATCGACGGCCTCGGCGATTGCGCGATGATGCGTCACGGCCATCTCGGCGTCCTGCGACAGCGCCCAGGAGAATGGCGGAAAGACGAGAATGGCATCAGCACCGGCATCGACAGCGTCTTCGGCATGGCAGACGGCTTCCGCTGTCGCCTCGCACAGGATCCCGCAGACGACGATATGGGTGCTGCCGATCGCTTTGACGGCGATTTCCGTGACCCGGCGGCGCTCCTCGCGGGTGAGCAAGATGTTCTCGCCCGCATGGCCGTTACAAAGAATGCCGACGATGCCGGGCTCGGCGGTCACGGTACGGAAGTGATCGGCGAGTACTTCCTCGTCGATCACGCCATCATCGCGAAATGGGGTGAGCGTGGCGACGTAGATGCCGCGGAAGGGGTGGTCTATGGCAGGTATCACGCTATTTCCTCCGGGTTCTTGATCAGCCGGGCGGGGTCGAAGAGCGGCATTTCGGGCTCACGCCCGAGAATCCGGTCGGCGAGGAGCCGTCCCATGTAAGGGGCACTGGTGTAACCGGAGTGGACGCCGCCGATCACATAGGCGTCGTCAAATCCGGACAGCGGTCCGATGATCGGCATGGCATCGGCGGTCTCGGATTCGAGGCCGAGCCAGATACGCAAGATGCGGGTGTCGCCGAGGGCTGGTATGGCATGACGGGCGAGCTGCACATTGCCGATAAGGTTTTCCGGGATCGTCTCGACGCCGCCGCGGATCGGATCGCCGATGCCCTGCCAGCCGCCGCCGATCAAGACGCTGCCGTTTTCGAACTGCTTGAGCGACAGGAGACCGTTGGCGATCCCGACCACGGTCTGCATCACCGGCCGCATGCGCTCGGTAACCGCGAGCTGGTTGATCAGGCATTTGATCGGGACGCTCAAACCGAGCCAGGCGAGCATCGTCTCAAGCCAGACGCCGCCGGCGAGAACCAGCCGCTTCGTCGTCGTTCTTCCGCCATCCTCATGCAGAATGGTGTAGTGGCCGCCATCCGGTTCTATCTCGCTGACGGATGCGTTTTCGAGAATGGTGACATTTGCCGCGACCAGTGCCTTTCGATAGGCGCGGCCCGTCATATAGGCGGTGACGTGACCATCGAGCTCGCAATAGGCGGCGGCAATGAGGGAAGGATTGAGACCCGGTTCTATCCGAAGAGCCTCGGCGGGTGTGATCAGCCGAATAGGCGCGCCCATGGCGGCACGCGCCTGCGCCCTTTTTTCCAGCATCTCTCGTTCCGCCGCCGTGAAGGCAAGGGACAGCCCCGGCGCCGAGCGGGCACCGACATCCATGCCGAGCCAGTTCGGCGCGTCAAGCCAGAGTTCGCGCCCCTTCATGGCGTAGGGGATCAGGGCGGCGCGGGTCATGTGGAGCGTCAGCGTGCCGGCATTGACGCCGGAGGCCTCGCGGCAAATTTCACCACGGTCGATCAACGCGACACGCATGCCGGAACGCGCGAGATGTAGGGCCGCTGTCGCCCCCATCGCGCCTGCGCCGACCACGGCGATATCGAATATTTGCGAGGGATTTTTTGACATCATAGCGGCGCGGGCGGTGGGAGATTCAGTTCGGAGTAATCGACCGGCTCGAGAAGCTGGGTGAGCGGAAGCGGACGAAACGGGGTCCGGCCGGTAAACATGCCCGACCTTGGATGTTCGCCTGTCGTTTGGGCGAGCAGGGCGCTCGCTATGTCGCCGCAGATGCGGCCCTGGCAAGGCCCCATGCCACAGCGCGTCCAGGCTTTGAGCTGGTTTGCACTGCGTGCGCCGTCCGCAAAGGCCAAGTCGATATCCCGGCGCGTCACGTCCTCGCAGCGGCAGACGACCGCGTCTTCGGCGATGCTTTTGATCTGTCCCGGTCTCAGAGCCATCAGCCCGGCCATGGCGCCGCCAAATCCGAGCGCTCGTTTGGCGCTTCGGCGAAGGGGTGCGGATTTCTCCTCATAGGCTTCGCCCGTCAGGGCTCCCAGGTCGCGGGCGGCCACAAGGCCGGCGAGACGACCGTTTAGCGCGGCTGCCGCCGCTCCGGCGATCCCGGTGCCGTCACCGACCGTATAAAGGCCAGCGATGCTGGTGCGAAAGTCGGCGTCGATCCGTGGAATCCAGCCGCCGCGAGCCTCGTCGAATGTATGCTCTGCCCGCAGCAGCCTGGTGACGTCGGTGGAGGCGACAAGACCGTTGCCGACGGCGACGGCATCGACGGTGAATATCCGCTCCTTACCCGCGATCGAACAACCACTCCGGTCGACAGGGCCGATCGTCACCTCAATTTCGTTCTCATCCCGCTTTACGGCGCGGCGGATGGCGTGGCGATAGAAAAAGGGAACGCGCGTGCCATGAAGGCGGGCCAGCCATCCGGCACCGCGAGCGGCAAGGTCGGGGCGGGTCAGGAATGCGGGGCTCTGCGCCAGCCATTCGCTGCGGGAGGAAAGATCGACGACACCGGCCACCGTACCGCCCGCCTTCAGAATTCCGGCGGCGACCGCCAGGAGAAGCGGGCCTTGCCCGGCGACCAGAGTGCTGCGGCCCGGCAGCATGCGTTGCGACTTGAGAAGTATCGTCGCACCGGCGAGGCCGATGATGCCGGGAAGCGTCCAGCCGGGAAACGGCACGACCCGCTCCTGCGCGCCGGTCGCGACAATGATCTTGCGGGCGCTCCACGACACCGGGCCCTCCTTTGCCAGAGCGTCCACTCGCAAGTCCGGCGAGACCGACCAGACGATATGACCGAAATGGGTGTCGACCGTGCTTTCCGCGAGCCGGCGACGCAACGCATCTCCTATGCGGCTTTCCGGGGTGGCTGGCAGGCCGGAAAAGGTATCGGGCGGCGCGCGATAGACCTGTCCGCCTGCAGAGGGGGCTTCGTCGGCCAGCACCACCCGCAGGCCGCAGCCGGCGGCGGACAAGGCAGCCTCTGTGCCGGCCGGGCCAGCTCCAATGACGAGCACATCGCAGGTCTCGCTCATGCGATTGTTCCTTTGCGCACGATAATGCCATTCGCACATTCCGTGCGGCAAGCCGGCCGGCGAATTCCGTCTATTTCCATCGTGCATTCCTGGCAGAGGCCCATCCAGCAGAATGCACCTCGTGGCGCACGCTCGTTCGGGCTTTCCCGCAGGGTTCGATAGCCGGCGGCAAGCAGTGCGGCCGCCACCGATTCTCCCGCATAGGCGTCAACGAGGTCGCCGTCAAAGGTGAAGCGCACAGGCGCCCCACGCTTCACATTCGGCTCTCGCAGACTGGGCCGTCTCAATTCGAAGGGTTGACTTTCGTCTGTCACGGTGTTTCTTTCGTCTACGAACGGTATACAATAGATACACCGTCGGGAACGCCAGTGCAACGGTTCGGATGCTGAAATATCTCCGGTCTGGCCACGGCAAAGCAAAAAAAGGGGATCAATATGAATAGTTTAAAGACGGTTTGTATGCTTGCCGGCGCGGCCTGCCTCGCTCTCACGGCGGTTGCCGCCGATGCGCATAGCCTGGATGAAATTCTTTCGGCCAAGAAGATCGTAGTGGGCATCAATCCGAACCTGCCGCCGCTCGGCCGCTTCAACGACAAGAACGAAATCGAGGGTTTCGACGTCGATGTCGCCAAGAAGCTCGGCGAGATGCTCGGAGTGGAGGTTTCGCTCGTGCAGGTCTCGTCGGCTGATCGCGTGCCGTTTCTGGCGACCGGCAAGGCCGATATCGTACTTGGCGCGCTGACCCGCACGGCCGACCGGGCGAAGGTGATCGATTTCTCCCTGCCGATCCAGACCGAAGCGATCAGCGCACTGGTTGCGAAGGACAAGCCTTACCAGACCATGGACGATCTGAACTCCACTGAGGTTCATCTGGTCGAAGTGCGCGGTACGACACCCGTCGATTTCGTGAAGGACCGCTTGCCGAAGGCGCAGGTGACGTTGTTCGACAATTATCCCGATGCCGTGCGCGCCTTCGAGCAGGGCCGGGGCGATGCCATCGTCGACGTTGTCGATTATCTCGGCGCCTATACCAAGAACTATAGCGCGGAGACGCGGGTGATCACGGATAAGTCGGCCTCGATCGACTATGATTGCATCGGCTTGGCGCAGGGCAATACGGCGCTGAAGTCGTGGGTCAATGTGGCCCTTTATCAGCTGCAGACAAACGGCTTCATGAAGCAGACCTACAAGCAGTGGTTCGGGATCGACATGGTCTATCCGGTCCCTGTCACGCCTTATTTCTGACCGGACGACACGGCTGATACGGAACGGGATCGGGTCATGCACTACGCTCTACATTACAGCCAGATCACATCCTATCTGCCTTATTTGATAGGGGGCGCTCTGCTTAGCCTTGAGCTGAGCGTCCTTGCCTTCGCGGGTGGCATTGTGATCGGTTTCGCGCTTGCCATCGCCCGCAACGAGGGTGGCCCGATCCTGTCGCGGCTGGTGCGGGCCTATGTTGTCTTCTTCACCAACACGCCGCAGCTCGTGCAGATCTACGTGATCTTCTTCGGCTTGCCGGATCTTGGCGTCGTGTTCTCGCCCTTCGCGGCCGTGCTGATCGGCATGACGTTGAATGCGGGAGCCTATTTGACGGAAATCCTTAGAGCCGGCCTCGCATCGGTGCACCGTGAGGAACTCGACGCGGCCGAGACGCTGGGCATGAACCGGCTTCAGAGCCTGCGCTATGTGATCGTGCCGCATGTCTTCCGCGTCTCCATGCCTCCGCTCAGCAACCAATATATCCTGATGACACTCGGCACATCGATGGCGGCCGTGTTCGGCGTCGAGGAGCTGACAGGCCGGGCGTTCAATGTGAACTCGACAACGTTTCGCTCGATCGAGATCTTCACGACGATCGCCGGGCTTTATGTCGTCATCACCTTCATGGCGACGATCCTGCTCGCGGTGGTCGGTCGCTACGTCTTCCGCGCAAGGGTCAGGGTGCTTTGATGTTGAAGGATATTATTGTTCAATTTCCCCAGGTCTTCACGAGCTACAACATCATCATGCTTGCCGAGGCTGCGTTGACGACGCTTTTTCTCTCGGCCGTCGGCTGCCTCGTCGGGGTCGTATTCGGAACGATCCTGTCCCTGGCCCGCCTGTCGCGTTCTCGGCTTCTCCTGCCTCTCAAGATCATCGCTTTGGTCTATGTCGAAGTGTTTCGGCGTGTGCCCTTCCTGGTGACATTGCTGGTGTTCTTCTTCGGCGCGCAGGTGCTTGGCTTTGATATTTCGCCGCTGGTCGTCACGCTGATCAGCACCTCGGTTATTTCCACTGCCTTCGTCGCCGAGATCATCCGCGCGGGGCTTGCCGCCGTGCGTCCCAGTCAGCTCGAAGCTGCCGAGGTCATGAATTTCTCACCCTGGCAGACCCTTTGTCTCGTTCGCTGGCCGCAAGCCTGGCCGCTGATCCTGCCGCCGGTGTTCGGCTATTTCGTCCTGTTCATCAAGGACACGGCGCTTGCCTCGCAGATCGGTGTCCTCGAACTCACCCAGGCGGGCAAGATCCTCAATACCAAGGGCTTTTCGGCTCTGCTCGTCTTCGCGACGATCCTTATTCTCTATTTTCTGATTTCCTACCCCCTGGCCCGGCTGGGGGCCTATCTGGAGAGCTATCTTGGCGCATCTCGACATTCGCGGTCTCACGGCCAGCTACGCTAATCTCACCGTCCTCGACGGCATAGACCTGACGGTGGAGCGCGGCGAGATCGTGAGCCTGATCGGCCCGTCAGGGTCCGGTAAGAGCACGCTGCTGCGGGTGATCACTGGTCTCCTCAAGCCGGACCGTGGCGAGATTGTTCTCGACGGTAGCAAGATCGACTATGCCGATCGCCGCTCGCTGAAGGCCGCGCGGGAAAAGCTCGCGATCGTGTTCCAGCAATATAATCTGTTCGGCAATATGACTGTGCTTGCCAACGTCACGGTCGCCCCGGCGAAGGTTCGAAAGCGCGATAGGAGCGAGGTGGAGGCTGACGCCCGGCGCCTGCTCGAGAAGGTGGGGCTTGGCGACAAGCTCAACGCCTATCCGGATGAGCTTTCGGGCGGCCAGCAACAGCGTGTGGCACTTGCGCGGGCGCTTTGCCTGAAGCCGGAAATCCTGCTGCTCGATGAAGTCACGTCTGCGCTTGATCCTGAGCGGGTGAGCGAAGTCCTCGATACTATCAAGCTCTTGGCCTCCGAGAACATCACCCTTCTGATCGTTTCCCATGAAATGAATTTCGTACGTGAGGTTTCCGATCGCGTTGTCTTCATGGCGAATGGCAAGATCCAGGAAATTGGTCCGCCGGAGCAGATATTCGACGCTCCTCGGGTGCAGCGCACCCGCGAGTTTACGAGTAGGATCGCTCGGGTGTCTCAGGCAGATCCTGTTACTATTTAATCCGACCCGATCGCCCATCTTCATGTCGCCTGATCACGGACCTCGCGTCGGCCCTTGACCCGAGGCCGATAAATTTACAGTGCCTTTCCGTCAGATGCGCGCCCGGATCTTTCATCTCGATAAGGGAATGCCATCTGCCTAAAGCTCCTCAAGGCTATCGTTCAAAGCTTCGATGCTTCGCAGGCGCCTTCGACCTGACACCTCCGCCTTTTCGACGCATCGCGTTATGAGCAGGTGGCAAAGCGCCATGACGGAGGCATGATTGAAGAGTGGCCCGGGCGCCAGTGTCTGGCAAAGAAAATGCCATTCGGCGCTTGTCAGAACGGGCGCACCTTCGTCGGTGATGTAAAGAAACCTGGCTTTCGACCGCAGGATTTGCTCGATCAGCAGATCCATCCGCGCTATCCGCCGCCGCAGGCCGAACAGCACGACGACATCGTCTTCCTGCACGCTGACCAAATGCTCGCCGAGGGTCTGCCCCGGACCGGGGATCGCCACGATATTCTCGATGACCTGCGTGAGTTGCCACTGGAGATAGGAGGCGAAGGGATGATTGGCGCGGAAGCCAACCACCCATACCTTGCGGGCGTTTAGCATTGCTTCTGCAACAGCGTCGATTTGCGTATCGTTGATTGCGAGAAATGTCGCGTCAATGTTGGCGATCGCTTGTGCGATGTGTGCTTTGATCGATTGCCTCGTGGAGGCATCTGTGGAGGTTGACAGAAACAGTCGCGATCCAGTCTGCTGCTCGGCGCGGGCGTGCCTGCGTGCCTCTTCGTAGTTTGCGTAACCCAGCCGCTGGACGAACCGCGAAACGGTCGCCTTCGAAACATGGGCAAGTGCCGCCAGTTCCTGCGCGGAATAGCTCGCAAGCTCGCCTGGAAAATCGCAGACAAAATCTCCAAGCCGCCGCTCGGCGGGGTGGAGCGCCGGAAGAGCCTGCCTGACACTGAACAGAAACGACGTTTCTTTGGGCACTCCCGTCTCCACCAGATTGCTCGCTGAGGGATTTTCGGTCGCGGCTACCCGATTTGCAATCGAAAAGGGCGCCGGCAACCGACGTCCGTGCGCGCTCCTCATGGAGAAAGGTTGCTGGTGGCAGACGTGGCTTTGATTTGGAGCAGCAGCAGCGCAACGGCCGCCGTGATCGGTGCAATCACCGGCCTGGAAAACCGGCGCCCCAGCTCAACGGCGGCCTGTCCCAATGGCCCACCACCGATGATGACAGCCTCGGCTCCGTCGAGGTCGAATGCCTGTTCGACCGCAAAGGCAAGTTCGGCCTGCAGCCGCTCCGGATTGGCCGCGAGCTTTTGCGGGTCGCCTTCGGTCAGGCGCGTCCCTGTGAAGAGCTGACCAAGTCCAAGGCCTTCCGCCTTGCGGGCAAAGCTGGCGACGAGATCGGGCGTGACCGTCGCGATGCCAAAACGACGTCGACGCGCGGACGCCTCAAGCATGCTGGCCTCGCAGATGCCGACAACGGGAACATCGATGAGTTCCCTTAGCTGCTCGATGCCGGGATCGCCGAAGGCGCTGACGATGATGCCGTCGCAAAACCGGGCCGCTGCGAGCCCCAACTCGACCACTCCGGCGGTGGAGGCCGCCAACTGCCTATCATCGAGGATCATTGGAACGCCGCTCGTCGCGGTCATGCCTTCGATGGTGACATCGGGCGGAAGGACGCTGCGGGCGATGTCGGTCATCATTGTTGTCGTCGTCTCAGACGTATTCGGGTTGATGAGGACGATGTGCTTCGTTGTATGTTGAGGATGCTGAACGAGCACGACGGTCTCCCTGGTTCGTAATTGTTTTTTTAGTGACGGATAGCTCGAAACTCACGCGTATTGAAGGCAGGCCACCTGTCCGGTTCCGCCTTGGCTGACGAGATCGGGCACACGGGATCGGCACGCGTCAGACACCTGTGGGCAGCGAGGCGCGAAGGCGCAGCCAGGTGGCATGTTTGCAAGATCGGGTGGCGAGCCCGGAATTGTCACCAGCCTGTCCCGGCCATGCGCCAGCTCGACGCGGGCTCCCAGCAAGCCACGGGTGTAGGGATGCTTCGGTTGGTTGATGATGTCGGAGACAGTGCCTTCCTCGACGACCCGCCCGGCATACATCACCGCAATCCTGTCGGCGACTTCCGCCGCGACGCCGATGTCATGCGTGACGAAGATCACCGACAGTCCATATTCCTCCTGAAGCTCCCGGATCAGGAGGAGGATCTGAATTTGCACCGTCGCGTCGAGGGCCGTCGTCGGCTCGTCGGCAAGCAGCACTTTCGGATTGCAGGAGAGCGCCATCGCGATCATCGAACGCTGCAGCATGCCGCCGGACATTTCGTGCGGATAATTCCTGAGGCGTCGTTCCGGCGAAGGGATACGAACCTTCTGAAACAGGGCAAGCGCCCGTGCCGAGGCTTCTTGACGCGACACATTTTCATGCCGCCTGATCGTCTCTTCGATCTGCTGACCGAGCGTATAGACGGGGTCGAGGGCAAGCCGCGGTTCCTGAAAGACCATCGAGACGATCGGCCCGCGCAAGCTGCCCAATTCCTTTTTCGAAAGAGCGGTCACATCGCGGCCGGCGACCGTCATCGAGCCTTCTATGGTCGTTCCAGGCGGATGCAGCCGCAGCAGGGAACGCATCGTCACGCTCTTGCCGGAGCCGGACTCGCCGAGCAGGGCCACGACTTCGCCCGGCCGAACGGAAAGGCTGACGCCGTTCACCGCCCTGACGGGCTTGCGTCCGCGATTGAAGGTCACCGAGAGGTTCCTGATATCGATCATTGGCTTGGCATCAGTCATCTTGCGTCTCCATCATGACGGGCGCACGGCTGTGACCGGATCCGGGCCGCGACATAAGACAGGCCGCGGCGTGATCCCCGGATACGATCGCAAGCGGCGGCATCTCCCGGCTGCAAATATCCTCGGCAAAGGCGCAACGCGTATGGAATCGACAGCCGGGAGGCGGATCGATTGGATTTGGCGGATCACCTGCAAGTGGAGCTTCCGAAGTGCGATCGGAGGGGTTGATCTTCGGCATGGAGGCAAGCAACGCCGCCGAATAGGGATGCCTCGTGCGGTCGAAAATCGCGTCGCGGCTACCGATCTCCGCTACCTTTCCGAGATACATGACCATAACGCGGTCACACATGAAGCGAACGACGTTGAGGTCATGCGAGATGAAGAGGTAGGTCAGGCCGAAATCCCGCTTGAGATCGAGCAGCAGGTTCAGCACCTGCGCCTCCACCGACTTGTCGAGTGCCGACACGGCTTCGTCGAGGATGACGAGACGCGGTTCCAGCGCCAGGGCGCGGGCAATGTTGACCCGTTGTCGCTGACCGCCGGAAAGCTCGTGTGGATAGCGTCCGGCAAAGCGGTTCGGCTCCAGGCCGACCCTGTGCAGCAGGTCGTGTGCCCGAGCCATGGCCTTTTCTGCAGGAACACCGTGAACCCGCGGGCCGAACGAGATCGACTCCTCCATCGTCAGGCGCGGGTTCAGCGAGGCATAACTGTCCTGGAAGACCATTTGCACCTGCCTGCGATAATCGCTCAACGACAGCGTACCGCCGACCGTTTCGCCATCGAACAGTACTTCGCCTTGATCCCGCTTGATCAATTGCATCAGCAACCGCGCCGTTGTCGACTTGCCGCAGCCGCTTTCGCCGACCACGCCAAGTGTCTCACCCTTCAGAATGTCGAAGTCGATCCCGTCAACGGCGCGGACCACCTTCTTTGGCTGGAACAACCCTCCGCCTTTGACGGGAAAATGTTTTAGGAGAGATCTGACTGAGACCAACGGCTGTGCCGGGCCGCCACGGTCGCGCGGATCTGTCGTGGACAGGGGGAGGGCATCCATCATGATTTCACATCCATTGCCGCACGCAGCCCATCCGAGAAAAGATTGAAGCAGATCGAGGTGATGAAGATCATCACGCCCGGCAGAGCCGCCACATAGGGGTTGACGTAGATTGCCGTGCGCAACGTATTCAACATCAGGCCCCACTCGGCATCCGGCGGTCTGACGCCGAGCCCCAGGAAGGAAAGGCCGGAAGCCAGGATCATCGATACCGAGATGAGGCTGGTCGCAAACACGAAGATCGGGCCAAGAACATTGCCCAGAATATGGACGGTTATGATCGTGCGGGCTTTTGCGCCTGAGGCGCGGGCAGCATCCACATAGTCGAGGTTTCGTACCTGAGTGGTCACACTCTCGGCGACGCGGGCGATTTGTGGAATGAACACTACCGTCAGCGACACGAGCGCATTGGTCAGGCCGGAGCCGAGTGCACCGGAGAGCGCGACGGCAAGCAGCACCGACGGAAACGCGTAGAAGACGTCGACCGTCCGCATGATGAGCGTATTGACGATGCCGCCCGCATAGCCTGCAATGATACCGATCGTGGATCCGATCACGAAGGCGATTGGTACAGGGATGACGCCCATCAACAGCGATAGTCTTGCGCCGTAAATCAGCCGGGAAAGCATGTCGCGGCCAAGTTCATCGGTCCCGAGTACATACCCCGGAGTGCCGATCGGCTTCAGACGGCGGATCACGCTCGCCTTTGTCGGATCGTATGGCGCCAGATAGGGAGCGAGGATTGCCGCCGCGATCAGCAGGATTACGACAAGGAGCGCCACGAGGGCAACCGGATCCCGACAGAGACGGCGGACGACGCCGTGCCAGAAACCGGGGAGCGGACGGTGCGCGAACCATCCGCGATGACGTCTGCTGTAACAGCCACCATGGGCTCAACTCCTCTGGATACGCGGATCGATCGCGCTCTGAAGCACGTCGACGACGAGGTTGACGAGAACGAAGAACATGGCGAGCACAAGGATGGTGCCCTGGAGCACGGGCAAGTCTCTGCTGAAGATCGCTCCGTTCAGGAGGAAACCTGTTCCCGGCCAGGAGAAGACCGTCTCGATCAGGATGGAACCGCCGAGCAGATAGCCAAGCTGCAGGCCCATGACCGATATTGCCGTCGGTGCGGCATTGCGAACGACGTGGCGCAGGATCTGCCGCGTCATCAGCCCCTTGGCGGCAAGGGCCTGTGTGAAATCCTGTGCGAGAATATCCGCGACCAGCGAACGGATCGTCCGGGCGATGATTCCCATCGGGATGACGGACATGGTGATGGCGGGAAGGATGAGATAGCGGAGATACTCCCAGTTGACCGCTCTTCCATCCGATCCGCCGGGGCCACCGCCCATCGCGGGAAGCCAGCCGAGCCTTACCGAAAAGATGATGACAAGCACCATGCCGAGCCAGTAGTGCGGCACGCTGACGCCGAGCATCGAGATCGCCGAAGCGATGCGGTCGATCCATTTGCCGCGGAAGACACCTGCCAGGAAGCCGAGGCCCGCACCGAGCGTGAAGCCGATCAGCGTTGCAGCGACAGCGAGGATGATCGAATTGAGCGAAGCCGAGGCAATTTCGCCGAGGACCGGTCGTCCGCTGGCGATAGAGATGCCGAGATCGCCATGCAGCACCCGCCAACTCCACAATGCGTACTGGACCGGCAGCGGCCGATCGAGGCCGTAGAAGCTTCGCATCTCGGCCTGGAGTTCGGCCGATGCATCGGAGGGCAGGATGGCCGCAAGCGGGTCGCCCGGCGCAATATGGATCAGCATAAAACAGACGATGCTAACGCCGATCGCCACCGGTATGACGTGCAGAAGCCGTTTCAAACCATAAGCCAGCATGAGATCCTCGCTTGGGAAGAGTAAGTTCGCGCTTCAATGGAGGTGCACCGGCAAGCCGGCGCACCCGTTTCGGGGATCAGGGATCCAGCGTGATCTGCGAGAAGTCCTGGAACCAGTTTTGAGCCTGCACGAAGCCCTTGACCTTGGTGCTCATCGCGCGTGGGTTGACGTCGTGCGTGACCATCAGGAACAGCGCTTCATTGACGTATTTCTCATGCACCTGCTGGAGAACCTTGTCCTGTTCGACGGGATCGAAGGTGTTGCGCACCTTTTCGAAGAGCGCATCCATTTCCGGATCGCAATAATAACCCCAGTTCGTACCTGCCGGCGGTGCGAGATTGCACTGCAGATGTCGGATGAGGCCGGTAAAGGGATCCTGGATGAAATAGGAGTAGTTGATGGCCGTTGCGCCCTTGGCACTCGGATCCTTCGCTCCCGCGCGCCAGATATTGATGACCGTGTTCCAGTCGGCCACCTCATATTCGATATCGATACCGATCTCGGCAAGCGTCTGCTGGATATACTCGTTCATCGCCAGCGGCAGCATCTGGCCGGAGCCGGACGAGGAAATGATGACCTTGGTCTTGATGCGCTTGTCGGGACCGTATCCGGCTTCCGCCATTAGCTTCTTCGCTTCCTCGACATTGTAGCTGAGCTTGAAGGTCGGGTTGCCGAACCACTGGTGGCCGGGCGGCATGAACCCCTGGGCCGGGATCGAGAGGCCGCCGAGAAGCTCGTTCAGACCGTCGCGATCAACGGCGAGGTTTGCGGCCTTGCGAACGCGAATATCGTTCCAGGGTGAACCTTCGACACGGGAGAAATGCCATGTCCAGTTATGCGGATAGGAGTTTGTCACGATCGTGAAGCCGGCCTCCTTGAGAGAAGCGACGGAGTCCGGCGCTGGCGCCTCGATCCAGTCGACCTGGCCGGATCGCAGAGCGGCGACGCGGGTGTTCGGTTCGGGCAGCGGAATGAGGATCAGCTTGTCGAGTTTCGGCACGCGCGCCGGATCCCAGTAGTTCTTGTTTGGCGTCAGTTCAGCGCGCTCGCGAGGCGTGAAGCCGCTTTCCAGCTTCCATGGCCCGGTCCCGGACGGCTTCTGCGCAACTGCGTCCCAGTTCTTGCCCTGCGTTTCCCAGTTTGCGGGAGAGGACATCAGGATCCAGCTCAATTGATAAGGCAGCGTTGCATCTGGTGTCTTGGTGGTGATCTCGACCGTCAGCGGATCGATTGCCTTGTAGCTGGCCACGGCCGGAATGCGCGACTTGCCCTGGGCCGCCTGGCGCTTGTCGAATTGGGGAGCATCCTGCTTCAGAAGCTTGTCGAGGTTCCAGATGACAGCATCTGCGGTGAACGCGCTGCCGTCATGAAACTTGACGCCGTCGCGAAGCTTGAAAGTCCATTTCGTCTTGTCGTTGGCATCGACTGCCCAGGAGACGGCGAGCCCCGGAACGAGGGCGGACGGCTTTACGGCACTTGTAAGATCCCATTCGACGAGCGAGTCATAGACCGTGTAACCCATGAAGCGCTGACCTTCGCCGCCCTGGTCCGTCTGTCCGGTGGTCAGCGGAATATCGGAAGCGGTCATGCCGATCCGCAGCGTTCCCGCGGCAAAGGCCGTTCCCACGCCTGCGGCGGCCAGTGCGATGGCAGTCGCTCCGACCATGATGGATTTGCGGAATTTGCGAAGAATGGATCCTCTCTGTGATAGAAGACCTAATGCCTGGTTCATGCCGTCCCTCATCTGTTTCTTGTTGCCACCGGGCAGGACCCAGTCACGGGATGAGAAGCAGTTTTCATGCCGACTTAAATGAAATTGAAGTTCCATGTTTAAAAACAATATTTTGATTGAATTTTTTGATTTCCGGGCTGGTGAGCGCCGAATTTATTGTTGCTTAAAAGGCGAGCGGCACTTAAGGCAAATGCATAATCCCGCGCCGCGAGACCGCACCCATGACCGATAGAAATTACTATTCGAAACTCGGCGGATTGCCGCCACAGACCGAACTGCTTTCAAGCAAGGCTGTTTTTACGACGGCCTATGCGGTTATTCCACGAAGCGTTATGACCGACATCGTAACGAGCGTGCTTCCGCATTGGTCGGGAACGAGAGCCTGGATTCTATCCCGGCCGCTCACCGGTTTCTCGGAAACGTTCTCGCAATACGTGATGGAGGTCCTGCCAGGCGGCGGAAGCGACCGGCCTGAACCTGACAAGCGTGCGGAAGCAGCGATCTTCGTCGTCGAGGGCGAGATGGCAATCGAATTTGCGGGAAGCCAGTATGCGTTAAAAGCAGGATCCTTTGCCTTTATCCCGGCTGGAGCCGCGTGGAAGCTGAGCAACCCGGGAACTGCGCCAGTCAGATTCCATTGGGTCAGGAAGGCGTTCCAGCCAGTCGAGGGATTGGAAGCTCCGCCCGCTATTTTCACGCATGAGGACGAACATGCCATTTCGTCGATGCCGGACACGGATGGCCGCTGGGGAACGACCCGCTTCATCGATCCGTCCGACGTCCGCTACGACATGCATCTCAATATCGTCTCCCTTGAGCCGGGCGCGACGATCCCCTTCATGGAGACGCATGTCATGGAGCATGGTCTATACGTGCTCGAAGGCAAGGCGGTCTATCGGCTGAATCAGGACTGGGTGGAAGTGGAAGCGGGCGACTTCATGTGGTTGCGCGCCTTCTGCCCGCAAGCCTGCTACGCCGGCGGTCCGGGCCGTTTCCGCTACCTGCTTTACAAAGACGTTAACCGGCACCCCGGGCTTTGGTAGTCGGCTAAACCGGACATAAAGCCTGACGGTATGGGCAATCACTTTGGCGGGAAACGGCGGAGGTGGTCCAGCGGACCACCCGCGATGCGGGTCATGCCTCTTGCGACCCCAATCGTCCTTCCCGGCCCGTTAAGTTGATGATGCCCCAGCCGCTGTTTCCGGTAAACCGGAAATTAGCCGCTTGTCACTTCATAGGTCCAGACGCGAAATGCTTTCAGCACATGCGGGCCGAACGAGTTGATGAGCGGTATATCGGCTGCATCGCGGCCCCGCGCCACGACGATGCGGCCGATCCGGGGCTTGTTGTTGCGCGGATCGAACGTATACCAGGCACCATCGAGGAAGACTTCCATCCAGGCGCTGAAATCCATTGGATCGACGACGGGAACACCGATGTCGCCGAGATGGCCGTTGACATAACGGGTGGGAATGTTGAGGCAGCGGCAGAGCGTGACGGCAAGATGCGCATAGTCACGGCAGACGCCGACGCGCTCATGGAAGGCCTCGAATGCCGTCCGCGTCGATCGCGCTTGCATGTAGTCGAAGCGAATGTGGTTGTGGACGAAATCGCAAACCGCCTGCACCCGCGCCCAGCCGGGTGTGATCGTGCCGAACGTGTCCCAGGCAAACTGGCTCAACCGGTCGGTTTCGCAATAGCGGCTGCCCATGAGATAGACGAGGCAATCATCCGGCAGATCCGAAACCGGCAGTTCTCGGGCGTCAGGTACGATCCGGTCGGTTTTGCCGTCGTCCTCAATCGTGGCATCGCCCCATATCGTCAGATCGCCCGCCGGCGCGACAAGTCGTCGGCATCGGTTGCCAAAGAGATCGCGGTAAGTCGATGTCGGAACATCTGGGGTGGTGAATACTGTTTCCGGAGATCTGATATCCGCCGCGCGGTCGTCGTGGACCGATAGCAGGCATACTAGGGCAGTCGGCTGCTGGCAGGTCAGGGTCATTTCGTAACCGTAGCGGATCAGCATAAAGGGGGCTCCTGTGTGGCAAGGCTAACAACCATGTGCACCTTCAGATTTCGGCGGCACTTTTTCTTGTCTGGTTTTCTCGTTTCAGGAGAGCCATGGTTTCGTTCCCTGAGCATGACCGAAGGTCTTCTCCATGAGAGTCTCTGCGCCACCGGATGAGGCACGCACCGATTCCAGTTGGTCTTCCATCATCACCCGCTCATGAGGTTCGTCGTCGTTGCGGATGCGGTATTGCAGTACATTACCCTTCGGCGGCAGCGTACCGGTGACACGGTAGGTGCTCCTGAATTTGGGGGCGGCCATGCCGGGGCCTTTTCTTATCCAGACGGCCTGCCCCAAGGTAAAAAGATGCGTGGCTGGATCGCGCCGGATCGGATGAGCACTGCCTTTTATATCGGTCATGATTGCTTATGGTCCTTTTCGAGTGCGATTTCGAGATCCGTGGGATTGATGGGTACCATTTGCTGCCTTGAACCCGGCATGGCGATCGCCGGCAGATGGATGAAGGCGCCGACACGTCGCCAGGCAAGCCGAGAGATCCCCTCGATGGCCTCCTCGTCGTGATCGACGCGGTATTCGCCGGCCGGTTGCGGCGCGTCGAAACCTGGCAGCAGGAATGGGAATGAAAAGTGGACGACGGTTTGAGTGGTGCGATTGGTCATGGCGTGGCTCTCCACAGGAACACGCCAATGCGCCTTCCTGCACTATTCCCATCCGAACCGGAACGATCCGGACTGTGCCGGTACATCCAAGGTCCGCGCGAGGGATCATCAAAGGTTCGGACAGGCCGACGCGCGCCGGAACGGCGCTATGCGTTCACTGTCGAGGACTCGGTGATGCACGCGGGTCGTAGGTCTCTGACGCCGCGAAAGCCGGAGCAGTTCAAATAAATGAACTTTACACTTACGACTCCAATGGGATTCAATCAAGGCTTAATCAGGCATCTCTGTGAATATTCATCAATAAAATTCAGAAATCACAAAATAAAATTACAAATTAAGGGCCATGAAATTCTCGCAAATCACCTAGTTTTGATCAAATGCGGGAGCAGAATGGCCGAGTTATATTTCATGATAATTTTGAAACGCACCTAATATTTCTTGGCACTCCTATCAATCGAGTGCCACGAGTGCTATGTTGGGGTCTCAGCCGCAATATGCTCCGGCTTTAGAAAGAACCCTATGAAATTCCGTCCACTCCACGATCGCGTCGTCATCCGGCGCGCGGAAGGCGATCTCAAATCCAAGGGCGGGATCATCATTCCAGACACCGCCAAGGAAAAGCCGCAGGAAGGCGAAGTCATCGCCGTTGGTCCGGGCATACGCAATGAAGACGGCGCATTGGTTCCCCTCGACGTCAAGGCCGGCGACACGATCCTGTTCGGCAAATGGTCCGGAACCGAGGTCAAGATCGATGGCGAGGAACTCCTGATCATGGAGGAGGCCGACATCATGGGCATCGTCGGAAAGACCGACGAAGCAGCCCTAAAGGTCGCCTGACGGCCGATCTCCAATCCCGTAATTTCAAGACTGAACTGGACGAACAACATGTCTGCCAAGCAAATCAGATTCTCCGCCGATGCGCGCGATCGCATGCTCCGCGGTGTCGAGCTACTCAACAATGCCGTCAAGGTGACGCTCGGCCCCAAGGGCCGCAATGTCGTGATCGCCAGCGCTTACGGCGCGCCGCGCATCACCAAGGACGGCGTCACCGTCGCCAAGGAAATCGAGCTGGCCGACAAGTTCGAGAACATGGGCGCGCAAATGGTGCGCGAAGTCGCCTCAAAGACCAATGACCTTGCCGGCGATGGCACGACGACCGCGACGGTGCTCGCCGCATCCATTCTGCGCGAGGGCGTGAGGCTTGTCGCCGTCGGCATGAACCCTATGGACCTCAAACGCGGCATCGACCTTGCGGTTATCGCCGTCGTCAAGGAAATCCAGGCACGAGCCAAGAAGGTCCAGTCCTCCGGCGAGATCGCCCAGGTCGGCACCATCGCCGCGAATGGTGACGCGAGCGTCGGCGAAATGATCGCCAAGGCGATGGACAAGGTCGGCAACGAGGGCGTCATTACGGTCGAGGAAGCAAGAACCGCCGACACCGAACTTGACGTCGTCGAGGGCATGCAGTTCGACCGCGGCTACCTGTCGCCCTATTTTGTCACCAATGCCGAGAAGATGCGCGTCGAGCTTGAGGATCCCTATATCCTCCTCCACGAGAAGAAGCTCGGCAATCTGCAGGCAATGCTGCCGATCCTTGAAGCTGTGGTGCAGAGCGGCCAGCCGCTGTTGATCATCTCGGAAGATGTGGAAGGCGAAGCGCTGGCGACATTGGTCGTCAACAAGCTGCGTGGCGGCTTGAAGGTCGCGGCCGTCAAGGCTCCGGGCTTCGGCGATCGCCGCAAGGCGATGCTGGAAGATATTGCCGTCCTCACCGCCGGTCAGGTAATCTCCGAGGATCTCGGCATCAAGCTTGAGAATGTCACGATCGACATGTTGGGACGCGCCAAGCGCGTGCTGATCGAGAAGGACACGACCACCATCATCGACGGCTCCGGCGAGAAGGCGACCATCCAGGCACGCGTCCAGCAGATCAAAACCCAGATCGAGGATACGACCAGCGACTACGACAAGGAAAAGCTGCAGGAACGCCTGGCGAAACTTGCCGGCGGTGTCGCGGTGATCCGTGTTGGCGGCGTGACCGAGATCGAAGTCAAGGAAAAGAAGGACCGCATCGACGATGCGCTGAACGCTACCCGCGCGGCGGTCGAGGAAGGCATCGTGCCCGGCGGCGGCGTGGCATTGCTGCGTGCAAAGTCGGTCCTGACCGGGCTGACCGGAGAAAACGCCGACATAACGGCCGGTATCTCGATCGTGCTGCGCGCGCTTGAAGCTCCGATCCGGCAGATCGCCGACAATGCCGGCGTTGAGGGCTCGATCGTTGTCGGAAAGCTCATCGACAGCACGGATCACAATCAAGGTTTCGACGCGCAGACGGAAACCTATGTCGATATGGTCAAGGCCGGCATCGTCGATCCCGCCAAGGTCGTGCGGACTGCCTTGCAGGACGCCGGCTCGATTGCAGCACTTCTGATCACCGCCGAAGCGATGATCGCCGATATTCCGGCAAAAGAGCCTGCCGCGATGGCCGGAAATGGCGACATGGGTGGCATGGGATACTGACAGCAGCGCCTGAACTAGAGCACATCGGACAGCCGCACATTGAGGGCTGCGCCTCCGCTCTCGTCATGTGAGACATTCAGTCCAAAAGCGCCCCATATTCATGTGGGGCGCTTTCTCAATCCGTCAGATCAGGAGAATGACAATGATCCGTTTCGTGAAAAAGGCCGACCCGCAGCCCTTGCCGAAGGACGTTGAGGACAAGCGTCCTGCGCAGAACCAAGAGCCTGCCCTGGAAGGGGATAAGAAATCCCGCGCAAAAACTCCGCGTAATCCTACACCGCCGGCGACAGACGACCGCCTCATTTGAAAGACGTCGCGCCGGCGAGCCCATCACCGCCGGCGAGGGGCGATGCATGCTGTTCAAGTCCGCCGACCTTGGTTCAAGGCGAAGGCGCAGAACGTACTTCGCAAGAGTGAAGAACGGTTTTCCAAATCTTTCAGGCGTTCGCCCGCGCCTGCGGCGATCTCGCGTCGGGATGCTTTTGTCCAACCCCGCCGATTGTCATTAACCGGCGGGCGTCATTGTCATCTTGGCTACGGCCAGATTGATACGGCTCAGCAGTGCACGCCCTAAATCCGCTCGGCGCAACGCCCCCACTTGCTTGACCGGCGCTACACCGTCTCAAAAATGGCGCTGTCACCTTGGTGGCAGGTCAGGAGATGGGCGCCGCCACAGGTATCTCGTCGCTATACTTTATCGCCGCGATGCCTGCCGAAGGCGAAACGTCGGATTATCTCTCGCCGCGTCGATAGGGCTGCATCAGCGCCTGCGGCACGCGGGCGCGTCGGCTCATCACGGCGAGCGCGACGATGGACAGGACATAGGGTGTCATCAGGAAGATCTGGTAGGGCACGCCTTGCACTGCCGTTTGTAGGCGGAGCTGGAAGGCGTCGAAGAAGGCGAAAAGCAGGGCGCCGAACAGCGCCCGGCCCGGTCGCCAGGAGGAAAAGACGACGAGCGCGATGCATATCCAGCCGCGGCCCTGCACCATAGTCGGGAAGAAACTGTTGAAGGCGGAAAGCGTGAGGAAGGCGCCACCCATGCCCATCAGCGCGCTGCCGGCGATCACGGCACCGTAGCGCACCTTCATCGGGTTGACGCCCTGCGCCTCGGCCGCATGCGGGTTCTCGCCGGTCATGCGGATCGCGAGCCCAACCGGCGTGCGAAAGATGATATAGGCCATGAGCAGTGCAACCAGGATCGCCAGATAGGTTGGCGCGGTTTGCGTGAACAAGGCCGGGCCGATGAAGGGCAGGGTCGACAGGCCGGGAATGCTGATCGGCTGGAACGGCACGATGGTCGGCGGCGTTCCGGCGACCGGCACGACCAGCCGGAAGACATAATAGCTGAAACTCGAGGCGAACAGCGTCACGCCAAGACCGGAGACATGCTGCGACAGGCCGAGCGTCACCGTCAATGCCGAATGCAGCAGGCCGAAGACACCACCGGCGATCGCCGCGACCAGAAGACCGGTCCACAGATCGGCGCCATGATAGACCGACAGCCAGCCGGCCATCGCACCGAAGGTCATGATGCCCTCGATGCCGAGATTGAGCACGCCTGCGCGCTCGCAAAGCAGGGCTCCCAACGTGCCGAAGATCAGCGGTGTCGCGATGCGCAGCACGGCGGCCCAGAGCCCGGCGGAGGCGATGATGTCGAACAGCGCGCTCATCGGCGGATCCTGTATTGCGTGAAGAACACCGCGATCAGCATGGTGAGCAGTGACAGGGCCACGGTGACATCGGCGATATAGGTCGGGATGCCGAGGCTGCGGCTCATGCCATCGGCGCCGACGAACATGGTGGCCGTGAAGATGGCGGCCAACACCACGCCGAGCGGATTGAGATTGGCGAGCATGGCGACGACGATGCCTGCATAGCCGAAGCCGGGCGACAGGTCGGTGGTCACATAGCCCTTGACGCCCATCACTTCGACCGCGCCGGCAAGCCCGGCAAGCCCACCCGAAAGGCAGGCGACCTTGACGAGTGTGCTGCCCAACCGCACGCCGGCAAAGGCCGCGCCGGAAGGGTTGAGGCCGGCGGCGCGCGACCGCATGCCGAAGACGGTGCGCGACTGGATGAAATAGACGACAACAGCCAGGGCAATGGCGATCACAAAGCCGATATGCAGGCGTGAGCGGGCGATCAGCTTCGGCAGCATGGCATGATCGACGACCGCCTGGGACTGCGGCCAGCCGAAGGCCGAGGGATCCTTGAGCACGCCGTCGATCAGCATGGAGACGAAGAGTACGGCAATGAAATTGAGGATCAGGCTGGTCACCACCTCGTCGACGGAGAAACGCAATCTCAGCCAGAGCGGGATCAGGATCAGCACCATCCCCGCGACGGCGCCGATGACCAGTAGCAGCGGGATCAGGATCGGCGCCGGTAACCCAGCGAGCATGTTCGAGCCGAAGGCGGCGACGGCAATCGCGCCGAGATAGAACTGTCCCTCGGCACCGATGTTCCAGAGCCGGGCGCGGAAGGCGACGGCGGCCGCAAGTCCCGTCAGCATCAACGGCGTGGCGCGCGTCAGCGTCTCGGTTGTCGAAAGCCGCGAGCCGAAGGCGCCGATCAGGATGCGTCGGTAGGCCTCGAGAACGGGCGCGCCGGCAATCGCGATCAATATGCCGGCGAGCGCCAGCGCAGCGACGACAGCGAGCAACGGTGTCAGGATCATCAGATAGAGGGGGCGATGCTCGCGACGTTCAAACCGCATGGCCGACCTCCGCTGGTTTCGACCACTCTCCGGCCATCATCAGGCCCAGCATGCGGGCATCCGCCTCCTTAGCGTCGACCGGTGGTGACAGCCTGCCGCCGACGATTGCCTGGATACGATCCGCCAAGGCAATGACCTCATCGAGATCTTCCGAAATCAGCAGCACCGCCGTCCCCTGGCGACGTGCCTGAAGAATGCGGGCTTGAACCGCGGCCACCGCGCCTTCGTCCAGCCCGCGCGCCGGCTGCGCGGCGATGAGGATTTTCGGGCGCTGATGGAGGTTACGACCGAGAATGAGCTTCTGCATGTTGCCGCCCGACAGCAGTCGGGTGCGGCTTGCCGGAGTGCCGCCGCGTACGTCGAACTCTGCGATGATGTCCTGCGCAAAGGCGATGCCGGCCTTCCTGTCGACCAGCCCGTTCTTCGAGAAGGAGGAAAGGCGTTCCAGCACGGCGTTTTCCCAAATCGCCATCTCGCCGATCGCACCTTCCTTGTTGCGGTCTTCGGGGATGCGACCAATGCTTGCTCCCACGATTTCGGTGACGTCCGGGTTACCCATCGGCTTGCCAAAGAAGAGAAGCTCGCCCGATGTGCGGGCAAGGGTGCCGGAGAATATCTGCGCGAGTGCTGTCTGGCCGTTGCCCGAGACGCCGATGATGCCGAGAATTTCGCCGGCGCGCAGGTTGAAGCTAACCTTCTTCAGTCGCTCGACACCGCCAATGCTGACCGTCACGTCGCGTGCTTCAAGCGCGACGTCGCCCGGCGTGCCCGGCTCTCGGACCGGGCGCGTCACCCGATGGCCGACCATCAGCTCTGCAAGTTCCGTCTTGTTCGTCCGCGACGCTTCGCGCTCGGCCACCATCCTGCCGCCGCGCAGTACGACGATGCGGTCGGCAGCGGCCATCACCTCGTCGAGCTTATGGGAAATGAAGATCAGCGACAGGCCCTGGCGGGCCATTTCCTTGAGAGTCGCAAACAGGTGCTCCGCCTCGATATTGGTGAGCACAGCGGTCGGTTCGTCGAGGATCAGGATACGAGCATCGTTATAAAGGGCCTTGAGGATTTCCACGCGCTGCTGTTCGCCGACGGAGAGATCTCCGAGCCGGGCATCGGGATCGACCTTCAGGCCGAAACGTGCGGAGAGTGCCAGCAACTTCCTGCGCGCAATGCCGGTCCGGGATCTCCACGACCAGAGATTTTCGGTGCCGGTCATGACATTTTCGAGTACGGTCAGATTGGGTGCAAGCGAAAAATGCTGGTGCACCATGCCGACGCCAGCGCTAATCGCCGCGCGTGGCTTGCCATGCGGCAGCTCGGTGCCATCGATCAGAATGCGCCCGGTATCCGGCACGTAATGGCCGAAGAGGATGCTCATCAGCGTCGTCTTGCCGGCACCGTTTTCGCCAAGCAGTGCCACGATCTCACCCTTGGCAAGCGTGAGCGAGATAGCGTCATTGGCGACGGTGTCGCCGAACCGCTTGCTGACATTTTCAATTTCAAGGACAGGTTCGGTCACGCCGTCAGCCCTGCGATCGGGTAACGATGCTGCCAGCGTCCATCGGCCTCGAGCCGGGTGGCGAGAGAGAGCAGAAGAGCATCTTTTCCCATCGGCGCCATGATCTGGACAGGCAAGGGCAAGCCCTCGGCATCGGCGCCGAAGGGCAGCGTCAGGGCCGGAAAGCCGGACACATTGGCAAGCGAGGCGAGCGGCGCGAAAGCCGTCATGCGGTGGAGATGCAGTTCCGTATCGGAATGATCAGTGGGAAAGGATCCAATCAGCGGCGGTGCTACAGCAAGCATCGGCATCAGGAGGACATCGACACTGTCGAAGAGGGTCCAAAGGCTGCGGCTTGCCTGCACCGCGCCGTTGAGTGAATCCCAGAGCGCTGTTGCCGGCATAGCGCGTCCGCGCAGGATGAAAGCCTGGGTCATCGTTTCTGCGGCGTGCATGTCGAGGTCGAGGCCATCCACCAGGGCTGCAATATTGACGGAGACAATATCGCCAAAGGCGCGTCCGCTGGCCAAGACAGGCTGTTCGACATCGCTCCAGACCAGCGGGACGATCCGGTGCCCCTGCGTTTCCAGAAATCGCGCCGCGGCTTCGACGGCCTGTAGCCGTTCGGGCGCGGTGGGATAGCCTGAGCCAGTGTCGGCAAGCAGGCCGATCCGCAGCGATCCCGGTTGTGCCGCGATCCGTTCGATGTCCGCAAACGGCCCCTTGGTTTCGCCGCTGAGGGCCTCAAGGAGCCGGCTTGCGTCGCGCACCGAGCGCGTCACGGCAAGCTCGCTGGCAATGCCGCCGAGATGGTTGCCGAAGTAAGGGCCGGCCGGCATCGCGCCCCTTGTCGGCTTCAGACCGACAAGGCCGCAGCACGCGGCTGGCACGCGGATCGAGCCGCCGGCATCCGTAGCATGCGCGATCGATACGATACCTGCCGCCACGGCCGCCGCCGCACCGCCCGATGAACCGCCAGCGGTGCGGGCAGGATCCAGCGGATTGCGGCAAATTGGGCCGATCGCGGGCTCGGATGCCAGGGAAAAGCCGAATTCCGGGCTGGTGGTCAGCCCGAAGAGGCAGAAGCCCGCCTCGCGAAACCGTTTTGCAAGATCGCTATCGGCCTCGCCGCCCTCGCGCTTGAACAGACGCGACCCAGCCGTCACCGGCAGTCCCGCAAAGGGACCGCCGAGATCCTTGGCAAGCGTCGGCACACCGGCGAAGGAGCGGGCGGCAAAGCGGTCCGGGGACTGAGATCGCTCCAGATCCAGCGCCTGAGCGGAAGCAAGGCCCATCCCGGTGTCGAGATGGGCTATAGCGCCAAGAGCGGCCTGCTGCTCGTGAACGGAAAGAGCGGCCTGCATGGCGTCCATGCAGGAGAGCTTTCCGGCCTTGATGGAGTCGGCCAGGTCGGTGGCATCGGCGGATAGGTGGCTGGGCATGATCGGGCCGGGTTACTTCGGCTGTTCCGTCACCTTGGGAACCTCGAAGGTGCCGGCCTTGATATCAGCGCGGACCTTTTCCATCGCCGCTTCGGCGTCCGCAGGAGCCACGCCCTTCACATAGACGATGTCGCTGCCGCCGTCCTTCATCAGGCCATAGGCCGTGTAATTGCGCCCAACCGGTTTGCCGGCGGCTACATCGGCGATCGCCGCATTGAGGATAGGGCGGAAATACCACATGGCATTGGCGAACACCGTGTCCGGGTAGCGCGGTGTATAGTCGATCAGTGAGCCGACCGACTTGATTTTGCGCTCCTTGGCGGCATCCGCCGTGCCGATGCGTTCCCCGAACAGGATGTCGGCGCCGGCATCGATCTGCGCCAGGCCCGCCTCGCGCGCCTTCGGCGGATCGAAGAAGGTGCCGATGAAGGAGACGAGATGCTTGCAGTCGGGATTGACCGCCTTGACGCCGGCGGCAAACGCGTTGATCAGCATGTTGACTTCCGGGATCGGGATCGCGCCGACCGAGCCGACGACGTTCGACTTGGTCATCTTGCCGGCGAGCATGCCGGCGAGATAGGCGCCGTCATAGTTCCAGGTGCCGAAAACGCCGAAATTGTTGCCGGCGGCCTCCCCGCTGGAGCCGAGCACGAAGGCGGTGTCCGGATAGTCGGCGGCGACCTGCCGTGCTTCCTTTTCTACCGCATAGGCCTCGCCGATGATCAGCTTGTTGCCCTGTTCAGCATATTCGCGCATGGCGCGCGGATAGTCGGTGCCCGATACGCCCTCGGAGAACACATACTCGATCACACCTTCCTTGGCCGCGTCCTGAAGTGCCTTGTGCAGACAGGAGTTCCACGCATTCTCCACCGGGGAGGCATGAATGCCGGCGACTTTCAGCGGTGCGGCGGCCCGAGCGGCGGGCGCAAGCGCGCTGACGCCAAGAGCGATGCCCGAGGCGATTACCGCGCGGCGCGATAGAATGATGTCATGTGTCATTGTCTGTTCCCACGTTTTTGATCATTTGGTCAAAAGTCTATGGGGCGACCAAAAAAGTGTCAAGCAATCGAACGGCTCAAAGAATGTGCATTCCGACGCCGTGCTGGCGACCGAGACGATGGATTACAGGAAAGGCGCCTCCAATCTCAGATTGGCACGAAAAATGCGTGTTCCATCGACGATCGCAACCCACGATGATGGAGACGGCGGACGATGACAAGGCAGGCAAATGGCACTTTGGATGTGCGGTTGATGCGCACGTTGCTGACCTTATTGACGGAGTGCAGCGTTTCGCGAACGGCCGACCTCCTGGGGCAAGCTCAGCCGACAGTCAGTCTCACGCTCAAGAGGCTGCGAGAAATGCTGGACGATCCGTTGTTGGTAAGGTCTGGCGGTGCACTGGTGCCAACGGAACGGGGGCTGGCATTGAAGGAGACGCTGCGCGACATACTCGGCCAGATCAACACGCACCTTGCTCCCGACCCGACCTTCGATCCCAAAAACGCCAAGCGAAACTTCCGCATCATCGCCGACAATTGCCTCGGCGCCGTTTTTCTACCGCAACTTGTCGGGAAGATTGCACAGAAGGCGCCCAATGTTGGCGTTGATGCGTCCCATATGCCGAGCTACGACGATCTTCTCAGCCAGTTGGCGGACGGGTCCATCGATGCGGTTATTGGGAACTGGCCGCATCCGCCGGAATATCTGAGGATGTCCCCTTTGCTGACGACCGATATTGTCTGCGTCGTGCGCCCGAGCCACAGACTGGCGAGCCGTAGCGAGCCTATCCGGATGGAAGAGTTCCTTACGGAAAAACATCTTTCGCCGACGCCAGATAAACGCGCTCACCTAAGCCCGATCGATGGGCGGCTGATCGAGCTCGGCCTCAAACGCAACATCGCCACATCGGTCCCGGAATATGCGATCGCGCCCTATGTCCTCGCCCAATCGGACCTTGTTTTCACCACCGGACGAATTTTCGCCGAGCAGATCGCCCAAGCGTTTCCCTTCGTCGTTCTGGAGGCCCCTCGCGAACTTGGACAGATGCAGTTCTATATGCTCTGGCACGAGTGCAAGCATCAGTCGCCGGATCATGTCTGGCTGCGACAAATGATAAAGTCAGTAGCGGCCGACGTTCGCGCCAGCGATACAACAGCGTCGGAGTCGATCAAATCCGTGCGTTCCAAAACGCCCGCATTCGGTTGAGCCGAGCTGGGTCGCTGTCAGCACGCCGCTGCCGATCCTCTTCGCAGTGCAATATAGTCTATTTGTGTTCGGTTATGGTCGTTTCTTTCCAAACGGCCCACACTGGTTGCAATCCAATACCAACCAGATGAGGGCATGATGGCCGGTTCAGGAATTACCCGACGTGAAGTGCTTGCAGGGATTGCCGCCGGTACGGCAGCAGGGATGTTCGGATCATTGAGCAGCGCCCGGGCGGCCATTTCCGAGATGGTCTGGGCCACCTGGGATTCCAATGGGCATCCTGAATACATCGCTGCGTTCGAAGCGCGGACGGGCGTCAAGGTGAAACTGTCATATCTCTCCAGCGAGGACGCGCAGTTCGCGGCTTTGAAAACCGGGACAGCCTCTGACTGGGACATGATCAACCCGTCCCTCAACGGCAGCTGGCGTTACATCAAGGCCGGACTGCTTGAAGAAATCGACATGGGCAAAATCCCAAATGCCGCCAAAATGTACGATGTCTTCAAGACAACGCCCAAGGTTCTTGATGCCTCGGGCAAGCATTTTGCGGTTCCCTATCTCTGGGGCCTCAACCCGATCGTCTACCGCAAGGACAGGTTCGAGAGCGAGCCCGACTACACGACGCTGTTTAACGAGAAATACAAGGGCCAGCTTGCCATGCGCGACTATGCGCTGGAATCCATCGGCATAGCAGGTCTTGTCGCCGGCATACCGCGCGACAAGGTGTTCCTCATGGAGACCAAGGAACTGGCGGAAGCCAAGAAGCTGCTGATCGCGCAAAAGCCGTTGCTGCGTACCTATTGGCAGACGATCGGCGATCTCACCAACCTGTTTGCAACGGGCGAGGTCTCCTGCGCGTTTTCGTGGCGGGTCCCCTATGACGCGCTTAAAGACAAGCTGAGCATGGGGATGGCGAAACCGAAAGCCGGGATCATGGGCTGGTGCGACTGCTTTGCCATGCCGGCGACACTGTCTCCCGAAAAGACCGAGATCGGCTATAAATTCATCGATTATCTGCTCGGCGCGGACTTTGCGACCCAGATCGCCAAGATCGGCAACTATGCGACCACATCGTCCATTATTCGAGACAGCCTGTCGAAGGAGCAGCAGGAAGCAATCTTCGTCGACGACATGGATGTGATGAAGTCCTTCATGTGGCCAGTCGCGCCAGCCAACTATTCGGAGTGGCTGAAAGTATGGAATGAAGTTAAGGCAAGCTGATCATGGTGAATACGCCTGACGTTGCGCCCGATCCGGCGAGATCGGGGCTTCTGCTGTCGGCCCGCGGCCTGACCAAATATTATGGAAAGGACCGCGCAGTCGACGGTGTCGATCTCGACATACCGGAAAAAGCCTTCACCACTTTTCTTGGCCCTTCCGGCTGCGGCAAGACCACGATCCTGCGGATGATCGCAGGATTCGAGACGCCGGACGCTGGATCGATTGTGCTGGATGGCAGGCCTCTTTCCGGCGTGCCGCCGGAGCGACGCCCGGTCAATACGGTGTTCCAGAGCTATGCGTTGTTTCCGCATCTGACCGTATTTGGAAACGTCGCGTTCTCGCTGACACTTCGGCGCCAGAGCAATGTCGATGTGGCTGCGCGCGTCAAAAGAGCGCTGGACGCCGTGCATATGGCGGAGTTTGGCGAACGATATCCACATCAGCTGTCGGGCGGACAACAGCAACGCGTGGCGGTGGCCCGCGCGATCATCGCGGAGCCGCATCTGCTCCTGCTCGACGAACCCTTGTCGGCGCTGGATAAAAAGATGCGCGGCCATCTTCAGATCGAACTGAAGGACCTGCAGCGACGCCTCGGTATCGCCTTCGTCTATGTGACCCACGATCAGGACGAGGCCTTCGCGCTCTCCGACATCGTCGTCGTGATGAACAAGGGGCGTATTGTTCAAAAAGGCGACCCTTTGACGATCTATGCTCGTCCCGCCAACGCCTTCGTTGCTGATTTCATCGGCGCTGCGACACTCATTCCCGGCGAAGTTGTCGGTAACGGCGCGATCCCCGGATCGGCTGCGATCGACACGGCGATAGGCATCATCCAGTGCCCGGCTGTGGAGGGATTGTCGCGTGGGGACAAGGCGGTGCTCGCCATCCGACCGGAAAACCTTCGCGTTGCCCCAGGCGGGGACGTGATAAGCGCGACGGTCCAACATGTCGTGTTCAAGGGGGACAGATATCTCATCGAAGCCGGCGTGAAGGGCATCACCTTGCGGTTCATGGCGGATCTTCCGCTTGCCCCAGGAACCGATGTCGGCCTGGCATTGGATCCCGATCGCGCCTTTATCACGAGGGTCGAGTGATGGCTCTGGCGTTCCACCGGGCGCATTTTGCCGTGCCCGTCGCATGTCTTTTATTGGTAGGTTGCGTTCTGCCGCTCGCTTTGCTCCTGGTGTTCAGCTTCTTTGAGGTGGATCTCGACGCCTTCACGATGGTTCCGGCCTTTTCGGGACAGAGTTGGTCGCAGATTTTTACCAATCCGGTCTTCGTCTTTTTGATCGGCAAGGCAGTTGTCTCCGGTGCGGGGACGGCGGTGCTCGCGACTTTTGTCGGCTATCCGATTGCGATTTCGATGACACGCCTGCCTGCCCTTTGGAAGGGGATTGCCAGTATCGTCCTGCTGACACCGCTCTATACCGGCGAGATCGTGCGAATTTATGCCTGGCGTGTCGTTCTTGGCTCCGAAGGCTTGATAAACGCCGTCCTGCAATGGTTCGGTCTTGTCGATGAGCCTTTGAAATTCCTGTTATTTTCGCCGTTCACCACGCATCTCGTGCTGCTCTATAACAATCTGCCATTCATGGTTTTGGCGATATGGATCTCAGCCGAGTTGATTGACAAAAGGCTGATAGAGGCCGCCCGGGATCTCGGCGCCCGGCCGTTGGATGCGTTTTTGAAGGTGATCCTGCCTTTGACCACCCCTGGACTGGCCGTCGGCGCCTTTACAGTCTTTGCTCTGGCAGCCGGCGATATGATGACGCCAAGTCTTCTTGGCGGAACCTCGGGCGCGACGCCGATGGCGATGATCGATAATCTGTTCGGTACTGCCTTCGATTGGCCACTGGCCTCCGCTCTGGCCCTTAGCCTTCTTGTCGTCCTGTTCGCATTTGCCATCGGGTTCGCCACCGTCCTTCTTCGGCTCAACGGTGCAAGGGCAGTCTTCCGGCGGGGGTTGAAATGACCCGATTTGCGATCTTCACACTTGGTCTTGCGGCCTGCTTTTTCTACCTGCCGATTGTCGTTCTCGGGATTTTTTCCTTTAACGCGTCAAGCACCATGGCTTTTCCTCTCAGCGGATTCACCTTTGCCTGGTACGCCGATCTTGTTGGCAACACGGCGTTTCAGGATGGCTTCGTAACCAGCTTTTTGATCGCCCAACCTGTCGGGCTTCTGGCTGCCTTCATCGGCCTTGTCGCCGCCTTGGCCCTGACGTCGTCGCGAATGTGGTTCCGGGGCGCATTTGCCGTTTTGATCCTCGTGCCCTTTCTTGTGCCGAAGACCGTCCTTTCCATCGCGCAGGCAATGCTCATGAGCTGGGTGGGGCTGGGACGCGGAGCGACAGCCCTCATTCTGGCACAAACGATTGTTGCCATCCCCTTCACCACAACAATCATCGCCGCCGTGTTAATTCGGCTCGATCCACGGCTGGAGGAGGCGGCCCGGGATCTGGGTGCTACGCCGTGGCAGAGTTTCCGGCGTGTTCTGCTTCCGCAGCTCAACGTCGCGCTCAGCGCCGCCTATTCCATCGGGGTCATTCTGTCGCTGGCGGATTTGACAATCTCCATGTTTTTGGCCGGCCGCACACAGCCGCTTTCCCTTATTGTCGCATCGGAGTTTCGGCGGGAACTCAAGCCTGACCTCAATGCGATGCAGGTGGTCGTCCTCCTGTTGACAGCCCTGATCGTGGCGCTGACAGAGATTAATCGCCGACGCCGTCTACGCGGACGTACGGCTCATTTGCGAGATCAAACATGACATTCTCCCCCGCTGATGTGCCGCGGATGACGGTTGACGACCTGAAGCAGGCCGCCCGTGCCGATCTTGCCGCCCTTGGCTATCCGAACCCACGATGGATCGCCGATTTGCCACGGCCCGACGCAATGGAGATCGCGGATGTGATCATCGTCGGCGCCGGCCAGTCCGGCATCACGATAGCGGCAGCCCTGAAATGGGATGGGGTGAGTAACGTGCGCGTTCTCGACAGCGCGGCGCCAGGGGCCGAGGGGCCGTGGCTGACCTTTGCGCGCATGGAGGAACTGCGCACCCCGAAAACGCAGGTTGGAAACGAATTCAATGTCGTCAATCTGTCCGTGCGCCGGTGGTTCGAGACAGTTTACGGGCGTCACGCCTGGGAAGAGCTTCCACGTATTCCAAGAAAGGACTGGAAGGCCTATCTGGATTGGTATGCCGAAGTCTTCGAAGTCGCGATTACGAATCATTGCGAGGTTGTCGACGTGGCCCCTGAGGGCGATGTCATCGCCGTCACGACCAAGGTCCGCGGAGTGGTGGAAAAGTCTCTGGCGCGTGCCGTGGTCCTGGCCACCGGATATGATGGTGCGGGTGCATGGCGGGTTCCAGGTTTCGTCTCTGACGGGCTGTCGCCAGACAGGTTCAATCACACAAATGGTCCCATTGATTTTGAAGCTTTGAGGGGCTTGCGCATTGGCATGCTTGGGCATGGCGCGTCGGCATTCGACAACGCGATCAAGGCTCTTGAAGCGGGTGCCGCCTCCGTCGATCTCTGCTTTCGGCGTGCGAAGCTGCCGCGCACGAACCCGCATCGCGCGATTGAGACACCGGGGATGATGACGCATTATCCGGATCTCTCCGACAGCACGCGCTGGAATATTTCTCGCTTCTTCCGCAGCGCCGACCAGCCGCCGCCGGTGCGGAGTTTCGAAACCGCCATGAGCCTTCCCGGGTTTCGGCTGCGCCCCGCCACACCATGGCTCGCGGTTTCCGAGCAAGCGGACGCAATCCGTGTCGATACGCCAGACGGTATTTTGGAGTTCGACCATCTCCTGCTTGCGACCGGCATGCAGATCGACCTTGCCGCCCGACCCGAACTGACAAGCATCCACGACAAGGTTGCGCTTTGGGGGGAGCGCTACACACCGCAGGATACTGACAAAGACGCTCGCCTCGCGCAGCTTCCCTATCTCGATGCGTTCTATGGCTTTGTCCCAAAAGATGATGCCGACACATGGCTCAGCCGCGTATTTGCCTTCAACAGCAGCAGTTTTATCAGCCACGGCCCGCACTCGACCTCGATCAGCGGACATAAGCACGGCGTTCCCCGCCTTGTGCGCGGTGTCTTGCGTCGGCTTCTTCTCGATCAGGAAGAAACAATCCTGCCGGCATTGGCGGCCTATGCCTCGCCCGATCTGCCGGTCTCCGATGATTTCGAAGATCGTGTTGCCACGGCAAACTCGCGTCCAGCAAGCGCGGATCAATCTGACAATCGCGTGTGAGGCTACGTTATGACCATCTCTTTTCATTGGACCGATCACTCGACCGCCGATTTTGCTTCGCGTGATCTGAGCGAGACCGTCGTCATATTGCCGATCGCGGCCGTCGAGCAGCATGGCCCCCATCTTCCTGTTAAGGTGGACGCGGCGATCAACGCCGGCATCCTTGAGCGAATGACACTCTTGCTTGACGCTAATGCCGACGTCTTGATCCTGCCAGCACTCAGCGTTGGCAAATCGGATGAGCATCTGGCCTATCCGGGCACGCTCACCATCTCCGGGCAAACACTGCGCCTCGTCTGGCTCGACATCGCCAGAAGCGTGAAGCGCGCGGGCGCCCGAAAGCTCATTCTTTTCAATTCGCATGGCGGGCAGATCTCGCTCATGGACATGACCTGCCGTGATATCCGCATAGAGCTCGATATGCTTGCGGTTGCCTGCTCCTGGTTCCGGATTGCGCCGGTCGACGACCTGTTTTCTTCGGCGGAAATTCTTCATGGCATTCATGGCGGGGATATCGAAACCAGCATGATGCTTGCCATTGCGCCAGAGCTGGTCGTCATGGACAAGGCCGAAGACTTTGTGCCGCTGACGGTCGGCATCGAACAGTCCGGCAGCCTGCTGACGGCGGAGGGCGCAGTAGGCTTCGGCTGGCAAGCGCAGGACCTTCATCCAGCCGGCGTTTGCGGTAATGCCGCCAATGCTGATGCCGACAAGGGTGCGATCGTCCTTAACCGCGCCGCGGCTGCATTGCTCCGTCTCATCGAAGCAGTTCGCGGTTTTGACATAGGCCAGCTCACCTCTGAAACCCGCTTTTCGGCAATGAGATAGGCCAGGCGGAAGCCGGGGCAGTACATCAGGATGCCTGGCAAGCGCCGGCGTGACCTAATTAAGCGAACGGTCTCCCAACACGCAAACAAGAGGCCGCTTTGCCGCCACTCTTAGAAAGGCTCAATATGCCAGCGATCTCCAATGAAGAAACCGCCGAGGGCCTTGAAGCAATTCTGGCCGGCATGCCGGAGTGGGGCTCGGAATTTTCGCACACATTCGCCAATCATGCCCCAATGGTTCTCGTGGCGCTCGACCGTATCGGTGGCGCGCCTGCTCAACTTCGGCGCTTCTTTGATTACTACAGAGATGCAAAGCAGCTCGCACCCTTCGCTCAGCCAATCGCGCCCCTTGATAGCAATAGTTGGAAGGCGGCAATCGGAAGGCGCGAGCGCGAACCCGATCTGCGCATATTCTTCGCGGGCGAGCTGACGAGGTTGGGGATCCATGGTGCGTTGCAGCTCTATCTCCCCGATCTTGCGGCTGGTATTGCCGCCAGCGCGTTTCACGCGCTGATGCGAACGGCCTATGGTGTTCTTCGCGGCAATGAGGCTGATGTCGCAATCGCGCTTGCCTATTGGGCTGCCACCTATCTGCCGCTTCCATCAGCAAAGGGAACGCCGCCCATAACGCGCGACCCAGCCGAAGTGCTTGCGATGACCGCAAAGATCGCGCCATTGCATGGCATGAAGCTGCATGACCTGCTGTGGCAAAATATGCGGGACGCCGGCAACGTGACGGCATTCGCACCCGTGGTCGATTGGCTGGCGATTGGGCCAGAGACCATGGAGCAGATGGCGTCCACCGCCCTTTCATTGTTTGCCGCAACCCAGCATTTTGCAGCCTTGCATGTCATCACCGGACTGCACTGGATCCGTCTGCTTGCGCCTCATTGCGATGAGGAAACGCTCTATCGGATGTTGCGGGTGTTCTGGCAGGGCATTGCAGCACTGATGGGCGAACTTGGCTTTCCCGAGATGCCGGACAAAGTCGTGGTTGATCGCTGGCGCAACATACCGGCCCCCGGTTGGCCCGAGATACACGCGATTGCCGCGCAGAGTTACGATGAGCACGATATCAGCCTTGCGTTCTCTGCAAGCGAAGAAATGAAGGTCTATGGCGACCCGCTCTATCGCGTTGTCGTTGCTCGCCGCCTCGGCCTTATCGGAGACTACATGAAATGATGGCAGCGACGTCGAGAACCGCCGATTGCATTATTGAAGCCGGTACGGTGCTTTGCGGCCTTGCGCCCGACGGCACCATGGCGATGCGCCATGACGTTGGCATCCGTGTTGATGGCGGCATGATCGCCCAGATCGGACCAATGCCGGCGGTCGCTTATGGCAACGACCATCTTCCCCGGTTTGGCTCCCGCGACATGATTGCCATGCCGGGACTGGTCAACAGCCACCACCATTTCGGGATAACTCCCTTGATGCAGGGCGTGCCCTTCGCGCCGCTGGAATTATGGCTGCCGCAATTCCGGGCGATGCGCCACATTGATGTCCGGCTCGACACGCTCTATTCGGCGATCGAGATGCTGGAAAGCGGCACCACCATGGTACAGCATATCAACAGCGGGTTTGCCGGCGCCCCGGATGGCTGGATGGCCACGGCTGATGCGACGCTAAAAGCCTATGCCGAGATCGGCATGCGGGCCGGCTTCTCTTTCATGATCCGTGACCGCAATATTCTGACGTATGATGATGATGCAAACGTCCTTGCCACCCTTCCCGAAGCCGTGCGTGCGTGGATTGCTCCAAAACTTAATGCCGCCGCAGTGCCAGTCTCAGAACTCATGGCGTTTTACAGAGCGCTCAGCGAGCGCTGGTCGGCGGAACAGCCCGATCATGTCCGCATCAATCTCGCGCCGGCGAACCTTCACTGGTGCAGCGATGAATGTCTCCAGACCATCTTCGAAACGGCACGCTCCTCTGAAGCACAGGTGCATATGCACCTTCTGGAAACCGAGCGGCAATCAAGTTTTGCCTATAATAAGTTCGGCCACAGCGCAGTGCAGCATCTAAAGGCACTCGAATGCCTCGGCCCCAATGTGACGCTTGGCCATGGCAATTGGATGAGCCGCGCCGATCTCGACATAGTCGCCGACTGCGGCTGTATCATATGTCACAATGCGTCTTCGGGGCTCCGGCTTGGCAGCGGTATTGCTCCCGTCAACGAGATGCGGCGTCGCGGCATTCCGGTGGCTCTCGGCATTGACCAGTCGAACATCGCCGATGACCGCGATATGACGCTTGAGATGAAACTTGTCTGGGCGCTGCACCGCGAAACCGGACTGTGGAACGACCGGCCCGATGCCGGCGCCGTGCTGCAGATGGCCACGGAACATGGTGCCAAATCCGTCGGCTTCGGCGGCTTTACGGGCCGGCTGGAACCCGGTCTGCAAGCTGATATCGTGTTGATGGATCAGCGAAAAATCGGCCGTCCGCATCTCAACATGAGAACATCTCCGGCGGATGCCGTTCTGCATCGCGGGGGGCGACATGCCGTCCACCAGGTGTTTATCGGCGGGTGTTTGGTCGTTGACAACGGCAAAGTGACCACGATCGACCGTGAGGCCGTGCTGCTCGAAATTGCGGATATATTGAAAGACCCGGAAACGCAGTCAGAGACGCAGGCATGGAATGCGATCGACGCCCTTCTTCCTCATTTGGAGGCACATCACCGAAAATTCACGCCAACGGCCGCGCAGCGCGCGTATCGATATAATTCGATGGCGGACAATCAGGACCGTGAATAAGCATTGCGTAATGACCCTAAGCAAAGCACCTTTTTATCGGGCCTATCAATATTGAGCCGCATGCCGATTCATAAAATAGAACACGTTGGCGATTGGATCGTGAATGGCAGACCAAGCGTTATAGATAGAGAACGGATTTGAACCGCCGCTCCTTGGATCGTTGTTCACCCGGAAGGAAAGCCGGACCCTAACGCTGCCAGTAGAGCCGCATCGGGTTATCGACAAGTAACTTGTGCTGCAGCGTTTCGGTCGGCGCGATGCGGGGGATGAAGTCCACCAATGTCCCGTCATCGGGCATGTGGTTCTTCATATTGGGGTGCGGCCAGTCGGTGCCCCATAGCACGCGGTCGGGGAAGCGCTCGACCAGAGCACGCGCGAAAGGGACGACATCGTCATAGGCCGGCGGACCGCTCTTGGAGAGACGCTCGGGGCAACTGACCTTGGACCAGATGTTGTCGCGCTCCATCAGAGCCACGAAACGACCGAATTCGGGGCCATCGACGGGCTTTGTCACGTCGGGCCGGCCCATGTGATCGACGACGACCGTGGTGGGCAGGCTGGTGAAGAAATCCCACCGCTCCTCAAGGTCAGCCGCCTCGAAGTAGATAACGATATGCCAGCCGAGTGGTGCGATGCGCTCGATGATGCCGCGATAGTAAGCATCCGGCTTCGGATCCACGAGCCGGCGAACGAAATTGAAGCGCACGCCACGCACGCCGGCCGCATCCATCTCCGCGAGCGTTTCCTCGGTCACGTCGGGGCGAACCGTTGCGACGCCGCGGGCGCGTCCATCGGCGGCGCGAAGCGCGTCGACCAGCGCGCGGTTGTCGGCGCCGTGGCAGGTCGCTTGCACGATCACATTGCGTTCGAAGCCGAGGAAATCCCTGAGCGCAAACAGCTTGTCCTTGCCGGCATCGCAGGGTGTGTATTTGCGCTCTGACGCATAGGGGAAGACATCGCCAGGCCCGAAGACATGGCAATGTGCGTCGACCGCACCGGCCGGTAGTTGGAAGACCGGCTTCGAAGGTGAGGGATCAAAGCTGAGCCAATCGGCGTCCATCGTGAAGGCACTCATAGGCTGCTTACCTTAAACTGTGCGTCGAGATCGATGATCATGCGCTGGATGTTCCTGTTGCGTGGAGAATGGCGTCGAAGCCTTGGAAAAGAGGTGCGGTTCGCAATGGTTTTTGCGGCTTCCCCAAATCCGATCAGAGCTATCATCGTCGTTTCTCCCGCGCCGTTTCTACCCATAATGTCAGTGCATGGGCGTATCGAAAGCGGTCAAGGGCTATTCAAATTCCTGAAGATCGCTTTGCGCCGGCGGCCGTCAATTCGGCCAGCAGGTCGGCCTGTGCGGCCGTCGGCAGCCAGTCGGCGCGAATGGTCACGCCGATCTGGCGGCGGGAGCCCGGAACGGGACCTCCGATCGGTGCGAGCAACCCCGATGCCTGTTCGATCCGAAACTGGTCGGTGGACATCAAGGCGATCCAGTCGCCATCCAGCAGGAGCCAGCGCGCCATCAGGATAGAGCTGCATTCGATCCGCCTTGCCGGCAGTTCCGATTCGACGAACAGCGCCTCCCACCGTGCGCGCATGGGCGACCCCTGCGCGCCGATCACCCAGGGATAACTCGCCAGATCTGCTGGATTCGGATCATTGGATCCGGCAAGCGGGTGGTGAGATCGCGCGACGATAAACAGGTCGTCCTCAAACAGCGGCCGCTGGAGGATGTCGCGCGTCGGTGTGGGATCGCGGAGCGCGCCGACCACCATGTCGATTTCTCCACCGCGCAGCGCTGCCAGCAGATCGGAATAGGGGCCTTCGATGATCGTGATGGCGGTATAGGGATGGTTGCGCGTAAACCCGGCGAGTGCCTCCGGCAGCAATCCGGCCCGCGGGAGGGGCAGGGCGCCGATCCTGATGGTACCGGCGCCGGCCTGTTCCAGCGCGGCCAACTCGTCGAAGCCGGCCTGAAGCTCCGCTGCCATCAGCCTGATCGCCGAAACCAGCCGCATGCCTGCCGGAGTTGGCCGCATGGACCGCCCCGCCCGGGAAAGCAACGGCAGGCCGAGGATCGCCTCCAGTTCCTTTACCGCCCGATGCACGGATGGCTGGGAGAGGCCGATCTCACGCGCGGCCAGGGAATAGCTGCCCGCCTTCTCGACTGTAGCCAACGCATGAAGCTGTCCCATGGACACCAGGCGTTCCAGATAGGCGATCGGCTTCAGTCGCGCTGAGCGGCGCAGCCTGCGGCCGCTATCGATAATGCGCTCCAGCCCCCGTTCGACGCGAGCAAGGAAGAGATGGCCCGCCTGCGTGGGTGTCGCACCGCTCGGTTGGCGATCAAAGAGCCTATGACCGAGCAGCGCTTCGAGCTTGGCCAGCGCTTGCGTCAATGCCGGTTGGGAGAGGTTCACGGCGGCGGAGGCACCGTTGATGCTCCCTTGGCGCAGCACCGCCAGTGCCGCGTCGAGGTGGCGCAAACTCAAATCGAAGGTGGAGACCATGTGAGCATCTATAGCATCAGCTTATAGGTAGGGCAAGATTCCGTGTGGCGTCGAGGGGCAATGACAGGCAGCTATAGGAGGATTGCTCACTGGAGGGTTCTTCGGCGAGGACGAGAATTTTACGAATATCCGCTCGGGGGTGAGGCGACGGGGCCGAGGAAGAGTTGAACAGCAGGCTGTTCGATCTCCGGTGTCTTCGATTGAGGAAACTTGAAATGGGTGAGGAGAGATGATGGACGGTCTCGCAAGCGCGAAGCAGGATGACGTGAAGACGCGGAAGTCGACGCGTTTCGGAATTGCAGGCCAGCTCTGGTTCCAGGTGCTGATCGGCACGGCGGCGGGCGTCATTGTCGGCCATTTCTGGCCGGAATTCGGGGCCTCGATGAAGCCGTTCGGCGATGCCTTCATCTCGCTCATCCGCATCATGATCGGACCGGTGATCTTCTGCACGGTGGTGCATGGCATTGCCAGCATGACGGACATGAAGCGCGTTGGCCGGCTCGCGTTGAAATCAATCATCTACTTCGAGGCGATCACCATTTTTGCGCTTATTTTCGCACTTGTGGCGGCCGATCTGTGGCGGCCAGGCGCGGATATGAACATCGATCCGGCGATGCTCGATACCAAGGCGATCGCCAGCTATATTGCGACGGCCCATGAGCAGAGCGTCTCCGGCTATCTGCTTCACATCATCCCGAAAACCTACGCCTCCGCCTTCACCGACGGAGAGGTACTCCAGGTTCTATTCGTGTCGGTGCTGTTTGGTATCGCGCTGGCCGCGATCGGCGAGCGTGGAAAACCGGCCTTCGCATTGATCGAAAGCCTGTCGAGCGCCTTCTTCAAGATCGTTGGCTATATCATGTATTTCGCGCCGATCGGCGCCTTCGGTGCAATCGCCTTCACGGTCGGCAGGTTCGGATCGGGATCGTTGCTGGCACTCGGCGAATTGATTATCGAGTTCTTTATCGTCTGTGCGCTTTTCACCGTGGTCGTGCTTGGGTTGGTCGCGCGCTGGGTCGGCGTCAGCCTCTGGAAGCTGCTGGTCTATATGCGCGAGGAGATCGTGATCGTCGCCGCTACGACCTCCACCGAGACGGTGCTGCCACGCGTCATACAGAAGATGCGGGACGTGGGTTGCGAGGAGAGCGTCGTCGGCTTCGTCGTGCCCGCCGGCTATTCTTTCAATCTCGACGGCACCTGCCTTTACCTGACGACGGTGGTGGTGTTTCTGGCCCAGGCAACGAACACGCATCTGACCCTTTGGCACGAGCTTGGTCTGATCGCGGTGTTGTTGCTGACGTCCAAGGGTGCGGCCGGCGTGGCGGGTGCCGCATTCGTCGTGCTGGCGGCGACGCTGAACACCACGGGCATCATCCCTGTCGCAAGCATAGCGCTTATCCTGGGCATCCACCGCATCCTCGCCGAGGGGCTCACCTTCGTGAACCTGATCGGCAATTGCCTGGCGACGATCGTGATTGCCAGGTGGGAAGGGGCGATCGACGAAGTTCGTCTCGCCGAAACGATCGGCACCACGTCTCAGCGACGCCGCCATCTCGCCGTCGCCTGACAGGCGACCCAGTCAGTAGGAGAGCCTCCCCGCCGTCCAAGCATGTAATTGCGCCGATTGACCCATTATCGTGTGATCGACTGACTGATCTTTAAAGATGAATGCCGCCCGCGCTCAACGAGGGAAGGCTACCCGCACATAGTCCAGATAGCCGTTGATCGGACCTCGCAACGACAGCCCGCAGTTCGTTCAGTGCCGGAATCTCATCTTAATGGGCCGACAGGACGCCGTGGAGGCGCTTTTCCTGCCCGTCACGGCTGTTTCCGAATGGTGCCAACGGTCAGCCGACCGGTGCTCCCATCGGATAGCTTCACCTTCCCCGACGCTGACATGAGGTCCGGCGCTCTCGTGACCACGGCCTGCCCGGTGCGTCCGTCCGAGCATTTGACCGGAAGAGTAACTGTCGGGCGCCGATCCTTCAGGTCGTAGGCGCCGGAACATTTTACCGACCGCCGCGACGACGTGACAGAGAAGCGGCCGTTACCGCGCGACGCTATCGTGGAGCCTTTGAACGTCTCGCCCGAGTCCATTTTCGCCAAAAGCGGAAGAACGATCTCACCCTGTCTATCGCCCTGCGGCTTGCGTGGGCCAGAACCTGCAATTCTCAAAGCCCTCGCAATGCTTGGAGCCATAACACGGCTTGCGGCAAACTGAAGGTAGTCGTCGTAGGGGATGGCGCCCTTGGCGTAAGCGGTGAGGATTCGGCGGCAAAACTCGTAACGGACATTGGCCTGCGAAACGTCCATGAGCTTCGCAAGCTTCTCTTGTGCTTCCGGTGTAATGGCACCGTGGCTGCATTGATCGATATTCCAGTTGAGAGCCGCGGGATCGCTCAGTCGATTTCTATCATATTCGTACCCGCCCTTGCTTGCGAGCGGTGCGGCGTTTACCGACACGGAAAGAGCCGCCATGGTGATGGCGGCAAAAATCATAAGCTTTCTCATTTTGCCCCTTTTTCTCTTGGTATGCTTAGTGCCCGCGCATGATTTCGGTGAGATTTCAGCGACGGGCGAAAACAGATATTCCGAAATTCGACGCCTGCCGGTCCCGATTCCCCTATGGTTCCTAGCATCCCCTCATACGTGCATTATTGTCTGACGTTAATCGAGTCTTCTGGCTCGCTGGCGGCCATCTGCCGCCAGAGTGGTTCAAATATGCCTTGGCTTGCCTGCGAGACTTATTGCCGCCATTGGCTTCGGCCCAAAGCTGGATGTAGAAGTGCAAAAACGTCTCAACAGGAGATCTGATTCCGTGCGGTCGAGATATAATCTCTTGAGTGTCAAAAGGACTCTCAGCCTTTGCACCGTCGCCGTCATCCTCTCGGCATCGCCGCAATTATTTGCGGCTGGTCGACAAGCGGACATCCCGCTGTGGCTGACGCCTCATGTCGGCGAAGGCGACGGCCAAATAGCGTCTCCGGTCTTGCAGAGGGCGCGCGCGCTTTACAGGCGCAAAGTGAGTGAAGGCAAAGTCAGTAATCCTTGCTACTTCGCGATGGACGCCACGCGCCCGAACGATCTGGGCGATGGCAAATCGGGTGGCCGCTTTTACACCGTCTGCGAAGCCACCCAGACGTTTCGCGTCATTTCGTCCGGGCACGGCAGCGGCCGCGATTTGAAGGGCGTTGTTGATTTCGGCAACGGCAGAGAGTGTGCCCGGAACTTCGGCAATGCCATGGATTCGAACCTGACGGCCGGCGGCGCCTATATGACGGACGAGACGAAGACGACGTTCAAGGGCTACTACCGCGTCTCGGGAGCGAAAGACGCGGCCTTGCTTCGCTCCTTCATCCAATTTGATGGTGAGGGCGAAACGGCAAATGCGCGACAGCGCGCCATCGGCGGGCATGCGGCCGCGGTGGTGGCGGGCGTCTGCCTGAAGAAAAATCCGCAGAGCCCCTACGCAAACCGGGATGGATATGTTCCGCTTGGAAAGCTGGTGGAATATGCCGGCGGCCGCAGCGACGGCTGCACCAGCTGGACGGCATCGGACGCTAGCCAGATCCTCTCCATGGTGAAGGGCAATCCGACGACGCTCTACATCTATCCTGAGTCAGCCGACATAAACGCCGTCGCCAAAGCCGTGGCGAGCGGCCGTTCGCCATCGAAGGCCGGCCTGTATTGGAATGATTCCTGCCTGAAGGAAATCGGCGCTCCGAAGTTCTGGTCGAAAGAAACCCTGGAGCCGATCATTGCTCAGTACAAAATAGATCATCCGGCGCCGCCACCGCGGCCAATACCGATTTGCGACGCGCCATAAAGTTTGTTTCTCGGCGGGGTCTCCCGCTATGCATGGTCTCCATGGAAGCACATGTTCCAAAGAAGCGGCGACCCTGTCGAAATCAAGCTGTCTGAAAACGGTCCGAAGTGGGGGCTGTCGCTGCGGCGCTATGCGCCTGTGCCGTCCGGGTTCCAGGGAAGTGGCGGTTCAACGACGACCTGGAGACCACGCTTAACGAACGCGTCGCGTAATCGCATCGCAGATGTTGCCGTCACAGCCTGGGCCATCGGCAAATCTTGATCGACGACCAGGCGAGCCTGAATGACGCCAATTCCAAGAACCATCGAAACATCCAGGATCGTCTTTGAGCGCAGTCGATCGGCCCGATCCAGCCGCACCATATAGGCTGCCTCGTCAAACCTGGCATGATCTCTATTGGTCGTCGCAACAGTCCATCCGCAATTGTTGCAGGTAACATTAAGGCTCATGCCTTGGACACAGACGGTCAGTTCTTGGCCACATTCAGGACAACTCATCTTGAATAATTCGCATATCTCCGAGAGTGTGGGCAAGACGGCGGAAATTTCCGCCGGCGGATGGTGCAATCTAGTCGTCGGATGAGGGTGGGGAACTGCTATCTCGCGAACGAGGCGTCCCGATGACGAGCGTTCGGGCGATCACCCCATCAAGAATGACATGCAATGTCTTCACCAGGAATGCTTTCATCCCGCAGATCCTTTCTCAGGAGGTTGTCTCGGCTTTGGCGCGGACATAGTGCCGCCAGCCGCCGAAGTCCGTAATATCCAGCGCATCCGCGAGCGCATGGGCCTCGCAGAGAAAGCCCGACACCGCAGTGCCGTCATCCAGAGAAACCTTGCCGATGCCGAGCGGCGCGGGGATTTTCTGGACGAAGCGGCCGAAGGCTTCGGGTGATACCGCCCAGACCTCGACCTCCACGCCCTTGCCGGAAAAGCCCGGCTCGCGCAGCAATCCCGGCTTGGGCGGGACGGTTCCCGGCAATGCGAAGAGGCGGTAGTCACCCGCCGTTCGGCAGGTCTTCAGCTGGTATCCGCCCGAAGAGGTGAGCTCGTGGTTGAGTGGCATGCCGCTCAGATGCGCCCCGACGACGACGATCGGCACCGAGCCGTCCTCGGCACGCGGCACGCGGCTTGCCTCGGGGATCACGGCCGCGCGGTCCTTGCCCATTCCGGCATTGAGCACCCGATGCATGGCGTCGGCGAAGGGGGCGAGGGCATCATCGGTAAAGGCCGGGCCGATCAGCGTCACGCCGGCCGGCAGGTGGCCGTCCGCGTCGAAGCCGGCCGGGATGGCGATTGCCGCGCAATCGAGCAGGTTGACGAAGTTGGTGTATCGGCCGAAATGGCCGTTTTTCACGATCGGATCGGCGGTCATCTCTTCGACCGTATAGGTGGTCGGCGAGGTCGGCAGCATCAGGATATCCGCCTTCTCCCATTCTTGCGCGGTCTTCTGGCGCAACGCTTCGAGCTTGTATCTGCCCTCGAAGGCGTCGACCGCGTCATAGGCTTTCGCGCCCTCGATGATGGTGCGTACTGTGGGATCGAAATCACCGGCATTGGTGGCGAGAAAATCCTTCACCGCCGCCAGTCGTTCGGCGACCCAGGGGCCGTTGTAGAGCAATTCGGCCGCCTGCCGGAACGGTGCATAGTCGAAGGGAACGATGGTGGCGCCAAGGGAGCGCGCCCTTTTGATCGCGGCATCATAGAGAGCCTCGACGTGCTCGTTGCCGAAGAACTCCCGCTCGGCCCCGTCGAGCACGCCGATCCGCAGGCCCGAGGCGGGCAGGCGGGCGGGAGCCGCCTTGCGTGAGAACGGATCGGCGGCGTCATAGCCTTCCATCACCTTGCGGATCGCGACCCCGTCGCCGACGGTCGCTACAAAAATGGTGACGACGTCGACGCTGCGGCACGCCGGCACGACGCCGACATTCGGCACCAGTCCCGGTGTCGGCTTGATGCCGACGAGATTGTTGAAGGCCGCCGGCACGCGGCCGGAACCGGCCGTGTCGGTGCCGAGCGCGAAGCTCGCCAGGCCCGAGGCTGTGGCAACCGCCGAGCCGGAGCTGGAGCCGCCCGACACATAATCCTTGTCGAAGACCGAGCGCGGCGCCCCATGCGGCGAGCGTGTGCCGTTGAGGCCGGTGGCGAACTGGTCGAGATTGGTCTTGCCAATCACCAGCGCGCCGGCGGCCCTCAGCCGGGCCACCACCGTTGCGTCCTTGTCGGGGTGATAGGCAAAGGCCGGGCAGGCGGCCGTGGTCGGCAGACCCGCCACATCGATATTGTCCTTGACCGCGAAGGGGATGCCCCAAAGCGGCAGGCTGTTGGGATTGGGCGCCCGGACAATTAGCTCCTTGGCGGCGGCGCGCAAATCATCGTCCGGGGTTGGCGTAATGAAGATCGCCGGATCATCGGACGCCTTGCGGCGGATAATCACCTCCTCGACGAGATCGAGGGGCGATAATCCGGATGCATAGGCGGATTGCAGCGAAGTGAGATCGAGAATGGCAGGGAGCATCAGATTTCCTCCAGCACGACGAGGACATCGCCGGCTTTGACGTTGCGGCCGGGGCCTGCACGCAGATCGCGGACGCGGCCGGCGGCATGGGCGGTCACATTGATTTCCATCTTCATGGATTCGATGATGGCGAGCGTCTCGCCGGCCGCGACCGGCTGGCCCTCTTCGACGAGGATCTTCCAGACGTTGCCAGGCACGGCGCTTTCGACGCCGAAGCAGCCTTCGGGGATATCGCCCCCAAGCCCGGGACCGGTACCCTCGTCGACGACGAAACTGTCGAGGCCGAGATCCTTCCAGCGCTGGCGTTCGGCTTCGAAAGCCAATTGCTGCCTCGACTTGAAGGCGCCGATCGCTTCCGCGTTAGCGGCAAGGTCCGCCTCGTAGGCCGCATAGGAGAATTCACTCTCCTCGATTCGGATCGGATAGCCGCCATGCGGGAAGGCGGCGCGCGCCTCGGTCAGTTCCTCGTGGCTGACGGGGAAGAAGCGGATCTGGTCGAAGAAGTCGAGCAACCATGGCTTTTCCTTGGAAAAGACCGGTGTCTGGCGCCAGGTGTTCCAGACCTGGATCGTCCGGCCGAAGAGCTGATAGCCGCCGGGGCCTTCCATGCCGTAGATGCACATATAGGCGCCGCCGATGCCGACGGCGTTTTCCGGCGTCCATGTCCGGGCCGGATTGTACTTCGTCGTCACCAGCCGATGCCGGGGATCCATCGGTGTGGCGACCGGCGCGCCGAGATAGACGTCGCCGAGCCCGAGGACGAGATAGCTGGCGTCGAAGACGACGTCGCGCACCGCCTGTTCGTCGGCTAGGCCGTTGATGCGGCGGATGAACTCGATATTCGACGGGCACCAGGGCGCATTGGGGCGAACGAGCTCCTGATATTTGCGCATCGCAAGCTCGGCATCGGGATCGTTCCAGGAGAGCGGTAGATGTACGATCCGGCTAGGGACCTTCACCGCTTGGGCCGGCGGCAGGGAAGCTTCGATCTCGGCGAGCAGGCCAAGAAGACGCGTGCGGGTAAGGCCGGTTCCGTCATAATGGATCTGCAGCGACCGTATGCCGGGCGTGAGATCGACAAGCCCCGGAAGCTTCGCATCCTTGACCGCCTGCATCAGGAGATGCACGCGCAGGCGAAGCGCGATGTCGAGCTGCATGGGCCCGTATTCGACCAGCAGATTGTCGTCGCCCTGGCGGCGATAGACCACGGGGACAGGTCCCGCATCGCTGCTTCCGATAATCGCGGCACCGGCGTCAACGCCGATGCGCTTGACCACTGGCCCGGCGATTGGGTCTTCGGCGCGTTTCATCGCATGGAAGCGGATCTTGTCGCCCGGTTTGAACTGGCCCATCTTCCATTGCTCGTCGCGAGCAATCACCGCCGGGCAGACGAAGCCACCGAGGCTCGGGCCGTCGGGACCGAGGATGATCGGCATGTCGCCGGTAAAGTCGATTGCGCCGACCGCATAGGCATTGTCATGCAGGTTGGAAGGATGAAGCCCCGCCTCGCCGCCATCGGTGCGCGCCCATTTCGGCGCGGGGCCGATCAGGCGTATGCCGGTGCGGGCACTGTTGAAATGGACCTCGTACTCGGTCGCAAACAGCGTTTCGATATCTTTCTCCAGGAAGAAATCAGGAGCACCGTGCGGACCATAGAGCACACCAACCTCCCAACTGCGCGTGAGCAGGGCCGGTTCATGAGCCGGCTTCGATGCCGGCTGCGGAGCGCGGGCAAGCCGTAGCACATGTCCGGCGCGCAGCGTTCCCGTCGCATGGCCTCCGAATTGCCCCAGGCCGAAGGTTGCGCGCGAGCCAAGCACCTCCGGTGCAGAAAATCCGCCGGCGACGGCGAGATAGGCGCGCTGGCCGGCACCGGCGATCGCCGCGATTGCAAGCGTCTGGCCCGCCTTGACGAGGATTGCCGTGTCGTGTGGAACTGGCGTGCTGTCGAGCGTCATCGGCATTTGCGCGCCGGCAAGGGCGACCGTCACATCCGAGAAGAATTTCAGCATCGGGCCGGAGACGGTAAGCTCTAGCGCCGCCGTCTCGTCGGCGTTCCCGACCAGCCGGTTGGCATGGCGGAAGGATCGCTCGTCCATCGGCCCGCTTGGCGGCACCCCGACATGCCAGAGGCCCAGCCGTCCCGGCAGTTCCTGCAGGCTCGATTGGGCGCCCGGCGCGATCACCTCGACGACATCGGGCACGAAGGTGAAATCCTTGAGCGCTGTCGTCGCCACATTGCCGCTCGACAGCAGATCGGAAGCCGCAATTGCTTTCAGATAATCAAGATTGGTCTCGATCCCGGAAATTGCGCTGTCTTCGAGCGCTTTGCCGAGCGCCTTGATCGCGCCAGCGCGATCCTCGGCCTTGACGATCAGCTTGGCGAGCATCGGGTCGTAATAGGGGCTCACCTCCGTGCCCGTCTCGATCCAGCCGTCGACACGCACGTTTTCCGGAAAGACGACCTCGGTCAGCAGTCCAGCACTCGGCCTGAAGCCTGCATGCGGCATTTCGGCATAGATGCGCGCCTCGATGGCGGCACCCTTGGGAATGAGAGCCTCCTTGCCGGTGAGCACGTCTTCGCCGGCGGCCTGGCGGATCATCCATTCGACCAGATCGATGCCGAAGACGGCTTCGGTGACCGGATGCTCGACCTGCAGGCGGGTATTGACCTCGAGGAAGTAGAATTCCTCGCGTGCCGGATCGTAGATGAATTCGACCGTTCCCGCCGACTGGTAGTGAGCAGAGATACCGAGTGCGATGGCAGCGGTATGCAGGCTGGCCCGGACCGCGTCCGACAATCCCGGCGCCGGCGTCTCCTCGATCACCTTCTGGTTCCGGCGCTGCAACGAGCAGTCGCGTTCGCCAAGCGCGATCACCCGGCCATGGCCGTCGCCGAAGATCTGCACTTCGACATGGCGGGCCTTGGCGACGAAGCGTTCGAGATAGACGCGCGCGTCGCCGAAGCTTGCGCGCGCGGTGCGCTGCACGCTGTCGAAGACTGCTTTCAGGCTTTCGGGATCATCACAGAGCTGCATGCCGATGCCGCCGCCGCCGGCCGTCGATTTCAGCATCACCGGATAGCCGATGTCGGCAGCGGCGGTGAGTGCTGCGTCGCTCGTCTCCAGTAGTCCGCTGCCGGGCAGCAGCGGCACGCCGCTTTCGCGTGCCAGTTCGCGGGCCGTGTGCTTCAGCCCGAAAGCGGCGATGTTGCCGGGCGTAGGGCCGATGAAGGCGATACCCTCTTTCGCCAGCCGCTCCGCAAAGCCGATATTCTCCGAGAGGAAGCCATAGCCCGGATGCACGGCTTCGGCGCCGGTCGCCTTGCAGGCGGCGATGACGGCATCGACGTCGAGATAGCTTTCGGAGGCGGGCGCCGGGCCAAGCCTTACCGCCTCGTCCGCCATCAGCACCGCCTTGGAAAAGCGGTCGGCATCGGAATAGACGGCGACGGAGGCGATGCCCATACGCTGCAATGTCTTGATGATCCGGACGGCGATTTCACCCCGGTTTGCGATCAGAACCTTCTTGAACATGTCAGGCCTCGCTATCCCAGACCAGCACCCGGACCGGTGTCGGATCAAAACCGTTGCAGGGATTGTTGATCTGCGGGCAATTGGAGATGACCAGCAGCACGTCCATCTCCGCCTTCAGCTCGACATAGTCGCCCGGCGCGGAGATCCCGTCGACGATCGTCATCTTGCCGCTGGGTTCGATGGGCACGTTCATGAAGAAGTTGATATTCGGAACGACGTCGCGCTTGTTCATGCCGTGTTTGGAGACTTCGAGAACGAAATTGTCCCGGCAGGCGTGGAGATATCTAGTGCCGTGACCGAAGCGTACCGTGTTGCTCTCGCAGGAGCAGGCGCCGGCCGAGGTGTCGTGCCGGCCGCAACTGTCGGCGGTCATGGTCAGCATCACCCGGCCTTCGTTGGAGACAACTTTCGTGCCGGTCGAGATATAGGCCGCGCCCTGTTCGCGCATCGTATCCTGGTTGGAATATCGCTCGGAAAAATCCGTGGCATTATAGAACAGCGTGTCGATCGCCTGCTGGCCGTATGTGTCTTCGATGCGGACCGTCTGGCCTCTCCGGATCACGGTCGAGAACGGCGCCTCGGCGGCAATGAAGTGATCCTGCATGGTGTTTTCGAGTGTGCGGCCCGGAGCTGTCTGGATGAAATCAGTCATGGTCTTGCTCCCTCTCACATCGTCGCCAGTGTGTTGTTTTCAAAACCGCGTACAGCCTCGGCGGTCGCGGTCCGGCAAAGGTCGTCGTCGGCAAGCTTCGCCGCAGCCATGCGGGTGACGGTCACCGGGTTTGGCCGATAGGCGGGGTCCGGATCGAGCGGGTGCGGGCAGTTGGAAAAGCCGAGGATCATATCCATCTCGGCGCGCAGCTCGACATAGTCGTGCCCATGCAGAAGTTCTGGCTTCCATAGGAACGCGCCGTCCTGATCGACGCGGACCGGGGCAAAGAGCGCCAGCACGGACGGAATGTCGCGCTTGTCGAGCCCGGCCTTGGTGGCCAGCAGGATCAGGTTGTCGCGGGTATTGCGCGTGCCGTCTCCGTATTTCGCTGCGTTTGACGTGAAGGTGGAGCCGCCCATCAGCCCGTCATGGGCACCGGAGCTATCTTCCGTCACCGAAAACATCACTCGGCCCATGTCGGAGAAGATCACCCGGCCCTTGCCGAGAGCGGTGGTCCACTGCATCTTTACCGTATCGGGCAGGTTCAGCCGCTCGCTGGTGTCGGCAGCGCTCCAGGCCACGAGGGAGACCGTCGAGAAGCCATGATCGAGGCTGACGCGGAATATTTCGTTCTTCCTGATATGGGTCGACCAGTACCAGCCGCCCGGGATCACTTCGCGATGGATGATCTTGTCGGCCGCGATTTCAGGCGCCGGCAATAGGCTTGCTTCCGGCAGTGCCTTGGGCGCGAATTCGAGCCCCTTTCTTTGATGCTCTTCGTAGCGCGCGCGGTTGGCGGCTATGTCTTCCGGCGAACGTCTGACATGTGTCATGGCTGAATGTCTCCTGACGAAGCCAGGTCGTCCCGGCGGTGCCCCAGGGAAACAACCGGGCCGTCCCGGTCGGGGCTGAAGATCGATGGCTCACCGGCAAGGCGCGGCGGCCAGATGGAAATATCCTTGGTGATGGTCGCGCCGTAGCGTTCCTTTTCCTCAGGCCGATCGCGGCGGCGTTCGAAGGCGATGACCCGGCTTGCAAGCGTGAAGGCCTCGCGCATGTCATGGGTGACCATGACAACGGTCATCTGCGTTTCATTCCAGAGACGTTTCATCAGCGTGTGGATTTCGGCGCGAATGCCCGGATCGAGCGCGCCGAAAGGCTCGTCGAGCAGCAGCACCTTCGGTTTCATGATCAGCGCCTGGGCAAGCGCCAGGCGCTGCTGCATGCCGCCGGAAAGTTGCGCCGGATATTTGTCTTCCGCGCCGGCAAGGCCGACTTCGCCGATCAATTGCCGCGCCTCGGCGATGGCGTTGCGCCGTGCCGCGCCGAAGAGCTTGGCCTTGTGGCGCGCGCCGGAAAATTCCTTGCCGAGCAGCACATTGCCGAGCACGGTCAGATGCGGAAAGACGGAGTAGCGCTGGAAGACGACGCCGCGATCAGGACCAGGTTCCGCCGGCAGAAGCTCGCCATCGAGCAGGATCTGCCCTCTGGTTGGCTGTTCCTGACCGAGCAGCATACGCAGGAAGGTCGACTTGCCGCAGCCGGAAGGGCCAACAAGAGCAACGAAGGCGCGCGACGCGACGGTTAGCGAGATATCCTCGAGCACGATCTGGTCGCCATATTCCTTCCAGACATTTTCGATCCTGAGTTCGCTCATGCCCTCTTCTCCAGTTCCGACCAGGGAAAGACGGCGATGCGGATGCGGTCGAGGATGTAGTTCGTCAGCACGGCAAGCAGTGTGATCCAGACGACATAGGGAAAGATGATATCCATCGAGAGATAGCGGCGGACGAGGAAGATGCGGTAGCCGAGACCTGAATCCGACGAGATCGCCTCGGCCGCGATCAGGAACAACCAGGCGGGGCCGAGCTGCAGCCTGAGGCAGGTGATCAGCCGCGGCAGGATCTGCGGCAGCACGACGCGCAGGGCGATCTGCCAGGAGGAACCGCCAAGCGTCTCGGCCTTGACGATCTGCTCGCGCGGCAATTCCAGCGCCTTCAGCGCCAAGTCGCGGACCATCGTCGGTGCGACGCCGATCACGATCAGGGCGATCTTCGAGGTCTCGCCGAGACCCATGACGATGAAGAGGATTGGCAGCAGCGCCAGTGGCGGCACCATGGAGATGACGGCGACGAAGGGGGCGAGTAGCGCCCTGAGATAAGGCAGCATGCCGATAAGCATGCCGATCAAAAGGGCTGTCAGCGTGGAGATGCCAAGGCCGGCGAAAAGCCGGATCAAGCTTGCCCAGGTGTCCGACCAGAGCAGGTACTCGCCGGTGCGCTGATCGGCGATGAAGGCCATACGGTCGATCGCCTGGACGAAGCCGGAGAGATTGGGCAGCAGCTTGTCATTGGCGTTTTCCGCCAGCCGCGCCGTCGATCCGAAGACATAGGCGACGACGATCAGGACAAAGGGCAGCAGCATCAGTGCAAACTGCGCACCCCGGCTCGGCTTGGTGTTGATCCAACGCATGAGGAAAGCTCCGCTGATGAAGGAATGAGGCGGCGCGTTTTTTCCACGCCGCCGGTCGAACTTCGCTCAGAGCGCGCCGTCAGCGGCCGCCTTCATGTAGGTCTCGGTGAAGCGCAGCTTGACGTTGCCGCTGTCGCCGAGGACCTTGCCATCCGGCATCTCGATGCCGATGACATCAGCCGACGCCGCGCCACTGCCCAGCAGCCCCTTCTGGAAGAGGAAGTTGCGCACGAGATCCATCGTCTTCGGAAGGCTCGACGACGCTGTGAAGGCAACGGCGTCGGCGGGTTTGTCGAAGAGCTTGGTCGCGGCGATCTGCGCTTCGAAGCCCTTGATGTCGGTGCCGGAAGCCGCCCCCATCGTCTCGCGTGCGGCCTTGCCGTCCGCCGTGTCTGCCTTCATGAGCGCCGCCGTCTCATACCAGATGCCGGCCAGTGCCTTGCCGAAGTTCGGATTGTCCTTGAGCACAGTGCTATTGGCGACCATCAGGTCGATGATTTCGCCAGGCACTTGCGAGCTGTCGAAGACCTTCTTGGCGGTGGGATCCTCAAGGATGGTGGAAACCAGCGGGTTCCAGGTGACAACGGCGGAAACGTCCGGCGTCTTGTAGGCGGCGACCATGTCGGCGTCGGAGGTGTTGACCACCTTCACGTCGCGCTCGCTGAGCTTGATGCTTTCCAGTGCGCGGGCGAGCAGATAATGCGAGACGGAATATTCGACCAGGTTGATGGTCTGGCCCTTGATGTCTGCAAGGCTAGCCTTGTCCTTGAGGATGACGGCGTCATTGCCGTTCGAAAAGTCGCCGACGATGACGGCGGTCGTATCGACGCCGCCGGCGGCCGGAATGGAAAGGCCGTCCATGTTGGTGAGTGTCACGGCATCGAAGGCGCCGGCCGTATATTGGTTCATCGACTCGACGTAGTCGTTGAACTGGGTCACGTCGATTTTGATGCCGTATTTGTCGGCCCATTTCTTGACGATGCCATGATCGGCGGCATAGCCCCAGGGCATCCAGCCGACATAGATCGACCAGGCAACCTTGAACTCGGTCTTCTGCGCGGCATCGGCGGAAGAGCCAGCGCCCAGCATCAACGAGGCGGTCAAGGCAGTGATGGAAAGAAGCTTCGAAAAAGTTTGCATTGAAATTCCCCTTTTGCTTTTTATCAAAAAGGGATCGGCAAAGACCATCGCGCCGCCAATCCCTTGGCTTACGAGGTCTCCCGGGCTTTTGTCCCGCCGTGCATCCGGTGGGATTTCTCCCCCAACCGGCGGCAGCTCTCGGACCAGCACGCTTTTTAAAGCGCCGGAACCCTAGCCACCAACTCAGCTATTTCAGAAGCAAGGGGTGTGCCAATTTATAAGCTGTTGATTTTTATGAAGGTGATCCGCCAGTGGAGCCTTGATTGCCCACGCTTGATGGCAGTTGCCCAATATTTGAGCGGCGATCGGTGGTTTTCGCAGGCACGTATGTGACTGCGAAAGACCCGATGGCGCTAGAGGTCGGCCAATCAAACCGAGCTTTGGCGTTTTGCCTCGCGGAAGGAAACGAGCCGGTTGGTTTTTTCGTCCCAAAGGACAAGTTTGACGCAGCGCAGGCTGTCCATAAGCGTGATGCGGCTGACATTTCCCAACTCGGGATGGTCGCGCAGCACTTCAGGCAGGCGGTAGTACGGCACCCGGCTCGACAGATGATGCACATGATGAATGCCGATATTGCCGGTAAGCCATCTCAGCACCAGCGGCAGGTCATAGTGAGATGCGCCGTGCATGGCGGCGTGTTGAAACTTCCACTCCGGCGGCTTCGACCAATGCGTTTCCTCGAACTGGTGCTGGATGTAGAAGAGCCAGACACCGGCGGCGCCCGCCAACAAGACGATCGGAAGATGGACCAGCAGAAATGGAACGACGCCGACCGCCCAGATCAGTAGCGCGGCAATGACAGCGACTGCGAGATTGGTGGCCATGGTCGATATCCACGGAACGGGGCCTGAGCGCATCATGCCAAAGGGCAGCCGCTGCTTCAAAAGGAAGACCCAGATGGGTCCGATGCCGAACAGGACCAGCGGATGCCGGTAAAGCCTGTAGCCTAGCCGTCCCCACCAGGACTGCGCATTGTATTCGGCAACGGTGAGGGTCGTGATATCGCCGATGCCGCGCTCGTCGAGATTACCGGCGGTGGCGTGATGTTGCGCATGCGCCCGGCGCCAATAGTCGTAGGGTGTCAGGGTCAGCACCCCGATCGCGCGTCCGGTCCAGTCATCGATGCGGCGGCGCGCGAAAAAGGAACCGTGACCGCAATCATGCTGGATCGCGAACAGCCGCAGCAGAAATGCGGCGGCGGGGATCACCAAGATCAGGCCGTACCAGACACCATAGTGAACGGCCGCCCATGAGGCGGCCCACAGGATGGCAAACGGAACGGCGGTCACTGCAAGTTCGAATGTGCTGCGCCCGGCGTGCGGATTGCGATATTTCGAAAGAACCTTGAGCCAAGCCTTGTCGCCAGCGTTCTCAAAGGTGGACGTAGCATTCATTGTGGTTGGTCTACCTTCTGTGCGGACGGGGCAAGCGCTGCGGCGCTGCGGAAATAATGTTCGGCATGCTGATAATAGTTTTCGGCTTCGATGCAATCTCCCGCCAACGCCTTTTCGCGGGCAAGCGCAATATAATGATCGTAGCGTTGTTTTGCGCTTCGAGCCATGTCGGCAGATCCACGCAAATCGGTATTTGCCGATCTTTTCGAGTGGATACTGCGGGACTGTGGTCTATTCATGAGCGTGTTTCAAGCCGGCGATGCGACCTGCTCCTAAAGGTGGGGATGCGAGGCAATGGAATTGCCGTCAATCAATCAGATCAGCGATGACCCTCGGCAATACTTCGTGGCTGCATCCGGTGGGTATCTTCAATTCAGAAGTGTTCTTCATGTGATCCGTAAGCGACCAAGCGAACCCGGCTGCATTCATTTTGGGATTGTGAGATGAAGAGCGGCATCGAAAATTCGGTGGCGATTAAAATGTCATATCACCTTATGTGCTTCTCTTGGAGCACGGACAGCCAACTCAATCATTCGAGATACTAAATCGATACCGCTGCAATGTGGCTGTTTCAAGTTCAATGACGAGAGCGTTTGCATTGACAAAAAGCGCCGACAACGGATCAATACCGGTCAACCCAACCCGAAATACGACGGTCTCATCGAAGGATTATCCATGGCGCATTCACTCAAGACCCAGACCGCTCCCGGTGCCGGAGGGCCAAATCAGCCGACCCTCGACTCCGAGGAAGTCTGGCAGGCGCGCGTCGATCTTGCAGCCTGTTTCCGCATGGCTGCCAGACATGGGTTGGAGGAAGGTATCTGCAATCATTTCTCTGCGGTCGTGCCGGGATATGACGACTTGTTCCTCGTCAATCCTTATGGCTATGCCTTTCGGGAGCTGACGGCATCCATGCTGCTGATTTGCGACTTCCATGGCAATGTCGTCTCAGGGACCGGTCAGCCGGAAGCGACGGCGTTCTATATCCACGCCCGTATCCACAAGAACGTTCCGCGGGCCAAAGTCGCTTTCCACACGCACATGCCCTACGCCACCGCGCTCTCGATGACAGAAGGAGAGCCGCTCATCTTCGCCGGGCAGACGGCATTGAAATTCTACGGCAGGACTGCGTTTGACAGGAACTACAATGGTCTGGCGCTGGATGAGCGGGAAGGCGACCGTATCGCCTCAACGATCGGGGATGCGGACATCGTCTTCATGAAGCATCATGGGGTCATGGTGCTTGCTCCCAATATCGCCGAGGCCTGGGATGATCTCTATTATCTCGAGCGGGCTTGCCAGGTTCAGACGCTTGCCCTTTCGACTGGAAGAGAGGTTATTGCGGTTGATCCCGCCATCGCGGAAGCGGCTTACCGCCAGATGCGAGAGGGTGACCCGGAATCCGCTCGTCTCCACCTTGAGGCAATTAAGCGCACGCTCGATGTGGAAGCACCACACTATCGAGATTGATACCTATTTCGCCCGCTGCAGCATGCCGAAGAGATCGCGCGGATCGTCGGGGTCGGCGATGATGTCGAGGTCCTGGTAGAAGCCTGTGCCCTTAAGCCGGTCGCGGACATAGCGGAGCGCTGAGAAATCCTCGACCGCGAAGCCGACGCTGTCGAAGAGGGTAATCTGGCTGGTATCGCGGCGCCCCTCCGCCTGCCCCGTGATGACCTTCCACAGTTCCCTGACGGGGTAGTCCGGTTCCATCTGCTGGATCTCGCCCTCGATGCGTGTCTGTGGCGGATATTCGACGAAGGTGTCGGTGCGCAGCAGGATATCGCGATGCAGTTCGGTCTTGCCGGGGCAGTCGCCGCCGATGGCGTTGATATGGACGCCGGCGCCGATCATGTTGTCGGTGAGGATCGTCGCACATTGCTTGTCGGCGGTGCAGGTGGTGATGATGTCGGCGCCTTCGATCGCGGATTGCGACGAGGTACAGGAGACGACCGTCAATCCGGTGCCTGAGAGGTTGCGCACCGTCTTTGCCGTCGCCAGCGGATCGATATCGAAGAGCCTGATGTGATCGATGCCGCATACGGCTTTCATGGCGAGCGCCTGAAACTCCGCCTGCGCGCCATTGCCGATCATCGCCATGGTGCGCGCGCCCTTGGGCGCCAGGTATCGTGCTGCCATGGCCGAGGTGGCGGCGGTGCGAAGTGCTGTCAGCAGCGTCATTTCCGTCAACAGCACCGGATAGCCGGTCGAGACTTCCGCGAGCAGGCCGAAGGCGGTGACGGTCTGCAGGCCCTGCGCCATGTTCTTCGGATGGCCGTTCACATATTTGAAGCTGTAGATCTCGCCGTTCGAGGTCGGCATCAGCTCGATCACGCCCTCGCGGGAATGGGAGGCGACACGCGGTGTCTTGTCGAACAGTTCCCAGCGGCGGAAATCAGCCTCGATGACGTCGGTAAGTTCGGCAAGCAGCGTCTCCAGCCCGATATGGTGGACGAGCCGCATCATGTTCTCGACGCTCACGAAGGGAACGAAGGCTTTTTCCGATGGAAGGGGCGACGACATCACGAATTCCTCTGGCGCTGGGCTGCTAGAGAAAGGCTAGCGTTCCCAGGCGTTGGCCGAAAGCGCAAAACTGTGCTAATTCCGGTAGCTGCTTATACAATTTGTTCAGTCAGATTGTGCAAATTTATCAGCCTGGAGTGGCAAGCATGAATGTCGCGAAATATTCGCCCGATGATCTGGACCGCCGCATCATCGGTCATCTCCGCGCCGACGGACGTGCCTCCCTGACCAAGCTTTCCGACGCGCTCGGCGTTGCGCGCGGCACCGTGCAGAACAGGCTGGACCGTCTGATGGAGACGGGCACGCTGCTCGGCTTCACGGTGCGGGTGAGGGAGGATTACGATCTGAGCGCCGTGCATGCGGTGATGATGATCGAGGTTGTCGGAAAATCGACGACACAGGTTATTCGCAGGCTGCGCGGTCTGACGGAGATTTCCGCCCTGCATACGACCAACGGCAACTGGGATCTCGTCGCCAATATCCGCGCGGCGAGCCTTGCGGATTTCGACCGCGTTTTGCGCGAAGTGCGCATGATCGATGGGGTTGCCAACAGCGAGACGAGCCTTTTGCTGAGCAGCGTTTGATCGGATTTCTCGGATCTGGTGGTCAATGCCGGGCCATTCACGCGGCTTTTAGAACTTGCTGAACTGCGGTGTTTCGGCGGCGGTTGCGATAATACGGCTTGCTCACGCCCTGTCATGCAGACATTGTGCTTGAAATCGGCCTCTGGCCGTATGATGACGTAGCATAGATATCGGTGGGGCGCGGCACGGGAGGCTGCATCGCCGGTTGGGAGGGACCGAACTGACGATCCACTCGGAGTGCCCAAAAGCTTCGCAATGAAGCCCGGGCTCTCCTTAACCGATAGATTTGCCTCCCCATGCCTTTTACGACGACGATCGAGAATACGGTCTTCCGCTTTGGCGATTTGAAGGATCTTCTCGCCAAGGCGACGCCGGAGCGCTCCGGTGATCAGCTTGCGGGCATCGCCGCCTCAGGCCCGGTCGAGCGTCTGGCCGCGCAAATGGCGCTGGCCGATCTGCCACTGAAAGCATTTCTCGCCGAGGAAGTGATCTCGTCCGACGATGACGAGGTGTCGGCGCTGATTGCCGCGCGCCACGACGCGGCAGCCTTTGCACCGATCTCGTCTCTCACGGTTGGCGAATTCCGCGAGTGGCTCTTGAAGCCTGAGACTGGACAGCGGGCGCTCGAGGCGGTCACCTATGGCGTGACGCCGGAGATGGTGGCGGCGGTGTCGAAGATCATGCGGTTGCAGGATCTGATCTCGGTTGCGGCCAAGCGCGAAGTCGTCACTCGTTTCCGCAACACGATTGGCCTGCGCGGACGGCTATCGACGCGCAACCAGCCGAACCATCCGACCGACGACAGCCGCGGGATTGCCGCCTCCGCCATAGACGGATTGCTGATGGGGTCGGGCGATGCGGTGATCGGCGTCAATCCGGCGACCGACAGCGTCGAGGACTATATCCGCATCGTTTCCCTGCTCGACGAGCTGCGCGAGCGGCTGGCGATCCCGACGCAGACATGCTGTCTCGGGCATGTGACCACGGCGATCAGGGCCATCGAAGCTGGCGCGCCGGTCGATCTCGTCTTCCAGTCGGTTGCCGGCTCACAAAAGGCGAATGCCGGTTTCGGCATCGATCTTTCGCTGCTGAAGGAAGCCTATGAAGCCGGCCGTTCGCTGAAGCGCGGCATGCCCGGCGCCAACGTCATGTATTTCGAGACCGGGCAGGGGGCGGCTCTGTCCGCCGACGCGCATTTCGGCGTCGACCAGCAGACGATGGAAGTGCGGGCCTATGCGGTTGCCCGCGAATTCGATCCGATGCTGATCAATACGGTCGTCGGCTTCATCGGGCCGGAATATCTCTTCAACGGCAAGCAGATCATCCGGGCGGGGCTCGAGGACCATTTCTGTGGCAAGCTTCTTGGTCTGCCGATGGGTGTGGACGTCTGTTACACCAATCATGCCGACGCCGATCAGGAGGACATGGATACGCTCCTGACGCTGCTGTGCGCCGCCAACGTGAACTTCGTCATCACGGTGCCGGGCGCCGATGACATCATGCTCAACTATCAGTCCCTTGCCCATCACGACGCCATTTACTGCCGCGAAACGCTGAACCGTGCGCCGGCGCCGGAATTCGAACGTTGGCTCTGCGACATCGGGCTGACCGATAGGGCGGGTGCCCTGGTCGGAGCGCCGGCGATGCTGACCGACTATTTCTCCAGTTCAAACCTTGTTGGAGCCTGACATGGCCAATTCCGTCATCAATGCGCGCACGGCCAGCATCGCCGATCTCAAGGACATGACGGATGCGCGCGTCGCGCTCGGTCGTTTCGGCGCGGGTGCGCCGACAAAGGCGGCGCAAGCCTTTCTACTCGACCATGCGCGGGCACGCGAAGCCGTCTGGTCGTCGGTCGATCAGGAAGCTTTGCAACGGCAGTTGCTGGATCTGGAGCTCGATGCCGTCCTGGTCGAGAGCCTTGCCGGAGACCGGAGCCAATATGTGCGCAGGCCCGATCTCGGCCGCAAGCTGTCGGCCACATCGGTGGCGCGGCTGGAGGCGATCCGGCATCGCGACGAAGCTTTCGATGTTGTCATCATCGTTGCCGATGGCCTTTCCGCCAGCGCCGTTGATATCAATGCCGCTGCCGTAGTCGGGGCACTTGCCGATCGGCTGCGGCGGCATGGGTTCTCACTGGCGCCGGTCGTCATTGCCAGCCAGGCGCGGGTCGCCTTGTCTGATCCGATCGGTGAGGCGCTTGCGGTCAAGACCGCGATCATGCTGATCGGCGAACGACCGGGCCTTTCCGCCGCCGATAGCCTTGGAGCTTATGTCACCTATTCTCCCCGGTCGGACACGCCCGATTCTCGTCGCAACTGCGTTTCCAACATTCGCGAAGGCGGATTGCCTATTGCGGCGGCGGCCGACCAGATTGCCGACCTCGTGATTGCCATGCGGATGACCGGGATCAGCGGCGTCGGGCTGAAAGATGCCGTGGCGAAGCTGGAAGTGTCGGCGTAAGCGCGGTGCCCTGGTGCCGGTCGAGCGCTTACAAAAGGATTACGAGATCACGTTTCGCACGAAGCGGACCGGCGTCTCGCCCGGATTGATGTAGGAATAGTTTTGAGCTGTGCTGTAAACGGCAAAAGTCCCTGCTTTGTAATCGCTGGCCTCACCGGAGAGTTCGAGGCGCAATGCGCCTTCGGTGACATAGATCATTTCGTGCCACCCTTGCGGGTCTGGTTCGGCATCGTAGCGGTCGCCGGGTCCGAGTGCCCATAGCCACATCTGGGCTTCGGTGGAGGCCGGGGCCGAGCCCAGGAGCACGGCCAGGCTTTCCCCGTCTTTGCCACGCCACGTCACCTGGTTGATATCGGCCCGCGATGCGCGCGTCGGGTCACGCACGAGGTCGACGAAATCGACGCCGAGAGCCGCCGCCAGCTTGTCGAGGCTGGACAGGCTGATATTCGCATCGCCTGCTTCCACAGCAATGATCATGCGCCGGCTAATGCCGGACGCTTCGGCAAGTGCCGTCTGGCTGAGGCCCACGGATTTTCGCAGCCGGCGCAAATTGCCGGAAACATGCGCGAGAACATCGCCACGTTCTTGACTGTGCAATATATTGCTCATAGTGTCGTTCTATTCCAATTGCTATCGCCGTTCAACAGCCTTTCGACGAGTCTGCCAAGGCAGGATCGCGACGGATGCGGTGTGCGCGTGATCCGCAGATACGAGGGAGGGAACAGGACATGAAGATCCGCGATTTTGGCGTCGAAATATGGATGAACCGCTATGAGACGACATGCGAATGGAACCTCGCCGAGACCTGCGTCGAGTCTCTGACCGTGGCCGAACTGCTGGAGATGGCAGGGAAGACGGAGACGATCCTGGCGGAACTGCTGCCGCTCAAGCTGACCTATGGCGCGATCGAGGGCAGCGCTCGGTTGAGGGGGCTGATTGCCGGCCTCTATGAAAAGCAGGCCGTCGAGAATGTCGTCGTGACCCATGGCGCGATCGGCGCCAATGCCTTGGTACACGAAACCCTGGTCGAGCCGGGCGACCGGGTCATTTCCGTGCTACCGACCTACCAACAGCATTATTCCATTCCGGAAAGTTACGGCGCCGACGTGCAGATCCTCAAGCTCACCGAGGCGAATGGTTTCCTGCCGGATCTCCAGGAATTACGGCTGATGGCGACGCCGGGCACGAAGCTGATCGTCCTCAACAACCCGAACAATCCGACCGGCGCTCTAATGGACCGCGCCTATCTCGAAAAGATCGTTGAAATCGCGCGCATCTGCGGGGCGTGGATCCTCTGCGATGAGGTCTATCGCGGCACCGACCAGCAGGGAGACGGCATGACCGCCTCGATTGCCGATCTCTACGAGAAGGGGATCAGCACCGGCAGCATGTCCAAGACCTATTCGCTGGCGGGCCTGAGGCTCGGCTGGATCGTCGCCCGGAGTGAACTGATCCATGCGGTATCGATCCACCGTGACTACAATACGATCAGCGTTGGCATGCTGGACGATCATTTCGCGGCCATCGCGCTTGAGAACCGTGACAAGATTCTCGCCAGAAGCCAGGCCATCACCCGGACCAACCTTGCTATCCTGTCCGAATGGGTCGACAGCGAGCCGCTGATCTCCTGGGTCAGGCCGAAGTCCGGGACGACGGCGCTTCTCAAATATCATCTGCCGATGTCTTCAGAAGCTTTCTGCATAAAGCTGTTGGAACGGACCGGTGTCATGCTGACGCCCGGCAGTGCCATGGATATGGAGGGATATCTGCGCATCGGCTACGCGAACAGCGAGGCGATCCTGCGCGAGGGTCTCAGGCGGTTTTCGCAATTTCTGACGGAGTGGCAATAGGCGGCCGCTGGATCCAGGGCGCGCTGGCTGGCGGCTGGTTGCTGCGGCGAACGAATCCGTCGCCACTTAAAATATATGGCCGCCCCGGTCTTTCGGACTGGGGCGGCCAGAGGCAAGTTGAGATAACCGCGGCAGATATCAATCCACCGAGGTCAGCGTCACCGAGGTGCCGGTGGCGGCAACGTTGAGGCCGAGCTGGCCGGTCACGCTCACCGTCTGAAGGTGGATCGAGCCGGAAGTGCCGCCGACCAGGATGTTGGTGCCGATGCCGACGCCGAGGGTCGCCTCGGCGGTTGCGCCCTGATAAAGGCCGCTCAGCGAACCATGGTGATAGCCGGCGGTCGGCGCGAACACGGCCCAGACGAGGCGCCCGCGGGTCGTGAAGCCGAGGTCGACGCCCATCTTGCGGATCGCGCCACTATAGTGGTCTACGCGCTCCTTGCCGACGGTCGAATGGAAGGTGCAATCGACTTCCTTGGCAGAGCCGAGCACATAGCCGACACCGCCGCCGATCTGGCAATCGAGGTAGCCGATCTTTACGCCGTTGCGCTGATCCTGATCCTGTTCCGGATAGGACGTCGTCAGATCGGCAGCACGCGTTACGGCCGTGCCGGCGACGATCAAAGATGCTGCGGAAAATGCCAGGGTGAGTATTTTTTTCATGTGTTTTCTCCTTGTCAGAGTATTCCGGGTGTCAAGCACCCTTTTGATCGAGCCGTTTTAGGTCAGCTCTTACTAACGTTTGTCGTCGCAGATGGATCCCACGAAAATAAGGCGGCCATCACACTTATCCCGCTTATAATATAAGGATCCCTGCAAGCGACGTCATCCCCACCGGCTCTTCACGTTTTGCGACGGGCTTTATTATGGCCATTGATCACGCAAGATTGAAGATAACGGGCCTCTGGTGGCCGGATCAATCATGCGTTCAGCCGCGGTTTGCCGCTGGCGTAAGGGCAAAGACGTCGACTCGCTCGCCAAGGCCCTTGAGGGGGAAGGCACCGAGGCTTTCCATCTCGCTGCCGCAGCCAGCCATGTCGACAAAGGCCTTGGACAGGAGAACGGGCCGCTTGACCTCCTTGGTCAGTGTTTCCAGCCGCGAGGCGATGTTGACGGCCGGCCCGATCACGGTGAAATCGAGGCGGGTTCGGGAGCCGATATTGCCGTACATGACGTCGCCGACATGCACGCCCACGCCATAGCGCAGCACTTCGCGACCAATCCGGCTGTTTTCCTCGTTCAGCGCGGCGACCGCTGCCGCTGCCTCGTTGATCGCCTGGAGAAGATTGGCGCAGGCATCGGGATCGCTGAGCGGGAAAATCGCCAGCAGCCCGTCACCCATGAATTTGAGGATCTCGCCGCCGTGTTTTTCGATCGGCTCCGACATCGCGTCGAAATAGCCGTTCAGAAGCTCGATAACATCGTCGCGCGGCCACATGTCCGAAATCGTCGTGAAGTCGCGCAGATCGCAGATGAGGATGGCGGCGCCAACGGTGGTGCCGCTGCCGCGGGTGGTGGCGCCGGCCAGAATTTGTTCGCTGGCATGCGGCCCGACATAAGTGTTCAGCAGCGTGCGGGCCAGGATATTCTTCAACCGGATCTCCGTCACCAGCGTCAGGGCCGGCAGCAGGTCCTTCAGGAAGGTGACATGTTCTTCGGTGAAACCGCCCGGTGCATCAGAAGCAAAGGTGGCGATGTGGCGCTTGCCGAGCGTGTGATAGATCGGCCAGGCGATGTACTCCGTCAGCCCCTCGGCCCGCATTTCGTCGTAGAGAGCATAGGCGAAGCCATCCGCGCCCGGCTGTTCGAGCTGCTGGCGGACCTCGAGCGCGCCATTGAAGATCTCGTTCATCGGGCTTGACAGGAACTGCGGCGTCTTTTCGACACCATAGCTGAACGTGGTGATATCGGCTTCCTCCAGCCCCGTGCGCCAGAGGATGCGCGCGCCGAGCCATTGCGGATGCAGCGTTCTGAAATGCAGCGTCGCCCTCCCAACGGGGACACCGGCGGCGCGTAGTCGCTCGCAGAGATCCACGAGAATATTGTCGATGAAACGTTGCTCGCGCGTGTCCTGGATCAACCAGTCGAGGATCTTGCTCCGCTTGGTCGGCCATGTGCCGTCATGCTCGTCACGCGAGTCGGCAGCCGCCTGCGATGAGAATTGCATTACCCATACCCCATAAATACTTGGCCTGTATCGGCCGCAACATTGCTCACAGCCGAAATGCGAATATACGCCGATTGCCGCTTCGCAGGAACGACAATCGCCCCGGCTGCGCATTTTGTAAATCGCCGGGCGAGTGGTGCTTCGTTTTTCTCCGGCGCGATGTCGGGCATTCGCGCAAGATGACTATACGCACATGCCTTGCAGCGCTATGTCTGATCTTGATCCATTCCCGCCCGTCATCGGTGATCCCAGCACCGGTGCGAAGCCACTTTGCAGGAGAGCTTTCATGAAACCGTCCGAAGCATCGCGCATCATCGCGGACGAAGCCAAGACATGGCGCCGCGACATCCATCAGCATCCGGAGATCCTCTTCGACCTGCCGCGCACCTCGGCGTTGGTGGCGGAGAAATTGCGGGAATTCGGCTGCGACGAGGTGGTGACCGGGATTGCTACGTCGGGGGTCGTTGCGGTGATTTCGGGCAACAGAGGCGCTGGCAAGACGATCGCGCTTCGCTGCGACATGGATGCGCTGCCGATGTCGGAACAGACGAACCTGCCCTATGCCTCGAAGGTGCCGAACATGATGCATGCCTGTGGGCATGATGGTCACACCGCCATCCTGCTGGGTGCCGCCAAGCGCTTTGCCGCCGATCGGGATTTCGCCGGCAAGATCATTCTTGTCTTCCAGCCGGCGGAAGAGGGTGGCGGTGGTGGCCGTGTCATGCTGGAAGAGGGCTTGCTTGAGCGTTTCGGCATCGACGAAGTCTATGGCATGCACAATCAGCCGGGACTTGATATCGGCTCGTTTGCCATCCGCAGCGGCCCGATGATGGCCGCGGGCGACCGCTTCGTCATCACCATGACCGGGCTTGGCGGTCATGCTGCCACGCCGCATCTTGCCCGCGACCCTGTGCTTGCCGCCTCGCACCTGATCGTCGCGCTGCAGTCGATCGCGTCGCGCTTCATCGATCCGCTCGATTCCGTCGTCGTGTCCGTCACCTTCATCAGCGGCGGCGACCGCAAGGCGCTGAACGTCATCCCACCTGCGGTCGAGATCGGCGGCACGATCCGCACCATGCTGCCGGCGACGCGCCGCGCCGTCGAACAGCGGTTCCGTGACGTGGTCAAGGCAACGGCCGCTCTCTACGATGCTCAGGCCGAGATCGATTGGCGCCCGGGATATCCGGTGACCGTCAACGATATCGAGAAGACCTCGGTCGCCATCGCCGCCGCTGAAAGCGTCGTCGGCGCGGAGCGGGTCGACGGCAACTGGCCGATGACCATGGGCTCCGAGGATTTTTCCTATATGCTCGAAAAGCGGCCCGGCGCGATGATCTGGCTCGGCAATGGCGACAGCGCCGATCTGCACAATCCGGCCTACAACTTCAATGACGACGCCATCGCCTACGGCATCGATTATTGGGCCGCCGTGGCGGCGCAGCGGCTGTCTTGATCAAGGCCTGGGGTCCTTGCCCGTGTCTTCTCGGGGCGTGTACAGGACGCGATGGAAACATGATCACGGCAGTTTTTCGTCCGGCTCGATAATCTCGGAGCCGCTCACCCCAACAAAGAGGCAATAGATTGAGAGCATATTTGGCAGGCCCGGAGGTTTTTCTTCCGAACGCACGGGAAATCCTCGACCGCAAGATCGCCTTGGCGCGCAGCTTCGGTTTCACGCCGGTATCGCCGGGCGACCTGGTCGTTCCAGAAACCGAAACGAAACGCGAGCGCGGCCTCGCGATCAGCGCCATCAATGAAAGCCTGATGCTGGGCTCCGACCTGATCATCGCCAATCTGACACCCTTTCGGGGCGTCGCCGCCGATATCGGCACGGCCTTCGAACTGGGTTTCATGTGCGCTCGCGGTTGTCCCGCCTTTGCGTTCTCAAACAGCACGAAGAGCCATTTCGAACGGGTGAGCCGTTTCTACGGTGATTCCATCCATCTGGGTGATGATGGGCGCTATCGCGGAACGGACGGAATGTCGCTCGAGAACTTCGACATGGCTGATAATCTGATGCTGGATGGCGGCATCGATAGCCGCGGCGGAACGATCATCACGCGGGAAGTGGAACCCGACAGGCTGTTCCTTGATCTGACAGCCTTCGAAGAATGCCTAAAGGTGGCTGCGGAGAGATTGCTGAGGCGAGCGGTAAGCGCTGGATAAACGGTCTGCGGTGGTTGGATACACCTGACCCACGAAATCTACTCCACCCCGCCAGACGCATGGGATGCATCTGGCGGGGTTGGGGAATTGTTAAGCGTGGTGGAGTTCCGTTCCCTGGATAGCGGAAAGAATCCAGTCCGAGCCAGGCTTACGCACGAAAGTCCAGATCTCGGCGGTTTCCGAGGCATTGCGGTCATCGCCGTCGACAAGCCGGCCGGTCTTGCGATCGAGCAGTGCATCGACGCTCGAATAGCGCATCGCCAGGGTGGCGTATTCGGCATTGTCCTCGCGCCAGGATTCGGCAATGTCGCCCTGCAGCAGGCGAACGTCGGTGACGCTGTTGCGGACACCCTTGGTGGCGTTCTCGCCGAGTTCCTCGGCAAGATAGGACATCGCCTCTGGCGTGGTGAGCCGGCGCAACGTAGCATAATCTTCGGAACCATAGGCCGACTGGACTTCGGTCAGAAGTTTTTCGAAGCGGTCGAGATCGGCTTGCTGCAACCCAATCTCGTCATCGGCCTGAGCCGGCTTTTTCTGCGATGCAGCCGCTGCCCCGCCGCCTATCGTCGGGATGGTAAAGGAGGAGGGTCGCGAGGCGTTCATATTGAACGACGCATTTTGTCCGCCTGCCGATGGTCCGGCTGTGGCGTGTTGCGGTTGTTGGCGGTTTGCGAAAAATCGCATGGCGAAGCGGATGGCCACGAAAATCAACACGCCTTGCAGCAGCAGGCCGAGGAAGCCGAAGCCGCCGCCAAAGCCATTGCCGATCAGCATGCCGAGAAGGCCGCCGGCGATCAATCCGCCGATCATCGAGCCGCCGAAGCCGCCAAAGAGGCCGCGACGCGGCTGTGCAGCGGCGGCACCGGCCACTGACGGCGTTGCGGTCTGCTGCTGGGGCGTCATCGTCCGTTCGATCGGAGCGGCCTGGGTCGGAGCCGTCCGCGTTACGGCCGGCGTGTCGAAGGTTCGCGTTCCGCGGCTGCCAAACCCGCTGGAGCCTGCGCGACGGGCATCGGCATCGTCAAAGCTCACAATGGATGTGGCGGCGGCGAGGGCGACGATGGCTGCGACCTGAGCGAAACGTGGTATTGCGCGGAACATTGGTTCTCCTGTCCTTGGGCAGAAAAGCGATTTTCAAGGTATATGGGTATGCCATCTTGCGATTGTAAGTTCGCAGGAGAACTTCCTTTTGGGCGAGGCAGGTGCGAGTTCTTAAATGCCTGACCCGTCAAGGTTCTTGTCATCGTCGCCTTCCCATGGCGGAGGCATCGAGGCGCGACGGAGGTTAGCCGAGGGCATCGGCATCCAACATTTCAATTCCGGTTCGGCATATTCGATGATCTGCCCGGGTGAGGAATCGGACGCTCGCCACCCTTCTCCCGCAAACTGATCGCCATTCGACCAATATGCGAGGTCAACTTCCGCCGGCCCCTGCTCAGAAGGTCGGATCGTGACCAGAATCCGACTACCGTCTTTCGGTGCATTTGCCATATGGCGCCAACGGTCTGCCTCGTCCATCGCTTTTCCTCCAGCTTGCTCCTGGTTGCGAATGTCGCCTCGCCATTGAAGGTGGTCAACTCAAACTTTGCACAACCGATTTCTATTGATTGTCTAGCTAGACGCTCTCGATGAGCAACGCGGCTGTGCCTCGCAGTCACCGAAGCTAATTCGCGCGGTCGTGCATTTGGGGAGCGCAAAGGCTTTGGCCCAACCGGCGTTAGCCGTATCGATACGACTGGCGGCAAAAACCATGTACTTCACCGTCTGGTCAAATCGCTTTGAGCAGCACGGTAATAGGATCTCTATCCTTTTCCTCTCAGGCGCTCACCGTTGCCAATAGGCGGCGACGCTGAAGCGGGAGCGGTCGGCGGCCATTTCGGTTTTCATGAAATTGCGGATGGCGCGGGCTTCGGCCTGTTCGCAGGCGACCCAGACGAAGGTTTCGGGATCGGAGGTGGGCACGATATCCCGCAGGATACGTTCGAGCACGCTGGTTGTTCCCGCGGCCGCCTGGTTGCGATGAAGCCATGTGACATCCAGCGATGCGGCCGAAGGTAGTGATTGTTCCTCGTGCCTGTCCGCCACCTCCAGGAAAATCCGCAGTTCGGCTTCAGCGGGCACAGTGGCCGCGATACGGGCGATGGCGGGCAGGGCGGTTTCGTCGCCGGCCAGAATGAGCTTGCGGGCAGCGGGAACACCGCCGCCGCCCGGACCGATAAGGCCGGCTCGGTCGCCGGGGCGGGCGTTCAACGCCCATGATGCGCCGAGAATATTGTCGCCGTCGTGCAGCACGAAATCGATATCCATCTCGCCCCCGGCAAGATCGATGTTGCGGATCGTGTAGGCGCGGATGGTTAGCGCATTGTCGCCCCTGGGCCAATGGATGCGGCCGTCCGGCTCGGTATGCGGCCAGACCGGGGTGCGGTTCTTCGGCGGGATCAGCAGGCGCATATGCAGGCCGCCATCCAGGAAGTGTTTGGCATCGTCAGTTGCGACGGTTACGCGGCGCATATGCGGGGTGATGTTGCGCGCGCCGACAACGGTGATCTCGCGGAAATCGGGAATGACGGCGGCCTGTGGTCCGTCGGCCCAGGTGAGGTCGAGCGTCTCGCCGGATGATGCAAAGAGCCGTTCGGCGACCATGCTGCGGATAGTAAAGAGCTTGGCGGCGGTCGGGCAGCGCAGTTTGATGTCGAGACGGTTTGACGACACGGCGATATCGGCACTGCCGATGATGGTTTCCAGTCGCGCGCCTTCGGCGCTTCGCGTCACCGTCACATGCTCCGCCAAATACTCGCAGAGTTGATCGAGCAGGCGCCCGGCATCGGCGTGGGTGGCAACGCCCGAGGCGGTGAAATCTCTCGCATGCATCATTGGGATGGCCTCCTTTTGCATCGCCTTCGCGTTTCAAACGAGGACGAGGATCGCGGTCGGCGATCCTCGGTTCTCTGCCATAGTGGCGGATTAAAGTATACTTTTATTCTCCACTTACCACTTCTTGCTGAGCTTGAAGGTAACGGTCCGCGCCTCGCCATAGCCGCAGACATTTTCCCCGGCGCAACCCGCGACATAGTTTTTGTCGAAAAGGTTGGCGACGTTGAGCGAAGCGCCCCAGCCCTTCTTTTCGTAGCGGATGCCAGCGTCAAAGAGCGTGGCGGAAGGTACGCGCAGGGTGTTTGCCTCGTCTGCCCAGGACTTGCCCTGATAGCGCACGCCGCCACCGATGCTCAGACCATCAAGCGCGTCGCTCGTGAAGGCATAGTCGAGCCAGAGCGAAGCGGTGGAGTTTGGCACGAGGTAGGGCGAATTGCCGACGACGGAGGAATCGATGTCCTTGGTAATTTCGAGATCCGTGTAGGAATAGGAGCCGAGCAGCTTCCAATTGTCGTCGAGATTGACCTTGCCTTCGAATTCGACGCCGCGCGAGCGAACTTCGCCGATCTGCCGCTGCAGGAAAGTAGCGGGGTCGGTCAGCGCCATGTTCTTGCGGTCGATCTGGAAGACCGACGCGGTGAAAAGGCCGTCGATGAAGTCGGGCTCATATTTGATGCCGGCCTCATACTGCTCGCCCTTCTCCGGTTTCAGGCCGCCGCCGCTGACGCTGGTGCCGACCAGGGGCCTGAAGAAGGTGCCGGCGCTGACATAGGGAGTGATGCCGTTGGAGAATTCGTATGCCAGGCCCGCGCGGCCGCTCGGCGCATTTTCGTTCGAGCTATAGGTGGTGCCGACCGTTGCGTCGGAATTGGTGTCGACGAAGTCATAGCGGCCATTGAGCGTCAGCAGCCAGCCGCCACCGAAGCGCATCTGGTCCTGCGCGTAGACGCCGAGCTGCTGCTGCGTCAGCACCTGATCGAGGTAGACGAAGTTTGCACCCTGCGCCGTGCCGTAAACCGGATTGGTGGCACTGATCGGGTTGGAGCCGCAGCAAGCCTGGACCTGGTCGAGCCGGTAGATCGAGTAATCGGTGCCGATCAGGAAGTCATGGCTGATCGGGCCGGTGTCGAACTTGTTCTCGGCGCGGGTATCGACCGAGAAGGTGTCGACCTTCGAGCGCTCGAAGAAGCCGATGCGGCTCAGCATATAGTTCGGATCGTCGTAGGACGGATCGAGCGGATTGCCGTCCACGTAGCCGTTCAGATAGGGGCCTTCCTCGCGCTTGTAGAGATGGCCGTAGCGCGCATTCTGCGACACGGTCCAGCCGCCGTCGAAGTCGTGCGAAAATTCGTAGCCGAGCATCTGCTGGGCGTATTTCAGATTGTCGATACTGCGTTCGCCATAGAAGGCATCGCGCTTGATCTTGCCATAGGGTGCATCGACCACGGTGCCGACATAGGGAAAGAAGCCGTTGCCGGTATGGACCTCATCGAGGCCGCTGAGCATGCCATAGACGGTGAGTTTGGTGGACTCGTCCGGAGAGACGGTGATCTGCGGCATGATAAAGCCACGCAGGTCATGGGTGCCATCGCTATAGGTATCGCCGCCGGCGATCTTGCCGGTCAGCCGGTAGCGATAGACGCCGTCGGCCGAGAGCTTGTCGGAAAAGTCGAAGCCGACGAAGGCGTTGCCGAGATTGTTGATGCCGATCTCTGTGGAATATTGGGGATCGTCGGTTGGCTCCTTGCGAACCATGTTGACGAGACCGCCCGGATTGGATCCGCCGTAGAGCACGGAGGAAGGGCCTTTCAAAACTTCCACACGCTCAAGCATGAACGGATCGATCTGGAAGCCGCCGAAACCGTAGCTGTAGAGCGTCAGGCCGTTCATGAAGACGCCGGTCTGTGTCGCGTCGAAGCCGCGAATATAAAACCAGTCGGTATCGCCGTCATTGCCGAAGGGCTGCGTGGTGACGCCCGGCGTGTATCGCAGCGCCTCGTCGACCTTGTTGGTGATGCCGCGATCCTGCATTTCCTGCCGGCCGATGACGGAGACCGACTGCGGCACCTCGGTGATCGGCGTATCGGCTTTCGATCCTGACGTCGTTTGCTTGGCGACATAGCCTTTGACCGGCGCTGTGCCGTTCTTTTCGCTGTCTTTCTGTCCGCCCTGGATGACCAGCGGCTGCAACACCGTCGGGCTCTCCTGCGCCATAAGCTGCGTGCTGGATAGTATCGTCGCGATGGCCACGCCCGCCATCAGCCGCCACATCGATCCGTCTTTGCTCAATCCCTGCATGTGCGTCATCAGTCCCAACTTCGCGCCCTGTCGGCTCGACCAAGTGGCCAGCCCGTCATATAAGATGAGCAATTAACTCATATTTACTGGCGCGGCTTGTCTGATCCTGGGGAAATTGAATATTTTTGGGCAATTCTCCGCGATGTCGGCAATTGCTCGCGGGGTGTGGCATTTAGGCAATGTGGCTTCTCTTCCAGCTAGCAGGAGTGGTGCCGACATTCTTGCGGAAGACGCGGGTAAAATGCGCCTGATCGGCAAAACCGGTCTCGACGGCGACATTGGTCAGCGGCGTGTCGCCTTTCAGCAGCAACTGTTTGGCTCGCTCCAGCCGCGCCCTGGTCTGCCATTGATGCGGGGGAAGGCCGGTCGAGGCCTTGAAGGCATGGCTGAAATGCGATTGCGACAGGCCGGTCAGCGATGCCAGTTCCTCTAGCCGGATCGTGCGCAGGCAATTTTCCTCAATGTAATCGACCGCGCGCCGCAATTGCCAGGCAGCGAGTTCGCTGCGCCGGCGCGGCTGTGGGCCGCGCAGCTGCAGCACATTGATGAGCAGCGAAAGCGTCAGGCCATCGCCGTAGAGATCGTGCAGCGGCTCCGGATTTTCGCATTCGGCCGCGATCAGCTCGGCAAGCGCCATCAGCCGTGGGTTGGAGAAGTGCAGGCGCGGATTGTCGAGGCGTGACGGATCGATATCCTCCAACAGCCTTTGGCCGATGATCTCGGCATCGAAATGAATATCGAGATGGCGTACGAAATCGATGCCGGCTAGATCCGCCCAAAGTTCCATACCGGCGGGAATGTAGGACATTCTCTCGTGAGCATAATCCTGCGGCCGGCTCTGGGCGCGCGGCGAAAGCTTGATGCCATTTGTGCCGGAACCGCGCTGGTCGAGCAGGATGAAGAGCCGCGGATCCTCGGCGACATAATAGCCGCCGGCGCGGGCCGCGCAATTGACGTTCCAGACATCGGCGACGATGCCGTTCCATTGGCGGCGGTGAACGCCGCCGACAACGGAAAAACCGCCAATCCTGTTTTGCATCCGTGGCTGAAACATCGTCCCCCAGCTCTAAGCTTTGCCGCAGGCAATAATCCTTCTTCGTATACTCAAGTTATTACCGCAACAACACCGCCGTGGCAACGCGGTGCGTAAAGGCTCTGGTGGGTGGCTATGTTTTTATAACGACATGATGATTGACTCATCATACCAGATGAATTATCACTCCTTCAAATTGGGGAGGGTTGGGGTGATGAGGGCCATACTTTTTTGTGCCGCCGATAATACGGGCTTCGGCTACCAGGCGATTTGAGGGGATCGCATCGCGGCTCGGAAATCGAGGTAAATGCGGCTGATCCTGACCTGCAATGTCACTCATCCTTGATGATCGCGATCTTCGCTGGCGAGGCAGAGATAGCACCGAGAGAGCTGTTCCCGCGTCCTTTGCAGACGAGCGGCAGCCGTCGATCTCTCGATGCAAGATCCGGGATGCGGAAGGCGCGCAAGTCGCCGTTAGCCGGCACCCAAGCAACCATAATTGACCATCAGAAACGAGGCTGTGTCACGCGCCGCGATCGGGGATCGTTGGGAGGCAAGGCCGTATAGGGAGGAAATCGGATATCATGAGTGACGTGCAAACTGGCATTGCTTCTGCGGAGCAATCGGCACTTAAAAAATTTCGTGGCGATTGGCGCCTTTCATCGGGCTCATGTTCTTCATCAATTTCCTGGATCGGACGGCCATCTCGTTTGCCGGCCCCAATGGCATGACGACCGATCTCGGCCTGACCGCCGCTCAATTCGGCTTTGCAGCCGGGATATTTTTCTTAGGTTACATCGTTCTCGAAATTCCAAGCAATCTGGCACTCCATAAATACGGCGCGCGGCGTTGGTTGGCCCGTATCATGGTGACATGGGGTATCGTCTCGCTGCTGTTCACCTGGGTCAGCAGCGCAACGGAACTCTACACGCTGCGTTTCTTTCTCGGTGTCGCCGAAGCGGGCTTCTTTCCCGGTGCTATCCTCTTTCTGAGTGGCTGGGTTCCTTCCCGCCATCGTGCAAAGATCCTGGCGCTGTTCTACCTCGCCCAGCCGCTGACGACCGTTATCGGGGCTCCCGTCGCATCCCTGCTTATTCAGGCACACGGCGCGTTCGGGCTGGAAGGCTGGCGCATCATGTTCTTCGGTGTTGCCGTTCCTGCCGTCATCGTCGGCATTATCACCTGGTTTTACCTGCCGGATACGCCAAAGGACGCGAAGTGGTTGACCAAGGCGGAGAAGGACTGGCTGCTCGGCGAGCTTTCCAATGAGGAAAAAGCAATCAGCAAGTCGCACGGGAACATGGTCGGCAAGGCGCTGACGAACGGCCGAGTCTGGTTGCTTGCCCTGGTTTATTTCGGAATGATCTATGGTCTTTATGCACTCGCCTTTTTCCTGCCCACGATCATCGCCGGCTTCGAAGCGAAATTCGGCACGAAGTTCGACGTGTTCGACAAGGGGCTGATTACCGCCATTCCCTACCTGCCGGCCGCGGTAGCCTTGTACTTCTGGAGCAACGACGCTTCGAAGCGTGGGGTGCGCACCTGGCACGTCGGTATTCCCGCCTTGGTCGGTGCAGCCAGTATACCGCTGGCGCTATACATGTCTTCGCCGGAAGCAACGATCGCCGTGATCGCCATAACGGCCTGCGCGATCTTCTCCGCTCTGCCGAACTTCTGGGCGCTGCCGAGCAAGTTCCTGACCGGTGCCGGGGCGGCCGCGGGCATAGCGCTGATCAATACGATCGGGAATCTCGCCGGCTTTGCCGCGCCATATATCACTGGTGCGGTCAAGGATATGACTGGCTTCTATCAGTTGCCGATGTTCATTGTCGGAGCGTTCATGTTGCTGTCCGCCATCCTCGTCTTTTCCATCAGGCAGCCTCAAGCGCCCGAAGGTGCCTTGACTCTGGCATCTCGATAAAAGCGCGGTGACCGCAATTTGGAAAAGTCTTCCATGCGCTGCCAGCAGATGGAACGGGTTCCAAAAGGCACTGTAAACTTATCAGCCCCGGGTCGAGATATGGCCCGGGGCTGTGATTGTTCCTGGTCGCCCGTTCAGTGCAGCCGCTTGCCGCTCGCGGGATCGAACAGATGCGCCTTCCGCTCATCGATCCTGAGCGGGACGAACTGGCCGACCGCCACAGAGGGGCGGTCCCTGACGGACGCGATGATTGATTGGGAGCCGGCCAGCAATTGCAGGTGCGTGTCAGAGCCCGTCGGCTCGATGATGGTGACCTTTGCCTGCACTCCGTCCGTGTCGACTGCAATATGTTCGGGCCGGATGCCCAATTGAACGGATTGTCCGACATAGGCGCGTGCATTGTCCGGCAGAGGCCAGTGCACACCCTCCGCCATTGCCAACGCAACTTTTCCGTCTCGTTCAACGACAAGGCCGTCAATGAAATTCATCGACGGCGATCCGATAAATCCGGCGACGAAATTGTTAGCGGGCTTATCGTAAATGTCGAGCGGCGAGCCGACCTGTTCGATATGGCCGCCGCGCATGACCACGATGCGGTCGGCCATGGTCATCGCCTCCATTTGGTCATGGGTCACATAGACCATGGTGGTGCCGAGGCGTTGATGCAGCGTCTTGATTTCCGTGCGCATCTGCACGCGTAATTTGGCGTCGAGATTGGAGAGCGGTTCGTCGAACAGGAACACTGCGGGGTCGCGGACGATGGCCCGTCCCATGGCCACGCGCTGGCGCTGTCCGCCGGACAGTTGCCGTGGATAGCGCTCGAGGAGCGCGGTGATATCAAGAATGCCGGCGGCGTCGTTGACCTTTTGTTCGATCTCCTGCCGGCTGCGGCGTGCAAGCTTGAGCGAAAACGCCATGTTGTCGCGAACGGTCATATGCGGATAGAGCGCATAGGATTGGAACACCATGGCGATGTCGCGCTCATTGGGTTCGAGGTCGTTGACGACGCGGTCGCCGATTTCGATCTCGCCATCGCTGATGCTTTCAAGCCCGGCAATCATCCGTAATAAGGTGGATTTGCCGCAGCCCGAAGGTCCCACAAGCACGACGAATTCTCCGTCCTCTGCCGCGACGGAGACGCCATGCAGCACCTCTAGCGCACCGTAGCGTTTGACGGCGTTGCGGATCGTCAGTTTCGCCATGTCTTCACTCCCAATATTGTCGAAAGGCGACTAGCGCCCTCCCATGCCCGCATTGAGGGCGATGCTGTTGTAGATGAGCTTCTGGAGGATGATCGCGAGGAAGATCCCCGGAAGCATTGAAAGGGCGGCACCCGCCATCAGATAGTTCCACTGCGTCCCCTGTTGCGTCTGGAACAGGGTGAGCCCCACCGGCAGGGTGGCATTGTCGGCTCCGGTCATGACGATCAGCGGCCAGAGGAAATTGCTCCACTGCCCCATGAAGGTGAACAGCGACAAAAGCCCGATGGCCGGCATCGACAGCGGCACGATGATGCTGACCAGGATTCGCAGTCGCCAGGCGCCGTCGATCCTTGCCGCCTCTTCCAGTTCCATCGGAATGGAAAGAAAGAACTGCCGCATCAGGAATGCGCCGAAAGTACCGAAGGCGACCGGCAGGATCACGCCCGGAAAGGTGTTCACAAGGCCGAGCCTGTTGACGATCAGAAACAGCGGGATGATGAGCATCAGCGGCGGCACCATGAGCGTGCCGATATAGCCGAGCAGTAGCATCTCGCGTCCCCTAAATTTCAGCCGTGCGAAGGCATAGCCCGAAAGGCAGGAGACCACGACGGTGATCGCCGTGACGCAGATGGCGATGATGGCGCTGTTGAGGAAAAAACGGCCGAACGGCAATCTGGTCCAGGCGGCTGCGAAATTACCCCATTCGAAGACCTCAGGCAGAAGACGCACCGGTATTGCCATCACCTCGGCATTGGAGCGCACCGCATTCGAGATCATCCAGAAGAAAGGAAACAAGAAGGCAAGCGCGACGAGAAGCAGCGCGGCGTGATTGAGGATGTCGAGCGCCAGCTTTCGGCGCGCCCTGGCCTTGGACTTAAGCGTCATAGTGCACCCATTTGCGCTGGAGCCAGAATTGCAGGGCTGTTAACGCCATGATCAGCGCGAACATCACCCAGGCGATGGCTGAGGCGTAGCCCATCTGGAAGTTCTGGAAGCCACGCTGGTAGATGGCGTAGCCGAGCGTTGCGGTCGATGAGCCGGGTCCGCCCTTGGTCATGACGTAGATCTGGTCGAAGACCTGCAACGAGGTGATCGCCGTCATCACCGTGCCGAAGAACAGGGTTGGCGAGATCAGTGGCAGCCGGATTTTCCAGAACCGATCCCAGGCCGTCGCGCCATCGATCCGCGCGGCCTCCAGATAGGTTGCCGGCACCATGTCGAGTGCTGCGTTGAACAGCACCGTGTTGTATCCGATGCCGGCCCAGAGCGAGGTGATGATCACCGCCTGCATGGCCAGTGTTCGGTTGTTGAGCACACCTGAGAACGGCAGCGAAAGCTGCGCCATGAGACTGTCCAAAAGGCCGCCGCTGCTGAAAATCAGCATCCAGACGATGGCAACCGCAATCAGCGGCGTGAAGGTGGGGAGAAAGAAGACCACCCGGAACCATCGTTGCCCGATCTTCAGGCTGGAGATCCAGACTGCCAATCCCAGCGATAGGGCGATATTGAGGATCAGGTATTCAATCGTGAAGAAGACGGTATTGCGCATCACCGTCCAGAATTGCGGGTCGGTGGTAAACAGCCGCGTATAATTGGAGAAACCAACGAAACGCGGCGTGCCGAGCAATTGCCAGTTGGTGAAGCTGAGCGCGATCGAAGCAAGGATTGGCAGCACAAGAAACAGGAAAATGCCGATCAGGCCTGGCAACAGGAAGAACAGCGCTGTCCACCCTTCTCCCCTGAACCATCTTCTGGAACGCGGCCTTGATCTCGCATTGAGGTCGGTGTGTTTGGCCAGCATCATGTGCCTTTCCTTTCCGGCAAGCGGCGTTGCGGCCTGGCCGATGCGCCCGGACGCAGGCCGGCCAGGCGCCGAGGTTTACGGAAGCTGGCTCTGAATGTCGGAAAGCACGCCTTCAGGCGTCGAATCCCCCGTCAACGCCACCGGCACATATTGCATCACCAGATTCTCGAACTGGTTCCATTTCTCGTTGATGCGGAAGGGCGTCGTATGGGCGAACATATATTGCAGCGTATCGCGGGTACCGGCGACATTCTTGGCCGCCCCGTCATACCAGTAGGTCTGTTGGGCAAGCCGCGCCGGCAACGCCCGTCCGGCCGCCCCCAGGATCTCTGCTGCCTTCGGGCCTGTCAGCACCTGCAACGCCTTGAAGGCGGCATCCTTGTGTTGACTTGCCGCCGAAATACCCCAGCCCGAGCCGGCGGTGATGAAGCGCGAGGGGCCGCTGCCACGCGGGAGCGGCGCAATGCCGATCTTGAAGTTGACGTTGGCTTGGGCCGTGATCAGCGTCCAGGGACCGTCGATATACATGGCCACATTGCCCGACGCGAAACGACCGCTTGCCGCCGACGCGTCTGATGCGGAGGCAAAGACGGGGGAAAGCTTGTCCTTGGCGGTAAGGTCAGCATATTTGCTGAAAGCGTCGACAAAGCCTGCATTGGTCAGGTCGAATTCGTTGTCGGCGTTGAAGTATTCCGCGCCGAGCGCGACCGGGCCGGCGATGAAATCGAAGGCCTGTGTTCCGTAGCCGTAAGTCCCGTCCTTGGTCAGCGCCTTGGCCGTGGTCTTGAAGTCGTCGAACGTCCAGTCCTTGGCGGGCTCTTTCAATCCGGCGGCTGCGAATTTGTCGCGATTGTAGAACACCATCCACGGGCCGACATCATAGGGCAGCGCATAGAGTTTGCCGTCCTGGGAAAGCCCGGACATGATCGAGGTTTCGAAGTCCGCGACCTTCACGTCGCTTTTCTTCACATAGTCGTCGAGCGGGTCGAGGATCGAATAGAAGTTCGGCATACGCATGGATTGCATCGACACGATATCGGCGACTTGGCCGGATGCCGCCAGAACCGGCAGGCGGGTCCAATAATCCGTCCAGCCGGAAAGCTGCAGCTTGACCTTGATATCGGGATATTGCTGGGTAACGAGATCGGCCAACTGCTGCCAGAGCTGGGCGTCGTTGGGTTCGCCCCACATCTGCCAGGTGACGGTGACTGGCGCATCCAGCGCCTGAGCGCTGATGCCGAATAGGGAGCTTGCCGTCAGGGCGGCTGCAAAGATCAACGAATGTTTCATGATGGTTCCTCCTCCTCAAGGACTATGGTTGCGATGACAGTCGTCAGTGTCCCGGCTCTCTCCTCCGGTTTGGTCTTGCTGCTCTCTCAGGCCGCGATCAGCGCCTCTAGATCGGTGATCATTCTGATCAGTTGCGCTCGTTGGCGTCGCCAGGCGTCGGGGTCGTCTCCCGGTTCCAGAATGGCGATCATCCGCGGCAGGAAATCGGGCGGCAGCCGCTCGAGTTCGGCCGCCATGGGCAGGTTCCAGCCATCTCCCGGATAATAGGCCCGGTTGAAAGCAAAGACGGTCTGCAGAATGGCGTTGGCCAATTTCCCTGTCAGTCCCACCAGAAAGACGAGGTCACGGCGGGCGACCTTGCTTTCATAGTGATAGTCCTTGGCCCAATAGCGCAGAATGTCCATGTACTGGTCCAGAACCGAGGCCCTGAGCGCCTCGGGATATTGCGTCAGCTGTCGTTTCCATCCCGCCAGCAGACCGCGTGGATCGGCGATGATCTGCTGGCTGGAAAGGTCCGTCGGCAGATGATAGCCCCAGATCGTCCATTCGAAATTCTTCGGGACTGCAATGCCGGCAAGCCAAGTGTCCAGATCTTGCTGCACGCCGGCATAGCGCCGCATCCATATCCCGTCCATGCGGGTCCCTTTGGCCTGCCAGTCGCGCATGGCCTCCTCGAAGCGCCGCCATGAGCTGGTCTGCCTAAGCTCCGGCCCGCGATAGGCATCGGCATAGACCCGGAAGTCGAAATCCGATTGTGCGTCGGACCGCCCCTTGCCGCGCGAGCCGGCCAACGCGACGGCGCCATTGCCGTCTTCGGCCAGATCGGCGATCAACGGCGTCATCGCGGCAATGAGTTCGGCTTCGCGGTTCATGACGGCACCAACGGGAGGGCGCTCAATCCTTCAGGATCAGCTCGATCACCGGAACCACCACATCGGGCTTCATGACCGGCAATTCGAGGGTCAGTATGCCTTCTCCGACGGCAACGCCGATGTTGCTATCCACCTCCGCATCTGGATCCAGCCAGTGCAACTCGCTGGCGTCATGCAGGAACTGCGCATATTTCACCTTGCGCCCCAGTCCCTCGATGTGGATGTGCCGGAACGGCCAGGTCTGCACATGCAGATAGAGCCGGTTACCTTTCTGGGTAAAGCGGCAGCCGTTCGGCGCCTTGTATGCGGACGGTCCGGCGCCATAGATGGCGCGTCCGTTGAGCCGCATCCAGTCTCCATAGGTATCGAGCGCCGTGATGGCGCGGGCGTCGAATGTGCCGCGTCCGGTCGGGCCGACATTCATCAATAGATTACCGCCGAGTGAAACCGTATCGATCAGGATATTGATGAGCTGGCCGGCATCTTTCCAGGTCGTCTCGTCGCGATAATAGCCCCAGGAGCCGCTGAAGGTGTGGCAGGCTTCCCAGCGTACCGGCAGCCCCGCGACGCTCGGCGCAACACGCGGGGTATATTGCTCCGGTGTTACCAGATCGGGCATGTGATCCGCGTCGCGCGGCAGGTCGAGGCGGTCGCCAACGATGATATCGGGCTGCAACTCGCGCACCAGTTTGATCAGGCGATCGCTTTCCCAATCGGCGCGGCCCTTGCCGGGAAGCCCCTTGTGCACGCGGCGAGGATAGCTGAAATCGAACCAGATCACGTCGATCTTGCCGAAATCGGTCAAAAGCTCGGTCACCTGGTCGCGCATATATTGGGCGTAGCGGCTGACGTCGCGGCCTTCATTGAGTTTGGCCGCATCGGGATGATTGCGCTGCGGGTGATGCGTATCGATCGGGAAATCCGGGTGGTGCCAATCGAGCAGCGAATAGTAAAACCCGACCTTCAGCCCTTCGGCGCGCAAAGCTTCGACATAAGGGCCGATCAGATCCTTGCCGTAGGGTGTATTGGTGACCTTGTAGTCGGTGACCTTGCTGTCCCACAGGCAAAAGCCCTCATGGTGTTTGGCGGTCAGCACGACATATTTCATGCCGGCGGCGCGGGCACGGCGCGCCCATTCGCGGGCGTCGTAGAGGTCCGGGTCGAAATTGTCGAAATACTTCTGATAGGCCTCGGTGGTGAATTCCTCGCGGTTCTTCAGCCATTCGTGCCGCGCGCCGAGCGCATAGAGCCCGAAATGGATAAACATCCCGAATCTGTCTTGCGTAAACCATGCCTTGCCGTTGGCCGTATCAAGGCCACCACTGCTCGTCGCTATATTGCTCACGCTATCCTCCCAAGATTTTGAGCTTTATCGAACCGGTTCGATTTAATCATTGATTCTCTCATGCCGGATGTCAAGTGCGCTGTTGAAATCGTCTTTCGGCATATTGCTTGAATTCCTGTAGATGTTAGATATGTGACGAAAGGTTGCATGAGAATGTGCCTTCGTCGGGTAGGCTGAAAGCGATAGAAACGGTTCGAAAATCTGATGGCCACAATTCGCGATGTTGCCAAACTCGCAGACGTATCGGTGTCGACGGTCTCACTGGCCCTGAGCAATCCGGCTCGCGTCAGCCCGAAGACTCTTGAAAAAATCCGCCATGCGGTGGCGGCGGTTGGTTTCGTGGCAGATCCGCTTGCGCAGAGCCTGGCGCGCGGACGCAGCCGCATGGTCGGCTTCGTCGTCGGCAATGTCGGCAACCCGTTTTTCGGCGACATCCGGCGCGAGTTGGAGAATTATGCGCTCGACCACAGCCATTTCGTGCTTGTCACCGATTGCTCGGGCAAGACGGAGCGTGAAAAGGCCATGGTCGAACACCTAATCGGCCTCAAGACGGCAGGCCTGGCGCTTGCGCCATCGGGGCATGATCAGGACTATGTCGACTTCATCGGCGGATTGAACGTGCCGATCGTCTGCTTTGACCAGAAGGTTGCCGGCATCGAGCGTGACTTTGTTGGCTCCGACAACCACCTCGCCGGAGCGATGCTCACTGAACATCTTCTGCAACTCGGCCACCGGCGCATCGCCTTCATTACCGGCCCAAGCCATATGCACACGGCGACCGAACGTTATCGCGGTTTCGTGGACACCATGGCGAATGCCGGTGTCGAGGTGAACCCGAATTTCGTCGTCGATGGACAGTTCACCCGTACCGCCGGCTACGAGGCGGCGATGCGGCTGCTTATCCAGCCTGAGCGCCCCACCGCGATCCTCGGGGCCAACAACGCGGTGGCACTCTCCGCGCTGCAAGCCATGCAGGAACTGGGCTTTCGTTGTCCCGAAGACATCTCGCTTGCCATGATCGATAATGTGCAATGGAGTTCGGTCATCACCCCGCGCATTACCATGGTGGTTCAGGACACGCTGGCGCTCGGCGGCATCATTGCCCGGCGCCTCATGCATAGGATCACCAACCCGCAAGGCGCCGTCGAGCCGCCGCAGGATTTTGTGCTGACCCCGAAATTCGTCCCCGGTAATTCCTGCCGAAGGATTTAGAGGGATGTCGCCGGATTGGTTCGCTGCTGTCGCGAAAGTGTCGAAATTCGGATGAGATCAGAAGGGGAGATTCCCCTTCTTCGCCGGCTAACGAGACAGATAAGCTGGACGGAAGAAAAAAGAGGTTGGCGGAGCGGAGCCTTATGGCAGAATGGACGTGGCGGAGCTTTTCGTCGGCATGGCGACCTCCTTGCCTCTCGGAATTTCGATTGCGTGGCATCACGGTACCGTGACGTCGTTGGCGAACAGTGGAAGAGCGAATGGACCTTCATCTCAAGGATAAAGTTGCAGTCATCACCGGTGGTTCCAAGGGCATCGGCCTTGGGATCGCCAAGGCTTTCGCGCGCGAGGGCTGCCATGTCGTGATTACGGCCCGAACGGCTGCCGAGGTCGAAGCTGCTGCCGCGAGCATCGCGAGTGAATTCGGCGTCACGGCCCAGGCTGTGGCTTCCGACGTTTCCTCCGCGGAGGGGTGCCAGGTGATCGTGGATGCCGCGGCAAGGCTTGGCGGTGCGGACATCTTCGTTTCGAACGCCGGCACCGGCTCCAACGAAACCGTCGCAAATGCACCAGACGAGAAGTGGCAGTCCTATTGGGATTTGCACCTTATGGCCGCCGTTCGCCTGAGCAGGGCGCTCGCCGACCAAATGGAAGCCAAAGGCGGCGGCGCGATGCTCATGAACGCATCCATCTGCGCGGTGCAACCACTCTGGTATGAGCCAATCTATAACGTCACGAAAGCAGCACTTCTGATGTTCGGCAAGTGCCTGTCGGTCGAGATGATCAAGCGCAATATCCGCGTGAATGTCGTCAATCCCGGCCTTATCCGTACGCCCGACTGGGAGAAGACGGCCCGGGAACTGGCAGGAGACGGCTGGGAGGGTTATCTGCAGAGCGTCGCGGACGAACACGCGGATATCCGCCGTTTCGGTTCGGTCGAAGAACTCGCGGACTTTTGCGTCTTTATTTGCTCTCCCCGCGCATCCTACAGCGTCGGCTCGGCCTACCATGTAGACGGCGGGATGCTGGCGACGGTTTGAAGTCAGCCTTCCCGATGCTGTTCATGCTCGGCATCTATTGAGATCTGACGACCTTACCCTCTTCGGCCTTGTAGAAGAATTGGCTGGCCACGAGCCAGCCTTTGAGCGGTCTCAGAGGCGGAATGCATGTCGCCAGCATGAAGGGCAAGGTCAGCAAGGCATGCACCCAGATCGGCGCGCTGTACTGGACCTCGAGCCAAACGGCGAGAAACACGCTTGGCACACAGGCAAAGCAGATGACAAAGAAAGCCGGCCCGTCGGCGGGATCGGCGAAGGAATAATCCAGCCCGCAGACCTCGCATTCCCTGGCGATGGTCAGAAATCCGTCGAACAGATGACCCTGGCCGCAACGGGGGCAGCGCCCACGCAAACCGGTCTGCAAGGGTGAAAGTGGCGGCCAATCCATGTCGGCGGACATCTCGGTAACTCCTGTTGAAATGAATGCATTCAATAACATTATTGATTGCATTCAATATAGATGCGCCTTAGTGGAGCGATTGTCTACTCGACATAATGACGCATCCGTCCGCCAACAGGGGCGGCGTATTTCGCTTTCAAAATCAGGTGGGTGGGCGGGCTAGAAAAACGATCCGGTCATTTCAGGCGGTCCTTCGAGCGCATGTGCCATGAATTCGATGGCGCTGCGCAGTTTTTCGCGACTGATCGGGCCCCCGAGGCAGATTCGGACGGCTTCCGGGGCGGGGCCCTCGACCGTGAATGCGTCGCTGGCGACGACACCCAGGCCTGCGGCGTTCATGTGGCTGCCGAACGTGGAGCGAGTCCATCCATTGGTCAGCGGCAGCCATATGTTGAAGCTCAGTGGATCGGCCTCGAAACTGCCGGCCGGCAGAAGGGATGCGACGAGCGTCTGGCGGGCGGCGGCTTCCGTGCGAACGAAGCGCAGGATGGTATCCGCGGTGCCGTCCTCAATCCAGCGTGTTGCCAGTGCCGCCATCAGTGGCGAGGCCATGACATTGTTGGCGCGCATCGCGCTGGCAAACGGCCAGGCAGCCTTGGTGTCGGGTGCCACGACATAGGCGAGGCGTAACCCGGCGCCGATGCATTTTGCGAGTCCGCCGATGTGCCAGGTGAGATCCGGCGCCATTGTCGCCAGCGGTGGCGGCGCATGCAGCGGAATAAAGCCATAGGCATCATCCTCGACGATCGGCACATGATACTTGCGGGCTATGGCGCAAATTTCCTCGCGGCGCTTTTCGGGGATCGTCACCGTCGTCGGGTTCTGCAGGGTCGGGTTGAGATAGAGCGCCTTTGGCCCAAGCCGTCGGCAGGCATCTGCGAGCGCATCGGGCAGAATGCCGTGCGCGTCCATTGGCAGGCCCGATAGATTAAGCCGCAATTGAGCCGATATCGAGCGTATGCCAGGATAGGTGATGTTCTCGGAGAGAATTGTTTCGCCGGGCTTGGCCAGTGTCCCGAAAATGGCAAGCAAGGCTGGATGAGCGCCCGGCGTAACGAAGATCCGCTCTTGCGATGGCACAAGCCCGCGCCGGCTCAGCCAGGCCGCAGCAGCATCCTTGTCCATGCTGGAGCCGCCAAAGCCCTGATAGCGCAGCAGCGGGATCATGTTGGCGGCAACGGCGGAAAGTCCCTCCTGCATGCGGGCAATCAGCTCGGGATCGTCTGTCTCCGGCGGCATGTTCATCGAGAAATCGACAATCGATGTCCGGCGTGGATCGGGCGCCAAGGCCGAGGTGAAGCCACGGCGGTCCTTGTCCTGGCCGCCGGTGACGAATGTGCCGCGGCCCACTTGCGTATCCACCAGCCCGCGCTTTCTGGCCTCGATATAGCCACGGGCGACCGTGGTGAAATCGATGGAAAGGCGCTTGGCCAGTTCGCGTTGCGGCGGCAACCTGTCGCCGATGACCAGCCGTCCACTTTTCAGGTCTATTTCGATGATATCCGCGATTGCGGCATAGCGTGGGCCACTGCTCAGGCTTAGGTCGGGAAGCCAGTCTCTCATTGCGCTTAGAATCCATGCTCTTTTTATATTGACTGTATATTGTTGCGTATTTTCATTGTCATCAGCAATTTCTCCACACCAAGCAGATCTTGAGGTCTGCCGGCGTCAAAACAGCAAAGGTGCTTTAAATTGAATGCATATTGAATGCATTCATATCGTGCAATGTTGCACGGTTTTTGCTCTGTCGATTGCTCCTTCATTACGCTGACTCGAGTCGCAATTTAAGAATTGAATGCATTATTGAATGAATAAATGACGATTTTGACTGTAATTTGTGCAGCTTCAAACTGGCATGGTGATTGCAACATCCTGTTCGTACCCCACACCGAAATCGGGACAAAAACAGGAGCCAGCAATGCCCGCAGTCACAACACCAGCCCATGCCGACGGCGATTTCTTCGTTGATTATGAGGAAAAGGTCTTCGAGGACGTCCAGGCCAAGGCCGGCGACAAGGCCCTCATCACCTTTCACACGGTTGCCTTCGAGGGATCGATCGGCCTCGTCAACCTGCTGCAGGCCAAACGGCTGAAGCGCAAGGGTTTCGAAACAGCCGTGCTGCTCTACGGTCCGGGCGTGACGCTCGGCGTGCAGCGTGGGTTCCCCAAACTCGGCAGCGAAGCCTTTCCAGGCCATCTCAATTTCAACAATCAGATCAAGGGTTTCATGGAAGAGGGCGGGAAGGTCTATGCCTGCCGCTTCGCGCTTCAGGCGCTCTATGGCCATGGCGAGCAGGCGCTCATCCCAGGGATCATCCCGATCAGCCCGCTCGACGTGCTCGATCTGATCCTCATCCATCGCCGCGACGGCGCCTTCATCCTCGATACGTGGACGCTCTGACCGGGCAGGGAGGCGGCGCAAGCGCCGCCTCCCGTCAAACATGGACAAAGGAGTTCGCCATGCCGAAAAAGTCGACCGTCCGGGTCGCAGCCGTCCAGATTGCGCCGGATCTGACATCGCGGGAAAAGACGGTGGCACGCGTGATCGAGGCGATCGCCCAGGCATCCGCCAAAGGTGCGGAGCTTGTGGTTTTTCCCGAGACCTTTGTGCCGTGGTATCCTTATTTCTCGTTCGTGTTGCCCCCGGTCTTGTCGGGCAAGGAGCACCTGCGGCTCTACGAAGAGGCGGTTGTAGTGCCGAGTGCCACCACAAGAAGCGTAGCGGCTGTCGCCCGCGAACATGGCATCGTCGTGGCGCTCGGTGTCAACGAGCGCGATCATGGTACGCTCTACAATACGCAACTGCTTTTCGATGCCGATGGCAGTCTGATCCTGAAGCGGCGCAAAATCACCCCGACCTTCCACGAGCGGATGATCTGGGGCCAGGGCGATGCCTCCGGCCTGAAGGTCGTCGACAGCGCCATTGGCCGCATCGGCGCGTTGGCCTGCTGGGAGCATTATAATCCGCTTGCCCGCTATGCGCTGATGGCGCAGCACGAGGAAATCCACATTGCCCAGTTTCCGGGTTCCATGGTCGGGCCGATCTTTGCCGATCAGATGGAGGTGACGATCCGCCATCATGCGCTGGAAAGTGGTTGCTTCGTCGTCAATGCCACGGGATGGTTGACGGATGATCAGATCGCCGCGATCACACCGGATACCGGCCTGCAAAAAGCGCTGCGGGGTGGCTGCATGACAGCGATCATTTCCCCCGAAGGCAAGCATCTCGTGCCGCCACTCACCGAAGGCGAGGGTATCCTCGTCGCCGATCTCGACATGAGCCTCATTCTCAAGCGCAAGCGCATGATGGATTCGGTCGGCCACTATGCCCGGCCCGAGTTGCTACACCTCGTCATGGATGCGCGGCCGGCCGCGCCGATGAGGACATCGACCATATCTGACGCCTTTCCCGGCGAGACATTAACAACCGACATGACCGATGGAGAACAGAATGCGTCTTTCGACGGAAACGCTGATCAACGAATTGCAGTCCTTCGGAGCCCGGCTGGTTGATCCCAAAGCGGGCCAGGAAAGCCGGCGCGGCGGAGCAGGGCCATCCGACCACAAGGCGCTGACCATCGACGGCATGACCGTCATGGTGCCGGTGCATACGGCGCCCGCCTTCGAAAGCCCCTATCTGGTCGAGAAGCCGGACGAGACGGGCAAGAGCCGGATCAGTCGCGATGGCGCCGTCATCGGCGAAGTGTCCTTTCCGCTCCGCCCAAGATTTTACGAACGCTCGACGGCGGAGGGCATTCCCTATTCGCAGATCGCGGTCCTGCACGGCAAGGACGTGCTGGCGACAACCGTGCTGCAAACCTGCATCCGCTACCAGAGCCGCACCAAGACCTGTCAATTCTGCGCCATCGGCCAGTCGCTGGCGGCTGGAAGGACGATCGCTCACAAAACGCCGGCGCAACTGGCCGAAGTGGCGAAAGCCGCGGTCGAGCTGGATGGTGTCAAGCATATGGTGATGACAACCGGAACGCCGAGGGGCGACGATCGCGGCGCCGCCGTGCTCACTGAGAGCGCCCGCGCCATCAAGGCCGCCGTTGACTTGCCGATCCAGGCCCAGTGCGAGCCACCGGAGGACGATATCTGGTTCCAGCGCATGAAAGATGCCGGTGTCGATGCGCTCGGCATGCATCTCGAAGTCGTGACCCCGGAGATCCGCGCCCGCATCATGCCGGGCAAGGCGCAGGTGGGGATCGAGAAGTACATGCGTTCCTTCAAGGCGGCTGTCAAGGTCTTCGGGCGTGGTCAGGTCTCGACCTATATTCTTGCCGGGCTCGGCGACTCGAGCGAGGCGATCCTCGGGATTTGCGAGGAATTGATCGCAATCGGTGTTTATCCCTTCGTCGTGCCCTTCGTACCGATCTCCGGCACGCCGCTCGAAAGCCATCCTGCACCGAAGCCGGAATTCATGCATTCCATCCTCAGTCCCTTGTCCCGGATGTTGGTCGCAAACGGTCTGAAGGCCGTCGACATCAAGGCCGGTTGCGGCAAATGCGGCGCCTGCTCAGCCCTTTCCACCTATGAAAGGACGTTGACGCCATGATTTTCGAACCGTTCTCAGCGTTCAACGCCAGCGAATACATGGTGAAATTCACCACATCGGTCTGGGAGCGCCGTGAGGCCTATGCGCTTCGTCGCGACGTTTTCTGCAAAGAGCAGGGGATATTCAAGGATGATGACCGCGACGGCATCGATGAATACGCGATCCCGATCGTCGCCCTGTCGATGATGGGGGTGGCAGCTGACCGCGTGGTGGGTACGGTCCGCATCCATGAGGAGGAACCCGGTCTCTGGTGGGGTTCGCGGCTCGCCGTTCATTCGGATTTCCGGGCGATCGGCGCGCTGGGCACGACGCTGATCAAGCTCGCGGTCTCCTCCGCAAACGCTTTTGGCTGTCACACATTTCTCGCCAATGTCCAAAGCCAGAACGGTCTCTTGTTTCGCCGGCTGCATTGGGAGGTGCTGGACGAGTTCGAAGTCTACGGCAAACCGCATCTGCGAATGAAGGCCGATCTTTCCTACTATCCGCCCTGCCGCACGCCGGAAACCGGCTTTGTCGCGCTGCCGAAGAGGGCGGCGTAATGAGCGGAGACCTCGACATCGCCGCTCTCGCTGTGCGGCTAGCCGCGACTTCGGGCATAGCAGCCAAGCAGGATATCGGCTTTGCGGCATCGAGCCTCGGGCTTGCCGGCCAACCTGTGGCCGTCGGTGACGATTGTGCGGCGATCGCCGATGGCGACGGCTATTTGCTGTTCGCCATCGAAGGTTTCATCAATGAGTTTGTCGCCACTGACCCCTGGTTTGCCGGCTGGTGCGGCGTGATGGTCAACATTTCCGATATCGCTGCCATGGGCGGCTGGCCGATCGCTGTCGTCGATGCGGTCTGGGCCAATGGGGAAGCGGGCGCGAAACCCGTGCTCGAAGGCATGCGCGCTGCAGCCAGCACATACGACGTGCCGATCGTCGGTGGCCATACCAATATCAGGACCGACCGGAGCCAGCTATCTGTTGCCATCCTTGGCCGGGCCAGAAAGCTGCTGACCAGTTTCGATGCGAAGCCAGGCGATGTGCTGGTGGCGGCCGTCGATCATCGCGGCGCTTACCGCGAGCCGTTCAACAATTTCCAGGCAGCCATCGGGGCGCCCGCGGCACGGCTGCGCGGCGACCTGGAAATCCTGCCGGAAATCGCTGCGGCGGGGCTAGCACTGGCGGCGAAGGATATCAGCCAAGGCGGCATTATCGGCACGGCGATCATGCTGGCGGAATGCTCCGGGGTTGGGATCGATATCAACGTCGCGGCTATTCCCTTGCCGGAAGGCGTGAGCCTCGACCGCTGGCTCGTCACCTTCCCAAGCTATGGCTACCTGCTGTCGGTAGCGCCTGACAAGGTCGATGCGGTCATCGAACGGTTCACCGCGCGCGGCATCGCCGCTGCCGCCATTGGCGAGGTGAAGGCCGGAAGCGAAGTGGCGATCGTCGATATAGGCGCGCGCGCCGTGGTGCGAGATCACGCGGCTGAACCGTTGCTGCAGCTCGGTCGCGCGGGAGTGCCCGCATGAGCCGGCCCTTGCGCATCGCCATGCTGACCCATTCCACCAATCCGCGCGGCGGCGTGGTCCATTCGATGTCGCTTGCCGAAGCGCTGACTGGCCTTGGCCACGAGGTCGTGCTGCATGCGCCGGATGCGACAGGCAACGGTTTTTTCCGTACGCCGTCCTGCAAGACGCTCTGCATTCCGGTTGAGGCCGCATTATCCGACATGACCGATATGGTCGAGCAGCGGATCGCCGACTATTTACGGCATTTTGAAAATCCGGCCTCCCGATCCTTCGATATCTATCACGCTCATGACGGTATCTCGGGCAATGCGCTGGCAACCCTCAAGGCAAGCGGATTGATCCCATGCTTTGCCCGCACGGTGCATCACATCGACAGCTTCGCCGATCCGCGTCTCATGGCGCTGCAGGATCGTTCGATCGACTTTGCCGACGCGCATTTCTCAGTTAGCGCGACATGGCAAAAGGCCCTCCGCAACGACCGCTCGATCCTTGCGACAAACGTTGGAAATGGTGTCGAGGTCGGACGTTTTGCTCCAGTGTCCGAGGAGAAGACCGACGCGTTGCGCCGGAGGCTCGGATTGCGGGGCGGGCCGATCTTTCTAGGCGTTGGCGGCGTCGAGGCGCGCAAGAACACGATCGCCATTCTCGAGGCATTCCGTCAGGTACGCGTCCTGCATGCCGATGCGCAGCTTGTCATCGCCGGCGGCGCGTCCCTGCTCGATCATCGCGGCTATCACGGCCGCTTCCAGCAAGCGCTCGCGGCCATGGGCAACGAGGCAAATTTTGTTCATGTGATCGGCACCGTCGCGGACGAGGATATGCCCTCGCTCTATCGTCTCGCCAATGCGCTGGTGTTTCCGTCCTTAAAGGAAGGTTTCGGGCTCGTCGTTCTTGAAGCCATGGCAAGCGGGGTGCCTGTGGTGGTCTCGTCGATCGCTCCCTTCGACGAATATCTCGGTGAGGACGATGTCGTCTGGTGCGATCCGGCCAAGCCCGCGTCCATTGCCGATGCCATGGTCGTGTCGCTGATGCCTGCCATTCACAAGGCACTCGGTAGGCGCGGGCATGAGGTCGCGGCGCGCCATAGCTGGGGCCGCGTCGCCGCCGCCCACCTTCCCCTCTATCAAGGTCTGCTGGAGCCTGCCCATGCCTGAGATGCGCTTTGTCATCACCTGGCCCGACGGCCGCAGCGAGGAATGCTACTCGCCCTCGCTGGTCATTCGCGATTTCCTGGCTGAGGGCGAGAGCTATCCCGTTGCTGATTTTCTCGACCGCAGCCGCAAGGCGCTGACGATCGCCAGTGAGCGGGTCGAGGCAAAATATGGCCATCCCTGTTCTCTGGCGCGGGGCCAGCTTGCGCGCATCGAGCATGCTGCCGGCGCTTATCTGCCTGACGCGGATGCGCGCGTCCGCTGTGAAACCTTCATTTTCTAAAAGGAAACGCCATGCCCACTTTGGAGCCTCATTACAGTGCCGTCGTTATCGGCGGCGGCCAGGCCGGCCTTTCGGCGAGCCATTACCTGAAAGAGCACGGCATCGATCATGTCGTGTTCGAAAAGAAGACCATGGCGCACAAATGGCGGGAGCAGCGCTGGGATGCCTTCTGCCTGGTCACGCCCAACTGGCAGTGCCAGTTGCCGGATCATCCCTATGACGGCAAGGATCCGCATGGCTTCATGGTCAGGGATGAGATCATCGGCTATGTCGAGCGGTTTATTCGTAAGGTCGATGCGCCGGTTTTCGAACACACTGCGGTGACCGCGCTCGAAAAGGCTGGAGATCTCTACAGGGTCGAAACCTTAGCCGGAACGGTAACCGCCGATAGCGTGATCCTCGCCACCAGTCTCTATAGTGATCCGGCCATACCGCGCGCCGCCGAGCGCCTGCCGGATAGCATCATGCAGCTTCATACCGCCGACTACCGCAATTCCGATCAATTGCCGGAGGGCGGGGTCATTGTCGTCGGCTCCGGACAGTCCGGTTGCCAGATCGCCGAGGACCTGCATCTCGCCGGCCGCAAGGTGCATATGGTGACCGGCAATGCACCGCGCTGCGCGCGCTTCTATCGGGGTCGCGACGTGGTCGACTGGCTTTCCGATGTCGGCCAGTATGACATAACGGTCGAACATGACGGCATGGGCAAGAAGAAGCATGACACCAACCATTACCTGACGGGCCGGGATGGCGGCCGGGATATCGACCTGCGAAAATTCGCGCTGGAAGGCATGGCGCTTTACGGCCGGATGTCCGGCGTCTCGAATGGCAAGATGCTGTTCGAGCCGAACCTCAAGGCCAATCTCGACGGCGCCGACCGGGTCTATAACGGCATCAACGCGTTGATCGACAGGCACATTGCCGCAAACAACATCGATGCGCCGGCTGGCTCGCCCTATGTTCCGCTATGGGAGCCGGAGATCGAACCCACGGAAATCGACCTTGTGGCCGAAGGCGTCGGTGCGGTCATCTGGGCGACGGGTTTCCGGCCGGACTGGTCCTTTGTTGCCTTGCCGATTTTCGACGGCACCGGTTATCCGGTCCATCGACATGGTGTCACCAGCGTTGATGGGGCTTATGTCCTTGGCATGCCCTGGCTTTGGACGTGGGGCTCCGGCCGCTTCCTCAGCGTCGGAAAGGATGCGGAATATGTGGTGGGTCAACTTGTGGAGCGGCTGGCCAACGACCGATCGGTGCTCAAGCAGGCAGCGAACGGATGAGCCTCGCGATCCGCAATGTCGAGATGTTCCGGCAGCCTTCCAGACGCGCGCTGATGGAACGGGCGCTCGAGCCTCATATTTTGCTCGGCATGCCGCAGCTAACGCCCTTCGGTCTCTCCGAGACCTGGCTGATGAAGGAACTCGGACACCGCCACTGGCTGATGCTGGCAAGATGCATGGGCATGGACGACGCGGACTTTCGCACCGCGGACGGGACCGAAACCTATGCGGCGATCTGCGCGACATCGCTGACAAATGCGCAGCTCAATCGGGCGCACGCCAACCAGGTGCTGTGTATAGAGTCTGTGCTTGAGCCGGTGTCGAAGACCCAGGTCTCCTCACGGCACCGGCTTCTCGTCGACGGAGAGCCGATCGGTGACGCCGAGCTTCTCTCGGCTTTTGTCCGCCGGACACGCGAGAACGACAATGTGTCGATCGCCCGTGTCGAGTTGCCCGGCACGAATTGTTTTCCGGTGCGGCTGGAAAACACGCTTGCCCGGATCGCGTCGGATGTCCGCAACGGGCGTTGCGAGACCCATCTCGGCATGGCGGTGATGGGTCGGGAAGTCCTGCGGGACTTTCATTTTCAACCTGCCGCAAGCCAGGAGTTCAATGGAGCCGGCCTGCTCTATTTCGCTCACTTCCAGGCTTTCGTCGCGCGAGCCTTCGAAAGCTGGTTTCCTGACGGTGCGTTCCGCAACATAACCCGAAAGGATAGCTTCTTCCTGGGCAATGCCGGCATCGGCGAACCGCTCAGTGTGGAGCTGACGGCCATGGATCGCGAGGCAATGTCGGCGGCTTGCTGCCTGCGGCGCTCTGATGGTGCCCTCATCGGGCGCGTATTGCTGACAGCGTCGCCCTGAGCGCAGCGGAAGCGCTTTTGTCGGTGGCATTCACGGTCCCTTGAGCTTAAAAGACAAACGACATGCTGGCCGCTTCGTAATGAAAATGTTATCGAAAATAGGCTACATGATGCCAGATTCGGCGGGTGGGGCGCTGCTTGGAGGAGACAGCGAGGCGAGCCAACTTAGTCATTTCATCGATGAACGCAGTTCAGCGGCATTGGGCAGTCCAGCCGCTCAAGTTTGTGTGCTCCGAATGGCAATGCAGTGAGTTGGATCGTGACCGCCTGTTTTCCGATTGGTCAGGCTCTTTGTGATGTCGCTTGTTGAATGATGGGTTCGGGAGAGTTGAAAAATTTTCAATCGAAAGCGGAAGCCGTGACGATCGCGGCTCCTCGGGCTGTTCGCCTGAATAATGTGTCGATTTCTTTCGGGATCGCCGGCGGCAAGCGCTTCGACGCGGTGGCTGGCACCGATCTCGATGTGGCGGGCGATGAATTTCTGGCGATCGTTGGGCCGACTGGCTGCGGCAAGTCCACGCTTCTCAACGTGGCGGCAGGGCTGCTTGAGCCGGCGTCCGGGTCGGTCGAGATTTTCGGGCGTCCTCTGAAGGGGTTGAACAGGCAAGCCGGCTACCTGTTTCAGCAGGATTCGCTGATGCCATGGAAAACCGTGCTTGAAAATGTTGCCATCGGCCTGGAAGTCTCCGGCGTGTCGACGAGTGAAGCACGCAAATCGGCGATGGAATGGCTTGAGCGCGTTGGCCTCGGCGGCTTTGCCGATCGTTATCCGCGCATGCTCTCCGGCGGTCAGCGCAAGCGGGTCGGATTGGCCCAGGTGCTCATCCGCAATCCGAAGCTGTTGCTGATGGACGAGCCGTTCGGTCCGCTCGACGCACAGACCCGCCTCATCATGGGCGACCTTCTCCTGAACCTCTGGTCGGAGGACAAGAAGGCAGTGATGTTCGTTACGCATGATCTCGACGAGGCGATTGCTCTTGCGGATCGCATCGTCATCATGTCGGCGGGGCCGAAGTCCCGGATCATCGGTGATTTCCGCGTCTCGATCCCCCGGCCGCGCGATATTGCGGAAATCCGCCACGACCCGGCCTTTACCGAACTGCATAAAAGCATCTGGCATGCGCTGCGAGAAGAAGTCATGACCGCCTATCAGCAGACCAACGTGGCCGCCCAATGACCAGAACGAAGCTCCTTGCCTGCCAATTGCTGGTGGCGATCGTCATCATCGGTGCGTGGTATCTCGCAACGGCAACGCATGTCTTCGGCAACCCGCGCACCGCCGCCTTCTTCTTTGCCGATCCGCTCAAGGTTGCCGCGCGCATCGTGAAATGGTTCGCCGACGGATCGATCTGGTATCATCTCTGGGTGACGCTGTCGGAATCCTTGCTGGCATTTTTCATCGGCGCAATCGGTGGGGTGGCCTTCGGTTTCTGGTTTGCGCGGCGGCCTGTGGTCGCGGCCATCTTCGATCCCTACGTCAAGGCGGCCAACGCCTTGCCGCGCGTTGTCCTCGCGCCGATTTTTGCCTTGTGGTTCGGCCTCGGTATCTGGTCGAAGGTGGCGCTCGGCGTCACGCTGGTCTTCTTCATCGTGTTTTTCAACGTCTATCAGGGCGTCAAGGAAGTGAGCCCGACCGTGCTTGCCAATGCCCGCATGCTCGGCATGAACGAGAGGCAGTTGTTGCGTCACGTCTATATCCCCTCGGCTCTGTCATGGATGTTTTCGAGCCTCCATACCTCCGTGGGGTTTGCGGTCGTCGGCGCGGTCGTCGGTGAATATCTGGGCTCGGCCGCGGGCCTTGGCTATCTCATTCAACAGGCCGAAGGCGTGTTCGACGTGACTGGCGTCTTTGCCGGCATGTTCGTGCTGATGGCCTTCGTCCTCATCGTCGACTGGCTGATGACGAAGGTCGAGCGGCACATGCTGCGATGGCGGCATTAGGTGATTTCAATCTCGATAGAGTGGAGAAGAGCATGGAACGCAGAACATTCTTGATCGGCACGGCCAGCATCGGCGCTGCCGCTTTCTTTCAGGCAAGCGGGCCGGCCATCGCCGATGACGCGAAACCGGAAAAGCCGGATCTGACGCTCGCCGTCGGCGGCAAGCCGCTGCTCTATTACCTGCCGCTGACGATTGCCGAGAAGAAGGGCTTCTTCAAGGAAGAGGGGCTGAATGTCACCATCAACGATTTCGCCGGGGGCGCGAAATCGCTGCAGGCGCTGATCGGTGGTTCGGTGGATGTCGTCGCCGGTGCCTACGAGCACACGATCCGCATGCAGAACAAGGGGCAGGATATCGTCGCCATCTGCGGCCTGGGCCGGTTCCCCGGGATCGTGATTGCCGTGCGCAAGGAACTGGCCGGCGAGATCAAGTCCGTCGCCGACCTCAAGGGGCGGAAGCTCGGGGTCACGGCGCCGGGTTCGTCGACCGCGCTGATGCTGCAATATGCGCTGCAAAAAAATGGATTGGCGCCCACCGATGTCGCATTGATCGGCATCGGCGGCGGCGCAAGCGCTGTCGCGGCGATCAAGAACGGCGAGGTCGACGGCTTGTCTCATCTCGATCCGGTGATCGCCCAGCTTCAGTACGAGGATCTGGTTTCCGTCCTGATCGATACGCGGACGGAGGCCGGAACGCGCGCGCTGTTCGGCGGTCCGAACCCGGCTGCAACGGTCTACATTCAGCGCAGTTTCTCCGAGGCCAATCCGGTGACGACGCAGCGGGTGACCAATGCCTTCCTGAAGGCATTGAAATGGATCGAGCAGGCGAAGCCGGAAGACGTGGCGGATACCGTGCCCGAAGAATACCTTCTCGGAAACCGCGATCTCTACATACAGGCCTTCAAGAACTCGAAGGAAATGTACTCACCTGACGGCATGATCAGCGAGGAAGGCTACAAGTCGATGATGAGCGTCCTGAAGACGCTCGACCCGGAACTGGCCGATGCCGACGTGCCCTATGACAAGACCTTCGATCCCCGTTTCGTCAGGGCGGCCAAAATATGATGGCATGACACGCCCGCTCCGGCTCGGGGTCTCGAAACTGGCAATCGCCGATCTGAATCAGACCTCTTTCAGATTCATCGATCCATCGAGGCTTCCGATGAGCGTCGAACTCGACTGGTTGAGACCTGTAACATCCGCTGGGATGCCATGTGCTTTGAACCGCTGCACCACCTTCTCGAGGGCTGCGACAGCGGTAATGTCCCAGAAATGCGCTTGTGACACGTCGATGAGAACCGCCATGTCGCTCGCGTCTTGAATGTCGAAGGCTTCAACGAAGACGTCTGCGGACGCGAAGAAGACCTGACCGGAGACGCGATATGTCAAGCGACCGTTCGACATATCCTTCTCGGTTTCCACCCGCAGCAGGCGGGCGACCTTGAAGGTAAAGAAAACGCCGCTCAGGAGGACGCCCACAGTCACGCCCAGCGCAAGGTTGGCGCTGAACACCGTGACGAGAACGGTCGCGACCATGACTGCGCTCGACATCTTGGGGTGGACGACCACGGTGCGCAATGATGACCAGTCGAACGTGTCGATCGACACCATCACCATGATGGCCACGAGTGCCGCCACGGGAACCTGAGAAACCCATGGTTTCAACAGGACCATCAGAACCAGCAGAAAGGCACCCGCAAACAGGGTAGAGAGACGTCCGCGTCCGCCGTACTTCACATTGCTGACGGTCTGGCCGATCATGCCGCAGCCGGCGATCCCGCCGAACAGGCTTGCGGCGGCATTGGCGATACCGAGGCCCGTACACTCCCTGTTCTTCGAACTCGGAGTGTCGGTAAGATCGTCAACGACGCTGGCCGTCATCATGGATTCGAGCAGGCCGACCATGGCAATGGCGAGTGCTGGTCCCGCGATGATCGTCAGCGTTTGCAAGGTCAGCGGAACTGCGGGCCAGCCAAAAATCGGCAGCGAGTCCGGCAGTTTCCCGAGATCGGCGATGGTCATGACCGGAAGCTGGAGGCCTATCGAGGCGATGGTCAGAATGAGAATGCAGATCAAGGGCGACGGGATTGTCGTCGTGATCTTCGGAACCAGATAGATGATTGCCAGGCCAGCGGCCAGCATGGTGTAGGCGATCCAGTCCCCCCCGATGATATGCGGAAGCTGAGCCGCAAAGATCAGGATCGCCAGCGCGTTGACGAAGCCCGTGCGGACCGATTTTGAAACGAACCGCATGAGGACGCCAAGACGTAAAAGTCCGAACAGGATTTGAAAAAGGCCCGCCAGCAATCCGGCAGCGAAGAGGTAAGGCAGTCCGTGCGCGTGGACCAGGGGCGCCGCAACAAGTGCGACCGAACCTGCTGCGGCCGAGATCATCGCGGGACGCCCACCCGTAAAGGCAATCACGATGCCGATGATGAAGGAAGCGAACAGGCCGACCTGTGGGTCGACGCCCGCTACGAAAGCAAAGGCGATGACCTCTGGGATCAATGCGAACGTAGCAACGGCTCCGGCGAGCATTTCGCGCATCGGATTGGCAGACCAATCCCGACGGATGGATGAAAGCTGCATATGGTGAGTTCTCGCAAAGCATGTCGAACACGCTCTGTTGAGCGGTTGTCTGGATGGCATGCAGGTTTTGCGTTATCTGGCGGATCGGCGGCCAGAAGAGCCACCCGGAATTTCACCGGGTCCGTGGTGAGTGCATCGTTTATAATCCGCATTTTTATCGCGATGCAACATGAAATCGCCCTGCGTCGCGGAAGGTCCATGGGCGCATGCCGCAGTCATTCCCATCGCGATGAGCGGCGCCCGCAGCATATCCGTTATCTTCGAACCGAGAACCAAAGCTGCCCGAATGCCGAGCCGCTGAACAAGCGTCTGACGGTATTCGATCGCTTGAGAGCTTAAAAAGTCGCCACCTTCTGCTCATTCCAATTGACCTTTGCATCTCGCGCATAGGTGCTTTGTTGCATTGTCGCTGTTTTAAACCGATTGAAACGCCTATATTCCAAGCATCGAAACGACGCCGGAGCCTAGCAAGGTTGCTGACGTCATTAGCCCTCAGGAAAGGGGATTATCATGAACGTAGCACGCTCTTTCAACAATTGGCGCAAGTTCCGTCAGACCGTTACCGAACTTGGCCGTATGTCCAGCCGCGAACTGCAGGACCTCGGTATCGACCGCGCCGACATCCGCAGCGTTGCCCGGGCATCGATCGCGCGCTAACTGCGCAGCATCTGCTCTTTAAAACTGCTCGACGCCCGCTCACAACGCGGGCGTTTTTGCGTCATGTCCCATGTTCGAAACCTCCTGGCCCGGCGTTCCGTTGACAATTTCGTCGACATGTATTTCTTGCATAGCTGCAGTGCAGCATAAGACATGGTAATGAATCATATTTAGAGTATTTTGAACTCATCGAAGTGATGCACCTCCTCCCGCAGAGCTTCGAGTTTCAGACGGCCCGCTCCTCCTCCCAGGGACGTCTGTAGGAACGGCGGCACTCCTCCTCCCAGCCGCTGTTCGGTTCTTTTCGAAAAGCCTGCCGCACCTCCTCCCGCGGCAGGCTTTTTCGTTTCTGGGCGATGTTCTTCTTAACGGCCGAACCGTAGATCGAGGTAGTCCTCCTGGGAGGACCTGTCGATTTCGAGCGCCATGGCGTCGATATCCTTGCTATTCCTTGAACCAAAGCGCGACGCCATTGGCAGCCGCAGCATCGATGAGCAAGCCACCTTCGAAGGCTAGAGGCGAAAAACCACCGAGCGCGAGGGCATCCGCCGCGGCCTTGAGTGAGCGGACTTTCAGTCCAAGGGCGACCTTTCGCTCGTTGCCCTCAAAGCTCTGCGGAATGGCTGATCCAAAACGGGCGGCCGCCTTGTCCTCCGACAGGATATGGATCGTGACACCACCGGCCTGGATAACGATGCCATCCTTGTCGACCCGGGGTGCTGCCGTTGCTGGAAACCCGTCGAAGAGTTCGGTGATCGTTTGAGGCGCACGGCTGACGATGAAGACGTCACTGATATCCAAAACGCTGTTCGGATGGTCCTGATCGACCGGGCGCCACACCAGCTCCGGCGTATTGTGTTGGCAAAAGAAGAAGCGACCATTGGAAATAGTGTCCCGGCCGAGTTGAAAGGTACGGAAACTGGCGGGCTTCTGTACGCCATTCACCTCAACGGGGCGGGAAAAGTCTTTCCAGTCCGTCACTGGTTTGTCGGCGGCGGCCAGTTCGCCCTGCAAGGTAGCTGCGTCAGTGGTGCGAAAGGCAAGGCCATTCAGGCCGGTCGGATAGGACCAGAGATCGCTCCGCTTCTTATCATCCCCCGGCGGAAAGCCCAGAAGTTCCAGATAGTTTTCGCCAAAGACGGCAAGATGGTTGATGGAGCCGAGCGTATGATACCCTCGTGGGGTCAGTCTGAAGCCAAGCTTGCGATAAATCGCCGCCGCGGAATCGAGTTGATCGAGAACGCCAATGACAGTGTGATCAAGAGCGAGTGGTTGAGCTGTGACGGACATGGGTGGGGCCTTCAAATATTGACTAGATTACTGGATTGCGTGTTCTCGTTGAACCCGGTTCGTGCTTTCGTCCCGGGTGCGAGCCCTCATTCACCTTTGTTCCAGCCTTTGCTTTCGGCTGTCTTTGCGACGAGGGATGTATAGTCCTTGCTGATCTCGTCCAGCTTTTTTACCAGTTCGGAATTCGGCCCACCGAGCCGGCTGATATAGTCCTCGCCTTCTTTGGACTTGTCCCAATCATTCCCGATAAAGCGTGCCGTAGCCTTCCCGGAAGCCGATACTTCCGGTGCAGGTGTCCCAAACGATGCGGCAGCTTGCTTCAGGCCGTCAAGGAAGGCCGTGTCGTCGAGGCCGCTATAAGGTTTTCCTTCGGAATTCGTGACGTTGAGGAAGATTTGCTCGTCCCCGAACGCCGTGTAGCCACCGCCCAAGCCTTTTCTGGTTGCTTCGGCCGTCTCGAAGAATTTCTGCGCGATGGTGGCGTTGAGGCTGTCCTTGGGAAAACGCACGACAACAAAGCCAGTGCTGCCCGCTGTGTCGTCCAGGCCGGAGACGAGGACGCTATACTGGCGGAAAATGTAGCCAAGAGAGCCGGCCAGGCGATCAGCCGTGGCGTCATCAAGCGTTCCCTCGGTTTGAAGCGACGCGTTGGTTTTCAGGAGATATCCACCAGGCGTTACTTCCGTCTCCAGGGTTGCGGGGTCGATACCATTGGCTGTTATGATCTTGGGCACGATTTCTTTCAGCACTTCGGCTGAGAAGTCCGCCCGCTCATCATAGCTGGCCTGGGCGAGCCGTGGCAGACGGAAACCCGCGGAAGGCGTTGCCTCATAGGATAGAAGCACCTTTTGGTCTGCAAGGGCCGTATTCTGCAAGGCAAACGGGATGACGGCAGCCAGAACTGCTACTCTCCACGTGGTTCGCAATGCGGGGGCTCTCTTGGCGAAAAATCCGTTTAGCATCCGTCATATTCCTGGTTGAGCGCTATCGTGCTTTTGTTGTCGATGATGACGTTGAGCATCGGCTGTCGACGTCATCAGATGGAGTCCGATAGCGGCCTCGATCATGGCAGAGGCCGATCGCCGGAAAGGGGTAGAGGCGGACTATCAACGGTGATGCCGGTAGCGGCGCGACGAGATTTCGGCGGAGAGTTCGTCGCATCGTGATTGCAGTTCCCTGTCGATACCGTCGTCGAAATGGTCGTCGAGGAGCAGGAAACGATACTCTTGCGCAAGCAGCCTCGTTTCAAGATCGTCGCGCTGTGCGGAGAGACGGAAGAAGTGGCGTAGCCTGCCCATGATATGCCTCTGATCAGGCGGCGCGATCAACGCGGTTGCCAGACGCCGAGATCAGGCTGTGGATTGCCCGCAGCACGTCGGAAGTGGAAGCAAAGTGCTGGCCATCAAGATCATGCACATGAAACTTGACGGCAATGAACTTCAGTCGGTCGCTGTCCGGAACGACGATACCGACCGGCACGCCGGCGTATTCGATCACCTGTTTTGCCATTGCGATCATCCGCTAAAATCTGCCTTGCCGACTGGACTGCCGAGTGCTGTCAGCGGTGGCAGCGTTATAATCTACCAATTTAATAGACTATATGAGGCCAGCATCTGGATGACCATTCCGATCGATGCCAAATTACCCGTATGATCGTAGAAAAGATTTCTAATATACAGGGCGCGCGGAGGCGACCTTGCGAGCGAACCGACGGAGTCCCGCGTGATGTTGGTGGAAGCGTATTCCTGGCGCTGCTGATCGCTCCCCTGGCTTACGTCCCATGTGCTCGAACGATGAAGCTCACCTGACATCCCGACGCCATCATGCTGGCTCAGCGAGGGATATTTATTGGCGGGGAGGGGGCGCCAGGCGTAGGTTGGGGGCGTTAACGCCTGGCGCAGTATGGTTCACCGGGTAGTGAACGACCTATCAATACAACCGCCGTGGCCCCGCGTATAGACGCCCAAATGGGTAGGTAAGGTAGTGTGGGTGTCAATGGAAGGCATATGATTTGGCATTCGATTTTGATCTCAAATGCCAGGTGCCGTTCTACTCATTTCCGCAGATCAGCCTTTAAGGGTCGGAGAATCCCAAAGGTCCACCAGACGCCGCCGCGCCTCTTTTACGATCTGATCGTAGTCTTCCTTGAACGGAGCGACGAGTTGTTTCTCAAGACCTGCGAGAACACCGTGGAGCACAACGCATTCTGCGGTGCTTTCGAAGCACTTGCTGTCGGGGGTAGGGGTATGAATAGCCTTCGAATCGCACCAGCGAGACAGCAGCTCGAAAAGCACTACAGCCTCGTCAGCGCTGAGGTGAATTTCTGCACCATCATGATCCCGATCCGAGGTGTTCGTCATGCTGTGATCTAACACGAGCAATGTCGCAATTCCAGCCTTTGCGCACCAAACCGCCGGTCGGAAATGGCGCTTCGCCATAAAGAAACGCTATGGCGGCAGAATTTTGAAGGCTATCGAGGCGAGCACTTGATGGCAATTTTTCGTTGATCGAGGAAATGACATCCGCATTATTTCTACTGCACGGCTAGATTTCAATATCGCTTATGAACGGTGTATTAATGATTGCGATATAGATGCCAATCCATGGAAGCGGTGTCACGTCGGCATGATCTGGATTTTCTCAGGGTCGCAGCATTCATGCTGCTGATTGTCTATCATGTCAGCTTGATGTACAACTCCAGGGGCTTTCTGCTGAAGGTGCAGGACAGCTCTGCTATGTTCGATGTGATCCATCTGTGGACACACCCTTGGCGCATGTCGCTGCTGTTTCTGATATCGGGCGTCGTCACGGGGATTTTGCTGACGCGGCAAGCTCCCGAAGCGTTGAGGAGTGCGCGAACGAGGCAGTTGCTGGCCCCGTTGCTGGCAGGTGTTCTGCTGTTGATCCCTCCGCAAATGTATGTTTGGCTGAATGCCAGTTTGGGGGTGGATATCAGCCTCCTGGACGTCTTCAGGCACTATCTGACCCTGACGCCCGTTCCGCTGCCGGATGGAGGCCAGGCCAATCTCCTGGGAATGCAGCACCTGTGGTATCTCGCCTATCTCTGGGCTTATACGGCTGTGCTGACACTTGCCCTGTCGGTCTGGCCGGGGCTATTGCGTCGGGTAGGGGACTGGTTGATGCCCTGGTTGGCGGGCAAGTCTATCTTGATACTGCCTGCGATATTGTTCATTCTACTGAGGCTTGCTTTGCGGCCGGCTTTTCCCCCGACGCTCGATATCCTGACTGATTGGTACAGCCACGCGGTCTATCTGGCGTCATTCCTGTTGGGTGCCGTGATGGCCACGCGCAGCGATTGTTGGGATGCGATTGTCGGCATGCGAAAACCTGCCCTGATCCTGGCGTTGGCATGCGCGATATTTCTGACGATACTCTTTCCTATCTTGCCTATCGGAGAGCCGGAGATCTGGCGTCGGTTGGGGGGAAGGGTGCTCGGCGGCATCTTCCAATGGTGCGCGATCGTTGCGATTCTTGGATACGCGAAAATCTGGATAAATTCAGAGAATGCCGTTATTCGCTATTTGAACAGGGCAATTCTTACCTACTACGTGCTTCATCAGACGGTAATGCTGCTTATTGCCTACGGGTTGCATCAGTTCGGGTTGATGTCGGCCTTGTCTTTCATTCCGATTGTAGTGGCCACGCTTGCAATATGTGCACTGGCGTATGAACTGAAACAGCGCCTGGAAGTCACCTGGCGTGTCTGGAGCGGCACTCGCATCGCTTAATTCGGTCTCTATCTCCGAGCAACCGCCAGTTTTGCGGTGATCACGCATCGATCTTGAAACCAAGGTAGGGCTCGCTGGCGGGCAAACCTCCTAGTCCCCAATTTACCGGGTCAATCTCAACAAGAACGGTTTCGATGTCTCCGGCTGGAATGCCGAATGCTGAAAGTTCGTCCACGATAGCCGCATACAACCTTCGTTTGGCAACGAGCGAGCGACCAGAGAACAGCTTGATCTCGATAACCAAATAGGACGGCCCATTGCCGGAAGGCATGATGATCGCGTCTGCTTCATACTCGAGCAGACTTATGCAACAGTCATCGTCCGGGATTTCCAGCCCGGTCAGAAGCGCCCGCTGCACCGCCCTGATAATGTTGCAACGACGATCACCAATCCAACCACGCCGCGTTTCTATTCTGATAGCTGGCATGATTTCCCTTTCAAATCGAGATCGGCCCTCAAGTTTCCGCTGGCTCGAAAGCTCCGCGGCAAATCGTGCTCAACGCACCGGCACCTGGTAATCGAGGATGTCTCGCAAACGAGGCAGGACCCGATCCCTCTCCGCATCGATAAAGAAATGGTCGCCGTCGAACCATTGCACCGTGCATGACGTGCTGGTCTGGTTTCGCCATGCTAGGACCCGATCGGCGTTTATGTGCGTGTCCGTTCTTCCGGCAAAGACGTCGATCGGTATGGCCAGCGGTTCGTCGGGCGTATAGCGATAGGTTTCCACCATTTCGAAGTCCGCTCTCGTGGTCGGCAGACAAAGCTCCATCAGTTCACGCTGAGCGAGCAGATCGGCGGGAATGCCGTTGAACGCGGTCAGCGCGTCGAGCAGCGCATCGTCGTCGAGGACGCTGAGGCGGTGTCGGGGATCGCGCGTGTCCGGTGCGTCCGAACCCGATACGATCAGCGCGGTCGGTTCCGACAGGCGCTGGCGCCGGAGCGACCGGGCGACCTCGAACGCAGTCAGCGCACCGAGACTATGGCCGAAGAATGCATAGGGGAGGCCGGCTGACGCCGCGTCGATCAGCGGCGTGATGGCCGCGACGGCGTCGTCGAGCGACCGGTACGGCGCCTCGTGAAAGCGGCTGCCGCGACCGGGCAGCCGCACGCCCCATATCTCGATGTCAGGCGCCAATGCGGCTTGCCAGCCGAGATAGGATGCCGCATCGCCTCCTGCATGGCTGAAGCAGTAGAGGCGAAGCCGAGGGGACGAACATTGCCCGTTAACGAACCAGCGGGACGAATTCATGGTATTTCCTTTCGAACATGAACGCGCGGACTTTCAAACCGGCGCGGCGAGGTACGGCGGCTCGCCGCGCGCAGCTGTCATGCCGCGGACCGAACAGCGCCATGGGCGGCCGATCGCTGTACGCGATAGCCATCGAGAATCTGCCGCATGACGGAGCGCGGATACCTTCCGCGTGAAATGATTCCGCCGGTTTGCTGGTTTGCGACGGCGTAGCGCTCATCGCGCATCAGGATCCGGTGCGCCTTCTGCAGGTTCCAGTAGGGGATGCCGGGTAGCAGGTGATGCGTGAGGTGCAGGTTGTCACCATGCATGCCGATGAACAGCCGCTCCCACCAGGCGGGAAAGCGATTGCGCGTCACCAGGAGCTCCTCGTCTTCCTTGCCTAATAGGCCGAAATGCTCGGATACCTCGGAAAGCCAGCCAATGATCTGAAATGTCGTCAAATATGGAATCAGCCAGAACAAAATATATCCGCTTGCACCCGTCGCCGGAAAGAAAATAGCGAAAATCGCGGCATGGACGGAGAGCAGTTTGATCGCACCGATGGGAGAGCCGAGCAGTGCCGCCAGACGATGGCGAATGAGGTAGTTCAGATAGCTGACGACCTTGAACAGGAATACCGTTTTGAGAAGGTGCCCGAAGACGAATTCATACCGGTCTTCCGAGCGCTGCAGGCCGGATTCTATATAGTAGATGTAGTCCGGATCCTTGTGCGGGTCGCCAAGATAATGGTGATGCATTTTGACGTGCGAATGATGATATGAATCGAAATCCTGAAACACCGGTAGGCCGGTCAGGTATTGGCCGATGAAACGGCTGAGCCGGCGATTGCGCGCGAGCGTCATGTGGGCCGCCTCATGCAGCAGGGAAGCAAACGCACGCTGCCGTGAGCCGATGAGCAGAATAGTCAGCGGATAGGCGTAAGGGGAAAGCTTGAAAAGGCCGACCGCGACCGCAATGACCAAGATGTCGGCCGTCCATCCGAGCAGCCAATGCCAATCATCATTCGGGTAGAGACGTTTTAGATCGGCCTTTATCGCACTGCTGACCCTGAATTTATTCAGTGTTTCCTTCGCTTCTTTCTCCATGGCAAGCTCCTTGCTCACACTTCGCGTTAAAGTGGATCGCAAGCTAACAAATCGATTTTGGCTCATCGTCCGGGAAGTTTCCTGCGGGATTTTTCCCAGATTGTGTGGGTAGCCGCGCCGATGTTTCCCTTCCACGGCCAATCATTGCGTTTCGATGCGAGCAAATGCGCGCACCGAGTACCGGTTCCGCAATATCGTCAGCCATGAGGAGTGATCGTGTGAGCTATATCGTCGATGAAAGCACCGATGCTTTCGACCAACTAAGCAATGCAGCCGGACGCACATACCCGACGGGTACCGAGGCGCGGCTATCCATGTCGCAGGAGCAGGCGTGGTTTCTGGAAATGCTCGTCCCGGACAGCATCGCATATAACTTCCAGGCCGTGCTGAACCTGCGAGGCGAACTCGACGTCGGCGCGCTCGAGCGCGCGCTCGGGCGGCTCGTGGAGCGGCACCAAAGTCTGTCGACCGTGTTTATCGACCGTGACGGCGAGCCGCAGCAGCGGATCGAGGATGCATGGCAAGTGACGCTCCCCGTCGTCGATCTGTCGAAAGCGGCGGATGCAACGCGTGACGCCTATATCGCGTCGTTGATCCGGATAGAGACCGCGCAGAAGATCGATGTCGGAGCGCTTCCGCTGATGCGCTGGGTGTTGTTCAAGCATGGAGACCATGACCATTCGCTGCTGCATATCGAGCATCACCTGATTCACGACGGCTGGTCGTTCCGTCTGTTCCTGCGCGAGCTGAGCCACTTCTACAATGCGGAGCGAGGCCGTCCTGAACTCACGGCGCTGGAGCCCGCGATCCAGTTCATCGACTACTGCAATTGGGAGCGCGAATGGCTCGATTCATCCGCCGGTCAGGAGGGCCGCGAATTCTGGCGGCAACGCCTCGCCGACTGGTCGCCGCACGGCCATTCGCCGTTTCCGCAAGCGCAAGCGCGTGTCGCGGAGCTTGATTTCGTCGGCAGCTCGGTATCCGTTGCATTCCCCGCCGAACTCGCCGGTCGGCTGAAACAGTATGCCTCCGCAAACAAGGCGACGCTGTTCGAAACGATGTTCTCGCTGTTTGCCTCCGTCGTCGGAGCGCGGTCCGGCAATGCGCGGCAGATCGTCGGTACGGCGGTCGCCAACCGCGACATTCACGGCATTCAGAACACGATCGGAATGCTCGTGAACATGCTGCCGGTGTGCGTCGAACTGCAAGGCGACTTGCGCTGGCCGGCCCTGCTCGGCGGCGTGAAAAACGAAATTCGCGCGGCCTGCGCCAATTCGCATGTGCCATTCTCCAGCATGGTGGCCGACCTGCAGCCTGCGCGCATCGCAAATCTGCTGCCCTATATCCAGGTCGGGTTTAGCTTCCACAATTCGATGACCCGTGAGCTCGAATTCGAAGGGCTTGATGTCGATATCGTCGAAGGGCTCAGCAACGGTTCGGCGAAGTTCGACCTCAACGTGATCGTCGTGTTCGACAACGAAACACGGCCGGAAGCGGGGGGGCGTTTCCTGCTCGAATACTCGACGTCGTCAACGAACGAGGCGGGCGTCGTCTCGCTGATGGACGAGTTTTTCGCACTCGCGAATGCATGGCTCGACAATCCCGAAAAGCGTCTCGCGGATGTCACGCATATGAGCCCGGCGACGGGCACGACGAAAGACCACAAGACTGCTGAGGATGCCGATAGCGCGTTCTGGGCGGCGCAAATCGAGACCGATGCGGGTGAACTGGTTCCCGATCGTCTCGGCACGTTCGCCAGCACCGAGCTTCGCTTCGATCGGCTCGACGTCACACTCGCCCGTGAGCCGTTCGAGCGTCTTCGCCAGGCATGTGAAACTGCGGGTATCACACCTGCCGTGGCCTTGTTCGCACTGCACGCGACGTCGCTCGCGCGCTTCTCCGGCAATCTCGACGTGCTGGCCGGTCTTGTCGCCGACAACGACGTGCGCGCGCTAAAGACGGTCCTGCCGGTCGCAATACGCGTGGATCCCGTGGCCTCGTTCGCGGACACGTTCCGCGCGGCAGAGGACGTGTGTCGCCGTGCATGCGAGCACTACGATCGCTCGCCGGAGGTGTTGTCCGCCGCGATCGAGGCGTGGCAGCAAAGCTCGGGACGGCCGGTCGCGTCGTTGCTGCAATCCGCGTTTGGCGTCGCAACCGATGTGGAGGGCTCATCGGCTACCGGCCGCGCCCGCATCGAGATGATCGTGCGGACTGAAGGCGACGATCCGGTGGTGAGTGTCCGCTATGCGTCGGATCTGTTCTCCGAACATGCCGTGAAACTGCTCGCGCAAGACTTCTTGAGGATGCTCGATGCCGCCGCGGCGTCGCTCGACACGACGCTCCAACAGGCGGGCCACGCCCTCGACGACACACATCTGCGTGCGATCAGCGAAGGCGCACGGCCATTGTGCCGCCAGTCGACACTGCACGAAATTTTCGAGGACTGGGTGGCGTTACAACCCGAATCCATCGCGGTGCGCAGCGGCGTGTGCGTCTGGACCTATGCGGAACTCGACGCGAGAGCGAACGAAATCGCGGAGCGGCTGCTGAGCAACGGCGTGCGTCCCGGCGAAGCCGTCGCGGTTTGCATGGCGCGCTCACCATGGCTCATCGCGGGGTTGCTCGGCATTTTGAAGGCTGGTGGTTGCTATCTGTCCGTCGACGCCGCACTGCCCGCCGCACGCCGCGACTGGCAGCTGCTTGAGGCAGACGTCGCGCATGTGCTCGTTGATGCGGCCGCGCCGGTGTTCGCCGATCACATTGCGGTGCACCGCATCGACGGCGTACTGGTCGAATTTTCGGCCGGCGTCCGACCTGCGACCCGGCCGAGCGTCGATACCGACGCGCGGTGCTACTACATGTTCACCTCCGGCTCTACTGGCGAGCCAAAGGCGACGGCGAGTGACCATCGCGCGGTCATCAACCTGGTGACGAATACGGACTACCTGAAGATTGATCTGGATGACCGAGTGTTGATGTTTGCGCCGCTCGCATTCGACGCGTCCACCTTCGAGATCTGGGGCGCACTGCTGAACGGCGCGCAAGTGGTTGTTCAGCCCGGCGCGCTCGCGAGTCTTGAGGATCTGGGCGATACACTGGCCACGCAGCAGGTAAGCATCCTGTGGCTGACGTCGGCGCTGTTCCAGGAAATGGTGGAGCAGCACCCGGAAGCGCTCGCGGGGGCGCGGCGCGTGCTGACGGGTGGCGACGTGGTGTCCGCCGACACGATGCGCGCGTTCTTCGCAGCCGGCGGCCGTCAATTGACGATCGGTTACGGGCCGACCGAGGGAACCGTGTTCACGACCGCATACACTCTCGACACGGCGGAACAGGTGAGCGGCCGTGCATTGATCGGCCGTCCTATCGCGCATCGCGATCTCTACGTGGTCGATGTCTTCGGCAATCTGGCGTCGGAAGGTGTGCCCGGCGAACTTTACGTAGGTGGCGGCGTGACCGGCGAATATCTGAAACGCCCGGAACTGAGCAAGGAGCGTTTCGTGCGGCTGCCATGGCTGTCTGAGCAAACGCTGTTTCGCTCCGGCGACGTCGGACGCTGGACAGCCGATGGTCACGTCGAGTTCCTCGGACGTCGCGACAGCCAGATCAAGATCCGCGGCTTCCGCATCGAAACGGGTGAGATCGAGCAGGCGATCCGAGGGATCGAAGGCGTCGCCCACTGCGCGGTGATCGTGCGCTCGCAGGGCGCGGACAAGCAGCTTGTTGCGTTCGTCAGTGCGGTGCGCGGTGCGACGCTTTCCGGGCCTGCCATTCACGACGCGTTACGGCAGTCGTTGCCCGACTATATGGTGCCGGCGAGCATCCATCCAATCGAGCAGCTTCCAACGACACCGAGCGGCAAGTTGAACAAGCGCGCCTTGCTCGAACTCGCCGCGCGGCCGCGCGCCGTCTCCGTCGAGTTGCCGGACACTGTGGCCGGTTCCCTCGAAAAGCAGATCGCGCCGGTCTGGGCGGAAGTCCTGAAGCTCGATAGGGTCGAGCGGCATCAGGACTTCTTTGCAATCGGCGGACATTCGCTTGCCGGGATGCGGATCATGTCGCGGCTGAGCAAGACTTTGGGCCGCCGCCTGCCGCTCGACATGCTGTTCCGCTATCCGACGGTCGCGTTGTTCTCGGAGGCTATCGCGAACGGTCCCGAGGCGTTACCGCAATCGCTGTCCTCTCGCACGGTGCCAGCGAGCGTCCAGCCAATCGAGCAGTCTCCGACGATACCGAGTGGCAGGCTGAACAAGCGGGCAGTCCCCAAGCTTGCCATACAGCCGATCCTCGTTGCTGCCGAGGTGCCGGATACTGAGGCCGGCTCCCTCGAGGAACTGATCGCGCCGGTGTGGGCAGAAGTCCTGAAGCTGGATTCAGTCGAGCGTCACCAGGACTTCTTTGCAATCGGTGGACACTCGCTCGCCGGGATGCGGATCATGTCGCGACTGAGCAAGACTTTGGGCCGCCGCCTGCCGCTCGACATGCTGTTCCGCTATCCGACGGTCGCGTCGTTTTCCGAGGCTATCACGAACGGTCGCGAAGCCGTGCGCCCCTGAGCGCTGCCTCGCCATGCGCGGACCGGTCCGTGCCGGCATCTCTCCTGTCCCGAATTACTGCCGCACGCGCAACGCGCGCCCATTCCCACATGGAGCAACACATGGATTCCGTATACTTGATCGCTTCGCCCGACCTATCCGTCTCGGCAAGTTCGACTGATTTGTCTACCGCTCAACAAAGCCTCTGGTTCCTCAACCAGCTTGAGCGCGGTGGGGTCACGTACAATGTTCCATTCGTGCTGCGCTTCTCCGGCCTTCTCGATACCGTTGCGCTTGCGCGCGCACTCGATGTCGTGCAGCGGCGGCATCCGGCGCTCCGGTATCGCTTCCCAGGTGTAGAAGGGCAGCCGTCCGCGCAGTTGAGCGACGAGACGGTCGGGCTGAACCATGTGGACCTGTCCGGTAACCCGGACGCGGAAGCCCGCATCATCGATCTGCAGAATGCCGAGGCCCGCCATGTGTTCGATCTCGAACGTGCCGCGCCGATCCGCACAACGCTCGCCCGCATCGCTGATGATGATCACGCCCTGATCGTGATCGTTCACCACATCGTCTTCGACGGTCGTTCCGTGCAGGTCTTCCTGAACGAGCTTGCGAGCGCCTATGCGACGCTCGTGCAAGGCGGTGAACCTGACGCGTCACCCGTCGACGAGGGTCTATATTCGGACGGCGCCGTGCTTGACGAGGATCTGGCGACAGGCATCGAGTACTGGCAGCACCGCTTGTCGGGTGCCCCGGCCGTGTTGCCGCTGCCGCTCAATCATCCGCGTCCGGCCACACGCCAATTCAAGGGTAGCCGCGTCTCCATCGCCGTACCTTCCGACGTGGTCGACAAGTTGAAGCGCATCGCCAGCGCGCGCAGCGTGTCCCTGTACATGATCGGACTGACAGCATTTGCCGTACTGATCCAGCGATACACGCAGGAGAACGACGTGGTGATCGGATCGCCGATCTCCAACCGCTACGATCTCGATTGCGAAGATGCCATCGGCTATTTCGTCAACACCTTGCCGAACCGCATCGACGTGTCCGGCGCGCCGTCGTTCGCCAATGTGCTCGATCGCGTCCGCGGCGGCGTGCTTGAGATGTTGCAGCATTCCTATGTGCCGTTCGAGAGGATCATTGAAGCCGTTCAGCCGCCACGCTCGCTCAGCCACGCGCCGGTGTTCCAGGTACAGTTCGACCTGGCGGCCGAAGGCTTCACGGCGTCGTTCGGTGACGCCCTCGATACGCATTTTTATACGCTCGACTCGTGCAGCGCGAAATATGACCTGAGCCTGACGCTATCGCTCGTCGACGACGGCATGAACGGCGTGTTCGAATACGATAGCGACCTGCTCGACGCCGCGATGGTGCAACGCATCGGCGATGGCCTCGTGCATATTCTTCAGCGTTTCGCGGCCGAGCCGGATGCACGGATCGATGGCTTCTCGTTGTTGTCGCCGGATGCCGCCACGGCGATGCTGACGCTTGCTAACGACGGTGCGTGTGATCCGGATATGGCGTTCGTACCGTTTCATCTCGCGTTTGAAGCGACCGCTGCGCATGAGGGCACAGCTGTCGCACTGGTTCACTCGGATGCGCGCCGTACATATGGGCAGGTTGACGCGCGCGCAAACGCGCTCGCCGCGCGTTTATTTGAATCCGGCGTGCGCCGTGGCGACCGGGTCGTGGTGTTCCAGCATTACGGACCGGACGTCATCGTTGCGCTGCTGGCTATCCACAAGGTCGGCGCCGCATTCGTGCCGGTGTCGCCGGGCGATGCGCGCCATGCGGTGTTGATCGACGACGTGAACCCCGCAGCGCTGCTCGTTGCAGGCGCGAGCGACGGCGCGGCGCTCGGCTATCCGCTGATTGCGATGGAGGATTTGGGCTGGGATGCGGATGCACTGTCCGCAAACCCGGACTGGGGTGGGGCGCAAACCCGCGCGGGCGACATCGCGTACATCATCTTCACCTCCGGCTCCACCGGCCAGCCGAAGGGCGTGCAGGTATCGCACGGTAGCTGGATATCCTTGTTCCATGCCTTCGAGGCGGTCTACGGCCGCAGCGAGGTCGGCGTGACCGCAGTGCTGCAGATGGCGAACCATACGTTCGATGTGTTCATGAGCGACGTGATACGCGGGCTCGGCGGCGGCGGGCGGCTCATCATGTGCCCGCGCGACCATCTAACCGATCCGGAGGCGCTGTACGCTCTGATCGAGCGTGAGCGAGCGACGATCATGGAGTTCGTGCCTGCGGTTGTGCGCCTGATGATCCAGTACCTCGAACGCACCGGCAAACGCCTGAGCGGCCCGCGCACCATCGCCTGTGGCGCGGACGTGTGGTTCGTGCACGAATACCGGAAGCTGCGCTCGCTATGCTCGCCGCAGACGCGTCTACTGAGCGTCTACGGTGTCACCGAAGCCACCTGCGAAAGTGCGACGTTCGAGCCGCGCGATGACTTATACGAGCCCGAGCGCAGCCTGCCGATCGGCACGCCGCTGCCGAATACCGCGATGTATGTCGTCGACGGCGTGCTGAACCTGGTGCCTCTCGGCGTACCCGGAGAACTGATGATCGGTGGCGGCGCGGTGGCGACAGGCTACCTGAACCGGCCGGAGCTGAGTGGAGAGCGCTTCCCGACCGGTTCGTTCGGCGCGGAAGGATGCTTCATGTCCGATCCGGACGGGCGGCGTTTTTACCGCACCGGCGATCTGTGCCGGCATCTCGCCGACGGCACGATCGAATTCCTCGGCCGTCTCGACAACCAGGTGAAGGTGCGCGGCTTCCGCATTGAGCTGGGCGAGATTGAAAGCGTGCTCGCCGACCATCCGGCCGTGCGCGAATGTGCTGTTGTCACGCGGCAAGCGCCGGGTGGCGATCTCGAACTGGTCGGCTATGCGGGTGCGGGCGTGACCGCAGAGGTGCTGCTCGACTATCTGCGCACGCGCCTGCCCGCGCATATGGTGCCGCGCGTGGTCGTCGTGCTGGCCGCGCTGCCCTTGTCGGCGAACAGCAAGATCGATCGTAAACGGCTGCCCGATCCAGACTGGGCGGCGACCGCGCGTGCATATACGCCGCCGCAGAATCCACTGGAGGCACGGCTCGCGAAGGACTGGCAAGCTCTGCTCCAGGCGGAGCGGGTTGGCGTGCACGATAACTTTTTTGAACGGGGAGGCCATTCGCTGCTCGTCACGCAGGCGCTCGCACGCATTCACAGTGCGTTTGGCGTCAAGCTGAAGGTGGCCGACCTGTTCGAGCGGCCGACCATCGTGCAACTTGCGGAACGCGTGATGCAGGAGATGATGACGTTAACGCGCGGGCTTGCCGCGGCGGATGCGCCGGTGCCGATCGCGCGCGCCGTGGGGATCGAACGCCAGCGCCTGTCGTTCGCGCAGAAGCGGCTCTGGTTTGCGCAGCAGTCGGAGCCGAATTCCGCATACAATATGCCGGAGATTTTTCGCGTGCGTGGCGCGATAGACCAGCCGGCGCTCGAGGCGGCGTTGAACCGCCTGATCGAACGCCATGAGGTGCTGCGCACGCGGTTCACCGCCGCTGTGCAGACATTTACCGACGATACCGGCACCACGCGCAAGGAGCCGCTCGCGGAGATCGATCCGCCGGCGCATGTCACGCTCGTCGTCGAGCCGCTGGACAGCGGGCAGCTGACCGAACGGCTCTCGCGAGATGTGCAGCGGCCGTTCGAGCTGGATCGTGAGTGGCCGATCCGCGCGACGTTGTTTCGCATTGCAGACGATGAACATGTTCTGTGCGTCGTGCTGCATCACATTGCTTATGATGGCTGGTCGAGCGCGTTGATGCGGCGTGAACTTGCGGCCAGCTATCGTCCGTCCGGCGGCGGCGCACCCGTGACCGTAGTAAACCCGCTGCAATATCAGGATTATGCGGCGTGGCAGCGGGCACAGACCAATACGCCGGCATTCGCCGAGCATGTGGAGGCATGGCGGGAGCGTCTGAGCGATCTGCCGCCAGCACTCCCGTTGCCGGAGCGCTCGAACCTGGCCGCAACAGACGACCCCGCCGGCGGTTACGTGGCATTCACGTTGCCGGAGTCGTATTCCGCACAGTTGGCGCGGCTCTGCCAGCGGCTGAACTGCACGCCGACGATGGTCGCGCATACCGCATTCACGATCCTGCTGCACCGCTACACCGGCCAGGACGACATCGTTGTCGGTTTGCCGTTCGCTGGTCGGGATCATGTCGATAGCGAGGCGCTTCTTGGCTTCTTCGTCAATCTGCTGCCGGTGCGGCTGCGCGTCGATGGGCAACAGCAGCTCGCCAAAGTGATCGCCGCGAGCCGGCGTGCGGTGCTTGATGCGGAGGCCGCGCAGGTGGTGCCGCTCGACCATTTGGTCGAAGTGTTGAACCCGGAGCGCACACCGGGCCGGCACCCCTTCTTCCAGATAGGGCTTGTCGTACAAAGCGCGCCGTCCGCAGCACTCGACATGCCGGGCCTGATTGTTGACGAGGTCGCACTCGCATCGAGCGACGTCAAGCTCGACTTGATGCTGGAGCTGCGCGCCATCGAGGGGAAGCCGCTTGGCGGTGGTTTCAAATACCGGACGTCGCGCTACGAACGCGTGCTGGTCGAAGGGCTTGCGCGACACTTCCGGGAACTGCTGCAGAACCTGCTTGCCGACGCTGACCAGACAATCGCTGGCGTGGGGATTTTGTCGGCAGACGAATATGACGCGCTGACACGCGGGAGCAACGATACGCGGCGTGATTTCAGCGGTACGGGCGACGTGATCGCGCAATTCGAAGCGCGTGCGGCATCGGCACCGGACGCCGTCGCGCTTGAACTGGATGGCCGGATTTGGACCTACGCACAACTGGACCGGCTGGCGAACCGTCTCGCAAACGAGCTGCTTGCGCGCGGCGCGACGCCGGGCACGCGTGTCGGCCTGTTCACGGGACGCCACCCCTACCTCGTCGCCGGAATGCTCGGCGCGCTCAAGGCGCGGTGCGCCTTTGTGCCGCTCAATCCCGAGGATTCGCTGGAGGGCACGCTCGGCTACACAATCGAGGACGCAGGCGTGCGGCTCGTCGTCGCGCATCGTGGCCTCGCGGAACGGTGCGAGCCGCTCGGGCTGGAAACACTGTTCGCCGATGAGTTCGATGGCGACACGCCCGCACCCGCGCCGCGCTGCATGCGCGAGCCCGACGACCTGGCTTACGTGCTGTACACGTCCGGTTCGACCGGCCGGCCCAAGGGCGCGATGATCACGCAGCGCAATCTGCACAATACCGCGAACGCATTCGCCGAATGCGTCGGGCATCATGCCGGTGCGCGGCAGCTACAATATTTTTCGCCGGTGTTCGACGGCGTCTGCGGCGAGGTGTTTCCAGTACTCGTCAGCGGCGCGACGCTGGTCTTCGCCCAAACGGCGCAACTGCTGCCAGGCCCCGACCTGCTCGACCTGCTGCGCGCGGCGCGCATCACGCACCTGCAGATCACGCCGACCGCACTCCGGCTTCTGCCCCATTCCGACTTGCCGGACCTGGCGGTGATCGTGGCCGCCGGCGAAGCGTGCCCACTGAACGTCGCGCACATGTGGGCGATCGGCCGGCGCTTCATCAATGGTTACGGACCGACAGAGACGACGATCTACGCATCGGCAACCGACTATTGGGACGCGCGCGGCGCGCTCGTGCTGCGGCCGATGGGGAACGTCACGTTCTACGTGCTCGACCGCTACCGGAATCCGTTGCCGAGCGGCGTGCCGGGCGAGCTGTACATCGGCGGCGAGGGCGTCGGGGCGGGTTATCTGAACCTCGACGAGGCAACCGCGCGCAGCTTCCTGCCGGATCCATTCTCGCCGGAGCCAGACGCGCGGTTCTATCGGACGGGCGATTATGTGATCCAGCAGCCGAACGGCAGCCTCATCTATGTCGGACGTGCTGACTCGCAGGTGAAGATCCGTGGCTTTCGCGTTGAGCCCGGTGAGATCGAGGCGCGCTTCAATGCGCTGCATGGGGTCGAGCAGGCGGTTATCCTTACGCCGCTCGACGCGCGCGGTCACCGGATTCTCGTTGGTTATTACGTCGGTGAGCCTTCCGAGGGCGAGGTGCGTGCCCTGCTCGCTCAGCAACTGCCCGCGCATATGGTACCGGAGCGGTTGGTGAGGCTGCCTGAGTTGCCGCTGGGGCGGACCGGCAAGGTCGATCGCAAGGCGCTGGCGGCCCGCGTTGACGAGCCGGTCGCCAGCGAACCGGCAATCGTTGCGGCGGCTACGAGCCCTGGGCCGCTCGTTCGTGGGCCGTCTGGTGGCAAGAAGCTCCTGGCGGGTGTAAAGGCGATCTGGCAACAGGTGCTTGAGCGCGACGACATCGAGCCGGGCAGCAATTTCTTCGATCTTGGCGGTCATTCGCTGCGTATCGTCGAAATGCGCAAGCGCATCGAGAACACGTTCTCCACCCGGATCGCAATGACGGATCTGTTCGAGTATCCGACGCTGAGCGGGCTCGTCGCGCATCTCGAGCGGCTTCAGGTCAGCGTTGCGGAGGACGACCGGCCGGTCGACACGCCAACGCCCGCAGCTGTGCCCGTCGCCGACGGCGCGATCGCGGTGGTCGGCATGGCCGGTCGCTTTTCCGGCGCGCCCGATCTGCAAGCCTTCTGGGATAATCTGGTCGAAGGCGTCGAAACCACGTTGCATTACAGCGACGAGCTGCTCACGGAATATGGCGCGGACCCCGCGAAACTTGCGCAACCCGATCTCGTGAAGCTCGGCAACCGTCTCGAAGACACCGACAAGTTCGACGCCGAATTCTTCGGCTACTCGGCACGCGAGGCGGCGCTGATGGACCCGCAGCAGCGGCTCTTCCTCGAATGCGCCTGGGCGGCGGCGGAGGCGGCTGGCTACGGCGGCGGTTCCGGTGGGCGGCGGGTCGGTGTGTTTGCGAGCGCAAGCACGAGCCATTATCTGCTCGACCACGTCTATCCGCGCCGCCGCGAGTTGAAGCTTGAAAACATCCAGTGGCTGCTTGGCAACGGGCGCGACTTCCTCGCGACGCGAACCGCCTACAAGCTCGATCTGTCCGGTCCCGCAGTGACGATCGAGACGGCGTGTTCATCCTCGCTCGTTGCCGTGCACAATGCATGCACGAGCCTGTTTGCGGGCGAGTGCGAGATGGCGCTCGTTGGCGGCGTGTCGATCGAGGCCGAGTATTATGGATATCGGCCGATGCAGGGCAGCATCATCTCCAGCGACGGCCGCTGCCGGCCGTTCGACGCGGAGGCAAGCGGCACGACCGGCGGCAGCGGCTGCGCGGTCGTGATGCTGAAGCCGCTCGCAAAAGCGATCGAGGACGGCGACCACGTACACGCGGTCATTCGCGGCTCGGCGATCAACAATGATGGATCAGCCAAGGTCAGCTACACGGCGCCGAGCGTCACCGGCCAGGCCGCAGTGATTGCCGCGGCACTCGAACGGTCCGGCCTGCCGGCCGAATCGATCGGCTACGTCGAGGCACATGGCACCGGCACGCGGCTCGGCGATCCCGTCGAGTTTCGCGCGCTCGCCACAGCCTACACAGGCACCGCGCCGTGGCCGGCGGACCGCCGTTGTGCACTGGGTTCGGTGAAAAGCAATATCGGCCATCTCGATGCTGCGGCCGGGATCGCCGGCTTCGTCAAGGCGGTGTTTGCGGTCGAACATGACGTGCTGCCGCCGAGCCTGAACTTCTCGCAGCCAAATCCAGAGATCGAACTTGAGGGCAGTCCGTTCTACGTCAACACCGAGCGGCAACCATGGCCAGAGTCGCCATGGCCGCGCCGCGCCGGCATCAGCTCGTTCGGGATTGGCGGCACCAATGCACATGTAATCGTCGAGCAGCCGCCTGAGCCGTTGCCGCGCGAGCCGAACGATGAGGGCTGGCATGTGCTGCCGCTATCGGCGCGGTCGCCGGAAGCGCTGTGGCGCGCGCGCCGCCGGCTCGCCGGCCATCTGCGCGCGACGAGCGCGCATCTGTCCGATGTCGCGCTCACCTTGGGTGCCGGTCGCGCGCGCTTCTCGTTCCGCGATGTGCTTGTGTGCCAGACGCGCGAACAGGCAATTGCCGCACTCGAGGCTCCGCTCAGCGTATCGACCCGAGAGTCGGGCCAGGACCGCCCGGTCGTTTTCATGTTTCCGGGTCAGGGCTCGCAGCATGTTGGGATGTTGAGGGGCCTTTACGAAGGAGAGCCGGTGTTCCGCGATGTGCTGCGCGAATGCGCGGCATTGCTCACCGCGCAAGGCGGGCTGGATATCCTCGGATATCTGTATCCCGACCCGGGACGGGAGGACGAGGCCGCTGCTGCGCTTCGCGAGACGGAGATTGCGCAGCCGGCGTTGTTCGCGGTCGAGTATGCCTGCGCGATGCTGCTGCAAGCACGAGGCATTCGACCGCAGGCACTGATCGGGCACAGCCTCGGCGAGCTGGTCGCCGCCTGCGTCGCGGGCATCTACACGCTGAAGGATGCGCTTGCGATCGTCGTCGAACGCGGCAGGCTGATGCAGCGCGCCATGCGCGGCGCGATGCTTGCGGTTACCCTCGATGAACAAGCGTGTGACCGCTGGCTAGACACCGACGTCGAGCTCGCGGCCGTCAATGGCAGCCGCCAATGCGTGCTTGCGGGCAGCATCGACGCGATTGCGCGGTTGCAGCCAGCGCTCGCTGAAGCTGGTGTGCAGAGCCATCCACTCAAGACATCGCATGCGTTTCATTCGCGGATGATGGAGGATGCGGCGCGTCAACTTGAGGTCGCCATTGCGGCGATTCCGGTACATGCCGGTACAGTTCCGATCGTGTCGAACCGCAGCGGTACGTGGCTGTCGCTCGATCAGGCGAACCATGCGGCTTACTGGGCTTCGCATCTGCGCGACACCGTGCGTTTCGCTGATGGGATCGCGATGCTGCACGACGAATTGGACGCGCCGATCCTCGTCGAGGTCGGTCCCGGGCAAGCATTGCGAAACGCGCTCCAATCCGATTCCGACACCTACGCGACGACCGGCTGCGGCCGACATCCGCGCGATCGCACCGACGACAATCAGACCCTTGCAAACATGGTCGCAGCGCTGTGGCGTCTTGGCGCGGGGCTCGACTGGCAGAGTGCGAGCGGAGGCGTGGATGGCCGACGGGTGCCGTTGCCGACCTATCCGTTTGCACGCGACAGGCACTGGATCGATGCGGAGGGCGCGGAACTGCGGACGGGGCCAGCGGTCTATCGCCATTGGCGGCAGCAGAGCGGGCAGCGCCGGGAGTACGAACTCGTGCTGTCGCCGGCGCTGTGGCTCGTCGATGAACACCGTGTCTTCGACGGCAAGCCGGTGCTGCCGGGCACCGGCTGCCTGGAACTGGTGCGCGGCGCGTTCGAGCGAATGGGCCATGGTTCGCGGATCGAGCTGAGCGACGTGTACTTTCCGGTGCCGCTCGTGCTCGATGACGAGCGCGCGGAACAGGTCGTCCGCATAACGTTCCGAGGCGACGGGGATGGCGCGCAGGAATTCGTGCTGGCATCCGCACCCGACGGTGACGACGATCGTTGGACGGTCCACGCACAGGGAACGATCGCTACGCACCGTCGTTCGCCTGTGGCAGCATCCGCGCTCGAGCATATTCGCGCGGATCGTGCGGACACACTCGCGAACGCTGTGGCACGGCAGGCGCTCGACGAACGGCTTGGGCTGTTCGGCCCGCGTTGGCGCTGCTTCGGTTCGCTCTGGCTCGCCGAGGACGAAGGTGTCGCGCGGCTCGCGCTTGCTCCGGATTTCGCGGCGGATATCGAGGCTTTTCCACTTCATCCGGCGCTGCTCGACATGGCGACTGGCTTCCTGTCGACGATGGAAAATCGCGGCGCGCGGCTGCCGTTCCACTATGGCAGGCTCAAGATCCACGCACCGTTGACAGCACAGCTCTTTAGCCATGCACGCCGCGTGCGCGAGAACGTCTATGATGTGACGCTGTTCGCGACGGATGAAGCTGGCGATGTCGGGCCGGTGCTGGTCGAGATCGAGGGTTTCACCTTACGGGAAGAGCGTGGAGCGCCCGACACGGTGGATCGCACCGATCCGGCCGCATGGTGCACGCGGCCGGTGTGGCGGCCGGCATTGCCCCCGCGCGGCGAACCGATGCCCGAAGGGCCGTGGACGATCGTCGCACGAGGAACCATCGACCCCACGTCGATCGCGCCGGCCGTGCCGTCGGGCAGCCTGTGGATCGGCGACACGGACGGATATGCGGTGCAACTCGACGCCGCCACACCGCCGACGCAGATCGTCTACATCGTCGGTGACAACGTGCCGCATGGCGCGGGGCATCCGGCAAATGCGCTGTTTGGCGATCTGATGCGGCTGCTGCGGGCCGCAGCGCCGAAGGCGCCGCAGGGTACGGTCTTGACGCTCGTCACCGCCGGCGCTTGCGCGGTGTTCGCCGACGAGCCGTTGCGGGCGGCACAGGCGGCGCTGCTCGGCGCGGTGCGAGCCGTGATGTGGGAGTTTCCAAACCTGTGCTGCCGTCATATCGATCTCCCGGCGGAGGCCGGAAGTGCCGATCAAGTGGCGCTTCGTGACGCGCTTGTCCGGTACGATCGCCACAACCATTCGCCGCTCGCGTCGACCGTTGCGGTGCGCGACGGTGCGTTCTACGAGCCATATTTCCGCACATTGCCTGCAGTTGCAGCCGCGCCACGTTTCGTGGACGGCGGTGCATATGTGATCACCGGCGGTCTCGGCGGGATCGGCCTCGCGTTCGCTACGCATCTTGCGACATCCGTCACAGCGCCTCGCCTGCTTCTTGTCTCGCGTTCGGGAGCATCGCACCCGAGTGCCGAAGCATCGATCGCCGCGCTCAGCGCGCTGGGCGCGGTCGTGACCGTCGTTCAGGCGGATTGCGGCGACCGCGATGCGTTCGCGGCCGCGCTTGCAGATATAAAGAGCCGCTGCGGTCGGATCGACGGTGCGATCCATGCGGCGGGTGTCGAGGCAAGTGGGCTCATTCAGCTCGCCGAGCCTGAGGCATGGAACCGCGTGCTCGCGCCGAAGACGATCGGCACCGATGTGCTGATCAATGCGCTGCGTGACGAGCAGCCCGATTTCATTGTGCTGTGCTCGTCGCTCGCCGCTGTCCTTGGCGGACTTGGCCAGGCGGACTACGCCGCCGCAAACGCCTATGTGGATGCATCGGCACAGGCGGCGCGCCGTCAGGGGCTGCCGGTAGTCGCGGTGAACTGGGACGCATGGGCCGAGGTCGGCATGCGCGTCGCCTATGACCGCGCGCATCCGAACCAGGCGCCGATCGACGCGACCAGCGGCTTGCTCAACGCCGAGGGCTGCCGAGTGCTCGACATCGCGCTCGCGCATGCCGACGCACAGATCGTCGTGCACAAGGCGAGGGATATCGAAACGTTGATCCGGTCACTCGGCAACGGGGCCGACAGGGTCGGCGGGCGCGGTACGGCATCATCGGCGACGACGGGCGAACATGTCGCGCCGCGAAACGCGCTCGAGCGGCAATTGGCCGAGTTGTGGCGCGAGTTGCTGGGTGGTGAGCTGCCCAGTGTCCAGGATGACTTCTTCGCGCTTGGCGGCCATTCGCTGCTTGGCGCGCAGTTGATCTCCCAGGTGCGGGAACGCTTCCCTGAGTGCCTGACGCTTGCCGAGTTTCTTGACGAGCCGACGATCGAACGGATGGCGGTGTCGCTGGGCACTGTCGAGGAAACCGGCGACACGCTGGAGAATGACGCGGACCTGCATCTGCGTTACTGCCTCGTCCCGGTGCAGCGCGCGGGTGAAGGCAGGCCGTTCTTCTGCCTGCCTGGCATGGGCGGCAACGTCAACCAGGTGCTGGCGCTTGCCAAGGCGATGGGCAGCGAGCGTCCATTCTACGGCCTGCAATGCCTTGGGCTGGACGGCAATGCCGAACCGCATGGCAGCGTCGAGGAGATGGCGGAGTTCTACATCCGTTGTATCCGCTCGATCCAGCCGGAAGGGCCGTATTTGCTTGGCGGGCATTCACTCGGCGGCAAGGTCGCGCTCGAGATGGTGCGCCTGCTCGAGGCGGACGGCGAGAGACCCGGCCTGCTCGCACTGTTCGATTCCGCGGCCCCGCCCTACTTGCGCCTGACACCGCCAAGCGATGCGCAGGTGGTCGGCTCGCTGCTGAGCATCTTCGGGCGCTACTCCGGCAAGCCGGTCGAGGTGACGCGCGAGACGCTCGATCGGCTCGAAACGCTGGGACACGAAGAGCGCATCCGCCACCTGAAGGAGCAGCTGCAATCATATGGGCTGATCGACGCGCGCGCGGACGAGGGCAGCATTCGCGGCATCTTCAACGTCTACAAGGCCGCGGCAGCGTTCGGGATGAACTACGATCCGCCGAAGATTCCGTTGCGTTCGTCGCTGGTGTTGTTCCGCGCCGTCGATTCCATGCCCGCGGGTATCAATCTGCCGGAAATCCGGCAGACGCCGGCCTGGGGATGGGAAGACTTCAGCGCTGCGCCGGTCGATTGCCATGACGTGCCGGGCGACCACTTTACCTGCCTGTCGGCGGAGTATGCGGGCGAGATCGCGCATACGCTGAAACGGCGCCTGGCGGAGTTCGACTGATGGGCACGAAACCGAACCATACCGGCGCAGGCGGCACGTCGGTATGCTCCGAATGTTCCGTCAAGGCGGCGGGTTTGTGCATCGCCGATCGAAATCGTGCGCCGCCGGTGGGATTCATTCTGTGGATCCTCGCGCTCGATGTGCTCGGTATGGGGCTGGCGATGCCGGTGCTACCGACATTGATCGCCGAGCTTGCGACAGTGCCCGCGCAACAGGTGTCGCTCGTACTGGGAGCGGCGATCGCGGCGTATTCGGCAATGCAATTCCTCAACGCGCCGATGCTCGGCGCGTTGAGCGACCGATACGGGCGCCGCGTAGTGCTGCTCGTTGCATTGGCGGGCATGGCGGCCAGCAACTGGATGATCGCACTCGCCGGCGGCCTCGTATCACTGCTGGTCGGCCGCGCGCTTGGCGGCGCGTCGGCGGCAAACATCGCGACGGTGATGGCCTATATCGCCGACATCAGCGACGGCGAGCGCCGCACGCATCTTTATGGAAGCGCGGGGAGCGTGATTGCGGTCGGGCTGGTCGTCGGGCCGGTGGCGGGCGGCTGGCTCGCGTCGATCAGCCCACACCTGCCTTTCATCGTTGCCGGTGCGCTTGCGGCGCTCAATCTGCTCTACGGATGGTTTTATCTTCCCGAAAGCCTGCGGCAGGAAAACCGTCGACCGTTCGAATGGCGGCGAGCGAATCCGGTCGGCAGCCTGTACGCGCTGTTTCGCAACGGCTCGATGCGTCCCTATCTGCTCACCTCCATCTGCACATGGTTCGCATACGGCGTATTTCAAAGCTGCTTCGTGCTGGCCAATCAGGTGCGCTACGGCTGGGACGTGGTTGATGCGTCCTGGGCACTCGCCGCATTGGCGCTCGGGATGGCACTGTCCCAGCGATACCTGGTCCGCCGGCTGACTGCCCGCTTTTCAAACCGATGGATCATTTCGATCGGATACGGATGTTGCAGTGTCGCGTATCTTTGCTATTTCGCCGCGTCGTCGCCCTGGCTCACCTATGTCGGGATTGCCGCGCAGGCGTTGGGTCTGGTCGCCGAACCGGCGATGCGAAGCGAGTTGTCGCGTTGTGCCACCGAACGTCATCACGGCGAACTGCAAGGCGGCCTCACATCGATGCTGAGCCTCGTTGGCGCGATTGCGCCGTTGCTTGGTTCCTATACCTTGACCGTTGCTACTGGAGGAACGGGCAATCCGGCGACTGTCGGGTGGCCATTCGTGATTGGCGTCGCGATGTATGTGTTGGCGATCGGTGGTCTTTGGTGCAGAAAGAATTAGCCGGCTATTGAACAAAAATTCCTCGGCCTCGGATTTGACCTAGAAATGCTCATGTTCCATACTGTCACATCTGGTGTGTGAAGACGGCTTCAACCGATGTTCCCCGCCAAATCGCGGAGGCGTCGGGATCGGCGAACAATAGCCGCAGGTGGCCTATGAGCTGTCCCGCTCTTGGATCGGCGAGGCGATAGACAACGGCGCGCGCGGAGCGCTTGCCCACGATGATGCCCGCTTCCCGCAATTCGCCGAGCTGCTGGGATAAGGTCGGCTGATGCACATCGAGCATGGTTTCCAGTTCGGTTACCGAACGAGACCCTTCCACCAGGGCACATAATATCGAAAGGCGAACAGGATTCGCCATTGCCTTCAGGAAATCCGACGCGGCGCCGATGGCACGGCATTTGACCTTCTGCCGGTCCCTTAATTCGTGCCTTTCGGCATTCATGACGTTCATCGTGGCGCTCTTCATGATGCAGCGTTTGCCGTGAAATAGTTTTCTCTCGATCCGGAAAAGTTTGATCGAATCGTTCTTCGATTGCAATCGGTCTTATATTATATAATTTTGTATATTGAGAGTTTCAACGATCGCGGAAACATTCATGGCCTTGAGGATCGGTTTTCATCCGAACAATCTGCATCTCAGTCTCGCGTCGCGCTGGCCAGACGCCTTTGCGGATCTCGATCCCGAATTCGTGCCCTACCAGGAGGGGCGCGAGACCGCCGCCAAGCTTGCCGCCGGTGCTTTCGACATCGGTGGCACCGGATCGACGCCGCCGATTTTGGCGGCCGCCTCCGGCCTGTCTGTGATCTATGTTGCCGGATCGACGCCAAGGCCCGCCAATGGGGCGATCCTGGTCAATCGCCAATCCAAAATTGAAACATTGGCGGATCTGAAGGGCCGTTCAGTCGCTCTCGTCGATGGCTCCTTCTTGACCTATTTTCTCGCCAGGAGCCTGGAGGATGTCGGTTTTGAACTGCGGGACATACGTCGTCACGATCTGCTGCCGGTGCCTTCTCGCGATGCGCTGAGATCCGGCACAATCGACGCCTGGGTGGCAATGGCCCCGCACCTTGAGCAGTCGCTGTCATCAGGTGAGTTCCGGGTACTCGCCCATTGCGGCGCGTCCATCCCGAACCGGTCGACCTTCTGGACGATCCGCGAGCGTGGGCTGAGTGCCGATGTCATCGATGGCTTTGCAAATGAACTGGCGCGGATCGGCAATGAAATCCAATCCGATCCGGAAAAGGCGGCCGCACTTCTGTCGGAGAATGGAACCGAGGTGGAGCGGCGAGCTTGGACGCGCGTTGTCAATGAACGGGACTGGCGTGTCGTTCCGGCCAGTGTAGTGATCCTTCGCGAGCAGCAGGCGGAAGCTGATACCCTGTTCCGTCACAAGGATCTGGCGACCAGGCTTGAGATCGCAACCAACACCATCGCGGGGAATTCATAGCCATGAACGTTCTTTGGTACATGTGCGCGCCGGATGGCGCTTATCCGTGGAAGCCTGAGGGGTCACGCACGATCGACTACGGCTACTACAAGCAATTGGCGCAAGCCTACGATCATCTCGGCTTTACCGGCGCATTGTTTGCAACGGGCGCCCATGACGTCTGGCCACTGGCAGGCGCCTTGCTGCCGTATACGGAGCGGATGAAATTTCTTCTGGCGTTTCACCCCGGTCTGGTGGCGCCGACCTTGCTGGCGAAGATGGCCGCGACGTTCCAGGAGTTTTCCAACGGGCGGCTGCTTCTGAACGTGGTGTCCGGCGACGCCAAGATGCTGGGCGCTTACGGCATGACGCTGCCGCACGACGAACGTTATGACATGGCCGATGAATATCTGACGGTCTGGCATCGCCTGATGGCCGGCGAAAGCGTGACCCATCACGGCAAATATTTCCAGACGGAAGGCGCCAAGCTTGCGCTTCCGGTAGGCTCCTCAATTCCCGCGCCGCCGCTCTGGTTCGGCGGTTCGTCCGACAGCGCCATCGAGGTGGCGGCCAAGCATGTCGACACCTACCTCTCCTGGGGAGAAACGCCCGAACAGATGGGTGAAAAGGTCTTGCAGGTGAAGGCCCGAGCTGCTGCGTACGGGCGCGAGCTGAACTATGGCATCCGGCTCTATGTCATCGTGCGGTCAACCGACGCGAAGGCCTGGGAGGCTGCCGCCGATCTTTATGAGCAGATGGATGACGCCGCGATCGCAGCCAACCAGCGTTTCGTGTCGAACACCGATTCCATCGGCCAGCAGCGCATGAGCCGCATGCATGGGGGCATCAAGCCGGACAATCTCCGCGATCTGGAGATATCGCCAAACCTGTGGGCCGGTATCGGCCTCGTTCGGCCGGGTCCGGGAACCGCGATCGTCGGATCGCCCGACACCGTCATCCGCACGCTCGAGGCCTATCAGGCTGTTGGCGTCGATACCTTCATTTTGTCGGGCATGCCGCTGCTCGAGGAGGCATATCGGTTCGGCGAGACGGTCCTGCCGAGACTGCCGGTCGAACGATTGACCCCTGAAAGGAAGCAGTTCACCTGGTCGACGTTGTTCGACCGCGACCTCTCAGGAAAGAAGACGAATGGTTGATACCCGGCTTATCGAGCAGGCGCTGGACCAGCCTGTCGTGCCGCAAAACGAGAGCCAAAGGTTCAAGGTTCGGCTCGGCTCGTTCCTTAGTCGCCTGGCGTCGCCGCTGGCCATCCTGGTTCTCTGGCAGTTTTTGAGTGTCACCGGTTTGTTGTCGCCACGGATTCTGGCGTCGCCAATTCAGATCATTGCCGCCGGTACGAAACTGACGGCATCGGGTGAACTCATCATTGGCCTTGGCGTGTCGTTTCTGCGCGTGGCGGCCGGTTTCTCCATTGCTCTCGTGGTGGGCGTATTGCTCGGCCTTGTTTCCGGGCTTTCCCGCTTCGGGGAAACGATGATCGATCCGCCAATCCAGATGCTGAAGGCGATGCCGTTTCTCGGGCTTCTGCCGCTGTTCATCCTGTGGTTTGGAATTGGTGAGGTGCCGAAGGTCGGTATGGTGGCATTTGGTTGCATCTTCCCGATTTACCTGACCTTGCACGGAGGCATTCGCGGCATTGACCGCAAACTGATCGAAGCTGGAAGAACGCTTGGTCTGGGGACCCTCGGGATCGTACGCCATATCGTGATCCCCGGCGCGCTGCCATCGTTGCTCGTCGGTATCCGCTACGGCCTGAGCGTTGCCTGGCTCAGTCTCGTGGTCGGCGAGCAGATCAACGCGTCAAGCGGGATTGGCTCCATCATGACCTATGCGCGTGACTTCCTGCAAACGGATGTGATCGTGGTGTGCCTTCTGGTCTATGCCGTGATGGGACTTCTGACGGACGGTCTGGTGCGGATCATCGAGGCCTATGCGCTGCGCTGGCGCCCAGTGGTGACGGCATGAGCGCGCTTGTCGATATTCAGGGCCTGAGCCGATCATTCGGTGGCCCGGCGGTGCTCGATGGCATCGACCTTCAGATAAAACCGGGAGAGTTCGTCGCGTTGCTTGGGCGCAGTGGCTCCGGGAAATCCACGCTTCTACGCGTCCTGGCCGGCCTTGATCAGGCACCTGCGGAGAAAGCCGAGATCCCCACCCGGCGCGCTGTCGTCTTTCAGGAGCCGAGGCTGATGCCGTGGAAGCGCGTCATCGACAATGTCGCTCTCGGCGTGAATTTGCCGAACGCTCGCGAGGCGGCCGAGCAGGCGCTTGCCGATGTCGGATTGTCGCATCGCCGCGACGCCTGGCCACTGACGTTGTCGGGTGGCGAGGCGCAACGGGCAGCACTGGCACGCGCGCTGGTCAGAACACCGCAATTGCTGCTGCTCGACGAACCTTTCGCGGCGCTCGACGCGCTGACGAGGATCAGAATGCATGCACTTGTCGACGAGCTATGGCGCAAGCACAGGCCGGCCGTGTTTCTGGTCACGCATGACGTTTGGGAAGCCGTGGCGCTGGCAGATCGGATTCTCGTCATCGATCAGGGGCGCTTCAGTCTGGAAATCAACGTCGATATCCCACATCCGCGGCAGCGAAGCGACCCGCGGGCTACCCAGATCGAATCCCAGCTTCTGTCGCAGCTTGGCGTCGAACAAAATCATCTTGAACACCATCACGCCCCTCAGGCAGAACGGATCGCAAGTCCATGAGAAAGCACTCATTTTTTAAAGCATTTGCCGTCGCTACTCTCTTCTCACTACTTGCGCCGATGGCGCAGGCCGCCGATCATGTCGTCAGGATCGGCTGGCTGCGTGGGCCGAACGACCTGACCCTTGCGAAGTCGCGCGGCACGCTGGAAAAGGCGCTCGCCGAAAAAGGCATCAAGGTCGAATGGGCCGGCCCCTTTCCCGCGGCAGCCCCAGCGTTTGAAGCACTGAATGCTGGAAGCATCGATATCACTGCGGGCAGTTCGACATCGTCCATCGCCGCGCTCGCCGCCAAGATCCCGCTTGTCGTTTTCGCTTATCAGAAGATGGCGGCCGGTTCTGAAGGCGTTGTTATCAAGAGTGACTCGGGCATCTCCTCGCTGAAAGACCTTGCCGGAAAGAAGGTCGCCGTGAACCGGGGCGGGACCGGCGAATATCTGCTGATGCGTGGCCTTGAAAAGAACGGCGTCGATCCATCGACCGTCACGCGCGTTTACCTCAGCCCCAGCGACAGCGGACCGAGCTTCGTTCAAGGCCATGTCGATGCCTGGGCGACCTGGGATCCCTTCCTGACGATTGCCGAGAAAACCTATGACGGCAAAGTCCTTGCCGACGGTGCGGCGATCGGGTCCGACAATGCCGTCGTGCTCGTCGCAAGCCGCGAGTTTGCATCCAAGAAGCTGGATCAGCTGCAGGCCATATTCGATGTTGTGAAGAGCGAGAATGCCTGGTCGCTGGCAAATAAGGCCGAAGCGGGCACGATCTGGGCCAAGGAAATGAATATTCCGGCCGAACTTGGTGCGAAGATCGGCGAAAACAACGCCGTACCAACAACCGCCGTCACCGATGCCGACGTCAAGCAGATCGGCAACATAGCGGAGTGGTATGTGAAAAGCGGCATCATCCCCGCGACGCCGGATATCGCTGCCGGCATGATCACGCTGAAGTAGGCTGCGCTTGGGATTGTTTAGGCGAGATCGCCTCGGTGTGGGACGGGCTGGTTGAAAAGCGTATCGCTCACCTTGATTTTCGAATGATGCCGGAGAGGTAACCGCCTATGCGATCCGTGTCGCATAGGCGGACCTTGTCACGCGGCCTGCCCGAGGTTCCGCGTGTGAAATCTCCTGATGCCGCTCTTGCCGCGGCGTGTGTGCCAATCTGCTATTTCCATCCCTCCCGCTCAGATTGCGGCAGTGCGGGGGAATTGATCTCATTTCTGCTGCGTTGCGGCGACGAAATCGTCTTGACGGATTTCACTTCACAACCCTTAATAAACTGATCTGCTGGACCAACCAGTGGACCGGAGGGGTGCGATGGACGAAAGTCCAATCTTAACCGAAGTACCGAATATCGCGCGCAGTCTCGCCCGCCGGACGGCGCGTGAGGTCATCGCCGAAAAACTGATGGTCCTGATCGCCACCAATATGTTGCGGCCGGGCGACGAATTGCCGGGCGAGCGCGAACTGGCCAATGTTCTCCATGTCAGCCGCGAAACGGTGCGCGGGGCTATCCAGACGCTTGCCGGGCAGGGCATTATCGAGGTTTCGCATGGCAGCCGCAGCCGCGTCTGCAAGGTCGATCTCAGCCACATCACGGTGACGATCGCCTCTCCCAACGCGATCGACAGCTACGATCTGGAATCGGTTCACGCAGCACGTCTCCATGTCGAACTCAAGGTGGTCGGCGATGCCGCCGAGCGGATCGACGACGCGGCGCTGGCAAAGCTGCAGGCCCTGCTGGAGGCGCAACGTCTCGGTGGAGACGATGCCATGCGTTTCCTGATTTGCGACCGCGAATTCCATGTCGCGATCTATCGCGCCTGCGGGAACCCGCTCCTCGCTGCTTTCGTCACCGATCTATACACCTACATGATGAATTACCGGCGCAACGCCATGTCCAAGCCGGGCGCCATCGAGGCGAGCTATAGCGATCATCTCTCCATTTTTGAGGCCCTTACGCGGCATGACCGGGAGGCTGTCATTGCGGCGTTCCAGCATCATCTGACACGCATTTACGAAACGACCAAAATTCTGCTGGCCACCGACAAGGCGGTTCAAGCCAGCGAGCATGAGGAGATCTGACTGATATGCATGTGATGGTTATCGGGGCGGCCGGCATGATCGGCCGCAAGCTGGTGGAAAAGATTGGTCTGGAAGCGGAAGTGCTTGGCTGTGGGATCGACAGGTTGACGCTCGTCGATGTCATTGCGTCGCCGGTACCGGCCGCACTCGCGTCGATTTCCACCACGCTGACGGTTGATCTCTCCGATGCTGGCAGTGCGGCCAGGCTTTCCGGCTTGCGGCCGGATCTGATCTTCCATTTCGCGGCAATCGTCTCCGGCGAGGCCGAGGCGGATTTCGACAAAGGCTACAGCACCAATCTCGATGGCACGCGCTCGCTGTTCGAAGCCATCCGACATGAGGGACAGAAAGAGCCCTACAATCCCCGTGTCATCTTTGCCTCGTCCATTGCGGTTTTCGGGCAGCCCTTTCCGGACAAGATCGGCGACGATTTCTTCACGACACCTTTGACGAGTTACGGCACGCAGAAGGCGATCTGCGAACTCCTGCTTTCCGACTATTCGAGGCGAGGGATATTCGACGGCATCGGCATTCGCCTGCCGACGATCTGCATCCGGCCCGGCAAGCCCAACAAGGCAGCCTCCGGCTTCTTCTCGAACATCCTGCGCGAGCCTCTCGCCCATCAGGAAGCCGTGCTGCCGGTGGATGAGAGCGTCCGGCACTGGTTTGCCAGCCCACGTTCCGCGGTCGGCTTTTTCATCCACGCAGCGCGCATCGACAGCAGCAGGATCGGGCCGCGCCGAAATCTCACCATGCCCGGCCTGTCGGCGCTTGTTGGCGAGGAGATCGAGGCTCTGCGCCGCGTCGCGGGCGAAAAAGCAGTCAAACTCATCCGCCGCGAGATCGATCCGGTTATCCGTTCGATTGTTTCGGGATGGGCGACGGATTTCGGTGCGCAGCGCGCGACGGCCCTTGGCTTCAAAGCGGAAACCAATTTCGATGAGATCATCAGGATCCATATCGATGATGAGCTTGGAGGGAATATCTGAGATGCCGCAATCCGCAGCCGCACATAGAATCCCCGTCGCCCTCGTCACCGGCGGAGGTACCGGCATCGGCCGTAGCATCGCCAGGGCGCTGAGCGCGGAGGGTTATGCCGTTGTCATCACCGGCCGCCGCAGCGATGTGCTGGAGAAAGCCGCCAGCGAACTTGCAACCGAGACCGGCGGCACGATACGGGCGATCGCCTGCGATATCGGCGCCGCCGAGCAGGTCGCCGATCTCTTCGGCAAGATCAGAACCGAGTTTGGTCGGCTCGATCTTCTCGTCAACAATGCCGGCAGCGGTGCTCCGGCGATCCCTCTCGAAGACATCACTTTCGAGCAGTGGAGCGGCGTGGTCGCGGCTAACCTCACCGGCGCCTTCCTTTGCACGCAGCAGGCTTTCAGGCTGATGAAGTCGCAGGAGCCTCGCGGCGGCCGTATCATCAATAACGGGTCGATCTCGGCGACGACGCCGAGGCCGAATTCCGCCCCCTATACCGCGACGAAGCATGCGATTACTGGCCTTACGAAATCGACCGCGCTCGACGGACGGCCATACGATATCGCCTGCGGCCAGATCGATATCGGCAATGCCGCAACGGACATGACCGCGAGGATGAGTTCGGGCGTGCTGCAGGCGAACGGGGAAATCGCCAGCGAGCCGACGATTTCCGCCGAGCATGTCGCTCGCGCGGTCGTCTACATGGCAAGCCTGCCATTGGAGGCAAATGTTCTGACCATGACGGTGATGGCGACAAAGATGCCGCTCGTCGGCAGGGGATAGGATGTTGAAGTAGACTTGGCGCGCGTTCTGGCGGTGAATATCCTGGAGGAGGGGACGACCGGCAGATGGGGGTCAAAAAAGGGGATAGGTTCGGGGAGGGACTTTTATGGCAGGTGTTGAGTTTGTCGATGTCAGGAAATCATTCGGGGCGTTTCCGGTCATCAAGGGGGTGAACATCGAGATTGCGGACGGCGAGTTCGTGATCCTGGTCGGACCATCCGGATGCGGAAAATCTACGCTTCTGAGAATGCTGGCCGGGCTCGAGAATATTTCCGCCGGCGAGATCCGTATCGGCAATCGCGCCGTCAACGGGATCCCGCCGGGCGACCGCGATATCGCGATGGTGTTTCAGAACTACGCGCTCTATCCGCATATGTCGGTGGCGCAGAACATGGCTTTCTCGCTGATGCTCAAACGCTCGCCGAAAGCCGACATGGATCAGCGGGTCAACAAGGCTGCGGAAATCCTGGGCCTTACCAAGCTTCTCGACCGCTATCCTCGCCAGCTCTCCGGCGGTCAGCGCCAGCGCGTCGCCATGGGTCGGGCGATCGTGCGTGATCCGCAGGTCTTCCTTTTCGACGAACCACTTTCCAACCTCGATGCCAAGCTCCGGGTCGCCATGCGCGCGGAGATCAAGGAGCTGCATCAACGCCTCGGCACCACGACCGTCTACGTCACGCATGATCAGATCGAGGCCATGACGATGGCCGACAAGATCGTCGTCATGCATGATGGTGTCGTGGAGCAGGTGGGAAAGCCGCTCGATCTCTACGACACGCCCGCCAATCTCTTCGTCGCCGGCTTCATCGGCTCGCCGGCGATGAACATGATCAAGGGCCGCCTCAATCCGGAGAATGCCAGCCAGTTCATCGCGTCGGACGGAACCGTCCTGCCGGTCGCAAATCCGCCTGCCGGCGCAAAGGGTCGGGATCTCGTCTATGGGCTGCGTCCGGAATATATCGCGCTCGATCCCAACGGTCTGCCGGCGGAAATCACGGTGATCGAACCGACCGGCTATGAGACGCAGATGATTGTCCGGTTTGGCGGCAGCGACGTCAACTGCATCTTCCGGGAGCGGATCGATGCCCGCCCCGGCGATACGCTGCGCATCTCCATCGATGCACCACATGTCCATCTCTTCGACGCCGAAGGCGGTCAGAGATTGAGTATCTGATACCGCTTCAAAGGTGAGCTGGAGGAAGAGGAGTCTTCCTGCTCACCGGTCGATGCGGAGGCATCCGGCAGGCTCGGATGCAATGGTCGTCGTTCACCAAGCGGGAAGGTGGGCGCCGGGGGATTTGCTCCCGTTTCAAAGGAGGAGAATATCATGACATTCAAGAGACGTGACTTTCTTGCCGCCTCGGCGGCAGCAGCCGGTATCGCCGGCCTTTCGCCGCTCGGCATGCGCCCGGCCTTCGCCCAGGCCGAACCCGGCTACACGCCCGAAAAGGGCGCCAGTCTCAGGCTTCTTCGCTGGACGCCCTTCGTCAAGGGAGACGAGGAAGCCTGGCTTGCCAATACCAAGAAGTTCACGGAGGCGACGGGCGTCGAGGTTCGCGTCGACAAAGAGAGCTGGGAAGACATCCGACCGAAGGCGGCCGTCGCCGCCAATGTCGGTTCTGGTCCCGACATGGTGATGTGCTGGTTCGACGATGCGCATCAGTATCCCGACAAGCTGGTCGATCTGACCGAACTTGCCACCTATCTCGGCAACAAATACGGCGGCTGGTATGACGGCGTGCGCGGCTATGCAACCCGTGGCGACAAGTTCATCGCCATGCCGCTGACGGCGATCGGCAATGCCGTCGTCTATCGCGACAGCCATGTGAAGGCTGCGGGCTTCAGCGAATTCCCCAAGGACACCGCCGGCTTTCTCGAGCTTTGCAAGGCAATGAAGGCCAAGGGCACACCCGCCGGATTCCCGCACGGCAAGGCCGTCGGCGACGGCAACAACTACGCCCATTGGCTGCTTTGGAGCCATGGCGGCAAGATGGTGGATGAAAGCGGCAAGGTGACGATCAACAGCCCCGAGACGCTGGCGGCCATTCATTATGCGAAGGACCTTTACGCCACCTTCATCCCCGGAACGGAAAGCTGGCAGGACATCAACAACAACCGGGCCTTCCTTGCCGGGCAGGTGTCGCTGATCGCAAACGGCGTGTCGGTCTATTATGCGGCGAAGAAAGACCCGAAACTCGCCGAGATCGCGGCCGATATCCGGACCACCAACTTCCCGATCGGCCCCATCGGCAAGAGCGTCGAGCTGCACCAGACGAGCTCGTTGCTTCTCTTCAGCCATACCAAATATCCGGAAGCCGCCAAGGCCTATATCAAGTTCATGATGGAAGGCGACCAGATGAACGCCTGGATACAGGGATCGAGCGCCTATTGCTGCCAACCCCTGAAGGCCTTTGCCAATAACCCTGTCTGGACCGCCGATCCGGTCCATGCGCCCTATGCCCGCGCTTCGGAGACGCTGCGCCCGAACGGCTATGCCGGCCCCCTGGGCTATGCATCGGCGGGCGTGATGGCCGATTACGTGCTCGTCGACATGTTCGCCGCCGCCGTGACCGGCCAGCTGACGCCGGAGGATGCGATGAAGGAGGCTGAGCGACGGGCGAACCGTTACTACAGGGTTTGATCCCGCGCGAAGATCTGCAGCATGCCGGCGACGGCATGCTGCGACCGTCCATCAGGAGATAACACAATGTCGACCGTGACATCCGGGGATACGACGCGCAGTTCGATCAGATCGCTCATGCGGAACAACAATATGCTCGGCTTCCTCTTCATGTTGCCGGCCGCCATTTTTCTGGTTTGTTTTCTCACCTATCCGCTCGGGCTTGGGGTCTGGCTCGGTTTCACGGACACGCGGATCGGGCGCACGGGCAATTTCGTCGGATTGGAGAATTACGAGTTCCTGGCTCAGGACTCCGTCTTCTGGTTGTCGGTCTTCAATACGTTGGTCTACACCTTCGTGGCCTCCATCCTGAAATTCGTGCTCGGCCTTTGGCTGGCGCTGCTTCTCAACCAGCATCTGCCGTTCAAGTCGTTCTTCCGGGCGATCGTGCTTCTGCCCTGGGTGGTTCCGACGGTGCTGTCGGGATTGGCATTCTGGTGGATCTACGATGCCCAATTTTCCATTATCTCATGGTCTTTGATGAAGATGGGCCTGATCGACAGCCCGATCAATTTCCTTGGCAATCCGATCAATGCGCGCATCTCGGTCATCGTCGCCAATGTCTGGCGCGGTATTCCCTTCGTGGCAATTTCGCTGCTTGCCGGCCTGCAGACGATTCCTGTTTCGCTTCAGGAGGCGGCATCCCTGGATGGCGCCACAAGCTGGCAGCGTTTCCGTCATGTGACGCTGCCGATGCTGACGCCGATCATCGCCGTGGTGATGACGTTCTCCGTGCTGTTCACCTTTACGGATTTCCAGCTCATCTATGTGCTGACCAAGGGCGGGCCGGTCAACGCGACGCATCTGATGGCGACGCTTTCCTTCCAGCGCGGCATTCCCGGCGGTCAACTCGGCGAGGGTGCGGCGATCGCGGTCGCGATGATCCCCTTTCTGCTTGCCGCCATCATGTTCAGCTTCTTCGGTCTGCAGCGCCGCAAATGGCAGCAGGGCGGACAGGACTGAGATCGGGAGAACGCCATGAACACCAAAGCCAACACCACCACTCCGGTCCTGACCGACAATGTCGAAGGTATGAGCTATCTCAACCGCCTGCCTCGGCGCATCGTCATGCTCTATCTGCCGATGGCGGTCTTCGTCTTCGTGCTGCTGTTTCCGTTCTATTGGATGGCCATAACGGCCATCAAGCCGAACGCGCAGTTGACCGACTATGACAATTACAGCCCCTTCTGGGTCGTCGAGCCGACGCTCGATCACATCAAATACCTGTTCTTCGAGACCTCCTATCCTGGCTGGCTGTGGAACACGATATTGGTGGCGGTCGGATCGACGGCGCTGTCGCTGCTCGCCTCCGTCTTCGGCGCCTATGCCATCGAGCGCATACGCTTTACCGGCTCGCGTTCGATCGGGCTGCTGATCTTCCTGGCCTACCTCGTTCCGCCGTCGATCCTTTTCATTCCCCTGGCCTTCATTGTCTTCAAACTGGGGATCTACGATTCCAGGCTGGCTCTCATCTTCACCTACCCAACCTTCCTCATCCCGTTCTGCACCTGGCTGCTGATGGGCTATTTCAGGTCGATACCCTTCGAGCTGGAAGAAAGCGCGCTGGTCGATGGTGCCAGCCGTTGGCAGATCCTCATGAAGATCATTCTTCCGCTCGCCGTGCCCGGGCTTATATCGGCGGGCATCTTTGCCTTCACGCTTTCCTGGAACGAATTCATATATGCGCTCACCTTCATCCAATCCTCGGAAAACAAGACCATTCCGGTCGGTGTTCTAACGGAACTGGTACGCGGCGATGTCTTCGAGTGGGGTTCGCTGATGGCCGGCGCCCTGTTCGGTTCATTGCCGGTCGTCATTCTCTACTCCTTCTTCGTCGACTACTACGTTTCGTCGATGACGGGCGCGGTGAAGGAATGATGAAGGCCGACAGGGGCGAAGGCGACACGAGACGAAAGTGCATTCGGCGGTTCGCAGTTGGCATCATCTGGCTTGAAGGAGCGCTAATTCAACGCGACCATTTCAATAAAACTTGTTGTCATCAGAGTGCGCGCGCTCCGAAATCAGGTGAAGCATAGTTTCATAGGAATTGTAGCTAAGTATAATTTAATGATAAATTACATAATATTATATGTTGTCCGGTATTCCTGTAACTACTCTGGGGAGTATTGATATGGTTCATACAATGTAAACCATATTGTCGCAGAAATGTAGCATCAGGTGGAGACCGGGGTGTGGGCGGATGACTAAGCGCCCAGAAATTTTCGGGATGATTGGGGGCCGGCAATGTCAGGCCCTTATCCGGTGCAACGTTCCCTTGCCCTGTTTGTCGCCGATGTTTGGCGCCAGTAGCAAAAATCCAAAATCGTAGGTGGGGAACCTTCATGGCAAGTTTGAAAGCATTCGGCATTGTCACTCGTTTGGCGGCAGGGTTTGGCTTCCTGCTCATTCTGATGATCGGCCTGACATTCTACTCGACGGGTCAAGTCGGGAAGATCGATCACAATCTCGGGCTGATCAATGACATCAACAGCGTAAAGCAGCGCTACGCGATCAATTACCGAGGCAGCGTTCACGATAGGGCAATCGCGATCCGGGACGTAACGCTCGTGACATCCGCGGATGAACGGCAGGCTGCTGTGAAGGTTATCGAGAAGCTCGCCTCGACCTATTCGGAAAACGAAAAGAAGATGGCGGAGATGGTCGCTTCGCCGGCCGGCGCTACGGCCGAGGAGAAGGCGATCCTCGATGAGATTTCCGCAGTACAGGCCAAGACCAATCCGCTGGTTGCCGAGATCATCGCGCTTCAGGACAAAGGCGATGGAGACGCAGCCCGCAAGATCCTTCTGGAACAGGCCAGACCTCAGTTCGTCGCCTGGCTGAAAGCGATCAACAAGTTCATTGACTATCAGGAGGCCCTGAATAAATTGATCGGAGGCGAGGTTCAAAGCGCTGCCGGCGGCTTCCACTCACTTGCTGTGACTGCGCTCGGAATTGCTACTCTTCTGGCATTCGTAGCTGCTGCATTTACGGCGCGCTCCATTACCGGGCCGCTCGCCAAGCTTCAGAATTCGCTGAAGTCGATGGCGGAAGGCAACATGGAGGGCGACCGCAAGCTGGAAAAACGCGGTGATGAGATCGGGATGTTGGCGCGCGCTGTCGCAACACTCCGTGACGTAATTTCGGCGAAGGCAGCACGAGACGCGGACGCAGAGACGACAAGGGCCATTGGCGAACGCAAGAGGCTCGAAGCTGAGGCTGCAGAACGCAACGCCTTATCCGAACAAACCAATGCTGCGGTGAATCAGCTGGCCGACGGCCTTCAAGGGCTGGCGAACGGCGACCTTACTCGCGAGATTACGAACCCGTTCATTCCATCGCTCGACCAGTTGCGCGTCGATTTCAATCAGGCCGTGGAGAAACTGCGACTGGCGATGCAAAAGGTCGCCGAGAACGCGAGCGCCATCGCTTCGGGTGCACAGGAAATTCGCTCCTCCTCCGACGATCTTGCGCGGAGAACTGAACAACAGGCCGCCTCGGTGGAGGAAACAGCGGCAGCGCTGGAAGAGATCACCATAACCGTGTCGGGATCCAGCAACCGCGCACAGGAGGCCGGTCACCTCGTCCGCAAGACAAAGGAAAGTGCCGAGCACTCCGGGCGCGTTGTTCGCAGCGCCGTCGAGGCCATGGGCAAGATCGAAACGTCCGCGACCGAAATTGGCAATATCATTGGCGTCATCGACGAGATCGCCTTCCAGACTAATCTCCTTGCGTTGAATGCAGGGGTTGAAGCAGCGCGCGCTGGTGAAGCGGGAAAAGGCTTTGCCGTCGTCGCCCAGGAGGTGCGTGAGCTTGCGCAGCGCTCGGCAAAGGCCGCGAAAGAGATCAAGGATCTGATCAACACCTCAAACGATCATGTCCGAAACGGTGTCTCCCTGGTCGGCGAAACCGGAAAAGCACTGGAAGAGATTGTCGTCCAAGTTCAACAGGTTGACGGCAATGTCGGGGCTATCGTGGAGGCTTCGAAGGAACAGGCGACGGGCCTCAAGGAAATCAACGCGTCCGTGAACACGATGGACCAAGGTACGCAGCAGAACGCTGCGATGGTCGAGCAGGCCACGGCTTCGGCCCATAACTTGGCATCCGAGGCCGAGGCCTTGTTTCATCTGTTGTCGGAGTTCAGAATCAGCGCTCAAGTTACCTCCAATCGCGGCAAACCCGCCACCATTGCCGCTGCCAATACGATATCGAAGCCCGTCGCGTCGCCGGCACGCCGGCTTACCGCGAAGCTGGCTACCGCTTTTCAGGGGAATGCCGCTACGTCGACCGGAAGCTGGGAGGAGTTCTGACGGTGTCTATCCTTTCGGCAAAATAGCGGTCTGATAGATATTGGCGCGGAAAGGGGCTTCGGCTTACTCCCCCAGTGGTTTTCGAAAGACCAATTGGGATTTCATCTCCAGCGCCTTCCAGGCCATGATCCGCAAGACGTCCCTCGTCGATCCCCGGGTCATGGCTCGTGCACGCCCCGTCGGGTTTGGTCTTTCACAAACCCGCCGTCAAAGACGTGGCGTCCGTCATTGGCGTGGGACAAGCTCTTCATCACCGGCACTGCGTCAGAGCCAGTTCTGAACACCGGAACACACACAATTCGAGCTGACACAACCGTCGGCGACGAGCCGTCGCTGTAGGTCAGCACAGCTCTGTGAATGTTAAATTGTATTTTCTTAATATTGATAATGTATACAAAGAAAATACAATCCTATTGACTCATGCCAAAACGCATGCAAACTTCCTGACATCGGCCGCCAAGCTCGCCTCAGAGCGGCCTTAGATTGTCCGGAGGTTCGCGATGAAAAGCAGCAAAAGCAGTCTGTACGACGATCTGAAGCGTCAAATCCTGACCATGGAGCTTGATCCGGACGAAGATCTGGATGAGGCGAGCCTCAGTGAGCGCTACGGGCTTTCGCGCACGCCGGTGCGGGAGATTTTCCGCCGTCTTGCGGGCGAGGGATATATCGACATCCGCGAAAACAGAGGTGCTCGGGTCATCCCGATGAACCACTCGACGCTCAGGAACTTCTTTCTCGTCGCTCCGATGATCTACGCGGCGATCGGCCGTCTGGCGGTCCAGAATTTCAAGCCCAAACAGCTTTCCGATCTCAAGGATACCCAGGAGCGTTTTCGCGCGGCGAGCCAATCCACCGACCCGCTTGCCATGGTTCTGGAGAACAATCGCTTTCACGAGATCATGGGCGAGATGTCGGGCAATGTTTACCTGCAGCCTAGTCTTGGACGGCTTCTCATCGACCATGCCCGCATCGGCCATACGTTCTTCCGGCCACGCAACGAAAACATGAACACGCGCTTGAGGCTGTCGGTTGAACACCACGACGGCTTCATTGCCGCGATCGCCGCCCACGATGAGGACGCCGTGGTCGATCTTGTCTTTGAGCATTGGGAACTCTCCCGCGAGAACATGGAGATGTTCATCGCACCTGAAGGATTGAAGGCGGATGCGCTCGTGGGAGCCGTCTCCGCATCGTTGGAGAAACAGTCGTGAAATTTGAAGGCATCTATCCGCCAGCGGTTACGCCCTATGCGGCCGACGGCACTATCGACAGACAGGCATTTGCCGATGTTTTGGAATTCCTCGTCGAGGCCAAGGTCCATGGCATCATCGTCGGTGGGTCCACCGGCGAGTATTATGCTCAGACAGCCCAGGAGCGCTTCGATCTCGCAGCCCATGCAAAGGATGTTCTTGGAAACCGGATGCCGCTGATCATCGGCACCGGCGCGACACGCACGGAGGACTCCGTCGCGTACGCCAAGGCAGCCAGGGAAATCGGGGCAGACGCAATTCTCGTCTCCTCGCCGCCCTATGCCATGCCGACCGATCGGGAAAATGCGGTCCACGCGCTTGCGATCGACCGGGCCGCCAACCTGCCGATCATGCTCTATAACTATCCCGCCCGCATGGGCGTCTCCATGGGCGAGGAGTACTTCTCCCGCGTCGGCAAGTCGAAGAACGTCGTCGCGATCAAAGAAGCCTCCGGCGACATGGCGCGCGTCCATATGCTGGCGCGCGATTTCCCACATATCGGCCTGTCCTGCGGCTGGGATGACCAGGCACTCGAATTCTTCGCTTGGGGTGCTCAAAGCTGGGTTTGCGCCGGCTCGAACTTCCTGCCGCGGGAGCACGTCGCGCTCTACGCGGCTTGCGTTCTCGAAAAGAATTTCGACAAGGGCCGCCGGATCATGTCCGCGATGCTTCCCTTCATGAACGCGCTCGATGGCGGCAAGTTCGTGCAGTCGATCAAGTTTGGCTGCGAATTGAGCGGACTGAAGGTTGGTCCGGTCCGAGCGCCGCTTCGTCCCCTCAATTCCGAAGAGAAACGCGCCTTTCAAACCGTCGTCGCCAATCTCAAGCGCACGGTTGCGCAGATCACATCGGGAGCCAACCATGCATGACGTTCTGACCGCGAGTGAATACGCAGCAATAGCGCAGACGCTCGAGCTTCCCGGAAACGCCTTTATCAACGGTGCGTTTCGTCCGGCCGCATCCGGAAGAACCTACGAGACGATCAACCCCGCCACCGGCAAAGTCCTGACCTCCGTCGCTGCCTGCGATGCCGAGGATGTCGACTATGCCGTCAGCAAAGCCAAGGAAGCCTTCGACGACGGTCGCTGGCACTTGCGTTCGCCCGGCGAACGCAAGACTGTGCTCCTCAAATTTGCAAAGCTCTTGGAAGAAAACAGCCATGAGCTGGCGGTGCTGGAAAGCCTTGATAGCGGAAAGCCGATCCGCGAATGCCAGACGGTGGACGTGCCGGACACGATTCATACCATCCGTTGGCATGCGGAACTGATCGACAAGATCTACGACAACACCGCTCCGGTCGGCGCGAACGCCTTGACGCTTATCGTGCGCGAACCCATCGGTGTCGTCGGTTGCGTCCTGCCCTGGAACTTCCCGCTGCTGATGCTGGCCTGGAAGATCGGGCCTGCACTTGCCGCCGGATGCTCGGTGATCGTGAAGCCGGCCGAGCAGACCTCGCTGACGACCTTGCGTGTTGCGGAACTGGCCCATGAAGCCGGCGTTCCGGCTGGTGTCCTCAACATCGTCACCGGGACCGGCAAGGATGTCGGGGAGCCGATCGGCCTGCACAAGGATGTAGATATGGTCAGCTTCACCGGTTCGACGGTGACCGGAAGACGGTTCCTGCGCTACGCCGCCGACAGCAACCTGAAGCGCGTCGTCCTTGAATGCGGTGGCAAAAACCCTGCCGTCGTCATGGACGATTGCGAAGACATCGATCTCGTGGCCGAACAGGTCGTAGCCGGGGCCTTCTGGAACATGGGCGAGAACTGCTCTGCGACTTCGAGGCTCATCGTTCACGCCTCGATCAAGGACGAGTTGCTGACGCGTGTCGGCGCCTATCTGCGTGACTGGAAGATGGGAGATCCGCTCGATCCGGAAAACCGTGTCGGCTCGCTGGTGAGCCGCGAGCATTTCGAGAAGGTGAAATCCTATCTCGATCACGCCGCCAAGGAGAAGCTCTCCGTAGTGTTTGGCGGCCAGACGGACAAGTCGATCTTTGTGGAGCCGACGGTGATCGATGGCGTCGATCGCAACAGTCGCCTGTTTCAGGAAGAGATCTTCGGTCCGATCCTGTCGGTGACTACCTTCACAACCCTGTCGGAAGCCATCGCGCTGGCAAACGACACGCCCTACGGCCTGGCGGCATCGGTTTATACCGGCAGCCTTCGCAATGCGATCAAGCTGTCCCGCGAGATCCGCGCCGGCGTGGTGACGGTGAATTGCTTTGGCGAGGGCGACGCGACCACGCCGTTCGGCGGCTTCAAGGAGTCAGGCTTTGGCGGCCGCGACAAGTCGATCCATGCGCATGATCAGTACACCGAGCTGAAGACGATCTGGATCGACGTCTCGGATCGCTCGGTGGACGAGACGGTCAGATGACCACCAAGTCCGTCAAACGTCTGCCGGTGGAAAACGGCATCTCGGGCTGGGAGGCGATCAGTCAGCGTTCGTTTCCGGTCCGGAGCCTGGCAGGCGACGTGACAGCGGACTGGCTGATCGTCGGCGCGGGTTTTGCGGGCCTTTCCGCCGCGCGCCGCCTGCTCGAACTTCGCCCGGACGACAGGATCGTCATTCTGGAGGCGAGCGAGGCAGGCAAGGGCACCGCAGGCCGGAATTCGGGCTTCATGATTGATGTTCCGCACAATCTCTCCTCCAGCGAATATTCGAGTGGCGGCACGGATGCCACCCGACTGGAGATGGCCCAAAACCGCTCCGCGATCGCGTTCGCCGCGCAGGCGGCAGCCGAATACGGGATGTCACGCGAGACTTTCGATCCCTCGGGCAAGATCAATGCCGCGGCGACGGCGCGGGGCATGAAGCTGAACCTGAGTTTTGGCCAGTCCCTGAAGGGGGCGGGCGAGGAGCACGCCTTCCTCGACGCGGCCGAGATGCGCGAGATCACCGGATCGGATTACTATCTCGGTGGGCTCTATACGCCGGGCGCTGTCCTGATCCAGCCGGCAGACTATATCCGCCAGTTTGCCGCCGGGCTTTTGAGCAAGGTGGAGATCTTCGAACGTTCGCCCGTCACCTCGCTGAGGCGTGAGAATGGGACCTGGACGGCTGTGTCTGCGCGCGGAACGGTCACTGCGCCCAGGGTGATACTGGGCGTAAACAGCCATATAGAAGATTTCGGCCATTTCCGCGGTCGCCTGATGCACATCTTTGCCTATGCCTCGATGACTGCACCGTTCCCGGCGGAAGATTTCGGCCGCGATGTCTCCGGGCGTGACAGATGGGCGCTGCTTCCCGCTGACGCGATGGGCGCGACGGTTCGCAAGATCACCTCCGGCGGACAGTCGCGCATCGCGATCCGGACTAAGTACACTTACGAGACGACAGTCAGCGTGACGGACCGGCGCATGGCCAGGATGGCCGAAGAACACAGGAGTTCGCTGGATGCGCGGTTTCCGGGTCTGAAGGGCATACCGTTCGCACATAGCTGGGCCGGGCGGCTCTGCCTCAGCCGGAACCACGTACCCGCCTTCGGCGAGATTGAAGAAGGGCTCTATTCCGCCTGCTGCGAAAACGGGCTCGGAACCGTGAAGAGCACCCTGGCTGGCATGATGGCGGCCGAACTGGCGACCGGGACGACGTCCCGGCATCTCGAACAATACATGGATCACCCGCAGCCTGCGAGGCTGCCGCCGGAGCCGTTCGCATGGCTCGGCATCAACTCGGTGATCCGATGGCAGGAATTGCGTGCTGGCCGCGAAGGATGACCCTTCAGCCGCGCAATGACGAAGACCGGGCACGCCGCGGGTCTTCGATAAAAATGGGAACAAAAACTAGGAGAGAAATCGTGAAGACATTGTGGAAAGCATTATGCGCCGCTGCGATGGTCGGAATGACCATGCTGCCTGCACGCGCCGAAGAGAAGACGATCACGATGGGGACGCTGTCGTGGGAAGACCTGACGCCGATTACCGGGATTACCAAGAAGGTTCTCGAGGACGCCGGTTACACCGTCAAGGTGACGGAATTCTCCGAATGGGGCATTGCCTATGCTGCGCTCGGCAAGGGCGATATTCAGGTCCTGGCCTCGCAGACCGATTATGTGGCCCAGGACTACTGGGACAAGAACAAGAACCGCCTCGAGAAGATTTCGCCCGTCTCGCACGGTCTCTATCAGGGCATCGCCGTTCCAAAATACGTGCCCATCGACTCGCTCGAACAGCTCAACGAAAACGCCGACAAGTTCGGCGGCAAGATCATCGGCATCGAACCGGGCTCCGGCCTGATGCGCGACGCGTCGAACGCAGTCAAGGACTACAATATCAAGCTCCAGCTTGTCGAAGGTAGCACAGCCGCCATGTCGGCGGCGCTGAAGTCGGCCTATGACCGTAAGGAATGGATCGCTGTCACGATCTGGGAGCCGTCATGGATGGTCCAGAAGTACGAGGTGAAGTACCTCAAGGATCCGAAGGGCATCTTCCCGCCGCCGCAGAGCTATTACTGGATCGGCCACAAGGGTTTCTCTTCAGATTACCCGCATGCGCGCGAAGTGATGGCCAGCGTCTACGTCCCGATCGCGGACATCACCTCCATCAACGGCGAAGTCAAGGACGGCAAGACCATGGACCAGGCCGTCAAGGACTGGACGGATAGCCATGCGGATCTTCTGAAGCGTTGGGAGAACATCAAGAAGAACTAACCGACGGATTGACCGCCCGGTCCTTTTCCGGGCGGTCAATCCAAACATCAGTCGACAAGAGAAGCCAGCTTTGAACTGGTTCCAGGGGATCGAGATGAACAAATCGGATATTGGCAACAGCGAAATTTTGATCGACTGCCAGTCGATCTGGAAGATCTTCGGGGACAAGGCGGGCACGGCCGTAAAAGCCGTGGTGGAAAAAGGGCTGACCAAAAAGCAGATCCTTCAGGACTACAACTGTGTGGTGGGCGTCTCCAATGCCAGCATTCAGGTCCGTCGCGGCGAGATCTTCTGCATCATGGGATTGTCCGGCAGCGGAAAATCCACGCTCATCCGGCTCCTCAACAGGCTCATCGTGCCGAGCCTTGGCAAGGTGATCGTAAAGGGGCACGACCTCGCCGCATTGAGTGCCGCTGATCTCCGCCAGACGAGAGCCCGTCACATTGGAATGGTGTTTCAAAGCGTAGCTCTTCTGCCATACCGTACGGTTCTCGAGAACGCCGCCTTTGGGCTGGAAGTTCAGGGGATCGGCAAATCGGAGCGCAATAAGATAGCGACCGAGGCGCTCGAGAAAGTGGGCCTCGCCGACTGGCTGTCTCGTTACCCGGCAGAGCTGTCAGGCGGCATGCAGCAGCGCGTGGGCCTGGCTCGCGCAATTGCCGCAAATCCGGAAATCATTCTGATGGACGAGCCCTTTAGCGCGCTCGATCCGTTGATCCGACGCCAGCTTCAGGATGAGTTTCGGCAGCTTACGAAGGAGCTGGGGAAGTCGGCGGTCTTCATCACCCACGATCTGGACGAAGCGATCCGCATTGGCGACCGGATCGCGATCATGAAGGATGGCGTCATCATCCAGGTTGGCACCGCCGAGGAGATCGTCCTCAACCCCGCAGATGATTACGTGGCGGAATTCGTCGCCGGCATATCCCGTCTCCACCTTGTAAAGGCCCACTCGGTCATGAGTTCCGTTGCCGAATATCAGCGGTCGCATCCGAACGCCGATATCGCCACGCTGACCACGGCCACGCCAGAAGCAGACATCGACGAGCTGATCGGATTGACGATGCAATCCGAACGCGATGGCATCGCTGTGGTCGATAGCGGCTCTGTCATCGGCGTCGTCACCACCCGAGGTCTCCTGCGAGGCGTCAAAGGCGCGCAACCCGACGAACTTGCCGCGGCATAATTCGTATCTCTAGTTGGAGCGTTCCGAGATGGACAGTTCAAGTTTTGCAGATGCCTTCGACACGACGACGGATGCCGCACTCGAATGGGTCAGCGACAATGGCGGGTTTGTTTTCGACTTCTTTCGAGATGTCCTTGAAGGATTGTACGATGGTGTCCTCTGGGCGCTGCAACTTGCGCCCTTCTACATCGTTGCCATCGTCATCGCTGCCCTGGGGTGGCGGTTGGTCAATGTATGGTTCGGCATCTTCGCCGTCGTCGCCTTGGTTTTCTGTGCCGCGATCGGCCTCTGGCCCGAGACCATGAGCACGCTCGCCCTCGTCATTACCGCGACATTCCTGGCGTTGCTTGTTGCAATTCCGGCTGGTGTTATCGCAGGGTTTGTACCGGCACTCGATCGGATACTCGAGCCGGTGCTCGATCTCATCCAGACCATGCCTCCCTACATTTATCTCCTGCCTGCAATTGCCCTTCTCGGATACGGGCCTGCAACTGCGTTGGTCGCCACCGTTATTGTTGCCATGCCGCCGGCATTCCGGCTGACCTCTCTCGGCATTCGAATGACGCCGCTGGAGTTCGTGGAACTGGGTCAGGCCAGCGGCATTACCGGCCTGCAAACGTTTTTCAAGATACGGCTCCCGTTTGCGATGCCGAGCATCATGGCGGGAATAAACCAGAGCCTGATGATGGCGTTCGGGATGGTGGTGATCGCCGGGATCGTCGGCTCCGGCGGGCTTGGAGAAACGATCTATGGTGCAATCCGAACGCTCGATATTGCCAAATCCATCAACGCCGCGACTGCAATCGTTGTCCTGACAATGGTTCTCGATCGACTGGCACAGGGCGCTGCGCGCGTCAGCTATGGAGGACGGACATGAATCCTTCGATTCTGGCATATTCGCCTGGGGTCTTGCTCGCGCCGGTGGTCGACTGGCTCAACACCAATTTCCACCCGCTATTCGCGACGATCAGCACGGTGATTGAAGCCGTGTTGAATGCCATTGAAGCGGTGCTGCTGTCGCTGCCACCTTACGCGGTGATCGCCTTGGTCGTCATGTTCGCCCTCTCGGTTGCCGGTTGGCGCGTCGCTCTTCTTGCAGCATTGGCCCTCGGCTTTTGTCTGGTAGCCGATCTCTGGGTGCCGTCGATGCAGACGATTTCGCTCGTTACCGTTGCCGTCTTCATCTCCGTTGCGCTCGCGTTCCCGCTCGGGATCCTCGCATCACGAAACAGGAGCATCGAGGCGATCATCCGGCCCATTCTTGATATCATGCAGACCGTGCCGCCTTGGGTCTATCTGATACCGGCGGTGATGATCTTCAGCCTCGGACGGGTACCCGCGATCATCGCAACGATCGTTTACGGTGTCCCGCCCATGCTGCGGCTGACGACGCTCGCGTTCCGTCAGGTGCCGAACGATCTGAAGGAGCTCGGCCAGGCAATCGGCGCGTCGCCGACCTCAATCCTTCTCAAGATCGAGATCCCTTCAGCCAAGCCGACACTCGTGGTCGGCCTCAACCAATGCATCCTGCTCTCCCTGGCCATGGTCGTCCTGGCCGGCCTCGTCGGAGCGGGTGGCCTTGGTGCGGAGGTAACCAGAGGCCTGACGCGCATGGAGATGGGGCTCGGGCTTCGCGCCGGGCTTTGCATCGTCGCGGTCGCTCTTCTGCTTGATCGGCTTTCGCGTGGTGCGCTTCAGCGAAAGCGCGCCGCACTCACATTCTAGTATTTCCGGAGTTTACACATGCGCCGCAGTTTCTTTTGCATCGATTCACACACCTGCGGGAACCCGGTTCGCGTTGTTGCCGGTGGCGGGCCGTTGCTGCCCCATGTCTCGATGGCGGAGCGTCGCGAGATCTTCGTCCGGGACCATGATTGGGTCCGCAAGGCGCTGATGTTCGAGCCGCGTGGCCATGACATCATGTCGGGCGCGATCATCTATCCCTCCATTCGCGAAGATTGCGACTTTGCCGCCTTGTTCATTGAGGTCAGCGGCTGCCTTCCAATGTGCGGGGCGGGGACGATAGGTCTCGCGACTGTCGCGATAGAGGAAGGCCTGATCACCCCGAGGGTGCCGGGCAGATTGTCGATCGAGACGCCGGCCGGGAAGGTCGACGTCGACTATCAGCTGAAGGACGGTTTCGTGGAGGCAGTCCGGCTCTTCAATGTCGCGAGCTATCTCCATAGCAAGGACGTCGTTGTCGATGTCCCCGGTTTGGGTTCGCTGTCGGTCGATATCGCCTATGGCGGGAATTTTTACGCGGTCATTGAACCCCAGGAAAACTGGAGCGGGCTGGATGGCATGAGTGCCAGCGATATCGTTTCGCTCAGCCAGAGGCTTCGTGATGCGCTCTCTGTGGTCTGCGATCCGGTTCACCCCGATGACGAACGGATCCGGGGCGTGCACCACGCAATCTGGTGTGACGCTGCAGGCAGCGAAAACTCAGATGGCCGCGGTGCCGTTTTCTATGGAGACAAGGCGATTGACCGATCCCCCGGCGGCACCGGCACCTCGGCGCGCATGGCACAGCTCTACGGTCGCGGCCGTCTTGGCGTTGGCGATTCATTTCGCAATGAAAGCCTGATCGGAACGGTGTTCGAAGGGCGCATCGAAGGTGTTGCCACTGTGGGTAATATGCCAGGCATCTTGCCGAGCATAGGCGGTTGGGCCAGGGTCATCGGCCACAATACAATCTTCGTCGATGAACGTGACCCACTCGCCCACGGCTTTCAAATTCGGTAAATGACAAGGGGAGAAGGACGGAGCATGTCCCGCCGAGATGGCCAAGGCCGCATGCCTTGAAAGCACTGGTGCTTTCGAAGGTATGAAACACGAGGTTCTGAAATGAAGACGAGAGATCACGCGCAGCCTTCCGGCAATGCCGCGCAAAAGAAGCGGCTGAAGATCGGATTCGTGCTCGCGAGGTCCTTCACCCTTTCCGCCTTCGCCCTGTTTGTCGATACATTGAGACTGGCGAGCGATGATCTGGATCGCTCCGGCCGTGTCCTTGCCGATTGGCACGTTCTCGGCAGTACCCGTCATCTCATCACCGCAAGCTGCGGTGTTCAGGTCGCACCGACCTCCGACTTCATCGATCCCAGCCAGTTTCACTATATCGTCGTTGTCGGGGGACTGCTGAACCTGGAGAACCCGGTTGACCGTGAGACAATCGAATTCCTGCGATTGGCCGACGCCAAGGGCGTGCCGCTCATCGGGCTTTGCACGGGCTCCTTCATCCTTGCGGAAGCAGGCTTGATGAAACGGCACCAGACCTGCGTGAGCTGGCTGCATTATCAGGCTTTTCGTGAGCGCTTTCCCGATCACGATGTCCGCTCGGATCGCATCTTCAATCTCGACCGGACGCGCGGCTCATGCGCCGGCGGCAGCAGTGCTGCCGACATGGCCGCGTCCCTGGTCCGGCGCTATATCAGTAGGGATGCGGAGCGAAACGCCCTGGAAGTGCTGCAAATCGAGAAGGCGCGGTCCTCGACGGATATCCAGCCCCGACGCCCTCTCTATGAGGATTTCGAGGATACCCGCGTCAAGGCGGCGTTGATCACCATGGAGCAACATCTCGATGGGGAACTTTCGATCGAGAAGCTAGCTGCTTTGGTCGGGCTATCCCGCCGGCAGCTTGAACGGATTTTTCTGGAGAAGGCCGGGATCTCCCCCGCCAAGGCTTATAATCTCGTCAGGCTCGAGCGTGCCAGGACACTTTTGACACAAACCAAAAGCTCGGTGATCGAGGTCGCGCTGGACGTCGGCTTCGAAAGCGCCTCGCACTTTTCCCGATGCTGCAAGCGTATGTATGGACGGACGCCAACGCAGATTAGAGCGGCGGCGGCGCAGGCTTGAACGATTGAAGAAGGCAGAGTTGGATAACGGCTCCGGTGTCAACCGCGCAACAGCGGAAGCAGTTGATCGCCCTGCCGCTTGATCTCGGATAGATACGGTGTGTCGGAAAGCACGAAATGTGTGATGCCCAGATCCTGATATTTGCGCAGCGAGCGGGCGACGTCATCGGCCGAACCCACCAGCCATGTCGTACCGGCGCCGCCGCCGCCGAATTTGCCCGGCGCGGTATAGAGGTTGTCGTCGAGGACGTCGCCGCGCTCGTGCAGATCGAGCAAACGTCGCTGGCCAACCGCGATGGACTGCCGATGGTCGTTCCAGCCGGCACCCTTGCTCTTGGCCATCTCGGCGACCTTCGCCTCGGCGTCGGCCCAGGCCTGCTCCGTCGTATCTCGGACCAGCGTGGTGATCCGCAACCCGAACTCCAGCGGCGGGAGGTCGCGATCCAGCGTCTTGCTCAGCGCCCTAAGCCGCTCGATCCGCTCGCGGACGCCGTCGAGCGGTTCACCCCAGAAGAGCTGGACATCAGCCTCGGTGGCGGAGACCTGTTCGGCTGCTTCCGAGGCGCCGCCGAAGTAGAGCTTGGGATGCCGGCGGCTTCCGCGAGCCTCGAGGCGCGGTACCACGGTGGATTCAGTGACCCCGAAATGCTCGCCCACGGAGGTGACGTTTTCTTCGGTCCATAGCCTGCGAACCAGCCGCATGAACTCCCTGGTGCGGGCATAGCGGTGCGCCTGATCGCCTTCGCTGTCGCCATATGCGGCCAGGTTATCTAGACCCGATACGACGTTGACGCGCACCCGCCCGCCGGTCAGCTGATCCAGCGTGGCCGCGGCGGACGCGAAGTTCGCCGGCCGCCAATAGCCTGGGCGGATCGCGATGAGCGGTTCGAAGGTGGTGGTTCGCGCGGCGAGCGCCGCCGCCACGGTGAAGGTGTCGGGCCGGCCCCAGCCGGTGCCGATGAGCGCGCCTTTCCAGCCGTGCTCCTCCAGCGCTTTTGCGTGGATGGTCAACGTCTCCAGGCTGTTATGGTTTTCGACGGTGGAATCGCCGCGATGGCCGGCTTTTACGTCGTTCGGGATATACCAGAGAAATTCGGAATTGCCGCTCATGGGGTGGGCCTGCATTTCTAAAAGTTGGGTTTGATTGCTCGTCCTAGCGAACGCGCATGCCGGCTGCTTCATCGTAGTGAAGTGGCTTGTCGAATTTTGTAAGAGGCGCCTCCGGCACGGAGCTGATGGTCACGCCATGCGGCCAATCTGGAGGGCAGATGGCGATATAGCGGGCATAGCCGCCCAGCCCGCCGCCGAACTTCGGATAGCCGATCGCCACCAGTGCACCGGTTTCCGGAACCTGATCGAGGTTTGCAACACCTTCGGCCTGCGCATAGCCATTACGTCCGCGCTTCTGTCTGAGCAAGGTTGTCATCGCTGCTTCAACCCAATTCGTCGGTTCGATCCGTCGCCGGCAAAGGCTGAATGCGCGACGGATGTGTGCCCAACTTATATCCATGGGAGACCATGGTAGTCTATAAAAGTTATGGACTTTATGTTGGCTTCAGGCGAAGAAATTTGCTGATATGAGACGATCTGTAAAAAATTTCAGGTCCGACGACACGGGAGGGGCCGATGGCCCAATAAGCAGGGACCTTCCATTGTCTTTATCGTTTGCAAAGGACCAACCGTGACGCTCTCCATCCTGACACCTGAACTGGCCGAGCAGTTCGCCGACATCGCGCTTGGTCATGTTCGGCGTGAATATCCCAACAATCTCGATCACGCGCTCTCGGGACCGAACGACGCCCGGACGCCGCGCGATCTTCATCCGATTTTCTACGGCAGCTTTGATTGGCATTCCTGCGTACACAGCTATTGGCTGTTGGCGCGCCTGCTGCGCCGGTTTCCCGAACTTTCGTTCGCCGCCAGCGTTCGTGCCCTGTTCGACGAACAATTTGTTGCCGAGAAGGTCGCCGCCGAATGCGCCTATTTCGCAGCGCCAACGGCGCGTGCCTTCAAGCGTCCTTATGGCTGGGCATGGCTGCTGAAGCTCGCGACGGAGTTGGCGTTGCAGGATGACCTACGTTGGTCGCGGGCGCTTGCGCCGCTGGCGCAGGTCATCGCCCAGCGTTTCCGGGATTTCCTGCCGCTTTCGACCTATCCCATACGGGTCGGCACCCATTTCAACACAGCTTTCGGGTTGAGGATGGCAGCGGACTATGCGGCCGTCACGCAGGATGCCGAGTTGACAGGCCTCCTTGGTGATACGGCCAGCCGCTGGTATGGCGAGGATGTCGATTGCCCGGCCTGGGGAGAGCCGAGCGGCGACGAATTCCAGTCTTCCGCCCTCGTCGAGGCGGAGTGCATGCGCCGACTGTTGCCCGGGGAAGACTTCCTGCCGTGGTTCGACCGTTTCCTGCCACGGATTGCGGAGCATGAGCCATCGACATTGTTCCGACCGGCGACGGTCACGGATCGTACTGATGGTAAGATCGCCCATCTCGACGGGCTGAATCTCAGCCGGGCCTGGTGCTGGCGTTCTCTGGCCGCCGCTTTATCCGCCGACGATCCCCGCCGAGCCATCATGCTGGAAGCGGCCGACCATCACTTGACCACGGGCCTCCCGCACATCGCTTCCGATTATATGGGTGAGCACTGGCTTGCCACGTTCGCCGTGCTAGCGCTCGAGAGCGAGGTCTAGGCGAGAGAGCACGAAGCGCGGTAAGTGCCATTTGATGGCGTGGCTACACAGGACAACAGAAAAGAAAGAAGGGCTCTCGGCGTAAACCGGAGCCCTTTAAGTTTGAAGGTCAAACCTCCAGAGGGAACAGCCAACGCAGCGAGACCGGGAGGAGGGAAACGCCGATCGCGTCGAGTATGATCATAATGTGTCCGCGGCGCTTCAAAGGCGACATATGGACCGACCTATTTTACGCATGGATTTGACATATATATCTAATATTTAGCGGAAACTTGAAAAATGCCGGCGTCGCGCCTGAAGCCTTTTGGCATGAGGGATGAGTCCGGCATCGGCGGAGAATTTGACTTCCTTGGCAGCCATGGATGATTTCCTTCCTAAAAGTCCGTGTTAGGCCACTACGCCGAGGATGTCGGCTTCCTTGACGATCAGCAGGTCTTCGCCGTCGATCTTGATCTCCGTGCCCGACCACTTGCCGAAAAGCACGCGGTCGCCGGCCTTGACGTCGAGAGGCACAAGCTTGCCGCTCTCATCATGCAGCCCTGGGCCAATGGCGACGACGGCGCCCTCTTGGGGTTTTCCCTTGGCGGTGTCCGGGATGATGATGCCACCCCGCGTCTTCTCTTCGCTTTCGAGGCGCCTTATGACGACACGATCATGCAGTGGGCGAAATGCCATTCGTGTTTCCTTCCTGATTTCACTTCAACGTCGCTTGGCAGCACTCCTATGAAGATGCCAACAACGATATTTTCCCGAGAAGGATCGCGATTGGCAAAGGGCATCGCTGCGATTTAAGTCGCGGAACAGAGAAGGGAATTTCAATTTTCTACTAAATTTTTAGAATTTATGTGTTTTGCCCTGACCAAGCCAAAGGGAACGCGAGCGTGTCTGGTTTCAAGCCTCCGCTTGAATAGCCCGGAGACAGCATCTTCCTTTACGAAAAGAATGGGCCTTACGTAAGCGTCACTATCTTGCCGCATTAACTTGGTTCTACACACGCCGCTGGCTGGTTTGATCTTGCTGTGCGCCTTGTCGTGCACCCCCGGTGAGGTTCATCCAGCCAGCATCGAGACAACCGCCGTCTCCCTTGGTCCGGCTACAAATGCGCGCCGCATGACTGGCTGTCTTTGGCTCCACTTGGAGCATCCCTTCCCCCTCTGATGAAGCACGGCGCTCGCGATAAGGTGCCTGGATCTAAATCCCTCGTAGAGCATTGCTAAACAGAGCAGCCGGAACCTGTGGTCTGCCGGGTGCCAAATTTCATCAATCCCTTACATGCCGGGCCGAGAGGCAAAATAATCCCCCCTTTATATATATTAAAACCATAGATTTCCTGTATTGAGCGGACCGCCCCGCCTAATTTCCCCCATCTGCCCGTCCAGGTACTCAGCAGGGGAATGTCATGAGCCGCCAAATTCGTTTTAACGCATTCGATATGAACTGCGTTGGTCATCAATCGCCGGGCCTATGGGCGCATCCTCGTGACAAATCCTGGAAATACAAGGATCTGGACTACTGGCAGGATCTCGCCCGCACGCTGGAGCGCGGCATTTTCGATGGCGTCTTCATTGCCGACGTTATCGGCTATTACGACGTCTACAAGGGGTCGAACTATCACGCCATCGAGCAGGCGGCGCAGATCCCGGTCAACGATCCCCTGCAGCTGGCAGCTCCCATCGCGCTTGCGACGGAACATCTCGGCATTGGCATCACGGCATCGACATCCTTCGAGCATCCCTACACCTTTGCGCGCCGCCTTTCGACGGCGGACCACCATACGAAGGGTCGCGTCGGCTGGAACATCGTCACCTCCTATCTCGAGAGCGGCGCGAAGAATATCGGGCAGGGCGGACTTCGCCGGCACGACAACCGTTATGAAGTCGCGGCCGAATATGTCGAGGTGCTCTACAAGCTCTTCGAGGGGAGCTGGGAAGAGGGCGCGGTGCAGCGTGACCGCGACCGCCGCATCTTCACCGATCCGTCCAAGGTTCACGAGATCGGCCACAAGGGCAAATATTTCGAGGTCCCGGGTTATCATCTGTCGGAGCCCTCGCCACAACGCACGCCGGTGCTCTATCAGGCAGGTGCTTCAGGGCCAGGCAAGACATTCGCGGCGGGGCATGCGGAGTGCATCTTCGTCGCCGCGCCGACGAAATCCGTCCTCAAGCACTATGTCGCCGATATTCGCGAGCGCATTGCCGCGGCTGGCCGCGATCCGAAGAAGGTGTTCATCTATACGCTGATCACCATCATCACCGATGAGACGGAAGAGAAGGCGCAGAAGAAGTTCGAGGACTACAAGAGCTACGTCTCCTATGACGGCTCTCTGACCTTCATGTCCGGCTGGAGCGGCATCGACTTCGGGCAATATGCACCGACCGACGTGGTGGAGCGGATCGAAACCAACGCGATCCACTCCTTTGTCGAGCACATTGCCGGGGGCGACAAATCCTGGACCATTGACGAGCTTGCGCAGTTTGGCGGCATCGGTGGCATGGGGCCTGTCTTCGTCGGCTCAACCGAACGCATCGCCGATATCCTGCAAGAATGGGTCGAAGATACCGACGTCGACGGCTTCAACATCGCCTATGCGGTGACGCCCGACAGCTTCGAGGATATCGTCGGCCATATCGTGCCGGAGTTGCAGAAGCGTGGCGTCTATCCGACCGCCTACAAGCCCGGAACCTTGCGTGAAAAACTCTTCGGAGACGGGCCTTACCTGCCAGTCAGCCACCCGGCGAATGGCTTCCGCGACATCGAGGCCGTGAAGCGGCGCGAGGCGGAGGCGGGTGATGCGTCGCTGCCGTTAAAATCGGTCGGTGCGTGATGGCCGGCCTGCTCGAACTTCATGATGTATCCCTTTCCTTCAAGGGCGTGCGCGCGCTCAATGCGTTGAGCTTCAGTGTCGCGAGGGGGGAAATCTGTGCGCTGATCGGCCCCAACGGTGCAGGCAAAAGCTCTCTGCTCAACGTCATCAATGGTGTTTACCGCGCCGATTCAGGCGATGTCGTCTTTGATGGCGAGCGGTTCGAGGCCATCCATCCCTTCAAGGCGGCTCATCTCGGCATCGGGCGCACCTTTCAGCACAACGCGCTGTTCCGCCGCCTGACGGTGAGGGAAAACGTGCTTGCGGGTATTTCCCGCCACGGAAAGGCGAGCTTTCTCGAAAACATCTTCCGCTTTGGCCGCGACGCCGAGGAACGGCGCGATTTCGAGGCTCGGTCCAGCAGGATTATCTCCTTTCTTGGCCTCGAACCCTATGCCGACACGGTCGTGTCGACCTTGCCATACGGCGTTCAGAAGCGGGTGGATCTCGGACGGGCGCTTTCCGCGTCGCCCAAGCTCCTGCTCCTCGACGAACCCATGGCCGGCATGAACCAGGATGAGAAGCGGGATATGAGCCGGGTAATCGCCGAGGTCAATCGCGCCTTCGGCACCACCATCGTCCTGATCGAACATGATGTCGGCATCGTGCTCGGCCTGGCCAGTCATGTGGTCGTGCTGGATTACGGCCGCAAGGTCGCGGACGGCGGACCGGATGAGATCCGCACCAATCCCGAGGTCATCTCCGCCTATCTCGGCACGGTTCATTAGGGGTTGTCACGATGGGATATTTTCTCGAAACCTTGACCACCGGCCTTTTCGCCGGCCTGATGTACGGCCTGGTCGCCATCGGATTCGTGCTGATCTACAAGGCCTCCGGCGTCTTCAACTTCGCGCAGGGCGCGATGGTGTTCCTCGCGGCGCTGACTTTCGTCACACTGACCGAGCGAGGCACTTCCTTCTGGATTGCCTTCGCCATCACCTGTGGCGTGATGATCGCGACGGCGGTCGCGATCGAGGCGCTGGTTCTCAGACCTCTGCGCAACCGCGATCCGCTGACCCTGTTCATGGCGACGCTTGGCCTGAGCTTCGTCATCGAGGGCGCGACGCAGTTCTTCCTTGGAACGGACGTGCATATGCTCGATATCGGGATCGATGATATCGCCACCGATTTCGGCGGCATATTGATCAGCCAGTTCGACATCGTCGCCTCGCTGATTGTGATCGGGCTCGTCGTTGTTCTCGCCATCGTCTTCAGCAAGACCCGCATGGGGATCTCCCTGCGTGCTGTTGCCGACGATACGCTCGCCGCGCAGTCGATCGGTATCCGCCTGCCGCAGATCTGGCGCATCGTCTGGAGCGTCGCGGGGATCGTGGCGCTGGTTGCCGGGCTTTTGTGGGGCGCGCGCCAAGGCGTGCAGTATTCGCTGTCGCTGATCACGCTGAAGGCGCTGCCGGTACTCATCATCGGCGGCTTCTCTTCCATTCCTGGCGCCATTGTCGGCGGTCTGATCGTCGGTGCGGCGGAATCATTAGCCGACATCTATATCGGCCCATTGGTCGGCGGCAGCGTTTCCACCTGGTTCGCCTACATCCTGGCAGTCGCCTTCCTCCTCGTCCGCCCGGCCGGCCTTTTCGGCGACCGCGCCATCGAAAGGGTCTGATCCATGAGCGTCTCCAACAACGTGCTCGCCGAGGCCGCCGCCATATCGTCGAAGAGCAATCTGCGCATTCTGGCTGTCATTGCCGGACTGTTGGTGCTCTTCGTCGCGGTGCCGCTTGGCGCCAGCGACTATTGGCTAAGCTCGATCATCATCCCCACGTTGGTCATGGGCCTTGCCGGGATCAGCCTCAACCTCCTGATGGGCTATGCCGGACTGGTTTCATTGGGATCGGCCGCCTTCATGTCGATCGGGGCATTCTCCGCCTATAATCTGATCCTGCGCGCGCCCTTCCTGCCGCTTCCGGTGGTGCTTCTGGTCTCGGGTCTCGTCGCCGCTGCTGCCGGCGTCGTCTTCGGACTTCCGGCTCTTCGGATCAAAGGCTTCTATCTCGGTGCCTCGACGCTCGGCGCCCAATTCTTCTTCGAATGGGTCTTCAGCAATTTCACCTGGTTCTCCAATGACAGTCAGTCACTGACGATCTCGGCGCCGCGTCTCGCCTTTCTTGGATGGGATCTCCAGTCTCCGGCGGGCCGATACCTGCTGGCAATCTCGGTTACCACGGCGCTGATAGGCCTTGCTTTCCTGATCGTGAAGAGCCGTCTCGGCCGCGAGTGGATGGCGATCCGCGATATGGATACGGCCGCCTCGGTGATCGGCATTCGCATCGCGCGCCGCAAGCTGCAAGCCTATGCGATCAGTTCGTTCTTTCTGGGCGTGACCGGCGTTCTCTGGGGCTTCGCCTATCTCGGCACCTCCGATGCCCACACCTTCAATCTCGACAAGTCATTTCAGGTGCTCTTCATCGTGCTGATCGGCGGCACCGCGACGATCTTCGGCAATTTCCTCGGCGCGGCCTTCATCGTGCTGACGCCGATCCTGCTCGATCGCATCGTCCTTGCCGCCAACCTCTCGTTCCTTGGCGATCAAGGGGCGTTGACGAACCTGCAGCGCGTCATCTTCGGCGTGATCATCATCCTTATCCTGATCAAGGAGCCGGACGGTCTCGCCGCGCTCATACGCCGGGCAACCACCGCCATCGGCAAATGGAAGCGCGGGGCGACATAGACGTTCTTTTTCAAACAAGGGTGAACCTTCGGCGTCGGGTTCCTCCTCCCAAGCAGTCAGGCGCCGCCTTCTTTCATTGCACCAACGGGGTTTCCAATGTCATTTTTCAAGAAAGCATTCATGCTGGCCGGGGCGATCGCCATCGCAGCGTCGGCGGCAGTTACGCCATCCCTAGCGGAGGAAGGGACAGGACAGCAGCTCTTTCCGCTGTTTTCCTACCGCACCGGTCCTTATGCACCATCGGGTATTCCCCAATGGGCGGGATATCGCGATTATTTCAACTACATAAACGAAAAGGGCGGCGTCAACGGCGTCAAGATCTTCGTACAGGAATGCGAGACCGCCTATACGCTGGAGCGGGCATTCGAATGCTATGAGCGCTACAAGAACGGCTATGCCGGCGCGCCGGTCGCGGCCCTCTTCACCACGTCGAGCGGCTTCGATGCGGCGATTTCCGACAAGGCACGCATCGATCAGCTGCCGATCGTGTCGGTCGCCGGCGGACGCGGCGATGCCGTTGATGGCAGTGTCTTCCCCTACCAGTTTCCGCTTCTTTTCGACTACTGGACGGAAGCCTCGATCGTCGTCGAGCATATCGCCAATCAGGTCGGCGGCTACGACAAGCTGAAGGGCTTGAAGATCGCGACGCTCTACCATGATTCCGGATATGGACGCGAAACCATCCAGCCGATGGGTATCCTCGCCAAGAAGTATGGCTTCGAGGACATCCAGATCCCCGTGCCGCATCCGGGCGAGCAGCAGCAGGCACAATGGCAGCAGATCAAGCGCGCCGGCGTCGACTGGGTATTCTTCCGCGCATGGGGCGTGATGTCGCCGGTCGGTCTGAAGACGGCCGCTCGCGTCGGCTTTCCGGCAGACCGGATCATCGGCGATATCTGGACTGGCTCCGAGGAAGACGCGCGCCCGGCTGGTGCCGCGGCAAAGAACTATCTCGCCGTCTCCGTCTATCCGTCAGGCACTGATTTCAAGATCAGCCAGGAGCTGAAGAAGAACATCATCGACGCTGGCAAGGGGGATCTCAAGGACCCCACGAAGTTCGGTTCGGTCTACTACAATGCCGGCCTCGTGCAGGCGATTATCTTCACCGAAGTCCTGCGCACCGGACAGGCGAAGTTCGGTAACCACCCGCTGACCAAGGAGGAAGGTCATTGGGCCGTCGAGCATCTCGACATCACGGCGGAACGGATCGAGGAACTCGGCGCAACCGGCTTGCTGAGCCCGCTCAAGGTGACGCCGCAGGATCATGAGGGCCAGCCGGCCGCCAAGATCGTGCAGTGGGATGGCACCAAATGGAATGCCGTCACCGGCTGGCTGAAGGGGGACAGGCCGCTCTTCAAGGATGCAATCTTCGCCAAGGCCGCCGCCTATGCCAAGGAAAAGAACTTGCCGCCGCGCGAGCCGGTGGCGAACTGACGGGCGGGTGAACCGATGAGCGTTGTTGGCGCTACACAAGGCGGGCAGCTTGAGGTCCGCACCATCGAGGCTCTTTACGGCCAGGCGATCCTGGCCGTGAGGGATGTCTCGCTCAAGGTCGAGGCGGGCGCGATTGTCGCTCTCCTCGGGGCCAACGGCGCCGGAAAGACGACAACCCTGAAGGCGATATCGAACCTGCTCGGGCCGGAGCGCGGCCATGTGAGCCGAGGGTCGATCACCTGGGATGGAGAGGCGATCAATCGCCTGTCCGCTTCGCGGCTGGTGGCCAAGGGTGTCGTCCAGGTTCTCGAAGGGCGACACTGTTTTCCGCAGTTGACGGTCGAGGAAAATATCCTGTCGGGCGGCTTCCTGCGCCGCCCCAAGCGGCGCGACCTGCAGGCCGATCTGGAGCAGATCTACAGCTGGTTTCCGCGGCTTAAGGAAAAACGCCGGACGAAAGCGGGCCTTACCTCCGGCGGTGAACAGCAGATGGTCGCCATCGGTCGTGCGCTGATGACGAAACCGCGCCTCTTGCTCCTCGACGAGCCATCGATGGGCCTTGCGCCGATCATCGTGCAGGAGATTTTCGAGATCATCCACACGCTCAACAAGCAGGGCGGCGTCAGCTTTCTGATCGCCGAGCAGAACGTCAATCTGGCGCTGCGCTATGCCGACTACGGCTACATTCTCGAAAACGGTCGCGTCGCCATTTCCGGGACGGCGGAGGAGCTGCGGGCGCGCGACGACGTCCATGATTTCTACCTCGGCGGCAACCGCGCCGAAACACAGGACCAACAGGGATACCCACACTGATGACACAGATCGCACAAGGCTGGGGCGCCGGCCCGAGTGAGAGATACGAGACGATCGCGGCACCGTTCCGCCCGATTTTCAATGATATCGCCAAGGATGCCAACCGCCGCGAACTGGAGCGCGATCTGCCCTTCGACGCCATCAAAAGGCTCAAGGAGGCCGGCTTCGGTGCCGTTCGCCTGCCGCGTGAGCATGGCGGGCAGGGCGCAACGCTGCCGGAATTCTTCAACCTTCTGATCGAACTTTCAGCGGCGGATTCCAACATCACCCAGGCGCTGCGCGCCCATTTCGGCTTTACCGAGGACATTCTCAATTCGAAGTCGGCGCAGCGGCAGAAAGTCTGGTTCGAGCGGATTGGTCGTGGCGAGACTTTGGGTAGTGCCTGGACGGAGATTGGAAATGGAGCGGGGCTCGATCGCTTCTCGACCCATGTCTCGGGCGACGACGGCTCCCTGGTACTCAACGGCGCCAAATATTATACGACCGGCTCGCTTTACGCCGACTGGATCGACGTCGGCGCCTCCAATGCAAACGGCGAGGGGATCGCGGTTGCCGTGCGCCGTCGTGCCGAAGGTGTAGATGTCGTCGACGACTGGGATGGATTTGGCCAAGTCCTGACGGCAAGCGGTACGACAACGTTCACCAACGTCAAGGTGACCGAAGACGACATCGTGCTTGATGATGATCGCTTCAAGTATGGTGCCGCCTTCTATCAGCTCGTTCATCTGGCGACCCTTGCGGGCATCGGCCGGGCGATCACCAACGATGTCGCCAAGGCCGTTGCGGAACGCACGCGGACCTATACCCATGCGGCTGGCCCCCGTTCCAGCCAGGACCCGCAGGTTCTGCAGGTTGTCGGGCGCATCCGTGGTGGCGCTTATAGTTCAGGTGCTATCGTGCTTCAGGCGGCAGCGGCGATCCAGCGGGCGTTCGACACTCGCTTCATCGATGATCCGGAGCTGGAGGAGAAGGCGAACGCGCTCGCCGAACTTGAAACCGCACAAGCCCAGACCGTCATTTCGGATCTGATCCTGCAGGCGTCCACCAGTCTTTTCGATGCACTGGGCGCCTCGGCGACCAAGAAGCCGAACGGGCTGGACCGCCATTGGCGCAATGCCCGCACGCTGTCCTCTCACAATCCGCGTATCTACAAGGACCGCATCATCGGAGATTTCGCCGTCAACGGAACGCCACCGCCTTATCAATGGCGGATTGGTACGCCGGCTTGAGGATTGTCAGCATCTGGGTATTTCGAACGGTCTCCAGGCATCGATCATGATGAGGGTCCGGTAGCGATAAGGAAACGAAATCCGACAGGGTGAACTTTCGATGTCTAAGAGATCAAAGATGGTTTTGACGGATCAGTTGGTTTCGCTCAGTTTTCGAACTGAAGTCGATCCCGGCCCTGAACCTTACCGCATTCCCCTCAAGGAAGACGAGATAGAGGCTCTGGCGAAGCGGCTCCTTCATGAAACCGAAGGCACCCCGTTGTGGGTCTTTGCCTATGGATCACTGATATGGAAACCAGACTTTGATGCTGTCGAGTCACGCCAGGGTTCTGCGCGAGGCTGGCATCGATCGTTCTGCCTGGAAATGACGCGCTGGCGGGGAACAAGAACACAGCCCGGCCTCATGATGGCGCTCGATCGGGGCGGGCGCTGCAATGGCGTTGTCTTCAAGCTTGCCGATGAGGACCGCCTTGGTCAAATTCGCCGGATGATCCGCCGCGAAGTCGGTACGCTCGAAGACATTTCGACCGTTCGCTGGATTCCGGTCGAGACAAGCGAAGGATTGGTGCGCGCCCTGGTCTTTTGGGCAGGGCCGAGGGGCAAGCGGGTTTCCCGCAAATTGCCGCTGGAGACGGTCGCGCATGTGCTTGCCAGGGCATGCGGCCATATGGGCTCCTGTGCCGAATATTTGTACCTGACGGTGAAGCACCTGGAGGAATGGGGCATTCGCGACCGGAACCTGTGGCGGCTTCAGAAGCTGGTCGCTTGCGAGATTCGAGCCATCCATAAGCTCGATGGGTCAAGACCTGAACATCCGGCGTCTGCCAGCGTCCCGTCGGGAGGGGACGCTGGTATGTTCGACCACTGAACAGCTATTGCTGCTCAGGACGCGACGCGCACGATCAGCTTGCCGAAATTCCTTCCTTCCAGAAGACCGAGAAAAGCCTCCGGAGCGTTTTCAAGTCCGTCGACAATATCTTCCTTGTATTTGAGCCTGCCGTCGGAGATCCATGTTCCGGCTTCGCGATAGAAGTCGGGACGCTGGTCGGTAAACTCGCGTTGTATGAAGCCCCGTATCGTGAGGCTTTTGCGCAGAATGGCCCGCATCGCGGTCGGGAGCTGATCCTGTCCGCTCGAGGCGGAAGGGCCTTCGTTGTAATGTGCGATCAGCCCGCAAACAGGGACGCGCGCGAAGTCGTTCAGCAACGGAAATACCGCACTCCAGACATGGCCGCCGACATTCTCGAAATAGACATCGATTCCTTTCGGGCAGGCGTCCGCGAGCTGTGCGGGAAAATCGCTCGAATGATGGTCTATTGCTGCATCGAAGCCGAGCTTTTTGCGTATGTAGTCGCATTTCTCCGGCCCGCCCGCGATCCCGACAACGCGCGCCCCGAAAATCTTCGCCATCTGGCCAACGGCGGAGCCGACCGCACCGCTCGCTGCCGCGACCACCAGCGTCTCGCCGGCTTTGGGTTTGCCGATATTGCGCAGCCCGGCATAGGCGGTAAAGCCCGTCATTCCCAGAATGCCGAGTGCCGTCGTGATCGGTGCCGCCTCTGGATCGAGCTTGCGCAACGCAGTGCCGTCGGAAATCGCATGGCTCTGCCAGCCGGAATGCGAGAGGACGATATCCCCGGGGTTGAACGCCGTATTGCGGCTGCGTGCGATCCGCGCGACCGTGCCGCCTTCCATCACGCCGCCGATGTCGACCGGCTTGGCATAGGATTTGGCATCGTCCATGCGGCCACGCATGTAGGGATCAAGGGAAAGATAGAGAATCTCGAGAAGAACTTCGCCCTCGGCAAGATCCCGGACCGGCTCCTGCTCGAGCCGGAAGTTCGCCGCCGTCGGTGTTCCGGATGGGCGCGACGCAAGGACGATGCGGGTGGAGACGGACTGGCTGGCCATGCGTATGTTTCCTCGTTCTGACTTTTGCTTCTAGGTATCGGCGATGTGCTTCAGTTGGACCGGCCCCTGAGTTTCTCGGGGCGGTTGATTGCCATCCGCATCATCCCGCTTTTTTCTTCGCTATTGACGTTGGCGCAGGGCTGCCAGTCATTGCTGAAACATGATGCTGCCCTTTGCAGGCTATCCAAAAAATCAATCTCCGGCATCCGCCGTTTTGCAATTTATTTGCCTGTATAATCTATAGTTTAACTGGATTATATAGGCAATAGCAATTGCTTAGGGGTGGAGATGGCTTCGCTCGATGTTGGCGCTGCGCCGGTCCAGAACGTTGCAGCCATCCTCTTGGATCCTGGCATCATTCCGCACCACGTTCGACCATCGTTTCAACGGCCCGTTGGTCAAGATAGTCTGAGGAACCCACCGTGAATGTAGACGCCAGAAACGCAGTATCCAGTGACGCTTCGCTCCGCCGCCCCGTGGTGCTCAACCAGTTGGGCGCGGAATTCGATGATGTGCTCGGCGCGCACTGGTCGCAGCCTACCGTCGTGCCCGGATACGACGAGGAAAAGGTGTGGGACATTCCGAAGGGCGTCGATGTTCTCCTGACGCGTCCGGGGCCGCGCTGGAAAGCCGCGCCCCGCGTTCGACCACCGGAATGGCCAGCCGATCTGCGTTGGGTTCAGGTCGTCTCGGCCGGCATCGATTTTTATCCGGATTGGTTCGTTACGGCCGACGGACCCAAGGTGAGCTGTGGGCGTGGCATCACCGCCGACCCGATCGCCGAATATGTCTTCGCGGCGATCTTCGAACATGAAAAGCGCCTGCGGCAACTGGCCATACATACGCCGGAACAATACGCGCAAACCGCAACCGGTACAGTCGAAGGCAAGACGATCGGTCTCTTCGGCTTCGGCGCGATTGGCAAGGCGGTTGCCGTCCGTGCAAATGCCTTCGGTATGGAGGTTCTCGCCGTCCGGCGAACGGGCACATCCGGAACGCAGGATGGTGTACGCTTTTTGAGTGGGTTGGAAGAATTGGCCGCCGGCTCCGATCATCTCTTGCTTGCTGCTCCGCTGACGGAGGAGACCCGTCACATCCTTGATGCGCGGGTCTTGTCAGTGGCAAAGCCGGGGCAACACATCATCAATGTGGCGCGGGGCGGTTTGATCGATCAGGAGGCTCTGCTTGCCGCCCTCGATGGACCGAACCTCGCCGGCGCGACGCTCGATGTCACCGATCCGGAGCCGCTGCCGGAAGGCCACCCGCTTTATCGGCATCCCAAAGTGTTGATCACGCCCCACATTTCCTGGTCCGGAACGCGCAACGGCCAGCGGCTGACGGATCGGATTATCGCCAATCTCGATGCCTATGTCCGTGGCTTGCCGCTCTCCGACGTCGTCGATCCTCTGACCCGCTATTGAAGGATAACATCATGACAAAGCATGAAGAGCATCCGAAGAAGTTCAAGCTGATTGAACGGGAGACGTCTCCGTCCGTCGAGGAAGAACGCCTGCATCGCAAGCAACGTCTTGCAGCCACCTTCCGCCTGTTTGCCCGCTATGGATTCGACCAGGGACTGGCCGGCCATGTCACCGTGCGCGACCCGGAATTTCCCGATCAGTTCTGGATCAACCCGCTGGCGCAACATTTCAGCCAGATCAAGGTTTCGGATCTGCAACTGGTGGATCACAGCGGCAATATCCTGGTCGGTAATCGCCCTATCAACCAGGCCGGTTTCGTCATCCACTCGGCGATCCACGCCGCTCGTCCCGATGTTCTTGCCGCAGCCCATACCCATTCGACCTACGGCAAGGCATGGGCGTCGCTTGGACGGCTGCTCGATCCGCTGACGCAGGATTCCTGCGCTTTTTACGAAGACCACGCGCTATTCGACCCGTTCTCGGGCGTCGTCCTGGAAGCGGAAGAAGGTATTCGCCTCGCCGAGATCTTGGGGGACAAGAAAGCCGCTATCCTTCAGAACCACGGCTTGCTGACGGTCGGTCCGACGGTAGAGGCCGCCGCATGGTGGTTCATCTCCATGGATAATGCCGCGCGCACGCAATTGCTCGCGGAAGCAGCCGGAAAACCGAAGCCGATCCACCATGATATTGCGCGGCACACCGCCTCGCAGGTCGGATCCCACAAGGGCGGCTACTTCTCGTTCCAGCCGCTTTGGGACTGGATCGTGGCAGCAGAGCCCGATCTGCTCGATTGAACCCGGAAATCATCGGGACTTATTTATGGATCGGGTCGATCCAGAGCACCTCTTCCGGCTTTTCCACCGGTTCGATATCGAGGTTGACGACGACGGGTTCCTGGCCGGAGCGGACCAGCACGCATTCCAGCGTTTCGTCGCGGCTGGCGTTGATTTCCTGATGCGGCACGTAGGGCGGTACGAAGATGAAATCGCCGGGGCCGGCTTCGGCAACGAATTCGAGATTATCACCCCAGCGCATCCGGGCCTTGCCCTTGACGACATAGATGATGCTTTCGAGATCGCCGTGATGATGGGCGCCGGTCTTGGCATTGGCGTGGATCGTCACCGTTCCGGCCCAGATCTTCTCAGCCCCGGCGCGCGCCTTGCTGATGGCCGTCGCCCGGTTCATGCCCGGCGTTTGCGCCGTGTTCGGATCGAGCGAATTGCCCGGAATGACCTTCACGCCATTGTCGCGCCAATGGTCGGCATGATGGTGGTGGTGATCGTCGTCGTGATGGTGGTCGTCGTGGCCATGATCGTGCGTCACTGTCTTCTCTTCCCTTGAATTGTTAGCGGCGGCGCGGCTGCTCAACTTGTGAACGGTGCCGATAATACTGCCGGGCGCGGGGCGAACCAGCGATCCCGTTTCGAAGCGATGGCCCAAAGAGGCAGTATTTTTCGCTCAAAGCCAACAGAGGGGGCGAAGTTTTCTTTAGTCTATAAAATCAGTAGATAATATCAGCTAAACATAATTGGGGCGGCGATCATGACCGTGCAGAACATTCGACAGAAGCCGGTCTCGGAAACGCTCGATCCCTTGCGACGTGCCTCGATCCTTGCACTTCGTTTTGCGGAAACGGCGGCAAGCTACGACGAGAGCGCCTCCTTTCCGTTCGATAATATCCGGCTCGCACATGAGGCCGGCCTTGTCGCGTTGACGGCGCCCGTCGAATTCGGTGGAGCAGGGGCGAGTTTTGCCGAAGCGGCGGAGGTGATCCGCACCATCGCCCGCGGCGAGCCGTCGACGGCACTGATCCTGATCATGCAATATATCAACCTGGCGACGATCCCGGGTGGGCGCTGGCCGGAGCATCTCGTTCGCAAGGTCTTGTCCGACGCGGTCGAGAATGGCGCGCTCATCAATGCTTTCCGCGTCGAGCCTGAGCTCGGCACGCCGATACGCGGCGGTCTACCGGCAACGACGGCCAGACGCACTGAAAGCGGCTGGTCGATCAGTGGCCGCAAGATCTACTCCACCGGCGCCGAAGGGCTGACCTATGCCATCGTCTGGGCGCGCACGGATGAAGACAAACCCCGTGTTGGTGGCTTCCTGGTGCCGCTCAATACGCCGGGCTTCACCACTGACAAGACCTGGAACCCGCTCGGCATGCGGGCCACTGGAAGTCATGACGCGGTGTTCGACAATGTCGAGGTGCCACTCGACCACGCGGTCGATATCCGCCTGCCGGAAGAGTGGGGAAGTCGCGGCGAGGGGCAGGCGGCCTGGTTCGGCATTCTGCCGGGCGCGCTTTACACCGGCGTTGCCGAAGCCGCTCGCGACTGGCTGGTGACCTTCCTCAAGAACCGTGTGCCAACCAATCTTGGGGCGCCACTGGCGACCGTGCCGCGCATCCAGCAAGCTGTTGGCGAGATCGAGGAACTGATCACCGTCAACCGCCGGCTGATCGCATCCGCCGCGCGTGACATCGATGAAGGTGTCTCCTTCACCCAATCGGAATCTGGCCTCATCAAGGTCGTTACCACCGAAAATGCCATTGACGCTGTCGAAAAGGCTCTGAAGCTCACCGGCAATCACGGCATTTCCCGCAACAATCCGCTCGAGCGCCACCATCGCGACGTGCTCTGCGGCCGCATTCACAGCCCGCAGGAAGATACGGTGCGCATCGGCGCAGGCCGGCTTGTCCTGGGTGTCTGATCCAACGAACGGAGGATAGCATGCCTGTCGAATTCATCGGCTACATCGGAAACCACAATGCGTCCGAGACAATCGCGCGCAATGGCCCGCTTATCGATCTCGATCATATCGCCGCTGCCGCCGCGATCCATGAGAATGGCGGCTTTGACCGCGTTCTCTTCGCCTTCAATTCGACCTCGCCGGAAAGCATTCTGATCGCCCAGCATGTCGCGGGCCAGACCCGCAAGCTGAAGCTGATGATCGCCCATCGCCCCGGCTTCACGACGCCGACGCTTGCCGCTCGTCAGCTTGCGACGCTCGATCATCTCTCCCAAGGCCGCGTCGCCGTTCACATCATCACCGGCGGCAACGACCAGGAGCTTGCCCAGGATGGCGATCACCTGACCAAGGACGAGCGCTATGCCCGCACCAGCGAATATCTCGATATCGCCCGCCAGGAGTGGACGAGCGAGAAGCCCTTCGACTATGCCGGCAAATATTATCGGGTCGAGCAGGCCTTCGCCAATGTGAAACCGCAGGGTGCCGATGGCATTCCGGTTTATTTTGGCGGCTCCTCGGAGGCGGCCTTCGCGGTCGCGGGCAAGCATGCCGATATCTATGCGCTCTGGGGCGAGACCTATGAGCAGGTTTCCGAGACCGTGCACAAGGTGCGCGCAATCGCTGCACAACACGGTCGCTCGCCGCGTTTCAGCCTGTCGCTTCGCCCGATCCTTGCCGAGACCGAAGAGGCAGCCTGGGAGAAGGCAGCCAGCCTCCTCGAACGCGCCAAGGCGCTGCGCAAGGATCCGAGCGCCGAAAAGCTGATCGATATCCGCCGGCGTGCCAGCAGCAATCCGCCGAACGAGGGCTCGAAGCGACTGCTTGCGGCCGCTTCCCACGGTGCGCGTCTCGACAAGCGCCTGTGGACCGAAATGGCGGCGCTGACTGGGGCAAGCGGCAACACGACTGCACTGGTCGGCACGCCGGATCAGGTGGCCGAAGCCATGCTCGATTACTACGACCTCGGCATTACCACTTTCCTCATCCGCGGTTTCGATCCGCTGGAGGATGCCTTCCATTATGGCCGCGACCTCATTCCGCGCGTTCGTGCGCTGGTGGCCGAGCGCGATGCGCAGGCAAGCGTGCAGGCAGCGGAATAACAAATTCACCAATCAGTTGGGGGCGGCGCCGGGGGGCTTCCGCGATCCATTCAACACGACACAGGAGTTGGGACGATGGCTTGGAATGCAAAGACATTATTCGGGGCAGGCAATGATTTTTCCGGTGGCATCGATCGCCGCTCCTTCCTGCGCACGGCGGGCGCCCTTGGCATTGCGGCGCCGCTCGGCGCCCTGACGCTTGGCAGTTTCGCCGCGCGGGCAACCCCTGCGGCGGCAACCGGCGAATTGAAGAAAATCAAGTTTGCTGTCAATGCGACCGCCATATGCCTGGCGCCGGTCTATGTCGCTCAGCAGCAGGGCATTTTCCAGAAATACGGCCTCGACGTCGAACTCGTCAATTTCGGCGGCTCGACCGAGGCGCTGCTGGAAGCGATCGCATCCGGCAAGGCTGACGGCGGCGTTGGCATGGCGCTGCGCTGGCTGAAGGCGTTGGAGCAGGGCTTCGATGTCAAGATCACCGCTGGTTCGCATGGCGGCTGCACCCGTCTCGTCGCACTGAAATCCACAGGCATCGAGAAGCTTTCCGACCTGAAGGGCAAGACCATCGGAATTTCCGATCTTGCCAGCCCCGGCAAGAATTTCTTCTCTATCCTCCTGCAGAAGGAGGGGCTGGATCCGGTCGCCGATGTCGAATGGCGGCAGTATCCGGGCGAACTGTTGCAGCTGGCCGCCGACAAGGGTGAGATCCAGGCGATCGCCGATGGCGATCCGAAAGCCTATTTCTGGCTGGAGGATCCGAAATATGTTCAGGTCGCCTCGAACCTCGACCATGGCTTTGAAAACCGCGTCTGCTGCATCGTCGGCCTACGTGGCGGACTGGTCCGCGATGACCGACCGACCGCGACCGCGTTGACCCGCGCGCTTCTCGAGGCCCAGGATTGGACCGTCGCCAAGCCGGAAGACGCCGCCAAGGCGTTTCTGCCCAATGCGCCGAAGGACAAGTCGATCCAGGATCTCGTCGGTGTGCTGAAGAGCCAGACGCATAACCACAATCCTGTCGGCGGCGATCTCAAGACGGAAATCGCTCTCTACGCGCAGGAACTGCGTGACGTGCAGGTCTTCAAGCGCTCGACCGATCCGAAGGAATTCGCCGACCGCGTCTATGCCGACGTCCTGTCCGCCTGAGGAGGAAAGATCATGAGCTCTCTCGACCCGGCACTGGCCGACGACATCGAAACCTCGGTCGGCAGAGGCATCCCGCGCATAGGCTGGAACGCCTCGTTCACCGGTATTCTGGCGGCCTTCGGCTGGGCCGGGACAGCGGTGCTCATCGAATACTGGCCGGAGATCATTCCCCAGCCCTATGGTCGTGAACTCGCTTTTATTGCGCTGGTGATCGCCGCCGTCGCGGCGGTGGTCGCAGTCACGGGCACGCGTCTCGGCAAGGTTGCCTCCACGGTCCGTTATTACGGGCCGTGGCTTGTGCTCGCTTCCGCGTTTCTCGCCGGCTGGGAGATCCTGACGGCGAAGACCGGCTTCTTGCCGGTGCCTTTTTTCGCCTCGCCGCAAAGCATCCTCGAGGTCTATTTCGACGACTACGACCGGCTTGGCATCAGCGTCTGGTATTCGCTTCTGCTCCTCGCCAAGGGCTATTTCTTCGGCGCTATCACCGGTTTCCTCATCGGCACCACCATCGGCTGGTCACGCAACGCCAGCTATTGGGTGCATCCAGTGCTGCGCCTGATCGGTCCGTTGCCGGCGACCGCCTGGCTGCCGCTCGCTTTCTTCATCTTCCCGACCAGCGGCTCGGCAAGCGTTTTCCTGATCGCGCTCGCAACTGCTTTTCCGGTGACGATCCTCACCTGGTCGGGCATCGCCAGCGTCAACCGCGACTATTACGATATCGCCCGTACGCTCGGCGCCAAGCCTTCCTTTCTCATCCTCAAGGTGGCGATACCCGCGGCACTTCCACATGTCTTCGTCGGCCTGTTCATGGGTCTCGGCACCTCGTTTGCGGTGCTCGTCGTTGCCGAAATGCTCGGCGTCAAGGCCGGGCTCGGCTGGTATCTGCAATGGGCGCAGGGTTGGGCTGCCTATAGCAATATGTATGCCGCATTGTTCGTGATGGCGCTGATGTGCTCGAGCCTGATCACCATTCTCTTCCGCGTTCGCGACTGGACGCTTTCCTGGCAGAAGGGTCTCGTCAGATGGTAGTGGCAACAGCACTCAAACAGGCGCAAGCCGAGATCACTGGCCAGCCGATCGGCATCCGCAACGTCTCGCATCAGTTCGAGCTCGAAGGCGCGCCGCTGCCGGTGCTCGACAATGTCAGCTTCTCGGTCGAACCCGGCGAGTTCGTTGCGCTGCTCGGGCCATCGGGCTGCGGAAAGTCGACGCTGCTGCGGCTGCTTGCGGGCCTCGATTATCCGACGAAGGGCGAATTGACGGTTGGCGGCGAAAAGGTCGGCGAACCCGATCCCTCGCGCATCCTCGTTTTCCAGGATCCGACGCTGTTTCCCTGGCGAACCGTGTGGGACAATGTTGCGCTGGGGCTTGAGGCACAAGGCATCCTGAAGAGCGCCCGCCACCGCGTCGACAATGCGATCGAACTCGTCGGCCTCAAGGGCTTCGATCGGGCCTATCCGCATCAGCTCTCCGGCGGCATGGCGCAGCGCGTGGCGCTTGCCCGCGCCCTGGTCAACCAGCCGCGATTGCTGTTGCTCGACGAGCCGCTCGGCAAGCTCGACTCGCTGACGCGGCTTGCCATGCAGGGCGAGCTCGTGTCGCTCTGGCAGCGGGCGGGGCTGACGGCGGTGCTGGTCACCCACGATGTCGAGGAGGCAATCTTTCTCGCCCAGCGCGTCATCATCTTCAGCCAGCGCCCGGCGAAGATCATCGCCGATCTTGACGTCGACCTTTCCTATCCCCGCCATCGCGGCGATCCGCGCCTTGCCGAGCTTAGGCAGCAGGCGCTCGGCCATCTCGGCCTTGCCGCGAGCTGGTAACCTCATGCGAAAGAACAGAACCATGCAATCCGCTTTCCGCCGCCTCGTCCTTACCGGTCTTGCCGCCGTCTCCTTCGGTCTGCCGGCAAGCGCTCACATCACCTTCGAAAACAAGGAGGTGAAGCCCGGGGCGACGGTGAAATTCGTGCTACGTGTTCCGCATGGCTGCGATGGTGCGGCGACGACGGCCGTGCGTATCGCGCTGCCGGAGAGCCTCAGCGATGCGAAGCCGCAGCCGAAGCCCGGCTGGATGCTTTCGCTTGTAACGGAGAATGTTCAGAATGCCACGGCCACACCGGGCCATGATCATGGCGGCACCGGCAATCTCAAGGAGATCGCCTGGACGGGCGGCCGGCTGGAAGATGCCCATTATGACGAGTTCGTCTTTCGCGCCGCGATCAGCAAGGCGGCGACCGGCCGTATCTTCGTGCCGGTCGTCCAGCAATGCGATGGTGCCGCCGCGCGCTGGATCGAGATCCCCACTGACGGCGGTTCGTCGGACGATCTGAAGCATCCCGCACCCTCGGTGCGCGTCGAGCCGTGAAGTTATCCTTGAAAGCGGCCCGTCGTTTCTTTTGGGCGGCGGTCTTCTGCATCCTCTATCTCGGGCCGTTGGCCATGGCGGCCTTCGCGCATGCAAGCCTGACCACCTCCGAGCCTGCCGATGCCGCTGTGCTGCCCGAGGGACCGCCGGCGATTACGCTCCAGTTTTCGGAGCCGGTGACACCACTGGTGGCGCGGCTTATCCACCCCAACGGCAAGGCGGATATCCTGCTGGATGACGGCGGCAAGGGAACGACGGTTACCTATAGGCTTCCCACTGGTCTCGAGCACGGCACCCACATCCTCTCCTGGCGCGTCACCTCTTCCGACGGCCATCCGATCGGCGGCGGGCAGATATTTTCCGTCGGCGCGCCGAGTGCGGCGGGTGCCTCCGTCGGCGCGCAATCGGACCTCCCGGTTCTGGTTGGGCTCTGGGCGGAGAGGCTCTTGCTGATGCTCGGCCTGATCTTTGGCGCGGGCAGCGTTACTTTCTCGACCTTTGCACGGCTCAATCTTAGACCGGCTGCCCACCACACGGTTTCGGCACTGATCGCCCTTGGCTTGCTGGCCTCACCCGCTCTCATCGGTTTCCAGGGCCTCGATGCGCTTGGCGAGACTTTTCCCGGGCTGGCGCGATCGCAAGTCTGGTCTGCGGGCCTGTGGTCGACCGCTTATGGGCACGCAACGATGCTCGCCGCTGCCGCATTGTTGCTGGCCTTGATCGCGCATCATTCCGGCGCACGGACAAGGCAATGGCTGTCGACTGCGGCATTGCTGACTGCGGGCGCCGCTTTTGCCTCTGCCGGGCATGCGGCGACCGCGCAGCCGCGTTTTCTGACGACACCGGCGGTCTTTCTGCATACCCTGTCGGTCATCGCCTGGATCGGTGCGCTGATCCCGCTTGCCGATGTCATCGGTCGCCATGACGGCACGACTGGCGGCACGCTGCGTCGCTTTTCGTCGGCGATATCCGCTGTCGTCCTTGCCCTCGTCGTCACTGGCCTCTTTCTCGCGATGGTCCAGCTCAACCACATCTCGGCGCTTTGGACGACGCAATATGGCTTGGTGTTGCTGACGAAGCTTGGCCTTGTCGCGCTGCTCCTGCTCTTGGCAGCCGTCAATCGCTACCGGTTGACGGAAGGTGCGATTGCCGGCGAGACGTTGAGCCTTCGGCACTTGAAGCGCAGTATCCTCGCGGAGATGGTAATCGCGATTGCAATCCTTGCCGTACTCGGGCTCTGGCGCTTCACGCCGCCGCCAAGGGCGATCCTCGATTCCACCCTGCCGTTGGCAATCATCACCGCGCAGAAGGACGGCCTCTCGGCTCGTTTGACCTTGCGGCCGGCGCTGGTCGGTCCGGTTACGGTCGAGATCGACAACCTGCAGCTTGACGGCAAGACATTCGAGCCGATGTCGATCAGTCTTGATCTGGAAAAGCCGGCCTATGGCATCGGCCCATTTACGCATGTGGCCATCAAGGGCGGTGAGGGTCACTATACTGCCGGAGGTTTTTTCCTTCCGATTGACGGTTTTTGGATCGTTCGGGCGACCGTGCTCGTCAGCGATTTCCGCTCGGTCATCCTCACCGACATCTTCGATGTGCGCAAACTGGCGGCGAATGGGAATTCCTTCCCGCCGTCCGCCGTTAATTCGCAATAAATAATCTATTCTATAGTTTTTATCGATAATAGATTGTCCACTGTCAGGTTGAGCTGTCAGGGGATTTTCGATGACTAGGAAAAGGCAATTGAAACTCGGCTTCATGCTCCATGGCGTCGGCATGGGATGGGGCGACTGGCGCCATCCGGATTCCGAACCGACGGCAAGCACCAGTTTCGCCTATTACAAACAGCAGGCCCAGATCGCCGAAGCCGCCAAGTTCGATTTCCTCTTTGTTGCCGATAGCGTCTTCATTACCGAGAAGTCGAGCCCGCATTATCTCAATCGCTTCGAGCCGCTGACGATCCTGTCGGCGCTAGCCGGAGCCACCTCGCATATCGGCCTCGTCGGTACGCTGACAGTGAGCTACAGCGAGCCCTTCAATGTCGCCCGGCAGTTCGCTTCGCTCGATCACATTAGCGGCGGTCGTGCCGGCTGGAACGTGGTCACCTCCTGGCTTGAGGGCAGCGCCGCCAACTACAGCAAGCAGTCGCATCTTGCCCATGACGTCCGCTATAATCTCGCCGGCGAATATCTCGATGTCGTGCAAGGCCTCTGGGACTCCTGGGAAGACGATGCGCTCATCCATGACAAGGCGAGCGGCGTCTTCTTCGATCCGAAGAAACTGCACACACTGAACCACAAGGGCGAGTTCTTCCATGTGAAGGGGCCGCTTAACATCGCCCGCTCGCCGCAGGGCCAGCCGGTGATCTTCCAGGCCGGTGCGTCTGAGGATGGCCGCAACTATGCCGCCCAGCGCGCCGACGCGATCTTCGTTCATCACGACAGCCTGGACGAGGGCAAGGCCTATTACCGAGACCTGAAGCAGCGCGCCGCCGGTTTCGGCCGCGATCCGGACGAGTTGTTCATCCTGCCCGGCATCCGTCCGGTCATCGGTTCGACAGAAGAGGAGGTCGAGCGCAAATATCAGGAGTTTGCCAATCTGACCTCGATCGAGAACGCGCTCTCGATGCTCGGCCGGCCGTTCAACGATTACGACTTCCTGCAGCACGATCTTGACGCGCCGTTCCCCGACATTGCCGCCCATGGCGCCAATTCCAACCAGAGCCAGTCGAACCGCATCCTTGACGCCGCCCGCAAAAACAATCTGACGCTGCGTCAGGTGGCACTGCGTTTTGCAACGCCAAGGACTGATTTCATCGGTACGCCGGAGCAGGTGGCGGATGCTTTCGAGCGCTGGCTGGTTGAGCGTGGCTCGGACGGCTTTGTCGTCAACGTCTCGCTGCCCAGGGAATTCGAAGTCGTGGCCGAGACTGTCATTCCGATCCTGCAGAAGCGTGGCGTCTTCCGCGAAGAGTATGAGTCAGAAACCTTCCGCGGCAATCTCGGCATCCCGGTGCCGCGCAATCGCTATGCGGCAGGCGACGTTTCCGTCGCCGCCGAATGATCCTCCCAAGACACGATCAACGAGTAAAACCGAGGCGGCATCCATGACCATCCTTTCCAGACGTGCATTCAATCTTCTGGCCGGCGGCCTTGCCGTTCTTCTCTCCGCTGCGCCGCTTACAGCAGCCTTTGCCGCGCAAGATCTCTCGAAGGTGACGTTGCGGATCGGCGACCAGACCGGTGCTACGCGCGCCAAGCTCGAAGCGGCCGGGCTGCTGAAGGATGTCCCCTACAAGATCGAGTGGTCCGTCTATCCGGCGGCGGTCAATCTGCATGAGGCGTTGAAGGCGGATGCGGTCGATATCGGTTCGGCAGCGGATTCTCCAACTGTGAGCGCAATCGCCGGCGGTTCCAAGATCAAGGTTGTCGCCAATTTTTCCAATGGCGGCCTTGGGACGGCGCTGCTTGTTCCCGCCAACAGCCCGATCAAGACCATCGCCGATCTGAAGGGCAAGACGATTTCGCCGACCACGCGCGGCAGTGTCGCGCATTATCTGACGGTGGGTGCCCTTAAGAAAGCAGGGCTGACGAGCAGCGATGTCAAGCTCGCCTTCCTTGCCCCGACCGATGCGAGCGCTGCTTTCCAGGCTGGCAGCATCGATGTCTGGGGCACATGGAGCGTATACGAGGCCCGCGCCATCGGTTCCTTGAAGGCCCGGGTCCTGATTGATGGACAAGGCATCAATACGGGCAACACCGTCGTCAGCGCCACGATCAGTGCTCTCGCCAATCCTGGCAAGGTGGCGGCGATTGCCGACTTTGCCGACCGTATCGAGCGAGGCTACAAATGGTCGCTCGATAACAAGCAGGCCTATATCGATTTCTACGCCGGCTTCGCAAAGCAGGACAAATCGATCATCGAGGGAACCTACGACGCCGAGGCCGCCTATCAGCGCGTGCCGCTCGATGACAAGTTTGTCGCCTCCCTGCAGAACGTCTTCGCGACCTGGAAGGAAGCCGGTGTGCTCTCCGGTGATCTCGATCTCTCCAAATATGTCTATCGCGACCTGCCGACGAACTGAGCTTCAGGAGACAATCATGAGCAGCATCGCAACGATCAGGATAGAGCCGGTTGAGACAACACGGGAGACGACCGTCGAACCGCCATCGGCTCATGCCCGTTCTGTTGCGATGAAGCGCATCGAGCCGCTTTCCGCCGCCCGGCGCGGCGTGCCGCGCTGGCTCAGGCGGGCGCTTGGCCCGGTGCTACTTATCGCCCTCTGGCATCTCGTTTCCATCACCGGCGTCTTGCCTCAGGAGGTTCTGGCTGGTCCCTCGGTGGTGTTGACGAGTGCGGCGAAGCTCGTCGCAACAGGCGAATTGCAGCAGGCGATGTGGGTCTCGCTCGGTCGCGCGTTGGCGGGCCTTGCGATCGGCGGTACGATCGGTGTTTCTTTGGCCGTGCTTTCCGGTCTCTCCCGGCTCGGCGAAGATCTGATCGACGCCACAGTGCAGATGTTGCGCACCGTGCCGAATGTGGCGCTTATCCCGCTGCTCATCATCTGGCTCGGCATCGGGGAGGCACCAAAAATAGCGCTGATAGCGCTCGGCACGGCCTTTCCGCTCTATCTCAACGTTTATGCTGGTATCCGCAATGTCGATGCGTCGCTGATCGAAGCCGGCCGGACGCTCAATCTCTCTCGTTCGGCGATGATCCGCCATATCATCCTGCCCGGAGCGCTGCCTTCGGCTCTCGTCGGGCTGCGCTATTCGCTGGGCATCGCCTGGCTGGCGCTGGTATTCGGCGAACAGATCAACGCCACCGCCGGCATTGGTTATCTCATGGCCAATGCGCGCGAGTTCTTCCAGACCGACGTCATCGTCGTCTGCCTCGCAGTCTATGCCTTCCTCGGCCTTGCGGTCGATTTCATCGTCAGAACGCTCGAAAGGATCTTCCTGTCATGGCGACCGGCATTCAGCGGAACCTGACGGCCATCCGGCCATCCGCGCCACCCTCCGTAGTGACGGTGCGCGGGCTTTCCCGTCGCTTTGGCGAGCGCATCGTCCTGAAGGACCTCGATCTCGATATCCGTGTGGGCGAGTTTGTGGCGCTGCTCGGGGCGAGCGGCTGCGGCAAGAGCACGCTTTTGCGTGTTCTTGCCGATCTCGACCGCGAGATATCCGGCGCAGTCGAGGTGCCTCTCCGCCGATCGGTCGCCTTCCAGGTGCCGCGCTTGATGCCGTGGAAGCGGGTCTGGCGCAATGTTGTGCTCGGCTTGCCGGGCTCTCCCGACAAGGCGCGGGCGATCGCGGCGCTCGACGAGGTCGGTATCAGCCATCGCGCCGATCAGTGGCCGAAGGTGCTTTCGGGCGGCGAGGCGCAGCGTGTATCGCTTGCCCGCGCGCTGGTGTGCGAGCCGGATCTGCTGCTGCTGGACGAACCCTTCGCGGCACTCGACGCGCTGACCCGCATCAAGGCGCAGGAGCTTGTCGGCGATCTTTGGCAGCGGCACGGCTGCGCCGTCCTGCTCGTTACCCATGATGTCGAGGAAGCATTGCTGCTCTCCGACCGCGTGCTGGTGATGAAGGACGGCATCATCGCGCATGAGGAGCGGATCGTACTGGAAAGGCCGCGCGATGTCGCCGATCCGGAGTTCGCGGCGCTGCGCGGCAGGCTGCTTGGCTGGCTTGGCGTGCGCCATGGCCGGCATGACGCGGCGGCATAGGGAAAGATTATGTCTAGATGTCAGGATGATCTCTTGGAATTGACCGCCGACGTGCTGGTCATTGGCGGCGGTCTTGCCGGTAATTGGGCGGCCGCAGCGGCAAGGCGAGCCGGCGCCTCTGTCGTCCTTGCCGACAAGGGCTATTGCGGCACGAGCGGAGTGACGGCAACGGCGGGGCCGGGGCATTGGTGGATCCCGCCTGATCCCGCCGATCTGCGCGAAACGGCGATCGCCGCCCGCCGCAAGAGCGGGTTCGGCCTGAACGACGCCGGATGGATGGCGCGCACCCTCGCCAAGACCTGGGAAAGCCTTCCGACGCTGGAAACGTACAAATTCTCGAAGGACGAGAAGGGCGCCACGCAGTATCGGGCGCTGCGCGGACCGGAATATATGCGGGCGCTGCGCCAGCAGAGCGAAAATCTTGGCGTCGAGATCCTCGATCACTGTCCCGGGCTTGAACTGCTTCAGCGCGCGGACGGCACGATTGGAGGCGCGCAGGGCATTCGCCGCCAGGCAGGCGGGCGCTGGCGGGTGAATTGCGGCGCGGTCATCCTGGCGACCGGCGGCACATCCTTCCTGTCACGGCTGCTCGGCTCGCACACCAATACCGGCGACGGTTATCTGATGGCGGCGGAAGCCGGCGCCGATTTCTCCGGCATGGAGTTCACCAACTACTATACGGTGGCGGCCAAGGGCTCGACGATGACACGCTCGATGTCCTACGTCTTTGCCACCTATTACGACGAGGATGGCGAGGTCATTCCCATTCCGGCCGGGCTGGATACGAGCCGGCCGCTCGCGGCTGCGCTTCTGAAGGGCCGTGTCTATTGCGATCTGCACAAGACGCCGGAGGATATCCGCGCCAAGGTTCCAATCATCTCGCCGAATTTCCTGCTGCCCTTCCACCGGTGGGGCATCGATCCCTATCGCCAGCGTTTCGAAGTGACGCTACACGGTGAAGGCACCATCCGTGGTATCGGCGGCCTCAGGATCACCGGCGACAACTGCGAAACCTCAGTGCCCGGCCTCTACGCGGCAGGCGATGCGGCAACGCGAGAGCTGGTCGCGGGCGCGATCTCCGGCGGCGGCAACATCAATTCTGCCTGGGCGCTCTCTTCCGGCCAATGGGCGGGCGAAGGTGCTGCCCGTTTTGCCAGTTCGGTTCGTTCGCGTGCGCCCGGCCGCCCGATCGGACAGGCGGGATTGCAGCCGGACAGCGCCCATACGATCGATCTGCGCGGTGCGCTTGCCATCGTTCAGGGCGAGATGCTTGCCTATGACCGCAATATCTTCCGTCGTGGCGACAGGCTCCTACGAACCACCAGACTTCTCGACGATCTCTGGAAGGTGGTCAGCGCCCATGCGCTCGGGGAAGGCGAAGGGATTCTGCGTACCCGTGAGACAGCGGCGATGCTTGCCACGGCGCGCTGGTCGGCCGCCTCCGCCCTTGCGCGCGACGAAAGCCGCGGCATGCATCGGCGGGAGGACAAGCCAGAGACCGATCCGCGTTTTGCCGGCAGCATCGTCTCCGGCGGCCTCGACGCTGTCTGGGTCAACTCCGCATCCTCGCAGAAAATGGAGTTGGCATCATGATCGCAATCATCGTCGAAGACCGATGCACTAATTGCAACGCCTGTGTCGTCGTCTGTCCGACGAATGTGCTGGATGCCGGCCCCGGAATTCCGGTGATCGCCCGCCAACTCGACTGCCAGACCTGCTTCATGTGCGAGCTCTACTGTCCGCATGATGCCATCTATGTCGCGCCGGACTGCGACCATCCAGTGACAGTCGATGCGCAGGCGATCGCAGGCTCGGGACTTCTCGGTGAATTCCGCCGGCTGCACGGCTGGGATGAATGGGCTGACGATCCGCGTTTCACCAATGAACATTGGCAGATGGAACAGGTATTCCTCCGCGCCCGTGCCATGGCGCAGGCCGGGAATATGTGACTGGCCGTTTTTTCCGGAGCATCAAGGGCTCGATCCGTTCAACGCACTCACGACATGATCAGGCCGCCATCGACGTTGATCGTCTGCCCGGTGATGTAGGCTGCATCGTCGCTGGCGAGGAAGGTCACCAGACCGGCAACATCCTCCCCGGAACCCGCCCGTTTCATCGGTATGCCTTCAACCCATTCCTTCATGAGTTCGCCGGGACCATAGTTGCCAAGCAGCTTACCCCAGGCCTGATCATTGTAGGCCCACATGTCGGTCTCGATGATCCCCGGGCAGAAGGCATTGACGGTGATGTTCTCGATCGCGACTTCCTTGGCCAGGCTTTGCGTGATCCCGACCACGCCCATCTTCGAGGCGGCATAATGGGGGGTGTAGATGAAGCCGTCGCGGGCCTGGCCGGACGCGGTGTTGATGATGCGGCCGCCGCGACGATGCTTGCGCATGCGCGCGATTGCCTCCTGGGCACACAGGAACACGCCCTTTGTGTTCACCGCCATCACCTTGTCCCAGTCCGCTTCAGCAAGATTCTCGACACGCGATATGGTGATGACGCCGGCATTCTGGATGGAGACATCAATGGAGCCGAATTCGCGTTCGGCGGTGTCGAACAAGGCGATGACGCTGCTCTTGTCCGTCACATCGCCGACGAAGGATGCTGCGCGACCGCCATGGCTTCTGATGTCATCCGCAACCGTGTGGACAGTCTCTTCATTCGCCGAGACAAGCACATTGGCGCCTTCGCGCGCGAACCGTTTTGCGATGGCAGCGCCGATCCCCCGGCTCGCGCCGGTGACGACGACGGTTTTATTTTCGAAGCGATGCATAAAGGCTCCTCCCTTTCATCTTCTGCATGATCACCAGGCGCAGAATCCGCCGTCGACCAGCAGGTCGACGCCGGTTACGAAGCTGGCGGCATCCGAGAGCAGAAACACGGCGGGGCCGACCATCTCATCGACGGCTGCCATGCGCTGCATCGGCGTCTGCTCTTCGAAAAGCTTCGTCTGGTGGACCATCTCCGGCCGGGTGTTCATTGGCGTGGCCGTGTAGCCGGGCGAAATCGTATTGACGCGGATACCGCGTCCGACCCACTCCATCGCCATGGACTTCGACATGTGGATCACGCCCGCCTTGGAGGCGTTGTAGTGGCATTGATTAAGTCCACGATTGACGATCACGCCGGACATGGAGGCGATATTGACGATGGAGCCCTTGCCGCGTTTGAGCATGGAGCGGGCTTCTGCCTGACAGGAGAGGAACACACCCTTGAGGTTGATGTCCATCAGGGTCTGGTATTGATCTTCCTCCATGTCTTCTGCGGGATTGGCGTTCGCAATGCCGGCCGCATTCACCGCCAGCGACAGGTGGCCGAGTTCGGCTTCCGTCCGCTCGACCGCCTCTGCAAGCGACGCCTTGTTCGTCACATCGGCCGCGATCTGGATCGACCGGCGGCCGGCCTGACGGATAAACCCTGCCGTCGTGGACAAGCCGTCATCATCCCGGCGATCGAGGAGGGCGACGTCCGCACCGCATTGTGCGAGGCCGATCGCGATGCGTTGTCCGATACCGCTGCCGGCACCGGTGACAAAGGCAATCTGCCCGGCAAGATCGAAAAGCTTGGGCGCATTTAGAGTGATGTCAGGCATCGCTCTTCCTTTCTTCATTCGTTTTAGATTGTAGCCAATTCCATGATGGAGACGTCGTTCGCCTGGTCGCGATCCAGAATGCCCGCCTGCTTGCCTTGCGCAAGCACGAGAATCCGGTTCGAAACGCCGAGGACTTCTTCAAGATCGGAGCTGACGACGATGACGGCGACACCACGTTTTGCAAGGCCCACGATAATGTCGTAAATGCCGGCGCGCGCGCCAACGTCGATGCCGCGCGTCGGCTCGTCGAGTACGACGACCTTGGGGTCACGCATCAGCCACTTGGCGATCACGATTTTCTGCTGGTTGCCGCCGGAAAGGTCCGATGCCAGCTGATCGCCGCGCCCCTTGATCCCGAATGTCGAGATGGCTTTCTTTGCGAAGTCGCGCTTCATTGATGGCGTGATCCACCGGCGGCCGAACCGGTCCAGATTGGCGTAGACGAGATTTTCGCCGATACGATGGCTGACGACGAGACCCTGGAGCTTCCGGTCCTCTGGAACCATCACGATGCCTTTTGCGATCGCATCGGCCGGGCTGCGCAGGGCGAGCTGCTCTCCATTGAGGTGGACCACGCCCGCTTTCAGCGGGTCGGCGCCGGAAATCGCGCGCACCAGCTCGGTTCGCCCGGCGCCAACGAGCCCCGCTATCCCGAAAATTTCACCGGCCCGGACCTCGAAGCTCACATCCTTGAAAGAGCCGTCCACGGCCGTCAGGCCCTCGACCTTGAGGACCGCCCGGTCCTGCGGAGCCGGCAAGGCGGGAAACAGTCTGTCGAGCGACCGTCCAACCATGCTTTCGACGATCGTGCGAACCGGTGTTGCGCTATCGGCGAATTCCTGGACCCGCTCGCCATCGCGCAGCACGACGACGCGATCCGTGATCCGTTTGATTTCGTCCATTCGGTGCGAGATGTAGATGATCCCGACACCTTCGGAGCGCAGCTTGCGAACCTGTTGAAAGAGAGCTTCGGTTTCCGCTCCGCCGAGTGCGGCCGTGGGTTCATCGAGGATCAGCAGCTTTGCGTCCAGCGCCAGCGCCTTTGCAATCTCGATCAGCTGTTGATTTGCCGTGGAAAGGCCGGCAACTTTTCTTGTGGCTGGAATATGCAGGTTCAAGCGCGACAGTTGTTCCTGCGCGCGCCTGACCATCTGTGCACGATCCACGATCCCGTTCTTCATCGGCCAACGACCGATGAAGACGTTTTCGGCAATCGTCAGTTCCGGCAGAAGCTGAAGCTCCTGGTGGATCAGCACGACGCCTCTGTCGATCGCGTCCCTTGGGGAGGCAGGGGCATAAGGCTGCCCCTGCCATGTCATCGTTCCTTCAGAAGGAGTACGTGATCCGGCAATAATGCCCGACAAGGTCGACTTGCCGGCGCCGTTTTCGCCGAGGAGGGCGACAACCTCGCCGGGGTAAACGTCGAGGCTGACGTTCTTGAGGACCTCAAGAGGGCCATAGCGCTTCGAGATGCCTCGAAGAGAGAGAACCGGTTCCGTCATATCACCACTCCCGAGCCTGAATTTATGGATGGTTGGCGATAAAGCCTTCGACGTTGTCCTTGGTGGTGAGCGTCGCATCCAGCAGCTGAACCGGCGGCACCTTTTCGCCGCCAACGATTTTGACGGCCATGTCGACGGCCGCGCGGCCCATCTTCTGCGTCTGCTGTGTCGCGGTGACGTCGAAAACGCCATTCTTGAGGGCTTCAAGAGCGGCGGTGTCACCGTCAAAGCCACCGACGATGATCTTCTGCGATGGATTGCCGACCTTGATGGCCTGGGCCGCGCCCAATGCCAGGCCATCTGCCTGGGCAAACACGATCGAAACGTTAGGCTTTGCCTGCAGCAGGTTCTGCATGATCTGGAAGCCTTCATCCTGGCTCCACATGTTGGACCACTGCTCGGCTACGATCTTCACGCCCGGATTTGCCTTGACAGCTTCCATGCAGCCCTTGGTGCGATCGACTTCCGGAGTGGTGCCCTTCTGCCCATGGATGATCACCATGTCGCCTTTTCCGCCGGCCTTTTCGATGATGTGCTTGCACACAGCATTGGCCGAGGCGACGGAGTCGGTTGCCAGGAAGGTGTCGCCTGGAGCGCCATCGGCGTTGCGGTCGACGTTGATCACCGGCACGTCCGCCTGGTGGGCGAGTTTCACGGGAATGGTCGCTGCCGCCGCACCCGCCGGGATGTAGATCAGCGCGTCGATGTTCTGGGTGAGAAGATCCTGGATCTGGTTCACCTGCGTCGGGCCATCGCCCTTCGCATCGACGGTTACCACCGTGATGCCACGGGTCTTGGCCTCGGCTTCAACGGCTTGCTTGATCTGATTGAAGAAATTTGCCTGAAGATTGGCGACCGCGAGGCCGAGCTTCTTGACCTCCTTGGCCTGCACCGATCCGAGAGAAAGGGCGAGGGCGGCGGCAGTCGTCAGTAGAATGCGGGACAGTTTCATGAGTTCCTCCTTAGTTTTGACCTTGCCCTCGGGTGTTTCCTCCGCCCTCGAGCCTTTGATCCTCTCCAATTGCCAGGAGAGGAGTTCTGGAATGCGCGGCCGAACCGGCCGCACAAAATCATCCCTTCTTGCGGCGCAGCGTCTCGGCGCCGACGGCAAGCACGATGACCACACCGATGATAATTTGTTGCAGGAAGGGGGAGACATTCAGCAAATTGAGACCGTTGCGCAGCACGCCGATGATGAGCACGCCGATCAGGGTGCCGCCGATACCGCCGGCCCCACCCGAAAGCGAGGTGCCGCCGATGACGACTGCCGCGATGGTATCGAGTTCATAGCCGAAGCCGCTGGACGGCTGCACAGCATCAAGGCGAGCGGCAAGGACAATACCGGCAAGGCCCGCAAGCGTCGCGCAAAGGACGTAAACGCCGATCGTCACGAGCGGCACATTGATGCCGGCGAGACGGGCAACCTCCGGACTGCCGCCGACGGCGTAGAGCATGCGGCCTTCCGAACGGTATTGCAGAAAAAGCCAGGCGACGAGGACGATGGCAAGCATCACGAATACGGTCGCGGTCAGCACGCCGAAATGCCGGTCGATTGCCAGCATCGTGAACCAATCCGGGAAGCCGACGATCTGCTGCCCGTCGGTGATCATGTTGGCAACGCCGCGTGCGATCGACATCATCGCAAGTGTTGCAATGAAGGCTGGTACCCGGAAGCTCGTCACCATCAGACCGACAATCAGACCGCTGACCGCCGAGGCAAGGAGAGCCAGGGGGATTGCGACCGCTATCGGCAGTCCAGCGATGTTTGCGACCCATCCCATGATCATCATCGACAAAGCGAGCACGGACCCCACCGACAGGTCGATGCCTCCGATGAGAATGACGAAGGTCATTCCGACGGCCATGATGCCGAGGACGGTAATCTGGTCGAGAATGTTCAATGCGTTCCGGGTCGAAAGAAACGTATCGGTCGCAAAGCTCAGAAATACGCAGAGCGCCAACAATCCGATCAGGGGGCCAGTGGCCCCGCCGAGCCATGCTAGCGAATTCCTGGGCTGTCGAGCCTGCTCTTGAACGCCGAGTGCGGACATTGTTCCTCCCACCTATTCGCTTGCCGTGAGGATTAACCCTCACCTAAGAATAATTATTCATAAGTGTTGAAAAATGCACTACCGCCTCTTTTTGTCCATGTCAATAGGCCGGAAAGCACGAGCGGCTTTGGGCCGCGTGGGCATATATTCAGAAACTGGCTTGACTAGAGCGTAGTTTGTGCAAAAATATGTTGTATTGAATATTTATTCACAAAGGAAACGCCATGCAGTGGAAGGAACTCGAGCGCACCGCGCGTCAGATACGTCTGCGCGATCTGGAAGCGGTATATGCAGCGGGCGCGGGTCACATTGGCGGGGAGATGTCGGCCATCGATATACTGACCGCACTCTATTTTCATGTGTTGAAGATCTATCCGGATGATGCGAAGCATCCTGATCGGGACCGGTTCGTTCTCTCGAAGGGACACACCGCATGCGCGCTCTACGTCACCCTGGCGAAACGCGGCTTCTTTCCCGAGGACGAGATCTCGACTTTCCTGCAGCCGCACTCGCGTCTGAACGGCCACCCGAACTGCAACAAGGTTCCTGGCGTCGAGACCAATACCGGTCCGCTCGGACACGGCCTTCCCGTCGCCATCGGTATCGCAACGGCCGGCAAGCTTAGCTCCGCCGCTTACCACACCTATGTGATGACCGGTGATGGCGAGATGCAGGAAGGCTCGAACTGGGAAGCGATCATGGCGGCGTCCCAGTTTCAGCTGAATAACCTGACGCTGATCATCGACCACAATCGGTTCCAGCAAGGTGCCGCCCTTGCCGACACCAACAATGTTGCGCCATTGAGGCCGAAGCTCGAAGCTTTCGGCTGGGAGGTCACCGAGATCAACGGCAACGACATGGCGGAGATCGTTCCGGCACTCCAGCATCGGGGCGCCCGCCCGCATTGCATCGTTGCCCATACCAACAAAGGTCACGGCATTTCATTCATGCAGGACCGGGTCGACTGGCACCACAAGGTGCCAAACAAGGAACAGTACGAACTCGCAGTCGCAGAACTGTCGGAGGCACTTTAATGGACGCGCCCATCTCAACTACCGTTTTGCACGACTGCCGCGATGCGTTTGCTGCAACCTTGGAGAAGATGGCATCGATCGACCAGACGATCGTTGCCGTCTGCAATGACTCGGTCGGCTCCTCGAAGCTTGGTGGCTTCAAATCGAAGTTTCCGGACCGTTTGATCAACGTCGGTATCGCCGAGCAGAACATGGTCGGCGTTAGCGCGGGACTTGCCAATGGCGGGCGCATCCCCTTCGTCTGCGCCGCATCCTGCTTCCTGACCGGCCGCGCCCTGGAACAGATCAAGGCCGACATTTCCTACTCGAATGCCAACGTCAAGCTGATCGGGATTTCGTCAGGCATGGCTTACGGTGAGCTCGGCCCCACGCATCATTCCATCGAAGACTTTGCATGGACGCGCGTTCTGCCGAATTTGCCCGTCATTGCGCCATGCGATCGCATCGAGACTGCCGCAGCGATCGAATGGGCTGCGAGCTATGCCGGTCCCTGCTTCCTTCGCCTGTCGCGCGTCGGCGTGCCGGATCTTCTTCCGGAAGGTCATAAATTCGTGCCCGGCCGCGCAAATCGTCTTCGCGACGGTGAAGATGTGACGCTGATCGCCAATGGAACGCTGACGCATCGCATGATGAAGGCGGCAGACATACTGGCAAAACAGGGTGTGAACGCACGCGTGCTCAATATGGCAACCGTGCGCCCCATCGATGAAGATGCCATCATCGCCGCTGCAAAGGAAACCGGTGCGATCGTGACCGCTGAGGAACACTCGATCTATGGCGGTCTCGGTTCGGCAGTTGCCGAAGTCGTGGTCGACAATGCGCCGGTGCCGATGAAGCGCTTGGGTGTTCCTGGCATCTATGCGCCGACGGGCTCCGCCGAATTTCTGCTGGATGAGTTTGGTATGGCTCCGAGTGCCATCGCAGAGGCGACGCTTGCCCTGTTGAAGCGGAAGTGAGCAAGCGCTAGTCGCCGTTTGCGGAGCAGCGACCATGCTCCGATACCTATGTGGAGAAGATAGTCATGCGCGCCATCCTGGCAATCGATCAGGGCACCACCAACTCCAAAGCCATTTTGGTATCGGAGACAGGCGAGCTGATCTCGCGTGGCGCGGCTCCGGTCGGCATTAGCTATCCTCAATCCGGTTGGGTCGAGCAGGATCCCAACCGGATCTGGCAGTCCGTCTGCGAGGCCGTGCGTCTCTGCATCGAAGCGGCGCCGCAGGTTACGATCGAAGCCGTGGCGGTTTCCAATCAGCGTGAATCGGTGACGATCTGGGATGGTGAAACCGGAGAGGCGCTTGGACCCGTCGTCAGCTGGCAGTGCCGCCGGACGGCGCCGGATTGTGCCCGGTTGATCGAGCACGGTCATTCGCATCGGGTCGAGCAGATCACCGGTCTTCCCATCGACCCGATGTTCCCGGGATCGAAAGTGCGGTGGCTTCTCGATCGCGCTCCGATAGGGCGTTCGATCCGGATCGGCACGGTGGACAGCTGGCTGATCCATCGCTTGTCCGGCGGTAAACGGCATGTGTGCGATGCCTCCAACGCCGCGCGAAGCCAGCTCTTCGACCTCAAGTCACAGCAATGGAGCAATGAGCTCTGCGAGTTGTTCGGCGTCACCAAGGACGTATTGCCGGAGGTGCTGGACAGTTCCGGAAGCTTCGGATCGACCATCGGTGTGCCTGGCGTGAGCGATGGCACTCCGATTTGCGCGGCAATCGGCGATAGCCACGCTGCCCTCTTCGGACATGGAGCCTACAAGGCCGGCGACGGAAAGGTGACGTTCGGAACAGGGTCGTCTGTCATGACCACGCTGCCGCACTTCATCGCCCCAAGCAATGGCATCACCACCACGGTCGCCTGGCGTATTGCCGGCAAGCCGACATTTGCCTTCGAGGGAAACATCCTCGTCTCGGCCGCCAGCCTGCCATGGATGACGGATGTGCTTGGACTGCCGGATGTTGCCGCATTGATCAACCTGGCATCTACGGCGGAGCCCGGCGGACCCGGTTTCGTGCCGGCATTTGTCGGCCTCGGCGCGCCGCACTGGAATTCGGACGCGCGTGCCCTGTTTTCTCAGATCGATTTCAACACGACCAGGGCGCAAATGGCCAGAGCCGTGACGGACTCGATCGCCTTTCAGGTTCACGATGTCTTTGCGGCGATGCAAAGCCAAAATGGTGGGACGATCGGTGCGCTCTATGTCGACGGCGGCCCCAGCAAGAATACGTTTCTGATGCAGTGCGTTGCCGACCTCTTGCAGCACCCGGTTATTCAATGTGAAGCTCCGGAGGCGTCGGCCTTGGGGGCGGCTTACCTGGCCGGTCTGTCGCTCGGCATGTGGCCGGATCTGGACGCTATCGCGCGTCTGCCACGCAGCAGCACGGTCATAAGACCGCAGGCGAATATTTCGTCGGAGAAACTTAATACGTGGAGCGATGCCATTGCCCGCTCGACGTTCGGCCCGCCGCCCGCTAATGGTGAATAAAAATTCACGGCTGGGGAAAATATGGGACGTATCAATGAACTTCGCCTGATTTCCCGCGTGGCACAGATGTACCATATCGAGCACAAGCGTCAGGCAGACATTGCTCAGCATCTGCGGCTGTCACAGGCAACCGTGTCGCGCATGCTCAAGCGTGCGGAAGCCGAAGACATCGTTCGAACTACCGTCATCCCTCCTGCGGGCACCTATGCTGATTTGGAAGGCGCCCTTCGCGAACGGTTCAATCTTCCAGAAGCCATTGTCGTGGAATGTTCGGAGGATCGCGACGGCGCGATCATGGCGCGTATCGGTGAAGCCGCGGCGCACCTTCTGGAAGTAACGCTGGCGCAAGGCGAAATCATCGGTGTTTCAAGCTGGAGTCAGACCATCTTCAAGATGGTGGAGAACATTCATCCCCAGAAGAGCGCGCAGGCGAAATACATCGTGCAAACGCTGGGTGGAATGGGCGATCCGTCGGTGCAAACCCATGCGACGCAGCTGACGACAAGATTGGCCCGGCTGACAGGCGGAGAGCCGAAACTGTTGACCGTGCAGGGCGTCACAAGCTCACGGGAAGCGAAGCTTCTGATGATGGTCGATCCGTTCGTTCGTGAGACGATTGATCTTTTCGGCTCGATCAGCCTCGCCATTGTCGGGATCGGTGCCGTCGAGCCATCGGAGCTGTTGGCGCGCTCCGGCAACATCTTTTCGTCCCGCGAGTTGGCTGACTTGGCCGATGCTGGTGCGGTCGGTGATATCTCGCTCCGGTTCTTCGACCTGAAGGGCAATGCCGTCAAGACGCCGCTCGACGAACGCGTCATCGGAATTTCACTGGATGAGCTTGCAAAGGTCGAGCGCGTCGTCGCGCTTGCAGGCGGTGAAAAGAAGACTGCCGCAATCGCGGGAGCGCTGCGTGTCGGTGTCATCGATACGCTTGTGACGGACAAGTTTACGGCTCAGCGTCTCATCGATTTGGATTAGCACTGGTCGCTATTATCCTTTGAACTGAGCCACGCTCGCGTCAGGCGTCGAGGCCGTCAAATCCCTCAATCAGAGCGCTTTTGTAGTCGAGCCCTAGTAGGTTAAGAGTTGGAAATAGGTAGGTGTGGAAACGATACCACATTCATCTTGACTCGCCGTATCCGTCGCTTAATATCGATGTGGAAACGTTACCATACTGGGAGGAACTTCATGAAATCCGCGCGGCTCAACCGCCTTTTTGGCGTGTCTGGAAATTGCTTCGACGTCGCCATCGACCATGGCATGTTCAATGAGCGGACCTTTCTCGCCGGCATTGAAGACATGAGGACGGCTGTCAAGGTCATCGCGGATGCTGCACCTGATGCCATTCAGCTTCCACCGGGTACCGCGCCGCTTCTGCAGGCGATCCCTGGTAAGCAGCGCCCGGCGCTGGTGCTGCGCACCGATATCGCCAACATCTATGGGAATCCGCTGCCATCGGCGTTGTTTTCCGAAATGATTGACAGGGCAGTGGAGCAGGGCGTGGCGCTGGACGCCGCCTGTGTCGTCGTCAATCTGCTGATGCTGCCGAACCAGCCCGAAGTCTATCGGGCCTGCGTGCGCAACGTGAACAGCCTGAAGCGTGAATGTGAGATCTACGGCATGCCGCTGATGGTCGAGCCGCTGGTCATGCAGGACAATTCCAAGGGCGCCTACATGGTCGACGGCGCGATCGACAAGATCCTGCCGCTGGTGCGTCAGGCAGCCGAACTCGGCGCCGATATCATCAAGGCCGACCCGTGCGACAATGTCGAGGAATATCACCGTGTCGTCGAGATCGCCCAGGGCCTGCCGGTGCTGGTCCGTGGCGGCGGCCGCGTTTCGGATCAGGAGATCCTCAGCCGCACCAAGCAGTTGATGGAGCAAGGCGCACGCGGCATCGTCTACGGCCGCAACGTCATTCAGCACAACAATCCCGCCGGTATGACGCGCGCCCTGATGGCGATTGTCCATGAAAATGCATCTGTCGAGCAAGCCTCGCTGCATCTCGCCTGACAGGCTCTTGGGGAGGAAATGTCATGACGAAAATATTCCGTTTCGGCGTTATCGGCTGCGGCCTGATGGGGCGCGAATTCGCCAGTGCCGCGGCGCGCTGGCTGCATCTGGCCGATGTGAAGGCGCGGCCGGAGATCGTCGCCGTCTGCGACACCAATGCGACGCTGATCGACTGGTTCAGGGATCATGTGCCGAGCGTGCGGCAGTTCACTGCCGACTATAAGGAGCTTCTGGCCAATCCCGAGATCGACGCGATCTATTGCGCCGTACCGCATGTGCTGCATCAGCAGCTCTACATCGACATCCTGAAGGCTGGAAAGCACCTGCTAGGCGAAAAGCCCTTCGGTATGGATGCGGCCCAGAACGGCGCGATCATGGCGGTCCTGGCCGAGCATCCAGAGCTTCTGGTCCGTTGCTCGTCGGAAATGCCGTTCTTCCCGGGTGCGCAGAAGGTCATCGCGCTGGCGGAGAGCGGTGAGATGGGGGATATCCTCGAAGTCGAGGCGGGATTCCTGCATTCTTCAGATATTGATCGGCAAAAGCCGATCAACTGGAAGCGGATGGCTGAGATCAACGGCGAATACGGCTGCATGGGTGATCTCGGCATGCATGTCCTGCATGTGCCGCTGCGTCTCGGCTGGCGGCCGTCTACCCTGCACGCGCAACTGGTCAAGATGGTCACCGAGCGTCCCGACGGTAAGGGTGGCATGTTGCCCTGCACCACCTGGGACAATGCCACGATCAGCAGCCGGGTATGCACGGCGGATCAGGAATTTCCCATGGTGCTGAAAACCTGGCGCATTGCGCCCGGCGAATCCAACACCTGGTACCTTCGCATTCTCGGCATGAAGAAGAGTGCCTTCTTCAGCACAAAGTCGCCGCGCCAGTGGCAATGGATGGACTATAATGGCGGCACACAGGCCTGGAGCACCGAGGATCTCGGCTATGGCTCGCTGTTCCCGGCCATCACCGGCAAGATTTTCGAGTTCGGCTTTGCCGATGCCATCCAGCAGATGTGGGCGGCCTTCGTCGATGAGCTGGCTGGAGGAAATGCAAATGGTTTCGGCTGCGCGACACCGGCCGAGGCACAGGCGCATCATGCTGTGCTGACGGCGGCGCTCAAATCCGGGCGCGAGGATATCGTGGTGCCGGTTGAGTATGACGGAGCCGTGGTTCGATGAAGCGCTCCGAAATCAATGCGGCGCTTCGGCGGGCAAGCGAAACCCTTGAACGCTGGCACTGGTCGCTGCCGGACTGGGGATATTGGACGGCGGCGGATTTTGTCGCCCATCCGCAAGCAGCAAGCTATCTACGTACCCATCAGTTGGGCTGGGACGTTACCGATTTCGGCTCGAGCCGGTTCGCCGAATGTGGCCTCGTGCTGTTCTGCCTGCGCAACGGCATCATTGGCGTCGAGGGCGAGCGTACCTATGCCGAAAAGCTGCTCTTCGTCGAAGAGGGCCAAGTTACGCCGACGCATCGTCATGCGGCGAAGATGGAAGACATCATCAACCGCGCCGGCGGCGATCTCGTTATCGAATTCGCGGCCATCGACGCGGATGGCAATGTGTTGAACGACGATGTGACCGTTCCGGTAGATGGACTGCCACGCAGGCTCGCCGCATGGGAACCGCTAGTTCTTTCACCTGGCCAGAGCGTGACGATCCACACCGGTCTCTATCATCGCTTCTACGGTCGGAAAGGTGGTGGCCCGGTTTTCGTCGGCGAGGTCAGCCAGGTGAACGACGACAATAGCGACAACTTCTTTCTGGAGCCGATCGGGCGTTTTGCCGCGATCGAGGAAGACGAGCCGCCGCTCATGCCTCTCTGGAATGAGGCAAGCGGCTGATGCGGACCGGGGAGGAGGTTCACGGTCGCAACAGTCAGAAACAGGGCGGCATCGTTTGCGCGGGCAATTTCATTGTCGACCGCGTCCATACCCTGTCCTATTGGCCCGAACAGGGTAATCTCGCCCATATCCTGCACCAGGATCTGGGCGTCGGCGGCGGAGCGGCTAATGTCGTCAGCGATCTGGCCTCGCTCGGCTTTCCCGGAAAGCTGGCGGCGGCGGGGTGCATCGGTGCGGATATTGACGGGGAGATCGTCAAGTCGCGTCTGGTCGCTGCTGGTATCAATGTCGACGGGTTGACCGTGCTTGCCGATCACGCGACGGCGCATACGCATGTCATGAACGTGCCGGGCCAGAACCGCACCTTCTTCTATCATGGCGGCGCCAACGATGCGGTTACGGATACGCTCATCTCGCCTGCGACTTTTGCGAATGCCGGCTACAGGCTCTTCTATCTCGGTTATCTGATGCTGTTGCCCGGTCTCGACCGGCTGGATGCGGATGGCCGATCGGGAGCGTCGCGCCTGCTGGAGGCCGCGCAGGGCGCAGGTCTGACGACCTGTGTCGATTTCGTATCGAGCGAAGACCCGGAGTTCGCGGCCAAGGTTGGTGCCGCTCTGCCCTTCTGCGATTTCCTTGTTATCAACGAGATGGAAGCGGGCCGGGCGACGGGCGTTACCGTTCGCGACGCGAAGGGAGATCTGATCGAGGCGGAGCTTCTGACAGCGGGCGAACGCCTGCTTGCGGCGGGCGTCGCCAAAGGGGCGGTCATCCATGCCCCGGAGATCTGCTTCTGGTTTGCGCCCGGCGCTTTGCCCGTCGTCATACGTTCGCGGTCCGTCGATCCGGGCGATATTGTCAGCACGGTCGGTGCCGGCGATGCCTTTTGCGCCGCCGTCCTCTACGGCCTGCACGAGAACTGGCCTGTCGAGCGCATATGCGCCGTCGCTCATGGCGCGGCCGCGCGTTGCTTAAGCGGCGCGACGGCCACCGACGGCATCCCGGACATGGCGGTCCTTCTGGCAGATACGAAGGAAACGACTCCGATATCCGGTTAGCCCATTGGGGTCGCCTTGGGAGAAGGCGGTTCCGGTCATGATCCAAGCAAGTGGAGGAGCAGACATGAAATCATGCAGAACAGCGGCGGCATCAGCCATCCGTGGCAGCAGGGTGATCGGGGAGTTGACGCCATGACGCTTGTGCAAACAACCAGGCTGTCCGGAAAGGTGGCATTGGTGACGGGGGGTGCCAGCGGTATCGGCAAGGCGGTCTGCGAGCGCTTTGCTGCGGAAGGTGCCAAGGTTGTCGTCGCCGATCTGGATGGTGAACGATGTGCCCGGGTCGCGGCGGCGATCGGCTCCGATGCTTGGGGCGTGGTGCTCGACGTGACCAGCCAGGACAGCATCGACGCCGCCGTGGATTTCTCGATAAAGGCCGCCGGCCAGATGGACATCCTGGTCAACGCAGCCGGCATTTACGAGGCGCAATCCATTCTGGAGATATCGCGCGAGCGCACCGCCAAGGTTTTCCAGGTCAATGTAGAGGGTCTGATTTTCATGACCCAGGCGGTGGCCCGGCACATGGTAGAGAGAGGCCAAGGCGGACGCATCATCAACTTCTCGTCTCAGGCGGGCCGCCGTGGCGAGGGGCCGGCAGTGGCCTATTGCGCTTCCAAGGCTGCCGTCATCAGCATCACGCAAAGCTGCGCTCTGGAACTGATCCGTTATGGGATCAACGTGAACGCCATCGCTCCCGGCGTGGTCGACACGCCGATGTGGGACATTGTCGATGCGAAACTCGGGAGCCGGGAAGGCTTGCAGCCGGGCGAAGTGAAGCGCCGGGTGGCCGCTGCGGTTCCAGCCGGACGATTTGGCACTGCCGAAGAACAGGCCGCCATGGCGGCCTTCCTGGCCGGGCCGGATGCGGCGTACATCGTGGCGCAGTGCTACAATGTCGATGGCGGCAACGTCATGAGCTGATGCTCGAGCAGATGCATCGCTCTCTAATGTGGATTCATCAGCGAGGAGGGGGAGAAGAATGAAAGCTGTCCGCTTGGAATCGATCGGGTCCATGACCATGCGCAACGTCGAGAAACCGGTTGCAGGGCCGGGCGAACTGCTTGTCCGTGTGCTCGCCGCCGGCATCTGCGGCTCCGATCGACACATGTACAAGGGCGAGTACCCGACGGCTATCCCCGTAACGATGGGCCATGAATTCTGTGGCATCGTGGAAGAGGTCGGCGATGATGTCGCCGGCTTTGTCGGAGGCGAACTCGTCACCGTCGATCCCAATATCGCCTGCGGTCGCTGTCATGCCTGCACGCGCGGACGGTCGAACTTGTGCGAAGGTTTGACTGCAATCGGCGTGACTCGGGATGGCGGGTTTGCGGAGTATGTGGTGCTACCGCACCGGCAGGCCTTCACACTGCCCGCCGATCTCAATCCCGTGCATGGCGCTTTTTGCGAGCCGCTTGCCTGCTGCCTTCATGCCATCGACAGGGCCGGAATCCGTCCGGGCGAGAGCGTCGCGATCCTGGGAGGGGGCGTGATCGGCCTGCTCATGGTGCAATTGGCGCGTTTGGCCGGGGCGAGCCAGGTAATCCTGATCACTCGGCAGCTCTCAAGACGCCAGACAGCGCTGCGCCTTGGAGCGACGCATGCCTTCGACCCGACGGCTTCGGACGCGATTGCCGCTGTTCGAGATGTCACTCATGGCGGCGCGGATGTCGTCATCGAGTGCGCCGGTGTTCCCGAAACTTTGCAGACTGGTCTGAGGATGGCGCGGCGCGGCGGCATCTTCGTGCTTTTCGGAGTGACGCCTGCAGGTGTCGAGGTGCCGGTTCTGCCGTTCGATCTGCTCGTCAACGAAGTCGATATAAGGCCGGCCTATCTCAATCCGTTCACCCATTCGCGAGCTGCGGCAATGGTCGCGAGCGGGGCGTTGGAGCTGGATATGCTGGTGACCAGGACCATCGGTCTCGAAGAGGTCGCGGGCGTGGTGGGCGGCGCGCCACTGCCGGGCGAAATCAAGGTCATCGTCCGACCTTAGCTCTTGGTCATGCAATGGCCCCATTCCGCCTTAGCTGCGGACAGGGCCGGTGGAGTCGCGTTGGATCAGGGTGACCGGTACTTTCACGACTGTGGCCTGGCGTGGCTCACGGACTGTCTGGTGTTCTGCAATCAGTGCTTCCAGCCGCTGTGCCGCCCGTTGCCCGACATCGCGGATCGGCTGCGCGACCGTCGTTAGCCGGGGAAAGACGTAGGCCGCCTCCGGCAAGTCATCGAAACCGATCACCGAATAATCGCCAGGAACGGAAAAACCGCGATCCAGGACGGCGTGGATTGCCGCGATCGCTGAGATATCGCTGGTGCCGATGATTGCCGTGATTTCGGGCCGTGCCGCCAGCAGATCCCGCGCCAGCGGGTAGGTTGCGGCAAAGCTGTGTTCCTCGGCCATCGTCACGGCGGCGGGCGTGATCCCGTTTCTCGCCATTTCCGCCGAAATGCCCCGGAGGCGAAGCTGGACAGGCTGACTATGGGCCGGTGCGCCGACGATGGCGATCGACCGGTGGCCGAGATCGATCAGATGACGCGCCATCAGCGCCCCGCCTTCCTCATGATCGGCCATGATCGCTTCGTCCGCGATGCCGCTCAGCTCACGGTCAATGGCGATAATCGGAATACGGGTGTCCCGCAGCACCTCGAAATGCTCGGCTCTCCCAAAGGCGCTTGCCACGATGACGCCATCGACGCGCTGGGCGAGCAGCATGGAAATATAGCGCGCCTCGTGGTCCATGTTTTCCGCAGTGCTGCAGATCAGCGTCTGATACCCGCGCTGGAACAATTCCTGTTCGATGGCATGGGCCAGGATACCGAAGAAGGGGACATCGATCGACGGCAGCATCAGTCCGATCATCCGGCTTTGCGCGCCCCGCAGCATGCGCGCGTCCTTGCTGGGCGTATATTTCAGCGTCCGAATGGCCGCCTCCACCCTGTCCCTGAGATCGGGCGAGGTGTAGCCGCTATTGTTCAGCACGCGCGAGACCGAAGAGATCGATGTTCCAGCAAGTTTGGCGATATGTCTGATATTGGTCGTCACTTGCTCGCATTTCTCTGTCTGGTGGCCGACATTCATGGGGCACGCCGCAGACGTTCATTTTTCTAGGCCGGTTTATGCCAGTCACGTTCAGATCTGTAATGTGACACCCACGGCGAAGATGGCAAGCGATCTCAGCGCCATGCCGATCTTTCCGATGGTGATTGCCTCTGGAAGTCGGCCATGACCTATGGCCGATCACAGCGAGCGCGATCGATCACGCCATCAACATTGCGGCATTGATGTCACCGTCGGGTTCGACGAGCGAGCGTTGAAATTCCGCACGCAGGAATGTCGCAAGCTGCCTTACGGGCAGACGAGGCTGCTGCGGCAGAACCATTGCCAGCCGCAAGGTCGGAAGCTCCGGCATGCCATCCTCCGGTCCGAGCTTTCGCCAATTGGCCGGGACTGCCGACTCCGGCAAGACCGTGAGCAAATCTCCGGAATGGACCGCCAGCTGAATGCCGGCGATGTCGGAGGACGAATAGACGATGCGCCACCGGCGGTCTGCGCGATCCAGCGCCGACAGTACCTGCGGCCGCGCCCGGCAGCCTTCTGGAAACAGCGCGAGCTGAATGCAGTTCTCACGTTCCGGATAGCGATCCGCCGCTGCACACCAGACCTGTTTTTCCAGCCGGATGATTTCGCCTTTCGGCTCCACCGCATTCTGCGTGATGATGGCGATGTCCAATTCGCGGTTCTCGACCATATATTCAAGACGGTGGGAGAAATCATATTGGAGGTCGAGACTGACCTTTGGGTATTGCGGCACAAAGCGCTGCATTAAAGCGGTGCCGAACAGCGTCAGATAATCGTCCGGCATGCCAAGCCGAACCCGGCTTTCGTTCCGGCCCTCGAGCAGGGTGGCCAAAGCCTCGTCTTCGATCGCGCGTATCCTGCGGGCATATCCCAGCAATCTTTCCCCGATCGGGGTAAGAGTAACGCGGCGATGGCCACGGTCGAACAGACGCAGATCAAGGCGCTCTTCCCATTTGCCGATGGCCATGCTGACGGCCGCCTGCGTGCGGCCCAGCCTCTCGGCCGCTGCCGTAAAGCTTCCGGTTTCGGCCACAGCCACAAAGCTGGCCAAAGCATCGCTATCGAGGTTGCGCATGTGTCATACTCCTGTCGCCAGGCATTCATCCCAGGCCGTAGATCTATTTCCCCATCCTGTTCAAGTAACCATCCGGGGCTGGCGGTAGCAATGCCTGCCACATGCGGAGAGCCCTGAGCTTGCGGGCATGTATCAGCGGCGCTTATGCGAGAATAACAAATCTGTCATTTTCAACACCGCTCCGCCGATTATCTTGATGCTGCGTCAACACAACAAGAACGTAAAGGGGAATTCATGTTTCGTCGTATGGAACGCAATCGTTTTGTCACAATAATGGCCGGCGGCGTTATTTGCCTGTCGAGCCTCTGGGCCAGTACGGCGGATGCCGAAACTATTCTGAGGCTGGCTCACGCTTCCGCTCCCGAAAGTCTTATCAATCAGGCCGTCCAGAAATTCGCGGACGAAGTGAGCGATATCTCGAAGGGCTCGATCAAGGTACAGATATTTCCGAATGCACAATTGGGCGATGAAGGCCCGATCGCCGACGGCGTGGGTGCGGGAGCAATCGATATCGGCCTCGGCGGGGCGGTGGATGCCATCGATCCGCGCCTCAACGTGCTGTCGCTGCCGTTTCTCTTCAAAGACGCGGACAATGTGCACAAGTTTCTCGATAGCGACGAAGGTCAGAAGGTCCAGCATCTCGGAGAAGACCGCGGCTATCTGATGCTCGGCGTCCTGGATTCCGGGTTCCGCCAGTTCGCAACGAACAAGGCCATTGAGAAGCCCGCCGATCTGGCTGGCGTCAAGATCCGCACGCCTCCCAATCCGGTGATCCTTGCAACGATGAAGCAGCTAGGTGCTCTCGCGGAATCTATCCCCTTCGGCCAGGTCTACACCGCCCTGCAGTCGCATGTCGTTGCGGCCGTCGAGCCTGAGATGCGCGACTACTACGACTCCAAATGGTATGAAGTGGCCAAGAACCTCTCGATATCGAACTACATCTGGACCGCCAATTGGTGGTATATGAATAAGGACAAGTTCGAGTCCCTGAGCCCTGAGGAGCAGGCAGCGGTCAAGAAGTCAGCAGTCGATACCGTAGTTTGGTATCGGGGCGAACTGTCGAAAACATATGCCGATATCCAGAAGAAGCTCGAGGACAAGGGCGTCAAGGTGACTACCGTCAACACGGAGCTCTTCGCCGCGCTGGTTGCGCCGGTCTACGCCCAGTTCTCGACTGAGTGGGGCGCCGATCTGGTTTCCGCCGTGAAGCAAACCGCTGCTTCCAACTGAGGTAAATCCAATGAACCAAGGTCTTGTGAAACCCTCGCCCGATGGGCGAGGGTGGCTGAAGCGTATTTTTGAATTCGTCGGCGTGATTGCCTTCGCCGTCATGTTCGGCTCGACGCTTCTGGGTGTTATCGCCCGCTATTTCGAGTTCGGTGGGGTCGAGTGGTCCTTCGAGGTCGCAGGCATCGCCTTCATCTGGATAACCTTCATCGGCGTCATCAATGCGGAGATACGTGGCGAGAATGTCGCGTTCGAGGCTTTGAAGCATAGCGCGCCTCCACGGCTCCGGGCGGTATTGGAGACGATCTCCACCCTGGTTTTGCTCGCGATGGGGGTTGCCTTCCTCATCAGCGGCTGGGCCGTATGGCAGCGGTCCTGGATGGTCCCGACCTCGGTGCTGCGTCTTCCAACCGGCGTGATAACCGCGACGGTTCTCATCCTCGGACTGTCTGCGGTCTGCATTGCGATTTCGCGTCTTCCAAAGGTCATCCGGCCGCTTGTCTCAAAAAATGAAAAGGGGCAGGTGCTATGACCGTCGCGGTTCTTATTCTCAGCTTTTCGTTTCTTCTCCTCATTGGCGTGCCGATCGCCTGGTGCATGGGTGTCGCCAGTCTTTTGACGATTTATGTGGGCCATCTCGGTCTGCCCTTTGCCTGGTTCGCGCAGCAGACCGTCCGTGGCGCGGATGCCATCACGCTTGCGGCCATTCCGCTATTCCTGTTTGCCGGCGAGTTGATGAACCGTGGCGGCCTCACCGCCCGCATCATGCGGGTCGCCGAACACGTCTTCGGTCGCATCATCGGTGGTCTCGGATTGGTCAATGTCGCCACGGCCCTGGTTTATGGTGGGATCAGCGGATCCGCCACGGCCGACACCGGCGCGGTCGGATCGATCATGATCCCGGCGATGGCGGAACGCGGCTATCCCAAGGCCTTCGCGGCAGCGGTCACGGCCGCGTCGGGAACCTTGGGCATCATCGGGCCGCAGAGCGTCATCCTGATCCTCTACGGCGTGCTGACAGGAACATCGATCGGTGGCCTGCTCGTCGCTGCCTTGATCCCCGGCCTCTTCATTGCGGCCACCTTCATGATCACCTCCTATGTCGTTGCGCGTCGCCATAACTTCCCACGCAATGAGACACCCGCCAGCTGGAGCGAAATCGGAAAGGATGCTCTGGGAGCCTTGCCCGCGCTTTTGATGCCGGCGCTCGTTCTCGGATCGATCATCGGCGGTATCGCAACGGCAACGGAGGCATCGGCGCTTGCCGTCGTCTATTCCTTCCTCGTCGGCATTCTGGTCTATCGCGAACTGCCGCTGCGTTCGCTTTATTCGGCCGCCGCCGCGGCGGTGGCGACGACGGGTGTGATCATGATGATCATGGCGCTGGCAACACCGTTTGGATGGATCCTGACCGTCGAGCAGGTTCCGGCAAATGCCGCCGCTTGGATCACGGGCCTGCACACCACACCGCTCGTCACCATCATTCTGGTTCTGGTTCTGTTGAAGGTGGTCGGCTTCTGGCTGGATCTGGGGCCTGCCCTCATCATCCTCGCTCCGATCCTGGTTCCGATCGCACTCGCCGCCGGGCTGATGCCCTATCAGACCGGGATCGTATTCACGATGACATTGGGGATCGGACTGTTCACGCCGCCGATCGGCACCAACATCTTCGTGGTCTGCAATGTCGCAAAGATCGACATGTGGTCCGTCTCGAAGTGGCTGGTCCCCTATTGGATCGCCAGCGTCGTCTGCGTCGCAGCCCTCGTCGCCTTCCCGTCACTGACCGAGTGGCTTCCCCATCTGTTTGGAGTTTGAATAATGCAACACCTGGTTTGCGGGATATCCAGCGGCGGCAGAGCCGTGCCCGATCTCGACGGCAGGCGGTTCCTCGTTGCCAATGCCCAAGGTCCCTATGTCTGGGATGATCTTGGCAGACGATATGTCGATACGGCGCTCGGTTTCGGGGCGACGTTCCTTGGGCACACCGATCCGGTCGTGACAGATGCCATTCGCAAAGCATTGGAAAAAGGCTCGATGCCGGCCTATGCCCATGCGCTTGAGGAGGAGGCTGCCGCCAGCCTCGCCTCGCATACGCAGGACCTCACCAAGGTGGTGTTCCTGAATTCGGGCAGCGAAGCCGTGCATCTGGCATGTCGTACGGCGAGGGCGCTGACCGGGCGCCAGAAGATCGTCAAGATGGCGGCCGGCTATGATGGCTGGTTTGATGATGTGGCGTTCGGCAATGCAGGCTCGCCGGAAGCGAAGATGGCGATGAACAACCGGCCGTCGAAAGGCGACACCCTGCTCCTGCGCTTCAACGATCGTCAGGACGCCGAGCTGCTGTTCCAGGAATGCGACGACATCGCCGCGATCGTGCTCGAGCCGATGATGGCGAATGCTGGATGTATTCTGGCGGATCCAGGCTATCTGCAATTCGTCTCGTCGCTAGCCCGGCGTCACGGGGCGCTGGTGATCATGGACGAGGTTCTGATGGGGTTCCGCCGCCATGCGGGCCTGGCCAGCCATCTCATGGGCGTCAATCCGGACCTCGCAACCGTCGGCAAGGCGATCGGCAACGGGGTTGCGGTTGCCGCCCTGCTGGGTACTCCTGAGCTGATGTCGGCATTTGAGGATCAACGGGTCAACCGGGCGGGCACGTATAACGGCAATCCGGTCGCCTGCGCCGCAGTCAAGGCGGCAATGAGCGTCCTTGACGAGGTCGATTATGCCGCGCTCGACAAGGCCGGCGATCAACTGAGGCGGCAGACGGTCGAGGCCTTCGCGCGGGTGGGCATGGACGTCTGCACGAGCGGCTACGGCACCGTATTCACCATCTGGCGCGGCAAAGACGCTCCGTCGAGCTATCGCGAGGCGGTTCAAAGAGCCGACGCCGACTTCACCGCCAAGCTTCATGTGGAATTGAGGCGCAACGGCGTCATGTCGATGTACAGCACCTATGGCCGTCATTATCTGTCTTCCAGGCATGATGAGGATGCGCTTCAGCTATGGGCTGATGCGCTGGAGCTCGCCGCGCAGTCTTTTGTGGACTGATATCCGCGCGGTTCGTGAATGCGCAGACGCCGGCCCGGCAAGGTGCCATGATCGGAGCACAGAAGACGAAAGGATAAAAATTTGAACACGATATTCCTTCTCAACGGACCGAACCTCAACCTCCTCGGCAAACGCCAGCCAGAGATTTACGGATCGGAAACACTTGAAGATATCGGCGTGCGCTGCCGTAAGATCTGCGATGATCTAGGACTGCAGCTGCGCTTTCACCAAAGCAATCGCGAATACGAGATCATCGACTGGATCCATGAGGCGCGCGAAACCGCTTTCGGCATCATCATCAACCCCGGCGCCTTTACCCACACATCCGTCGCCATTCTGGATGCATTGAATGCCTTCGACGGCAAGGTGATCGAGGTTCACATCTCGAACATCCACAAGCGCGAGGAGTTCCGCCATCACTCCTACGTCTCCTTGCGCGCGGACGGGGTGATCGCCGGATTTGGCACTGAAGGCTATGATCTTGCGATCAAGCGCATGTCGAGCATGGGTGCATGAAGGCAGCAGCCGTTTCCATCTGCCGGATGGTTAGGCGAGCATGCCATACGACTCGTCAATTGCCGGCAGATATTCGACGCGGTGAAGGGTTCTAGCCTTCGAAGCCGAACCTCTCGGTATCGAAGTCATCCTCGGCGATCTCGGAAGCATCGCTCCAGGCGCCGTCTGCATTGTGCTCCAGAGGAAGCGCGGCGCCGACCATGCTCGGCAGCGTCATTTCCATCGTGGTGCCCGGAGGCTGCAAGGCCCATGCGACGAGGGCTCTGGTGGACATGTTGCCGACGCCGGCGGATACTTCGCGGGAAGCGGGAGCTTGCAGGATTGCCATGGGCTGCAGCGTGGCTGTGTCGCTATTCATGGAAGCCCTCAGCTGGTCCGAAAGCTGCAATTTTCCAGCGGGGTTGCGGCCCACCACGAGGCTTGCAAAAGCCATGGGAGAGGGTTTGTCGGTTGGGGTCGTGCCGGCCCCATCGCTGACAACTGGCCGCAATGTCGGCAGTGGCACAACATAGGATGCAAGGTCGGTGAAGCGCGGAGTTTCTTTGCTCGCGTTTACCTGTTTGTTGAGTTGAAGTTCAAGCCCACTGTTGACCCGCTTTTGGGGTATCGGCAGCATGCTGGTCACGAGGCTTGCGCTCGTCGAGGCCCCGGCGATGTCTTCATCAGCCGCTATGCGGGCAATTTCGCTGCGGGCCGGGCGGACGCGCTTCTTGGCGTCGGCGACTGCCAGTTCGTAACGCGGCAGCGGCGAGCCGTCCGCGGGTAGATGCTGGGTGCGCCCATCGGGGAAAAGCCGCACCAGTTCCTGGCGCGACATTCTCGGCCATGCGCGGACATTGCCGACATCCAGATGCACGAAGGGTGATCCTGAGTTCGGGTAGAAGCCGACGCCGCCGATCTGCATCTGCATGGCGACCGCGCGCAGGGTCGCGAGCTTCACGCCCGGTATGTAGAAGTCCATCGCCTTGCCGAGCGTGTGCTGGCTGTGTTTGGCGACGCCGGAGCTGCGGGACCGGCCCCGCAACATGTTGTTGGTGGACGGTGAGCGGTAAGCCGAGACCACATGAATGGATTCATTCGCGCCGCTGCGATGATAGACCTCCCAGACGAGGTCGAGCAATTCCGGATCGATCCTGGTCGGTTCGTTCTTTCGCCAGTCACGCAGGAAACGATTGATCTGCGCCAGGCCCTTCGGGTCGAATTTGCCGTCGCGCTTGAAGACGATGGTCGCCTTTTCGCCTGTGTGTGTGAAGAAGAGCTTGAGTGCCCGGTCCTCGGCCGCTGCTGCTGTAGATCCCGCAAAGGCAGCAAGAACCAGCATTGCGACCAGCGCTACACGATGAGCGACGAATGACAAAATCATGGCCGACATTGTCGCTGGAATGGAGAGAAACGCTTGGTGCACGGACACGACTTTCGTCTTTGGTAAAAGACAGGGAACACTAACGGCGCCGCATCTGCGACGTCGCTTCGACTCCAATTATGGTCAATAGATCCCTAACAGACGGTTTACGGGAGGAATCGCTAAGTCTGGCGTCTCGGACGACCGCTTTCGCGGGCCTGCCCCGATACCCAAGCAGGCATGCATCGAGATTGAGCCGGCTCTCCCGCGTTCAGATCAAAGCGGATAGGATCGCAAGGCTTAAATAGACTAACCTAATAAGTATTGTTGCGACAAAAGGCTTCCATTGGATCTTGTGAAGCAACAAATATAGATATTACAATGAATCCGGCTCAGTCGAAGAGGACTTGCTTCGTTATTTAACAAATCTCTAATTTACATCAAATATCGCAAAGTAAATATTAACCAAAATCTCCTTATAAATCTTCAGCTCGATAACCGTCTTGCGGAGGGGTAATAGTGAGAAAGACCATACTGGCGGCTTTTGTGATGGCGATATCCGCCTCGACTGCAAGTGCGCAGACGATCGGCGTGTCGATGTCCGATCTCGATAAATTCAGAACTGCATTGCTTAACGGAATTCTTTCGCACGGAAAGACGATTTCCGGGCTGAAGCTTGTCGTGCAGAACGCCAAAAGCGACAATGAGCTTCAGAAGAAGCAGGTTCAGCAGTTTATCGCGGATAAGGTCGATGCCATTATCCTTGGCGTCTCCGATGGCGACCTCGGCCCGCAGATGACCAAGCTTGCCGCCGATGCTCATATTCCGCTGGTCTATATCAACAACGTTCCCTCGAACCTGTCGGATCTACCGGAGAACCAGGTCGTCGTCGCCTCCGACGAAGCGGAATCGGGAACCATGCAGACGAAGGAAGTCTGCTCTCTCCTGAAAGGCAAGGGACGCCTCGTGGTGCTGATGGGCGAACCCTTCCATGCGGCCGCCCGCGCCCGCACGCAGGACATCGACAATGTCATCGCCACGCCCGAATGCAAGGGTCTCCAGATCGTCGAGCGGCAGGCTGCCTATTGGTCGAGCGATTATGCAGATCAGCAGATGCAGGAATGGCTGTCGGCAGGGGTGAAGTTCGACGCCGTCATTGCCAACAATGACGAGATGGCGGTCGGTGCGATCCGCGCCATGAAGAGGAACGGCATGTCGATGAAGGACGTCGTCGTTGCAGGCGTCGATGCGACCGACGATGCCCTTGCAGCGATGCAGGCCGGCGATCTGGACGTCACCATTCTCCAGAGCGCCGTCGGACAGGGCGCGACATCAGTCGATGCCGCAGTCAAGCTCATCAATGGGCAGAAGGTGCCGCGAGAAAACAACGTGCCCTTCGAGCTCGTCACGCCACAAAATCTCGCCCAATACCTGCCGAAGACCCAGTGAGCATAAGGGGATCATCATGTTGCGCTTTTGGAATAAACTAGGCATTCGCGCGCAGATTACGGCTGGCTTCCTGCCGTTGATCCTGCTGATGAGCCTACTCTCGGTCAATGCTATCTCCGGTATGGAGGGACTTTCGTCCATCTTCTCCTCCTACCGCGGCACCGCCGGCCAGAGCCTCGCCATTTCCGGCTATAGCGACCAGCTGAACGAAATCCAGATGTCGGTGGAAGCTTTCCGCTCCAGCCCGACGCAGGATGTTGTGAACCGTTTTCGCGCCGGCGTGAAGGCGTTTGACGCCGACGACCAGCGCTTTGCGGGTAATAGTACCCTGCAGACAGGAATGGCAGCTATCCGCCAGGATATTACCACCTACGGCAAGGCTTTCGAGCAGATCGTATCCCTGCATGCAAGGCGCGATGCCTTGATCTCCAAGGTCACCGAGTTCGGCCCCTGGACCAGCATTGCGCTCAATGACGTCATGCGCAGCGCCTGGCGGCAGAACGATGTGACGTTGCTGCACATGACAGGCGCCACGCTCGAGGCGCTGAACCGCAGCCTCTATTTCTCGGAGCGCTTTATCCACGCGGGCGATCTGGCCTCTTACGACATCGCTCAGTCGGCGCTCAACGATGCGATGGCTTTGAACGATGCTGCCGCCAAAGCGGCTAAGGGTGATCTGCAGCGCAAACGCATTCTAGGCGCCGGGCAGCTGATGCAGAACTATACAAGCCGTCTCGGCGACGTGAGAGACGTATTGCTGGCGACCGACAAGATCCGCGAGAGTGAATTGAACGTCCTGGCACCGAAAATCGCCACGGGCTTCAAGGATTTGCAGGCCACCGTCATGGATGCGCAGAAAACGCTCGATGGCTCAGTAGATACGACGGTCGCCTCTGCGGCCAGCTCGACGCTCGTGATCAGCGGTCTTCTGATCGTGATCGGTCTGGTGCTTGCTTATTTCGTTGGTCAGCTGATTTCATCGGCTGTGCGCAAGATGGCGTCGACGATGGAGCGGCTTGCGCGTGGCGACGACACGATGGTGGTGGATGGCACCGAACATCGTCACGAGCTTGGCGCCATGGCACGTTCGCTGAAGGTCTTCCAGGAGACCGGACGCGGCAAAGTTATGGCGGAAGCGAATGCCGAGCGTGCCCGCCTTGCGGCTGAAGAAGAGCGCCTGCGCCAGGAAGCCGAGCGTCTTGCCGATGCTCAGGTAATGGAACATGCCTTCCAGCAGATTTCCCTCGGCCTTGATGCGCTCTCGAAGGGTGACCTTACCGTCCGTGTCGGCGAGGTTGACGGTCGTTATGTCCGCATTCGGGATCATTTCAACAACTCGGTCTCCAGTCTGGAAGAGGCTCTCGATTCCGTCATTCGCGCGGTCGGTACGATCAGATCCGGCCTTTCGGAAATCTCGACAGCTTCCAACGATCTAGCTCGTCGCACGGAACAGCAGGCAGCTTCGCTCGAGCAGACCGTGGCAGCTCTCGGCGATGTAACGCGGGGCGTCAACGGCACGGCGGAAGGCGCAAGTCATGCTCAGGGCGCTGTCGCCACCGCACGCGCCAATGCCGAGAATGGCGGTGCGATCGTCGCTCGCGCCATTGCGGCCATGACCGAGATCCAAAGCTCGTCGTCGAAGATCGGCAATATTATCGGCGTCATCGATGAAATCGCCTTCCAGACCAACCTTCTTGCCCTTAACGCGGGCGTGGAAGCGGCGCGCGCGGGCGAGGCGGGGAAAGGCTTTGCCGTCGTCGCTCAGGAAGTGCGCGAACTCGCCCAGCGATCGGCCAGTGCCGCCAGAGAGATCAAGGCACTGATCTCTACATCGTCCGCCCAGGTTAAAGCGGGTGTAGAACTCGTCGGCGAATCCGGCACGTCGCTCGCGCAGATCGTCGAACAGGTTGGCGCGATGAGTGCCACGGTGGCGGAAATCGCGGTGGCCGCGCGTGAACAGGCTGCCAGCCTACGGGAAGTCTCGGCGGCCGGCGATCAGATGGACAAGGTCACTCAACAGAACGCGGCGATGGTGGAAGAAACCACGGCCGCAGCCCAGAGCCTGACCCAGGAGACGGAGAACCTCGCCGATCTGGTGCACCGGTTCAGGACACGCAGCGCGGCTACGCCGGCACATCGGCATTACGCTTTGGCGTCTTAGTCCTAGCGCTAAAGGCATGCTGAGAACGGGCTGGGTTGCTGAATGCGCACCTCGGCCCGTTCGCTTTATTCGTATTGGATACTCTTGCGAATGACGTCGAAGCAGATGGGATATACCTGCTTGTCGAGCAGCCCGCGGGTTGGCGCGCGGATCGTGAAGAATGCAGCATTCGTAATCGGGCTATCGGTTACTGGTGTTCTTCGCCTGCTGCCATTCCCCTTCGGCATCCATTTCGACACGTTTGTTGCCGCGGTAAAAGATCGGTCTACCCGTCTTCTTGTCCATGGAAAACCGGCTGGGCGAAAACTTCGCTTTCTCACGCCCCTGCAAAGCGAGCGCAAGCGCTTCCTTGAATTTCCCATTTTTGCAAAGAGCGATGAAATCTTCTTCGTTCATTGAATATACCTGATTGACGCTAGGCTGGTTTCTTTAACCAGAAAACCGCTCGGTGTCTTCGATAACCATCGACCCAGGAGCAGTTTTCCACCTTGAGCGTCTATACTGTCCCGTTCGAAGAGCCGCCAAAGGGTGGCCGATCCGTGGTTCAGGAAGCTTTGGCTTCGAAGGCGGGCGGGAAATCACCCAACGCCTTCGCCTTGAGGATCATGCCCTCGATATCCTGCTCGACGATCGCTTCAAGGTCGGAGAAACTGTCGATGACGTAGTAGATCGGCTGGACGATATCGATCCGGTAGGATGTCCTGAGGACATCCAGCAAGTCGAATGGCCTGAACTCGCACGCTCTGCCCTCCATCGCGGCCTTGGCTTCGCTTGGCGACGAGACGATGCCGGCGCCGAAGCAGCGGCGGCCCTTAGGCGTGTTGATCAGGCCGAATTCGACGGTGAACCAGAAGATGCGGAACAGGTGCCAGGAATAACCCTTGCCGAGCCGGACGGCGGTTTCGCCGAAATGCCGCACGAAATTGGCGTAGCTCTGGTTGGTCAGCAACGGGCAGTGGCCGAAGACCTCGTGGAACAGGTCCGGTTCCTCGATGTAATCGATATGCTCGCGGCGGCGAAGGAAGGTGGCGAGCGGAAACTTGCCCTGCGACAGCAGTTCGTAGAAGCGCGAGGGTGGAATGAGCGCCGGCACACCTTCGACGCCAAAACCGGTGGTTTCGTTCAGGCGTCGGTTGACGTCGAGAAGTTGGGGGACCTTGTCCGGCTTGAGCCCCAGGGTTTTGACGCCGTCCAGATATTCGCGGCAGGCCATATTGGCCAGCAGTTTCAACTGACGCTCGTAAAGCTCACCCCAGATCGCATCCTCTTCGGCGGTGTAAGCATATAGGCCATCCGGGCCAGGCAATTTGGCGGTGTAGCTGCTTTCCTTGACCATGGCTCGATCCTCCCAGATGCTGCGATATCCTTGCAATCATGCTCCGGCTTTGGAGGATTTTCTTTTCTTTCCTGTTGGGTATTGCCATACTGATGGCAAATATTCTCGGATCTGGCGCAGAAAATGAAAGAACCTGGGAGTTTTCATCGCAAGCTTCTGCAGCTGATTCAGGCCGATGGCAGCCTTTCGCTGGCGGAGCTGGCGGAAAAAGCCGGGATGTCGCAGAGTTCGGCCTGGCGAAAGATACAGGAGCTGGAAGCAGACGGCGTCGTGCGCAAGCGCGTGACGCTGCTCGATCCAGGAAAACTCGATCTCAAGCTTTGCGTGATCGCGCATGTGACGCTGGAAGATCATCATGAGGAGGCGGTTGCGTCGTTCGCTTCGGTGGTGCTGGAACGGCCGGAGATCATGGAATGCTACGCACTGTCCGGCGCCTTCGACTATATGCTTAAGATTAGGGCGAGGGACGTGGAAAGCTATGAGGCCTTCATGACCCGCTATCTCATGCGCAACCCGCATGTACGCACCGTGGTGTCGAGCTTTGTGCTGCGCGAGCTGAAATTCTCGACCGAGCTGCCGCTTTAGCGCGGACTATCCTCACGTCAGCCATGTGGCATGAGCACCGGAAATCCTTCAAAGGTCTTGAGCGTGTCGAGAACGATCGACGTCTTCACATGCTGCACGCTCTCGTGCGGCAACAGGACATCGTTGACGAACCTCGAGAGGTCCGCGAGCCCACGGGTTGCTACCTTCAGGTGATAATCCATTTCACCGGTCAGCGCATAGGCTTCGAGAACTTCCGGCAGTCCGCTGATCAACTGGGAAAATCTCTGAGCATTGTCCCTGTTGTGGGTTGCGAGCGTCACGGAAATGACCACCAGCATATCAAAACCCAGCTTTTGCCTATCCAGGTTGGCCTGGTAGCCCCGAATATATCCCTCAGCCTCCAGTCTGGTCCGCCGGCGCGAGCATTGTGAAGGTGAAAGCGCGATGCGCTCGCCCAACTCATTGTTCGTCAATCTGCCGTCCTTTTGCAGCTCCTGAAGCAGACGCAAATCGAACTTGTCGAGTTGTTCATCCATTGCACAAAATCCCCGAAACTCTCACGACTCGTGCATAAAATTCTCCTTAATCATCAAGAATGCAAGCACATTGCATGCATTTTGGATCACACTTTGCGCAGTCGAAATCCAAATTTCCCTGGAGGAGAAAATGGGTCCTTTTCCGCACGATGCGCCGCCGCCGGAAATCAGCGCCGACAATCCAGCCGGTACCGATGGCTTCGAATTCGTTGAGTTCGCCCATCCGGAGCCCGAGAAGCTACGCGAGCTTTTCACACGCATGGGCTATGTTCCGGTCGCCAAGCACAGGACGAAAGACATCACCGTCTGGCGCCAGGGGGGCATCAATTATCTCCTGAATGCCGAACCTAGCAGCCATGCCGCCCGGTTCGTTAGAGAACACGGTCCTGCCGCCCCGTCGATGGCCTGGCGCGTCGTTGACGCCAAGCACGCTTTCGACCACGCGGTGTCGAAAGGCGCCGTTCCCTACGAGGGGAATGACAAGGCGCTCGATGTTCCGGCGATCGTTGGCATCGGCGGCTCAATACTCTATTTCGTCGAGACTTACGGTGAAAAGGGGTCGGTTTACGATGCCGAATTCGATTGGCTTGGGGAACGCGACCCGCGTCCCGAAGGGGTCGGCTTCTATTATCTCGACCATCTGACCCACAATGTCTTTCGCGGCAACATGGATAAGTGGTGGGCTTTTTACCGCGAGCTGTTCAACTTCAAGCAGATCCACTTCTTCGACATCGACGGACGCATTACCGGTCTGGTGAGCCGCGCCATTACGTCGCCCTGTGGCAAGATCCGCATTCCGCTGAATGAATCGAAGGACGATACGAGCCAGATCGAGGAGTTCCTGAAGAAGTACAAGGGCGAGGGCATCCAGCACATCGCTGTCGGAACGGAAGATATCTACGAAGGCACCGACAGGCTTGCCGACAATGGGCTACGCTTCATGCCCGGCCCTCCGGAGACCTATTACGACATGTCCTATGCACGCGTGAACGGGCATGACGAACCGATCGCGCGCATGAAGAAACATGGTATCCTTATCGACGGCGAAGGTGTGGTGAATGGCGGCATGACGAAAATCCTGCTGCAGATCTTCTCAAAAACCGTCATTGGCCCGATCTTCTTCGAGTTCATCCAGCGCAAGGGCGATGAGGGTTTCGGCGAAGGCAATTTCCGCGCCCTTTTCGAGTCGATCGAGGCAGATCAGATCAAACGTGGCGTGATCGGTACTGCGGCGGAGTAATCTCTAGGCGATCCTGCGCCTGCGTGGGGTCGCCCTCAGTTTTCGGGAGGAATTGAGCGATGGACCAGACAATAACCCAGGCTTCGGACAAGGAGGCCTCGGTGGCAGACAAGCTGCAATATATGCCTGGATTCGGCAACGACTTCGAAACGGAAACGCTTCCCGGCGCCTTGCCGCAAGGCCAGAACAGTCCGCAGAAATGCAATTACGGTCTCTATGCCGAGCAGCTTTCCGGCTCGCCCTTCACCGCGCCCCGAGGGACGAACGAAAGGTCGTGGCTCTATCGCATCCGTCCGAGCGTGCGCCACACCCGGCGCTTTTCGAACGCCGCCTATCCGCACTGGAAATCGGCGCCCTGCCTGGATGACCATTCGCTTCCCCTCGGCCAGCTTCGCTGGGGTCCTGTGCCCGCGCCGGACGAAAAGCTGAGTTTTCTCGACGGGGTGCGGACAATGACGGTTGCAGGCGATGCCCTGACCCAGACGGGGATGGCCGCGCATGTCTATGTCTTCAACGAGGACATGGTGGATGATTATTTCTTCAACGCCGATGGTGAACTGCTGATCGTTCCGCAAATCGGCACTATCCGCGTGTTCACCGAAATGGGCGTCATGGACGTCGAGCCCTTGGAAATATGCCTCATCCCGCGGGGGATGATGTTCAAGGTGCTGCGCATCGGCGATCAGAAAGTCTGGCGCGGCTATATCTGCGAGAACTACGGCGCGAAATTCACGTTGCCGGATCGCGGGCCGATTGGCGCGAATTGCCTGGCAAATCCACGCGACTTCAAGACGCCGGTCGCCGCATACGAGGACAAGGAGACCCCTTGCCGTGTGCATGTGAAATGGTGCGGAAAGTTCTACGTCACCGAGATCGGCCACTCGCCCCTCGATGTGGTCGCCTGGCACGGCAACTATGCGCCCTTCAAATACGACTTGCGGACATTTTCCCCGGTTGGAGCGATCCTCTTCGATCACCCCGATCCCTCTATTTTCACCGTGCTGACCGCGCCGACTGAGGCAGCAGGCACGGCAAATGTCGATTTCGTCATCTTTCCGCCACGCTGGCTGGTCGCCGAGCATACCTTTCGCCCGCCCTGGTATCACCGCAACATCATGAGCGAATTCATGGGCCTGATCCATGGTCAGTATGATGCCAAGGAAGAGGGCTTCGTGCCGGGCGGCATCAGCCTGCACAACATGATGCTTCCCCATGGGCCGGACGCCTCAGGCTTCGAAAAGGCATCCAATTCCGAGCTAAAGCCGGTGAAGCTGGATCACACCATGGCCTTCATGTTCGAGACCCGCTACCCGCAGCAGGTGACGAAATATGCGGCGGAGCTTGAGACCCTGCAGGACAATTATCTGGAGTGCTGGGACGGGTTGGAACGCAAGTTCGACGGGACACCCGGCATCAAGTGAAGACTGGCTACGCATCCTCCGACATTGGAACCAGCACATGAAGCTCGCCACTTTGAAAGATTCCACACGGGACGGCCGGCTCGTCGTCGTCTCCCGCGACCTTACCCGCTGCTCCGAGGTCGGTCATATCGCCCGCACCTTGCAGGCAGCCCTCGACGACTGGGAACATGTGGCGCCGAGACTGGCGCTGATTGCCGAGGGGATCGAGACAGGCGCCCAGCCGACCATCCGGTTTCACGAGCATGATGCCGCCTCGCCCTTGCCGCGGGCCTATCAGTGGGCGGATGGCTCGGCCTATGTCAATCATGTCGAACTGGTGCGTAAGGCGCGCAATGCCGAGATGCCGGCGAGCTTCTGGGTCGACCCATTGATGTACCAAGGCGGCTCGGACAGCTTTCTCGCGCCGCGCGATCCGATCGCGGCGGCCGATGAGGCCTATGGGATCGACATGGAGGGCGAGGTCTCCGTTATTGTCGGCGATGTGGCCATGGGTTCCGGTCCTGATATCGCCCGAAACGCTATCCGGCTGGTGATGCTCGTCAACGACGTGTCGCTGCGTGGTCTGATAGCGGAAGAGCTTGCAAAGGGATTCGGCTTCTTCCAGTCCAAGCCGGCATCGGCTTTTTCTCCGGTGGCGGTGACGCCGGACGAACTCGGCGAGGCGTGGGATGGCGGCAAGCTGCATCTGCCGCTGCTCGTGAGCTTGAACGGCAGGGCATTCGGCAAGGCGAATGCCGGCGTCGACATGACCTTCGATTTTGGCCAACTGATCGCCCATGCCGCCAAGACCCGCGATCTGGTGGCTGGCACGATCATCGGCTCGGGAACGGTATCCAACAAGCTGGACGGCGGGCCGGGAAAGCCGATCGAGAACGGAGGCGACGGCTATTCCTGTATCGCCGAGATCAGGATGATCGAGACGATCGAAACCGGGTCGCCAAAAACTCCATTCCTGAAATTCGGCGATCAGGTCCGAATCGAGATGAAGGATCGTTCCGGGCATTCGATCTTCGGGGCGATCGAGCAGACTGTCGAACGCTATGGTGGGGCGGCCCGCAATGAATGAGGTCGTTCTCTACGACTATTGGCGATCGTCCGTGAGCTATCGCGTCCGTATCGCGCTCAACATGCTCGGGATCGACCATAGGACAGTGCCGATCAACCTGTTGGACGGAGAGCATAAGAGCCCGGACTATCTCGCGCTGAACCCACAGGGGCGGGTGCCGACATTGATGATCGACGGACAGACGCTGACGCAGTCACTTTCGATCATCGAGTATCTGGCCGAGTTGCGACCGGAGAGTGGATTGCTGCCTCGTGACCCTGTCGGCCGGCAACATGTTCGGGCGCTCGCCTATGCAATCGCCATGGACATCCATCCCATTTGCAACATGCATGTCGTGGCGGAGGTCATGACTCTGACGGGCAAGGCCGAGGCCCGCGAAGAATGGATGAAGCACTTCATCTCGGACGGGCTTCGCAAACTTGAGGGGATGCTTGGCGAATTCAACGGGGCGCTCAGCTTTGGCGATGCGCCGACGATGGCGGACCTTTGTCTCGTTCCGCAAGTCTACAATGCCCGCCGCTGGGGCGTGGACATGACGGGTTTCAAGCGCATCGTCGATATCGATGGCAACTGCGCGAAACTGCCGGCCTTTCAGGCGGCGCATCCCGACCGTGTGAGATCATAACGGACATTTGACGTCGCAAGAGTGTCCTGTCGTCATCCCGTGGAGAGCAGCAAGCTTGAATCGGCGGCCAGTGTCGTAACGGTCACGTCATGTGGTCTTGGGTGATGCAGTGCGAGCGCCATCAGATGGTCGCGTGTTGGCTGGAAGCGGCGGAGAAACCAGTGTGCGGGATCGTCGGCCAGTTCGCTGTCGAACCGGATCGAGCGTAAATGCGAAGGAGTCCAGCGGCTGCGCCAGCCCCTTGCCGATCGCTTTCACATAGGCTTCCTTAAGGGTCCAGAAGGTCAGTAAGACCTCGTGGACAAGTTCCGGTGTACGGCTGCCAGATGCGGGTCGTTGATAGCCAGAAGTCTCATGTCACTTGCTTATCGAAAACGCGCGTTGATGTAAGCCCCGGGATTTTCCCGACCTTTCAGGCGGCCGACATTGCTTGGTCAGCCGCCCTGCCCATACACTCAGCCGTCGATAATGGCGACGGCGCGCGTCCAGCCGGCGGAGGCGCGCTCGATCTTGACGGGGAAGCAGCTGATCTTGAAACCCGTAGAGGGAAGCACTTCGAGATTGTGCAGTTTCTCGATATGGCAGTATCCCCGATGCCGTCCCGCCTTGTGCCCTTCCCAGATCAGCGATGCGTCACCGGTCGATGCATATTTTTGGGCGGTGTGGACGAAAGGCGCATCCCAGCTCCAGCCATCGGTGCCGGTCACCTTCACGCCGCGTTCCAGCAAATACATGGTCGCTTCATATCCCATGCCGCAACCACTGGCGACATAGTTATCCTGGCCGAAGCGCTTGCCCGCCGAGGTGTTGACGACGACGATTTCCAGCGGCTTCAACGTGTGTCCGATGCGCTCCAATTCGGCTTCGACATCTTTTGCCGTTACGACATAGCCGTCTTCGAAGTGACGAAAGTCCAGCTTGACGCCCGGTTGAAAGCACCATTCCAGCGGGATCTCATCGATCTTGAGCGCGGGCAGGCCGTGATCCATGGTGGAGTGATAGTGCCAGGGTGCGTCGAGATGGGTGCCGTTATGGGTCGAAAGGGTAATGCGCTCGACCGCCCAGCCTTCGCCGTCGGGAAGGTCTTCGGCGGCCAGGCCCGGAAAGAACGGCAGGATCTGCGAAAGGCTCTGCTTGTGGTCGATATATTCGATATGCGGGATTTGGATCGGGGGATCGGCCGGAATATCGTTGGCTATCGGCACCGACAGATCGATAATGGTTTGCGTCATGATTTGCTTCTTCCTCAACTCCGCCCGTGTCCGAGCCCAGCGCGGATATTTCCTAGCCTGCTGGCCGTAGGTCGAAAAGTCATTGAGGATTGTAAAGCCGAGGATGGCTCTCGCGTGTGGAAGGTCCTCGTTTTTGCTGTCAGCTCGCTCTTCGGAACGCAATTTGCGCCGCCCTGTTCAAGGCGACCGGAAGCACCGACATGTGATTTTCGCCTGCATATTCTTCGAAGGTCGCTTTTCCCGGCAGCGCAGCCGAGGCCGCCAGTCGCGAGGCCATTTCCTGGGCATATTCCACCGTCCGGGTTTCCCTGGCGCGTTCCTGCCGCTTCTGTTCCTCAGGCGTTCCCTTGTGAAAGGGCGCCAGCATCTCGCCCTCATATTGGCCGGCGGAAAGATGCAGCTCGATGTCGAGGGGGGCGGTATGCTCTGTCAGGAACGTTTTTTCCGCCGCAAGGATTGCCGCGTCTTCCCAGAATATGGCCGGGCTTGCCGCGACCCATCGCTTGAAGGCGGTCGGTTTTGAAAACAGGGCGTAGAGGGCGAACAGCCCGCCGAAGGAATGGCCGAACAAGGTCTGGCGGGAGCGGTCGATGGGAACCTGTTCCTCGACCCAGGGCTTCAATCGTTCCTCGATAAAGGTCAGGAACTGCTCCGCGCCGCCTGTTCTGACATCCGGTGTATCGGGAAAGAAGGGTGGGTAGACCCGGCCGGGCGGTGGGCTCAAATCCCAGGAACGCCGCAGCGGATCATAGGGTTGATCCGTGGGATAGCCGATGGCAACGACGACGCCGTCGCAGACATCGGTCCCGTTCGGATAGGAGGCTTGCACCTTCAGGGCATCGACCGTCGTTGCGAAGCAGGCGCTGCCATCCGTCAGATACAGGACAGGCCATCCCTCGGGCGGAGGTGTTTTGGCGGGGCGGTAGAGAAAGATACGGTAGGGTTCGCCGGCATGCCCGGAGCTGAGATCGACAAAGCTGGCGTCGGCGATCGTCACGGGCGCAAGCGACGCCTCTGTCGCGGGAGATGACGGGTTGGGCATGTTTTCTCCGCAGGGTCGAGCGATCGATAGAGCCGAGCGGTTCCTCCGTGAAACGCGCGGCCGACTCAAAATATGATTAAATCTCTCATATTATTTCGACCATGCCCTGGCAAGCCGATGTTTGTGCCGCAGGGCCGGAAACGGGCAAGACCGTTCGTTTCCTACCGGGACCTTTTTAAGCGGGATCGGCGCACTCGAAATCAGCAACAAGAAAAAGATGACTATTATAATCATGTATTCTTGACGAAGGCCGATATGACGATCTAGTTTGCGCCATCTTTTCAATGCGGGGTGGGCAGAGTTCGTCATGGTGTTTAAATCATTTAACGATATCAATATTTTAAATAGAGATAGATTCTATCTGACGCGCACGACGACAGCGCTTGTCACTGTGTTTGCATTGAGTGGGACTGCTGCTGCCCAGGATTCCTCAACCAACGCCAGCACGGGCAATGCGACCCAGCTTGCGCCGATCGTCGTCAGCGGTGGCACAAGCGATGCCTCCGACAATACGACTGTCACAGCCAAGAAGAGCAAGGGCGCCACGAAGATCGACACGCCGCTGGTCGAGACGCCGCGATCCGTTTCCGTGATCACTAAAAAAGAATTGGAAGAGCGCGGCGCTCAGGACATCATCGAGGCAGTGCGCTATTCCGCCGGCGTCCAGACCGGCTCCTATGGTTTCGATCCACGCTTCGATCAGGTCAATATCCGCGGCAATGACGTTACGACCACGGGTGATTTTCGCGACGGCCTGCGTCAACCCTATATGAATTACGGGATGTTCCGCACGGATCCCTATTCGCTCGACCGGGTCGAAGTGATCAAGGGGCCGACATCCGTGTTGTATGGCCCAGGCTCGCCGGGCGGCATCGTCAACAAGATTTCGAAGCTGCCGACGGAAGAGATGATCCGGGAGGTGGGGGTCGTCTATGGAACGTCGGACCGCGCCCAGACGATGTTCGACTTCGGTGGCCGGGTCAATCAGGACGATGACAGCATGCTGTACCGGATCGTCGGTCTTGCGCGAAAGGGCGACACCAATTTCGATATTGCCGATGATCGCTATTTCATACAGCCGTCCTTCACCTTCAAGCCGGACGAAGCCACGAAATTCACGGTCTACGGCTCGGCACAGTCCACCGAAGGCGATGCGAATGTCGATGCGCTGACCGGCCCCGATGGCAATGTTCTCAATTTGCGCGCGAGCGATCCGGACTATGACTATCAGAAGACCCGCCAGCAGCAGGTCGGCTACCAGTTCGAGCACGAATTTGATGGCGGTTTCACCTTCCGCCAAAATCTGCGCTATTCTCATCTGGATCTGAAAGCGCGCTATCTCGGCGTCTACGGCTGGACCGGTAATGTCGCTCATCGCGGCGCGAGTGCAATCAGCGATACAGTGAACGTCTTCCAGGTCGACAACCAGCTTGAATCGAAGTTCGATACCGGTCCGGCAGCCCATACCGTGCTGTTCGGCTTGGACTACACCCGTATGAACGATTCCTTCGCGTATGGGTTCGATTCGACGGCCAGCGCGGCCTACGACTTCGATATTGACAATCCGACTTATGGGGTATCCGGCCCGACGCCGGATTATAACTACAGCCGGGTCGGCGCCAGCATGCAGCAGATCGGCGCCTATGCCCTCGATCAGATCGAACTCGACAAATGGCGCTTCACGCTTGGCGGGCGTCAGACCTGGGTCAAGCAATCGTCAGATACGACCTACGTATCCTCCGGAACAAGCACCGACGACAGCCTCAGCAAGAACGCATTTTCAGTCCAAACCGGTGCGCTTTATCTCTTCGACAATGGCATTGCGCCCTTCACCAGCTATTCGACCTCCTTCGATCCGGTCACACAGCGATCCGCCTCCGGCCAAATTCTGGATCCCACGAAGGGTGAGCAATACGAGCTGGGTGTGAAATATCAGCCGCCGGGCACCGACATTCTGCTGTCTGCGGTTGCCTATAACCTCGTCGAGAAGAACAAGCCTGTCCTGGTCGATCCGCTGACACTTGTCTATGCCTCGCTCGGGGAGGTCACCAACAGGGGTATTGAGCTGGAGGCCAAGGCGAACGTCACAGACGGTTGGGATGTGATTGCGGCCTATGCCTACAATCACTCCGAAATCACTGCCGGCGACGACACCGGTAACGCACCCGCGGTTACGCCGAAGAATATTGTTAGCTTGTGGTCGAACTATACCTTCCAGGAGGATACGGCTGCAAACGGCCTCACGGTCGGCACCGGCATTCGCTACACGGGCAAGACCTACACCAGCACGGCCAACACCGACAAGAACGATGCAAGCTTCTATCTGGATGCGGCGCTCTCTTACGATTTTGGGGCTGTTGATAAGAAGTACAAAGGCCTGACCGCATCACTGGATGTCCGCAATATCGCCAACCGCCGCCTGACGGTGTGCAACGAAGGTTATTGCTACCTGGGCCAGGGGCGCAACCTCACCGCTTCGCTCAAATATCGCTGGTAATGTGATTTACGCGTCGCCCTTTATGTAGAGGGCGACGCGTCGAGTGCGGCCAGGCTCTATCCGCCTGAAAGCGAAGATCCCTATCGACCCACTGCTTAATAACGACGCATCCCGCGTGCAGTGGAAAATTGCAATGACTGTGATGTTCGTTTTAAATAGGCCGCTCGCTTGATCTTGGAGGAGATGCAGCATGGAGCGATTCACGGGCGGTTGCCTGTGCGGCAACGTCCGAATTGTGGCGTCGGGGCTCCCATATCGGGTCGGCCTTTGTCACTGTCTCGACTGCCGCAAGCATCATGGCGCCCTTTTTCACGCTTCCGCGATCTTCCCCCAGGATGCGGTGACGGTTGATGGCGAAACACGCGATTACGCCGGGCATTTTTTCTGTCCCCGCTGCGGCTCGTCCGTTTTCGCACGCACGGCAGATGAAATCGAAGTGAACTTGGGGTCCCTGGATGCCCCTGACCAACTGATGCCAACCTACGAACTCTGGACCGTCCGTCGCGAGTCCTGGTTGCCGCCGTTCCCACTCACCAGACGATACGAAGGCGATCGTGACGACACGAGCCGCTCAGAGGAGTAGGTCGCACGTCACCTGCGTGGGATTCTTCATCAACCGCGACAGAGAGACGCCTTGGTCATCATGCTCTCTTTCTTCGAAGGAGCAGGATCAGCAGCAGCGGCGCTCCGACCAGCGCCGACACCAGGCCCGCCGGGATCTGATAGGGAAAGGCGATCATTCTGCCGAACCAGTCGGCAAGCACCATCAGTCCTCCGCCGGCCAGCGCTGCGCCGGCAAGCTGCGGCATGGCGCGCCGCATTCCAAGCTCGCGCGCCAGATGGGGACCCATCAGGCCGATGAAGCTCAAGGGGCCGACCACGAGCGTGGCGGCGGCGGTCATGGCGGCTGCCAGCGAAAACAGGCAACCCCGCGCGAGATTAACGCGAATGCCGATCGCCTGTGCCGCCTGCGGGCCGAGCGGTAGCAGGTCGAGCCAGCGACGGGCAAGAAACGCGAGCGTCAGTCCGATGATCGCGGCGATCACGGCCGCGGCCGCCTTCGGCGTGTCGACCAGATAGGTCGATCCGCTCATCCACTGCATGACCGTCATGGCGCGGGGATCGCCGCTTGCCGCGAGAACGCTGATCGAGGCATCCAGCATCGCTCCGAGCGCGATCCCCGTCAGCAGGACACGCTCCGGCGCAAAACCGGACCGCATGCTGAAGATGAAGATGGCGATCAGAACGGCGAGTGCGCCGAGGCCACCAAAGCCAAGCTGAGCGGCCATGCCGGGTGCGGCCAAGAGAAAGAGAGCGGCGGTCACGCCGATGGTCGCGCCGGCCGATATGCCCAGAACTTCCGGACTTGCCATTTCGTTGCCGGTGAGGCGCTGCAGGATCGAGCCGACCGCCGCGAGCATCATGCCGGCGGCAAAGGCGGCGATGACGCGCGGCAGGCGGTAGGGCAGCACATCCGGCCAATGCACGTAGGCAAGAATATTCCATGCGCCATCCGGCGCGCGTCCGAAGAAGATCGCACCGGCGACGATGACGAGGAGAAGGATGCTTGCTGCAGCAATGAGGGCGGGCGAGACGTGTTCGAACCTGCCTCTCGCCTCCGGAGAGGCTGGCTCGCCCCGTTGTGTTATCCGAAGGCGCGGCAGCATCAGCAGTAGCAAAGGCGCGCCGAGAAACGCGGTGACGGCCCCCGTCGGCAGAAAGGTCGAAGACGTCGTGGTCCAAAGCGCCAAGGCCTCGTCGGTCAGAAGCAGCAACCCGGCGCCGATCAGCGGCGACCAGCTAAGCTGGCTCTTCATTTGCCGTGCGCCGGCAAGGCGGGCAATCCCGGGAGCGATGAGGCCGATGAAGCCGATGACGCCGACAGCGCTGGTGACGATTGCGGCGAGCGCGATGGCGATGCAGACGGCGGCGATGCGCGTTCGCTTGACCGACAGGCCGAGCCCGCTGGCGCCGCTGTCTCCGAGTTCCATCAGCGACAGCGGTCGCGCCATCAGGGTAGCGAGGATTGCTAGAGCCGCGATCTTTGGAAGCAGCGATATCGGGACCGTCCAGCTCTGCTGTGCCAGCGAGCCCGCGCCCCAGATAAACAGGCCCGAGAGATAGCGGTCGTTCATCAGGACGAGGATGGCGGCGAGCGCGCCGCTCCAGACGCTGACGATCAACCCGGCAAGTACCAGCGCGAAAGGCGAGAAACCGCGCCGCGCGCCGATCAGAAAGACGACGGCTGCCGCCGCCGCACTGCCGAACAGGGCGACTGCGTCGCGGCTCAACCCTTCAAGGGCTGGAAAGGCGAGCATAGCGGCGACGAGTGCGAGGTTCGCGCCGGCGGAGATGCCGAGCGTCGTCGGTGAGGCAAGCGGGTTGCGCAACACCTGCTGGAGCAGGCTTCCGGCCAACGCCAGTGCCGCGCCGGAAATTAGCGCGGTGACGATCCTCGGCAGGGTTGAGTAAAGAAGCAGCATCCGGCGCGGATCATATCCGACGTCCTGCGCTGTCAGGCGCGAAAGATCGGGCGAGACCTGATGCCAGGCGAGCAGGCTGGCGAGCAGCAGAAGTCCGATCCCTACGGCCGGTGCGCCGAGGCTATTGTCCGAATGGATACGCATCAGGCCGCCTTCTCGAGATGGTCAAGCAGAATGCCGGCGAAGCGCTCCGCCTCCTGCACCATGCCGAACATGAGCGAGCCGGGGAGAACCGAGATCCGCCCGGCTTTGACGAAGGGCAGGCTGGTCCACAAGGGGCTCTCCTCCAGACCGGACAGGATATTGGGGGGAATGAGCGGTTCGAAGACGATCAGCCGCAGGTTTTGGTCGAGCGATGCCAGTTGTTCGATGCCGATCGTCTCGAAGCCCCAGAAGTTGCCGCTGCCCGTCCAGGCGTTCTTCAGGCCGATCCGGGTCATGACGTTCTGGTAGAGGCCTGCGCCACCATAGATGCGGGCATGGTGCTGATCGACGAAACTGACGAGCGCCAGTGGCGGCGGTGACATCTGTCGGACCCGCCGGGCGCAATCATCGAAGAACTGCTCCGATCTTGCGAGGAAATCAGCCGCCTGCGGCTCGCGGCCGATCGCCGTGGCCAGCACCTTGGTCGCCTCGATGGAGCGGGGCAACGCCTCCCCCCTTCGGCATAGATCGTCAGCTCCAGGACGGGCGCGATCGGCTCGAGGCGCGATTTGAGAGCCGCCAGATAGGGTGTCGTCAGGATCAGGGCCGGCTTGAGGCTCGCCAGGATTTCAAGATTGATCTCCCAGGCGGTCCCGAGATCAACGACACCGGATGGCATTTTCGGTTCCACCACCCATTTGTCCCAATCGGCAAGCGAGACGATGGCAGCCGGCGTCACCCCGAGCGCCAGAAGGGTCGAAGCCAGGCCGTAATCCAGCGAGACGATCGGGCCGGACATTGGCGATGCCGCGTGACCGATCCGTGGAACGGCAAACATTGCCGCGGCGGCGATCAATGCGTCGCGGCGCGACAGCCTGAAGATGTCGAGAGGTCCGTCAGATGACATAGGCGAGCGGGGTTCCGTGCACGGGATGGGCGGTGACGCCCATGTCCGCGCCGTAAATGGCATGGAGAGTTTCCGCTTTCATCAGGCTTGCGGACGGGCCGGCGGCGATCAGCCGTCCCGCCTTCAGGGCATAGAGATGATCGCAGAAACGCGATGCGATATTGATGTCATGGAGGACGAGAATGGCGCTCAGGTTTTTGGTGCGGCACAGCTCGTGCACGAGGCCCAGCACCTCCATCTGGTGCGCGATATCGAGAGCGGAGGTCGGCTCGTCGAGCAGAAGACAGCGGCTATCCTGCGCGATCAGCATGGCGATCCACACCCGCTGGCGCTCGCCGCCGGACAGCGTGTCGACCATACGGCCGGCCAATGTGTCGACATGGGTCAGCCGCAGGGCGGTCTCGACCTTTTCCCGGTCGAGGTCAGTAAAGCGGCCGAGCGCCCCGTGCCAGGGGTAGCGGCCGGACGCCACCAATTCCCTAACGGTCATGCCGGCGGCCGAGGTTGTGTCCTGCGGCAGATAGGCGACGGCGCGGGCGAAGGCGCGCGCATCGTAGGAGCCGGCAGGTGCGCCGTCGAACAGCACCCGGCCGCTGCTCGGTTGGATCTGCCGGGCCAGCAGCTTGATCAGGGTGGATTTCCCCGAGCCATTATGGCCGATCAGCCCCGAGATTTCCCCGGCCCTGAAGCTCAGGTCGAGCGGATGAAGAATGGTTCGTCCATCCACGTCAAAACGCAGTTTCTCCGTGGTAAAGACGGCGGGCCTCTCGTTGGAAGGCTCGACGGCCGTTTCGTATTTCATGGTCGTCCTCGTGGAAGATGACGGGATGGATGCGGGCGATCCGCATTCCGGCGGCTGATCGGTAACCCGCCGGGCGCCAGCCGATAGTTTAGGGTAGGTGAGGAGTACTGCTTTGAGCTATTCATTCGATATTGATTGTGAAGGATTGACGACCATGTCGGGCTCCATATACAATCTAAAATTGCATTTTAATGTATCCCGGCTTGGTATACTCTAAAAAACATGATAACAATATTCAACATAAAAAAGAGGGCGCGCGGACTTCCTTGTTCAATTTCAGACATAATATTAATTTCGTTAGATTTTATTGAAATAATCCGTCATCATCACGGGCAACTTCCGATGCTGAAAAGCTGGTTTCCCTTTTTCAGAAGCTTGCAACGGCCCATGGCAACTTCTCCGAAGCAGCTTGCTTTGGAATGAGCGAAACACGTCAGTGCGGCTCTAGGGTTTAGCTAATTTAAGTTGTATTGACTGAGCCGTGTTTCACGCGCGGAAAGCCTGTCGAGTTCCTCGCGCGAGACGAACGGGATATCCTTGAGCGATTGATCCGGGGTGCCGCGAACGTCTTCGCGCGCTTCAGCGTCAACGACCGGACGATCCGTCTCAATGTCGGTTTTCATGATGCGAAGAGCATTATTGCGGATCTGGAGTAGGTCCCCGTTGCCGCAGCAAAATAAGCGACGACGCCTCAAATTCTGATTTGCATTACGAAGCGGGTAGAGTGACAACGGCATTCCGCCCGCATTATTGTTCCGGCGTATTGCCAAGCCTCAGCCCCAACCGACCGAGAGAAAATGACCATCCCTTCCAACGACACCCTGACCACGCTCGCCGCCGAATATGGGACGCCCCTCTGGGTCTACGACGCTGAAGCCATCCGCCGCCGCATCAAGCAATTATCGGCCTTCGACGTGATCCGCTTTGCGCAAAAGGCCTGTTCGAACATCCATATTCTCAGGGAAATGCACAAGGCTGGCGTTTTCGTCGACGCCGTGTCGCTCGGCGAGATCGAGCGTGCGGTGCGAGCGGGCTATGCGGTAGGCAGCACATCCGATACGGCGGAAATCGTCTTCACCGCCGATGTCTTCGATCGTGCGATGCTCGACAGGGTCGTTGCCGACAAGATCGAGGTCAATATCGGCTCGATCGACATGCTGCATCAGCTCGGGGAGCGGTCTCCCGGCCACAGGGTCTGGCTTCGCGTCAACCCTGGTTTTGGACACGGCCACAGCAACAAGACCAACACCGGCGGCGAAAACAGCAAGCACGGCATCTGGTTCGAACAGTTGCACGAGGCAGTCTCTGCCGTGCGCGCTCATTCCCTGACGCTTGTCGGGCTGCACATGCATATCGGCTCCGGCGTCGATTACGGTCATCTGCAGCGTGTCTGCGGGGCGATGGTCGATTTCTGCCGCGATCTTGGCATCGACATCGAGGCGATCTCCGCTGGCGGCGGCCTCTCGGTTCCTTATAAGGAAGGCGAGGAGGAGATCGACCCCACGCATTATTTCTCGCTCTGGGATGAGGCGCGGCGGCAGGTCGAGGCGCACTTCAAGCATCCGATCCGCCTGGAGATCGAGCCTGGACGCTTCCTCACGGCGGATTCCGGCGTGCTGCTTGCGGAGGTGAGGGCGGTCAAGACCATGGGCCAGAACCTGTTCACGCTGGTTGATGCCGGTTTCAGTGACCTCGCCAGACCGGCGATGTATGGCAGCTATCACCATATATCCGTCATCCCTGGTCCCACGCCCGGCGATCGCTCGGCCGTCACCCTGCCGACCGTCGTTGCCGGCCCTTTGTGTGAATCGGGCGATGTGTTCACGCAGACGGAATTCGGAACGGTGGAGAAAAGGGATCTGCCGGAAACCCATGTCGGCGACTTCCTGGTGTTCCATGGCGCAGGCGCCTATGGGGCGACGATGTCCTCGAACTACAATAGCCGGCTCTATGCTCCCGAAGTGCTTTTGGACGAAGGAAAACACAGGCTGATCCGCCGGCGCCAGACGCTGGACGAATTGCTTGAGCTCGAGAACGTTTAGGCCTGCGACAAGCCTGTAATAGACGTGCTGGCGTTGATGAATGCACAACGTCAGCATCATTCTTTCTCGTTTTCTCAGAGGGCGGCGACCGGGTGCGGTGAGCCGTCGTAGGCCCCCCAGATCGACTGGTCGAAGCAGGTGACCGAGCCGGTCATCAGGCCGGATTCGGCTGACGACAGATAGGCGCAGGCGCGGGCCACCTCTTGCGGGTCGACCAGCCGGCCGAACGGCTGGCTGGCAGCCGCCTTTTCCAGCCAGTCGGCGGGAGCGTTGTGATACTCCCTCTGAATCCGGTCCTCGCCTTCGGAGGCCATCCAGCCGATGTTGAGGCCGTTGACGCGGATGCGGTTGCGCAAGAGCGCGTAGGCCGTGTTCTTCGTCAGTGTTTCCAGCGCACCCTTGGAGGCACAATAGGCGGCGATGAAGGGCTGGCCGGCTTTGGCCGACATCGAGCCGATATTGACAATCGTGCCCTCGATCGTCTCGCGCCGCATGACCTTGACGGCCTCCTGCATCAGGAAGAACGGCGCCCGAACATTGACGGCGAACATGGCGTCGAAAAGGTCGGGGCTGGTGTCGAGGATCGTGCCGCGATCGGTTATGGCGGCGGCGTTCACCAGCGCATCGACGCGGCCGAAAGTCTGGTCGCAGACATGGACGACATTGCGCGCGTCGTCGACATTGCCGAGATCGGCTTTGACGTAGACGACCTTTGCCCCGGTTGCCGCCGAGATCTCCTCCGCCTTGGCTTTGCCCTTCGCCTCGTTGCGGCCGCAGATGACGATGCCCTTGGCGCCGCGATCGGCAAAGAGGCGGGCAATGGTGGCGCCAAGCCCCTGCGTGCCGCCGGTGACAATCGCGATTTTGCCGTCGAAGCGGCTGTGGTCTGTGCTCATGCTATTCCTCCCGGAAATGGTTCGATGTGATGTGCGCAAAGCCCCTCGCGATGCGAGAGGCTCCGGTTTGATGGGTGATCGATGTATCCTTGGCCGTCAGGTGAGCTTCTTCCCGGCCTGCTCCGAGAGAGCCTTGGTGAACGCCTCGTCGCTCCAGCCTTCCGTCAGTGCCTCATGCAGCAATTGCGCCTGTGTCTTTGGGGCAAGACCGCCGACGGGTGGGTCGCGGTCGAGGTTGGTGGGGAAGGAATAGCCCTCGGCGCACGACGCGATGGCATTCGACACTTCTGCCTCGGAGAGTTTGCCCGCCGTTTTCAGTGCTTTCAGTGCCGGGAACAGGCGGGCGCTCATGCGTTCGCGATTGACCGTCTCCATGGCGCGGCCGAAGGCGGAGGAAACCTGCAGCAGGTTCGCCACGCGCTTGATATTCGCTGAGCGATTGGTGCCGGCGGCATGGAAGAGGGCAGGGTTGAAGACGACGACATCGCCTTTTTCGAGCGGCAACTGGACATGGTTACGATCGAAATAGTCGCGGAATTCCTGGCGCTTCAGCGCGAGATAACCAGGCACATAGGTCTGGCTATGCGGCAGGAACAGCGTCGGCCCACTTTCGAGCGGCATGTCGCAATGGGCAACCGCGCCTTGCAGCGTCAGGACCGGCGAGAGCTTGTGGACGTGAGCCGGAAACTGCTCGATCACCTTCGATGTCTGGAAGCCGAGATGGTAATCGCGGTGGGCGGATTGCGCGGCACCGCCGGGATTGACCCTGTTGACCTGCGCCGTCATCTGGTAGCTCGGTCCGAGCCAGGCTTCGCTGGCAATCGCGACAATGGCATTGCCGTAATATTCTGCGAAATTGGCTGGATCGGCGAGGCAGTGTTTTTCCAGCGAATTCCAGATGCGGTCGTTGGCACCCGGCTTGGCGAAATGGTCGCCGCCGCCGGACGCCGTGCGGTGCTGCTCATTGATGATGTCGTCGAAGATCACGCTGGCGCGGTCGATGACGGATGTATCCTCATAGGCGCGCTTGAAGACCACGACGCCGGGGCCTTCGCCGAAGGCTTCGCAAATCTCGGCGAGCACGGCACGCCGTCCGTCTGGGCTGGTAATGGCGGCCAGAACCTTGGCGCTGTCATAGATCAGGACGTTTTTCTCGACGCTATCGGCGGTCGGATAGTCGGCAAGGGTCGTGGTCTTTTCCGCCAGAGTTCGGAAATCGGCGAGGTCGCAGGCATCCTCGGTCAGCCAGACCCGGTCGGCGCGCAGCTTCTGCGGATTGTCGGTTTTCATCAGGTGTTCCTCCATCTCTGATGAAGGCACTATACGGCAGGCATTGTCGTGTTATAGATCGTAAATCCATCAAAAAGCCATCAGAACGAAGAGCATGTCGCATCCGTTTCTTGTCAAGGATATCGCCTTTCAAGCAGGCTTGAGCACCGCCACCGTCGACCGAGTGCTGAACGGGCGGCCGGGCGTGCGCCGGCAGACCGAAATGCGGGTGAAGGCGGCGATCGCCGAGCTGGAGAAACAGCAGGCAGGCGCCGGGATCAGCGGCCGGACGCTGGTAATCGATATCGTCATGGAGGCGCCAGAGCGTTTTTCCAACGCGGTGCGTTCAGCCTTCGAAGCGGAGGTTGCGACTTTCCTGCCGATGGTCTTCCGCTGTCGCTTTCATTTCGCCGAGGTGATGAAGCCCAGTGAACTGGTGCAATTGCTCGATCGCATCCGGCTGCGGGGTACGCATGGGATCGTCTTGAAGGCCCCCGATATTCCGGAAATCGCCGCCGCGGTCGAGCGCGCGACCAAGGCCGGCATCACGGTCGTCACCCTGGTGACGGACCTGCCGAATTCGTCACGCGCGGCTTACGCAGGTGCCGACAATCGTGCGGCAGGCGAAACGGCCGCCTATCTCATCGGCAGCAGTTTTGACGGCGCTGACGCACGGGTTCTCGTCACGCTGTCGAGCGGCCGCTTTCGCGGTGAGGAGGAGCGTGAGATCGGCTTTCGCCGCGTGTTGCGCGAGCGCTATCCGCAGATCGGTGTTACCGAGATCAGCGAAGGTCACGGCACCGATGTCGCGACGGGAACGCTTGCGGCGCGCTCCATCGCTGCGGATGCGACGATCAATGCGGTCTATTCCGTCGGCGGCGGCAACAGGGCCGTGCTCGCCGCCTTCGAGGCAGCTGGAAGGCCGATCCGCATTTTCGTGGCGCATGATCTCGATGCTGACAACCGTGCGCTGCTCGCCGCCGGCAAGATCGGCTTCGTGCTGCATCATGACTTGCGAACAGACGCCCGATCGGCGTTTCGCGCCATCATGAGCGGCCAGGTAAATGGGCGCAGCGCGCCGGCGATGTTGTCGGCGGTGGAAATCATCACCTCCTATAACATGCCGGTCGTGACCTGACGTTCCATGTGCTAGGAAACCGTCCTGGACATACTCCGATCGACGAAGGCCGCGTAAAATGCCGCCAACAATGCGAGCAATGCCGATATCAGCATCATGACGAACAAGGCATGGATTGTCCCCGACCGCGCCAGAAACAGACCAGCCACGGAACCTATGAGCGCTCCGCCGACGAGCCTCATGGCTGCGGACAGTCCCGCAGCGGTGCCCGCAAGGTCGGGGCGCACGGACAGCACGCCGGTGTTGCCGGCGGGCATGGTCAACCCGTTGCCAATGCCGATGAACATGCAGGGTCCAAAGAATGCAAGAATGTGGGCGGCACCCGACATCGAAAGGACCAGGCCAGCCAGCAGCCCTATGCATGTGAAGAGGCGTGCGACGATGAGGACGGTGCTGAGCGCATTTCGGGAGGCGTAGCGGCCGGCCAAATAACTCCCCAGGATGAAGCCCGCCGGGACCATTCCCATGTAGAAGCCCAGGGTCGCGCTTGATCCGCCGAACGACTGGCTGAATGCCAAGGGTGCTCCTCCGAGGAAAATGTAGAGCGTTCCCATGGAGCAGGCCATGCACAGGGTATAGGCCCAGAACCGCGCCGAACTCAGGAGTTGCGCATAGGAGGCGAGATAGTTCGCCTTCGGCTTTGATGCGTGTGTGGAGGTTTCCCTTAGCTCGCGTATGGACAGAGCGAGGATAGCCGCACCAAGGATAGCCAGGACAATGAAGATCGCTCGCCATCCGAACAACTCGTCCAATAACCCGCCAAACATCGGCCCGACCATGGGCGCAATCGCCCATCCCATGGAGACATAGCCAATTCTGCTTGCCGCTCCGCGTTCGCCAGATGTCTCCTTGACGACGACGAGAGCGACGGAAAAGCAGGCGCCGATCGAGGCTTGCAGCGCCCGAAAAACGAGGAAGGTGCCGATATTGGTGGCCAGAGCGCAGCCGATCGACGCGATGATAAAAATGGAGACGGCGATCAAAGCGACCGGCCTGCGTCCATACCGATCCGACATCGCACCGGCGACGATCTCTATCATGGCCGTGACGATCGTATAGCCGGCAACCGAAAGGTTGACGAGCGCGTAATCGGCGTGGAACGCAGCAGCAATTCTGGGTAGCGACGGCAGGATCATGTTCACCGGCAGCACCGAGAGCGCCGACAGAAAGATGAGGGTTGTCAGTCGGGGAGGCGGACCAGCCGGGATGCTAGTCGTCTTGGCTGTCGGTTGGATACGCGAAGCCTGAATGGGATTGTTATCCGTCATGGTCTTGACCGTCTTGTCCGTGGGGTGTCGAGGGAAATCTGACGAGGCGCGGCCCGAATTTTGGGCATAAAAAAGGCCCCGTCAGGAGCCTGTTTACCGCGCATGGGTGCTTTCGCCGGATGGTTATACCATCCCGCCCATGCGCCCTATCACCACTGCAAGAACCATCGTGATCTTCATGATGGGAAAACTAGACAGGAATCTGCATGTCGTCAATGCAGGACGAAGGAAATGTGGTGCCCGTTCGCCGCCGCGATCATGGGGCGGAGCATTTCATTTTGTGAATTGGTCGAGTGGTTTTTCGGTCAGTCACTGGCGCGGCTGAAATACGACAGCTGCCGTATGTTTATCTCGCCACGCTTATATACGCTGCCATTGCCAGCCTGAGTTGAGGATATTCAATTTTAAATTGAACAGGCTGGCGTCATGTCCAATCAATCCCTCAGGAGGCAGCCATGAACATTTCCGCGCAACAATCGAGCTCGAAAATCGATCCCACATTCCCCGTCGGGGCTGGAGGTGACCCGGCGCAATATTGCGCACCGCTGAGAATCATCGGCGGCGACGGCGGTGATCCCTTCGACTACAATCTGGTCATGAAGGGCGGAGCGTTGAAGGAAATCAGTGCATGGGTCGACGGCTCCGTTGTACGCCAGATCTATCTGCTGTTTTCCGACGACACGAGCTTTACCCAGGGGACGGCATCCGACGCTCCGGACCAGACCTACAGCTTCGCGCAAGAAGAGACAATCAGCGCGTTAAGCCTGTGGGGCGACGGCGTGGGAACGCGCCTTGGCCGCATTCGCTTCACCACGAGCAGCGGCGGAAGGTTCGATTCAGGCGGCTCAACCTCGACGGAATACCATATCGATGTCGGCAGCGGCATCTGCGTCGGCGCCACCGGCCGGAGCGGTTTGGATATCGACAATCTGGGCTTCTACTTTCAGAGACCGTTCACAGCAATGACGTTGGATGATGTGACTTATTCCAATCTCAACGGCCAGCCTTGCAACCCCGACCGGCTCTCCAAGGAAACCTATACGAACAACGGAACCGACGAGAAGCAATATACGTTTTCGGGCTCGATCTCGGTGACCGATACCAGCACCTGGACGACGGGACAGACATTTTCCTTAGGTGGAAGTATCGGTCTCACCGTGGGCGTGCCGACCATCGGGGAAGTGAATTCGACCTTCACATGGGAAGTGGGCACGAGTTCGGAGCAATCCTTCAGCGAATCCTCGACGCATGAGATGAGCTGGAACTATTCGGGCACGCTGGCATCTCACGCCTCGATCACACTGCTTGCCGTGACCTATACGGGGCAGGCGGATCTCCCTTTCACCGGGACCGTGCATATCGTCTTTACCGACGGCACCACGCTCGAATACCCCGTCAGCGGAACTTATGAAGGAGTGAGCTATACCAGCGTCGAGATACAGGACGTGTCGGGCTCGGCCGTCAAGCGGCTGGTTCCCGCCCATTCCTCAAGGCCGCAACGGCATTGAGGAGACCGGCAAGTCTGGTCTTATTCGGCACGAAACAGGGCGCAATTCGATGCGCCCTGTTTTGGTTGAATGCCCGGTGGGTTCAACCATCTATCCCGGGTTTCTCGTTTCAGGCGATGTCGATATGTAGCGGCGGGCGATCATCCAGCACCCAAGCGCCCATGTGGCGCCGGCGCACCAGCCGCCCAGGACATCGGTCGGGAAATGCACGCCGAGAAAGACCCGGCTTGTGCCGATCAGAAGCGTCAGAAAAATGGCGACCACAATCATGAAGATCCGGGTCGACCTGTAAGCCTGCGTGCGGGAGAGAAGCGCGCCAAGCGTCAGGTAGGTCACGGCAGAGACCATCGCGTGACCGCTCGGAAAACTCAGGTCATGAACCTCGACCAGATGCGGAACGATGTCCGGCCTTGGCCTTGCAACGCCTAGCTTCAGCGTGGTGCTCAGCAGCCATCCGCCCAGCACCGAGGCGAGGATGAAGATGGCGATCGAGCGGCGGCGATCGAGTAGCAGGTAGATGGTCACCAGTGTCGTCAACAGCGTGAGGACCGTCGTGCCGCCAAGGCTGGTGATATCGCTGAAGGCATGGGTGAGCCACGCAGGTCCCAATAGAAGCGATAGATTGTCCGGCTGGCGAAGCGCCAGCAATATGCTTTCGTCAAATCGCCTCGTCGAACCTTCAAGAACCTCACCGGTCAATTGCAGAAACAGAAAGAGCCCGCCAGAGAAAGCCGCGAACATGACGAGCACCAGGGGTTCGAAACGGTTCAGCCACCCAAATATACCCGGCTTGCGGGGCTGCTGATCGTTCATGTGCGGTCGCCCATCTGAATAGTTTCCATTTCGTCTGCTTCGAATTCCGGTCGAGATGTACCACCGGCCAAATCCATGCGGCAACGGGAAAAGCGCTGCTCGCAAAACGGAATGGTTTCGGAAACGACCGGCGGTGTCGGCTCAGAAATTCCAATCCTCGTCCTCGGTTGCCACTGCCTTGCCGATGACGTAGGACGATCCCGAGCCTGAGAAGAAGTCATGGTTCTCGTCGGCATTCGGCGAGAGTGCCGACAGGATCGCTGGATTGACCTTGCAAGCCTCCGGCGGGAACAACGCCTCGTAGCCGAGATTCATCAGCGCCTTATTGGCATTGTAATGCAGGAATTTCTTGACGTCTTCCGTCAGACCGACGCCGTCATAGAGCGCTTCGGTGTATTTTGCCTCGTTGTCGTAAAGCTCAAGCAGCAGGTCGAAGGCAAAATCCTTGATCTCTTGGCGCCGCGCTTCCGGCTCACGGTCGAGCGCCCGCTGGAACTTGTATCCGATGTAATAGCCGTGCACGGCTTCATCGCGGATGATCAGGCGGATCATGTCGGCGGTATTCGTCAGCTTCGCCCGGCTTGACCAGAACATCGGCAGATAGAAGCCGGAATAGAAAAGGAAGCTTTCGAGAAAGACGCTGGCGACCTTCTTCTTCAGCGGGTCGCCGGAGGCATATTGCTCCATGATCAGCGCCGATTTCCGCTGCAGGAATTCATTCTCCTCCGACCAGCGATAGGCGTCGTCGACATCCGGCGTCAGGCACAGCGTCGAGAAGATCGATGAGTAGGACCGCGCATGCACCGCCTCCATGAAGGAGATATTCGACAGCACCGCCTCTTCATGGGAGGTCTCCGCGTCCGCCATCAGCGTCACCGAACCGACGCCGTTCTGGATGGTGTCGAGAAGCGTCAGGCCGGTGAAGACGCGGATGGTAAGCTGCTGCTCTTCGGGTTTCAGGGTCGCCCAGGAAGGGATGTCGTTGGAAAGCGGCACTTTTTCCGGCAGCCAGAAGTTCCCTGTCAGCCGGTTCCAGACTTCCAGATCCTTGTCGTCATCGATGCGGTTCCAGTTGATGGCGCGCACCGCTTTGGAACGCTTCGGCGTGTTGGTTTTCACTTGAATGTTCATCTTGTTCCCCAGGGTATCAGAGTGCGCAGGACACGCAGCCCTGCACTTCCGTGCCGGACAGCGCCATCTGGCGAAGGCGGATGTAGTAGATGGTCTTGATGCCCTTCTTCCAGGCGTAGATCTGCGCCTTGTTGATGTCGCGGGTTGTTGCGGTGTCGCGGAAGAACAGCGTCAAGGATAGCCCCTGATCGACATGCTGGGTGGCCGCCGCATAGGTGTCGATGATCTTCTCAGGCCCGATTTCGTAGGCATCCTGATAGTAGTCGAGATTGTCATTGGTCATGAAGGCAGCCGGATAATAGACGCGGCCGATCGTGCCCTCCTTGCGGATTTCGATCTTTGAGACGATCGGATGGATAGAGGAGGTCGAGTGGTTGATGTAGGAGATGGATCCCGTCGGCGGCACCGCCTGCAGGTTCTGGTTATAGAGACCGCCTTCCATCACGGCCTGCTTCAGTTCCTGCCAGTCTTCCTGCGTCGGAATGTCTATGCCGGCGGTTTCGAACAGTGTTCGAACCCGCTCTGTCGCGGGCTTCCATTCCTGTTCGGTGTATTTGTCGAAATAGTCGCCGGAGGCGTATTTCGAATTCTCGAACCCCTTGAAACTGCGCGCCCGTTCCACCGCCAGGCGATTGGAGGCGCGGATGGCGTGATAGGTCACCGTATAGAAATAGATATTGGTGAAATCGACGCCTTCCTCGGAACCATAGAAAATCCGCTCGCGGGCGAGATAGCCATGCAGGTTCATCTGGCCGAGGCCGATCGCATGGCTCTCATCATTGCCCTTTTCGATCGAGGGCACCGACGAGATGTGGCTCATGTCGGAGACCGCCGTTAGCGACCGTATTGCCGTCTCGATCGTCTTGCCGAAGTCGTCTGAATCCATGGCAGCAGCGATATTCAGGGAGCCGAGATTGCAGGAAATATCCTTGCCCATATGCTCGTAGGAGAGATCGTCCATGTAGGTGCTTGCCTCGCTCACCTGCAGGATTTCGGAGCAGAGGTTGCTCATGGTGATGCGCCCGGCGATCGGATTGGCGCGGTTCACCGTGTCTTCGAACATGATGTAGGGATAGCCGCTCTCGAACTGGATTTCGGCGATCACCTGGAAGAAGTCGCGCGCCTTGATCTTCTTCTTGCGGATGCGGTTGTCGGCCACCATCTCGCGGTATTTCTCCGTCACGGAAATTTCCGTGAACGGCACGCCATAGACACGCTCGACGTCGTAGGGCGAGAACAGGTACATGTCCTCGTTGTTCTTCGCGAGTTCGAAGGTGATGTCCGGGACGACAACGCCAAGCGACAGCGTCTTGATCCTGATCTTCTCGTCGGCATTCTCGCGTTTGGTGTCGAGGAACCGCATGATGTCGGGGTGATGCGCGTTCAGATAGACCGCGCCCGCTCCTTGCCGCGCGCCGAGCTGGTTGGCGTAGGAGAAGCTGTCTTCCAGCAGTTTCATCACCGGAATGATGCCGGATGACTGGTTTTCGATGTGCTTGATCGGCGCGCCGGCCTCGCGGATATTGGTGAGTGACAGCGCGACGCCGCCGCCGCGCTTGGAGAGCTGAAGCGCCGAATTGATCGAGCGTCCGATGGACTCCATGTTGTCCTCGACGCGCATCAGGAAGCAGGAGACCAGTTCGCCGCGCTGCTTCTTGCCGGCATTGAGGAAGGTCGGGGTTGCCGGCTGGAAGCGGCCGGCAATGATTTCGTCGACCATGTCTTTCGCCAGCGATTCATTGCCTTGCGCCAGGGTCAGCGCGACCATGCAGATGCGGTCTTCATAGCGCTCGAGGTAGCGCTTCCCGTCGAAGGTCTTCAGCGTATAGCTGGTGTAATATTTGAAGGCTCCGAGAAATGTCGGGAACCGGAATTTCTTCGCATAGGCGTGATCGAAGAGGTCGCGCACGAAGTTGAAGGAATATTGGTCGAGAACCTCGCGCTCGTAATAGCCCTCGGTCACGAGATAATCGAGCTTCTCCCTGAGGTTATGAAAGAAGACGGTGTTCTGGTTGACGCGCTGGAGAAAGTACTGCTTTGCCGCCAGCCGGTCCTTGTCGAGCTGGATTTTGCCACCCTCGTCGTAAAGGTTCAGCATGGCGTTCAGCGCATGATAGTCGAGTTGCGTTTCGGTGGCCTTTACCGGGCGTTCGAGCGTGAGCGTGTCCAAAATCGTTCCAATCCATCTCTGACATTGGCGACGTCCTCTTCCGTGCCGATCAGCTCGAACCTGTAAAGATACGGCACCTGGCATTTGGCGGAGATGATGTCGCCGGCGATCCCGAAGGTCGCTCCGAAGTTGCTGTTGCCCGCGGCGATCACGCCTCGGATGTTCGATCGGTTCTCCGTCTCGTTCAGGAAACGGATCACCTGTTTTGGAACCGCGCCCTTGCCGCTGTCGCCGCTATAGGTCGGCACCACGAGGACGAAGGGCTGGTGGACACGGAAAAGCTCATCCTGACGAACCGGTATTCGCACGGCGTCCAGGCCAAGCTTGCCGATGAAGCGATGGGTGTTCTCGGACCGGCTGGAAAAATAGACGATCTGCCCCATCGATGGCTGTCTCATCAGGCAAGCGCGCTGATCATGTCGGGCCGGAAGCCCGCCCAATGCTGTTCGCCGGCGACGACCACCGGGACCTTGCGGTAGCCGAGGCCCTGCACCAGTTCGAAAGCGGCATTGTCGGTGGAAACATCGACGACCCGGTATGCGATGCCGTGGCGGTCGAGTGCTCGTGTTGTTGCTGTGCATTGGACGCAGGCGGGCTTGCTGTAGACGGTGATGCTCATGATTGTCCTCGTATCTTTGAAAGTCACACGATATCGTCCAGACATCCGCCGATGCCCGTTCGAAGAAAATGAAGATGGGTCAGCACACGCCCGGATTCGGACGTGGATGTGCGGCTACTCGCGCAGGGACTGGTTTGAAAAATTCGACATGGACTTCACCCCGAAGTTGACTGATCGCAGGACCTCGGGGAAGCGTGCACGAACGGAGTCATTCCGCTGTACATCGCGACCTTCCGGACACCCCGCCCGTGGACGTTTTGTTTGAGGCAGGTCTCCTGGCTTGCGGGTCGTTGCATCAATCCTCACCTTCCCGAAACATCATGCTTCAGTGGCTTTCGGTGGATAGATGCTCGCCGCTTACAGTTGCGGGGGCAGCTCCGGAATTGCGGCGCCCATTATGGGCGGTCGCGCACCGTATTCCCGTCTTAGCCCCCAACCCTTGCGAATCGGAAGAACCTCGAACACTACATATGGTAGACGAGGTTGGAATTTCGTCAATCGATATGATGGCGCGCCGTCACGTTTCGTGGGGATAGAGCAAAGCCGCCCTTGGGGGAGACGTTGTTTCATTTCATTCCGTTGCTTCTCCCGGTGGGCCACGCTCCCGTGCTTGCCTTCACTGCTGGCAACCCTAGTTTTATGCTCGGGGAGGCGCTGCATCGTGGAAGCGATGCCTTGGGGGCGATCACGTTGGGATTGTATGAACGGCCTGTTCGGATAGCGTTCATGTAAAATGCAATATCACCGAATCATGCCATCGATATAAAAGTGAGGAGCGAAGGATGTTTGGACGTTTTGCACGAGTTTCTTTTCTTGCATTGGCCGGCCTGGCCGCAACGCAATTGATGCCGTCTGCCGCCATGGCGCAGAATTTCGGTGATGACGACGGATACAGGCAGCCGCCAAGGTGGGATCGCCGGCAGGATCAGAACTGGGACGGCCCACGGAGAGACCGTGACCGCGGGGGCTGCGGCCGGCGCGAACTCATGGACGCCGCCCGCCAGGAAGGTTTCCGACGCATTGATTCGGTCGAAAACAACGGGCGACGCATTGTCGTCCGTGGCTGGAATGATGGTGGCCCCGACCGTATGGTTTTTGCCAATCGACGTGGCTGCCCGGCCCTCAATTAAGGCTCACGCATCATCCGCCGTGACCAATGTAGCCGGCGGGCTAAAGCATAGCGTCAAGGCACGATTTCGATCGTGCCTTGACGACGTTGAACTGATTGATGTCCCCGGCATTGCGGGCTATCCGAGCGTATCGGCCATTCTGATGAGGTCGGCGACGGAGCCAGCCTGCATCTTGCGCATCGCCTGGCCGCGATGAACCTTCACGGTGATTTCGCTCAGGCCGAGTTCGGCTGCGATCTGCTTGTTGAGGCGTCCGAGGGCGACAAGCGCCATCACCTCACGCTCGCGCGTTGTCAGCGTCGCAAACCGCTCCCGCAGATCGGTCGTCGCAGCGTCCTGGCGAAGTCGGACGCGATCTTTTTCCAAAGCTTGCCGAATGGCGTCGAGGAGATCCTGCTCCCGAAAGGGCTTGAGCAGAAACTCCACCGCGCCGGCCTTCATCGCCCTGACCGACATCGGCACGTCGCCATGGCCGGTCAGGAATATGATGGGCAGGGGATTGCCGGTCCTTGCCAATTCGTCCTGGAAATCCAGGCCACTTGCATCCGGCATCCTGACGTCGAGGACAAGGCAGGAGGGGCCATCGGATCGTCGATGGTTGAGGAAGTCCCGTGGCGATGCGAAGCTGCTGACGTCGTAGCCGACCGAGCGCAGGAGGCTGTCCAGCCCATCCCGGACGGACGGATCGTCATCGATGACATAGATGGTCGGTTTTTGCTCCGGCATGATCATCCTCTCGTTCCGGCAACCGACGGCAGGATGAAGCCGAACACCGCGCCATGCGGGAAGTTGGGCGCTGTATAGACCGTGCCGCCATGCGCCTCGACGATCGACCGGCTGATCGCCAGCCCCATTCCCATTCCTGTTGTCTTGGTCGTGAAGAAGGTTTCGAACATCCTCTCGGAAGCGGCAGGCGGCACGCCCGTGCCTGTGTCGCGCACGCTGACCGTTATCTTTCTGCCATCGGCGGCGGCGCTGACCAGCAGCTCGCGCTTCTCCACATCGACGCCCGCCATTGCTTCGATGGCATTGATGACGAAGTTCAGGATCACCTGCTGCAGTTGAACCCGGTCGCCTGTCACTGATGGTAGATCATTGGCGAGTTCGGTGCGCAGCAGGATATGGTTTTCGCGGATCTCACCACGCACGAGCGCCAGCGCTTCGGTGACCGCTTCAACAATGTCGATCCTGTCGCGCGATGGCGCCGTTCGCGCAACCAGACTGCGGACGCGGCCAATCACCTCGCCGGCGCGGCCGGCATCCTTGACGATCCTGTCGAGCGCGCGCCGTGCCTCCTCCTGCTCGGGCGGTGCTGCCGACAGCCAGCGGAGTGCCGCATTGCCATTGGCCACGATTGCGGTGATCGGCTGGCTGACTTCATGGGCGATAGAGGTGCTGAGTTCGCCCATCGTCATGATGCGCGACATCCGCGCGAGTTCGGATTGCGCCTGTCTAGCTCTTGCCTCGGTCGCCTCGATCCTGATCGCCAGATAGGTAGTCGCGCCGATGGCAAGCAGGCTTATGGCCCCGTTCACCATGCCGGATTGGGAATCTCCGTGCCGTGTCAGAAAGTAGCTCGCTATGGTGAGGACGGCACAGGCGATCCCCACGATCATGACGGCCCCGGGCCGGCCGGAGCGCACGGAGATGAGGATCACCGAGACATAGAGCACCGCAAAGGCGATCTCCAGATTGGTCACCGTGTCGGCAACGAAGATCAGGGTGGCGAGCAGCGCAAGGCCCAGCCACAGCAAGGGCGCCTCGACCAGGTATCGCAGGACCTCGCGCCTCATATCGCCTTACCCTTCCTACACGAATCCGCCGCCGCACATGCGACGGCAGGGTGCACGATCGGAAAGCCATGAGCAATGCCGACCATTGAGGTGGGCCAATGGTCGGCGATGATCAAGCATGGTCCTTAACTCGGGTTTTCGAGTGTGAACAGGTCAGCATTCTCGTCGTAAGCGAAATATTCGGCATAACGAGCCCAGTTCGTCACGGCTTTCAGCGTGGTATCGGCATAGTCCTCCGACATGTAATCCTCGAGCTCGTCGCGAAAACGTCGGGCCGGCGCGCGATGCGTCGGCCGCTCGTCGAGGACACGGCGGATATGGGCGGCGAGCGGCACATAGGTGGCGAGATGCTGCTCGAACAGGCGCTTGCGTTCGTCGACGTCGCTATCGAAGAAGCGCAGGCCCGGAGCCGTCAGCCGGATGTCGCCGCCTTCCAGATCGGCAAAACGCAACAGTTGCAGCGTTTCGGCGACCGGGAAGAGATCGTCGATGTCGAGATGGAGATGCGTGGCAAGCGGCGGCAGATCCGCCTGTCCCCGGTAAGGCTCGGCTGCCACCGTTTCTATCAGGCCGGACAGCAGGTTGGTCGATACCCGCGGCAGGGCCATGGCGATGCCCGTGCCCGGGAAGAGCCCATCGCGCGCCGTGGTGCCGGTCTTCGCGGTCATCCTTGCATAGATGTCTTCGACCAGCATCCGGAAGGTGGGGTCGAGACGGTTGCGCGGCTGCGGCAGGTCGACGCGAATTTCGGCGATGACACGACCGGGGTTCGACCCGAAGATCAGGATGCGGTCGCACATCAGCACGGCCTCTTCGATATTATGCGTCACCATCAGGATGGATTCGATTGGCATCCGGCCTTCGCACCACAGATCGAGAAGATCTGTGCGCAGCGTCTCCGCCGTCAGCACGTCGAGCGCCGAGAAAGGCTCGTCCATCAAAAGGACCTTCGGGCGAACGACGAGGGCGCGTGCAAGGCCAACGCGCTGGCGCATGCCGCCCGACAGCTCCTTCGGATAGGCGCTTTCGAAGCCGTCGAGACCGATAAGGTCGATGGCGGCAAGTGCACGCTTGCGCCGCTCGCCCGGTGCTATGCCCTGGGCCTCGAGGCCCAATTCGACATTCTGCAGGACGGATAGCCAGGGGAAGAGTGCAAAACTCTGAAAGACGACCGATACGCCCGAGTTCGGACCGGTCACTGGCTTGCCTTCGAAAGTGACTTCACCCTTGCTCGGCTGGATTAGGCCAGCGATCGCCCGCAGCAGTGTCGACTTGCCGGAACCGGAGCGCCCAAGCAGTCCGACGATTTCGGCGGAACGAAGCTCCAGATCGACATTGTCCAGCACGACCAGCGAGCCGGATGCGCCCTTGTCGTAGATCTGGCAGACCTGCTTGGCGGATACCAGCGGGGTGTTTTCGGCAATTCCTGCCGTCTTCGTGAGTATGATGTTTTCCATGAGTGTTACTCCGACTGGAATGGTTAGTTGAGACGCAGGCGGCGTTCGGCGAAGACGTAGAGCGGTCGCCACAGAGTTCGGTTCAAAAGGGTGACGAAGAGCGACATGACCGCAATGCCGAGGATGACGCGCGGGTAGTCGCCGGCCTCCGTGGCCTTAGCGATGTAGGAGCCGAGGCCGAAGGCTTCGAGCTTGGTGTGACCCCAGCTCACCACTTCTGCGACGATGCTGGCATTCCATGAGCCGCCCGATGCAGTGAGCGCTCCGGTGACGTAGTAGGGAAAGATCCCCGGTAGGATGGCACGGCGCCACCAGGTCCATGACCGGAGCTGGTAGACCGAGGCAACTTCCTTCAGGTCAGTCGGAAAGGCGCTTGCCCCGGCGATGACATTGAAGAGGATGTACCATTGCGTGCCGAGTACCATCAGCGGCGATAGCCAGATGCCGGGGCTTGCTCCGGTGGCGACGATTGCAACGACTGCGAAGGGAAACAGCACGTTGGCGGGAAAGGCCGCCAGGAACTGCGCCACGGGCTGGACACGCTCGGCGACGGCCGGCCGGAGCCCGATCCAGACACCGATCGGCACCCAGATCACGCTTGCCACCGCGATCAGCACGAGCACGCGCAAGAGAGTGACGAGACCACCCTGGAAGGCTTCCCATGCGTCACCCCACGTCAGTGTCTGGCTCACATAGGCAACGGCGGTCCAGATGCCCCAGATGCCGACACCCGTGATCAAGGCGAACCAGGCATAATCGAACAAGCGTGTGGCCATAGCATTGTCGCGCTTGGCGACCGGCGCCTTGCGGGCCATGGCTGGCAAGCGAACGAGCATCAGCCTGCCCCATACCCAGGCGAGCGGTCCCATCAGGAATTTCAGCAGGCGCGTGCGCTGGATCAGGGAATAGACCCATGAGCGGGGCTTTTCCTGCCCGGCGGTCTGCTCGAAGCGGAACTTGTCTGCCCAGGCGACGATCGGTCGGAACAGGAGCTGGTCGTAGAGGACGATGACGACGCCCATGGCGAGGACTGCCCAGCTCACCGCTGCAAAATCCTGCTTGTCGATGGCAACCGCAAGCCAGGAACCGAGGCCCGGAAGCTGCACCGTGGCATTGCCGACGGTGATTGCCTCCGAGGCGACAACGAAGAACCAGCCGCCGGACATCGACATCATCGTGTTCCAGATCAGCCCGGGCGCCGAAAAAGGTGCCTCCAGCCGCCAGAACCGTTGCCAGGCAGAGAGGCCGAAACCACGGCTCACTTCGTCGAGATCGCGTGGCACTGTTCGCAGCGACTGATAGAAGGAAAAGGCCATGTTCCAGGCCTGACTGGTGAAGATCGCGAAGACCGACGCACATTCGGCGCCAAGCTGGCTTCCCGGGAAGATCCCCATGAAGAAGGTGACGGTGAAGGTGAGAAAGCCGAGAACCGGCACGGATTGCAGGATATCGAGGGCGGGGATGATGATCATCTCCGCCCGCCGGCTTTTGGCGGCCAGCGTTGCGAAAACGAAGGTGAAGATCAGCGAGGCCCCGATTGCGGCGAACATCCGTAGCGTCGTGCGCAGGGCATATTCCGGCAGCCGCGCGGGGATCGAGCGAGATGGGAGCGTTTGCCAACCCGTCCAGCGGCGCCCGCATTTCGGCTGCTCCATGCACAGCGAGCACGGCCAGCGCCGCGACGAAGGCGAAGGCGACGAGATCGTAGCCGTTCGGCAGGATGCGGGTCCGTGCCAGCTCGGCAACGGCGCTATGCCCCCGGCGATCATTGGAAAGAAAGACCATGTGATGACCTCATGGAAGAATGAGAGAGTGTCGGCGATATGCCCGCGCGACGTGATAAAAGCTGCAATCGCCGGTGCGGCGTCAGTCGAACGGAGGGAGGAGACCGTTAAGCCGTCCGATGGTTGTCGATGTGTCGACTACCATCCTCTTCGACAGGTAACTGGGCTTGCGTTGTCCAGAAGCACTCCAGCTTTCCGCTCAGGGGATTGGTATGCCAGACGGCGACAAGGACCGGGCGCGGCGAACCGGAATTGGCGGGCAGCGCCCGGATAACTGGAAATTTGGATACGGACGTGCGTCCGCGAAAAAGAACGATGTTGTTCATGGTTCACCTCCTCGGTCCGCCGACGGCGGGTCCGGGCGGCAAACCGGACAGGCTAGGCCCGACCGACGCTCGCCCGGCCGATTGTGCCGGTGGCAGTCCAGGTTGTTGCGATGACCATCCGGCCACGGCCTGATGCCGCAACCGGACAGCGACTAGGGTAGCTGTCCATTGGCTTCTTGATCTGTTGTTTCGGTAACCCCGCGCACTGTGTTGTGGGGCATGGCCGTGATGTCATGGAGGGGATAAACGGTCAATCAGGCGTTGGTGCACCGCGATTATACCTTGGTATAGGTGGATGATGTTTACCCCGATGATCAGGCCAATCGGGGGGCAAGAGCCGCTGCCGCGATCGGGCGGTTAGCCGGAGATTAAGAGCTGCCGGGCAGTCGATGTCAGCCTTTTGCTGCCGTCAGAGGTCACCACGACTGTTTCGCTGAAACCAAGGCCGCAGGCGCTGGCATAGACATGGAAGACCATTCCGTCCTCCAGCGGCCAGTTCTCTGTCGGCAGGAACACGCGGGAAAAGTCGCTCGTACGTGGCGTACGCGTATAGAGGCCAAGCGTATAGGCCGTGACGTTGTTATAGATGGGCCGCCAGCCCTCCGCGACGAGGCTATTGCGGACGATGGCGTCCACATCCCGTGCCATCACCCCGGGCTTCATGGCCGCAATCTGCTCATCCTGCAGCGTGACGATGCGGGACGCCGCATCGCGAAGCCGCGACGCGGGCTCGCCGATAATGATCGGCCGCATCAGACGTGCGCCGTAGCCGCCGATGCGCGGGATCAGCTCGACGTGCAGTATGTCTCCTTCGCTCAGCAGTTCATTCTTGAGCGCGCCATGGAGAAACTCGTGACTGCCGCTCGCCTTGACGATCGGTCCGGTCTCGCCCGTATCGGCGCCCTCCCGCAGGAAGGTCGCGGCTGCGATGGCTGCCGCATCGCGGCTCGACATGCCCGGGCGGATTGTCTCGGCGATGGCCCGCATGGCCTTGTCGGCGATAGCAGACGCATCCGCCAGAACCGCGATTTCACGCGGTGATTTGATCCAGCGCAGGCTGTCGCTGATGCCGGGAAGGGCGATGAATTCCGCCCGCGGCAGGCATGCCTTGAGCCGCGCGGCTGTATGGGCACTGAAGCTATAGGCATTGATATCAGCGCCGATGCGGGCGTCAGTGAAGCCGTGGGAGCAGATGCTGTCCGCCACGACCTGATGGGGATCATCGATATCGGCAAAGCCGATGACATCGGTGATCCAGGTCTTTTCCCGGCAAGGCGCTTCGTCGAGTTCGCGTAGGACGAACCACGGCTGTCCGTGGCGTGGAAGCAGGGCGGCACGGTACATGGTTTCGGAGACGGTATAGCCCGTCAGCCACGCCAGCAGCTCGCCGCTGTCGATCAGAAGGAGATCGACGGCGGCGGCGTCCATGGCGGCATGTGCCTTTGCAATCCGCCAGTCATATTCGTCACGAGGAAACATGCGACCTCAGGCGATCTCGCAGATGTCGAGAATGGTGAGCATGTAGACGCGGATCATGTCGAGATAGTCGACGATGTCGACGCGCTCGTCCGGCATGGTGTTGTAGCGCCCGCCCGGGCCACAGACGATGCCTTCCATGCCGAGTTCGTGATAGAGATGCCCGGCATCGGTCCCGTAAAAGCGGGTCGGCGTGATCGCACCGGTCGGCTGCTTCTCGCCGCGCACTGCCTCGTAGGCTGCATTGATCGATGTGACGATGCGCGAGGTTGGCGATACCTCGAAAGGCGGCATCAGCGGACGGCCCTCGATCATCTCGGGAACCAGCTTGGCCTTCAGCCCCGGAAAACGCTTTTCGAGCTCGACGAGTTCGCCGGCGAGATCGGCGAGGACGCCTTCCTGCGTCTGGCCGGGCGCGTAACGGGCCGAGCCCCGGATGCGCACGAAGTCGGAGACCTGCGGCGGACGCCATTCCTCGAGATCGCGCCCGAGAGCACCATGGACGACGCCGACATGGCCGCGATTGATCGAGCGATGCACGTCGCTTTTCGCGCCGCTGAAGGTCATGGCATTGATGCGCGGGATGATGTCGCAGGCGGCGGCGATGGCATCGACGGATTGCTCGCGCTTGGAGAGATGGCGGGTGTCGCCGGTAAGCTCGATGACGAAGCTCAGTGCTGCCGCGTGCATGGTCACGGCTGCAAGGTCGCTCGGCTCGCTATTGATGAAATAGTCGGCCTTGATGCCGCTGCGGATGGCCGCGAGCGTGCCGACGCCACCCTGCAATTCACCGACCACATAGGTCAGGATGATATCGCCCTTGAGTTTCACGCCGGCGTCCAGCAACGTCTTGACGGCGCAGAAATAGGCCGCATCGCCCGCCTTCATGTTGGAGACGCCGATGCCGTAGATGAACTTGTCATCAACCAGTCCGCCCCAGGGATCGACCGTCCAGCCTTCGGTGACCGGATTGGTGTCGAGATGGCCGTTGAACAGCAGGCTCTTGCCGCCGCCCGATCCCTTCAGGCGCCCGATAGCATTGAAGCGCTGACCGTCCTCGAAAGGCTGCAGTTCGGACTGGAGGCCGATCGCCGCCATCTCGCGGGCCATGATGCGGGCAAGTTCGCGCTCGCCGTCGGTCTGGGAATGGCTCTTCTGGCGCACCATGTTCGACAGGAAGTCGAGGCAGCTCTTCTCGTCGATTTTGCCGACGAGCGATTTCGGGTCCATTGTATGCTCCTTGATCTGCAATTCTACAGGGATGTGCCCGCGAGTGCCGGAACCGCCGCAATGAGCTGGCGGGTATAGGCGGCGCGGTCAGGGCTGGCGATTTCGTCTGATGGTACGACCTCGACAAGGTCGCCGCGATACATCACGGCGATGCGATGGGCGATCTGGCGAACGAGATTGAGGTCGTGGGTGATGAAGAGAAAGGCTGTGCCGTGCTTACGGTGCAATTCCAGCAGCAACTGCACGATCGAGGCCTGCACGGAAACATCCAGCGCCGAGGTGATCTCGTCGCAGATGACGAGCTTCGGTTTCGAGGCGAAGGCGCGGGCGATGGCGACGCGCTGTTTCTCTCCACCTGAGAGCTGATGCGGATAGCGGTCGGCATGGGTGCGCGGCAGGCGAACCTGTTCCAGCAGGTCACCGATCTGCTGCGATTGTGAACCGCCTTGATCCGCCCCATAGAGTTTCAGTGGCCGTGACAGGATTTCATGGATCTTCTGCCGGGGATTGAGCGATGCGTCGGGGTGCTGGAAGATCAGCTGGACATCCCTCCGATAGCTCCGGTCCATATCGGCAAGCCCGGTGATCGTCCGCCCGGCGAAGGTCATCCTTCCCTCAAAAGGGTTGAGCCCGGTCATCGCCTTGGCTAGCGTCGACTTGCCCGAACCGGATTCCCCGACGATGCCGAGGATTTCGCCCGGCTGCACAGTGAGACTGATGGCGCGATTGCCGGTGAAGCGCTTGAAGGCGCGGCCCGTCAAGGCCGAAAGAAACGGCTTGCGGCCATAATGCACGCTGACATTCTCGACCTCCATCAGCGGCTTGGTCTGATAAGAGGGGCGCGTCTCGACCAGCCGGTTGGCGGGCCGGGGCACGGCGGCAAGCAGCTCTCTGGTGTAATTCTGGCGCGGTGCCCTGAAGATATCGTCAATGGCGCCCTGCTCGACGATCTCGCCGCGCCGCATGACCGCAACGCGCTTGGCCGTCCGGGACAGCAGCGCCAGATCGTGTGAGATATAGAGCGAGGCGACGCCGGTCTCTGCCTGAAGATCGAGAAACAGATCGAGGATCTGCCGTGAGGTGATAACATCCAGCGCCGTCGTCGGCTCATCGAAGATGATGCATTGCGGATTGCAGGCAAAGGCCGTCGCGATGACGACGCGCTGCTTCTCGCCGCCCGATGCCTCATGCGGCATGCGTTGCATCATCTGCGCCGGGCTCTTCAGGCCGACGCGGGCGAGCATAGCCTCGCCTTCGCTCCATGCCTGTCTCTTCGTAAGTCCGCGATGGCGCCTTAGCGCCTCCGTCAGCTGCGTGCCGAGCGAAAGGGTAGGGTTGAGCGAGGTGCCGGGGTCCTGGAATACCATGCTGATATGCTTGCCGCGCATGCGGCCGATTTCGGCCGGCGATTTCGCCGCGAGGTCTTCGCCCTGCAGCCGGATGGCGCCGCCAACTTCGCGGGCGTTGTCCGGCAGATAGCGCATGATCGACCAGGCGAGCGACGTTTTTCCGGAACCGGATTCGCCGACAAGGCCGAGTATTTCTCCGGCACCGATCTCCAGATCGATGTTCTTCAATGCGTGGAAGACACCGTTCACTGTCAGATAATCGAGCGAATAGTTGCGGATCTGGAGAACACTGTTCTGTGCAGGTTCACTCATCTCAGCCTCCCGTGCGCGGGTTGAGGGCATCGCGCAGGCCATCGCCGAGCAGGTTGAAGCCGACGGCAACGATTGCGATTGCCAGGCTCGGCCAGATCAAGATGCCGGCGCTGATATGCATGTATTGGCGCGCTTCGGAGATCATCAGTCCCCATTCGGTTGCCGGCGGCTGCGCGCCGAGACCGAGGAAGCTCAGTGTCGCGAACAGCATGACGGCGAAGGAAATGCGGATGGTCGTCTCGACGATGATCGGGGCGATGACGTTGGGCAGCATTTCGCGCAGGATGATATAGGACGAGCTTTCGCCGCGAGCGATGGCGGCACTGACATAGTCCTGCTTGCGGATGGAAAGGGCGACGCTGCGGGTAATGCGCGCCATGCCGGGCGCAAAGGCGACGGCGACGGCCACCAGCGCATTGACGCTGCCGGAGCCGAGCAGATTGACGATCAGAAGCGCGAACAGAAGGTTCGGGATCGACATCACGGCATCGATCGTGCGCATGATCATCTCGTCGGCACGCCCGCCCAGATAGGCCGACACCGTACCGATGAGGGCGCCGGCAAAGGTTCCGGCGAGCGTGGCGACGACCGCCGTGATTACCGTTGCGCGGGCGCCGATCAGAAGGCGGCTCAGAATATCGCGGCCATATTGATCCGTTCCGAGCAGGAATGTCATGCTCGGTCCCTTGTAACGGGCAAGGATCGACATGGCTTCCGGATCGCGAGGGGCGAGCCACGGGCCAAATGCGACGACGATGAATACCAGAATGATGAGGATCAGGCCAGTGGCGCCCTGCGGCGTGCGCAACAGCCGCTTGAGAAGATCAACCATATTGGATCCTCTTGTCGAGCCAGGCATAGAGAAGGTCGGCTGCGAAATTGACGATGGAATAGGTGGCCGCCATGAGAAGGACGCCGGCCTGGATGGAGGGCAGGTCGCGCGTCTGGATGGCGACGATCAGCTGCCGCCCGATGCCGGGAATGGCGAAGATTTCTTCGACGACAATGATGCCGCCGAGCAGATAGCCGACATCGAGCGCAACCACGGTGATGGTTGGTAGCAGCGCGTTGCGCAGGGCATGACCGAACAGAACGCGTGAACCGGAAAGACCCTTCAGTCGCGCAGCACGGATATAGTCGGTATGCAGGACATCGACGAGTTCCGAACGGACCATGCGCGAGACGTGGGCGATGAGGATGATGGAGATGACGCAGACTGGCAGCGCCAGATGCGCGAGGCCGTCGAGGAAATTCTCGGTGAGCGGCACGTAGCCGGTCGCGGGCAGTAATTTCAGCCAGTCGGAGACGACCAGCACCGCGACCGTTGCCGTCACGAATTCTGGCAGGGAAACGCCCGCATAGGACACAAGGCTCACCAGCATGTCGGTCAGACGGCCGCGCCGCATCGCGGCGATAACACCGAGCGGAATGGCCAGCACCAGCATCAGGCCGATCGACAGGCAGGCGAGAAGCAGGGACCGTCCCAGGGCTTCGAACATGACGGGACCGATGGGCTGGCCGGTGCGCAGCGAATGGCCAAAATCGCCATGCAGGACGCCACCCAGCCAGTGCAGATATTGCAGCCATACGGGGTCATTCAGCCCCATTTGCTGACGCAGGGCGTCCAGCGCCTCGGCGGTGGCGTTTTCTCCCAGCATCATCACGGCGGCATCGGCCGGCAGGACCTGGGTAATGGCGAAGACGACGAGCGACACGACGAAGAGCGTGTAAACGATCATCAATAGTCGCTTGATCAGATAGTGCGGTGACAAGGGCTTGTTCCCTGGTGTTCCTATGATCAGCTGCAAATTTCTCGCGGCCGGCCTTTGAGCTGTGTTGCGCGCCGGAAAACGACGCGCAACGCCTATGTCGACTTCGAGCTTAAGCGAGGTCAGCTCCGCTTCGGCGCCTTATCGGTCAAGGCGGTATAGTCGAGGCGGAAGACGGATGCGCGCGGATGGACTTCGAAGCCCGAGACCCAGTCGCGCTTGGCCGCCAGGACGTCGAAGAAGACCGGGATGATGGAGGGCACTTCCTCGTTCATCAGCTTCTGTGCCTCCGCATAGAGCGCTGAACGCTTGGCCTCGTCGGTGATCCCGCGTGCCTCGTTGACGACCTTGTCGAAGGCCGCGTTGTTCCAGCGCGTTTCGTTCCAGGCTGCGTCGGAGGTGTAGAGAAGCTTGAAGATGGCATCGGCTGTCGGCTGCATGTTGTAGAAGCCGACATAGAAGCTGCCCTTCTTCCAGACCTGATCGAGATAGGTGGCGTGCGGCATGGTCTGGACATTGATCCGGATGCCGGCTTCCTTGGCCATTTCGCGGAGCGCCACGGCGAGTTGCGTCCGCTGGCTCGGCTTGTCGGAAGCGATCAGAGTGGCTTCGAACCCGTCTGGATAGCCCGCTTCGGTGAGCAGCTTCTTTGCTTCCTCGATATTGGCCTGGCGTAGCGGCAGGTCCGTGTAGAAGTGGTAGGAAGAATTCAGTGGCGTGTCGTTGCCCGGCGTTCCAAAACCTTCGGTGACGAAATCGACCATGGCCTGCCGGTCGACCGTCAGCGCCAGGGCACGCCGGACGCGGGGATCGTTGAAGGGCTTGGTGTCGCAGCCGAAATTGATGTTGCAGAACTGGCCGGACGGAATGCGCAACGCATTGACGCCCTGGGCATCCTTCATGCGCAGATATTCGGTGGGCTGGACCGTGGAGACGATGTCGATGTCGCCGGCCAGAAGCGCCGAAGTTTGCGCGGATGTATCCGGGAAGACCTGGATTTCCACGCGATCGAGATAGGGGCGCTTCGGATCGTAATAGTCCGGATTGCGCTCGACGACGATCAGGCGATCGGGCTCATAGGAGACGAGCTTGAAGGGGCCGGTACCGTTCGCTGTCGTCGACAGCTTCTTGAAATCGCCGGTCGCGATCGAGGCGGGAATGATACGGGCCACCGTATAGGCCATGGCGACCGGGAAGTCGGCATAGGGGCCTGAGAGCTTGAAGACGGCGGTCAGAGGGTCGGCAGCCGTGACATCGGCGATCGGGCCGACATTGTTGCGCGCCGGCGAAGCATTGTTCGGATTGAGGATCGCCTTGAAGGTCTCGACGACATCGGTGGCGGTGAAGGGCGAGCCGTCATGGAATTTCACGCCGCTGCGAAGCTTGAACGTCCATTCGGTCAGCGCATCGTTGGCGCTCCAGGATTCGGCAAGGTCCGGCTCGATGGTCATGTCGACCTTCAGCCGGGTCAGATTGCTATAGAGCAGCTCGGTGACCATGTATTCGGGATTGACGCGGGTCAGAAGCGGATGGATCACGCTCGCCGCCTGATCGACGGAGATCCGCAAGGTTCCTCCCTTGGCGGGCGTGGTGGTTTGGGCAAGGCCGAGAGACGGTGCTGTCAGCAGCGCTGCCGTTCCGGCCAGAAAATAACGTCGGTTCAACTTCAGCATCTGGTGTTCCCCTTATTTTGACGCGGAGTATTCAGGAATGAGATCGGCGGAAAAATCGCGCGCGAGATAGGCGAGAATGCTCTGTGCCAGCGCGATGATATCCGTCGTTGTCGTGTGTTCTTCCGGGCTGTGGATGCAGCTTTCGGGACGGCCAAGCCCGCCGAGCAGTATCTCCTGCATGACACCCGCCTGTTGCACGTAACCGAAATCCGAGCAGCTGGCCGCGCCCCATTTGCTGAAGTCGGAGGGCTGATAGCCGAAGCCGAGGCTCAACGCTTTCTGCCAGCGCGGCCAATGGGGACCATCCGGATCCGCCGTCGGGATCAGATGGCCGACGAGATCGATGTCGAACTCAAGGCCCGGCGTTTGCGCCACGCAGGCGCGCACCAGATCCTCGATCTCTGCACGAGCTGCTTCGTAGCTTTCCTCGGGGGCATAGCGGCGGCTGACGAGAATCTTGATCTCGGCTGCAACCTGTCCGCCGGACGTGCCGCCGTTGACGGCGGATATGGACAGCTGCGGTCGTAGCGGGCCGCTCGCATGTGGCGGTGGAGGCAGCTTGGACTCGAAAGCGGCGATCTTCGGCTTCAGTGCCTGCAATGCATTGAGGAGGGGAAGGGCGCCCTCGATGGCGTTGACGCCCGAACCGGTGCGATTGCCTTCGCCGGCATGAACGGCATGCCCCTTGATGGTGATCTGTAGATTAAAGACACCGAAGCAGCCGGCCCAGATGCGCGGCGCGGCCGAACCGTTGAAGTTGATGATGTGTCCCTTCAGCATGCCCTGCTCGGCGAGGTAACGGATGCCGGGATAAAGCCCGCCTTCCTCGTCCGTGCACAGCAACAGCATCGGATCGTAGGCAAGCTCGACGCCGCATTCCTCGGCAGCGCGAAGCGCAAGCAATGTCGCGGCAATCGTGCCCTTCATGTCGGCGGCACCCAGCCCGAAAAGCTGCTCTCCCTCGCGCGTCAGCCGCAGCGGATGGCGTTGCCAGCCCGGAGCCACGGGAACGGTATCGACATGATAGTAGAGGCCGCACACCGGCTTGTTTGCCGGACGCTCGGCGATCAGATTGACGCGCTCTCCGCAAGCTGGGCCATTGGCGACACGCCATAGCTCATCCGGCACCGTGACGCGTCTGGTGTGAAAGCCCAGTGGCTTCAGCAGGTCTTCCATCAGATCCGCAAAGGCGGGGTAGCCCGTGCCGGGCGGAAAGGAGGTGTCGATGGCAATCATCCGTGCCAGATCCTCGACCGCTTTTTCGACATCGCGTTCGATTGCCGTCAAGGCGTTTGCAAATGATATCGACTGGGGTGATAAGGCTTGATTGCTCACGTTGAGTTCCGAAAAAGACGCGCAGAATGGAGACTTACTCTGCTCTCGTATTCATATAAACTATATAGTAATGATGCTTCCTCGCCTTTCGCGAGTCAACTCCAAATAAGAGGCAATTAATTGCGCGAAATGCCCAATTTTTTAGCAGACACATCGCGAGCGTCGGAGTTTTCCCTGCCGCTTTACGAGGTGGTCAAACGGCAGGTCACGGAAGCGATCATGATGGGCAAATGGCCGGCGGGAACGACCCTGCCGAGCGAGATTGCGCTCTCGCAGATGTTCGGCGTCGCAGTCGGCACCATCCGACGGGCTTTGGCGGATCTGACCAATGAGGGGTTGTTGAGCCGCCGGCGCAAGACGGGGACGGTCGTGACAGGACGTACGCCACAGCACAGCCTGCGGTTCTTCTTTCAGTATTTCCGTCTTCATGGCCTCGACGGCTCGTTGCAGAATTCCACCTCGGAAATTCTGTCCCTGGAGAAGCGTCAGGCCAGCCAGGATGAATGCGCGAGCCTGCAAGTGGAAAGCGCGACGGAGGTGATCACTTTTCACCGCCTGCGCAGCGTCGGCGGAGTGCCGGTCATGCACGAGATCATCACGCTTCCGGCGCACCTACTGCCCGGATTCCCCGAACGAAAAGAGGATATTCCCGCGCTACTCTATCTGTTTCTTCTCGATCGCTACGGCATTCGCATTTCCGCGGTTCGCGAACAGATCGCGGCAACGCTTGCGACGGAAGAAGATGCTCGGTTGTTGCAGCTCAACTTGCCGGATGCCGCGTTGACGATCGACGAGGTGGCCTATGATCAGTCCGCCGTCCCCGTTCTTGTTGCGCGACATCGGGCGACGACCAGAAGCCACCGCTACGTGCATGAAGTGCAGTAAGGCGGGTATGGAAATACACGGGCGAGGAGAAGGGCTGACCTAACACGCGCCCCATATTCGCCAGTTACATCGCGAGATAGGCCTGTCGAATATCCTCGCGGCTTTCAAGTTCGGCAATGGTGCCGGAATATCGGATCCCGCCTTTTTCCAGAATATAGGCGCGGTCGGATATCAGTCGGGCAAAATGCAGGTTTTGTTCCGATAGCAGGATGGACAGCCCCTCGCGCTTCATCGTGACGATAGCATCCGCCATCTGCTCGACGATCTTGGGCGCCAGCCCTTCGGATGGTTCGTCTAGCAGGATCAAATGGGGATTGCCCATCAGGGTTCGGCCGATGGTCAGCATCTGCTGCTCGCCGCCGCTCATGTTGCCGGCCGGTCTCTTGCGTATGTCGGCGAGGTTCGGGAAAATCTCGTAGATGCGCTCAGGCGTCCACACCGCGTGTTGGTCGCGCGCCGCCTGCCGTCCGACTTCGAGATTCTCCTCCACTGTCAGTCCAGTGAAGATGCGCCGGTCTTCCGGCACGTAACCGAGCCCCCTGCGTGCGATGTCGAATGGAGCGAGCCTGGAAATATCCTCGCCGCGAAACCGGACCTCCCCCTGTTTCGACATGAGCAGGCTCATGATCGATTTGAAGGTCGTCGATTTGCCGGCGCCGTTGCGGCCAAGCAGGGCGATGACCTCGCCCTCGGCGACCTGCAACTCCACGTCGAACAGGATATGCGCGGGTCCGTACCAGCTATTGAGACGCGATACTTCCAGCATCAGCCCTCCGATCTGTTGGCGTAAAGCAGGCCGGAGCCGAGATAGACGGCCTGGACATCGGCATTGGTCCGGATCGCCTCGGGCGATCCTTCCGCGATGATCACACCGCGATTGAGCACAATGATCCGCGACGCATGTTCAAAGACGATATCCATGTCATGCTCGGTGAAGAGAACGCCGATCTGTCTTTCCTCGACAATCCGGGCGGTCAGCTTCATCAGCTCGATGCGTTCCCGCGGAGCCATTCCGGCGGCCGGCTCATCCATCAGCAACAGCTTTGGGTCGCCCGCCAGCGCAATAGCAAGCTCAAGGCGTTTAACGTCGCCATAGGGAAGTTCGCGACAGGGGCGATCGGCCTGGTCGCCAAGACCGATCAGGCCAATCAGTTCTTCCGCCTCGCGACGGAACTTGCGGTCCAGCCGCCCGAAAAAGCCGGTCCATCCTGAGAGATGTCCGGCATGGGACAGGATCGCCACCTGGACATTCTCGCGAACCGTCATGGAGAGATAGACTTCCGCAATCTGGAATGTCCGGCCGACGCCGAGGCGGAAGATCCGGGCGGGTGAAAGGCCCGATGTGTTGAGCCCGTCGAGGGTTACGGACCCTGCATCGGGTGTGATCTGCCCGTTTAGCATGTTGAAGCAGGTGCTTTTTCCAGCACCGTTCGGGCCGATGAGCGCCATCAACTCGCCACGAACAAGCGAAAAGGAGACGTCCGTGACCGCCTTGACGCCCTGATAGCTCTTGCTCAGATGCGATACCGACAGAAGCGGCTGGCTCATGGCGCATCCCCCATTTTGGCGACCGGCTGTGAAAGGATTGCTGGTTGCCGCTTGCGGGCTCCCCATATGCGGCCCAGCGTTCCGACGATCCCCTCCGGAAAGGCGACGACCAGGAGGATGATAAGGCCACCGAGGATCATGCGGGAGAGATCGGTGTTGCTCATCAGCCAGATGGAGGCGGTCTTGTAGACGATCGCGCCGACGATGCCGCCCGACACCGTGCCGAAGCCACCGAGTAGCACCATGACGAGCCCATCGATCGACATCGGAATACCGAGCACGTCGGGAAAGATGCTTCCCTTCTGAAACGCCAGAAGCGAGCCGGCAAGGCCGGCAAAGAAGGCCGAGACGACGAAGGCCGTATGCTGGACGGTACGGCGCGGAATGCCGGTTGCCGCGGCGCGCTGCGGTGAATCCCTAAGGGCTCTCAGGGCATGGCCGAACGGCGCAAAAGTCAGATACCGGATGCAGCCGACCGACAGTACTGCCGCCGCCAGCGCCAGCCAATAGAAGGCCCTGGCTCCGCTTGCCCAGTCGGACGGCCAGACGCCGACGATGCCGTTGTCGCCGCCGGTGACGTCGACCCATTGGTAGGCGATCGACCAGAAAATCTGGGCGAAGGCCAGGGTGAGCATGGCGAAATAGATGTTGGACAGCCGGACGCAGAACCACCCCGAGACCAGCGATATGGCAGCCGCCACGACAGGTCCGATGATGAGGGCAAGCTCCATTGGCGCGCCGAGCCACTGGACCGACAATGCGGCTCCATAGGCGCCGAGGCCGAGGCTCGCCGCATGGCCGAAGGAGTCCAGCCCGCCCACCGACATCATGAACTGCAGACTGGTGGCGAAAATCACGGCTATCAGGACTTCGCTGGCGACACCGAGGCCGTAATTGCCGAGCACCAGCGGCAACAGGACCGCGCCAAGGATCAGCACGCCGGCGGCGGCCCGGCTGCGTGGACCAAGTGGTTGCCACGTCGTCCTTGCCGCATAGCCTGCGCGGGACACCGGCAGCGGCTTGCCGAAGAAGCCCCAGGGACGCAGGACAAGGACGACCGCCATGACCACGAACATCAGCACGAGGGAAATGCCCGGAAACACCAGGATGCCGAAGGCGTTCAGCTCGGAGACGACGATGGCGGCCAGGAATACGCCGCCGATGCTGCCGAGGCCGCCGATCACCACAACGACGAACACTTCGGTGATGACGGAGAGATCCATGAAGTGCGTGACGGCATCGCGCGGAATTTGCAGGCCACCACCGAAGGCAGCCAGGAAGACACCGAGCGCGAAGACCCCGGTGAAAAGCCATTTCTGGTTTACGCCGAGCGCGCTGACCATGTCGCGGTCCTGGGTGGCGGCACGCACCAGAATGCCCCATCGCGAGCGGTGAAGCAGCAGCCACAGCAGGCCGAGAACGGCGGGTCCGAGCGCGATGAGCACGAGATCATAGGCGGGAAAGGGCCGGCCGAGGATCTGGACGGCGCCGGACAATCCCGGTGCCCGTGGCCCGACGAGATCTTCCGGTCCCCAGATCAGCCGCACGCCGTCCTCGACGACGAGCGTGACGCCGAAGGTGGCCAGAAGCTGCAACAGTTCGGGAGCACGGTAAATACGGCGCAGCAGCAGGATTTCCAGCAGAGCACCGCAGACAGCGACAATGGCGGCAGACACAAGCAGTGCTGCCCAGAAGCCGAAGGCGCTCTCCCAGCGGGTCGTCAGGCTATAGGCGATATAGGCGCCCAACATGTAAAAGGCGCCATGGGCGAAATTGACGATGCGGGTCACACCGAAGATCAGCGATAGCCCGGATGCCACCAGAAACAGCGAGGCGGCATTGGAGAGCCCGGTCAGGAACTGCAGAAAATAAAGGTCCAACGGAGGCTCCCTGCCCATTTAACAAGGGTGGCATTCGATCCACGGAGCGAATGCCGGCGCTATGCTTTATGACGGAATGTATGCCCGTTTCGCCGGCGGAAGGGCATGAAGCCGCGACCGCCGGCCTTCGACGGCTCTGTTAGGGGCGAAGCTTGGCGGCGTCGGCCTCGCTCGGCAGGAAGTCGTTGCCACTATGGTACTGGAAATCGACCATCACGCCTTTTCCATCCTTGAGCGCGGTCTTGCCGATGAAGGCGCCGAGCGTCGATTGATGATCCGCGGCACGATAGGTGATCGGGCCGAACGGCGTATCGACCGAAATACCCTTGGCGGCGGCAATCAGCGCGTCCGTATCCGTCGACTTGGCCTTGATGAGAATTGCTGCCATCGACTTGACCAGCGCATAGCCGACCACCGAGCCGAGGCGGGGATAGTCGTTGTAGCGCTTCTGGTAAGCGTCGAGAAAGGCCTTATGCGCTGGTGTATCGACGGAATACCAAGGGTAGCCGGTGACGATCCATCCTTCCGGCGTATCGGTCTTCAGCGGATCGAGATATTCCGGCTCGCCGGTCAGGAAGGAAACCACTGAGCGGCCCTTGAAGAGATCGCGGGTCGTGCCTTCGCGCACGAGCTTCACCAGATCGGCACCGAACTCGACGTTAAGGATCGCATCCGGCTTGGCGGCCTCGATGGCCTGCGCCACGGAGCCGGCATCGATTTTGCCCTGCGGCGGCCATTGCTCGCCGACGAACTCCACGTCGGGCCGGGCCTTCTGGAGCAGTTCCTTGAACACCGCCACGGCGCTTTGACCGTATTCGTAGTTCGGCGCGATGGTCGCCCAGCGCTTCGCCGGCAGCTTGGCGGCTTCCTGCGCGAGCATGGCGGCCTGCACGTAATTCGGCGGACGCAGGCGGAAGGTATAATCGTTGCCCTTCGACCAGATCATTGCGTCGGTCAGCGGTTCGCCCGCCAGGTAAAAGACCTTTTTCTGCTTGGCGAAGTCGGCAACAGCCATGCCGACATTGGAAAAGAAGGAGCCGGAGATCATCACCACCCCTTCCTTTGCGACCAGCTCGTTGGCAGCCGTCAGCGCGTCGCCGGGTTTGCCGCCGTCATCCTTGGAAATGATCACCAGCGTGTCGCCGTTGATGCCACCGGCCGCATTGACCTCGTCAAGCGCCAGCTGCCAACCCTTTTTATAGGGATCGGTGAATGCGGGTAGCGCGGAATAGCTGTTGATCTCGCCGACCTTGATCTCGCCAGCCATCGCCTGTGTTCCGGCCGCCAGACAAAGGGCCGTACCCATAATCGCAAAAAGTCCTCTCATTTCCGTCCTCTCTGGATTGATCTGTTTTGATTCTTGTTATTACGGCACGTCATCGGCGGCATCGAATTTCGAGCGCGTGCAATCGCGATCCATAGCCTGTCGCCTGACGATATGATCTGGTGTGTTCACTATAAATGCAAGATCTTTCTCTGTGTATTTTTTAGGCAAAATTGCGCAAAAACCCCGCATTTCCAGCTTGCCAATTGTTCGGAGAACATGGAAATTCGCGTATACACACTAATCTTGGCAACGGGTGGCTGATGTGAAGCACGATAGGCCGGATACGGATGACTATGATGTCACGCAGCAGGTGGGCCATCTGCTGCGCAGGGTGTATCAGCGGCATCTTTCGATCTTCCAGGACAACGCCTCCGACCCCAATCTGACCTCCGTTCAGTTCGTTACCCTCTGCGCGCTTCGCGATCATGGGCCGAGTTCCCAGACCGAACTCGTCAAGGCCACGGCCGTCGATCAGGGCACGATCCGGGGCATCATCGAACGGTTGTCCGCGCGGGGCCTGATCACGACCTCAGGCGATGAGCAGGACGGACGCAAGATCATCATGTCCCTGACGCCGGCTGCGGAGGACCTGCTGGAGGAGATGATACCGGCGGCGCACCTCATCAGTGAGCTGACCATGGCCGACCTTAATCCGGCTGAAAGAGTGGCCCTGCTTTATCTACTGCGCCGTATTTTGACCTACCATGATGACAAATCATCGAGCGCGCCGGAGAAATAGACCGGCGTGAGATGCTGCCGTTCGACAGCACCTCTCTTTTTGGCTATTCGGCCTCAGTTCGAAAAGGCGGCGATGCCGGTAATGGCGCGGCCGAGGATGAGGGCGTGGATATCATGGGTGCCCTCGTAGGTGTTGACCACTTCGAGGTTGACCAGATGGCGGGCGATGCCGAACTCGTCGGATATGCCGTTGCCGCCAAGCATGTCGCGAGCAGCGCGGGCAATATCGAGCGCCTTGCCGCAGCTGTTGCGCTTCAGGATCGAGGTCAGCTCCACCGGCGGATGGCCGTCTTCCTTCATGCGGCCGAGACGCAGGCAGCCCTGTAGCCCAAGCGTGATCTCGGTCACCATGTCGGCGAGCTTCTTCTGGATCAGCTGGTTGGCGGCAAGCGGCCGGCCGAACTGCTGGCGGTCGAGCACATATTGCCGCGCCTTGGCATAGCAATCCTCGGCAGCACCGAGCGCTCCCCAGGCAATGCCGAAGCGGGCGGAGTTGAGGCAGGTAAACGGACCCTTGAGGCCGGAGACATTGGGCAACAGGTTTTCTTCCGGCACGAAGACATTGTCCATGACGACTTCGCCGGTGATCGAGGCGCGCAGGCCGACTTTGCCGTGGATGGCGGGCGCAGACAGACCCTTCCAGCCCTTCTCCAGGATGAAGCCACGGATGACACCGTCTTCGGTCTTGCCCCAGACGACGAAGACATCAGCGATCGGCGCATTGGAGATCCAGGTCTTGGCACCGGTGAGGTGATAGCCGCCATCCACCTTCTTGGCCCGCGTCGCCATCGAGCCGGGGTCGGAGCCGTGGTTCGGTTCGGTAAGACCGAAGCAGCCGATCCATTCGCCGGTAGCAAGCTTCGGCAGGTATTTCTGCTTCTGCGCCTCGGACCCGAAGGCATCGATCGGTACCATGACGAGGGAGGACTGCACGCTCATCATCGAGCGATAGCCGCTGTCGACGCGCTCCACTTCGCGGGCGATCAGGCCATAGGCGACATAGCCGAGGCCAGCGCCGCCATATTCCGGCGCAATCGTCGGCCCGAGCAGGCCAAGCTCGCCCATCTCGCGGAAGATAGAGGGATCGGTCTTCTCATGGCGGAAGGCGTCGAGCACGCGAGGCGCCAGCTTCTCCTGCGCATAGGCATGGGCGGTGTCCAGCACCATGCGCTCGTCATCGTTCAACTGTTCCGTCAGCCGGAACGGATCGGCCCAATCGAATATCTCGCGGCTCATGCTCTCGTCTCCCAATTCTTTCTTTTCTCAATCGCAGCCAGTCTATGCCTTGCGGCTGGCGCGGGCTCGTTCGGTGGCGTTCGTATCCGTATGGCAATCCACTGTTAAGACAACCCCGAAGAGATCGAGCGCTTCGGTCGATGTATAACGACCGAGCCGCACATCTTCTACAACGGCTTGCGGGTCGCGTGTCAACGGGTCGCCGTAGCCGCCGCCGCCCGGCGTGCCGACGCGCACGCGGTCGCCGGGTTTCAGCGCGATGTCCTGCGCTTTCGACAGATGCTCGGGCGTCATCGCTTCGCCGTCGCGCCAGACCGTAACGCTGTTGGTTCGTCCGTCGCTGCCACCAAGCGCGCCCTGCGGTCCAAAACGGCCGTGATCCATGACGAAGCTCGCGGTCGCCGCACCGCGCCTGAGTTCGATCTCGTAGTCGAGGCCGAAGCCGCCGCGATGCTTGCCGGCCCCGCCGGACCCTTCACGAAGGGCATAGCGATGATAAAGCACCGGGAATTGCTGCTCCATGATCTCGACCGGCGGTGCCTTGGAAATGCCGATGGTCGAGCAGCCATTGGCGAGCCCGTCATGATCGCTGTTGCCGCCATAGCCACCGCCGGAAATCTGGTACATGACATAGCCGCGCCCGCGCTCCGGATCATGTCCGCCGAGGGCGAAATTGCCGGAGCTTCCGGCGGGCGACGCTGTCACCCTATCCGGCAGCGCTTCGACCAGCGCCGCAAACACCGCTTCGGCGATACGCTGGCTGACTTCCGCAGCACAGCCGGAAACTGGGCGCGGATAATGGGCATCGAGGAAGGTTCCCTCAGGGGTCTTCACCTTCAATGGTTCGAAGGCGCCAGCGCTGATCGGAACATCCGGGAAGATATGGCGCATGGCGAGGTAGACGGAGGATAGCGTCGTCGCCAGCACAGAATTCATCGGCCCGGCGCAGGGCTTTGACGATCCCTCGAAATCGAAGGAAAGCTCGTCGCCTGTTGCTGTGATCGAAAGACGGATCTCGAGCGGTTCGTTGACCACGCCGTCGCTGTCGATATAGGCGACGGAGCGATAGGTGCCTTCCGGGATCAGCCGAATATTGGCGCGCATTTGCTCGGCCGCGCGGCGGCGCAGCTCGCCGATCGCTTGGCTGACGGTATCGTCGCCATAGCGTTCGAGAATGCGCACCAGCCGTTCCTGACCGACCAGGAGGGCGGCGGCTTGAGCCTTCACATCGCCGATGCGCTGCTCGGAAACGCGGATATTCGAGCAGATGATCGCATAGATCTCGGTGTCGAGCTTGCCTTCCTTGAACAGCCGGACGGGTGGCAGGCGCAGGCCTTCCTGTTCGACGGAGGTGGCCGAGGCCGAAAAGCCGCCGGGGACGGCGCCGCCCGTATCCGGCCAATGACCGGTGTTCGATAGCCAGCAAAAGATCTCGCCGTTGCGATAGACCGGCATGGCAAAGCGCACGTCCATCAGATGCGTGCCGCCGAGATAGGGATCGTTGACGATATAGATGTCGCCCGGCTTCGGCGCTGCCGCCTTGCCGGAGGCGATCATCTCGATCAGCGTACGCGTCGAATATTGCATGGTGCCGACGAAGACCGGCAGGCCGCCGGCGCCCTGGGCGATCAGCGAGCCGTCCTCTGCCGAATAGATGCCGTCGGAGCGATCGTTGGCCTCGGCGATGACGGGCGAGAAGGCGGCGCGGGAGAACGTCAGGTCCATTTCATCGCAGACTTGCTGCAGGCCGGATTGGATGACGCTGAGTGTGATGGGGTCGATGCTCATTGGCCGGCTCCGATCGTGATGATGATATTGCCGTCGTCGTCCTGGGTGGCGACGTCGCCGGGCTCGAGGATGATAGTCGTATCCATCTGCTCGATGATCGCCGGTCCCGGTATCGTTGCCTTGAGCGGCAGATGATCGCGCCAGTAGATCGGCGTTTCCCGCCAACCGTCGAACCAGACCGAGCGTGTGCCGGTCTGCGCTTCGGTAAGCGTTTTCTTACGTCCGGCCGCATCGATCAGCATGGACAGATCGATCTCCGTGCGCCGGCCGATCACCGAGGTGTTGACGTTGACGAGGCTGGCGCGGATCTCCGGAAGCTCGACATGGAAGCGGTTGAAATAGGCCTCCTCGAACCGAGCCTGCAATTCGGCGCGGGTCGGCATTGCGCTCGGCAGCGGCACCCGCAGCAGATGCGTCTGGCCGATGAACTGCATATCGACGGAGTAAATCTCCCGGATCTCGCGAATGGCGACCGCCTCCTTGCCGATCAGTCGGCGTCCTTCCGCCGACTGCTTTTCGAAGAGCGCGTGCACCGCGTCCATATCGGCGACATCGAGCGGGCGGTTGACCGTGTTGACGAAATCGTGCCGGAGATCGGCGACCACGCAGCCGAGCGCATTGGTGATCCCCGGACGCGACGGCGTCAGCACCCTTGGAATGCCAAGTTCCCGCGCGATCGCAGTCGCGTGCAGCGGGCCGGCACCACCAAAGGAGAACAGCGCGAAATCGCGCGGATCCTCGCCAAGGCTGACCGAGACCATGCGCACGGCGTCGGCCATACGGGCATTCGCAATACGGATGACGGCAGCGGCGGCCGCCGTGGCGTCAAGCCCGAGTGGCCGACCGAGCTTTTCCTCGAACAGGTCGCGGATGCCGTCGATGGAGATGCCGCCGGGAACCGAGTTGAGCCTGGAGGGGTTGAGACGGCCGAGCAGCAGGTTGGCGTCGGAGATGGTCGGCGTGGTGCCGCCACGACCATAGCAGATTGGCCCCGGCATGGCGCCGGCACTTTCCGGGCCGACCTGCAGGAGGCCTGCGGCGGTGACCTTGGCGATCGAGCCGCCGCCGGCGCCGACGGTGCGCACATCGACCATCGGCACATGGATCGGCATGGCATATTCGATCTCGATCTCGTTGGAGACCGCCGGTTCGGCGTTACGGATCAGCGCGACGTCGGTCGATGTGCCGCCCATGTCATACGTGATAAGGTTGGGGATGCCGGCACGCCGGCCGGTATAGGCGGCGGCCATGACGCCCGAGGCGGGGCCGGACATCACCGTCTTTGCTGCTTCCTTGGCGACGTGGCGCGCGGACACCATGCCGCCATTGCCGTTCATGACGAGAACGTCGTGCCTGTAGCCTTTGGTGGCGAGCTGGTCGGCGAGACGCTCGATATAGCGCGCCAGGAGCGGCTGCACCGACGCATTGACGGCAGCCGTCACGCCGCGCTCGAACTCGCGGCTTTCGGACAGAAGCGCATGGCCGAGCGTGATGTTGTCGTTCGGCCAGATCTCGGCGGCGATTTCGCCGGCGCGCAATTCATGTGCCGGATTGGCATAGGCATGCAGGAAGTGGATGACCAGCGACTCGCAATTCGTATCCACCAAAGCTTTCAAGGCAATGCGGAGCGCGTCTTCGTCGAGGGGTATCAGCACGTTGCCGGCGGCATCCATGCGCTCGGGAACCTCGAGCCTTAGGTCGCGCGGGATGATCGGGCGAAACTCGCCCTTCATGCCGTAGGGGTTCGGGCGCGTGCGCCGGCCGAGTTCCAGCACGTCGCGAAAGCCACGGGTGGTAATCAGGCCCGTTCGGCAAAGGTTGCGTTCGAGGACGGCATTCGTGGTGGTCGTGGTACCGTGCACGATCAGGTCGAGCGCCGCGACATCGGCTTCCGCCGCGTCCAGCGCATTGAGGACGCCGAAAGCCTGATTGTCGAGCGTGGTCGGCGTCTTGGCGAGACGGACCTTGCCGGAGATCGTGTCGAAGAGCACGAGATCGGTAAATGTGCCGCCGACATCGATACCCGCGACCTGCGATTGTTCAAGTGTCGGGCTCGATGGTTCATTCGAAGAAGGCTGAGTCACGACTGTTCCCATTATTGTTTGCATACAAATGAATTTACGGACCTGATCGATTGCCTGTCAAGCGCGAGCGTCCCCTAGCGCAGGCCATCCTTGCCTTCGACTTCGGAGGTCTTCAACCCGCCGACACGGGCAAGCGGTCGGCCGCTATCCGTGACAGCGACGGCCACCATGATTTCCGCCGGACGCGGCGCGTCAGCGAGGCTCACTTCCATCCCGTCGAAATGCGACCGTACATAAGCGGCATCCTTGTGCCCGAGCGGAATATCGAGAGGCCGGCCGGGGCCGCCGCGCTTCTTCGAGGAGGGCACCAATGCCGCTCCCTTTTCCACGGCCTCGCGCAGCGGCTTTCCGAGCGATGGATGTAGCAGGGCGGCCGCATGTTCCAGCTCGCCATCCTCGCCGACCAGCGCCGCCTTGCCGTAGCTTTCGGCCTGCGCCGGCGAAATCCCGAGTGCTTCGACGCATTTGCGGCCAAGCAGGCCGCCGAGTTCCGCGCCGATCTCGATCAGAGGCGTCAGGTCCTCGACGTAGCGGCCGGCGAAAGGATTGGCGATGACGGCGACGGCGGCAGCCTTGCGCGTCGGCGGCGAGATGGTTTGACCCATCTCGCTCAGCGTCTCCTCGACGAAGACGGTGATCTTGCGGATCTCGGCGCTCAACGCAGGCCGTCCTCGCCCTTGATGTCCTCAGACTTGAGGCCGCCGCTACGCGCATGGACGCGCGGACCGGTGGTCATCACCAGCACGACCGCCATCTCGTTGGCGCGCGGACCATCCGGCACGCCGACTTCGATGGAGTCGAAATGGCTTCGAACATAGGAGGCGTTGATATGGGTGACCGGTACGTCGAGCCGCGTGCCGGGGCCGCCGACCTTCTTCGATGAGGGGACGATCGCCTTGGCGCCGCCCAGCACTTCGCGCATGGCGTAGCCGCCCGGCGCATGCCAAAGCGCGCCATGCTCCAGTTCGCCGGCCTGACCGACGATGATGCCCTTGCCGTATCCCTCGACAATGGTGGGGTCGCCGCCGAGTGCCGCGACCAGTCGGTTTGCCATGTCGAGGCCGAGCGGCTCCAGATCCTTCATGAAACCGGTGATTTCCTCATGATAGCTGCCCGCGAACGGGTTTTCGATGACGGCGACGATCGCTCCCCGCTTCAGCGGCTTTTCGACGGGCTTGCCGCCTTCATGATAAATTTCCTCGATGATGGTGAGGAACTTGCGGATCTTGACGTCAGGCATTGGAAAACCGCTCCATGGATTGATCGATTGAAAGAGATGAGGCTGCAAAGTGGCTCAGCTGCGGACGGCATGGCGAGCAGGCCTTGGTTCGCGAGAAAGAGGCCGGCGCGATCGATGAGGCCGAGCGCGATGAAATGCTCCGCTTTGGCAAGGCCACGGGAAAGCGCCATGTCGATTTCCGCATCGGTCAGGGGCCCGCAGCCGGTGACAACCAGGCGTTCGCCGAGATCGCTGTCGTCGACGACGTCGATGGCGCGTGCCCGGCTGATGGCGGCATGGCCGGGGAGATCGACGGCATTGGCAACAAGCGTGACCGCCGCGTCGGCCGCCGCCGCATTCGTCGCCAATACGGTCACGGAGTCGGCAATCCCCATCGACAGGCTGCGCCCGCCGCGTCCGCTGGTGGCGATGCCGCGCGTGGGACTGGAGGCACGCAGCGCGAAATCGCCGAGCGAAGCGCCGTCTTCGCGGGCCATACGGACACGATACTCAGCATCGCCTTCAAGATGGACGGCAATGTCGCCGCCATTGTTGACATAGGCGCGGTGAGGGCGGTCGTCCTTGTCGAAGCCTGCCAGCATCGAGGCCAGGATTTCGTCGGCAACGGCACCGGCGACGGCGGCCATCGGCGTGATGAAATGGTCAGCGGCAAAGGGCCGGACCGCGGCGACCATGCGTCGGGCGACCGAGCCCGTAAGCATCGGGCTGCCAATTTCGGCGGGTGTGCGGAGCAGGGGCAGTTCGCTCACCAATTCGTCGAGGACAGTCTGGAAACGGGCAATGGCAGCCGCGAAAGCACGAGCGCGCCGTTCGGCTTCGCCCTTGTGGGCAGCGCCGCCGTCATCGACGCCGATGACGAGATCGATCGGCCCGTGCTGCAAATGCAGCCGGCCGTTCGGATCACCACCATCGAGATATCGGGCAACAGGCCGCGACATGCTATCGCTCCTTTGCCGTCAGGCGCCCCACCGGAAGTTTCGGCTTTCCGTCGGCCACGGGCCACGACCGATCGGTGTGACCTTGCGCTCGGCCAGTTCAAGTGCCTGCTCGATCGGCATGACGGCCTCCATATGGCCGCCGAGCGCGCGGTAGTCATCGAGCCGCATAGTGAATTCGATTGGCGCAACGAGCGCTGGCGTCGGCACATAGCCGAAGGCGTTGCTGGGCATTTGCGTGACGTCGGCCATGACGGTGATGCCACCGCCCGGCCAGACATAGGCTGGAACGCCGCCACAGGAAACATGGGTCAGCGCCTCCTTGACGGAGCGCGTCAGGCGGACGGGGTTCGTGGTGACGCCGGCGCGCAGGCTGCCGCCAGCGCCGCCGATGAAGAGGACCGAGGTCAGCGCCGGTTCGCAGTTTTCGGCGATGATCTCGACCGATTCCTGCAGGGCTGCTGGGAGGATTATCTGCAGCTCCGGCCGCAGATTGTCGTCGAGAATATAGTAGCCATACTGCTCGCCGGTGGTCGACACCATCAGCATGCGCATGCCCGGCCAGGCGGTCTTGGGGTCGAAATCACCGAGGATGGTCAAGGGATCGGAAATGTTGGTGCCGCCCCAGCCAATGCCGGGTTCGGCCACCTGGAAATAACGGCCGGGCGTCGAGCGCCGGCCTTTGATGCGAATACCGGTGGCCGGCACATCGAGCAGGCGTCCGGCCTGGTGTTCGGAGAGCACGCCGGTGATATGGTCGTCGACGACGACGACCTCATCGACATGGCCCATCCACTGCTTGGCGAACATGCCGATCGTCGCCGAGCCGCAGCCGACGCGCATGCGGCTTTCCTCGACATCGTTGATAACAGGTGCAGCACCTGCCTTGATGGTCAGGTTGACCCCACCGTCGACCTGCATGTCGACGGATTCGCCATTACAGAGTCTCAATAGGGCGTCGCAGGTAATGCGGCCTTCCTTTTGGGAGCCGCCAGTCAAGTGATGCACGCCACCGAGTGACAGCATCTGCGAACCGTATTCGCCGGTTGTGACATGGCCGATCGCTTCGCCGTCGACCCGCACGGTTGCCGTTTCCGAGCCGAGAAACCGGTCGGTGTCGATCTTCACCTTGGCGCCGCAATAGCTGAAGATGCCTTCGGTGACGACGGTCACCATGTCGACGCCGTTTTCCTGCTGCGAGACGATGAAGGGTGCCGGCTTGTAGTCGGGATAGGTTGTTCCGGCGCCGACGGCCGTGACGAAGCTTCTGGTGGCGTGGACGATGTCGCCGTCCCATTCGCTCTCGCCCGGCTGGGCCAGGAACGGCACGACATTGCCGCCTTCGGAAATGGTGTTTTCGATGATCGTCAGCGGATCGACGCGGATCAGCTCGCCGCCGACATTGGCGTAGCGATCGCAGGCGCCGGAGCGACCATCGGAGATATAGCACATGACGGGACAGGCATCGCAGCGTATCTTGCCGTTTGCGACGCTTTCCACGCGTTGCTTGACCATGGCACTCTCCATTTTAACGCGGCCGCTCGTCCGGTGGTGCTGCCATCAGCCCATGGACAGATATTTGACCGTCATTGTTCCCATTTTTCATTTGTATGCGAATGAGTATCAGCCCGTCTATCGGTCCTGTCAAGCGACGGCGGGGAGGTCTGATAAAAATGCTGTCGCCGGAACAGATGCGCGTCGTCACGGCCATCGATTGATCCGGTTCTTAAGGAGCTGCGGCGTTGACAAATGCGGTCTTCAAAGTAGAGGCTTGGGACCTCGAGCGTTTACATCAACACACAATGACGCTCTAATCTTTTGAAACTAGAACAGCTTATCGATGTTGCAACCATATGCGCAGATCCGGGGCGGGACAAATGCAGAAATCGCGTGAAGACAGACAATCCGCCGCGCCCGAATATCATGTCGATCGGCAGGTCGGGTTCTTTCTCCGGCAGGCCAACCAGCGGCATGTGGCAATCTTTACCAACGCCATCGGCGACAAGCTGACGACGACGCAATGGTCGGCGCTTTCGAAGCTCAAGGAAATCCAGCCCTGCTCGCAGAACCAACTCGGGCGCGAAACGGCGATGGATGTCGCGACCGTCAAAGGGGTCGTGGATCGCCTGGTCAAGCGCGGTTTCGTCGCGACCGCGCCGGACCAGAATGACGGCCGCCGGGTTGTGTTGTCGCTGACCGAAGACGGCCTCGCGGTCATTGCCGCGAATGTTGGCGCGGCGCTTGTGGCGACCGAGGGAACATTGGCGCCGCTCACCTCAGGTGAGCGGATGATGTTCCTCGAGCTGCTGCAAAAAATCTGCTGAACTGCGGCTCTCAAGCCCTCGATTCCCTCTTTCTGCCGTCGGCGATGACGAAACATTGTCTGGTTCGCGCAAGGAATGGATTGCGCAGTAAAATTCATTCGTGTACAAATGAATATGAGCGACCAAGGCGAGGGAAGACGGATGAGCTTGTCAACGGAAGAAGCAGTCATCATTGACGGTCAGCAGGCAGGTTCCGCGCCGGCCTTTCCGATCCCCGCCAATGTCTTTGTCCAGACGGTGACCGAGGTCCGGCATTTCACCGACCGGCTGTTCAAGTTCCGCATCACGCGGCCGGCGGAATTCCGTTTCCGTTCGGGCGAGTTCATCATGATCGGCCTGCCGAATGCCGAAAAGCCGGTCTTTCGCGCCTACTCGATCGCCAGCCCCTTCTGGGACGAGGAGATCGAATTCTATTCCATTAAGGTTCCGGACGGCCCGTTGACGGAACATCTGCAGAAAATCGTGCCCGGCGACACCGTGCTGATGCGCAAGAAGCCGACCGGCACGCTGGTACTGGATGCGCTGATCCCGGGCAAGCGGCTCTATCTTCTATCGACCGGCACCGGCGTTGCGCCTTTCGCAAGCCTGATCCGCGATCCGGAAACCTATGAGAAATTCGAGGAAATCGTCCTCATCCAGACCTGCCGTGACGTGGAAGAGCTCACCTATATTACGCAGATGGTGGAGACGCTGAAGGATGATCCGTTGATCGGCGAGCTCGTCGGCGAACGGCTGCGCCTGCATACGACGACGACGCGCGAACCCTTTGCGCGCATGGGCCGGATCACCGATCTTCTGACCAGCGGCAAGTTCTTTGAAGAGACCGGCCTGCCGCGCATCAATCCGGATGAGGATCGCGGTATGATCTGCGGTTCGGCGGCGATGCTGAAGGATACCAAAGCTGTTCTGGAATCCTTCGGTCTTATCGAAGGCGCCAACAATGCGCCGGCGACCTTCGTCATCGAGCGCGCTTTCGTCGGCTGAACCTTCGATCAGTTCCGCCGTCGCGCATTCATTGCACTTCAATCCATCGGCTGGACGGCGCGAGCGCGTTCGATCGCAGCGCCAAGATCCTGCCATGCAGGCTTGTCGGGGGCAAAGCGGGCGCGCAGATAGGCGGCGAGGTCGGTCAACTGGCGATCACTCAGGCTTTCGCCATAAGCCGGCATGGACATGATCTCGGCGGCATCTGCGCCCGCCTTCTGGGCAAGTAGCGCCGGCGCTTCCGCTCCGTGCATCATCGTCAGCAGGACATTGTCGGGCCTATCGGCGTGCAGGCTGCTATTGAAGGCGAGCGATCCGAGCGGTGAAGTCTCGGTGTGACAGGCTGAACAGGCACCCTCGAACAGTCGCGCTCCTACCGGCGCTATCCGTGCCGCCGTTGCTTCCGCCGCCTTCGTGTTGGCGAGTGCGGTTGTCTGATGTGCCGTAGCACCCTCTTCAGTCTGCCCGGAGAAGCTTGCCAGATACGTCGCCATGGCCTGAATATCGCTGTCTGGAAGCGGAGCAAGCGCCTTGACGACTGCGCCCATCGGCCCGCCGGCACTGCCGTGGCCCTTGGCCGTACCGGTACGCAGATAGTCGTAGAGCGCCGTCTGGCTCCAGCCGACGGGGGCGAGACCGGCACCGTTCAGCGCCGGCGCATCCCAGCCCTCCGCGAGGCCGCCCGCAAGATGGAAGTCGCCTTTCTTTTCCGCGCCGAGTGCATTGCGCGGCGTGTGGCAGGCGCCGCAATGGCCGAGTGTTTCGACGAGATAGGCGCCACGGTTCCAGCCTTCACTCTTCGTTGCATCCGCCGGCACCGTCCGTCCGCCCGCAAAAAGCATATTCCAGCCGGCCAGCAAGGGCCGGATGTTGAAGGGGAAGCGCAAGGCATTCTCCGGAGCCTTTGCGTCAGAAGGTGTCTGCGTCATCAGGAACGCATAGAGTGCCTGGAGATCCGCGTCGGTAGCGCCGGCAAAGGAGGGGTAAGGATGGACCGGATAGAGATGCTTTCCATCCCGGCGCACGCCTTGGCGCATTGCCCGTTCGAAAGCCGGATAGGACCAGGCGCCGATGCCGTTTTCAGCGTCGGGGGTGATATTCGTGGCGTGGACCACGCCGAACGGCGTGTCGAAGGCACGGCCACCGGCAAAGGGGGGTCCCGTCTGGTCCGGTGTGACAGACATTGCAGGCGCCGGCTGCTGCTGCCAGGCGTCCGCGCTCTATCGTGGCGGCGCTGTAGGTGCCGGGGTCCGGCCGTGTGATCTCCGGATAAGCGCCGCGCCAAGGCGAGGCGGCGAGAATGCCGCCGGCAAGCACGCCTGCGACAACGCCGCCCATGCCTGCGAGCGTCGATCCACGCCGCCACCATGGTTTTTTGACTGGGGCTGGCGGAGCGAGTGCTAGATGTGTTTCGCCAAGCGCGGCGAGCACGCGCTCCGGCGTCAGCGGCAACTCGCGGAACCGGATGCCGGTGGCGTCGAAGACGGCATTGACGATGGCAGCGGCCGACGGGACCGAGGCGGATTCGCCGGCGCCGCGCGGCTCTTCATCCTGCCGCAGCAACATGAGGACATCAATCTCAGGCACTTCCGGGAAGGTGATGATCGGGTAGCCGCCCCATTCGGCGCTCTCGACCGCGGTGCTGGAGAAATCGACCTTCTCCTTCAGCACGCGGCTGGTGGACTGGATGACATTGCCGTGGATCTGGTGTCGCACGCCATCCGGATTGATCATCATGCCGGAATCCTGGCCGACGGTCACGCGCGTGACCGCGATCTCGCCGGTCTTGCGGTTGACGGCGACATCGGCGACCCAGGCCGACCAGGCGGCCGGTGTTCCTGGGAACTTGCCGTGCACATAGAGCGCGTAAGCAAAACCCCTGCCATAGAGAAGGTCGCCTTCGCCGCCCATCGTTCCCGGCGCAGTGCGCGGCGTCCAGCCGGCACGTTCGGTGACTGCATGGACCAGATCGACCGCCCTCGGATCCTTCAGATAGCGCAGCCGGTATTCGACGGGGTCGACCTTGGCCGCGAAGGCGAGCTCGTCGATATAGCTTTCATGTGCAAAGCTGTTCGGCATGGCCGAAACGCCGCGAAACCATGAGGCCCGCGCGATCGGCGGCATGTCCTGCACGGCGATACGCATATTGCTGAAGGCATAGGGCGGGATCGCCGTGCGGTCGCCCATCTCCGCCACCGTCGCAACGTTCGAGGCTCTGCCGGTCAGGATCAGGGCAAGCGTCGGCGACAGGTTCGACGGATAGCGCGTCTCGAAATCGTAAGCCGCTGGCCCGCCTTCGAGATCGAGCCCGCCGCGCACGTCGATCACCTGCGCGGCCCCCTTCGGCTCCCAGCCATGCTCCTGTTCGCGGGTGAGCTGCACACGCACCGGGCGGCCGACCGCGCGCGACAAAAGGGCCGCGTCGGCGGTCACATCGTCGGCGCAATTGCGCCCATAACAGCCGGCCGCCTCCAGCCGCTCGACGAGAACTGCCTCTTCCGGCATGTCGAGCAGAAGCGCCAGATCGCGGCGCATCGGATAGGGGTTTTGCGTTCCCGACCAGACGATCAGCCGCTCCGGGCGCCAATCGGCGACGGCGCAGGACGGGCCGATGGAGCCGTGCATCTGATAGGGCCAGACGTAGCTGCGGTCGAAACGCGGCGACGCGCCTTCGAGCGCGCGTTCGACATCACCCTGATCGGCAAGAATGCGCTTTTGGGCCGGATTGTCGCGCAGCGCCTGTTCCGGATTGTTGAGATCGGGCAGGAGCGGCGGATCGCGCCAGACGACCTCGAGCCGGCGCGCTGCCTCGGCGGCATTCTCCTCGCGCGTAGCGACGACTCCGACGAAATCGCCGATCGCCACCACCCCGACCAGACCGGGGATATCGGCGATCGAGGCTTCGTTGACTGAGATCAGGCTGTGGCCGACATGCGAGCCTTGGTCGAAGCCGACATAGGGCGGGCGGACCACACGGCCATGCAGCATGTCGGGCACGCGGACATCATGGACATAGGTCCACTGTCCCGTCGCCTTGGCGGCGATGTCGTTGCGCGGCTGCGGCTTGCCGACGATCCTGTAATTCTCTACCGGCTTGATCGGCGCGGTAACATCGATGGCGATCCGTTCATGGCCCCCGGCGATCAACTCACCAAAGGTGACTGACCAGTTGGCCGATGTTTCCGGGTGAATGACGCCTTCCTCAATCGAGAGCGTCTGTGCCGGGACACCGTATCGGAGGGCGGCCTGATCGAGAAGCCAGCGCCGCGCGGTTGCCGCAGCGTGGCGCAGCGGGATCGCCGTCACCTGGATCGTTTCGCTGGCGATCGTCGCGCCCTGATCGGGTGCCGCCGTCGTGCTGCCGAGCACCATATGGACTCGTTCGAAAGGCAGGTCGAGCTCTTCGGCGACGATCTGTGCTAGAGCCGTGCGGATGCCGGTGCCGAGATCGACATGGCCGTTGAAGGCACTGGCGGTCCCATCGGGATGAAGGGCAAGGAAAATGTCGGGCTGGGGCGCGTCGCCAGGCTTGACCACCAGCAGGATTTCATCCGCTTCCAGATAGCTGGCGCGGGGCGTCTCTAGCGGCGCGGTCATGGTGCATCCTCCACGATTGCCGAGGAGGGGAGAGCGGTCATCAGTTCACTGGCACGGCGGGCAGCCGCGAGGATCTCGATATGCGTGCCGCAGCGACAGAGATGGTGCTTCAGGGCCGAGCGAATGGTGGTCTCATCCGGATTTGCGTTGCGAAGAAGCAGGGCGGTGGTCGCGATGATCATGCCGTTCAGGCAATAACCGCATTGCGCGGCCTGTTTCTCGATGAAGGCCTGCTGCACCGGATGCAGCCTGTCCTCGGTGCCGAGACCCTCGAGGGTGACGATGGCGCGTCCTTCGGCGGCGGCGGCCGATATCGTACAGGCGCGCACGGCACGCTTGCCGATCAGCACCGCGCAGGCGCCGCATTCGCCGAGGCCGCATCCGAATTTCGGCCCGTTGAGACCGAGATCGTTGCGCAGGATGTAGAGGAGTGGCGTTTCGGGGGACAGGTCGAGCGTGTGGCGGTGCCCATTGACATCAAGAGCGATCGGACGAGTCTTCACCACGTCTCCCTTCCCGTCGCAAGCGCGATGGAATGGATCGTCATCTCCCGAGATGGCGGGAGGCGATGCGAAACCGAGCAGTTGCTGCCGCACTTTGTCAAGATAGTCATCGCTCTGTTCCCAAGGGTCTTAATCGCCCTTCGTTTGTATACGAATGATTGCCGCGGGGCGGCTATCTGTCAATGGGCAGAGCTTGAAAACTATTTACGGAGACATCGCGGTATTTTCGGCGCGCAACGCCTATTGGTCCAGCTTTTGGAAAACCTCGGAGAGGAGGTTGGAAAGATCGGCCGCTTCCTTCTGGCCCAATATGTTCATCACGTCTTGCTGGGCCTTCGTGCTGAGGCCCTGTAGTGTCAGAAAAATTTCCTTGCCCTTGTTAGAGCGGAAAATGAGGACCTTGCGCCGGTCCTTGGCGTCGGGAGCGCGATAGACGTCGGAAGACGCGACCATTTTGTCGATGATCTTGGTGAGGGTCGGCGAATCGACGAAAACCCTGGCTGCCAGCTCTCCCATCGACATGCCGTCATGTTCGTCGAGTGCTTCCAGGATCCTGTATTGTTCTATGGATAGGCCAACCGGTCTCAGATGTGCCTCCATGGCCTGTTCGAGCTTGCGGTTGACGCCGCATATGAGGCGCGTCAGTTGCACTTGGTTGATCCTCGCGTGCATATGTTCATTTTCAATATTTTCCTTTCCATATAAATTTTCAAGCCCAAATGATCAAGCCGTCGACCGGCCATTATGCTTAACAACTGAGCATCGAGCCCCGTCATTTTTTGTGCACAATCGGCGTCGTCGCCCTTCAGGGGGCCCAAATCAGGCCGCTTGCAGTGGTCGACGACAGTCCGAAGGGTGCAAAAGGCCAGTCGGGAACGGTTGGCACATTTCCTGCTTTCATAAAGCCTTGGCGAAGCGAAGAAGATGAAAGGCAAAGGTCTTGCTCACGATTCGGCTTGGTCTGCTCACTCCACAAAGTGGTTCGGCGGGATTATGGGCGCCGTCTGCGGAGGCTTGCGGTCGCTTGGCGGTTGACGAGCTCAACCGTGCGAGCGGGATCTTGCGTCGGCCCGTGGAGCTTTCGGTTATCGATGCCGGACAGACAAGCGAAACGGCGGGCCGTGCGGCCGCGAACGCTATCCGCTTTGACGGCGTTCATGGAATCATCGGCATGCTGCCGAGCTACGCACGCGAGGCCGTCGCCGCCGCGACCAATGACACGGTGCCGTTTGTCTATACCCCGCAATTTGAAGGCTTTGCGCCAGAGCGGCAGGTCATGACCACCGGAGAAACGGCCGACGAACTCCTCGCTCCGGCGATTAACTGGCTTTCGGAGAAAAAGGGCGCCCGCCGTTATTTTCTGTGCGGCAATGATTACGTCTGGCCGCGCTCGAGCCTGTCCATCGCGCGGAAACTTATCCATCGCGCAGGCGGCGTCGTGACGGGGGAAGGCTTTGTTCCCGTCGGCGTGCACGACTATGATGAAATCCTGGATCGCATCAAGACGACGCGCGCGGATGTTGTCCTTCCCTACTTCCTCGGTTCCGACGCCATCGTTTTCAACAGGGCCTTTTGTGCGGCGGGCCTGGGTCCCAGCGTCTTGCGCTTCACCTCGGCAATCGACGAGACGATCGTCTATGGCCTCGCGCCGCACGAGACGGAAAATCTCTACGTTAGCTCGGCCTATTTTTCATCGATCAGGTCCCGTAACAACGGCGCCTTCCTGGAGCGCTATCATATGGCCTATGGCGAAAACCCGCCGCCGGCCAACGCCTTCGGACAATCCTGCTACGAAGGCATCTATTCCCTGGCCGCCCTTGTCGAGGAGGCCGGTGGATTCGATGCCAGACAGCTCGCGCGCCTCTACGGACGCATCGTACAACAACGCACCGCCCGCGGCAGCGAGCCGAAAGCAGTGGTCGGCGGGCGCCATCCCGTGCATGTCGCGCGCCTGGACGGCTACGACTTTAAGATTCTCGCCGGCGTATAAAATAACTTGATTTTTCAAATATTGCGGATTTAACTATCCCCGCCATAAGCAACAAGGGGAACTCTTCTATGCACCTGTCTCGCCGCCGCTTTCTGCATCGCTCCGCACTCGCCTCCGCCACGCTTCTCACCGCCCCCATGATCCTTCGTCATTCGGCCCTCGGTGCAGACAACCCCATCCTGATCGGTAGCCTGCACGACCAATCCGGCCCGATCGCGGCATCCGGCGTACCGATGGTGCATGCGCTTCAACTGGCGGCCGATGAGATCAACGCGGCAGGCGGCCTTATTGGCCGGCCGGTCAAGATCGTGCATTACGACACGCAGTCGAACATCCAGATGTATTCGCAATATGCCCAGCAACTGGCCTTGAAGGACAAGGTTGCGGTTGTCCATGGCGGGATCACCTCGGCCTCGCGCGAGGCCGTGCGCCCGACCTTCGACCGCTTCAAGGTACTCTATTTCTACAATGTGCTTTATGAGGGTGGCGTCTGCGACCGCAATACATTCTGCACAGGCACGACGCCGGCGCAGACCGTCGAAAAACTGGTGCCCGCAGCCATGAAGAAGGCCGGCAAGAAGGTCTATATCATCGCCGCCGACTACAATTACGGTCAGATCACCGCGAAGTGGATGACCAAATATGTCAAGGACAATGGCGGCGAGGTCGCTTCGATCGACTTCTTCCCGCTCGATGTCACTAATTTCGGCCCGACCATTTCCAAGATCCAGGCGGCCAAGCCCGATCTCATCCTGTCGGCTCTCGTCGGCGGCAACCACACCGCCTTTTATCGGCAGTGGACCTCGGCGGGGATGAAGGGACAGATCCCGATCGCCTCCACCACCTTCGGCCTCGTCAACGAGCCGACGACGCTGGACGCGGCGGAAAGCGAGAACATCCTGGGCGCCTATGGTTATTTCGAGGAACTCGATACGCCCGCGAGCAAAAGCTTCGTCGAGAAGATCAAGAAGGCCCATCCAGATACGCCCTATATCAGCGAGCTTGCCGCGGCCACCTATGAAGGGGCGCAGCTCTGGGCCGAAGGCGTGCGCAAGGCCGGCAGCATCGACCGTGCCAAGGTCGTCGACGCGCTGGAATCCGGCCTCTCCTTCGCCGGGCCGACCGGCACCGCTACCCTTGATCACGCCACCCATCACACCACGCGCAATGCCTTCCTCGCAGAGGTCAAGGATCGCAAGTGGAGCGTTCTCGAGAGCTTCCCGGACGTCAAGCCGCTCGACACCGCCAGCGTCTGCGATTTGGTGAAGAACCCGGCCGACAACAAGCAATACGTCATCAGCTTCTAAAACCCGCCGGCGGATTGCGCGGCAACACCTGCGCAATCCGCAGTCTTCGCGAGAAAGGAGCTCGATTTTGGATATCTACATCATAGTGGCGCTCGACGTCATTAACGGCACGGCCTCTTTGTTCCTCCTATGCCTGGGATTGGCGATCATCTTCGGGATGATGAAGATCATCAATCTGGCGCATGGCGAGTTCATCATGCTCGGCGCCTATGCCACGGTTATTTCCGCCAATGCGGGCGTCAATATCTGGATCGCGATGCTGGTCGTAGCACCGCTTTTCGTCGGGCTGGTCGGGCTCGTCGTCGAGCGCTGCCTGATCCGTTTCCTCTATGGACGGCTGGTCGATTCCATGCTGGCGACCTGGGGATTGAGCCTGCTGATCATCGGCATCGTCACGACGATCTTCGGTAACACCATCCAGGGCGTGCCCACGCCGCTCGGCGGCTTCTCCATCGGCGCCTACCGGTCGAGCTACTACACGCTGTTCCTGCTGGCGATGGCCATCATCATGATGGCGCTGGTCTACGCCGTCATGCGCTACACACGGTTCGGCCTGATCGCGCGCGCCACCATGCAGAACCCGGCCATGGCCAACACGCTTGGCGTCAATCCGGCCCGCGTCTACATGACGACCTTCGCGGCGGGAGCGGCCATTACCGGTCTGGCCGGCGGCCTGCTGGCGCCGGTCTCGGGCGTTACGCCGGTCATGGGCGGCGCCTATGTCGCCAAAGCCTTCATCACGGTTGTCGGCGGCGGCGCGGCAATCCTGTCCGGGACGCTTTCGGCAGCGACCCTGTTCGGCGCCATCAACCAGATCGGCGCCTATCTCACCACCCCCGTCTATGGCGAAGTCATCGTCTTCACTTCCGCCATCATCCTGATCCGGCTGCTGCCCCAGGGCATTTCCGGGCGCTTTTTCAAGGGGAACCTTTGATGACGCCGCGTCTTCGCCTGATTGCCCAGACCCTGGCCGTTCTCGTCGCCATTGTCGCCGTCGCCATTGCCCCCCGGCCAGCTCGAACTCTTTACATTGATGCAGTTCACGCTGTTTGCCGCCATGGCGGTGCTGTCGCTCAGCCTTGCCTTCATCTGGGGTTTCGGCGGCATCCTGTCTTTTGGCCAGACGGCCTTCTTCGGGCTGGGCGGGTACGCCTATGCAATCTCCGCCATTAACTTCCAGGATTCCACGCAAGGCATCATGCTGGCGGTGTTCATTCCTGCGGTGTTTTCGGCGCTGCTCGGCTACTTCGTGTTCTACGGACGGATCTCCGATGTCTATCTCGGGGTCATCACCCTGACGGTGACGCTGATCCTGTTCAATGTCATCAACTCGACGTCGGGAGACGAGTATCACATCGGGACGGCGATGCTGGGCGGCTTCAACGGCATCCCGGCGGTGCCGACCTTCAACATGCCCTTCGATCCCTCGACCCCGTTGTCGCCGGAACAATCATGGTGGGCGACGGGCGGGGCGCTGATTGCCGTCTATCTCCTGTTGCGCCTCATTCTGGCGAGCCCATTCGGCCGCGTCGTGGTCGCCGTCCGGGAAAACGAGGTCCGCGCCTCCTTGCTGGGATATGATCCCCGGCTGATCAAGCTGGTGACCTTCGTGATCGGCGGCGCGGTCGCCGGATTGGCTGGCGCCCTCTATGTCAATTGGGGCGCCTTCGTCGGGCCGACGATTTTCAGCCTGTCGCTGTCGGCCGAGATCATCATCTGGATCACCATCGGCGGTCTTGGCACCCTGCTAGGCCCGATCATCGGCTGCATATTGATTGAATATGCCGTTGCCGCCATCGGCTCGCAGCAGGCCCTGAATTCGAACCTCGTTCTGGGTGCGGTTCTCATTTTCTTCGTGCTGCTGCTGCCCAAAGGATTGGTGCCGACCGTCCGCGACCTTCTGTTGCGTCTCGTCCCGAAGATCGAGCCGAGATCGGTAAAACCAGCGCAGGCATCCTCCACCCAGCCTGTGGGAGCCAAGTGACATGCCCGAGCCCACTTTGCTTCTCAAGACAGAAAATCTGACCATGCGCTTCGGCGGCGTCGTCGCCAATGACGACATCAACTTTACGCTGGAGGAGATGGAACTACGCTGCCTGATCGGCCCGAACGGAGCCGGAAAGAGCACTTTCTTCAAGTCGCTCACCGGCCAGCAGACGCCAACATCGGGGACGATCGCCTTCCGGGGGCAGCCGATCGCGGGAAAGCTCCCGCATGAAATCGCCCGCATGGGGATCGGCATCAAGACGCAGGTTCCGAGCGTCTTCAACGGGTTGAGCGTCCGCGAAAACATCTGGATGGCGGCCCGCCGAAAAGCGACCCCGAGGGGGCTCGCGCCGATGGTGGAGAGCGTGCTTTCCCTGATCCGGTTGAGCGACTTTGCCGACAGGGTCGTCGCGACATTGTCGCACGGCCAGCGCCAATGGGTCGAGATCGGCATGGTGCTCGCCGCCGAGCCGGACCTCATCCTGCTCGACGAGCCCGCCGCTGGTATGACGGACGAAGAGACGCTCAGAACCGCGGAGATCATCCGCGACATCAACCAGTCGCGCGCCATCATTGTCGTCGAGCACGACATGGCTTTCATCAAGCTGATCGCCAAGAAGGTCACGGTCTTTCACCAGGGCAAGGTGCTGGTGGAAGACACGATCGACCGCGTACTTGCTGATCAGAGGGTTCGGGACATCTACCTCGGAAAGAAGGTGGTCGCATGACACAGCTTCTCAACGTGAAGGACCTGCGATCCGGCTATGGGCGGATTCCGATCCTCGCAGGCGTCGACATGGCCATGGAGGAGGGCGAGTATCTCGGCATCCTTGGTCATAACGGCATGGGCAAGACGACGCTGATGCGGACTCTTATGGGGCATCTGCCCGCCACCGCCGGCACGGTGGAATTCTCGGGCCGCAACGTGACGGGGATGAAACCTTTCGAGCGGTCGAGGCTCGGCATGGGGCTGGTGCCGCAGGGGCGCGAAATCTTTCCGGAGCTTTCCGTCTATGAAAATCTGCGGATGGGGCTTGTGGCGGCCCGGAAGGAGGACCGATCGATCATCGATACCGTTCTTCAGGATTTTCCGCGTCTCGTGCGCCTGCTCGACCGTCGCGGCGGGGCGCTTTCCGGCGGTGAACAACAGCTTCTGGCGCTTGCCCGCTGCCTGTGCACCAAGCCTAGGCTCATCCTCCTCGACGAGCCGACCGAGGGTATCCAGCCATCGATCATCGAGGAAATCATCGAGACGCTGATTGCGCTGAAGAGCCGCTGGAAATTGTCGCTGATCGTCGTCGAGCAGAACCTCGAATTCATCACCTCGCTGTCCGACCGGATCCTGCATATCCAGAAGGGACGCATCACCGGTGAAATCGATCGGGATGCCATCCTGTCCGGGGAGGTAGGCATGGCCCCCGTCTAGTTTACCGGAGCCGCCTCGGCTCTGTTCCCACTGAAAATCCGACCTGAAACGCTTGTCTTCACAAGAAAGGATGACGCATGTCCATTACCCGTCCAACCGTCGCCGATGTCGTCGAGCTGGCCTCCAGCCTGCACATGAATATGTCCGCCGAGGAGGCCGCCAGCTATCACTCTTTGATGGGCGGCATGTTCGATGCCTATGATGTGGTCGACTCGCTGCCCAATCCCCTGCCACCGGCCAAATATCCGCGCACTCCGGGCTATAAGCCTGGCTTGGAGGAGAACAAATATGGAGCCTGGGCCTACAAGAGCGAGGTGAAGGGCGCTTCCGAAGGCAAGCTCAAGGGACGAACCGTCGCCCTCAAGGACAATGTCGCGCTCGCCGGCGTTCCGATGATGAACGGGTCCACTACGCTAGAAGGCTTCGTGCCGGCGGCCGACGCGACCATCGTTACGCGCATGCTCGATGCCGGCGCGACCATCGTCGGCAAGGCGGTCTGCGAGCACTTTTGCCTCTCCGGCGGCAGCCATACCTCCGATCCAGGCCCGGTGCATAACCCGCATCGCATGGGCTATTCGGCTGGTGGTTCTTCCTCGGGCAGCGCGGCACTGGTGGCGGCCGGCGAAGTGGACATGGCAATCGGCGGCGATCAGGGCGGCTCGATCCGGATTCCGTCCTCCTATTGCGGCATTTACGGCATGAAGGCCACGCATGGTCTCGTTCCCTATACCGGCGTCATGCCGATCGAATCGACCATCGACCATACCGGGCCGATGACCGCGACGGTCGCCGACAATGCTCTGCTGCTGGAAGTGCTTGCCGGTGCCGACGGCTTCGATCCGCGCCAATATGCGCCAAAGGTTTCGGCCTATACCGAGGCCCTGGGCAAGGGCGTCAAGGGTCTGAAGATCGGCTTGCTGAAGGAAGGCTTTGTCGCGCCGAACATGCAGGACGCGGTTGCCGACAAGGTGCGGGCAGGTGCCGAACGTCTGGCCGGTCTCGGCGCCGAGATTTCCGAGGTCTCGATCCCGGATCATCTCAATGCGCTTGCGGCCTGGAACCCGATCACGCTGGAAGGCTTCATGGTGCAGATGATGCACGGCAATGGCATGGGCTTCAACTGGAAGGGACTCTACGACGTCGGTCTGCTGGATGCGCATTCGTCCTGGCGGAACCGGGCCGACGATCTGTCGAAGACCCTCAAGCTGTGCATGCTGGTTGGTCAGTGGGGGCTTACTCACTACCGTGGCCGTTACTATGCGAAGTCCCGCAACATCGCCATCGCGGCAAAGGCTGCCTATGACGCGGTCTTCGGTGAATATGATCTGCTGCTGATGCCGACCCTGCCTTGCGTGGCAACGAAACTGCCCGAGAAGGATGCGCCGCTGTCCGAGATCATCGAGCGCGCCTTCGAGATGACCGCTTCCACCAGCCCGTTCGACGTCACCGGCCATCCGGCCATGTCCATACCCTGCGGCCTCGCCAACGGGTTGCCCGTTGGGCTGATGCTGATCGCCAAGGACTACGATGAGAGCACGATCTATCGTGCGGCCAGCGCGTTTGAGGCAGACGGCGACTGGAGGTCGTTCTGATGCACACCATCAGCGCGATCATCCGGGTCAAGGCCGGGCAGGAGGCGACCATGCGCGACGCCCTGATGGCGGTCGCCTCGCATGTGGCCATGAATGAGCCGGAAACTCTCGGTTTCTTCATTTCCCAGAGCGAGGACGATCCGTGCCTGTTCACCACCTATGAACGCTTCACGGATCGCGCCGCCATGGATCGCCACAATGGTTCGGATGCGGTGGGTGTGTTTTTTGCCATCGCAAGCCCGATCCTGGATGGGCCTGTGACGCTGGTGACAGCGCTCGAGGCATCGGCGAAAGCCTGATTTAGACAATGCCCTGGTGTCGCGCTCGCCGGCGCCAGGGCAACGCATGGCTATGTGCCGATTTTCCAACGAAAGAACGGGATGATGTTCGATACGATCATTATCGGTGCGGGCTCAGCCGGCTGCGTGGCGGCCCATCGCCTGAGCGCGGATGCGAAGCGAAAGGTTCTGGTGCTGGAGGCTGGGCGGGATGCGCCGATTGCCTCCGATATCCCGTCCGACTGGGTGACGATGTTCAACACGAGCGCCGACTGGGGCTACTATACCGAACCGCAGCCCGGCTGCCGGGGCCGTCGCATCTTCTGGCCGCGCGGCAAAATGGTCGGTGGGTCCGGCGCGCTCAATGCGATGATCTATATACGCGGCTTGCCGTCAGATTATAACGCCTGGCAGGAGATGGGCTGCATCGGTTGGGGGTGGAAGGACGTATTTCCGACCTTCCTTGCGGCCGAGAACAATGCCGATTTCCAGGCCGACCCCTATCACGGCAATGAAGGGCCGCTTCACGTTGCCAACGTGCCCTATGTCGATAGGCACGAGCGTCTCTGGCTCGAAGCCGCCCAGGCGGCAGGTTTTGCGTTCAACCCGGACTTCAATGGTGAGAGCCAGGAGGGGGCGGGGCTCTTCCAGTTCACGATCAAGAATGGCGAGCGATGGGGGACCGGCAAGGCCTATCTGCGCCCCGTGCTTGAACGACCGAACCTGACTTTGAAAAAGGCGTTCTCGTCACTGGCCTGATCATCGAAAAGGGCCGCGTCATCGGCGTGAACTACCTGGTCAACGGTATTCCTGAGACATCCCATGCGGAGAGCGAGGTCGTCATGGCGGCCGGTGCCATCGGGACATGCCAGATCATGATGCTGTCCGGGATTGGCCCGGCCACGGAACTGGAAATGGCTGGCGTCACACCGGTTCACGATCTCCCCGGCGTCGGCAAGGATCTGCAGGACCACCTCAATATCCCGATATCCTTCTATGCCAAGGAGCCGATGGGGATCGGGGCGTGGACGGAGGAAACCCTCGAAGACAGTTTTGCGGAGTGGCGTGATCATCGAAGCGGCATCCGCACCTCGCCATGGGTGGCGGCGGGTGCTCATGTCTGCAGCCGAGAAGGCGTCGAGCCCGACCTCCAGCTCTATGGCGCCATCAGCCCGCATCGCGACTATGCCCGTTTTCTCGGCGGCCGTTCCGGCATCACCGCTCATTGCGTTCTGCAGCGGCCGAACAGCCGGGGTGAGATCAGGCTGCGCTCGGCCGATCCCACGGAGCATCCGGCGATCGATCCGAAATACTTCGTCTCCGATCCCGGCGGGACCGACCTTGCGACCATGATCGCCGGCGTGCGGATCAACCGCGATATCCTCGCCCAATCGCCGATGAGGGAGCTCATCGACTATGAGCTGTCGCCGAGTGCGGAATGCGAGACCGATGCCGAGATCGCCGATTATGTCCGTGGGCACATGACGACGCTCTATCATCCCTCCAGCACCTGCCGAATGGGCGTCGACAGGCTCGCCGTGACCGATCCCGTCACCATGAAGGTACATGGCCTTGAAGGTCTGCACGTCGCCGATGCCTCCGCCATTCCAAAAATGGTGTCCGGCAATCTCAACGCGCCGACGATCATGCTTGCCGAGCGTGCCTGCCAGAAAATACTTGCTGCTTGAGGAGAACGAAAATGACCGCTGTTTCCATCAATACGACATGGCATCAAAAAGCCGAAAAACTGAAGCCCGAGGGAGGGTTGTTCATCGACGGCACGCTCCTGCCGGCAAGATCCGGCAAGCTGTTCGAAAGCATCAACCCAGCCAACGGCGCGACAATCGCCGAAGTGGCGCAGGGCGATGCCGCTGATATCGATCGCGCCGTCGCATCCGGCCTGAAGGCCTTTAAGTCTGGTGTCTGGTCGCGAAAGGCGCCGCGCGAGCGCATGGCTGTGATGCTGCGCTTTGCCGATCTCATCGAGGCGCATCGCGAGGAATTTGCCCTGATCGATACGATGGACATGGGCAAGCCGATCAGCGAGATGCTGAACGTCGACATTCCGTTGGCAGTCCTTTGCTTCCGGTTTACCGCCGAATGCATCGACAAGGTACAGGGAAGCGTGGGCGCCACGTCCCCTGATATCCTTTCCTATGTGCTGCGCCAGCCGCTCGGGGTCGTCGGGTGCATCGTGCCCTGGAACTATCCGTTGCTGATGACCTCGTGGAAAATCGCGCCCGCGCTGTCGGCCGGCAATTCGGTGGTGCTGAAGCCGGCCGAACAATCGCCGCTGTCGGCTGTTCTTCTCGCGCGCCTCTTCGTCGAAGCGGGAGGCCCCGAGGGCGTGCTCAACGTCGTCAACGGCTTCGGACCGGAGGCGGGCAAGGCACTCGCGCTTCATCGTGACGTCGAGAAGATCGCGTTTACCGGCTCGGTCGAGGTCGGCAAGTTGATGATGGTCTATTCCGGCCAGTCGAACCTCAAGAAAGTCTCGACCGAATGCGGCGGCAAATCTCCGCATGTCATCATGGCCGACGCCGCCGATCTTGAGGCGGCTGCCTCCTGGGCAGCCATGGGCATTTTCGGGAACCAGGGCGAGGTCTGCTGCGCCGGGTCGCGCATCCTCGTGGAACGCAAGATCCTCAAGGACTTCACCGATATCTTCCGCGAAAAGGCCGAATTGGGCTATCGACCGGGCGATCCGCTGAACCCTGATACCAGCATGGGGCCGCTGGTGGATTTCGGCCAGCAGAAGCGAGTGTTGAACTATATCGGCATCGGCAAGCAGGCCGGCGCGGAATGCGTGCTCGGCGGCGGCATTCCGGCAGGGCTGGAAAAGGGCGCCTTCGTTTCGCCGACGATCTTCACCGGCGTCAACAACCAGATGGCCATCGCCCGCGAAGAGATCTTCGGCCCCGTCGCCAGCATCATTGCTTTCGATGGCTTTGAGGAGGCGGTTTCAATTGCCAACGACACCAGCTTCGGTCTCGCCGCCGGCATCTGGACCTCGGATCTTGGCAAGGCGCACCGTTTCGCTCGCGATGTGGAGGCCGGGATGGTCTATATCAACAGCTATATGACCGGCGACATGCAGCTTCCCTTCGGTGGCTGGAAGGAAAGCGGCAACGGTCGCGACAAATGCATGGATGCGCTCACGTCCTACACCCAGACCAAGGGCGTCTGGGCGACGATCGGGTAAGCGCATAGTTACCGACGGCTCATCGACGTTTCCGCCTCATTTACATCTTGCCAGATGTGGAAGCGGAAACGTCCGGCTTTCACCCCGATGCGGAATTCACGATATTGCAAAGACCGGTTCGGACCGCATTGTTGGATGTAACCTGGCCGGCCTGAATATCGAATATCGCGTCGACGCGCACTCCAGCGCCCTTTTTGCGCGCGACCACTCTGAGGGTCTGAATTCTGCCGGACCCTGTAGTTTCCTGATAAGCGTCGATGGCTGAAAGTTCCCTGTCGATCTTGATGCCGGAAAATCCCTCTGCCGCAACAGCTTGGGCAAGCGTTTTCAGAACCGTTGCCGCCTTTGCCTTCGGAAGTTCCTGCCAGGTCTTGTAGCTGACAGCTGTGACCATCGGCACGCCGGTGGTCTTGAAATTGCTTTCGCACGATGCGGCTTCGACCACGCTGGCTGACATGGCGAAAGCGATCAGCATTCCAACAACTCGTTTCATATTCGCATCCCGAACGATTTTTCGAATTCGGGAATGTTGCAATAAATACGATATTAGTAAAGTTGATTTTTCGCTACCTGGTTGCGTTTTTCGGCCACGAAATACCGTGGCCGATCCTTGGCGCATGGGCAATGATTTCAAGACTGGTTGCCGGCCTACGCCGCCCGAAAAAGTTTGGCGTAGGCCCGTTGTCTTGCGTTATGCGGATGCTTCCGGTTCCTTGACCGCTTCTTCTCGCGGTATCCGGAACCATGCCACGTAGAGGGCGGGCAGGAACAACAGCGTCAGGACGGTGCCGACGACGATGCCGCCCATCATGGCATAGGCCATCGGTCCCCAGAACACTTCTCGCGAAATGGGAATCAGGGCGAGCGTGGCGGCGGCGGCGGTCAGCAAGATCGGCCTCATGCGATGCTCGGTTGCCTCGATTACCGCATGCCATGCACTGACCCCCGTTTCTCGCAGATGCTCAATCTGCACCACGAGGATGACCGAGTTTCGGATCAGGATGCCGATCAGCGCCAGCACACCCAGGATCGCAACGAAGCCGAGCGGCGCATTGCTCAGCAACAGGGCGGCAACCACGCCGATCAAAGCCGTGGGCGCGACCGCAAAGACCAGGAACAGCCGGCTGAAGCTCTGTAGCTGGATCATCAGGATCGTCGCCATCACGAACAGCATCATTGGCGCGACGGCGGCGATCGGTCCCTGTGCCTTGGCACTTTCCTCGACGGCACCACCGACGGCGATGGAATAGCCGACCGGCAATGTCTTCTCGAACTGCTCGACCTTGGCATTGAGCTGGGTGACGACCGTTGCCGGTTGGATCGCGCCGATCACGCCGGCCTTGACCGTAATCGTCGGGATGCGGGAGCGGCGCCAGATGGTCGGCTGCTCCAGCTCGTAGCGGAAGGTAGCCACAGCCGACAGGGGAACCGCTTTTCCGTTCGAGGCCGGCAATTGCAGGTTCTGGAGCGTTTCGATGGAACCGCGCTCCGACGTCTGGGCACGCCCGATCACATTGATCAGGTAGATGTCGTCCCGGATCTGGGTTGAGCTCGATCCTTCGACGATGCTGTTGAGCGCCGTGGCGATGTCTTCGGACGAAACACCCAGCTGGCGTGCCTTATCCTGGAGAACGTCGATCTTGACGACGCGCGCCGGCTCGTTCCAGTCGAAGATGATGCCGGTCAGCGACGGATTGCTGCCCATGACGCCGGCAAAATCCTGAGCTATGCTGCGGACCTTCTGGATGTCCGGGCCGCTTATCCGGTATTGTACTGGCTTGCCGACCGGCGGGCCGATGTCGAGCAGCTTCACGAAGGCGTCGGTGCCTGGGAAGGTCTTGTTGAGGTAGTTCTGAAGCTCCCCCGCACCTTGTCGCGCACTTCCAGGCTTTTCGTGACAATGACCGTCTGGCCGAAGGTCACGTCCGGCGTCTGAACGTCGAACGACAAGATAAAGCGCGGTGCGCCCTGTCCGACATAAGTGGTCCAGTGATCGATGCCCGGGTTGTTCGCAAGCTTCTCACGTTCGAACTGGGCCATCTGCCGGTTCGTTTCGGTAATCGAGCTGTTGTGCGGCAGGTTCCAGTCGACGATGAGTTCTGGCCGGTCCGATGACGGGAAAAACTGTTGTTGCACGTAGCCCATGCCGAAGATGGAAAGGGCAAAGGCAAAGACGGTCAGGGCAATGGTTACCCATCGGAAGCGCATCGCCATCGTCAGCAGTCGCGAAAACAACGAGGCGAACCAGCCCTTTTTGTCGTGATGCTTCTTCATGGTCTTGGGCAGGATCGTCACCCCCAGTAGCGGGGTGAAAAGAACCGCCACGATCCATGAGACGAGCAGCGACACCGCGATCACCACAAAGAGCGTGAAGGTGAACTCGCCGGCGGCGCTGTCATTGAGGCCGATCGGGATGAAGCCGGCGACGGTGACGAGCGTGCCGGTGAGCATCGGGAAAGCCGTTGAGGTGTAGACGTAGGTCGCCGCCTTGCGCAGGTCGTCGCCGACCTCCAGGCGCGCCACCATCATTTCGACGGCGATCATGGCATCGTCGACTAGCAGACCGAGCGCAATAATCAGGGCGCCGAGCGAGATGCGCTGCAGCGAAATGCCGGAATAGGCCATCACCAGGAAGGTAATGGCAAGGACGAGCGGGATGGAGATGGCGACCACGAGACCGGCCCTGAGGCCAAGGCTGATGAAGCTGATCGCAAGCACGATGGCAATGGCTTCGAAGAGGGCGCGCGTGAAGCCGGAGACGGCTTCGTCGACCACGGCCGGCTGGTCCGAGACGCGATGAACATCGACCCCTATCGGAAGGTCGGCGACGATCTCGTTGACCTTCTTTTCCAGGGCTTTCCCGAATTCGAGCAGGTTGGAGCCCTGTTTCATGCCGATGGCAAGGCCGATCGCCGGCTCTCCGTTGACACGGAAGAGCGAGGATGGTGGATCGACATAGCCACGTTTGATCGTTGCGACATCCGTCAGGGGAAAGAAGCGGTCGTTGACCCTGAGGTTGATCGCCCGCAAGCTTTCCTCCGAGGAGAACTGGCCGCCCACCCTGAGCGCGATACGTTCAGGCCCGGCTTCCACGAAACCGGACTGGGTGACGGCATTTTGTGCCTGCAGCGTCGAGATGATGGCGGAGCGATCGATGCCGAGCGCTGCGATCTTGCGGGTCGAGAACTCCAGATAGACCGCTTCGTCCTGCGCGCCGATGATGTCGACCTTACCGATATTCGGAACGGTCAGGATCCTGGCGCGCGCGTCTTCGACGCGATCGCGAAGCTGCCGCTGAGTGAGCCCGTCGCTGGTGAATGCAAAGATGTTGCCGTAGACGTCGCCGAAGCGGTCGTTGAAGAATGGACCGACTACGCCGGACGGGAAATCGCCCTTGATGTCCGCGATCATGTTGCGGACGCGAACCCAGGTGTTTTCGACATTCTTGGCTTTTGTCGTCGGGAGCAGCTCGACGAAGATAGTCGTCTGCCCGGCAACGGTTTCACTGCGGGTGTAGTCGAGGGACTCGAGCTCCTCCAGCTTCTTCTCGATGCGATCGGTCACCTGCTTGGTGACTTCCTCGGCGGAGGCGCCCGGCCATTGCGCCTGGATGACCATGGTCTTGATGGTGAAGGAAGGGTCTTCCTCGCGGCCGAGTCCAATATAGGAAAACACGCCGGCGAGAATGAAGACGATCATGAAGTACCAGACCATCGAACGATGCTCGAGCGCCCAGTCGGAGAGGTTGAAGGTCTTCAAAGCTGGTTCTCCTGCGTAAGTTTGACCTTCTGGCCGTCTGTCAGATGATGAACGCCCGCAATCGCGACACGGTCGCCGATCTTGAGTCCGCCGAGGACCCGTACGTGGTCAGGATCGGTAAAGGAGCCGTCCAGGGTGACCGGTTTGCGCGAAACTGTCGCTTGCTCCGGGTCGATCAGCCAGACATTCGGCTTGCCGTCCTGCAGCAGGATGGCGGTCGACGGCAGTGACATGGTGGGCGCGGCGTTGACGACCGCGCTTGCGGTGATGATCGAGCCCAGGCGGAACGCGTCCGGCGGGTTACTGAGCGTGATCCTCGTCCGTCTCGTCCGCGTGGTCGCCTCCGATTCAGGGGGCGATTTCGCGCACGATGCCGGTGACCCTGATGGTCGGATCGAGCTGCAGGGTGATTTCGAAGGGCGACCCTGGCTTCAGCCCGTCGAGGCTTGATTCCGGAATATCGATGACTGCTTCGCGCACATCTGGGCGCGCGACGGTAAGCACCGTCTGCCCCGCCGATACGACCTGGCCGACTTCGGCCGAGGTTGCGGTAACGACGCCGTCGAACTCCGCCTTCAGTTGGGCGTAGCCAAGCTGTTCTTCCGCTTTCGCCAGATTGGCTTGGGACTTGGCGACAGAGGCGGCGGCCGATTTCTGTGCCTGCTCGGCACTTTCAAGTGCTGCTTCACTGCCCGATCTGGATTCGGCCAGCGCGCGCTGGCGTTCCTCCGACGCTGCAGCATTGATCAATTGCGCCTGGCTGTTTGAAAGGTCGGCGCGGGAGCTGCGGACGGCAAGCTCGAGGGAGAGCGGATCGATGGCGGCGACCACTTGTCCCTTGGTGACGAGATCGCCGACATTGACATCGCGCGCGATGACACGCCCAAGGACGCGGAAACCCAGGTCCGTCTCGATCCTCGGTTCGATGGTGCCGGGCAACTGGAGGCTGACGACCGGCTCCATCTTGATGACGGTCGATAGAACGGGCCGTACTTTCTGCTCTGCCTCGGCAGGCTTGCTGTCACAGGAGGACAGTGCCGATGCGGCTAGCAGCAGCGATGCTGCGATCAAGGCATTTCTCATTTCGCGGCCTCCTGGGAGCGGTCTACGCGCTGGCCGGAGCGCAGGAACTTGCCGCCTTCGGTGACGACGATCTCTTGTGGCTTCAGTCCGCCGTTGACCACGAATTGTCCCGTTTCGTATTCGTCGACGTGAATTTTTCGTAAGGAGACTTCGCTTGTCGCGGGGTCGACGACCCATACCGCCGGCTGACCGCTGGCCGAAGTCATGGCGCTCCACGGCAGAATGATCGCTTCCGCCGATGGTTTGCTGAATGTTCCGGAGACGGCTGCTCCAAGCGGCAGGTCCCCGCCATTATCCAGCCCGACCTTGACCTTGATGGTACCGGTCGAGGCATCGATCGTCGGCGATATCTCTCTGATCGTGGCGGTTACCTGCTTGGGGGTGCCGGACAGGAGGGTGACGGTGACCTGCTTGTCGGGCTGTTCCTTCAAAAACAGCGATTCGAAGACATTGAAGACCGCGTCGCGCGGACCGTCATGGGCAAGCGTGAAGATGGATTGCGCCGCCTGCGCCACCTGACCGACTTCGGCGTTGCGAGCCGTGATGATCCCGTCCGCGTCGGCGCGCAGTTCCGTGTAGGAAAGCGCGTCCTTGGCGGTCTCGAGCTGGGCTTTTGCGGATTCTTCAGATCCCTGCGCCGTCAGAAGCGTCTCGTGCGCTGAGTCGTAGGCGGCACGGGTCGTGACCTGGTTCTTGAAGAGGCTTTCCTGACGGGTCTCGGCGAGCTGCGCCTGGGTGAGCTGGGCTTCCGCCGCCTGAAGGCTTGCCGCCGCAACTTCGACATCGGCCTGCTGTTCCTCGGCATCGATCTTCGCGAGAAGATCACCAGCCTTGACCCTGGCTCCGACATCGACGCTGCGCTCGATGATTCTGCCGCTGACGCGAAACGAAAGTTCCGATTCGATGCGGGCCTTCACTTCGCCGGTGACGGTTGTCTGTGCGATGGGTTTGCTGAGTGTAGTCTCGATGGTTCTGACGTTTTGCGACGTCTGTGCGGCGGGCGCGTCATTCTGATCGCAGGACGATAGTGCCAGCGTCAGTGTGAGCAACCCCATGATGGGTGCGGATCTATTCATACATCCCCCGAGCGCGGGTTTTTACGATTGCGCCTGTCCAATATTATTGACTGACTGACTAGTCAATGAAATAATATGTTACAATCAAGATTGTTATATCAGGATTTCCTAAGAAAACGAGGAGGTTGCATGTCAACGGAAAAACAACTGGGGCAGCGGGCGCAGCGCAAAGCGCAGCGTCCTCAGGAAATCCTGGAAGCGGCGTTTGAGGAGTTTGTCGAGCGCGGTTATGTGGCGACCCGCGTCGAGGATGTCGCCAGTCGTGTCGGCGTCACCAAGGGGACGATCTATTTCTATTTCGAGACGAAGGAGAGGTTGTTCGAGGAGATGATCCGCCATATCTCCGTCCCGTTCGCCGACATCAGCGCCAATGCAAAAAACCTGAGCGGATCCTATTCCGAAAAAATCAGGATGTTTATTCGCCTGCTTTACGATCGCATCGTGATGGATCGGAATACGCGAGAACTCCTGCGCTTCGTCCTCACGGAAGGATCACGGTTTCCGCAGGTGGTGGATCGACATCATGAAGAATTCATTGTGCCGTTCAAGAAGGCGGCAAGGGATATCCTTGAAGCAGGCGTTGCTGCCGGCGAATTCCGAAACGCACTGGCAGTCAAGATTCCGGATGCCGCAATAGGGGCAACCATGATGCTGTCCGTATGGCAGATGCTCTTTGCCGATCGCAAGCCGCAGGACGTGGAGGCGTTTTTCGAGGCGCATGTGGATGTCATTCTCCACGGGTTGATCGCGAAGGACGGAGCTGATTGTGAATGAGGCGGTCACCGATCGTCGGCCTTCAAGCAGGATTATAGTTTTCCCGGTATTGTTTTAGGCCGCCGAAGCTCCCTTTGTCGTCACCAGACCGAAGCCGCTGCGATACTTGGCCGGCGTCGTGGAGAAACGCTCTTCGAAGGCTTCGTAGAATCGCGATAGCGAACCAAATCCGGATTCGAATGCGACCGCAGCGACCGGAAGGTCGCTTGAGATCAGCAGGGACTGCGCGGTGTCGAGCCGATGACGCGTGATGGCCTGATTGACGGTCAGCCCCACGGTCTTCTTGAAGATCGACATGGCATAGTTTGGATGCAGCCCGGCAGCGGATCCGACGTCGACGGCCGATATCTCGCCCAGCGCGTGTTCGGCGATGAAGCGGAGCATCTTTTCCACCCTCGGCAGGCGGTCTGGATCCTGATTGCGCGAGGCTTCGATGGCGGAGCCCTGTTCGCGCAAGTCCTGCCAGCCCTCGCGAGCAATCCGGCGGATGCGAGCGACAAGCTCGTCGCGAACGATCTGCTCCAACTCCGGATCTCCCGACAGTAGTTCTTCGCGCCACCGCAGAAAGACATCACGATCATGTGCCCTGACGTTCAGTGCCTCTACAAGGCCGCCCCGGAAGACAGCATCTCGAAAGGCGCCCATGCTGTGCAGGTTAACCAGCACCGACATGGGGACATAGAGGCAGACGAAGGTCGTGGACTCGGTGACATCAACAACCTGGTGCGGGATCATTCCCCAGAAGAGACAGAGTTGCCCTTGAGAAATCTGAAGCCTGCGACCGTCGAACCAGTATGTGATGCGCCCGTCCAGGACATAGTTGAGCTCCACCTGGCTGTGCATGTGCGGGCCGCTCATGGGGCGCACGTCCAAGCGCTCGCCGGCGCAGAAGCGATGGTCGCCGAAGACGACGAGGGGATGGCGCGTCGGGCCATCATGAACTGGAACTGACTCGTCTTCGATCAGCATTGCGAGACTCTCCACTACGGTCGCGATCTTAGAAAACCGGAAGCGATCTTTAATATCGCGGTAGAGATCTACGAATTTGGATGATGAATATCAACCGCCGCGCATTGGGGGCGATGTGTTGGCCGGCGCCCTGCGTCGTAACAGGTCAGTGGAGGATATACGTGACCCTTTTGAAAAATATCGGCTCGATCGCATTGAGCTACATGCTGGTCGCCTCGGCGGCATGCGCCGGCGAAATCGTTCTCAATTCCGACCAGTCGGATCCCGTGCCGAAAAAGGCGATGGAACAGCTGATTGCGGACTTCCAGACAAAGAACCCTGACATCAAGGTCAAGTGGAACAATTTCGATCACGAAGGCTACAAGTCCGCGATCCGCAACTTTCTGACGGCGACGCCGCCTGATGTCGTCGCCTGGTATGCCGGCAACCGCATGGAGCCCTTCGTCAAGGCGGGTCTCTTTGAAGACGTCAGCGACGTCTGGGCCGCAAACGGGCTGAACGACCAGCTGAAGTCCGCTGCCGCGTCGATGACCATCGACGGCAAGAAGTGGGGCGTTCCCTACACCTACTATCAGTGGGGCATCTATTACCGCGCCGATATCTTTAAGGATAAGGGCATTGCGCCGCCGAAGACCTGGGACGAGCTGCTAGCCGCCTGCGCCAAGCTGAAAAGCGCCGGCATCACGCCGTTTACGATCGGCAGCAAGGCCTTGTGGCCGACGGCCGGCTGGTTCGACTATCTCGATCTGCGCGTCAACGGCTACCAGTTCCATATGGATCTGGCGTCCGGCAAGGTGCCCTATACCGACCCGAAGGTGAAGGCCGTGTTCGCCAAGTGGGCGGAACTGGTCAAGCCCGGCTACTTCCTTGAGAACCATGCAGCGCTCGACTGGCAGGATGCCATGCCGCAGTTTGTTCAGGGCAAGGCGGCCATGTATCTCATGGGCAACTTCGCCGTCGCTCCGATGAAGGATGGCGGGCTGAAGGAAGACCAGATCGGCTTCCTGCCGTTCCCGGAAATCACGGCTGGCCTGCCTGCCGCCGAGGAAGCGCCGCTCGACACGTTCCATATTCCGTCGGGTGCGAAGAACAAGGAAGACGCCAAGAAGTTCCTCGCCTATCTGGCCTCGCCGGAAGCGCAGACGAAAATGAATGCGACGCTCGGCCAGCTGCCGGTCAACAATCAGTCGGCCAAGCCGGATGACAAGTTCCTGAAGGCGGGCTTCGAAATACTGTCGAAGGCCGAGGCTCTCTCGCAGTTCTACGACCGCGACGCGCCTGCTGATATGGCGAAGGCCGGCATGGAAGGCTTCCAGGAATTCATGGTAAAGCCCGACAAGATCGACGGGATCCTGGCACGCCTCGATAAGGTGCGCGCCCGCGCTTACAAGTAGTCCATTCCAACGATGACGCGCTGCCGGACGTTGATGACGTCCGGCAGCGTTCTTACTCGCATTTGCATAGGAGCAGACGATGGGCACGAGCAGCACCGCTCTACCGGGGTTCTGGAAACGCAATCAGCGGACGTTCGCACCCTGGCTCTTTCTGGCGCCAGGCGCTCTGATGTTCCTGATCTATGTGATCCTCCCGGTATTCCAGTCCGTGTGGATCAGCTTTCATGACTGGGATGGTCTTGGGCCAAAAACCTGGATCGGTATTGGGAATTACGTCGAGCTCTTCTCCGATGACGCCTTCTATACGTCGCTCGAGAACAACATCATATGGCTCGTCCTTTATCTGCTGGCGGTCCCGGCGGGCCTGGCCGCGGCTCTGTTCCTGAACCAGACCGTTGCCGGCATCCGCATCTACAAATCGCTGTTTTTCTTCCCGTTCGTGATCAGCCAGGTTGTCGTCGGGCTGATTTTCACCTGGTTCTATGCACCTAATTTCGGTCTCTTCTCCGTCCTGACCGAAGCCTTGACGGGGACGCAGATCGCCGTGCTGGCGGATGAGCGTTTGGTGACCTACGGCATCATCGCTGCCGGCCTCTGGCCGCAGATCGCCTATTGCATGATCCTTTACCTGACGGGCCTCAACAACATCAATTCGGAACAGATCGAGGCCGGGCGCATGGATGGCGCCAAAGGCTGGCACCTGTTTTGGAACATTGTGCTGCCGCAGCTGCGGCCGGCCACTTTCATCGCTGTGGTGGTGACGGTCATCGGCGCGCTTCGGTCCTTCGACCTCGTTTCCGTCATGACGGCTGGCGGTCCCTACGGGTCGAGCCGCGTTCTGTCCTACTACATGTATGAGGAAGCCCTGTCGGAATACGGATTCCGCATGGGATACGGCGCCGCGATCGCCGTCGTGCTCTTCCTGATCATGATGATCTTCATCACCTTCTTTCTCATTCGCATGCTGAGACAGGAAAGGAATTCCTGATGTTTCCAACACCTGTCCAGAAATCGGCACCATGGGTGTCCACGACCTATCAGATCATCCTGCCGATCGCGCTGATCATCTGGCTCCTGCCGCTGATCGGCGTCGCGGTCACCTCGATCCGCCCATCGGGAGATCTGGCGGCCGGCAATTATTTCGGCATTCCCTCGGGCTTTGCGGGCGTGGAAAACTACACTGCCGTTTTCCGGGATTCGCCGATCGGCCACTACATCCTGAACTCGTTCAAGATCACCATCCCGACGGTTATCGGCGCGGTCGGCCTATCATGCCTTTGCGGTTTCGCGCTCGCCGTCTACCGGTTCAAGGGAAGTCTGGCGCTGTTCTTCATTTTCGTTGCCGGCAACTTCATTCCGTTCCAGATCCTGATGGTTCCGGTTCGCGACATGACGCTGAAGATGGGCCTTTACGATACGGTGACCGGCTTGGTGCTGTTCCATGTCGCCTTCCAGACGGGCTTCTGCACCTTATTCATGCGCAACTTCATCAAGGGCTTGCCCTTCGCGCTGATCGAGTCGGCGCGCGTCGAGGGCGTTTCCGAATGGCGGATCTTCGTCCATATCGTGCTGCCTTTGATGCGTCCGGCGATTGCAGCGCTGTCGGTGCTGATCTTCACATTCGTCTGGAACGATTATTTCTGGGCGACCGTGCTCGTACAGGGACAGAGCGCCATGCCCGTTACCGCCGGCCTTAATTCCCTTAACGGCCAGTGGGTTGCCGCGTGGCATCTGGTGTCGGCGGGATCCATCGTTGCCGCGATGCCGCCGGTTCTGATGTTCTTCTTTATGCAGAGGCACTTTATTGCGGGCCTCACTCTCGGAGCGACCAAGGGATGAGCAAGACTGTTGTTGTCAAAGCAGGCGCGGTGTCGCTGGCGCTCGGCCTGCCTGCGAGCGGCATGCCCGAGATTCTGGGCTTTGGCCGTGGGGCGCTTGCGCCGGAATTCTGGCCCGAGGTGCCGCGTTCAAGCCGTGTCAACGGCATGGACATTGCTGTGCCGTCGAATGTTCTTCTGCCTGTCGGTGGGCTCGGCTTTTTCGGCTGGCCGGCGATCTCAGGACACCGCGATGGGCGGGCGTTCATCCTGGAGTTCCAGAACTGGCAGGCCGATGAGATCGACTCCGGTGTCGTTCTGAAAGCCGAGGATACTGTCGCGGAAGTCGGGCTGCGGATATGCATCGAGGCAGGCTCCGCCGAAGTGCTGTCGATTTCCACGTCCCTGAGCAACCACGGCTCCAGCATTTATACCCTCGACCGCTGTATGGCGGCGAGCTTCCTGATGCCTGCCGGCGCGGCGGAACTGACCACCTTTACGGGCATGTGGGGCCGGGAATTCCAGACGCGCCACACGACAATTGCCGACGGGCTCTGGATGCAGGAAAGCCGCCGTGGGCGAACCTCGCATGACCGCTTCCCCTTCGCCTTCCTCGAATGCGGCGGCAAGCGGATGGGCTTCCATCTCGGCTGGAGCGGCAATCACCTGATGGCGATCGACACGCTCGATGATGGGCGCAGGCTGGTGCATGTCGGCGAGCTGTTCGAGCCTGGCGAAATGCGTCTCGCAGCCGGTGAGACCTACACCAGTCCGACGGCCTTTGCCGGTTCTGACAGCGAAGCTTTCCATGCCTTCGTCAGGGAGAGCGTGGTCTCCTGGCCGGGCGGTGAGATGAAGCCTCGGCCGGTGACACTAAATACCTGGGAAGGCAATTACTTCGATCACCGCATGGACTCCCTGAAGGCCCAGGCCGATGCGGCGGCGGCTGTTGGCATCGAGCGCTTCGTTCTCGATGACGGCTGGTTCGGCAAGCGCGACGACGACACCACCAGCCTCGGCGACTGGTTCATCGACGAGCGGAAATATCCTGACGGATTGAAGCCGCTGGTCGATCATGTGACCTCGCTGGGCATGGAATTCGGTCTCTGGTGCGAGCCGGAAAATGTGAACCCCGAGTCAGAGCTATTTCGTGCGCATCCCGATTGGGCTCTGCAGGTCGAAGGGCGTCCGCTGCTTTTGTCGAGAAACCAGCTGGTGCTGGATCTGACGCGGCCGGAGGTCAGCGACTATCTCTTCAGATGCATGGAAGCCGTACTCTCCCAGCATGCGATCTCTTACATCAAATGGGACATGAACCGTGACCTGACCCATGCCGGCGGCGCGGATGGCCGTGCCCGCACGGCGCAGCAGACGCGGGCGGTCTATGCTCTGATGGACAGGATCCGGCAGGCGTTTCCGGCAGTCGAGATTGAAAGCTGCGCATCGGGCGGCGGGCGCATCGATTACGGCGTCCTCCGCCACACGCATCGCGTCTGGACCTCCGATTGCACCGATGCTTTCGAACGGCTTGAAATACAGCATGGGGCCTCGCAGTTCGTTCCGCCGGAACTTCTCGGCGCGCATATTGCCGCTTCGCCGAACCACCAGACCGGCCGCAGGTTGACGCTTTCCTTCCGCGCGCTCGTCGCGCTCGCCTATCATCTGGGCGTCGAACTCAACCCGCTGACCCTCGACGCCGAGGAAAAGCAGGAGCTCGAAGGCTGGATTGCGCTTCACAAGAGCCTGCGCCCGCTGCTGCATGCCGCCGGCAAGCAGTTCCGCCTGCCGCCGCTCGATGGTCGCTACATCTGGGGTGCTGCGGACGAGAACCGTATCGTGGCTTTCGTTGCACAGGGTCCGCAAATGGTCGGCGAGCAGCCGGCGCCCGTCCGTCTGCCGGTGAGCGTTGAGGGTGCTGGCAAATGGCGTGTGAAAGCGATCCATCCTGCCGAGCCCGAGTTCATCCGGATTTCGGACGGCCAACAGCGGCTTCTGAATGGAGAACTGACCTTCAGCCTCGATACGCTCCGGCATGTCGGCTTGCCGCTGCCGATGCTTCGGCCCGAAAGCGGGCTTCTTCTTGAATTCGAACCAGTGACGGGAGACTAAGTCTCATGGGGAATGTAACGCTTAACCGTGTGACCAAGCAGTTCGGTGCTGCCAGCGTCATCAAGGGCGTCGATCTGACGATCGAAGACGGCGAGTTCTGTGTCTTCGTCGGGCCGTCCGGCTGCGGCAAGTCCACACTTCTGCGCATGATTGCCGGGCTGGAGGATATTTCTTCCGGCGAACTCAAGATCGGCGGCAATGACATGACCAGGGTCGGCCCCGCCGAGCGCGGTGTCGCCATGGTGTTTCAGAGCTACGCTTTGTACCCACACATGACGGTCGCGGAAAACATCGGCTTCGGCCTGCGCATGACCGGCCATTCAAAGGATGAAGTTGCCCGTCGCACGGCAACCGCTGCCGAGATGCTGCAGTTGAAGCCCATGCTCGACCGCAAGCCGTCGCAGCTTTCGGGCGGTCAGCGTCAGCGTGTCGCCATTGGCCGCGCCATCGTGCGCAATCCGCAGGTGTTTCTCTTCGACGAACCGCTCTCCAATCTCGACGCCTCGCTCCGAGTGCAGATGCGCACGGAGATCAGCAAGCTGCATCAGGATCTCCGCACGACGATGATCTACGTCACCCACGACCAGGTCGAGGCCATGACCATGGCCGATAAGATCGTCGTGCTGCAGGGCGGATTGGTCGAACAGGTAGGGTCGCCATTGGAGCTCTATCATCGCCCGAAGAACATCTTCGTCGCCGGCTTCATCGGATCGCCGAAGATGAATTTCCTCAAGACCAAGGCCTCGCCGGTTGATGGCGGCGTGAAGGTCGTTCTTCCCGGTGGCCAGTCGATCACGCTGCAAGGCGGCTCGGTGAAGGAAGGGCAGTCGGTTACTCTCGGCATCCGCCCCGAACACCTCGATCGAAGCGAAGGCGGTGACGCGACGCTTCAGGGCAAGGTGCGTCTTGCGGAATATTTGGGATCGGAAACGATGTTCTACATCGCCCTTGCCGACGGCACGGAGATTGCGGTGAAGGCGGACGGCCTGGCGCAGGCCAAGCCCGGCGACGATTTCTCCATCCATATTCCTGCGGCTGCCTGCCATCTGTTTGACGATGCCGGCAATGCCATCCTTAACGGAGACCTGACGAAATAATGCTTGGCGTTTGCTATTATCCGGAACATTGGCCCGAGAGCTGGTGGGAAAAAGACGCGCGTCGCATGCGGGCGCTTGGAATCTCTTATGTGCGGATTGGCGAATTTGCCTGGTCGCGCCTCGAGCCGACGCGTGGTTCTTTCGATTTCGGCTGGCTCGACCGCGCGATTGACACACTGACGGCCGCCGGTCTGAAGGTTGTGCTCGGCACGCCAACCGCGACGCCGCCGAAGTGGCTGATGGATGAATATCCCGAGATCGCTCCGGTGGACGAACAGGGTAGGGTGCGAGGCTTCGGCTCGCGCCGTCATTATACCTTCTCGTCAGATGTCTGGTGGAAGGAGTCGGAGCGTATCGTCGAGGTCATCGCGAAGCGATATGGCGAGCATCCCGGTCTTGTTGGTTGGCAGACCGACAATGAATACGGATGCCACGATACAAGCCTTTCCTGGGGTGCTGAAGACCTGAAGGCGTTTCGCCGCTGGCTTCGCCTTCGCTATCAGTCGGCACAGCAATTGAACGAGGCCTGGGGTAGCGTCTTCTGGTCGATGGAAGTCCAAAGCTTCGAGGACGTCGTGCTGCCGAACCTGACGGTGACGGAGACGAACCCCGCCGTCCGGCTCGATTTCTGGCGTTTCCATTCCGACCAGATCGCAGCTTACGACCGCATGCAATGCGACATCATCCGGAAGCATTCTCCCAACCGCTGGATCACCCATAATTTCATGGGCTTCGTCAATGATTTCGATCATTGGAAGGTCGCCGAGAATCTGGACCTGGCGTCCTGGGACTCCTATCCGATCGGCTTCGTGGAGAAGTTTCCCTTCAGCGAGGAAGAGCGCGTGCGCTGGGCGGAGACCTCCCACCCCGACATCGCGGCCTTCCATCACGACCTTTACCGTGGCGTCGGCAATGGCCGGTTCTGGATCATGGAGCAGCAGCCGGGGCCTGTGAACTGGGCGCCGTGGAATCCGATTCCCAAGCCGGGGATGGTGCGCCTGTGGAGCTGGGAAGGTCTTGCTCACGGAGCCGAAGTCGTCAGTTACTTCCGCTGGCGTCAGGCACCGTTTGCACAGGAGCAGATGCATGCCGGCCTGAATCTGCCCGGTCTCGACGAACTTTCTCCGGGCGGCAAGGAAGCCGAGATCGTCGGGCGTGAGATCGATGCCGTCGGTCCATTGCCGGAAGCGGCTCAGGCACCTGTGGCAATCGTCTACGATTATGAAAGCTATTGGTCCGCCGTCATCCAGCCGCAGGGCAAGGATTTCCGCTATGAAGAGCTTGCCTTCCGCTGGTACGAGGCGGTCAGGAAACTCGGGCTCGATGTCGATTTCGTCCGGCCGGGGCAATCGCTGAAAGGCTACAAGCTTGTTCTCGTTCCCTGCCTGATGCACGTATCGGATGTGGCTCTGGCAGCATTCGAGCAAGCGGACGGAACCGTCCTTTTCGGTCCGAGGACGGGATCGCGGGACCGCAATTTCCGCATTCCGGCCAATCTTCCGCCGGGGCCGATCGGCGAACTCACCGGTGTCAGGATCACGCAGGTCGCTTCCCTGCGTCCCGGCCTGAGTGCCTCACTGGTTGGTGCGGTCAACGGCCCAGCCACAAGATGGCGCGAAGATATCGAGGCGCTGCCGGATGCGAATGTTGTGGCGACCTTCGAAGATGGCAAACCGGCGCTTGTGTCGAAGGGCCGCTATCGCTACCTGGCCTGCTGGGCGGATGGTGCGCTTCTCGGCAATCTGATGTTCTACCTCGCTTCCAGCCTCGACCTGCAAACCACGGAGATACCCGATTTCATCCGACTTCGCCGGGCAGGCAAGCTGACATTCGCGTTCAATTACGGGCCGGATGCCTGGACGGTTCCGGGCGAGCGGGAGTTCGTGCTGGGTGGGCGGGAAATCGCTCCGTTCTCTCTCTCTGCTTGGAAATAGACCCCGGGCCGGTTTTCAATGCGGAATAGCACGGCGGCGATTTCGCCGCCGTGGCCCCATGCCGGGACGAAAAGCTATTTCATTTGTTGCGATGGAATGGCATGGAGGATGGACGACTGCACCGCTACAAGCATTTTCGCTTCGGTTGTTCCGCCATGATGTCTGTACCGAAATACTTTGCGGCAGTTTTGCTGGCCTCTTTCGTATCTCTTCCGGCACTTGCCGCAGACCTGAAAGACCCAACCGACCGCAGCCTTGATCTCTGCCTGCAGGATCCGAACAATGGATCGACGGGCGACCAGACGGCGTGCGAAACAAAAGCGCTGGCATCCTACGACAAGCGGATGAACCTCGCTTATTCCAAGCTCCTCAAGGAACTTCCGCCGCCAGCGGCACAGGACCTCAAGTCCGCACAGCGCAGTTGGATCGCCTATCGCGATCTGGAGGCGAAGGCGCGGGAAAGCCTCTTTGAGACCCGGAAAGGCAGCATGTATGCGCCGATGGAGGCGGATGCGGAAGTGGCTTTGACCAAGGAGCGCACCCTGCTTCTGGAGCGCTACGTTCGGGTGCTGGACATTGACGGGCCCTAATGAAAGGCATTGTGATCTCGACGACGCCAGTCTCGCTGAATGCCGATGTTTTCGATGGGGAAGTCGATACCGCTATGGTAGAAAACGCCGCGGCAAGGCTTTCGTCGCCGCGAATTGGCATGGAGCATCATACGAGATGAATGTGACCAAAACCAGCGGCGGCGCCAACGGCAACCGCAAGATTGATCTCCGCGCGAGTTTGGTTTTGGCCGTGTGGGTTCTTCTCGTGCCCATCGCGCTCGCCGCCTTGGGGCTTTGGCAGGCGCAGCGTGCGGCCGAAACCCTTGAAATCGCGGATCGCTCTTCGGCCGAACTCTCGACGACCCGTGCCCAAGTGAAGGAAATCGCGGCAACCAATCCGAATGCCAGTCTCACCTTTGAGGGAGATGGTGGGCCGATTCACCTCTCCGCCCTGGTTGCCATTTCGCGTATCGAGGATGCCCTTTCGCAAGCCGCTGAGGACCTTGAGATCTCCCGGATTCGCCGACCACTCGTCTGGGTAACCATTGGTGGAGCGGTTCTTGCATTTACAGGCGGTGCAGCCGGTCTCATCACCGCGACAATCAGTGGGCTCCGGGCGCGACGCTCCCAGCGTCAATTGATCAAGAGCTTTCAACGTTTGGGATCTGTTCTGCCGTTTATTCTGGCAATGGTGGTGATCGGGTTTTGTATCGGCGTAAGCGCGGCGATATTGTTCGAGGCTATCAGCATCGGCCTATGGGCAGACTTGACGACGGGAAGCGCCAAACTTTTTGTCGCCGCCGTGGCTCTGGCCATCGTGGCGGCCTATAGCGCCTTCATGGCTCTGCGCGGACTGAGGGACGTCTTTGCGCTGTTCACGCCCGAGCCGCTTGACGTTTCGGGGCGAGCCATCGGCGAAGCGGAGGCGCCGGAGCTTTGGCGCTTTGCCCGAAGCCTGGCCGCTCGGCAAAACGCCTTGCTACCCGACACGATTATCGTCGGCCTTACCGAAGGCTTTTTTGTTACCGAAAGCCAGGTGCGCCTGTGGCCGGAAGACAGGCTGTTGACCGGGCGGTCGCTCTATCTGCCCGCGCCTTATCTTGATCTGCTCGATCGACCCGAAATAACAACCATCATCGGCCATGAGTTTGCACATTTTTCCGGCGAGGACACCCGCTACAGCCAACGATTCGCCCCCATCTACGCAGGTTTCTGGCGTGCGCTGACAGCCCTTAATCGCGTCGACGGTGGTCGTTTCGTTTTGTACCCCGCGGTTAAGCTCGGCTTTCATGCCATCCAGCAGTTCGATCACGCGGTCTGGCACTGGAGCCGGCTGCGGGAATTCGAAGCCGACCGTATGGGCAGTCTGCTCGGTGCGCCGGCAGAGGCCGCCTCGGCGCTGATCCGCACCGGTGTTATCGCTCCTGCTGTCACCTATATTCTCGGCCGAGCCCACGCAGAATCCGATCATGCCGCTCTCAATGATGCCTCGCACGATCTCGTCGCGCAGACGACGGAGCTTGTCCGCACGGAAGGATGGAACGACCCCGTTCCGCTTCTTGAAGACCGGCAACCGCACCCGACGGACAGCCATCCACCGACGATCCGGCGCATATCGGCGCTGGGCGTCAACCTTGATGATGATCTACTGAACAGAGCGACGCGTCGGCCGGAGCAGGGCGTTCGGCCTTTCGTGCATGGGCTGTTTCCGGATTGGACAGGCCTGTGCCGCCGTTTGAGCCAGGATTTCATCGATGACGCGCGTAAGGCGCGTGCCCTTCGTCGTGAAGCGCTTGAAAAGGTCGTCGCAGATGTCGCCGACGAGACCGTTGTCTATGACAACGTCAAGCCGATGATCTGGACGATGGGGATCGTGGCGGGGATTTTCGGCGCATTTGGCCTGTCGGTTGTCGTGTTTTCCGCATGGGCAGGTCTCGGTTATGACCCATTCGGGCAGATGATGATGGCTGCCGTCACCAGTGCATTTGCTGCGGCAGCCACCATTTATGCGGTTTTTCTCCATCGCAGAGCGGCAAGACCACTGATGGTGCTGAACGCGGATGGACTGGTTTCGCCGCGGTTGGACAGGCCGATTGCCTGGACGGAAATTGCCAAATACGCGGTCTACGCATCGACCCGTTTCTCCCTATGCTTCTGGCTCCACCCAGACGCAACCCTACCCAAGAAGGACTGGCGAGCGCTTTATAGCAAGGTCGACCGTCGACAACGCGTCGTCACATTGGGCGCTATGGGGATCAGAGGCATGAAGCCAGCAGACTTCAGCGGGCTCGTTGGTCGGTATCTTTATGCTGCTTATGCCCGCCAGGAATTGGCCGCCGCCGCATCAGGGCCGCCCCAGGTTGCGACCGCTGACGAAAACGTAGATCAATAATGCGTTCCCTGGGACAAACATCTCAAGCTTGATGACCAAGCCAAGCGTCAGCGCCCCAACAGCTTTGAGCGCGCAATCATAATTGTCCGGCGCGATACCTGTCCACGAGGTTGCGGCAGGCGCGGATTGTCAGCGCCATGACCGTCAGCGTCGTACCGGCAATGCCGCTGCCAGGAAAAGCCGACGCATCCGTTACGATCAGATTGGGAACGTCCCAGCTCTGGTTATAGGCATTGAGGATGGAGTCCTTTTCGGATGTCCCCATCCGTGCGCCGCCCGTCTCATGGATCGCGGCTCCCATGCACATGGTCTTGCGGAACCACTTGCGGAACATGAAGCGGCTGAAGGCACCGGCGTCGGGGAATGCGCCGCGGCCCATTTCCTTAAGACCGGTGGGCGAGCCGATGAATTCCAGCTCGCCGCCGACGCCGCGCACTGTCTCAATTAGCGTCTCTTCCTGACGTCGCAGCAAGGCGTGTTCTTCCTCGCCCATGACACAACGGATATGCGGGACCGAAATGTTCCAGGCATCCTTGCGCCTGGGGTCGAGCGTGATGCAGTTGTCGGCGTGAGGAAGCATCCGGCCGAAGCCGAAGAAGGCGAGCCGGGAGGGCTGGTCATCCGGCGTCGGCGTGCGGCCGACGCTGCCCTGATAGTCGAAGTCCCCGCGAGAAGCGTCGCTTGTCCCGAACCGCGGGATGAAGATGCCGCCCGAAGGATTATAGAACGGGTCGGCCGGCGCGGACTTGTCGGCCGCCCAGCCTTTCGCTTTCGGGAAGGACCCGAAGGCGAGGCAAGGCAGCTGGTCCATGAAATAGCGTCCGAGCGTGCCTGAGCTGTTGCCCAGCCCATCGGGATGCTTGGGGGAGGCCGAATTGAGCAGCAGCCGCACGCTTTCGATCGGGGAGGCCGAAAGCACCACCAGTGCTGCGCGCGCAGTCTCGATCTTGCCCGTCACGCGATCGATGAATTCCGCACCGGTCGCCTTACCGCTCTCATCATCCGTCGTGATGCGGCGAACGATGGCGTCGTGACGAATGGTGAGACGGCCGGTCGCCAGGGCCTCACGCAAAGGCTTCGGCGTGCGCTCGGCGTCCGGGGCAATATAGCGCCAGGAGACGACGCTCCGTTCCGGCCAGCGGCCTTCCACCTCGACCTTGAAGGTCTCTTCGGCGGGCGTCAATTTTGCAGGATGGGCATAGACGCCGTCCGGCAGGGTCTCCACCCCGTCCTTGTTGCCATAGAGCCCGAGGTAGGATTCGACCTCGGCGTAGTAGGGTGCCAACTCGTCATACGAAACGGGCCAGTCGACGCCCTTGCCGGTTCGCGACTGGATCTTGAAATCATCGTCGGTCCAGCGCAGCAGCACGCGGCCGAAACTATGCAGGCGCCCACCGCTCTGACGGCCACGAATCCAGAGAAACGGTGCATCCTTCGGTGTCGTGTAGGGGTTCTTGCGGTCGTTGACGAAGAAGTGGCTGAAGCGCTCGGTAAAGAAGGCTGCGCGCGCCTGAATGGGCTGGCCCTTGAGCGTGGCGCGGGCGCGCTCCCAGATGTTGATGCTGCTGGCCGGCTCCTTCTTTCGGGATGGATCGAAATCCCTATGCGAAACGGCAGGCCCTGCCTCGAGCAGCAGCACCGAAAGCCCTTGAGCGGTCAGTTCCTTTGCGGCGAAGGAGCCCGCCGCGCCAGAGCCGATCACCAGCGCATCATAGATAGTCTGAGACATGAGTCATTTCCGTATATTCTGAAAGTGGTGTTACAGGCGCACGCCGTCTGCGCCGAAGAGAGAGGCCTTGGCGATATCGAGCCCTGGTGCGATCTCCGCGCCCGGATCGAGCGTCGCATCGCCCATGATCCGGTAGGACAGGCTTTGGCCCGCCCAATCGAACCAGATCACCGCATCGGCCCCCATCGGCTCGACGACGGAGACGACGCCCGGGATCGTGGGCAGGCCCTTTGCCATGCCATCGGGCGCAATATGCTCCGGCCGAACGCCAAGGGTGGTCGGACCTGCCTTGGGAGCTGCGATAAAGGGATAGTTGGAGAGGTCGATGCCGAGCCCGTTGCTTTCGAATACCGGGACGCCTGCCTTGAAGGCGATCTCGCCTTCGATGAAGTTCATTGCCGGTGCGCCGATGAAGCCGGCGACGAAAAGATTGGCCGGGCGATGATAAATCTCGGACGGGCTGCCAAGCTGCTGGATTACGCCGTCGCGCATGATGGCGATGCGATCGGCAAGGGTCAGCGCCTCCACCTGATCATGCGTCACATAGATCATGGTGTTGCCGAGGCTCTGATGCAGCTTCTTGATTTCGACGCGCAGCTCGTTGCGCAGCTTGGCGTCGAGGTTCGAGAGCGGCTCGTCGAACAGGAAGACGTCGACTTCGCGCACGAGGGCACGACCGATCGCCACGCGCTGGCGCTGGCCACCGGACAGTGCGGACGGGCGGCGGTCGAGCAGTTGTTCGAGATGAAGAAGCGAGGCGGTGCGGGCGATGCGCGCCTCGATTTCGTCCTTGGGAAGGCCCGCCACACGCAGGCCGAAGGAGAGGTTCTTCTTCACCGTCATGTGCGGGTAAAGCGCATAGGACTGGAACACCATGCCGATGCCGCGATCCTTCGGCTCCTCCCAGGTGACGTTCTTGCCGGATATCGAAATCTCGCCGCCGGTAATGTCCTGTAGTCCCGCTATGGCGTTCAGAAGCGTGGATTTCCCGCAGCCGGACGGTCCCAGCAGCACGAGAAACTCACGCGGGGCGATATCGATCGACATTTTCTCGATCACGGTATGATCGCCATAGGCGATCTTCAGATCCTTGACGGAAACAGCGGATTGCATGGAATTATCCTTTCACTGCGCCAGCGGCCACGCCGCGCACGAACCAGCGGCCGGAAAAGAAGTAGATGGCGAGCGGAACGATGGCGGTCAGGATGGTGGCTGCCATGTTCACATTGTAGGCGCGCTCGCCCATGGTGGTGTTGACGATATTGTTGAGCTGAACCGTCATCGGCAGATTGTCCCGCCCGGCAAAGACCAGCCCGATCAGGAAGTCGTTCCAGATGCCGGTGAACTGAAAGATGGAGGCGACCATCACCATGGGGACCGACATGGGCAGCATGATCTCGAAGAAGATCCGCCAGAAGCCGGCGCCGTCGACACGCGCGGCCTTGCAGAGCTCTTCGGGGATCGCGACGAAATAGTTGCGGAAGAGCAGTGTCACCAAGGGCAGGCCGAAGATCACATGGACGAGGACGACGCCCGCCACTGAATTATAGAGACTGAGATTGGCGAGCAGCCGCACCAGCGGATAGAGGAAGATCTGATAGGGGATCAACCCGCCGGCCATCAGCAGCCCGAAGAGGAAGCCGGAGCCTTTCGGTCGCCAGAAGGAAAGGGCATATCCGTTGATCGCGCCGATGAAGACGGAAATCGCCACTGCCGGTACGGTGATCTTCACCGAGTTCCAGAAGCCGAGGCGCACGCCGAGGCATTGCGTGCCCATGCAGGCGCCCGACCAGGCGGTTTTCCAGGCATTGAAATCGAGAGAGCCGGGCAGGGCGAAGATGCGGCCCTGACGGATCTCCTCCATCGTCTTCAGTGAAGTCACCAGCATCGTATAGAGCGGCAGCAGGAAGAATAGCGCCGAGAAAATCAGGAAAGCGTAGAGCCCGATGCGGCCGACCGTCAGCCTAGATGGTTTGGGGCCGTTTGGACGAAGGGCTGTCATCACTGCGCTCCCTTTCTTCTGGCGCGCATGTAAAGCGCATAGCGAAACGGGGCGACGGCCATGACGACGGAGAGCACCAGTACGGTGGCGCCTGCGCTCGCCAGGCCGAGATTTTGCCGCTCGAACAGATTGTCCATGATGAATTTTGCCGGCACTTCGGTCGAAAAGCCTGGCCCGCCGCCGGTGAGCGCCACGACGAGGTCATAGGTTTTGATGACGCCCATGGAGAGCAGCATGCTCGATGCCGCAAGAGCCGGCCCAAGCTGGGGCAGGATGATCGACAGGTAGATGCGCCAGACGGGAATGCCGTCGATCTGCGCCGCCTTCCATTGCTCCTCGCCGATGCCGCGCATACCGGAGAGCGCAATGACCATGACGAGGCCCGCCCCCTGCCAGATGCCGGCGAAGACGACGGTATAGATCGCCATGTCGCGACTAACGATCCAGTCGAATGCGAAATTCTGCCAGCCCAGCGCCCGCACGCTTGCCTGAATGCCGAAGGTCGGGTTCAGCATCCATTGCCAGATGAGGCCAGTGACCACGAAAGACATGGCATAGGGATAGAGGAAGATGGTGCGGAACATGGCTTCGAAGCGCACTTTGCGATCAAGCGAAGCCGCAAGCACAAAGCCCAACGCCAGACAGCCCGCAACGTAAAGCACGCCGAAAATCAGCACGTTTTCCAGGGACGCGAGCCATCTCGACGTCCGAAACAGCCGGGCATATTGCGCAAAGCCGACGTAATTGGACGATGGAAAGATTGTTGAATCCGTGAACGACAGCCTCACGGACCAGACCATGGTGCCGATATAGATGAAAATCGCTGCGATCCATGTCGGCAGGAGCGCGATGGTCGCAGCGGAGGAACGTCTGCGCTTGGCTTGCATCGGCAAACTTTCTCAAAAGGAAGATGCAGGGCCGATCGGATTTTTCTTTCCAATCGGCCCGCTGCACGGTTCTATTCAAAGATCGCGAAGAACTTCTCCGCGCCGGAGGCGCTATCCTCGGAAGGATTGCTCCAGAACTCGTCGACAAAGTCATTGAGCGCACCGGCCTGTTGCGGCGAAAGGATCAGCGCCTGATCCGGCACAATCTTGCCCTCGCTCATCAGTTCCAGGCCTTTCTGCGCGCAAACGTCGAGCTTCGATTTGTCGACATCTGTGCGCATCGGCACGGAGCCTTTCTTCAGCGAGAATTCGACTTGCACGGCCGGATCCATGGCGACTTCGGCAAGCAGCGCCTGACCCTTCTGGGCAGCCGGATCAGTGAGCTTGGGGAAGGAGAAGGAGTCGGCGACATAGACCATGCCCGGCGATTGCGGGGCGAGCATGCAGCCGTAATCCTTGCCTGCCTCCTTGCCGGCGGCGATGAACTCGCCCTTGGCCCAATCGCCCATGAACTGCACGCCGGCCTTGCCGCTGATGATCATGGCGGTGGCGTCGTTCCAGTTACGGCCAGGAGCACCTGCATCGACATAGGCGCGGAGCTTGCCGAGGATATCGAGGGTCTTCTTCACGCCGGCGGTGGAGGCTTCGCCCTTGTCCTTGTCGGCATAGATCTTGAGGAAGCCGTCAATGCCGACCTGGGTCAGCAGGATCATGTTGAAGACCTTGGATTCCTGCCAGGATTGGCCGCCCCAGGCAACCGGCTGCACGCCGGAGGCCTTGAGCTTGTCGAGCGCTGCGAAGAATTCGTCCCAGCTCTTCGGCTCTTCGCTTATGCCGGCCTTGGCGAAGGTATCCTTGGAATAGAACACCCAGCTTTCACCGTGAGCGCCGGTCGGGGAAAGATAGACCTGGCCGTTATAAGAGATCAGATCAAGGATCGATTTCGGCAGCACATCGGCCCATTTGCCGGCTTTCGCCACCTCGCCGATTGGGCTCAAAAGGCCCTGATTGACGAAGTCGGCGTTGGCGAAACCAAGCACGCTCTGCTTGGCGGTCGGCGGGTCACCCGCTACCAGGCGGTTCTGGAAGGCGGCGTCGGCGGCACCGAAGCCGGCGATGGAGGAATCCTTCCAGACCCCGCCGCGCTTTTCGAATTCCTGCTTGATGACGTCGAGAGCCGCAGCTTCGCCGCCGGAGGTCCAGGAGGTCATGACCTCGACCTTCGGCTTGTCTTCGGCATGGGCTGGAGCGAGGGCCGCAAAAAGTGCGGCGCCCGCCAGTAGAAGTTTCATTTTATTCTTCATTGTTCCACCTCTTCAAAAGGCCCTCTTGGCGGGGCCGTTGGTTTCAGGTTTATGAAATTCAGCGATAGATCGGCAAGAGCGCCTGCCGGACGAGCGTGAGCCCATTTGCGATGTCGCTGATCGGATCGGGTGCGGCGTCTAGTTCGAGAATGGCCCAGCCTTGATAGCCGCGATCACGCAGCAGCCTGATCCAGCCCGGCCAATCGACGCGGCCAAGGCCGAAGCCGCAGAAATAGGGGCGGTGACGATCATGAATATGCTCATCGATCGGGGTGTCGGCCGGCATCGGCCCGAGCGCATCCTTCCAATGGGCGATGATAACACGCTCATGATGGCGATCGACGAGTTGGATCGGGTCAGATCCCGCAACGATGATATGAGCCGTATCCGGGCACATATGCACATAGGCCGGGTCCGTCAGCAGCATCAGCAGATCGACATCGCGCGCGGACGCGAAGATCGAGTGTGCCTCGGTGTGGATCGCCAGCCGAACGCCCTTGGCGTAAAGGGCCGCGCCGAGGCGATTGAGAAAATCGGCGATCTTGCGCGCCTGCTCGAAATCGAAGAACCGCACCGGCTGGGTGCCGAGGGTCTGTCGCAACGGACCACCGATCACCATGATGTCGCTGCCGCAGGCCTTCAGGAATTCGGCATATTTCTCCGCCTTGTCGATAATGGCGGCCTGCGCCGCGCCTTGCGTGAAATCGCCGGCGGCTTCAAGTTCGGCGAAAAAGCCGCTCGCCAGCGTTAGCCCACGTTTGGACAGTTCAGCGGCAAACGCTTCGACGGACCCATAGGTCTTCGTCGCATCCTGCCAGTTGAACGGCGAGAAGGTCAGCTCCACGCCGGTGACGCCTGAGGCTTGCACGCTGTCGAGAATCTTGTCCCAGAAGGCGCGGGGCTCGCTGCGGGACAAGGCGATGATGCCGTCATAATCCTCGACACCCCAGAAACCGGGGTGGAAGAAGGTGACGAGATCGACGCCAAAGCGAAGCCGTTCGGTTGAGGTCATGACGCTATCCGTTCTCCAGGCACAGGAAATCGCTTGCGGAAGCGAGGTCCGCAGTAAATTATCCGAATAATTTCAATGCACTGCAAATGGCAATCGTTTGCCATGCCTAGATAGTAGCCAAGTCTTTTTTTATGCAAGTGATTTTTGGCAATCGTTTGCCAATTGACCGCGATTGCCGTAACCTTCAATAGGACGAAATTGGGTGGCGCCACAATATCCTAAATTGCTAAATAGTGCTACTATTCAATAGTTTAGATTGATGCTGTTGTCGATTGAACGCTATCATTATCCTCCAGTTTCCGATTGCGGTGGTGTCCTGGTGGTGTCCTGGTGGTGTCTCGCTCAAAGTCCTGGAGGTGGTAGATGAGCAAGCGTAATGGTGTGCTGCTGACGAAGCGCGTCGTCGATGCGGCTCGGCCAGATCATGAACGCTACCACGTTTGGGATAGTGAGCTTTTAGGCTTTGGTCTTCGTATCGCTCCCACAGGCGTAAAGACTTTCATCATCAAGTATCGAGCAGATGGCGGCGGTCGATCAGCTCCCCAACGCCTGTTGACCATAGGGCGTTTTGGTCCAGTCACCGTTGAGCAAGCAAGAAAAATTGCCAAGGCTAAGCTCGGGAGTGTTGCTGCTGGGGAAGATCCGGCCGGTGATCTCCAGGCAATGCGCCGACAGATGACGGTTGGTGCGCTCATCGATTTTTATGAGAAAGAGGGCTGCTTCATCCAGCGCGGTCGGCGGCAAGGTGAGCCGATGAAGGCAAGAACCAAGACCGTAACTGTGGCGCGGGTATCGCCAAGTTGTTTGAAGCAAGTTGCTCCTGAGCGGTTTGATCGAGATTAAGCGGCCATTTCTTGAGCATAGTCATACCAGAGGGCAAACGCATCCGCCCTGGCGTGACGGCAAGATGCGGCGGAGAGTTTGTGGCGGCGGGGGCGGAAGATCAGATTGATCTGGTCGTGAGCAGCAAGGGACCTCAGTGCTTGTCGGGGTGACTTGAACTGCCCGAATATCTTCTCGCGCCTTCGGGTCGGCCTGTGCGAGACTTCGACTGCGTTGTTGAGCCCCTTGTGCGCCCGATGCTCAGCGTCCGGCGCAAGGGTTCGGATCGGCTTGATATAGCTGCGCAGTTTGTCCGTGATCACTACCCTTGGCGTGCCGAATCGGGCCATCAATCCGCGCAGGAAGCGCCTCGCTGCCTTCGCATTCCGACGTGGCTGAACCAGAATGTCGAGCACGTTGCCGTCCGCGTCGATGGCCCGCCATAGCCAATGCCTCACGCCACGGATCGTGATCACGACCTCATCGATGTGCCATTTGTCGCGAGGCGCAGGCCGATCGCGCCGGACGCAATCTGCAAAATGCCGCCCGAAGCGATTGACCCAAAGCCGGATTGTTTCCCGGCTGACAATGACACCGCGTTCCGCGAGCAGATCTTCCACGTCGGCCGTGCTGAGCGCAAAGCGATGATAAGCCCACACCGCATAGGCGATGATCTCACGGGCAAAGCGAAAGCCTTTCAGGCGCGGCATTTGAGACGGGGTATTCATCCAGCTCGAATAGCCCACGCAGAACGGTCAAACAACTTGGCAATGCCCCTATGCCTCCTCCTGGCTGAAATGCTGGCATCCCGACGTCTTCTGCGCAGCCCTCCTCAATGCCCAGCCGATGGGCTTTTACGCACCGGCCCAGATTGTTCGCGACGCGCGCGATCACGGGGTCGAGGTGCGGCCTGTCTGCGTCAACGCCAGCCGCTGGGATTGCACGCTTGAGCCTACGGCTGACGAAGAGCGGTTTGCCGTTCGCCTCGGCCTGCGCATGGTCAAGGGGCTCGCCAATGCCGACGCCGCCGCAATCGTTGCGGCGCGCGCTGAACAGCCCTTCGCCTCGGTCGATGATCTCTGGCGCCGCGCCGGCGTGCCGGCTGCCTCGCTGGTCGAGCTCGCCGAAGCCGATGCCTTCCAACCATCTATGAAACTTGCCCGGCGCGAGGCGCTCTGGGCGATCAAGGCGTTACGGGATGAACCGCTACCGCTGTTTGCGGCCGCATCCGCCCGTGAAAACAAGACCGTTCCGGAGCTTGATGAGCCAACAGTGGCGTTGCGACCGATGACATCAGGCGGTGAGGTGGTCGAGGATTACGGCCATGTCGGATTGACCCTGTGCAACCATCCCCTTTCATTCCTGCGCGCCGATCTGACCAGGCGCCGTATCGTCACCTGCCGCGCGGCGATGCAGGCCCGTGATGGCACATGGCTTGAGGCAGCCGGCCTCGTGCTTGTTCGCCAGCGGCCGGGCTCCGCCAAGGGTGTGATGTTCATCACCATCGAAGATGAGACCGATATTGCCAACCTCATCGTCTGGCTAAAAACCTTCGAACAATACCGCCGCGTCGTGCTGGGCGCCGGCATGATCGGTGTTTATGGCCGCATCCAGCGGGAAGGGGAGGTTGTGCATCTGGTGGCGCATCGGCTGACGGATCTATCAGGGGAGCTGGCGAGTGTTGGGGATCGGGATACCGACTTTCCGTTGCGGCATGGGCGAGGGGATGAGTTTCATCATGGGTCGCCGGTGCCGGATCCGCGCGGGTTTCCGAAGGGGCCGCATCTGCATCTTGATGCGATCAAGGTGAAGACGCGGGATTTTAGGTAGCTGGCGACGGACTGGTCGTTGGTTCCATTCCGTTCAAGGCGTTGGGGAATTGATGTCAAATGCCTGCTTACTTGGTCAGCTCGTAGCTCTCCCGTAACAGCGCAAATATTTCCTGCTTGCTTACGGAACCATCCAGTCGTGCAGTGAGCCAGTGTTCCTTATTCATATGATAGGCGGGATGAAAACCATCTTGGTTTCTGAGGTCGCTCACTTTCTCGACCGGGCACTTAAAGTCAACAACGTCTATTTCTTCATCACCTTGAAGCCCTATCTTGTTCAGGGAGACGTTCATCACGAGTCCAAACCATTTGTTGTCATCGGAATGTCGAAGGGCCGCGTAGTGGGGAAACTTTTTAAAAGGGTAATCCGGTTTCACCCCGAACTCTTTTTGCGCGTAGTCGAAGATTTCTGAGCGACTGACCATTACTGAGATCCTATTTTAAATTCGTGGTTCTGCTTGCAAGATACGAAAGGCCCGATCAGTTAACGCAAAACCGAGGACTTGGTTCTCCCATCGCGCGAGTGAGCAGCTTAGCCGACAGTTTCGTGGTCTAACGGAAGGGGTCAGTCATTCATGTTTCTTAGACCGCCTCATCAAAGTCCCGCTCAGGTCCAACTGGAACGATACCGCTTGGGTTGAGATGTGAACCGGCTCCGAAGGTTGACCCCTTGAGGATGGAACCCAACATATTGATCCTATTATGCAATTACGCGCCCAAAGCAGGATTGCGGCCGGATCGGGGATAACCCCACTTAATTTCTTAATTTTCACTGCGTTTCCAAATGGTTGTCGAGGATGTCAAACGGGGTGAACGTTCGGAGCCGATTCACACCCCACCCAAGTTAAGGCGACGCTACCCCTGAGCTGTGTCATCGACTGGACATATCCGCTCTGCTAGCATTGAACATTAAGCGAGGGGGGATGATCGATGCATGCACTCAAGACGACCGTCATGAAATTCTTCTGGGCGGGACTTGTTCTCGCGCTGACACTGCGGCTCGCGGCAGCCGACGCAACGGTGCCGACCGCCGATATCGAGGGCGCGGCCGACAATCAACTGGCCAAGCGCTACGAAGGCTCCTTCATAGTCTCCTACGAAACGCTTGCCTTCACCGATTTCAGCCTACCGCTGTCGCCCTTGAAGCCGAGCGCCGATCCGGACGCACGCGACACGATGAATAATCGCGTTTTCGCGCCGGACAAGAAAGCCGAGGTAGAGGGTGCCCTGACCCGCATCGCCTATGTGTTGCCGGCCGAGCGCTCGCCGCTCGAGGTGCTGCGCAACTATCAGGATGTGATCAAGGCAGCCGGCGGCGAGGCCCTGTTCGAATGCAAAAAGGAAGAATGCGGCGGCGCTGCCGACCGTTCATCAAGCGGCGGCGGCGGCGACATGAGCCTGATGATGTACTTCTTCCATGACAGCGATCTCAAGGACGAGGCTTTTTCCAATGGCGCCTGCGCGCTGACCTCCGGCATCAACGACCAGCGCTATTTCTCGGCCAAGGTGCCACAAGACGGCGGCGACGCCTATGTTACCGTGCAGACCTATTCGATGACCGACGATCTCTACTGCAAGGAGCTCAACGGCCGCACCATTGCCGTCGTCCAGGTGCTGGAGCCCAAGGCGCGCGACAAGAAGATGGTGGTCGTCGAAGCGACCAAGATGGCGGATTCGCTCTCCGCCACCGGCAGCATTTCGCTTTACGGCATCTTCTTCGACACCGACAAGGACGACATCAAGCCGGAGTCCGAGCCGACGCTGAAGGAGATCTCGACGCTGCTGGCCAATGAGCCGAAGATGGCTGTGATCGTCGTCGGCCACACCGACAATCAGGGCGCCTTCGATTACAATCTCGACCTGTCATCGCGGCGAGCGCAAGCGGTCAAGGCGGCGCTCGTGGCGAAATACGGCATCAGTGGTTCACGGCTGACGGCGGCCGGAGCCGGCATGATGGCGCCCGTCGCCAGCAATGACGACGAAACCGGCCGTGCGAAGAATCGTCGGGTGGTGCTGGTCAAGCTGAACTGAACGCTTTAGCCGGCCCGGTGGCGTCTGAAGTGGGTATGCGGGGCTTCGGTCATGAAAACCCCAATATCAAGTCAGCTCCAACCAGCCGGTTAAGGCGACGCCACCATCCGCTCATGTTCGCTGACGGTCAGACTACGTTCGAAGGCGGCTCCTCTGCGTGCTCCTCCAAATAAGCGGCTACCAGATCGGCTCTCCTCTCGGGAATTGCTAGATCGTCACGGGCGATATAGCCGTTAGGTTTCTACGACAAATCACTCCGGCCCCCAAATCTGACGCGAAGTTTGATGTGTTTCTTCTCCAAGAAAGCATGGAGGCCCTCAGGCCCGAGCTCGCGCCCGATGCCGCTCATCTTCCAACCGCCGAAGGGCGCCTGTAGCTCGCTGGTGTCATTGACATTGACACCCACAGCACCGGCGTCGATTTGCTCGGCCACGCCCCAACCTCTTTCGAGATCCCCAGAGAAGACGTAGGCGGCAAGTCCGAAGGGCAGGGCGTTGGCGATGCGGATCGCTTCCCGGTCATCTGCCACAGGGCGCACGGCCGCGAGCGGGCCGAAGGTCTCCTCAGTCGTCGCCAGGGCACCGTCGGGAACTTCGTCGACGATAGCTGGCCGGAAAAAGAAGCCCTTGTCATAGGTTTTGCCCGTCGGCACCGAACCACCGGTCAGAAGCTTTGCTCCGCGATGCACTGCATCATCGATATGACGTTTGACGCGGGTCCGAACGCTCTCGTTCAACACCGGCCCGTAGAGCACGCCGGCATTGATGCCATGGCCGAGTTCAATCTTACGGGTCTCGGCGACCAGAGCCTCGACGAAACGCTGGTGGATGCCCTTCGAGACAAGAATGCGGTTCACCGCGATGCAGATTTGGCCCATGTTCGAAAAAGACCGGCGGGCCGCCGCCGCCGCCGCCTCGGCCGGATCGGCATCGTCTAGCACCACGAATGGGCATTGCCCGCCGAGTTCCAGCGACATACGTTTCAGGTTGCCTGCAGATGCCCGAACGATCTCCTGTCCGGCCGGCACCGATGCAGTCGCGGTGATCATGTTGATGCCGTTATGCGCCGAGAGTGCCGCTCCGACCTCGGGACCGGTTCCCGGAATATCGTTCAGCACACCGGCCGGCAGCCCGGCCTCGGCGAAGCATTGGACCACCATGCCGATCGCGAGCGGCGTCTCGTGCGGCGGTTTTGCGATCAGGACGCAGCCCGCGGCAAGCACCGGGGCGACCTTCCAGGCATACAGATCGACTGGATAGTTCCACGGAATGATGCCGGCAACCACGCCCACCGGGTGCGAGGTGACGATATTGCGGATATCGGCTCGTGAGGCTGGTCGCAACGACCCGTGGACGCGGCGGCCCTCCTCGGCATAGTAGCGGATGACGTCGATGCCGAAGGCGATTTCCTTTTGGAATCCGGCACCGGCTTGCCCTGTTCGCGGGTTAGCAGCTCGGCGATCCTGTCGATCCGCTGGGCGATTAGGTCGGCGGCGCGATGCATGATTTGCGCCCGCTTGTCGGCGTGCAGGCCGGCCCATAGAGGGAATGCGCGGCTTGCAGCGTCCACCGCTTTATCGACGTCGGCCGCGGTTGCGATCGAACTCGTGCCGACCGGTTCGCCGGTAGCCGGGTCATGAATGACGGCAGTCTGGCCTGAAGTCGCATCCTGCCATTTGCCATCGATATAGAGCTTGCGATCCATGGTCTCACCGTGCTTTCAGGCGGGCCCAAAGAGCCTCGTAATTTTCGTCGTTCTGCTTGTCGGCGATTGTCTTGCTCGTCGTGTTGGGACTGACCATGACACCTGGTGCCAAGCCTTGCTGAACGAGTTTTTCGGCCGTTGTTGAAACGATCGCATGTGCAATCGCGACTGTGACGCTGGTCGAGCTTGGGCCTACAGCATGTTCGAGACCGTCGATATGGATTGCGGCGTCTCCCTTGGGTATCCCCGTATCGATCACCACGTCGGCGACTTCAAATAGCCGCTTGCCCGAGGAGTGCCGGGAGGGAACGCTGCTCGAATGCGGTAGCGAGGTAACGCCGATCAGGCTGATGCCCCGCTCCTTGCACTCAATGGCGATGTCGAGGATCACGGCATTGATACCCGAATGCGAAAACAGGATCATGGTGTCTTCGGAATCGAGCTGATGCGAACGCATGATCGCCTTGCCGTAGCCTTCCTGCGCGTGAATGAAGCGGTATTGCCGTGCGCCCATGTCGCCCCAGACGTGGTGGAACGAGATCATGGTGCTTTCGACGATCGGGCGGAAGCCTACGATCGTCCCGGTGCGTGGAAAGCTCTCGAGCGCCGGGATCGCGCCATGGCCTGTGCCGAAGGTGAAGACTAGCTTGCCGGCGGCGATGGATTTCGCGCAGAGTTCGGCCGCCTTTTCGATCGAGGCCGCCTGTTCGTCACGCACCTTGGAGAGACGTTCGATCAATGTATCGAAGTAGCGTGTGGAGAGGTGAGACATATCCACGTCCTTTCTGTATCTCGATAATTCAGGCTTAGTCGGCGGCCATTGTGGCCATCGTGTCGAGCGCGATTTCGAACATGTCGCGCTCCAGCACCGCCATCTGCTCGTCGGCGATCTTCTCCTGGCTGAAGGCATCGACGGTTGCGACACAGAGTGTGGAAGCGCGGACGCCGAGGATGCGCGCGGCAGTCAGGAGCGCCGAGGTCTCCATGTCGGTTCCGATCAAACCGAGCCTCTGGATATCCTGCTTTAGTGTCTCAATGATCGAGCGGCGTTCGCCCGAAAGGCCAAACATCTCAGTGTAGAAACCGTCATAGGTGCCGAAAATGCCGGCATGCCATGGCTTTCCACGCTTCTTAAGCAGTGACCGCACCTTGGTATTGAGGTCGAAATCTGCGATTGCCGGGAAACCCAGAGGCGCATAGGTGTTGGATGTGCCTTCGGCGCGCAATGCGCCATCTGCCAGGACGAAATCGCCGAGCTTGGCAGGCGCCACAGCCATGGCGGTGCCGATGCGCAGAAAATTCCTGATACCCAGCGCGTGCAGCTCATGCAGCACGATTGTAGCGATGGGTGCTCCCATACCGAAGGCGGTGGCCGTGATTCGCTGGCCGTCACGCGTGCCGGTCACGGTCTTCAGGCCACGGTTTTCGGCCACGAAATGCACATCGGTCATATGCTCGGCGATGCGGGCGATACGCGCTGGGTCGCCAACGAGAATTGCAGCCCTCCCAACTTCATCGCGATCGGCACCAATGTACCAGGCTCGGTTGGTTCGTTCTTTCTCAGTCATTCTTTCATGCTTTCGGTTTCTTCGGATTTCCGGGCAAGGAGGAGGGTGCGCGCGGCTTCCATGCCCGCGCGGCCGAAGACTTCAGGCTCGTGTGCGCCATTGAGGATCGACGCGATGACGCCTCCGGCGAAGGTGTCGCCTGCGCCGGTCGGATCGGTGACGTTGATCGGCTCTGCGGCAACGAACGTGCTCTCGCCATCGCGCTGGAAGGTGGCGCCGTGGCGGCCCTGGGTTTCGACGATGATCTGGCCGGGACGCGTTGTTCCCACAGGTGTGCTTTCGAGAAATTCGCGCTCGCGGCCGTTGCAGAAGATCAGGTCGGCGCGAGCGGCGAGCATCGCCCTCTGCTCCGGCGTGATCGCGCGTGGGTCGTTCTTGACGATCCAGGCAAGCTTCTGCTCATGCTTGATCAGCGTCCGCAGTTGATCGGTCACGATCTTCGGGCCGATGGTGATGCAGATCCATTCGGCCGCACGCGTCAGCGCCTTCTGGTCTTCCGTGAGGCCGATTGTGGTTGACATGCCCGGGTCGTAGAGGCAGGCGCAATCGCCCGCGGGGTCGTAGGCGAGCACCGAGATCGGTGTGCGGGCGCCTGCTACCTTGGCCATACCCTGGCAGGCAACCCCGCTTCTGGCAAGTTGTTCGAGGTAGGCTTCGCCCGATGCGTCTTCGCCGATCCAACTCAGCGGATGAACCATTCCTGAATAGGCCTTGGTGATCGCCTGAGCGACATAGGCCGGGCCACCGCCGACCCGCGGCCATGCCGCTTCCGGCCTGCTCAGGATCGTCGTCGTGCGTCCGGGCCTGATATCGCCATTCAGCACGATCACATGGTCCAGGCTCGCATATCCCGATATGACGATGCCGCTCATTTCAGCATCTCCAACCCTTCGGCGAGGCTCACGACCCTGCCCATGTAACGATCAATATCTTCTAGCGACGCCTCGGCGAGGTGAGGGCGGTTGGAATTGGTGGCTTCACGGACGATGACCGGTTCGAACCCGTTGGCAAATGCGTCCTGTGCCGTTGCCCGAATGCAGACGTTCGTCTTGACCCCGGCAATGATGACGCGGGTGACTTTTTGCTCATGCAGAAAAAGCGCGAGGTCGGTCGCGAAGAAGGCGCTGAACCGCCTTTTGTAGACTGCGGTCTCGTTCTTTCCCTCGGGTCGGAAATCGGCGAAGAAATCGGCGTCGTTCGCATCCTCGAGATGATGGATCGGTAGCTTCTTCCATTCGAAATCATTGAATTCGGGCCGATGTCTCTCGACGGCATAGACCGTGACGACATTGTTGTCGCGCGCGACCGAACGGAGTTTGCGCATCGGTTCGAGCACGTCTTCGACGCCCGTGTAGTAGTTGGGATGGCCCGGCTCGAAGAAGGAATTGATCACATCGACAAGGATCAGTGCAGTTTTTTCTGGATGACTCATATCTTGGCTCCGCGGGACTTCCTCGACGTGATGGCGATGATGGTCAGGATGACGATGACCACGACATAGGGCAGCGTCTGCACGAGTTCCGCTGGAATTCCGCGTCCTTGCAGGCGAATCTGGAGGGCATCGAAGAAGCCGAATAGCAAGGCACCGATGGCGGTCATGACCGGCCGATTGCGGCCGAAATAGAAGGCAGCCATGGCGATGAAGCCGCGCCCGGCAGTAATGCCTTCGTTGAAGATTCCGACCACACCGATGGACAAATAAGCGCCGGCAAGCCCTGCCATGAAGCCGGCAAACACCGTCGAAAGGTCCTTCGTAAGCAGCGGATCAAGACCGAGTGCGCGCGCCGACTTCGGACCGGCGCCGGCGGCGCGCAGCCGAAGACCCGGTCGGGTCCGCGCCAGCCACCATACGGTTGCCGGCACCAGCAACCAGGCGATCCAGGTCAGAATATCATGCCCCGAGAAGATCGCGCCAATAATGGGCATATCCCCGATTAAGGGAATATCCCAGCGAGGCAGCCGCGTGACGTCGGGCAGGCTGAGCGTGCCTGACGTTGCATAGGTCGACTTCAGGAAAAAACGCACTAGACCTGCAGCAACAATGTTGAAGCCCAGGCCGACGATGATTTCATTGGCGCTTAACCGCGTCACGCAGAGCGACATCAGAAAGCCCATGACCGCACCCGATAGACCCGCACCGATGAGTGCGCCTATCCAATTGCCGTTGCTCGATGCCAGAATAAAGCTAACCAGCGCACCCACCAGCATCATCGAATCAAGGCCGATATTCACGAGACCGGCGGTGCGGTTGATGAGGCCGCCGATCGCCGCCAAAAGCACCGGCGTCGTCATGATCAATGCCGCGTGTATGATATTGTCGATCATGCCGCGCGTCCCTTTCTCGCGAAGAAGCCGAAGCGTGCGACCGCGAAGATCATCACGAGGCCCTGCAGAATGTTGACGATCTCGATCGGCACATCGCTAAAGAGCTGGATTGTCGCGCCGGATGTGGCGAGTGCCCCGAACAGGACGGCCGCCAGCAGCATGCCGAAAGCATTGCCGCGCCCGAGCAGCGCCACCGCTATGCCGACGAATCCATATCCGGGCGAGAAACCCGAGACGTAGCGATAGACATTGCCGAGAGCATGCACTCCGCCCGCCAGACCGCCGACGGCGCCCGAAAGCAGCATCATCTTGAACACGAGACCCGGCACGTTCATTCCCGTTGCCGTCGCGAAGCGGGGATTCATGCCGGCGATGCGGGTCTCGAAACCCAACGCTGTCCACTTGCCCCACAGCCAGTAGAGAACGACGCACGCAAGCGCGATGACGAAGCCTGCGTTCAACGTCGAGCCGCGCATGAGCTTTGGCAATCGCGCTGCATCGGCGATCATCGGCGTCGCCGAATTGGCAGCGCCCGGCGCCAGCAGCGGGCCGTTGACCAGCCAGGCGGTGAGACCAACGGCTATGAAATTGAACATCAGTGTGGTGACGACTTCCTCGACATCCAAGCGCGATTTGAGGAAACCGGGGATGACCATCCACAGGCTGCCGGCCACCGCAGACGCCAGTATAGCAAGGGGCAACAATATATAGCCGGAGAGCGAGATGAAGGTGAAACCGACGAAGGCCGCGGCAAGCCCGCCGACATTGACGCAACCCTCGATCCCGACATTGAAGGCGCCGGTGCGGAAGGCGATGGCTGTTGCGACGCCTGTGAAGATGAGCGGCGTCGCCGCCGAAAGCGTCGAGGCGATGCGCTTGCCCGAACCGAAAGATTCGACCACCAGCATGCGATAGACTTCCAGCGGATTGTGGCCGGCGACGATCAGCACGATACCTGCCAGCACCAGCGACAGCGCGACCGGAAGCAGCGCTTCAGCGAGTGGCTTGAGAACGGCGATGTTGCGCCTGGTCGGGGCAGGAGAAACGATTGTCGCCATCACGCGACCTCCCCGAGCATGATGCGGCCGATGGCTTCCACATCGGCATGGCCACGAGAGAGCTCGCCACGTATCTCGCCGTTGAAGAGCACGACGATGCGGTCGGCGAGTGCCAGGATCTCGTCGAGCTCCTCTGAGACCAGCAATACCGCGCCACCGCGATCGCGATAATCAAGCAGGCATCGGTGAATGAAGGCAATGCCCTTGATGTCGACACCGCGCGTCGGCTGGCAGGCAACGAGAAGATCGGGATCGCCATCCAGTTCGCGGGCGATGGCCACGCGCTGTTGGTTGCCACCGGAGAGACTGGAAATCGCCAGTGTCGGCGAGGCACGCTTGACCGAATAGCGATCGAGCAATCGTTCGGCATGTTCGGCAATAGCGCCGAGCTTCAGAACACCCGATTTGACAAACCCCTGCCGGCGATGATGGCCCGCCACGACATTTTCCGCGATCGAGGCGTCGAGGCAGAGCCCCTCTGCGGCTCGATCAGGGCTGAGATAGGAAAGGCCCAGCGCGCGTCGGGCCGGAAGCGGCAGGCTGGAAATATCCTTGCCACCCAGCATAGCCCTGCCGCCGCTGGCGCGCATCAGCCCGGTCACCGCGGCGACGAGTTCATCCTGGCCATTGCCAGCGACACCGGCGATGGCGACGATCTCGCCTTTTCGGACATTCAGACTCGTCTGCTTCAACCGATCGACGCCACGGCCATCGCCGACTGAGACATTGTCGAGCGCCAGCACCACGCTCCCCGGCTGACTCGCCCGCGCCTTCGTCTCATGAAGGATCTCGCCGATCATCAGTTCCGCCAGTTGGGCCTTGGACGTTTCCGATGCCTTCATGCTGCGGATCACCTTGCCAGTGCGCATGATGGTGATGTCGTCGCTGATGGTCATCACTTCGTCGAGCTTGTGGCTGATGAAGAGAATGGTGCGGCCATCGTCACGCAGTCGGCGCAGCAGTACCATCAGTTCGCGGGTCTGCGATGGCGCCAACACGGCCGTTGGCTCATCGAGGATCAACACGTCGACGCCGCGATAGAGCAGACGCAGGATTTCTACGATCTGGCGCACATGCACCGGCGCTTCATCGACCTGCAGGTCCCAGTCGAGCGTTACGCCCGCCTGCCGCTCCAGCCCACGTGCCGCTTCCAGCGCCCTGGCGCGATCGATGACGCCAAGCCCTTTTACGGGCTCGCGTGCCAGAACCAGGTTTTCGAGCAAAGTCAGCCCTGGGACCAGCATGAACTCTTGATGCACCATGCCAATGCCGAGCCGAAAGGCATCGGCCGGGCCTGATAGACTGGTGGCCACGTCATTGATGACGACGCTGCCCTCGTCGGGCTTGTCCATGCCTTGGAGGATACGCATCAGCGTCGATTTGCCGGCGCCGTTGCCGCCGACAATTGCATGGATAGTCCCGACGGTGGCCGAGAAATCCACGCTACTATTGGCGAAAAGCGGTCCAAATCGCCGCGTTATACCGCGCGCACCGAGGCGTACGCCGCGGGTCACCGCTTGTGGGGTGGTCATCGGGTTCATAGTTGTTGCCGTTCGGTTTACTTCAGGTAATCCGGATATCCCTGTTCGACTACATTCCAGACCTTGATCTTGCCCGAGATGATGTCGGCCTTGGCCGCCTCAACCTTTTCGAGATAGGCAGTTGGGATGATGTCTTTGGTATATTTCATCTCGGACAGGCCAACGCCCCCCTCCTTGAGACCGTAGGACACCGTCGTACCGCCGAGCTTCACGCCCTTGGCATAGTCCTTGACGACCCCTTCGACGGCGACATTGGTCTTCTTCATCATCGAAGTCAGCACATAGCCCGGGGCAACGCTGTCCTGGTCGCCATCGACGCCGATGGCGAAGTGGCCGCTATCTTTGGCCGCCTGGATGACGCCGGCACCTGTGCCGCCGGCCACTTGGTAGATGATATCGGCGCCTTCCTCATACATGGCCTTGGCCATCTGCTGGCCGAGCGCTGGATCGCCGAAGTTGTTGGAATAGGCGACTTTGACCTCTATCTTCGGGTTGACCGATTTCGCGCCCTCGATATAGCCGGCAATGAATTTGTCTATGCCAACCGACTTGGTCCCGCCGATGACGCCGATGATCGGCTCCGGATTGATGCCCTTGATCGATGTATCGGTCGTCACCTGGGCTGCCAGCACACCGGCGAGGTAGGAGCCTTCCTGTTCCTGAAAAAGGACCGAGACGATGTTGTCGCCTTTCTGGACCTGATTGAGGATGGCAAAGGTAGTGTTGGGATAGTCCTTGGCAACTTCCTGCATCGGTTCGCCATGGGAGTATTCGAGATCGACGATCAAGCCGAAATCGGCGTCAGAAGCGCGGCGCAAGATGTCTGCAGCCTGGGCGACAACCTCCTTGGACTCGACCGCCTTGCCTTCGAGGCCGGCGTCCTTCAGCGCCTGCTGAAAGCCGGCATAGGCCAGATCGTTGTACGACTGGTCGCCAAGTCCGCCCTGCGCAATGATCAGGGCCGCAGGCTTATCAGCTGCGTTCGCCGTCAGTGTCCCAAGGACCGAGGCGAGGACCGTTGTGGCCATCAGTATCAGCCTTCCGGAATTCATCGTTGTTCTCCTGATTTTTTTGGGGTTCCCCGTATCAGGCTGTCTTGTGAGCCTGGCTTCATACGAATAGTGACGCGCGTCGTAAGTGGCCTCGACCGAATCCAGCGGCATCCCGTCATATGAATAAGTGTCGCGGCTGACCGAGAAGACCACTGTGTCATCTGCGAGATCCAGCAGCTTGCGTTCCTCGTGACTGGCGAGCCGGGCGATGAGCTTTTCGTTCGCGGTCGCAACCGTCAGGCCATGATCCTCGAATTGCCGATAGAGCGAAAAATCCGATGTCGCAGCAACTTCTTCGGTCAGCCCGATCCGGTCTACTAGTCCTGCCGACAATATCGAGCGATGCCGCGCCACCGGCACATCGTCGACGTAGCGCAAGCGGTCGAAAAGGATCAGCGGCGTCTCGGGTGAGTAAGGGAGGCCGGGCGACCAATCTACCGCTCGGAAGGCGAGGACCCTGTGGGTCGCCGTATGTCCGGCAGCCGCGACCGCTTCAGTAAATGAGAGAAGGTAGCCCGGCTGGCGCCGTAAGGGTGCTTCGGCAACGAACGTTCCGCTGCCCTGCTTGCGCACAACTAACCCGTCTTTGGCCAACTCTTCCACGGCTTTTGCAACCGTAAAGCGGCTGACTTTGAAATTTTTGGCTAGCTGAGGCTCACTCGGCAGGCGTTCGCCGGGCGGCAGGCTGCCGACCATGCCGCGAAGTTTACCTGCTATTTGCAGGTAGTAGGGTTCACCGGTTTCGAGAAGTCGTGCCATTGCCATTCCAAAGTTGTCCAGTCAACTGTACAGGCTGAAAATGGAACGTCAATCCGAAATATTCGGTCGCGGTTTCGAGCTGGTTGATGATGACAGTTTTGTGGCATTGGTGCGTGGATCATTAATCGAACTGGCGTAGGCGAGCCGCGACCCCAATAACCGAGTCGTCACCATGCCTTCAAGCACAACGCCACCTGCCGTCATCACATCGGCAAGATGAAATTCAAGGTGACAAACTGGCAGGAGTATCAGGCAGGACTTCGGCGACGCGGCAGCTTGACCATGTGGCTGACTTCGGAGGCGATCGCCATGTGGATTGCACCACGGCGAACGATGCGTGGTGGCCAGCCTCGCTATTCCGATCTGGCGATCGAAACTGCCTTGACGCTGAGCCTGGTGTTCGGCTTGCGCCTGCGTCAGACGGAGGGCTTGCTTGGATCGGTGTTGCAATTGATGGGTCTGGATCTGGCCGTCCCCGATCGCACGACATTGAGCCGTCGAGCGCGGACCTGGAAATCAACTCATAGGCGACCCGATCTTCCGATTCCATCAGACGGACCAGTCCATGTCTTGGTCGACAGCACCGGCCTCAAAGTCTATGGCGCGGGCCAATGGCTGCAGGAGAAGCATGGCGCCAGGTCTCGTCGCGGTTGGCGCAAGCTTCATCTGGCTGTGATTCCGATAGTAGCGAAGTCATCACCCACACGATGGCAGGGTGGCGTCGCCTTAACCGATCGCCGACGTCTTGAGTGCTTGTCAGGCGCATTTCATAGGACAGTCGACAATGCGATTTCACGCCAAGTGGTGATGGCGGTGGCGCGGAGCTGGCGGTGGTCTGCGGCAGAGAGATGTTTCCGATGAAGCTGAAAGAGGTTGGCGACGTGGCCATGGACCGAGACGAAACGTTGACATTGCCGCGCTGACTTAAAGCGCATCATTCGCCGCTCTCGGCGCCGTAGCGGCAAATGAGAATTTTCGGCACGGTTGTTCAATCCCTTGTGCGAGCGATGCTCTACGCCCGGCATCAACTCGGCCTTTGCCGCCGAATACGAACGCAGCTTGTCAGTCACCAGCACCCGCGGGTGGTACCTTGGCCCTTGAGCAGCTTGCGCATCAGACGCAGCGCTGCTGCCTTGTTCCTTCGGCTTTGAAGCAGGGCATCGAGGACGTAACCGTTTGCATCGACGGCGCGCCACAGCCAGTACCTCTTTCCCTTGATCGTCACCACCATCTCATCGAGTTGCCACTTGTCGGCAAAGTGGCCTCGTGCGCGGCGCCGGAGCTGATGAGCGAACTTCAAGCCGAATTTCGCCGCCCATTCCGCGACGGTCTGAAACGTGACGGAGATGCCGCGCTCAGCCAACAGATCTTCGACGTCGCGAAGGCTCAGCGGGAACCGATAATAGAGCCATACCGCATGGGCAATGATCTCAGCAGGAAACCGGTGACGTCTGAAGTGGGTATGCGGGGCTTCGGTCATGAAACCCCTAATATCAAGTCAGCTCCAACCAGCCAGTTAAGGCGACGCCACCGGCAGGCCTAATGGCCCGGTATTGCCCAGTCTCGGCCCAGGCTCTGTCGGCGCCGAAGAACGTGAAGTCTGATAAGCGCCCTCATTTCGGTCGTTGGGACCGCGTTAACACTTACCTGAAAGCATCGGTTCAGTTTCCGCCCTCATAATGCTGATGAAGGGGTGGGAAGCGGCTAGTCCGCTGGTGGCATTAGAATCATCAAGCGGATGTTTGGCCAGTCACGCACTCGCGGATGGCTGGCTTAACGCCTGATCAACGGTATTGAGGGAGCCGTTATCATCCTCGGTCCGCCCTTGCTATCCCGTGTCGAGTCGACCACGATCGACCAAAACATCCATCAAATTACGGACAGTAACCGTTTACTGTTTCACCGCTCTGTTCTAAGAGTGTAGGAGGGTCGAGATGGGTTCGCCCTGTGCACGAGGGGACATAACGTGGATTCTTCAATTCAGGCCCGGCCATCCTCCGCCATGAGCGACGTTGTGGCGTCGCCGCTCTTCCGAGGCGCTACCATGGCGATGTTCCTGTCGGGCCTGGGAACTTCGGCGGCAGCGCCGCAGATCGTGCTTTTCCTTGTTAGGGAGCTGGGCACTCCGCTCCCCGTTGCGAGCCTCTACTACCTTACCAGCATCGCAGCCCCCATCGCGGGTTACATGGTGGGCAGGTACTCCGACCGCACCGGCATCCGGCTCGGCCTGTTCAGGGCCTGCGCACTGCTCGGCTTTCTCGGCTGGGCCGCCATCGCGCTTTCGAACGTGCTGTGGATGCCGTTCGTGATCAGCGCCGTAATCCTCTCTTTGGCCGGCGCGGCGACGTCGCAGATCTTCACTGCCGTCCACGACGAGCTGAGCCGTCATAACGGGAAAGCCAACGAGAGCGTCGTCGGCATAATCCGAATGGCCCTGACCGCTGGCTGGATCGTCGGCCCGGTCCTCGGAGCTTGGCTGGCCGCCCAGTACGGGCTGCGTGCCATGATCTGGGTGACAGCGGCCTGCTGGCTACTACAGATCATCCCTCTCGGCACGTTAAGCGTCCCGCCTGCCTCCAAGCCGGCGACCCAGGACACGCCGGGACAGCGATCGCCCGGCCGGGAGATGGTGCCCCTGCTCGCGTTCACCGGACTGTTCGTCCTGGTCTACGCCGGGGAGCCGATCAAATACGGCTTCCTCCTCCTTTACATGGAGGAGACCCTCAAACTCGACCCGGCTGTGCGCGGGGCCGTCATCGGCATTCAGCCCTTCATCGAGCTGATGATCATGCCGTTCAGCGTGGTCCTCGCGCGCAAGGTGGGCACTCTCCGGCTGATGTGGCTCGCCGCGGGGCTCGGCGTCTGCGCCAACCTGTGCTTCGCCTTCTGGGCTTCCGCCGCGGGCATGTTCGCGGGCCAGATCCTGATGGGCGGGGTCTGGGGCGTGTTCATGGTTCTCGGCATCATCGTCGCCCAGCGCCTGCTGCCGGGGGCCGTGGCGACCGCGTCGGCAATCTTCATGAGCTCCACGGCGCTGAGCTCCGCGCTCGGCGGTGCCGCCGGCGGCCTCGGTGTCGCTGCCGTCGGCCTGCCGCACGTCTTCGTCCTCCCCGCAGTCTTCGCAGGGGTCGCTGCCATCGGGCTTGTGGCTATGGCCAAGGCGGGGATGATCAGGGACTAGGCACCGACGAGCCCCGCGCGACCAGTGTCGCGCGCAGCTCCGAACGCATCGGAACCTGATGGCCACCAATCGCCGCGACGAGCGTCTCAAGTCCAAGCCGGCCCATCTCACCGGCCGGCATGTGCATCGAAGTGAGGGCCGGGCGCAGGTACTGGCTGCTCAGGTAGTTGTCGAACCCCACCACGGCCACCGCGTCCGGAACCCATCTTCCCGCGTCTGTCAGCGCAGCCATCGCACCCAGCGCGTGGCGGTCGGTCGACGCGATGACAGCCGTCGCTGCCAAGCCGCCCTTGAGTGCCTCGCCCATGCGCGAGAACGCGTCGGCCTCGCTGTAGATGCCGTCGAGCACGTCCAGCTTGTAGGCTTCATCGGCTTGCTTGAGGAACACGCTAACGCCGGCCTGGCGATCCCGAAAGTCGTGCCACCCCTTGTCCGGTGCCAAGTACGCGAAGGCACGGTGGCCGAGGCTCCAAAGGTGTTCGGCCACTTCGTAGCCAGCAGCCACATTGTCCGTCACAACGATCGGGAAGCCCGGGTTCGCCTGCTGTCCGATCAGGACGGTCGGGATCGGCATCTCAGTCGGAGTTCGTCCCGGCAGGTGGTCGTCGGCACCGGCACAGATCAGCAGTCCGTCGACCCTGCGCTCAAGGAACTCAGTGACCAGTTGCTCGCGCTTTGCCTCGTCGCCTCGGCTGAGGCCCAGCAGGATGGTGAGACCCTGGCGGGTCGCCGCCTCGTCTATCCCTTCGATCATGGCTGCGTAATAGGCGTGGAGCGCCGGAACGATCACGCCGACGCTGTCGGACCTCGAGCGCGACAAGCCGCGCGCCATGGCGTTGCGCACGAAGCCGAGGGCGCCCGCGGCCTCGATCACCCTCACCCGGGTCGCCGCGGCGACCGGGTAGTCAGCCTTGGCGATGACCCGGGAGGCCGTGGCCACCGAGACGCCCGCCATTTTGGCGACGTCTCGTATGCCGGGTACGGAGTTAGTTTTTCGTGTCATCACCAACTCATAGCCGCTCCCGCCGGATGAGGCTATGGCAGCGTCACAACAGCTGTTCGATCGAGCTCTTTTGGGCCGGGATCACCGTACTCATATTCCGTTAGGTAGCGGAACATTATGATCTGAGTGAAGGCCGTGAAGGTTCTGATGGTGTAGATGTTAATTTCCATGTCTTGTTCCCCGTCATTTTACTCGACATTGGCTACTTGCTTGGCGGCATCGTCGTGGTCGAGGAGATCTTCGCCTGGTCAGGTCTTGGCCGGCTGCTGATCTATGCGCTGGGTTGCACGTCCAAGCCCGGCCTGGATGGATGTACCGCCGATGATCTATTGAAGCGGGCAGGCAAAGGGAGCAAACTCTATCCCTTCTGCGGCGAGCGCGTTGCGCAATGACCGTGCCATTGCCACAGCGCCAGGAGTATCGCCGTGGACGCAGATGCTTGCCGCCTGGACCGGCAGCGTGCGGCCACCGATGGTTGGGATTTCTCCATCACGAACCATGGACAAAACCTGGTCCACGCTCTGTTGCAGATCATGAATGACCGAGCCTTCTCGCTGCCGGGATGTCAGCATGCCGTTGTCGTCATAGGTCCGATCGGCATAGACTTCGCACGCGACCTCCAGGCCGGCCCTTTCGGCAGCCTTCATGGTCTCCGAATAGGGAAGAGTGAGAAAGACGAGAGAGGGATCGACAGCCTTGATCGCACGGACGCAGACATCCGCGAGGACGGGATCCTCGGCCGCCATGTTGCCGAGCGAGCCGTGGGTCTTCATGTGGCTGATCGGCCAGCCGAGTGCGTTTGCCATGCCCTGGATCGCCGCGATCTGGTAGATCAGCTGCGCCTCGATATCCTCCGGATGTTCGCCGGAGATGCGGCGTCGGCCGAAGCCGTAGAGATCCATGAAGGAGGGATGCGCGCCGATTGCTACGCCCGAAGCCTTGGCGGCGAGGATCGTGTCGCGCATGACCACCGGATCGCCGGCGTGGAAGCCGCAGGCAATACTGGCTGTCGTGATCAGTCCGAGCATGGCCTTGTCGTCGCCGATCGTATAGGCGCCGAAGCCTTCTCCCATGTCACAGTTCAAATCAATCGTTGCCATGCAGCTTGCTCCCAGTCGACGATTCCGGCCTGATACGGCAGCATAATTCTCTACCGTTCTGTTGCATTGCACGAACTTTGTTCATATCATCCGGTCATAGTTGACATACAGTTGGTATACTGAAATATCAAGCCTGATGAATTTGGAAAGCGCAGCGATTTTAACAAGCGGCGCTTTGTTTGCGATTTGCCAGATTGACGGAAGGAGGGGTGTCGGCGCAATGGCCGAAATGTTCCCACGCATTCGTGCTTGCGGCGACAGCATGCTGTCGGTCGAACTCGCCGATTATATCGACGATGATGTCAACAGGCGCATCATCGCGCTCTTCGATGAGCTGAACCGTAACCCCATTGCCGGCATCGAAGAAATGGCCCCGACCTATCGTTCACTCAGCGTAATATACGATCCCGCGATCACCCGTGGCGGAGCGCTTGCCGATGTGCTGCAGAAGCGACTACAGGCGCTGTCCGTGACAGATACATCCTCGCGCTGCTTCAGCGTACCCGTCGTCTATGGGGCGGCGGTCGGGATTGACCTCGACGCGCTTGCGCGCATGAAGGACATGACGACGGTCGAACTCGTCAATCTGCACGCCAGCGCCGAATATCGTGTTTACATGATCGGTTTTGCGCCCGGCTTTGCCTATCTCGGCGGCCTTCCGGATGCGTTGCATACCCCGCGGCTGGCCGCGCCGCGCCAACGCATCGAGGCGAGTGCCATCGGCATAGGCGGCAAACAGGCCAGCATCAATTCAGTGCCGGGGCCGAGCGGTTGGCGCTTTATCGGCCGCACGCCGGTCAGGCTTTTTGACCCTTATCGGACGCCGCCTTTTCTTCTCAAGGCCGGAGATCGCATCCGCTTTCGCCCGATCGGCGAGGCCGAGGCGGCGCGTCTCGATACGATGGTCGCTGCGGGTCAGACCGTTCTGGAGCCCGAAGCAGCATGATGCATTTGCGGATTCTTCAAGCGGGGCCCATGGTGACGGTTCAGGATCGCGGCCGCAGGGGATTGCTGCATTCCGGCGTCTCCGGCTCCGGGCCGATGGATACGCCGTCCTTCCGTATCGCTAACGCATTGGTGGGCAACGGGGAGGACATGGCGGCTCTTGAGTTTGCCAGCGCCGGCGGCACGTTCGAGGTCACCGAGCCGGTTCGTTTTGCCGTCACCGGCGGCGACGTGGATATCCGGATCGACGGCTCTGCCGTGCGCCCATGGGAGAGCCACAATCTCTTTCCCGGGTCTACGCTCGTCGTCGGCGGCCTGCGATCGGCCGTATGGGGATATCTAGCGTTTTCCGGCGGCATCGATACGCCCTTGATCTTGGGTTCCCGCGCCACGCATCTGCGCACGGGCCTCGGTGGCCATGAAGGGCGCTGCCTGCGGGCTAGCGATCTCCTACCGATTGGATGCCTCGATCCCACGCCGCATCTGGCGCTCACAAAGCTGTGGCGACGATCTAATCGCCCCATCAACGTCGTGGCGGGACCGCAGGATGATTATTTCGATGCGTCCGCCTGGCGTACCTTCCTCGGGAGTTCGTTCGTCGTATCCTCCAGTCGCGATCGCATGGCGCAGATGCTGGATGGGCCAGTGATTTCCGCCTGCCGGGGCAACGATATCGTCTCGGATGGCACCACGTTCGGATCGATCCAGGTCCCGGGCTCCGGCCGACCGATCGTTTTGATGGCCGAGCGCCAGACGACTGGCGGCTATCCGAAAATCGCGACTGTTGCCTCCATCGACGTGCCACGGCTGGCGCAGACGCCAAGCGGTTCGGCGATCCGCTTTCGCTTGATTTCCCAAGCCGCGGCAGAGGCGCTGCTGGTCGCGGAGAGACAAGCCCTGCAGGACGTGATGACGGGTCTGTCCGAAAAGACCGAGCCAATGAGCGTCGCACAAGAGGTAGCGCTATGACACAACCGCTTGCCAAGCAGGCCTATACCAAGATCATCGAGATGATCCTGTCGGGTGCACTCATGCCGGGGGATGCCTTGCAGGAGGCCAAGCTGGGCGAAGCGCTGGACATGTCGCGCACGCCCGTTCGCGAAGCGATCAAACGCATCGAAGCCGAGGGGCTGGTGACGCAGGATGGACGCTTCCTCAAGGTGCGACAGCTTTCCAGCGAGGAGGTGGAGGAAATCTTCTTCTTGCGCCAGACGCTCGAAGCCCATTCTGCCCGCACGGCCACGGGGCTTCCCGCCGGTCGGCTGGATGAGATAGAAGCGCGCGTCCGCCGCCTGCAATTGGAGGGGCCGGGGGAAGAGGACGAACAGCGTCGTGTCGACGACGACTTTCATCGCATGCTGGCCGCGGCAACGGGCAGCGCCATGATCGTCGCCACCATCGACGATCTCCGCCGCCGCACCTGCATGTTCGACCACACGCAGGTTCCGGATCGATTTCTTAAAGGATGCGCCGAACACCTCGAGATTATCGCCGCGCTGCGGGTCGGCGATGGCGAAGCGGCCGGCGGGCTGATGGCCATGCATGTCGCCAATGCGCGCGATGCCATTCTGGCGCGCCTGAAGTCGTCCGACGAGGGATCCGATCGATGAAGTGTCTGATTGTCCAACCGGTTCATGCCGACGGCATTGCGCTGCTCAGGGAGGCAGGCATTGCGCCGGTATTTTGCCCTTCTGCGGATATGGCAACGGTCGCCCGCATGATCCCCGGCTGCGAGGCGGTGATCACCAGGGATGCCGGCCTTTCCGCTGCCGCGATCAATGCTGCCGATGCGTTGCACGTTGTCGTCGTGCACGGTGCCGGGCACGACGCGGTCGACAAGGAAGCGGCAAGCGAACGCGGCGTACTCGTCTGCAATACGCCGGGTGCCAATGCGCGTTCGGTTTCGGAGCTTGCTCTTGGCCTCGCGCTGGCGGTCGCGCGGCGTATCCCGGCTGCAGACCGCAGCGAACGGGCCGGCATAAGGCGTTTTCGCGAGATGGAGACCTTCACGGAATTGTCCGGCAAGACGGCTCTCATTGTCGGCTGGGGTGCAACCGGCTCGGGGCTTGGCCGCATGCTGAGGGCCGCGTTCGATGCGCGCGTTCTGGTGTATTCGCCTCGCGCAGCCGAGGTAGAGGGCTTCGAACGGGTAGAAAAACTCGAAGATGGTCTGGCACAGGCGGATCTGGTCTCGCTGCACACCCCACTGCGGCCGGAGACGCGCGGGCTGATCGATGCAAGAGCGCTCTCGCACATCAAGCCTGGCGCCATTCTCGTCAATACCGCAAGAGCGGGCCTTGTGGATGAAGCTGCCCTTGCCGAGGCCATCGCCTCCGGGCGGGTCGCCGGGGCAGGACTTGATGTCTATTCCCACGAAGCGACATCAGGTCCCCTCGGCCAATCGAACCGGGTGATCTTTACGCCGCATCTCGGTGGTGCAACGCTCGAGGCCCTGCGTCGCGTGGCAATCGGCTCGGCTCGCAATGTGCTGACGGCTGTTTCCGGTGAGCGCCCGGCGACAGCACTCAACGATCCGGCACGGAGCTACGCATGAGCCGCATTATCGAAGATACCATCGATCGGCTGCTCGATCGCATCAACGCCATTTCGGAGCCGGGGCCGGGCTATACGCGCCCATCCTACAGTGCGCTGGAAACCGCTGCCCATAATGTCATCGCCGAGGAGGCGGAAGCCCTGGGCTTGAAGGTGACGCGGGATGCCGCCGGCAATCTGTTCGCCCGGCTGCCGGGCAGGGACCGCACGGCCACTCCTCTCTATATCGGTTCGCATCTCGATACCGTGCCGATGGGCGGCGCCTATGACGGGCAGGCCGGCGTTGCCGGCGCCATGGCCCTTGCCGCCGCCTTCGTCGATAGTGGTACGGCGCCGCCTGCCGATCTGGTGGTGACCGTGACGCGTGCGGAAGAGAGCGTCTGGTTCCCGGTTTCCTATATCGGCTCGCGCGCCGCACTCGGGCGGCTTTCGGCCGAAGACATGAAGGCGATCCGGTTCGATACCGGACGGACGTTGGCCGATCACATGCGCGAGGAGGGTGGCGATCCGGAGACTGTCGTTTCCGGGCCGGGGCTGGCGCCCGCACGCTTCGTGGAGCTGCATATCGAGCAAGGCCCCGTTCTCGATGAGGCAGGCGAGGCCTTCGCCATCGTCGACGGCGTGCGTGGCGGATTGCGCTATCGCGACGCCCGCATCAATGGTGTCTGGGCTCATTCCGGCGGTGCGCCGCGTGCCGCGCGTTCCGATACCGTTTTTGCCCTGGCGGATCTGGTGGTCGCGATGGATCGAAGATGGGGGGCAATCCTCGAAGAAAAGCATGATCTTGCCGTGACGGTCGGCCGCGTCGATGCGGCCAGTTCCGAACATGCCTTTGCCAAGGTGCCTGGCCGGCTCGATTTCTGCCTCGATCTGCGCAGCGACGATCCAACCGTTCTTGAGCGAATGGATCGGCTGGTGAAGGCTGAAATTGCGTTGATCGAGCAAGCGCGCGGCGTTTCCTTCGAGCTTGGCGCCCAATCACGCAGCCAGCCAACGCGGCTCTCAGTGCAACTCGGCGACGAGATCTATGAGGGTGCGCGCCGGCTTGGCTTTTCGCCACGCCGGATGCTGTCTGGAGGTGGCCATGATGCTGCCGCCTTCGCCCAGGCGGGCTGGGAGTCGGTCATGGTGTTCCTGCGCAACTGGGATGGCAGTCATAATCCCAAGGAAGGCATGGATCCCGCCGACCTTGCCACCGCAGTTTGGGTGCTGCATGCAGCATGGACGAAGAACGGCCAGGAGAGCCTATGAGCGAGAAAGAAACATTGGCCCAGCAAGCCTATCGCGATGTCAAACAGCGTATCCTCGCGGGCACTCTCCCTGCAGGCGATGTCCTGACTGAAAGAGCCCTTGCCCAGGAATCCGGTATTTCGCGCACGCCGTTGCGCGCGGCCATCTCTCGGCTGGAAAAGGAAGGCGTCATTTCGCGGCTCACCAATGGAGCGCTGATGGTGCGGCCCGTCACGGTGGAGCAACTGCTTGAAATCGTCCAGATCAGGCGTTTGCTTGAAGGTGCTGCTGCAGCCAGGGCTGCCGGGCGACCCATGGCGCCGGCTCTGGAACAGTCCCGCGAGACGATGCGCGCCTACGCGCAGGGAGGTGACGTGGCCTTCGATCAGTTCTGGCTCGATGACGATGTCTTTCATCTGGCTGTCGCGGAAGCTGCCGGTCTCAGCCTGCTGCCGGCGATGATCACGGAAATGCGCAGCATCGCCCGGCGCTGTACCATCACCCTTACCCATGACCGCTTCGACCAGCAGGCAAGAGAGCACCTCGCCGTCATCGACGCGATCGAAGCGCGGGATGGCGAGCGTGCCTGCGCCGCCATGCAAACCCATTTCGACAGTGTCCGCAGCCGATTTTTGGGCTGGCTCGACCGACGCTAATGATGGAAATTGTGATCGCACCAGATGCATGAATTCGCAGAACTGCGCGGCCGGGAAGCCGCTTTTACCGAAACGGAGTTCGCTGAAAGGCAGTCGCGAGCCCGCGCCGCCATACGGGCGGCCGGTCATGAGGCACTCGTCGTTACCGGACCGGAAAACATCTACTGGCTGACCGGTCGGCAGACGGCTGGCTATTTCGCATTCCAGGCGCTGGTTCTGCCTGCCGAGGGCAGCCCCTGCCTTCTGGTGCGCGAGCTGGAACTAGCCGGATCGGTCGCCAACACGTGGCTGCGGGATATCCGCATCTACCAGGACGGCGAAGAGCCGGCCGTGGCATTAGCAGGACTTCTGAAGACACTCGGCATCTCCCGCCCGGCGATTGAACTGGCAGGCTGGTTCGTTTCGCCGATCATGGCCGACAGGATTGCCCAGGAGATCGGGCAGGGTGGATTGATAGACGGTTCTGCGATCCTGCCTCCGCTCAGAATGGTGAAGTCGCAGGCGGAGCTGGATGCGATCAGGGCTGCGGCAGGCTATGCCGAAGCGGGTATCGTGGCCGGGATTGCTGCCTGTGACGCCGGCGTGGACGAGAACGCGGTTGCTGCCGCCATGCTGGCTGCCGCCACCAAAGCCGGATCGGAAGCCATGGCGATGGAGCCCCTGGTGTCTTCAGGGGCGCGTAGCGGCCTGCCGCATATGACATGGCGCCGGCGGAAGCTGACGGCGGGCGATCCTATCTTTCTCGAGTTGGCGGGAAGCCACGCCAGGTATCACGCCGGCTTGATGCGCGCCGTCTGGATCGGCCATCCGCCTGACGAAGCACGCCGGATGATGGACTGCGCGCTTGCAGCCCTTGAGGCTGCCCTTACTGCAATCCGACCCGGTGTGCCTTGCAGCGTGCCGCACGAGGCGGCGCAGAGGGTGATCGACGCGAGAGGCTATCATGCGGCCTTTCGCAAGCGCATCGGATATTCGATGGGGGTCGCCTTCGCGCCCGACTGGGGCGAAGGCGGAATTCTCAGTCTCTTCAGCGGCGTATCGCAATCAATCGAGCCGGGCATGGTCTTCCATCTGCCGGCGACCCTGCGAAGCTACGGTGTCTGGACCGTCGGCGCTTCCGAAACCGTGATCGTTACCGAAACGGGGGTTGAGCCGCTATCGACGCTACCGCGCGACCTTGTTGTTCGATAGCAGGGCGGGGTCTGGCCGAACTTCAGGCGCAGGCGCTACCACCAGAAGCTCGGCGATTTGGTCAGGAGTTCGTTGCAGTCTTCACCGATAATGATGATGTCCTCGAAGAAAGCTGCGCCGACACCCTCAAGCGACAGAAAGGCTTCCACGCCGAACACCATATTGTTCTCGATGTGGTCTTGCGGCAAGGACATGCTGGTGGAGATGCGCGGCAGTTCGAAGCCGAGCCCGATACTATGGCCGAAGAAGGGGAAGTTCTTCATGATCGGCGAGATGGTACCGCCGAATGCTGCCGTCATGCGATCACCCTCCGCTGCCACGTCGAGAAGTCTCACACCTGGCCGCATCATGTCGGACAGGGAACGCACTATGCCTGCGGTGGCCTCGATCAGCCGGCGCTGGTCGTCATTGGGCCTTCCACGAACACCTGTGCGGCCGGGATCGAGGTAATAGCCCTGATAGAAGGCTGCATGGAGTGTACCGGTGACGATGTCTCCCGGTTGCGGCGTGTCGGCGCTGTAACCGGCTAGCGGAAAGCGCTGATCGAAGCCGAGCGTATCGCCGTGATTGCAGCCGATCATTTGGAGGCGACCGCCGAGGCGTACCACCTCGCGGGCCGCCTCGGCGGCGGCATCTCGTTCGGATAGCCCGCCTGTCAGTCCTTCCATGAGCCGGTTCAGCCCGATAGTCGCCGTCTCGCCGGCGGTCCGGAAACAGTCGAGTTCGCGCGGGCTCTTGATGCGTCTGACGTTGCGGATGAGATCATCTGCCTCGATCCATTCCACCTGCGGGGCTCCGTCAACGAGCTGACTGTAATATTTGACCGGGATGAAATTGGTTCCGACCAGCGCAACGCGGCCCGTGATGCCTCGTTCGACCAGAGCTTTGGCGATGCTGGTAAAGGGATGGTTTGAGGAGCGCACGTCTGCGATGGAGACGAGATCGTCGCGCACTTCCGGTTCGTCAATGTGCAGCTGCGGCGCTTTGCCTTGTTGCAGAATGATGCCGGAAAAAGAGCGGGCCGACCAAATCAGCGAATCCATGCCGCCGCTGATAGCATAATGATTGGACAGATAGAGAATGTCGCCGCAATTGTCCGTCGTACCTCCGCCGCGCCCGAAAACCACGGCCGTCTCAAAGCCGCGTGCCTTCATTTCTGCGAGAACAAGTGTCCAGCGCGCCTCGTATTCATCAAGCGGAAAATATCTGGCCATGACACGGTTCCTTTGACAGGCAAGCGTCTTTTGACGCCGATCGGCTGAAGACGCGAACGCCTTCAAATTTCGGTACACCAACTGTATTCGCCGGTCAACGGATGCTGTCAGAGCTCCTGCGGGTGCTGTTGCCCGTCGAATGTGGCCGGCTATCTCCCTTGGATGCTCGATGGCTATCTTTTACGCAATGAGGCTGATTTTTTACGCAGAACGCCAATCATTTTTGCAGTAAATCATTGAAAAACAATCTTGAATTCCATTGGTATACCGAATAGGCTGACCTCGAAAGTCAATGGCCGGGCAAACGGACCACAAGAAGCTTCGAGCTCCAATGAGGCCTGCGCCCTGTCGAAACGCGAGTTTTGCATCATGACCGAATGTTCCGAAATCGTGCCGGCCAGTCATGGGCGTGCCTTTACGATGCGCGCCGGTCAGTTCGCCGTCATCAACAGGGTTGCTCGCATGCCTAGGGATGTCTCGGTTGATATCCTCGACCAATTGCCGTCGGGGGGCGAGTGATGCCGGAACCGATTCTGACCCTGCGCGATATCCGAAAGAGTTTCGGGGACAATGAGGTGTTGAAGGGAATTTCGCTTACAGTCACAGCGGGCGAGGTCGTCTCGATCATCGGCGCCAGTGGTTCGGGCAAGAGTACCTTCCTGCGCTCCATCAATGCGTTGGAAATGCCGCAATCCGGCTTCATGGATTTCGACGAACTTACGTTCGATTTCCGGCCTGAGTCCCGTCAGTTCCCGACACCGGCACAATTGCAGGCGCTGCGGCGACGGGTGGGCATGGTCTTCCAAAGCTACAATCTCTGGCCACACATGACGGTTCTGGAAAATGTCATTCACGCACCGGTCAAGCTTCTGAAGATGCCACGGTTCCAGGCTGTCGGCGAGGCCGAAGCGCTGCTGTCGCGCATCGGGCTTTATGAGAAGCGGCATAGCTATCCCTCCCGACTTTCCGGCGGCCAGCAGCAACGCGTCGCCATCGTCCGTGCTTTGGCGATGAAGCCTCGATTGATGCTGTTTGATGAGGTGACATCGGCGCTTGATCCGGAACTCGTGCATGAGGTGCTGGTGCTCATGGCATCGCTGGCTGCGGAAGGCATGACCATGCTTCTCGTCACGCATGAGATTGCCTTTGCGCGAGACGTTTCGTCCCGTGTTCTCTTTTTCGACAAGGGCGTCGTTGCCGAGTCCGGAGCGCCCGGCATCCTGCGCAATCCGCAAAGCGAGCGGTTGCAGCAGTTCCTGCATCGCATTCTGCATGACCAATTCGGCTCCCTTGGCATGGATGCATCCAACGGGGAGGTGCTTTTATGAACGAAGCGTTTCTTGAAGAACTCACGCTTTACGGGCCGGGATTTGTCGAGGCTGCCTGGACGGTCCTTTGGCTGACGGTAGCAACGATCATCTTCAGTTGGATCTGCGGTCTCGCGGCCGCCCTGGCCCATGGATCGAAATGGCGCGCCGCGCGCATGGCATCGGCTTTCTATGTCTGGTTCGTTCGCGGAACACCGACCCTCATCCAAGTTTTCATCATCTATTTCGGCCTGCCGGCGTTTGGCATCAAGCTTTCTCCCTTTGTCGCCGGCGTTCTGTCGCTCGGGATCAACAGCGGTGCGTACGTCGCGGAGATCATTCGTGGCGGCCTTTCGGCCATTCCGCGTGGGCAGACGGAGTCGGCGCTCGCGCTCGGTTTCAGCCCTGCAGAGACGATGCGCAGCATCATCCTGCCACAGGTCTCTCGCATCATCCTGCCATCTATCACCAACGAGGCGATTTCGACGTTGAAGAATACGTCGCTGCTGTCGACGATTACGGTCGTGGAACTGACCCTTTATGCGCAGACGCTGATTGCCGCGACGTTCCGCCCGTTCGAATTCTACATCACGGTCGCAATCATCTATCTCGTCCTGACCACCATTCTCACCCAGCTTTCAGCTTGGCTGGAGCGGCACTATGCGGCCCAGACCTGAACGGTAACGGTCTGGGCCCCGCGCACCCGGAAATCTTATGCGCCGTGAGGCGAAGACGATACCTCAACCAGATCAATAAAGGGAACAATAGCCATGAAATTCAAACTGTTTGCATTCGCTGCCACCATGCTTGCCGCCGCCGCCTTCGGTAACATGCCGGCTTCGGCCGCTGGTCTGGAGCTCCTGGAACCAGGCAAACTGCAGGTCGCGACCGAGGGCACATTTGCGCCTTTTAGCATGCGCGCTCCCGACGGCTCGCTGGACGGCCTGGAGATCCGCGTGATGAAGGAAGTGGCCAAGCGTTTGGATCTCGCCTACACGCCTGTCCTCATCAAATGGGATTCGCTCCTCGTCGGCTTGCAGGCCGATCAGTATGACGTCATCAGCGCCTCCATGGACATCACGCCCGAGCGTCAGAAGAAGGTTACCTTCGCCAACGGCTGGCTGGAATCCGGTGGTCGCATCATCGTTTCCAAAGGCTCGCCGATCAAGAGCGCCGCTGATCTGAAAGGCAAGACAGTCGGCGCGCTGGTCTCTTCGACGTTTGCCAAGATTGCCGAGGAAAAGGGCGCCGCCGTCAAGGGCTACAAGGCCGAGGCCGACGCCATGCAGGATCTCGTCAATGGAAATATCGATGCGACGATTACGGACTCGATCGCCGGAGCCTATGCGGTCAAGAATGCGCATATGCCGCTGGAGATGACGGATGACTACGTCAGCCACATCCAGAAGGGTTTTGCTATCAAGAAGGGCAAGCCGGAACTCGTGAAAGCTATCAACAAGGCTCTCGCGGATATGGTGGCCGACGGCACCTATGCAAAATTGACCACGGATCTGGTTGGCTTCGATCCAGCGCCGAAAGACCCGATCAAATCGGTCGAGTAAGAAATTCAGAGGTTCCGGCCGGCGTCGACCGGGGCCTTGTTTCCCACGTTGAAATACGGTCGGGGCCAGGTGGCGAACGCCTTCTGGCCCCGATTGTCATCCCGATCGGATTACTTCGCTGCCGCTACTGCTTGTTCGATATAGATTTCCCGCAGCCGTTTGCTAACAGGGCCGATAACCCCTTCGCCGATGGCGGTTCCGTCGATCTCAAGGACAGCGGTCACGAAAGACGTGGCGGAGGTGATGAAGGCCTCCTTTGCAGCCAGCGCTTCCTCAATGGTGAAGGATCTTTCCTCCAGCGTGTAGCCGGATTCAGCGGCAAGCCGGAGAACGGCGGCGCGGGTAATGCCATGCAGAATATCGAATGAAAGTTTGCGCGTGACGATCTTGCCGTCTGTCGTCACGATATAGGCATTGGCAGAGGATGCCTCGGTGACATAACCGTCCTGCACGAGCCATGCGTCGTCAGCGCCGGCCTGATAGGCGGCGTTCTTCGCCATTGATGGGTAAAGAAGCTGGACGGTCTTGATGTCGCGGCGGCCCCAGCGGATGTCCGGCAGCGATATAATCTTCAGGCCGCGTTTGGCGAGCGGGCTTTCGATGACCGGCCGGGATTGGGTGAACATGACGGCCACCGGTGGCGTACCCTTTGGTGGAAAATTGAAGTCACGATCGGCCGAGCCACGGGAAATCTGCATGTAGATCAGACCTTCGTCGACATTATTGGCCGCCACTAGTTTGCGGTGAATGGCCAGGAGCTCGTCGATGGACATAGGCATTGTCATGTCGAGTTCCTGCAAGGAGCGCTGCAGCCGTGCCATGTGACCATCGAAATCGACGAGCTTGCCTCCCAGCACGCAGGTGACTTCATAGATGGCGTCCGCGAAAAGATAACCACGGTCGAAAATCGAGACCTTGGCTTCTGTTTCAGGGCAATACTGGCCGTTGACGTAGACAGTGCGTTGAGGTGACGTCATGTTCATTCAATTCCCAAAGAGGTTTGCTTGCATTGAAGAGAGGCGCATTGGCGGCATGCCGCCTTTAATATCCGCGCGCGAAGTCGACAATGGATGGAAGCGTGGCGGTGCGACGAAAGGTTCGAATATTGTCCGCGACAAGCGCCGCCGCCGTTTCCCGATCCGTCGGGGCAGAGATATGCGGCAGCACGGTGATCTCCGGATGGTCCCAAAAGGGTGCATCGGCGGGCAGCGGCTCCACATCGAAAACATCCAGAACCGCGTGGCTCAAACGGCCGGTATCGAGCGCCTGCAACAAATCCTCACTCACCACGATCGGGCCACGGGCGAAATTGATCAGCGCTGCGTTCGCGGGCAGGAGCGCAAGCCTTTCTGCGTTCAGCAGCGCCCGCGTTTCTGACGTTAGCGGCAGAAGGCACACCAGGATATCGGATCCGCGCAGGACTGCATACAGCCCATCCTCGCCGGAGTGTGTTTCGACCCCTTCGATGTCCTTTGCCGAGCGGCTCCATCCAATCACCTTGAAACCGGCGTCGGTCAGACGATGCGCTGCCGCCTCACCCAGCGCGCCCATTCCGAGCAGACCGACGGTGATCTGCTCCGGTCGTCGATAGGGCAATTGCTGCCAGCTGCGCTCCCGCTGGAAGCGGGCATAGGCAGGCATGTCGCGGAACAGGTAATAGGTCCAGGCAAGAACGGCTTCGGCCATGGTGCGGCTCAATTGCGGGTCGACCAGACGTACGACGGGCAAAGTGCTGTCGCCAATTTCGCTGACCAGGCGTTCGACGCCGGCCCAAAGGCTATGGATCCACTTCAGGCCGGGCAGGCGGGCAAGGTCCTTCGGATCCGGATTGGCGACGATGGCGATATCGACCGCCGCTCGGTCTTCTTCATTGAGGTGCCGGAACGAGACGATTTTCTCCTCCGGCATCCTCAGCGAGAGAGCCTCGAGCCACTGGTGCTCCGCCTCATCGGATATACGCGTTACCAGCGCAATCATTCGACCGATCTCCTTTCTCTCTTAGTGCGCAAAAACGCTGTCGAAATCCTTGAAACCCTTGACTTCAATCGGGTTTCCGCTCGGATCGAAGAAGAACATCGTACGCTGCTCACCAGGCAGCCCCTCGAAGCGCACGACGGGCGGAATGTCGAATGTCGTGCCGGCGTCTTCCAGTCTCTTGGCAAGGGCGAACCAATCGTCGAGCGCAAGGACAACACCGAGATGGGGCATCATCACCATATGATCGCCGACCTTGCCGGTGCGCGTCGTTTCGAATGGCTTGCCGAGATGCAGGGAAATCTGATGGCCGAAGAAATCGAAATCGACCCATGTATCCGTGCTGCGGCCCTCCTCACAACCGAGCACGCCACCGTAAAAGCGGCGGGCCTCATCAAGGTCGGTTATATGATAGGCGAGATGGAAAAGTGAGCGCATGATGATTGTTACCTGGCTGAGTTAGAGTGGTGATGATTGCTATGACATTGTTGATGGACGCCGCTTGGCGGCCGTTTCCAGAAATGCCACCAACAGCGGATGGGGCATGTCGGCTCTCGATGACAATTCGGGATGTCCTTGCATGCCGATGAAGAAGGAGTGCCCAGGCACTTCGATGGCATCGACAATGGCGCCTGATGAGCTGGACGCGGCAACTCGAAGTCCGGCTGCCTCCAGATCCGGCAGTAGAGCCTGGTTCAATCGGAAGCGATGATTGCAGCGGATCTGGCGATCGGAACGAATAATGACTGCGAGCTGAGTTCCGGAAACGATATCGATCGCCTGATCACCCGTCCTATGGAGTGGCAGGAGAGTTTCATCCGGCCCCTGCGCGCCGGCCATCGGCACGAAGGTCTTGAGCTTGGCATCCGGGTCCGCCTCCGCCAGATTGGCCGTGCCGCGACCAAAGGCGCGCCATGCCACCGCCGTCGCCATCGTCTGCATGCCGAGGCATAATCCAACCGTTGGCAGGCCGGCTTCCAGGCTTAAGGCGGCAGCTGTCGTCTGACCGGCGACGTTTTTCATGTCCGCCCCACCGGGAAGCAGAATGCCGGACAGGCCTTCGAAAACAGCGGGATCTTCAAACTGATCCATATTCACCGGATCGATAAAGCGCACATTAATCGGAATGGAAAGGCTGTCTGCCGCGTCGGCGAGGCTTGCCAGCGCCGCAGGGTAGACATCGCGATGATCGCTCTCCGCACCGATAAGGCCGATCATCAGACTATCGCCCTCCCAGAAGGGGCGCGCGCGCAACTCGATCCGCCCGAAACGATCCCGCAGGGCAAGGAGCTCCTGCGTAGCCGCGTCGAAAAAGCAATCGGAGTCCTCGCGAACGGTGATCGCTTTCACCTCTATTCCAAGGGCTTCGGCAGCAGACGAGAGTGCCGTCGGCATGTCTTGGTCAACCAGGAATGCCGGATGGATCGGCACCACGACGTCCTGCATCCGAGCAGCATCAAGAATACTTTCCGAGGTGGCGACGGGCGGCGCCTGCTTGCCCGAAAGCCGTTCGAACCAGCAGAGCCCACTCGGCCCAAGCCCGCCACTTGCGATCACATGCTGCGCGGCATCGGCATGGAGCTTGGTATCGAAGCGCGCGGCAACATGCATGAAACTGTATTGCCGTGCAGCTGCGACTGCAGCGGCAACCGCGCCATAGAGGGCAGGGCGGGACGTATCATGCAAGACGAGGATCAACCCCATAGCGCGCTCCCTCTCATCGCTTTCAAACTTCGAGCAGATCGCGCTTGACGGTTCCAAGCGCGCGATATCCCGTATCCGTGACGACGATCGTTTCGCTGACACCGACGGTGAAGCGGCCGTAAATGCGCAGCGCCGGCGGCAAATGGAAGGTCATGCCCGGACGCAGTTCTGTCTTCACCCCGGCATTGAGGCTGAGGATGGCTCCCTCACCCCAGTCCGGCGCGAAGGAGATCCCGACGCTGTAGCCAAGGCGCTTGCGGAAATTATCGGTATAGCCAGCCGCATCGATGATCCGCTGGCAGGCGATATGCGGAACCTCGCAGGGAACCCCCGGACGGATGGTATCGAGCGAGACCTGCAGCGCCTCCTGGCAAACCTTCATCATCTCCGTTGCCTCGCTGGGCGTGCGCCCGATCCAGGCCGATCGCATCAAGGCGGCGTGATAGCGGTCGTGGCAGGCCGCCATTTCGAGAAAGGCAGGATCGCCATCCTCGATCCTGCCGCGGCGCCAGGTGCCGTGCGGCACGCCCGTGCGTGTGCCGACAGAGACCAGCGGCTCCATCCCCATATATTCCGATCCGGCTGAGATCGCCGCCTGCATCATTGCCGCGACCAGGTCGTTGTCGGTGGCGCCGATCTTGACGGCCGCAAGTCCGGCCCGCATGCCCGCGTCGACATAGGATGCCGCACGTTCGAGCTTCTCGATTTCCAGCGGAGATTTGATGGCCCGCAATTTTTCAATAACGCCGGCACCGTCATGAACGACGCCCAACCGCTCAATCAGGGATTCGTAGACGAATATCGGCAGGAACCAGCCTCGTTTGTCGATTGCGACGTGCTTTCCTGCAAGGCCGCGTTTTTCAATCAGTGCCATGAGGAAGGAGACGGGCTCATCGCCATCCTGATAGACTTCCGCGTCAGCGATGAAAGTATTGGCGATGAAGTTGAAATATTCGAGCTGGCGGATCACGAAGACCGGATCACCTTCGGCCGGAAGAAGCAGCGCCTGGAACGTGTAGTAACCCGGCGTTTGCTGGCCGGTCAGATAGAAGATGTTCTCCGGACCGGTGATGACCAGCGCATCGATGCCCGCCTCGACGAGATTTTGACGAGCGCGCGCAACCCGGATCTCATATTCCTCTTTCGGGAAGGCCGATTCCTGCCCCTGTACGATAGTGCCTGCCGTCGTCATCTTGCGAACTCCTTCAAGAGACTTGTCTTTGATAGATCAACCGTCAACCCGAGACCGGGAGCCTGGGTGCCGGTCACTCGGCCCTGCGCATAGGTGAGGCCAGACGCCGGATCGTCGGCCAGTCCGTCCGCTCCATATAATTCGGCGAATGTCGGGCCGGTCGCACAGGCCAGATGCAGGGCTGCGGCTGTTGCCACGCCCCCCTCATTCATCTGACCGAGCATAAAGGGGATATTGCCGTTGCGAAGCGCCTTCGCCGCCTTCAGCGTCGGGGCGATGCCGCCGAGCTTGACCAGCTTCAGATGCGCCCACAAGCGGCCGGACGCCTCAATGATAGCTTCCACATCTTGCAAACTGGAGACACTTTCATCCAGCATCAGCGGCACCGGGCTTTTCCGTGCAAGGTCTAGCATGAGGTCGAAATCGCCGACGGGAACGGGTTGCTCGACATAGGCGAGATCGAATTCTGCCAGCCGCGCCAGCTTTGCTTCCGCGTCGTCGCGGCTCCAGGCGCCATTGGCATCGACCGCGAGCTTGATGGTTTGACCGAACCGCTCGCGCAGCTGAGAAAGCCGCCACAGATCATCCTCGAAAGCGCCGGCTCCGATCCTGACTTTCAGGTCGCAAAACCCACGTTTGATGTAGTTTTCCGCCTGCGCGAGAAATTGCTCCGGCGTGGAAATGAACAATGTCTGGTTCGTCGAATGTGAAATAGGTGTGGCAGCGTCCGCGCCCAGCCATTGCGCAAGCGGCACTCCCTGCCGTCGCGCCAGAAGATCGTAAAGCGCGGTGTCCAGCAGCATCCGCACCGGGGCGCTCGCCTCTGCCCAGATCGCGTCGTCCGCAAGCAGATCGGCCGCCTCTAGCGACCAGTCGATCCGGTCGAAGAAAGACAATGCCTCGGCCAGGACCACCTCCGCCCGAAGCCCGTTCAGATAGGCAATATTGATGCGGACCTCGCCGGTCGCCACCACATCGCCGTCGCACAGGCGCAGATAAAGCGTATCGAGGCCGGTGATCGGACCGGATGATGCGGTGTGCAGCATCAGGTTCCCCCCGTAGCTCAGCATAGCGCGGTGCAAGGACGCTTGCATCGATCAGGCCTGCAGCATCGATTTGGCGACATCGCGATAAATCAGGCTGGCTGTCACGAATTCGTCGACAGGAACGAATTCATCTGGCTTGTGGGCCACGGACAAATCCCCCGGCCCGATCACCGTGCCTTGCGCGCCGATCTGCCGAAAATGCACCAGGTCGCAGCCGCCCTGAAAGCCGAAGGGGCCGGGATTTGCGATGCCGTGAGACCGGCAGGCGGCCATACTGGCCCAGACGATCGCGCTGTCGATCGCAGTTTCCGTCGCGCCGCCCGTCGTGGCCTTGTAGTCGATAATCTCGGCCCGAACGCCGAAACGCGTGTGGGCGAGCGCCAGCAGATCGGCAAACTCCTGCTTTACCGCCGCCTCGTCCTCGCCGGGCACCATCCTGCGGTCCAGCAGCAGATCGCAGGCATATGGCACCACATTGTCCGCATGCCCGCCGGAAATGCGCGTCACCGTCAGGCTAGCTTCGCCGACCAGCGGATGCGTGCGTCCGCGCACCACCTCGTTATGATGGGCCTCGATCAGGGACAAGAGCTGTCCAGCGCGATAGATGGCGTTCTCGCCCAGATGCGGCGTTCCGGAATGTGCCGCTTGCCCATGGACGCGGACAACGGGCCGGAGGCTGCCCTTATGCGCCGCAAAGGTCGTGTTGGATGTGGGCTCGCCCACCACGGCAAAGTCGATTTTCGGCTTGCCGGCCGCATAGAATTTGGCACCTTCGCTGGCAATCTCTTCGTCGCCGACGAAAACGCCGAGCAAGGTACCGGACCATGCACTACGGTCAGATGCCAGCATGCGCATGGCTTCCACCATCGATATGAGCGGCCCCTTGCAGTCGCAGGCGCCACGACCATAGAGCTTGCCGTCCACTTCCCGCAGCGTGAAGGGATCGGACGACCATCCGTCTCCCGCAGGCACCGTATCCATATGGGTGTTGAAGGCGAAGACCGGACCCGGTCCGTTGTCCAGTCGCGCCTCGACATTGAAGCGGCCCGGTTTGTACTCCACGATATCGACCGCAAAGCCCGCGGACAGCAGCAGATCGCGGACGTAAACGGCGGCGTCTGCCTCCCGGCCAGGCGGATTTTCCGTTCTGATGGCGATCAGCTCGGCCAGTTCACGCTTCATGCGCGCGATATCAGGGGTATGGGACATGTCTGCCTTCCGCATTTAGTGCAGTATCTGACTTAGAAACAGGCGGGCTCGGTCGTTGACCGTTCCGCCGAAGAATTGTTCGCTGGTCGCGTTTTCGATCACCTCGCCGTTTTCCATGAAGACGATCTGATCGGCGGCGCGCTTGGCAAAGCCCATCTCATGGGTGACGACGACACTGGTCATGCCGTCGGCGCTGAGATCGGCCATCACATCCAGAACCTCGCGTATCATTTCCGGATCGAGCGCCGAGGTCGGCTCGTCGTAGAGCATCAGCTTGGGCTTCATGGCGAGCGCCCGGGCGATTGCGACGCGCTGCTGCTGACCTCCGGATAATTCATCGGGGAAAAAATCGGCCTTCTCGGGAATGCGGACTTTTGCCAGCAATTGCATCGCTATGTCATGCGCGTCGAGCTTGCTGAGGCCCGAGACCTTCATCGGCGCAAGCATGATGTTTTCGGCGGCCGAGAGATGTTGGAACAACTCGAAATTCTGGAAGACCATGCCGATATCGCGGCGTACCTTGGAGGCATTGCGGAGGTCGCGGGTGATATCGATGCCGTCGAAGAAGATATTGCCGCCATCCGCCGGCTCCAGCAGGTTGACGCATCGCAGCAATGTCGATTTTCCCGATCCGGACGGACCGATGACGACCACGGTCTGCTTGCGGAAAACGTTCAAGCTACAGGTCTTGAGAATCCGTGCTGATCCGAAACTCTTATCGATGCCGATGATTTCCAGGAGCGGCTTGTTGTCCGGCGCGGCCATGTCGTCTTTCCTCACTGGATCTCGGATTTCGGGGCGATGAGGCTCAAGGGCTTGCGAACGCTGCCCCGGCGCCCGCGTTTCGGGTCAAGCGACCGCTCAAGAATTGACTGAAAGACCATGAAGATCGTCGTCAGCACCAGATAGTAGATGCCGGCCGCGCTCAACGCCTCGAAATAGCGGAAATTCGCACTGGCTGTCTGGTTGGCGACGAGAAGCAATTCCTCCACGGCGACGACGGAGACAAGCGCGCTGGTCTTCAGCATTCCGATCATCTGATTGCCGACGGCGGGCAGGACGATGCGGGCGGCTTGCGGCATCACGACGAAACGCATGACGCTCGCCCGCGTCATTCCAAGCGCAAGCCCGGCCGTCCTTTGTCCCTTTTTCACCGCATGCAGACCCGACCGCAGGATCTCCGCCATGTAGGCACCCTCATTCAGCGACAAAGCGAGGACCGCACTGAGAATAGCCGAGAGACGAATTCCGAAACCTGGCAGCACATTATAGATGAAGATGATCTGGAACAGGACGGGCGTGCCCCGGAACAGCCAGAGATAGACGAGCGTCGCCGCCTTGACGGCGCGCAGTTCTGTCTCCTGCAAAAGAGCAATGATGAGCCCGACGATGATCCCGAAGAATAGCGACACGATGGTGATCAAAAGTGTCAGCACGGCGCCGTGAAAAAAAGCGGGCGACAGCAGATAGTCGAAAACGAGTTCGAGAGACATGCCCGCTCCTTCTCTTCAATATCAGGCTCTTCGGTATCAGGCCGGATGTCAGTTGAAGATCGAAACGGAGGCCGGCAGCTTCCACTTCAATATCAGGCTCTTGTAGGTGCCATCAGCAACGATTTCGGCAAGCGCCGCCTTGATGGAGGCTTGAAGAGGAGCATCTCCCTTTCGGGTGGCAATACCAATGCTGGTGTTGGATTCAAACTCGCCACCAACGACCTCATAGACGCCTGGAACCGCCGCCTGAAGCACCACCGCACCCGGCGTCGAATCATACTCCGCATCCGCGCGCCCCTGCCGCAACGACAGTGCGGAATCCTGGGCTGTCGGCAGCGTCAGCACCGTTACGCCTGAAAGCCCCTTGGCCTTGCAGCGCGTATCGTCGGCCCGCGCTTGATTTTCCTGAATGCCGCCGAGCGTAACGGCGATCGTCTTCCCGCAAAGCGTATCGTCGCGGCCGGTAATCTTGGCCGGATTGCCAGCCTGAACGATCACCTGATTGCCGATTCTCATATAAGGGATGAAATCGACCTGCTCGGCGCGCTTATCATTGATGTACATGGCCGAGTTGATGATATCGATCCGGCTGGAGAGAAGCGCCGGGATCAGTCCCTTGAACTCCATGTTCATCGGCACAGGCTTGGCGCTCAGTTTCGCGGCCAGCGCTGCGATCAGGTCGATATCGAAACCCGACAGAACCCCATCCTTCTGGAATTCGAATGGCGCGAAAGTCGCTGCAACGCCGTAGGTGATGGCCCCGTTTTCGACGAGGCCCGACTTTGGAAGATCGGCTGCGGCGACGGATTGCGCAAGGACCAGGGGCAAGGCGAATGCAGTCATGAAAGATCGAAGCATGGCAGTTCCCTTTTTGTTTGATCGAGCTATAATTGCTCTGATTTAATACAATGGTACAATGTCGCCATCGAAAGAGTCAAGCGCGGAAGCATAAAAATAGGCATTTTCGAAATGGCCCAAATAATGAGCATTTTGACGAAATTTTGACCGAAATACTTATGGATTCGGGGAACGCCCGCAGCTTCTGTGTCTCTCGGCGACTGCTTTTCAGATGAAACTCGTGAGTTTCATGCTTTCATGAGATTGCTCATGTTGCCGATGTCGATACTCATGTTGTATTAGATGCATGAATTTGTACAAAAATGGAAAGCCTAATGGCCAGCGCTCCACGTCAAGGTCGATATCGCCTTGCAAATCAGATTCTCGATCTCGCCCGGGATGCTCGCTTCGAACCGGGGCATCACCTGCGCGAACAGCAGCTAGGCGATCTGATCGGCGTATCGAGAACACCGGTTCGCGCTGCGCTGCTGTTGCTTGTGGAACACGGTGTCGTGGAGGCCCGCAAGAACCAGGGATTTTTCTTGAAGGCATTGCCTGAAGAGCTGCTGCGCGTTGAATTGGAGGTGCCGACGACAGCCGATCAGGATCTCTATTTGAGGATCGTAGAACACCGTCTTTCCGGCGCGCTCCCGGAAACCTTCACGCAGTCGGAAATTGCTCGCCGTTTCGATGTGGACCGCATTCTCCTGCAGCGGACGCTCACCCATCTGGTGAATGACGGGTTGCTGGCGCGAAACAGCGGCAGGGGCTGGACCTTCCTGCCCACACTCGACACGCAGGTAGCCCTGCGCAACAGCTACGACTTTCGCACCACGATCGAGCCTGCCGGATTGTTGCTCAACACCTTTCGCCACGATCCTGCCGCCTTGGAACGATCGCGTCTTCAGCACCTCTATCTGGAGGCGCATCCCGACATCACGTCTGTAAACCCCCGCCAATTGTTCGAGACGGATGCACAGTTCCACGAAATGATCGCTGAGTTCAGTGGTAATATCTTCTTCCTGCAATCCATCCAGCAGCAGAACAGGTTGCGGCGATTGCTTGAGTTTGGTGGCTACACCAATCGCCGGCGCGTGAAGGACTGGTGCCGGGAACACGTTGCGATCCTCGATGCAATCGCATCGGGACAGCGCGAGCGCGCGGCCCTACTTATGACGCAACATCTCCAGGCTGCCCTGTCGTTTGCTCCGCAATATGGTGCGTCATAACGGCATTCGGGATCATACGTTCCGCCCCGGCATGAAGGGGGCGTGCCGGATGGCTTCGCAACGTCAGAACCGGTGAATACGCAGCCCCAGGACTTTCTCCGACAGGACGACGACGAACAATGTCAGCACGATGGATACCGTCGACACGGCGGCTGCTTCCGGCGTGAAGTTCGTGCGCAGATAGTCGTAGAGCTGGATCGGAAGCGTGGCGGTGCCGACATTCTTCAACATGAAGGATATGGTGAACGTGTCAAAGGATATGATGAAGGCGAACAGGCATCCGCCGATCACGCCGGGCTTGATTAGCGGCAGCATGATGCGGCGAAACCGCGTCAATGGTCCGGCTCCGAGACTCTTGGCTGCCAGGCTCCAGGATGGGTCGTAGGACTCCATGGCCGCCGAAACGTTGATGAAGACAAAGGGAAGGGTAATGAGGCAATGACCGATGATCATCGCCGCGATCGTTCGTGTGCCCATTCCGATCGAATAAACGAAGAACAATAGCGATATGGCCGTCAGCACTTCCGGCAGCAGCAGCGGCAAGAGCATGGCAAGCCGGATGCTTTCCTTCCAGCGGCCGGCATGTTGGACATAGAAGATCGCCGCCATCGTGCCGATGATCGAGGAGATCACGGTCGAGACGGCCGCCACCCAGAGCGAGGTCTTGATCGCGCTGAGGAACACCTCGTTGTGAAAGAACACGACATACCAGCGAAATGAAAGTCCCTGTGGCGGGAATGTCAGGAAGGCGCCCGCGTTGAAAGAGGCGCCGACGACCACGAGGATCGGCAGCAGCAGAAAGGCGTAGATCATCAGGCAGTAGCCGGTGAGGAGATGCCTGGACATCAGTTCGCCTTCCATTTCATGCGGGTGAGCCTTGCAAACAGCATCACCATCATCGCCCCGGTCAAAGACAGCATCAGCGCCATGGCCGAGCCGAACGGCCATTGAAACGTGTCGATAAGTGCGTCGACCACGCTGACCGCCATCGTCTTCACGCGCAGGCCGCCGATCAAGGACGGCGTGACGTAGGCGCTGAGCGACAAGACAAAGACCAGTATGCAGCCGGCCTGTATGCCGGGCATGGCCAGTGGCAGAACAATTCGTCTGAAGGCGGTGATGCGCCCGGCCCCAAGCGAGCGGGCGGCCGCTTCGATCGACGGATCAATCCCCTGCAGCGCACTCATGAGCGGAAGGATCATGAAGGGCAGGAAGACGTGCACCAGGGCAATCACGATCCCAAAGGAATTGTACATCAGGCCAAGCGGGCGATCGATCAGACCGAAGCTGATCAGGGTCCGGTTTATCATGCCATTGTTGCCCAGCAGGATGGTCCAGCCATAGCTGCGAATGACGATGCCGACGAGAAGCGGTGACAGCACGAGGCCATAGGCAAGACCGCGAAAACGCATTTGGGTCTTTGCGAGCTGCCATGCGACGGGGAAGCCGAGGACAAGGCAGACAAAGGTGGTGATGAAGCCGATCATCAACGTGTTTGCGGTCTGCTCCAGATAAAAGCTGTCGGCAAAGAGTCTCAGATAGTTCCCCAGGGTAAAGCCGGGCGCATAGGGCGTCCCGTTCCCCGGATTGCGCAGGCTCATGATCACGATGTTGATATATGGCAATACCAGGAAGACGCCGAGCAGTAGAACAGCCGGGGCGATCAAGGCAAACGGCTTCAGAGATTTCGCTCGAAGGCTCATGCGGCGGCTCCGAGCGCCCAGAAGCGATCGCCATCGACCTTGACGGTGACACGGTCGCCCGGAGAGAAGCGGCTGCGGGGGAAGGTCTGAACATTCATGGTGTCGCCGCTGTCGAGCGCCAATCGGTAGTCGATCAGGCTGCCCGAATAGTAGCTCGCTGTGATGGTGGCCGGGGTGCCCATCTGCCCGGCGCTTTCCGGAAATAGCTCGACTGCCTCGGGCCGCAGCACCAGCGTCACGGCTCCATCGGGCGACCTCGGCATATTGCCGATCCTGACTGTGCCGAGCGCGGTATCGATGATCGAGATATCGTTCGCTTCGGTGGAGAGCAGCCGACCGGATAGGATGTTGACCTGCCCCACGAACTGCGCGACTTCGAGGCTCGCCGGCCGATCGTAGATATCGGCTGGCGCGCCATATTGGGCGATCTGCCCGCCAAACATGACCACGACACGGTCCGACATGGTCATCGCCTCGGCCTGATCGTGGGTCACATAAACGGTGGTGATGCCAACACGCTTTTGAAGGTCGCGGATAAAGACGCGCATCTCTTCGCGCAGCTTGGCGTCGAGGTTGGCAAGCGGCTCGTCGAGAAGGAGAATTCGAGGTTCGATCACCAGCGCTCGAGCCAGTGCGACACGTTGCTGCTGTCCACCGGAAAGCTGGCGCGGATAGCGGTCGGCATAGCCGGAGAGCTGCACCATGTCGAGAACGCGGGCCGTGCGCTCGGCGATCTCGCGCTTCGGTCTGCGGCGCATCTCCAATCCGAACGCCAGGTTCTGCGCGACGGTCATATGCGGAAACAGGGCGTAGCTCTGGAAGACCATGCCGATATCGCGTTTTTCCGCAGGCACATGCACGACGTCCTGCCCATCGAAACGTATCGCGCCTGATGTAGCATCCTCGAAGCCGGCTATCATTTTCAGCGTGGTGGTCTTGCCGCAGCCGGAAGGGCCGAGCAGGGAGATAAACTCTCCCTTTGCGATTTTCACGGAAATGCCGTTTACCGCAAGAGATGCCCCATAGTGCTTGGTCAGCGCTTCAATGCTCACCTCTGTCATGATCGATCTTCCAAATTCTGCCGGCGGCGATCGCGGTTGTGCCACCATGTCGAGAAAGCAGCCGGACCGCTTAAGCGCGAGCCGGCATATGGCGAGGGGATCGTCAGGGCGCGTCTAGCGCATGACCTTTGCCCAGCTCTCTGAGAACTCGGCCTGCTTTTCGTTCATGAAATTCCAATCCCATGTCAGGATCTTGTCCATCGTCCCGCCCGAGATCGGCACATCCTTTTGCAGGTCGGCCGGGACCACCACCTTGGAATTGGTGGGCGAGACGAAGAACTGCTTCATGAGCGGTATCTGCCCCTCCGGGGAGAGCAGGAAGTCGGCATATTGGTAGGCGAGTTCCTTTTCCGGGGCGTGGGCAAGGATATTCAGCGTCTGGTCGAACATCAGCATACCCTCTTCGGGCACGACGACATCGACCGGCAACCCCTGGGATCGCAAGCGCGCCACTTCCCCGAAATCGAAGGGCGCAACCACGAATTCACCGGCTGCAAGGCCCGTCGACAGATTGAAATCCGCCTGTATGACGGGCCCGAGCTTTTCCAGTGCCTTGAAGCCGGCATCAATATCGTATTGATCCTTGCCGAAGATCTTCGATGCCAGCATCAGCTCCATCTTGCCGGCCGTATTGGCAAAGTTATAGAGGCCGATGCGACCCTTGAATTCCGGGTTCTCCCAGAGATCCTTCCATCCCTTCGGCGGGGTTTTGACCATATCGGTGCGGTAGGCGATGCCGATCGGCGAGACCATGGCTACGGCGCCCCAACCATCCGTCTTCTTCGCAAGGGGATAGAGATCGTTGTAGTTCGATAGTTTCGTCAGATCGAGCTTCTCGAAGAAGCCTTCCTTGCGCAGGCTGGAGGCGAAGGCCTCGTTGGTCATCAGGATCGAATAGGGTGGGTTTTGAGCGCCTGCCGCCCGCAGGTTGGCGCTCCAGACGCGACCGTTGCCGGCATCAAGCGTCACCGCGGCACCGCTCTTTGCCGTAAAAGCGGGTGCAAGTGTGGAGCGCCAGAATTGCTCCCAGGCGCCGCCGAGCGTTGGCACCACGAGCGTCTTGCTTTGCGCGCGCGCGGGAAGGCTGATCATGCTTGCTGCGGCAAGGCCGCCCATTCCGGCAAGAAGCTGCCGCCTGTTCATGTTCATCATTTCGGTTCCCCTTGTCATGGCTGCGTGTCGGTGGGTGCTGGTGCGGCAGGCGATGTTTCGCTTCTGCGCTCAGGACTTGCTGAAGGCTTGGCTTGTCTTCAGCGCGATATAATCTCCATAGGTAATCGGCGTGTATTTTGCCGGCGCCTTTGCCGCAAAGGGCGGCAGGCATTCGATGAGCGTCTCCTTCGACGGATTGACAAAGAAGGGGATGGATTGACGCCGTGTCGTTCCCTTGAAGCTGCCGGGCGGATTGGCAACCCGATGCGGCGTCGACAGCCATTCGTCGTTGGTCCAGCGCATGAAGGCATCGGCGATATTGACGACATAGGCGCCTTCGACGTTCGGCGCATCCAGCCATTCGCCATCGCGCCTGCGGACCTGAAGCCCTCCCGGAGATGCCTCCGAGCGCAGAATGGTCATGAAGCCGTAGTCGGTGTGGACGCCCGCGCGCAACTGGCCGGGCAGCGGGCTTTCCTGTTGTTCCGGATAGTTGATGACACGGAGTGCTGAAAGGTGGTCGGCAAAGGCCGGCTCGAAGTAATCGGGCGCAAGCCCGATCGCCCGGCAGAAGGCGCGTCGCAGATGCCCAGCGAGCGTCTCCATCTCGGCAAAATAAGCGCTGAAGGCAGCCTGCAATCCTTGTGGAACCGTGGGCCAGACGTCACCCGGAAGGCGCGGCCCGAAATTCAGGCTTTCCTTGTAGTCACCCGGCGTCTTGATCCCAAGCGTGGCGCTCAGTGCTTCATCCGCGATGGGGGAGAAAGCGACGCCCCCCTTTAGCGAGGTTCCCCGGCCTTGTTGCTTCTTCCAGTCCTGCGGCTCGTCGAAGAAGTCGCGGGCAAGATTGTAAAGCTGCGCGGTCGCCTCGGCGGAGACGCCATGTCCGGTGATCAGGAAGAAGCCGGTTTCGCGGCAGGCAGCCTCGATCGCCTTGACGACGGCATCGTTACCGGCGGTCTGATGGATGAAAGGCGAGATATCTATGACCGGAATGCTATCCATATCCTGCCTTGAGGATGGGGCCATCTGCATTGTCTGATCCTTTCCGGAATGAACATAGCCGCGGTGCCGTGGCACTTCGATACCCCACCTGCGTGGGAGATGATGTCAATCGAGCCCTTTGAAGGGTGCGTCGCGAAATTCGAGATATTCCTTCAGCGACATCTTCTGGAGATTGCGCATCCATTCCTGCCCGTCCTTGCTGACATGAAGGGCAGCGATGGCGTGCACGTTGTAATCGAAGGATGTCATCAGGCCGGCGGCGATCTGCTGGTTGTTGATGGACGACTTGGCGAATTTGATCGCCGGAACCGGCATGCGTGCCAGCTTGCGCGCCATGTTCTCGGTCTTTTGCTTGAGCTGATCGGCGGGCACGATCTTGTTGATCAGATGCATGCGCAGCGCTTCTTCCGCGTCCACCAGATCACCCGTATACATCAGCCAGCGGACATCGCGGGTGGCCAGCAGCCACGGCATGAAGAGGGCAGGCGGACCGGAATTGTGCCGGACTTCCGGTTCGCCGAACTTGGCATTGTCGGCGGCGATCGCAAGATCGCAAGACATGACGAGTTCGAGCGCGCCGGCAAGCGCATAGCCGTTCACCGAGGCGATGACAGGGATTGGCGCTTTCCAGATATTCAGAAGCGCCTGGGCATTTTCCGACATGTCGGCATGCCAGTCCTCGATGCTGACGTCATAGTCTGCGCCTTGCAGGTCATAACCGGATGAAAACGCGCGACCGGCACCGGTGATCACCAGCGCGTTGACGTCCTTGTCGGCGACGGCAAGCGCGACGGCACGGTCGATCTCGCGCACTGTCGTCTTGTTCATCGCATTGAGCTTGTCCGGCCGATTGATGGTGATCGTCGCGAACTTGTCCTGTTCATCCTTGTCGAAGAGAATGGTCTCGAAGCTCTCGGTCATGCTCATATGCTTTTCCTCTTTACGCTGGTGTCAGCCGGTTGCGATGCAGTGCTTGATGCCTGCATCAACAGGGCCGCCTTGTTCTTTTCGAAACGCTCTATCGATGCTGATTTGACCGGACCAAACCCCCTGATCTGATCGGGGAGTTGGGCAAGCGTGATGGCGCGTTGCTGGTTTTCCGGCGACAGGTTTGCTGAGAGGTCATTGATTAGTGCCGCATAATCGGCGACCAGTTTGCGCTCCATGCGGCGCTCGTGCGTGTAACCGAACGGATCTAGCGGCGTGCCGCGAAGGAAGCGCATTTTCTCCAGTACAGAGAATGCCGGCGAGATGAGCTTGCGGCTGATGGCGATCTTTGCCGGGTTGCCGGTGCGCTTGTCGATCCGTCGGGAAAAGAGCGGCGGCGCGAGATGATGCTTGATCTCGAAATCGCCTTCGAACTGCGCGGCGATCTTGTCCTTGAAGCTCTGGTCGTTGTGGAGACGAGCCACTTCATATTCGTCCTTATAGGCCATCAGCTTGAAGGCATTGCGCGCCACGGCTTCGGAAAAATCCTCTCCGAGCTTCGCTTGGGCCTCGGCATTGCGGGCGGTTGTCACCAGCTTGCGGTATTTGTCGGCATAGGCGGTGTTCTGGTAGTGCGTCAGGAACTCGATACGCCTAGCGACGAGGTCGTCCAGTGTTTGCTTGGCAGGCATCTCGTCCAGATCGATTGAGGCGGCTTGTTTGACAGCTACCGGATCGACCACCGAGCGACGGCCCCAGCCAAAGGCTGCGCGGTTCATCGCAATGCCTGTGCCGTTGAGTTCGATCGCCGCATCGATTGTCTCAAGGTGGATTGGCACAAGACCTCGCTGCCAGGCGTGACCAAGCAGGAACATGTTGGCCGCAATCGCGTCGCCCATCAGCGCCGCGCCCAGTTTCGTTGCGGCAATAAGGCTGATGGCGTTGTCACCGGCCGCTTTGCGCAATGCCTTTAACGTCGCTTCCTGGCGAAAATCGATTGCGGTGTTCTGCACAAACGAAGCCGTTGGCGCGAAATGATCGTCGAGAACGGCCTTGGTCCGGCCGGCAGCGAATGTGGACAGGGCGTTCTGGGCCGCGGACACGACGATATCGAAGCCGAGGACCAGATCGCTTTCCCCCGGTCCGATGCGCACGGATGTGATCTGCTCTCGCGTCATTGCGACCCGCAGATGCGAAATGACGGCCCCATTCTTCTGGGCAAGGCCGGTCTGGTCGAGCGTCTGCACGGCAAGGCCGTCAATGTGCGCGGCCATCGACAATATGGCGCTGACAGTGATCACGCCCGTCCCGCCGATGCCGGCGAGCAGCATGTTGTAGGGCCGGTCGGTGATCGGTCGGAGGGCCGGAAGGGGGAGGTCGTCGAAACTTGCCTTGCCTGCCTTTGGCGCCGGCTTGCGGATAGTCCCGCCCTCGACGGTGACGAAGCTCGGACAGAAGCCTTTTATGCAGGAAAGATCGGTGTTGCAGCTCGACTGGTTGATCCGCCGCTTGCGGCCGAACTCCGTTTCCTGCGGTTCGATGGAGATACAATTGGAAACCGCGGAGCAATCGCCGCAGCCCTCGCAGACGAGCTCGTTGATGAAGGCGCGCTTGTCGGAAACGGCCAAAGCGCCTCGCTTGCGCCGACGCCGTTTTTCGGCGGCGCAGACCTGGTCGTAGACGAGCACGGTAACGCCCGGCACCTCGCGCAGTTCGCGCTGCACCGCATCCAGTTCGTCGCGATGGTTGACGGTAACGCCGCGCGGCAGATTGCCTTGCCAGACGTCGGGATGCTCGGCGACGACCGCAACCCGTGCCGCGCCTTCGGCGAGCATCTGCCCGACAATGCCGGGAACGGAGACCTCGCCATCATGCTTCTGGCCGCCGGTCATGGCGACGGCATCATTATAGAGGATCTTGTAGGTGGCGTTGACCTTGGCGGCGATCGCGGCGCGGATCGCAAGCAGCCCGGAGTGGAAATAGGTGCCGTCGCCCATGTTGACGAAGATATGCTTCTCGTCGGTGAACGGGGAAAGGCCGATCCACGAGCCGCCTTCGCCGCCCATCTGGGTAAAGGTCGAGGTGTTGCGCTCCTCCAGCCCGATTACCATCATATGACAGCCTATGCCGGTGGATGCGCGGCTTCCCTCGGGCAGTCGGGTGGAAACGCTGTGCGGACAGCCTGAACAAAAATAGGGGTCGCGTTTCAGCGCCGGCGTTTCCGTGGCACTGGCCGCGAGGAGCGCCTCGATATCGTGCGATCTGGCCAGCAGATCGGTGTGATGCTCACCGATGACCGAGACAATCGCCCTGGCAACGGCAACCGCATTGATCTCGCCGGCGGCGGACAAGAGCGGTTTGCCATCCACGCCGAATTTGCCGTAGACCCTTGGGCGCCAGTCCGCGGCCATGTTGAAAAGCTGAGCCTTGATCTGGTCTTCGATGATCGCGCGTTTTTCCTCGACCACCAACATGGTTTCGACGCCGGAGGCGAACCGTTGCAAGCCTTCCGGTTCGATCGGCCAGACCATGCCGATCTTGTAAAGCCGGATGCCGAGGTCACCGGCCCGGCGCTCGTCGATGCCGAGGCTTGCCAGCGCTCCCATGAGGTCGAGCCATGATTTCCCGGTCGAAACGATACCGAGCCTCGCTTTGCCGGCAGTGCTACCCCAGACCGTTCTGTCGATGCTGTTTTGACGGGCGAAAGTGTGTATCGCCTCCATCTTGTTTTCCAGCCGCCGCTCCATCGCATGCGGGCCGTCCGGCCATCGCAACGAGAGGTCGCCATGACCGTCGGGATAGACGATGGTGGGCCAGTCGGGATCGAGTTCGACCGTCGCCGTGCATTCGACGATTTCCGTCTGGCATTTGAAGCCGACCCAGGCGCCGGAATAGCGGCTGAGCGCCCAGCCGAGCAATCCATAGTCGATGTATTCTCCAACACCCGCCGGCGATAGGAGCGGCACCATCGCGGAGATCAGATTATGCTCGCTCTGATGCGGCAGGGTCGAAGAAACGGCACCGTGATCGTCTCCGACGAGCAGCAAAACGCCGCCGTTCGGATTGGTGCCGACGGCGTTGGCGTGACGGATCACGTCCATGCTGCGGTCGACGCCAGGTCCCTTGCCGTACCACATGGCGAAGACGCCATCATACCGGGCGCCCGGAAACATCGCCGTCTGCTGTGTGCCCCAGACGGCGGTGGCGGCCATGTCTTCATTGAGACCGGGCTGGAAGCGGATGTGGTGGTCGTCGAGATACTTCTTCGCGCGCGCCATTTCGCGGTCGAAGCTAGCAAGTGGCGAGCCGCGATATCCGGAGACATAGCCGGCGGTATTCAGTCCGCGCGCTAGGTCGCGCTGACGCTGGATCATCGGTAGGCGAACGAGCGCCTGCGTGCCGGAAACGAGGATGCGTCCCCGATCGAGCGCGTAGCGGTCGTCGAGGCTGGGTGTCGTCGCGGCGGAGGCCGGGGGTGGTTTTCGGGGTGGGCGGCGACGGGGAGGGTAGCCATTTATGCGCGCTCCCCGGTGCTGTCGGTTCCATGTCGAAGACGCGGCCGGGATTGAGGATGTTATTGGGATCGAACGCCAATTTGAGACGGCGCATGGCGGCCATCTCGGCCGGGCTTCGAACCAGCGGCAACCACCTCTTCTTTTCAAGGCCAATCCCATGCTCGGCCGATATCGATCCGCCCTCGCTGGCAGCACAGGAAAGGGTCGCGTCCGCGACGCGGTCATAATGGTGTGTGCGAACGAGAAAATGCAGATTGCCGTCACCGAGGTGACCGAAAATGTAGATGGAAGCAGCGGGATCGACAGTTGCGATTTCGGCCGTGGCCCTGTCCAGGAACCGCTGCATCGCGGAAATGGGCAGGCTGACGTCGAAGCCCGCGACATGGTCCATGCTGAAAATGAACTCGCTTGCCGCCTCGCGCAAAGCCCAGATGGCATGGTAGTCGCGCAGCGAGCGGGAAACCGCGACATCGCTGACGATGCCTTCCTCGTAGCATTCCATCAGCGCGTCGGCGAAGCGATCCTCGTCGCCCGCGTCGTCCTGTCCCTGCATCTCGATGAGCGCATACATTCCGGCACCCGCCGGCACAGGCGGTGGCGCGCCGGTGCGCTTGAGAACGCCGGCATAAACAGTCGGGAAGATGACTTCGAAAGCGGAAAGGGAAGGTCCCAACCTCTGGCGCAGACGCCGCAGAAGCGCGATTGCCGCGCTGAGCGACGGGAGTGCGCAAAATGCGTTTGCCAGTGAGCGCGGCTTGGGATGAAGGCGCAGACAGGCGCGGGTTACGACCCCAAGCGTGCCCTCGCTGCCGATGAAGATCTGGTTGAGATCGAAACCCGAATTGTCTTTCGAAAGGCCTTTTAGGCTAGTCAGCACCGAGCCGTCCGCCATCACGGCCTCAAGGCCAAGAACCTGGGCGCGATACATGCCGTAGCGCAGGACGCGAATGCCGCCGGCATTGGTGGCGATGTTGCCGCCGATGGTGGACGTGCCGCGCGCGCCGATATCCACGCCGAACATGAAGCCGTGGCTGGCCGCAGCCTCTTGCGCAGCCTGCAGGGTTGCGCCGGCATGGGCAATGACAGTGCCGGCATCCTCGTTGACGGGTTCGATCGCGCTCATGCGCTCCAGGGACAGCGCAACCTCGCCGGCCATGGGCCGCGCGGCGCCCGCAAGGCCGGTCCGGCCACCTTGCACGACGATGGGCTGGCCGACGGCATCGCATGCGGAAAGAATGGCCGACACCGATGCGGTATCCCTAGGGCGAAACAGGATGGATGGCCGCACGCCGCGCTCGTCCGTCGCGTCGGCGCAATAGGTATCGCCAACATCCGGGCCTGCGACAACAGCGTTCTTGTCCAGCCTGCCATCGAGGCGGGCCAATAATTCCTGTAGCTGCAAAGACGGCGCAAATAAGGGACGAGCGACGAGCGCCCGGTCGATCGATCCGCCCATTCTGTTCCCCTGGTTATCTGGATCAAGGGCAGGTTATCGCCAATCTGATATTTGTCAAACCTATATTTAAATACCTGTAGCCTTTTCGATGAAGGCATGGCATCAATGCTTTCGAGCGAAGGATGGAGCTCCATGAATCTTAGATATGACGAAGTGGTAAGATCTGGCATCGCCAAGCAGGTCGCCGAGAATATCAAGTCCGCGATCCTGGACGGGCGCCTGAAGATCGACGAGCGCTTGCCGACGGAAGAGGATCTTGCCCGGAGTTTCGGAATTTCGCGCCCGACGGTGCGCGAGGCGTTGAAGCGTCTGGCGGCGCAGAACCTCATTCATTCGCGTCGCGGCCCCCTCGGCGGCAATTTCGTGATGCGACCCGATCCGGAGGGGCTGTCGAAGGCGATTACTGGTGCCGCGACGCTTCTCGTCGGCATCGGCGCTTTCGATATCGACGAGATCATTACCGCAAGGCTTGAGACGGAAACCATCTGCTGCCGGCTTGCCTGCGAAAACCGCAGCGGAGAGGGATTGCAGGCCATGGCCACTGAGATTGCCTTGCAGCGGGATCAGGGCATCAGCGATGAAGATTTCTGCGCTTCCGATGTGCGGTTCCATCGCGCTCTGGTCGACTCGACCGGCAACGGCCCCTTGAAGCTGATGATGTACATCGTGATCGAATCCTTCATTCCGATTACGAACATGATCGTCTTCAGGGTGCGCGAGCGCCGCCAGGTCGTTGCCTTCCACCAGCGGATCCATGAGGCGCTGAGCAATCGCGATGTCGGCGAAGCAACGGCGGCGCTCACAAATCTCCTCGCCTATGTACGTGATAGTTATAGCGCCGCGCTCGATGCGCGCGGCCGTCGGGCGAGCGAGCAGGCGCAGTCCTGAAGCTGGTCGGCTCACATCCGCAGAAGCATTGAAGTTCAAGGGAATTCCATGTCAGATTCTTTTACGGCAATGGTGATCGACACGGTTGATGGCAAACAGCAGGCCGCCTTCCGTCAACTGACCTTGGCCGATCTTCCCGACCACGACGTTCTGGTCGAAGTCGCGTTTTCCACGGTCAACTACAAGGATGGCCTGGCGCTCTCCGGCAAGGGAAGGATTGCGCGCCGCACGCCGATGGTTGGCGGTATCGATCTCGCCGGCGTCGTCGTCGAGTCGCGCTCGGACAAATGGGTTGCGGGTGACAAGGTCGTGTTGAACGGCTGGGGTCTCTCTGAGACCGAATGGGGCGGTTATTCCCGATACCAGCGGGTCAAGGCGGAATGGCTGATCGCGCTGCCGCCCGAATTTACTCTGGAACAGGCGATGGCGATTGGGACGGCTGGCTATACCGCCGCTCTTTGCGTCAATGCTCTGGAGGATTGGGGAACGATCGGCGTGGATGATCGGGAAGTGCTGGTCACCGGAGCGGCCGGTGGCGTCGGCTCGGTGGCTGTGAGCCTGCTTGCCAACAAGGGCTACAAGGTAACGGCATCGACCGGCCGGCCGGAAACACATGACTATCTTGCCTCGCTGGGAGCTTCCGGCTTCGTCGAGCGCGCGACGCTCAGCGAGAAGGGCGGCCCGCTGCAGAAAGAGCGCTGGGCGGGCGCAATCGATTCCGTCGGTTCGACGACGCTTGCCAATGTGCTGTCCCAGATAGTCTACGGAGGGGCCGTGGCTGCTTGCGGTCTTGCCGGCGGCGCCGATCTGACCGCGACGGTCTTGCCGCATATCTTGCGCAATGTGGCACTGCTCGGCATCGATTCCGTCATGGCGCCCGTTGCAAAACGTCAACGTGCCTGGCAGACCCTTGGCCAGCACCTAAACCCTGTGCACCTGCTGGCGTTAATGCGAATTGAGCCGATGTCCGCGTTGCCGAAAATTGCAGAAGATATCGTTGCAGGTCGCATCCGTGGTCGCGTAGTCGTAGAGATCAACTGACGGTGGCATGCCCCCGCAGGATGATCCGGGTTTAATGTTAGTGCATACTGCGATTGAAGCGCTTGGGTTTGGTGGTCCAGCTTGGAGCGTTAGCCTCCGACGCTGGTGAGGCTGTTTTGGCCCACCGAAGTAACTGCACCGCCAGCATATTCCGACGGCGTCAAATAGCCAAGAGCCGCGTGAGGACGGCTCTCATTGTATTCCCTACGCCAGGCTTCGATCTGCCTCCTGGCCTCGGATAGGGTTTCGAACCAATGCACGTTCAGGCACTCGTCGCGCAACGACCCGTTGAAGCTTTCGATGAAGGCATTGTCCGTGGGTCTTCCCGGTCGAGAGAACTCGATGCGGACTTTGTGGTGATACGCCCAGAGATCGACCATGTGACCGGTAAATTCGCTGCCGTTGTCGGCAAACAGCCGGTTCGGAGCATTGCGTCGCCGGACCAACCGATTGAGAACATCAACGACATGCTCTCCACGCAATCGCTGGCCGACCTCGATAGCCAGTGCTTCACGCGTATAGACATCGACCACCGTCAATGCCCGGAACTTCTGCCCGTTCATCAGTTGGTCGTGGATGAAGTCGAGGCGCAGCAGGATATTTCGGAGGTGCTGGCAAAGGCCCCCCAGACTCCCGATGCATTGGCGATTCGAGCTTGGCTGAAGACGCGGCAAGGTGATTTGGCGGGAGCGAAGAACGACCTGGACCTTGCGATGGCGACAAACACATTTATCTATCGCGGGTGGTTCACCAAGGTGCAGGATGCATTGGGACGAGGATCGCAAGCCGACGCAGATGCCGCTTTCCGAGATGCGTTCCGTGGTATCTGACGCTTACAGAAGGTCCGACCTTTCTCAAGTAAAACGCTGTTGGCACCCACCTCCCTGCACCAATACTGTGGCGCAATACGGATTATGGGAATGTCGAGCGCTGGTGTCGTCAACCGTCACATAGCGTGACGATACAAGACCGGAATGCAGCACCGCCGCATCCTCGGCGACAAAACCACCCAGTCGCCTGGTCAGAAGCCGCACGATCTGACGCTTGGGCGCGATCATCGCTGGCGATGACGCTGTGACCAATATCATTCAGCAACGTCATCAGCCGTCCGGTCGTCACTTGTCCCTGGGCATGGAGCATCAGGCAAAGCCGGTGGAGGTTGGCGCCATGCCATACCCACCGACGATCCCCGCGGGTACCGCAAACGGCCCGATCTGAAGAAGCCGTTTATGAATAAGGAACTGGTCAAGATCGTTATGCGCCTTCTCCCTGGCTGATTGACGCAGCTGGCGTGCCTGCTTCAGAACGCCGCGGATCGCCTAATAATCTTCGCCCAGAGGCTCTATTTTCGCACGCCGTGTGCCGGACCTTCATCCTTGACGTCACGTGGCGTCGGCGTGGGGATAACGCCGTGGTCCGGGTCATGCACATCCTGTTCCTTAGAACCATCCGCACCCGTTAACTTGCGATCATGGCTCGAGCGTCTGGTGTCTCGTAGGGTCGTTGCCTCATTGATGAGAGAGGTCAGCTCCTCAACTGAAAAAACGGACAGGTCAAAATTCTTGGTCATGACAATCTCCCAAATGGCTTGGTTCTCCCATGGTAAACGCGCGACTTCGTGAAACGACCAAATGACTGGAAGAAATTCTGACAAAGCTGGAACGGGCCGAAGTGAAGGCATAGGGCTGGCGGCGTGAGCCGGCCCAACTGACAAAAGGAACAGAAACACAGCCCCGCGTTTGTATGGGTAATCCGGCATCTTTTTGCGCCCAAAGCTACCTCATACAAGATAAAGCTAATTGCCGCCCTGATCGTCGGCGCAATAGCAGCGTTGGCCGACGCGCGATCAAGGGGTGAAACCGAGTTGTCACGTTATCGAGCGTTAAACGGCCGGCGCGCTTTGTCGTTGTAGATCGGGCAATTGCGCCGGTGACGGCTTTCCAATGAGCTATAGCGCGGATGCGATGAATGTGATTGGCCAGTGCGGATCGTTTGTGGCGTGGGGTGACGATGATATTTCGAAGTGCCGAGAAGATCGAGATGAACCGTTGCAAGCCTCCGGTTGATCGGAAACCTTGCATGGCCCTCTCCCGTTTGCGCAGAGGCAAATGGGAATTTTCCGCTCGATTGTTGAGACCCTTGTGGGATCGGTGCTCGATATCCGGCATAACGTCCCGCTTGGCGGCGTCATATGAGCGCAGCTTGTCGGTGATGATCCTCTTGGGCATCACCGTAGTTTTTATCTCAAATTTAGAATATTATGCAGCGTTACTGGATAATGATTGCTTCCGCCGGGATAGACCTGCGGCGGCCTGAGAAAGACGATCGTCACCAAGCCAATCCGGCCTGAGCGGACGTCACACGGGAGGCTGAACGATTGTCCAGGTCGCCAACCCCATCCCCCCGCACTTCGGGCACTTGCCGAGCCGAGGCCCTACCCAAAGGTGAATTGCATGAAAAAGCTAGTCCTGGCGACCCTGATCGCCGCGCTTCTTCCAGTGGCATCATACGCCGCCACCCTGAAGTTCCCAAGCGATGAGCCGGTCGCCTCGATCACCATTCCAGATAGCTGGGGTCCCAAGGAGACGGAAACCGGCATCGATGCGACTTCGGACGATTCGGCGATCTATATTTCGATCGATGTTGCTGACGCGAAGACCACCGACAAGGTCATCGACGACGCCATCGCCTATCTCGAAAAGAATGGTGTCAAGATCGACGGCTCGACACAGAAGAAATCGGACGAAATGGTCAACGGCATGAGCATGACCAATTTCGACTGGGATGGCACCGACAGCGACGGTGGCGTCAATGTCGGCCTGTCCCTGCTTGCGCCAACCGCCGACAAGCTTCTGGTCATCACCTATTGGGGTTCGAAGGGCACGCAGGAAAAGCACGGGGCAGAACTGCAGGCGATCATCAGCTCGCTCAAGGCAGCCAACTGAGATACCTCATCTCCATGTTTGGAGGTCGCGGACGTCAGCGCTCGCGGCCTTTATATTTTTCCTATTTTCTCGACGCCTGCCAGGAATGGATTTTCTATCCGCTTCGGCAGTAGCTTGTCTCATTGTTGATTTGTGTGATGGTTCAACCCAGTTTTGGGTTTCGTGATGACCCGGCCGTTTAGTCGAACTGTCGAGCTTTTCAATGTGTTAGATCTGTCTGAACGGGTTAGCGCGAAGTTGCAATCGGGGTCAAAAACTCGTGAAACTCAACAGCAAATACAGCGCAAGAGATTGGGTCGTGCTTATCAGATGCTAGCAGATCCCAACCGTCCGCAGCCGCATATCGCTGAGGTCGCCCGGTGTCACGGCTTTTCGAACGAGAAGTCCTTCTTCCGCCTATTCAAAGCCGAGTTAGGCCACACGCCCGGTGAGACGCTGGAGAACATGCGCGCCTGTGTGTTGAAACAGGCTGTTCCTCAGCATCGTCCCGAAGGTGCCAATCTGCCCTCGGGCTGGACTTTGCCTTTCGGCACACCCAATCGTTGAGACTATCGGGGGCCGATCGCATAGGACATTCCATCATCCGTTCATTTGGCAAACAGCACGGGTGGCTTTTTGATTTTCGCCTTTAAGATGCGGATGGCACTGTGCACCACGTATGATAGGCCAGCCGAGGGGGTCATCGTTGTTCTCAAACTGAGAGGCGAGAGACTGGCAAAATGAATGGTTGAAATCCCCTCACTCACCAGATCAATCCGATCGCACAAAGTCCATATGACCAGCGGAGCAGCACGCTCGAGAGCCCCTTCAGTACTCAGAGCAGGGAACCCTCATAGTCTACTGAGCCGTAAAGAAGGTCAGCAGAACTTTGCCCTTGTCGCCAAGCAGGCAGACGAACCTGTCGGGCTTTCCAGTCTTGTCCTTGCGGGCGATGTAGGCCTCTCCCAGAATGACCGTCTTGACCGCGACGTCTTCGACCGTGGTGTCGGCCTTGCTGATGGCAAGACTTTCCATGTCCATCACGAGATCGGTGATCTCTGGCGACCGCTCCTGTAGGGCTAGCAGCCCGGTCGACTTACAGGCGCTCACCGCCGGGTCTTCGGCGGCCTGTGCAAAGGCGTAGTTTGCGGAAAAAAGGGCGAGTACGCCCGCGGCGCCTAAGGCAGTGCATTTCATGCGATCTTCTCCCATTAAAAAGCCCGCGAACATGAACTGACCCTATAAAGTTGGACATCCACCCTCGGGGGTCAATTCACTAGCGCGGGCCTAAACTACGGCCAGTGATATGGCTTTAAGCCTTGTCGACGAAGTTCTTGATGGCATCCTTCGCATCGCCCTTGGCAACCTGGATTTTGCCCTTGGCTTCCTGGACAGCGCCTTTGGCCTGTTCCTCGTGATTGTCTACAGCCTTGCCTACGGCCTGGCGTGCCTTGCCGGCCACTTCATTCGCGGTACCTTTGATCTTGTCGGATGTGCTTCCCATTTTTCGTCTCCTATAGCGGGCTGTTTTGAAACGTGCTGAGCGGCCTGTTGGTTCCGCTAGGACGCGACGGCGCGCGCCGGGGACACTGCCGTTATCCTCCACTCGCAGCCGATGTTCCACCGCTCGAGCGTGCGATCGGAACGCATGCTGGGTCGTTATCTTCACGGATACGGGCCGGGGAGTTTGCAGATCTCGTGACTGTCCGCACACTCTATTTTCCTGAAAGGCAGAGCGACGAGCATGTCTGGGCAGCGTAGCAATTCAGGTCGGTGGAAAAATTGGAGATGAATAGCCCCGAGTTTTGTAGAGACCCTCGGGTTATGTTCTCTGATGCTTTTCGAACCCGACAGGTGACAGCATTCCGTTTCTGACGTGTTAGCGCTTCGGGCTGTAGACCATCTCGATGGAACAAACTTTGTTCGCTTCGGGTTACCCCTCCTCAGGAAACAAGGAGGATCACTAATGGATCATACAAATCACGTTCGCCTATCCACGATCGAGTTGACGCCTGCCGTGCTTGAAGGCGCGACCATTTATGGCGCCGATGACCACAAAGTCGGCAAACTGGATCACATTCACGGGTCCGGCGCAGGTGGTACCGCGATCATCGACGTTGGAGGCTTCCTTGGTATCGGAGCAAAGCCCGTCAGCGTTGCGCTGACCGATCTGGAATTCATGCGCGACGACGATGGCGACGTCCATGCCGTCACAAACTGGACGAAGGATCAGCTCAAGGACATGCCCGAGCACAAAGACTAGCGTTCTGAACTCAAGAACATCGAAGCCCGGCCGTTGTGCCGGGCTTTTCTGTAATTGGACAATCGTGAAAAGCTCGGCGATCCGCCGGCTGCCCGGCGGGGCTTGAACTTGAGCGCGCTCAGGGGGTGGCACGACTATCGCACAGCAAGTTATCATGGACGTCCTTGGTCGATCCGTCCCAGATATTATGTGGGAACTTGTTCTGGATCCGGCCGGAGTGAAAAACAACACGTTCGAGCAACCGCTCCGCCGGATAGGGCGATGGTGGCGGCAAGTGGTCCCATATTCAGATGTTGGCAGAGAAATCTGGACCGCTTTTACCAAATTGTAGGCGATCCCTAGGTTCATGTTGACACCGGCTTGTACGCGGTCGAAAAGAAACTCACCTTAGAGGGAGATCACTGATGGCTGACGAGAACGATACAGGCGCGGCAAGCGCGGTTTTGACACCGACCCCGGCAGAAGCGCCGGTCGTTAAAAAGCAGCGCGCGCCGCGCCGCTCAAAAGCGGAGATTCAAGCGGCCCAGTTGGCATCGCTTACGACTGTAAAGTCACCCAAGGTTCGCAAAAAGCGCGCCGCCAAAGTTGAGGCGACGTCCGTTGCTGTCGAAACACCCGCAGCCAAGATCGCTAAAGGGGCCGACGCCAAAGTGACTGGAAAGCCCAAGGCAGTCAGGCAGGCGAAAGCGCCAGCAAAGGTGCCTGTCACGGCTGCAGACGAGATGGCAGAACTCATTCAGCTTGAGGAAGAAAACAGGCAGCTTCGCAAAGCCTTGGCAGAAAAGCTGCGGGCGGAAAATGCTGACCTGCGCAAGCGCCTTGGCGTCTAGTCTGTCATAGCGAACATTAGGTCGGTTGCACTATCGACCCTCACCAGTATGGTCTTGGACGGTTCAGAAAAGACCGGGCTTGCGTCGCGACCCCGGATTTCGAGCTGTGGCATGATCACGATGCCTGTCGCTTGAGGTTGAAGCACGATGAAACCACCATGGAAGTTCCTTGCTCAATTGATGTCACGGCAACGACCGTCCGAGAAGCCCGATCAAACGAGTGAGCGGGACATCGATCGCAAGCCTGTCGAAATTGAATTGCAGCCAGCGCCGTTGTCAGTTTTACCGGAAGCAACATCTAGTCCGGAACATGGCCATGAAAGCCCATCTCCAGATCTGGTTGAAATGACGGCGGTAACCACAAGCACAGTCGATTCCGTTGCGCCTGCATCGCTGACGGCTGAAGCCAGAGAGCAAATGGCCGGAGCGGATCATGGCAGAGAACAGCCGGTCGTCGACGTGCCGGCGTTGGGGCCGGCGAGCGCGGCCGCTGAACCACCCGGCATGTCGCAGGAAAAACCTTCGAAGGTAGCAGGGAAAGGCCACGCCGGCCGGATTGCGCCGAGTCATATGGCCGCCGCTGGGGAGCCAGTTCGACAATCTCCGTCGGCGTCCGAAAACCAGTTTTTTGACGAGGCGGCAAGCTTGGACGAAGACATCAAACAGCTCAAAAATCAGTTAGCTCAAAAACTGCGTTTGCAAAATGCCCAGCTCAGAAAAATGCTCAAGCGCTTCGAATCCTCGCAAGCCAACTGAAAATATCCAGAGATTAGACCTATGAAGACACAGCAGCGATCATTCGTCGTCGAAATCAAATCGACGCGCCGACAGTCAAAAATGCCACCGAAATCGATCTGGAGCGACACCGATTTCAAGGCGCTCGTTCGCGAAGCGGACGCGTCGCATCTGTTCGAGCATGACACTGTCGCGGACGCTTCGCGCCAGGATGAGGGGCGGGTGTCTAACGTAGAACCGCAGGAAGAGCCCGTAGATATCGATGTCGGCAACGAGCAGCAGGTACAGGCTTTATTGATCGGGGCTGATCAATCCTGCTCACAGCAGCAAGATGGGCGTTCAACGTTTGGTGCGGTATCGCAGAAGGAGATGGACCCGCCAAAGCGACCATCGAGACGAGGGGTGGGACGTCGTCGCGACACAAGGATCGAACCGTCTGTCAACGGGGAGAGCAACGCTTCCACCGCGCTTATGCCCGTCGATCACAGCGAAGCGTCATACGATGAGCTGACCTCGCTTGAGGAGGAAAATCGACGCTTGAAATGGCTCCTGGCGAAACAGCTGTGTCAGCAGAATTTGCAGCTCCTCAAAATGCTTGAGCGGTTTGCTATCACTTGAGCCGTGTCATTAATCTCGAAGATGGTTTGAACGATTCACGGTTTGAATCTCATCAAGACGTTCACATCTGACTGCTCAAAAGCGCCACTGCGGCGGTAGCTGGTTTAAGAGCGGACCCGCGCGCCGGGGGTGTCGGTCCCGGTTTCCGGCGTTGCCGTCGCTATGCTAAACCTCCTGCGGCAACCCTTTTAACCGGTCTTGTGGGAGGCGAACGGCTTTCGCGGTTCCCGCTACAGCTGGTATGCCCTTCCTATTCCAGACGCTTCTGCGCAGCGACCCAAGAGCGGTCACTGCGTGAAACTGCGCGATCGTAAACCCTGCTCGCTAGGTTGGCTGAAATCGCACCCCCACCAACAAGGTTAATCTGCAGATCGTGCCGTGTTTTGAAGGTGGAAAATTGGCGGCGGGGCTTAGACAACAGGAATGGCCGAACAGTTTGACATGTTTTCGGAGCAGGCTCCGCGCGACCATGCGGTCACGCGCGGCTCCCCCAAATTCGCTAAACCCTACAAACATGCCATCCCCATGAGTGAAGAGAACATGGTCCGACATCTGTCGCAGACAGGTCGATATCGGATCCTGCAGAAACTCGCGCCGCGCGCAATCGCACCATTCGCCCGGCCAGCATACCCCCTCAAGGGCACCATTCTCGACACCGAGACCACGGGCCTCAATGCTCGCAAGGATGAGATCATCGAGATTGGCGTGATCGCTTTCACCTTCGATGCGACAGGAAGCATCGGTGACGTCACCGGCATCTACGGTGGGCTTCAACAGCCAAGCGTTTCCATTCCCACTGAGATCACCAGGCTCACCGGGATCACGGATGATATGGTCGCCGGACAGTCAATCGATATGGCTGCGTTGCGGGCGCTGATTGAACCGGCTGATCTGCTGATCGCCCACAATCCCGGTTTCGACCGGCCATTCTGCGAGGCATTTTCTCACCTGTTTTCCGGCAAGCCCTGGGCTTGCTCCAACTCCGAGATCGACTGGTCGTCGCGGGGATATGAAGGTACCAAGCTCGGATACCTGATCGGGCAAGCGGGATATTTCCATGAAGGTCATCGCGCGGTCGACGATTGCTTTGCACTTCTGGAGGTCCTGGCTCGAGAAATGGATGGACCGGCTTCCACCGCTTTTGCCGAGCTCTATGAAGCAAGCCAGAGGTCGCGTGTCCGGATCTTTGCGGAGAACAGCCCCTTCGACATGAAGGACCATCTGAAGGCGCGAGGCTATCGCTGGTCCGACGGAAGCGACGGCCGTCCCAAATCCTGGTGGATCGAGGTTGGAGAAGAAGCGCTCGATGATGAGCTTCGCTATCTCAGGGCCGAAATCTATCGCTATCCAGACGCCGATCCACCCATCAAACGCCTCACGGCCTTCGACCGGTTCCGGGCCTGATCGCTCCCCTCAGCCCGTCTGCTGATTGGACCCATGCTTTGAATGCATGGCGGACCTGAGACCTTGTGCCTTATCGACGGGCGGGCAGGGGCCTATATCGCAATCATCGAAACGACGTTGGAACCAAAGCATGGTTGCTGGCGTCAAGAGACCTCACGAAAGGGGATCATCATGAACGTAGCACGCTCTTTCAACACTTGGCGCAAGTATCGTCAGACCGTAACCGAACTCGGCCGCATGAGCTCACGTGAGCTGCAGGACCTCGGCATCGATCGCGCCGACATTCACAGCGTTGCCCGCGCATCGGTTGCTCGTTAAGCGACTGTTTCCAAGCCCACCTGAATGACGACACGCCCGCTGATGACGCGGGCGTTCCTGTGTCTAGACCGACGAGAGGCGCTGTGCTGGAGATCTATCTGAGATCATGCACTTTTCGCATGGCTGCACTGCAGCAAAGTCTATTTAATGTGCGGAGGGAATGGATATTCTGGTTTTCATCGAAGCGATGCAACTCCTCCCGCAGAGCTTCGGTTTCAGAAGGCCCACTCCTCCTCCCAGGGACGTCTGTCGGAACAGCGGCACTCCTCCTCCCAGCTGCTGTTCGGTTCTTTTCGAAAAGCCTGCCGCACCTCCTCCCGCGGCAGGCTTTTTCGTTTTGGGCAGGGGCAGTCACGGGAGCGGCCGCTTGCGTCGCGCCAGTACGATCAACACAACGCCAACAACGGCGACCAGAGCTCCCCGATAAATCCAGGGCGACTGATCGATCATGAAGCTCTCGGCCGGATATGGAAAATACCCGCTGCCCTGACCCATCCAGAGCAGACCGATCAAAACGAGTAGTCCTCCTAAAACATATGCAAGCTTCACCATAGCGATCTCCTTGTTCCAGACTGGCGAGCAGAAAAAGTAGCAATATTTTTAATGAATGAAACGGTTGGGGATTCCGCCGTCTGCTCGGCCTCGCCGGTGACAGCAAGCGCTTCCTTCATGAAGATATAAATTAGGACTGCGAGAATGATAGAGGCTGCAACTACACCCAAGTGGATGGGCTGCCGCATGTAGCGATCACGCGCCATCTGTATGCTCCTGTCGGACAAGGTCCGCAGGGACCGTAATGCGATAAATCGGGTGAAGCCGGCCACCTGGGACAAGTGCACGATCGCCGCGTCCCATATCGATCTGTGACCTATCGATATGCTTGAGCCACGCATGCGCGTGCTTGTCTGCATAGACGAAGAAGAGGCGTTTCACCTTCACGCTACGACATTGGGCAAGTAGCGCCGTCAACAATTTTGGGCGTAGATTGACCATTCCCTGAAACATCATGTCGATGCTGTGAAAGCTCTCGTTTTTCGGTAATTCATCAAGAGCCTCCAATATAGCCCGCTCGGCCGATGACATTTTGATAGGCCATCGCCACGGGCTCATGGCCCTCTCCTCATCTGGTTCATCTGACAGGCTAAATTCGCTGTTCTCGACGCCGCTTGTCTCTTCACGGAATAGTCCATGACCTCGGCGCACGAACCTGGCATCGGTTGCCAACGTCATAAGCCAGTCGGGGATATCAGAGCCGTAGAGGTACACGCGTGTACCCTTGCGGCTCTTGTCGAGCATTTTGCCGAGGGAAAACTGGTGCATCCGGCAGCGCTGCTTGCGCCATCAGCTGAAGACGTGCGGTCGTGGGTCGGACGCTACACCATCACCGGCGAAACCTGGAAGCCTTACGAGCGCACGGTCGAACAGCCCGCGAACTCGGTCGGCAGACAAGCCGCGACTGCCCAGATGTCAGTCTTCGAGTAGCCGAGCCGCGGGGCTCAGGCCCCGCTTTTCTCCAATGCCCGCAACGCCGTTGCGACCTGCTTCTGAAAAGAAAAAAGGGCCGACGGAAAACCGCGGCCCATAAAGTGTGAAGGTCATGGACCTCCAGAGGGGAACAGCTGCTGCGGCGGAACTGGGAGGAGGCCGCCATGTGCATCAGCTGAAGTCTGTATGCCCTAATTTTTGTGCAGTGCAGCTATGCGATCGCGGCTTGGGTGACCGCAATCTCTCACGCCTGCATCTTTCGCTTCGACAGGCCATTCCAGCCAACCCTACCAAGTGATCAACGGCAACTTATGTAGCCAGCGATCCGTGTTGACTTGATCCAGCACGAAGGTCGCAACGTCTTCGCGCGAAATGGAGCCTCCGCGGAACTGGTTCAAGTTCGTGAGCGTCTGAATCGTGGTGCGCCCAGACTTGTTGTTGAGGATCGAAGGACGAACAATGGTCCAGTCAAGTCCGCTGTCCCTGATGATGGCCTCCTGTCGATTCTTGTCGGCATAGACCTTACGCAGGAGCAGAGGGAAGATCACCTTGTCGAAGAGGAAACCGCCGTGTCCTGCGCTGTCGCCAGCGCCCATACCGGTGATGGTCACGAGACGCGAGACGCGCTCTGCGTTCATGGCGCTGACAAGCGATCGAGTCGCGGTCGAAAGAAGCGTGACTTGGCGAAATGGGCTGGCTGGTGTGCCAAGCGCGCTAATCACAGCATCGCGACCCTTGACGGCCTGGCGCAACACCTTCTCGTCACGGGCGTCTCCAACGACGATCTTCGCTCCCTTCATGTCTGCGGCCTTTTCTGGCGAGCGCACGAGGAGGGTTACATCGTAGCCGCGGCTGACGGCCTGGCTGACGATGTGGCGGCCGGTTGGCCCGGTTGCGCCGAGGATCAGGATCTTCGGCGCAGCGGCGAGAGTTTTATCGGTCGTAAACGTGGTCATTGTCGTGCTCCTCTTGAAAAGCGGGAGCCTCTCAGGAGGCCGCCCTGTTGGGTTGGATGCTGGTGATAATCAGAGCCTGCCCTCCGCGAGAAGTTCGCGGGTCCGCTTCAGCGTCGACAGCAGGGCCGATTTGTAGCCCTTATCGCTGTCAAACTGCGTCTGCTCGGCCTGTTCCTCTGGGCCATCAGGTTCCTTACCGCGCAGGCCGAGGTAGCAGTAGAACTTCAGCTGCAGTGCGCCGGCTTCGTCCTCGAACAACTCGTTGATAATGGCGCCTTCGCGTGGGCCGGTTGACTGGAAGAAGGTGACCTTGCTCTCTGGCTCGAGGGTGATGATCTCCCTGATGTCGGAGCCGACAATGGTAGCTTCGCGCACGAAGTGCGTCGGGCTCTCCTCAACGACGTCACAGCGGGTGCAGAGGCCGGGCGGGAGAAAGAGGCGCGCATCGCGCGCCTTCAGCTCCAGACCCTTCCAGACCTGCTCCCGGGTGAGTTTGGTTTCGCCTTCCGGATTCACCGGGACTGTTGTGGTCGAATAGATCATGACGATGGTCCTTGTTTAAAATTGTGGGCGCCTGCCTCAGGCAGAAGCAGCGGTTTCTGAGGCGAAGTCGCGATAGGAGCGCAGCGGACGCCCAAGAAGCGTCGTCAGGCGCTCGACATCACTGCCCTCGGGCAGCATGCCATCTGTTAAAAATCGATCGCCCATCATTCGCATGTCGTAAGCCATCCAAGGCGGCATGAACTGCTTGAGGTTCTGCTCGAAGGCAGCAGTATCGCCACCGCCGTAGTTGATCTGGCGAGCGAGCACGTCCGACCAGATGGCGGCGATATCCGCTCCGGTAAGGGTGTCTGGACCGACCAAATTGATGCGAGTGATCGGGAGCGGCTGTGCGGCCTGTTCGCGTCGCAGCAGTTCAAGGGCGGCAATCTCCGCAATATCGCGCACGTCGATCATGGCGAGGCCCTTGGTCCCGACGGGCATTGGATAGACGCCATAGCCAGTGATGACGTCCTTGATCGTCAGATCGTTCTGGATGAAGTAGGCCGGACGCAGGATGGTGGCGTGAAAGCCCATCTGCTCGATCATCCGCTCGACGCCGAATTTTCCGGCGAAGTGCGGCACGTTCACGTAGACATCAGGGTGAATGACCGACAGGTACACGATCCGCTCAACGCCAACCGAGCGGGCGACGTTGAGGGCGATCAAAGCCTGGGTGAATTCGTCTGGTGCGACAGCGTTCAGCAGGAAGAGCGTCGATACACCGTCGAAGGCGGTACGCAGGGAGTCGACGTCGAGAAAGTCACCTTTGGCGACGGCAACGCCCGCCGGGAAATTGGCCTTGGAGGGGTCGCGGACGAGCGCGCGGACATCAGCGCCGCGATCGATGAGGTGCTGGATGACTTGGCCGCCGATATTGCCGGTGGCGCCGGTAACGAGAATGGTCATGGGATTTTCTCCAGGTTGGTATTGCTTGACACCCGGAATATGACTGGTTCATTATTATCCAAATAGACTGTTAAATTAGACAGTTTGTCTCACAAGTGGAACGATCATGGATCTTGTCGCCCTTGCTGATTTCAACCTTGTCGCGCGTCACGGTGGCTTCGGCAAAGCGTCACGGGCGTCCGGCCGTCCCAAAGCGACCTTGTCCCGACGGGTGACGGAACTGGAGGCCGCCCTTCAGCTTCGACTATTTGAACGTGGCGCGCGTAACCTGAAACTCACCGAGGAAGGACGCGCCCTTCATGAGCGGACAACCGCTCTGCTGACGGAACTCGACGAAACGGCGGCCGCTATTGCCTCGGGTGCGGAAAAGCCGCGCGGCAGGTTACGGATTAGCGCGCCGCTTTTGTTTTCGCAGACCGCCATGGGCAGGATCGCGGCGGGCTTTGCACTGAAATATCCCGACGTGCGGTTGGAAGTCACGACGGAAGACCGAGCCGTGGACATGATCGAGGAAGGCTATGATCTGGTCATCCGGGTCAATCCGGACCCAGACGAAAGTCTTGTCGGCCGAGCCTTTCTGCATGATCGCCTGGTCGTCGTGGCAAGCCCCGATCTTCCCCGACCGGCGGCAGATCTCTTAGCGCCTGGTGTCGTGCGCGGGGCCGGCGATCGGCAGACCTGGAACCTCGTGACTTCGGAAGGATCGGTGACGATCGGGATCGAGCCCATCCTCGCCCTGTCGTCACTCATCATGGTTCGGGATGCCGTGCGAACCGGCGTAGGCGCTGCTCGCATGCCGATTTCGCTGGTGAGTCACGATCTGGCCGACGGCACTTTGCTGCACTGGGGCGATATCGAGGGATCCGAGGTCGCGCTGTGGGCGCTTTACCCGTCGAAGCGTCTGTTGAGCGCGCGTGTATCTGCCTTCCTGGATTTTCTGAAGCAGGCTTTTCCCAATGGAACGCCCGATGAACTGGCGGCCTACATCGGCAGGTGAGGGACCGCCTGCTCCACATTTTGTACCGCCAGCGTTACCCAGAAGTGTTTTCCCGAGAATAGGCGCCGGGCGGCATTCCCACATGCCGACTGAACGCGACGCTGAAGGCGCTTGCCGAGCCATAGCCGACGCGTTGCGCGATCTCTGCCGTGGCAACATCCTTGCGAAGGAATTCCTTCGCCAGCGCCATGCGCCAGCCGGTCGCGTATTCCATCGGGGCCACGCCAACCTCCTTCCGGAAACGATCGAAGAAGGTCGAACGGGACATGGCGGCATCCCGCGCGAGTGTTTCCACCGTCATGCTGCGGCCCGGATCTGCGTGAATCCGGCGCAAGGTCGGTGCCAGCAGCGGATCGGCCATACCGCGCAGGAGGCCGGGCGGGGCCGCCGTACTTGCCGTTGATCGCAACGCTTCGATCAACAGCACCTCCAACAACCGGTGAAGCACCATCTCACGGGCGGTACGGTCGGCTCTCGTTTCGTCGTTTATCATCCCGACCAGCATCATCAGCCGCTCTTCGCCTTGGACATGGATGACCTCCGGCAGCAGTGAGACGAGAAGAGCCTTGTCATCCGAGCCAAAGGCGCAGTGACCAACCATCGCCTTGATTTCGGTAGGTGTTTCGGGGTCTCCGAGCCGGAAGACACCCGGGCTGGTCTCCAGACGCTGGGCAAGCGCTCCGCGGAGCGGCGGTTCCAGGCTGCTCATTGTGAACGAGAAGATTTCCGGAACCAGCACGAAGTCGCCGGCTGTCAGCAACATCGGCTCACGACCGGTGATCGTCATCCGGCAATGGCCTTCGACCACGGCGCAATAAAAGGGGCTTCCAAGTTCGGTGCGCTCGACGAGCCACTGACCACCGCCCGTCACCAGCTTTGAGATCGAGGGGCTTGGCTTGAGCAGGGAAACGACTTCGGCAACTGGATCGGTCATAATTTCGGACTCATGCTAAAAGGTATCGGACAATCAAATATAGCAAGTCCGAGTTTGGTGGTCCATCTCTCGGTAAGTTAATCGTCAGGAGACAGAATATGCCAAACATCCTCATCACCGGTTGCTCATCCGGCTTCGGTCTTGCAATCGCGCAAACATTTGTGACCGCAGGATGGGACGTGGTCGCGACCATGCGCACGCCGCAGAGCGATCTGATACCCCATAGCGAAAAGCTCAAAATCCTGGCGCTGGACGTGACCAACGCGGATAGCATCACGGAGGCGGTGGAAGCGGCGGGGCCGATCGATGCTCTGGTCAACAATGCCGGCGTCGGCATGCTCAATGTACTGGAAGGCGCCGAAATGTCGAAAATCCACGAACTGTTCGAAACGAACGTGTTCGGCGCAATGGCGATGACCAAAGCCGTTCTTCCGCAAATGCGTATCCGTCGGTCAGGCGTTATCGTCAACGTCAGCTCCAGCGTCACCCTCAAACCGCTGCCGGCACTCTCCGTCTACAGCGCCAGCAAGGCAGCGCTGAACGCTTTCACGGAAAGTCTCGCTCTTGAAGCGGCTCTCTTTGGCGTCCGCGCCAAACTTGTTCTGCCGGGTTCGGCGCCGACGACCGGGTTGGGCAAGAATGCCGTCGCCCGTATGGGAATGGACATCCCCGAGCCGTATAGCGCATTCGTTCACGACTACCTGACAACGCTGCGTTCTGGCATAGAATTCACGACGCCGGAAGACGTGGCAGAGGCCGTCTGGCGTGCTGTCACGGAACCGGAAGCGCCGATGAAAACTCCAGCCGGCGCGGATGCGCAAACCCGGTTCCGCGAGGCGGTCCACTCGGTGGCCTGAAGACGACTACGGAAATCAATGCTTAAGCATCTGGACCATGAACAACCTGATCGGTCTCGCCGAACATATTCCTGCGCCTGAGGCCACTCTCACCGTGGCCTATACCCCAATCCGTTTGCCGATGCCCGGCCGCCAACCGCTGGAACTGCGTCTGACCGCACCGGCGACCGGCGGCAACCTTCCCATCGTGCTGCTGTCGCATGGGTTCGGCCCGTCCAACTATATTCCGTCGAAAGACGGTTACGCGCCGCTCGTCCAGTTTTGGGCGGAACGGGGTTTCGCGGTAATCCAGCCGACGCATGCGAGTTCGCGCGTCGGTGGCTTGCCTTCAGATGCGCCCGGCGCGCCGTTCTTCTGGCGCGAGCGCGTCGAGGAGATGAAGGCTATTCTCAACCAGTTACACGAGGTAGAGCGGCAGGCGCCCGCCATTGCTGGCCGGATGGATCATTCGTGCATCGCCGCCGTCGGTCATTCCTTCGGCGGGCACACCGTTGGGCTCCTGCTAGGCGCGCAGCTGAATGGTGAGGATTTCTCCGATCCACGCATTTCGGCAGGTATCCTGCTGGCTGCGCCGGGACGCGGCGGAAAGGACATGACTGATGAGAACGCCGCACGGTTTCCGTTCTTCGACGTTGAATTCTCGACGCTGACGACGCCCAGCCTTGTCGTTTGCGGTGATGCGGACGATCCGCATTTCACGAGCCGTGGCCCTGAATGGCATGCGGATGCGTTTCACGATGCGCCGGGCGCAGAAGCGCTGTTGATGTTGCACGGCGTCGGTCACGGGCTGGGCGGGATCGCCGGGCTTGACGCAAAGGAGACCGAGACCGAGGCGCCTGACGTTCTGGAAGCTTTGAGGCGTCTGACGCTCGCCTGGCTTCAGACAGTGCTGGGAGCAGATGAAGGTGCATGGCCCGGCGGGTGCCTCGCGCTCAAGGGTAAAGCGGCCCCGCTTGCCGATGTCACGCAAAGCTAGCACTAAATTTGGTGAAGTCGATTGGCGGCCAGGTTGCTCCTCGCGACCCCGCCGTTCGTGGTTTCAAGGAATGGGTTGACCGGCGGAAAACATCGTGCGGCTTGAAGCCCTGATTGGTCTTCCGGCCGGGGCGTGGTCCGTCTGAAGCTGCGAGTGGGGGAGTGAGCACGCGTCAGTCTTGTCATCCATCGGGCATGGCACCACAACCAGCTACGCGAGGAAGCAACGCACCGTTTCCTGCAACCTCCCACATGCGGCGTTGGCTTCGATCACTCGGTCGGTGCTTGTGGGCGTTATGCACCCATTTCCATTGGTCACCACTCGATGAGGCCATTGCCGTACCCCTTTATCTGACAGCTGGCACGTCCACTGCGGTCTCGATGGGGCATGTCTGACCGAAGACCGCCTCGCGATGCTCGGCTCTATCGGCATCTGCAACGGCCGGATCGTTTTCTTCCCCTGTGCGCTAAAGCGCCCATTCCTCGCGAGACAAAAAACCTTGTCCCTGGCCGTCCTCCACTCCGTTTCGGCCTTTCAGGGGTCGTTTGCGGGAGGGGGCGAAATACTACCTTAAGCCTCTCGCGAGAACCGCCCGACTTGATCGGATGGGATGCCATTAGTTTCCGACTCCCAATGCAAGGTGGTAGGCCAATCCTGGGGGCGAAATGACACTAAGAACGTGACGTTTCAGCATCTTCTGTTTGTTGGTTGGCCATGTGGCTTATGTGCCGGCGGCCTCGTTCGGTCAGGGTGAGATAGGACTCCGTATCGATGTTCGCCCCACAAACCACGATGCCAATGCGCTTTCCCGCTATCCTTTGACGCAATGGGCCGACAGCCCCGGCAAGAGCGGCGGCGCCGGCGGGTTCCACTGCCAACTTTGCCTCTTCCTGATAGATCGCCATTCCGGCGCAAATATCGTCGTCCGACACCGTGACGATGTTATCGACGTAGTGGGCAATCACGCCAAAAGCGAACGGTAGCGCCATTGGCGGGGCAAGATTATCCGCCACGGTCATAATCCTATCGAGGGTAACCGGCCGGCCCTCGGCCAGGCTGAGCGACATCGAGGCTGCCCCTTTCGGTTCGACGCCATAGACAGCACAACGCGGGTTAACCTGTTTGATTGCCGCAGCAACGCCGCTGATCAGTCCTCCGCCGCCAACTCCGACGATGACCGCATCGAGATCGGGAACTGTGTCAATGAATTCGAGGCCGACACCTCCCGTGCCAAGTGTGACGTTCTCGCCTTCAAAGGGGTGGATTAGCGTGCGCCTCTCCTCTCTTACGATACGCTCTGCCTCGGCGAATGCTGCAGGACCGCCATCCTTGAAAATCACTTCTGCGCCTTCTGCCTTCGCCAGCGCGACCCGGAAGGGATTCGCTGATGACTGCATCACGACCTTTGCCGAGAGCCCAAGCTGGCGAGCCGCCCAGGCCGCCGCGATCGCATGGTTGCCAGCGCTAACGGCAGTGATACCTGCCTCCCACCTTTCCAGCGGAATAGAATGCGCGTTTGACAACGCACCTCGGGCCTTGAAGGTGCCGGTTTTTTGGAAACATTCGAGCTTGAGGAAAACTTGCCCCGTATCGAACAGCTGCGTGATGAAAGGCGAGGCAAGTTCGATAACTGGCGTCTCGAAAATTGCGTCCGCCAATGCGACTGCCCGAGCCCGGATCTTGCTGAGCTCAACCGCAGCGACTGGGTTCTGAGACATCTCACTCATGATTCTTACTTTCTACGCGATTCCGCTTCGCTATGTCAGCGACGGTGTTCTTGCTGATGCCCAGATCGCGAGCGATCCACCGATAGCTGCGGCCTTCTGCGACCGATGCCATTACTTTCGGCGCAAGCCGATCTGATTTGGGGCGCTCACCTATCTGACGCCCAAGCTTTTTGCCTCGTGCTTTCGCAGCTGCGAGCCCGGACTTGACCCGCTCGCTGATCAGATCACGCTCGAACTCCGCAATGCCGGAAAGGAATGTCGCCAGCATTCGTCCGTGAGGGGACGACAAATCGAACGCCATGCCGTTCATGGCGATGACGGAAACCCTCCAGCTTTCAAGTTCACGCAGCGTGTTGAGAAGGTCGATCGTAGATCGCCCCCATCGAGAAAGCTCGGTCACGAGGATGACATCGATCTGTCGCGATTGCGCCAGCGCCATGATCTTTCGCCGCTCGGCCCGATCGAGCTTTGCACCGGAACCGGTTTCCTTGAAAATTCCGCCGACACTGAAGCCGGCGCGTCCGGCAAATGCCGTTAGGTCACGCTCCTGCCGCTAGCAGGACTGATCGGCGGTCGAAACGCGGCAATAAATGGCGGCGCGCTGTCCCAATTGAACCCTCGCGAATTTTAGGCCCTGAAGGCCTTGATTTGAATGGGGTGATTGTTGTCCAGAACAGACTGTACTTCAATAGGGACAAACAAAGCATGCCTCGGCGCACAATCCTGACTGAACGACAGCGCGAGGCACTCTTCAACTTACCCGCGTTTCGCTCTTGGGAGCTATGGCAGGGACTATAACTCTCGGCCAGCAAATACATTAGCCGCCTTAATCTGCATGGCGTTAGAAATGTAGCTTTTGAATGGCTGATCAAATATCGCGAATTCACATTGCTGTGCATCGGTGCGTCGGGGGGGGCGCGGGAGACCGACATCCCGCTCCTGGAAATAGGAGGGAGAACCAATCACGGCAAAGCGGAATTCCGGATACGCCTTCAGAAGCGGGCTAAGCCGTGATCGAACTCGCTCTGATGCAGGAAATAATTGCACAGGCTAACACGGAGCAATTCCAAAGCCGCCGCGACCACATTCAGAAGCCGTCTTTCTAACTTCATGCAGATTGGTGCGAATAATCAACGGTCGTCTTCTTTGCTAAATGACTGTTCCGAAACAGCCACCAAAGCAGTGCAAGAAAGAATCTCGATCATGAAAGCCACACTTTTCGAACCGTTTAGTTTTCCAAACGGATTGACCCTTCGAAACCATGTCGTCATGGCGCCAATGACGACATGGTCCGCGAACGACGATGAGACAGTCTCCGGTGAGGAAACCAGCTATTACCGGCGCAGGGCGCAGGGTGTCGGCCTGGTTCTGACGGGCTGCACCCATGTGACAGCCAACGGTGTCGGCTTCACCGGCGAGTTCGCCTCCTATGACGATAAATTCATACCGAGTCTCCGCCGGCTTGCAAATGCCGCCAAGAGCGGCGGAGCGCCAGCGGTGCTTCAAATCTTCCATGCTGGCAATAAGGCAGAACCTAACCTGGTGCCTGACGGAGATGTCGTGAGTGCCAGCTCTGTTCCAGTTGCTGCGGGGCCTTTCAATCCCGGCGGAGTCACACCGCGCCCCTTGAGCCACGACGAAATCCTCGACGTGATCTCCGCTTTCGGCGCAGCTACGCGCCGCGCCATCGAAGCCGGTTTCGACGGTATCGAACTGCACGGCGCGCACGGCTTCCTGCTTCAGAACTTCTTCTCGCCGCTCTACAACCAGCGCGACGACGAGTGGGGTGGGTCGCCCGAAAGCCGCATGCGTTTTCCTCTCGCTGTTGTCCTCGAGGTCAAGCGGGTCATCGGCCAATTTGCAAAGCGGCCCTTCCTTCTCGGATACCGTATTTCGCCTGAGGAATCAGAAGAGGGAGGCCTTCGTATCGATGACGCCTACGCGCTGATCGATGGTCTCATCGCAACCGGCGTGGATTACGTCCATGCCTCGCTGACCAGTGTGCTGGAAGCTAAACCCATTGATAGTGACGACGATCGCACCGTCGCCGAACTGATCGCTACCCGTGTGGCCGGACGTGTCCCAGTGATTGCCGCTGGCCAGATCAGGACGTCTGAGCAGGCTAGGAGCGCTCTTGATCTCGGCCTTTCGCTCGTGGCTGTCGGCCAGGGGCTGGTGATCAACCCGAACTGGATTGAGCTGTCGAAGGGCGGTAGCGAACATCAGATCGAGGTTGAGGTCAGAACCTCGAAAGTCCCCGAGATCGAGCTTCCGGCCAAGCTCTGGGGCGTTATCCAGGCCGCCACGGGCTGGTTCAAGGTCAATGATGACCTCCCAGAACAATCGAAAAGAGCGAACGCATAAGTCGTCACTTAATCCCCGTTGGGTTGGCTGCGCAGGTCTGCCCTTCGGGATCTAACACCGAAGGAATAAATTCCATGAGTAAAGTTTGGATGATCACAGGCGCCGGGCGCGGCATGGGACTGGATTTCGCCAAGGCGGTTCTGGCTTCCGGCGACAAGCTTGTTGCGACCGGTCGTAATCCGGAACGCGTAGCCGAGGCGATCGGGCAATCTGAAAATCTGCTGGTGGTCACGCTGGATATAACCAAGCCGGCTGATGCGGACTCTGCTCTCAAGGCGGCGCTCAAACGCTTCGGACGCATTGATGTGCTGGTCAACAATGCCGCAAGCTTCTACGCGGGTTATTTCGAGGAGCTGACCCCGGAGCAGATGGATTTGCAGCTGACCAGCGGACTCATCGGCCCCATGAGCGTTACCCGGGCCGTGCTGCCGGTGATGCGCAGCCAAGGATCCGGCAAGATCGTCTCCATTTCTTCTACTGCTAGCCTGGTCGGCTTCGAGTTTTGCAGCGCTTACGCTGCCTCGAAGTTCGCGCTCGATGGCTGGATGGAGTCGCTGCAGCGGGAAGTCGCGCCTTTTGGTATCGAGACCATGATCGTCAATCCGGGCTTCTTCCGCACAGAGCTTCTGACTGACGATTCCACCCAGTATGCTCCGTCATCCATTGGTGACTACGACGAACGACGCGCCCAGCACTTTGCCTTTTGGAAGTCCGCCAACGGGCAGCAGCCCGGTGACCCAGCTAAGCTTGCCCAGGCCCTCATTGCGCTGGTCAACCTTCCCGAGCTGCCCCGTCGCTTTATCGCTGGCGCCGATGCGGTCGGCATGATCGAACAGAAGCTTGCCCTGGTGCAGCAACAGATCGATGCTCACAGGCAACTGTCCAGTTCTCTTACCTTCGAAGCATAGGCTTGAAAGCGCTACGTGCGGGTCGCCAGAGGCGACCCGCTAACTCTGCAGATTTCTGCTCGTAACTGCTTCGATGGGCAAAGCTGGCCATGGAGATGCGGCTGGCAGTGTTGTATTTCCTGCCGGACTGGTAGCGCGAGGTTTTCTCCTGGGTTGGGCATTCGCCCCTGTGAATCGTCGGCATAATCTTGACGGGAGGGTGGCAATCGGCTTCCAGATCAAACTCGTTTTTGCCAGCGAATGTATATGAGATACCATCGCGCTGGCGCTCGGCCAGATGATCATCCGAGGCACTCTCCACCAGGATCAAGACAAGTCTGTCGTCGGAAATATCGTCCCGGTTGAGATGCAGTGTGCCGTCCTCGTCAACCGCTACCATTCATGCCATCGAAAACGTCTGTGCGACGTCTGCCACGACCGAAAGCGCAAGGGTGTTTGCATCGCGCGTCGGTCCGAACATACCGATTGGTGCCTTGATGCGATCCGTCTGCGCAGGTGTGTAGCCTCGCGCCCATAACGCCTCGCAGCGGCGCACATGCGTTCTCTTGCTGCCAAGGGCACCGATGTAGAAGGGTTTATGTTGCAACGCTGCCTCCAGCAACGGCAGCTCCTGATCATGATCGTGAAACAGCACAGCGAATGCCGTATCCTGATCAATCCCGGTCTCGTCAAACTCCTGAGATCGCCGATCAAAGGAAAACACCTCGATGGCGGAGGCAATCGCCAGTCTCTCCGTCGCTGCAAGCTCGATTCCGCGGCCGCATAGGATCAGCCGAAGATTCGGTTTGTAGGATCGGATAAACGAAGTGTCGCTCCACGAGCCCGCGGCTTCCTCTCGCGCTTTGACGGCAGCAACCGTCTGGGCGCCGGGGTCGTAACGCAGAGCGATCCTCTTGCGCTTCTCAAGGGCCGAAAGAACCTGGCGAAGCGGCTTTACGTCGTTCACGACATGGATCGCCAGCGTGATGCCCCCGCCACAGGGGAGAATGATGTCGAAGAATTGGGAGCCTTCGCCGAGGCGAAGGTATCGGTCCGTCCCTTTATTTATCGCCGTTATTGCTTCGGCCGCCACAGCTGCTTCGGTGCAGCCGCCTGAGACATATCCACAATAGCCACCATCGCCACGGACGGCCATCTGCGCGCCGAGTGCACGCGCAGCGCCTCCACGAATTTCGACAAGCGTCACCAGCGCACTACCGTATTTTGTCTCGGCGCCATCGGCTGCATAGTTGACGATCGCCTCGGCGTCGTCGGTCATGAAGGCGCAGAATGGCACAGGTGGGGTATGGAGCACGGAAAAAGACGTCAGCATGAAGAATCCTCAAAGGAATGACCGCTGAAGCTGGGAATTGCCGCAGCGATCATCTTTTCTAAGCCAGCTTTTCCAAGGTGATCGGAAGGCTTCGAATGCGCTTGCCCGTCGCGTGGAACACAGCATTCCCGATCGCTGGGGCGACCCCCACGACACCAATCTCGCCGACGCCTTTCCCCCAAGAGCACTCGCTTGCAAGTCGGGAATGCCGACTGAAATCACCTGGACGTCAGGCACATCGGCATTGACGGGAACCGCATAGTCCGCGAAATTTGCATTCACGATGCGTCCGTCTCGCTGGTCAACATATCCTTCTTCTAGAAGCGTTTGTCCCAGACCCATGATCATGCCGCCGATCCACTGGCTTTCGGCCAGTTTCGGATTAAAGATCCTTCCACTGTCAAATGCCGCAACCATACGTTTGACACGGATCGTGCCGAAGTCCTCGTCGACGCGAACTTCCACAAATTGCGCGCACCAGCTGTGTGCCGAGACGCCCCCCTTCCAACGAGGCTTTCAATTGAGCGAAACTACGGTCGGCGCCGTTTTTCATGTCCTCGGTTGCGTCTGGGGCGAATGTGTTGCCCTCGACTTCCAGTTTGCTTTTGCCGACAGCTTTCAACAAATTCGCAATGCTGATGCCGCCGGTCGGTCGACGTGTCGGACGAACGGAGCCGTTCTCGAAGGTGAGGTCCGTCACCTTGGAGGCGACCAAGGGTGACTTTGGATCCGAGGCTGCCAGCGACAGCAGGGTATCGCGCGCGTTCTTCGCCGCCCGGGCAACGGCACCCGTCAGATTGTTCGCTTGCTGGGAGCCGCCGGCGAGCGCCGATCTGGGGAGGATGGTATCGCCCAGGCGGACCGCGATGGTCTCGACGGGGACGCCGAGGGCTTCGGCTGCGGTTTGGGCAAGAATGGTATAGGTCCCTGTTCCGATGTCGGTACCCGCGCTGAGGACTTCTATTTGCCCGCTGGCATGAAAGACGATCTTGGCCTCGCTCGCAGTGCGGATCATCGGGTAAGAGCCGGCAGCCATTCCATAACCGATAAGCTCTCGGCCTTCGCGCATTGAGCGGGGTTGAGGATTCCGGTTCCACCACCCGATGGCGTGCGCGCCTGCGGCATAGGCTTCCCGCAGCTGTCGCGTTGTCCACTGCAGGTTGCTGCTGGGATCGATGTCAGCCCAGTTGGCAAGGCGCAGCGTAATCGGGTCCATGTTGAGCGCGTAGGCAAGTTCGTCGATAGCGCTTTCCAGCACATAGGCACTGGGGTTCTCGCCGGGACCGCGCTTCCAGCCTGGTTGGACCGTATTGACCGGCACGACGTAGAGACGCGACGCAAAGTTCGGCGTTGCGTACATGATCTTCGTCACATTGTTGCAAGCTTCGATATGGACTTCGTCGATCGCCGTCTCGTTCCAGCTCTCATGGACGATCGAGCTGATCTTGCCGTCCTTCGAGGCGCCGATGGATAGGGTCTGCCGCGTCGCCGGCCGGCCACCAAGGCCGGTAAACGTCTGCGGGCGCGTCAGGGAAACCTTGACTGGTCTACCGAGCTGGCGAGAGGCCACGCAAGCCAGTCCCACATGGGGATGCGCCCCGATTTTGGAACCGAACCCGCCGCCGACGTAGGGCGAGATCACCCGGACATTCTCGATATCGATGCCAAGCCATTCCGACACGACACTTCGTGCGCCGCCAACCCACTGACTGGGCTCCCAAACGGTAATCTTTCCGTTTTCCCAGGACGCGATGCAGGCGTGTGGTTCCATGGGTACGTTGTATTCGCGTGACGTGGTGTAAGTGACGTCAACCTTGACCTCGGCATTGGCCAGCGCTGTCGCCGCATCGCCCCACGCGGCACCCATCGGTTCGATAAGCTGCACTTTTGCCTTGGGATCGTTGATGTCGAGAATGGGATCGCCGTCTGCATACTCGACCTTGAGAAGGCTTGCTGCTTCCGTCGCCTGTTCAAAAGTTTCTGCAACCACGAGGGCGATATGCATACCGTTGAAGCGGACGACGTCGTCCTGGATTGGCGTGAATTCTTCCGTTGCGCCGCCACCCTTGCTGTAGACGGTTGGCTTGTTGATCTTCAGGGTATTCTGAAAGGTATAGACGTCCAAGACACCGGGCAGGGCCTTGGCGGCAGACGTATCGATATTGACGATGCGCCCTGCCGGACGCGTCGATTGGACCGTGACGCCATAGGCCATGTTCTCCAGCTTCTGCTCGATTGCATAGCGTGCCTGTCCGGCCACTTTCAACGGACCTTCAGCGCGAGACAGTCGGGCGCCAAGAGGTGATACCTTTGCGGTGGCGGGCTCGACAGCAAAAGCTTTTGGCGCAAGATTAACACCACCACCGGCGACTGCGGCCACGCCGGCTCCGAGTTTCATGACGGTACGGCGGTTGAGTTTGAGATTGTTATCCTGTGTCATGCGATATCTCCTACCGTCATCAGGGCGCGCGCCACGACCTTTGGTGCCAGTTCGATCTTGAAAGCGTTGTGTCCACTCGACTTGGCACCATCGACTGCCGATGCTGCAGCTGTTCGGAGCGTGGCCTCGTCAAGCGTCTTTCCCTTGAGCGCCTCCTCGACTGCACGAAGGCGCCATGGCTTAGTGGCAACGCCACCAACGGCGATGCGCACGTCGCGAATGGTCTTGCCGTCGTCATCGAGCTCGATCCCGACCGCGGCACTTGCGGCGGCGAACTCGTAGGAGGCGCGATCGCGGACCTTGAGATAATGAGAGCGCTTCAAGGCGGCGACACGCGGGATCTCGATCCCGACGATCATCTCGCCGGGCGATAGTTCGTGCTCGATATGAGGGGTTTGGCCCGGAAGCAGGTAAAAATCGTCGATCGGAATGATACGCTCCGAAACCCCACGGACGATGACCTTGGCGTCGAATGCCACGAGCGAGACGGCAAAATCCCCGGGATAGATGGCGATACAGGCGTCGCTGGTGCCGAGTACGGCGTGATTGCGGTTGACACCCTCGATCGCCGCGCATCCAGAGCCGGGATTGCGTTTGTTACAGTTCGGGTATGCGCTTGGATCGCGGAAGTATGTGCACCGGGTTCGCTGCATCAGATTACCGCCGATAGACGCCATGTTGCGCAACTGCGCCGAGGCGGCACGCCATAGGCTTTCGGAGAGAACCGGCGCCGCCTCCTTGATGTCAGCGTCGTCCGCGACTTTGCTCATCTTGGCAAGAGCGCCAATGCGGATGACAGCCGCCGATACCTCGATCGTGTCGAGCCCAGAGAGGCGGGTGATATCAACCACGCGCGCGGGACGCTCGACATTGAGTTTCATGAGATCGAGGAGCGTGGTGCCGCCCGCGAGAAACCGAGTTTCTGGCTTGGTGGCCTCGGAAATCGCTGCTGTGGTGTTCTCGGCGCGTAGATAATCGAAAGGTCTCATAGTGCTGCCTCCTTCTTGAGGCGGCTGGCGGCATCGCGCACGGCGGCGACGATATGTGGATAGGCGCCACAGCGACAGATGTTGCCGCTCATATATTCGCGAATGTCGTCGTCGGTGCGTGCATGACCTTCACGAATGCAGGCAACGGCCGACATGATCTGGCCAGGCGTGCAATATCCGCACTGGAAGGCGTCGTGCTCGATAAAAGCGGTCTGGACCGCGTGCATCACACCGTCGGCCGTCTGCAGGCCCTCGATGGTTGTGACGGGGCGGCCCTCAACTTGGGCCGCCAGGGTGAGGCAGCTCAAGACGCGCTCGCCATCGACATGCACGGTACAGGCTCCGCATTGTCCGTGATCGCAGCCCTTCTTCGTTCCGGGCAAATCTGCGTGCTCGCGAAGTGCGTCGAGCAACGTCGTTCGTACGTCGAGTTGGAGGTCATGGCGCTTGCCATTGACCTCGAGGGATAGTTGACGGGCGGTCGACATCTCGTCTCCTTTTGGAACCCGGTGATCGATGATTGAACCTAGTTCGATTGTTGACGACCGATTAGTGAGCGATATCTGCATGACGTTAGAAAGGGGACTGATAAATCTCGCGTACCGTCCGGATTTGAGCTTGGACATGAAGACCGTGCGAAGGCTGGTCGCTCAGGCTGAGCCGCGCGCTGAAACACGCCAGGTGAACCATGCCAGAAGAGACGAGCCCGCCAGCATCAATGTCGAGACGTCTGCAATTCTGTTAGCTCGGAGAATGCGGCCGGCTTGCCTTCGTTCAGATTTACTGCCCATGTCTTTCGGAGGACGGGCTTCTGCGCTGCTTATATAAATCCAGCAATTTCAGGCTGTAATGTGCGATGATGGCGCCCAGCCCAACGATCGCTATATGGCGCAGGATAAATCCAACCGAAGCCGCCTCGAAATCCCAGAAGCTGAAGGCGACCTCCATCAAAAGCTTTGATCGTACATCTACGACAAACAGGCTGTGAATGCCGTATGCGGCTATCAGAACTGCGAGCCCACGCAGAGCGAGGCCTTGAACGCGAGTGTCCCTCGTGATCCCCAGCCGCTGGCGTGCGACCCTCATGATCATCGACCATTGTAGGCCAAGATGCAGGGCTGCGATGAACAGAACGAGATAAGCGATGAGCGCATGCACTTGGCGAACTGTGAAACTGCTCCGCACTGGCAGGAAGCTGAAGACCGTCTGGGATACGATGACGCTGCTGATGAGTAGCCCCGGCATCAGCAGCAGAAGGGCGAGTGTTACGGTTCTGCTGAAGATACTCCGCGGATCGCCCCAGCCCTTCGTTAGCTTGCCGTACCAGCGACGGTTGAAGATGTTGTGGCTGATCAGTAGGGCGAACATTGAGGTACCAATGATCTCATGGACGGCATTGCCGAACCAATCGTAGGCAAAGGCGGTCAGCAGCAGGCTGATCGCGAGAAGATCCAAAACCAAACGAAAAAGAAAAAGTGGCGTCAAGGAAGGTAGGCCCGCATCTTGTCGATCGTGAACATGAAATCGCTATCGGCTTGCGAGCCGTGGCACGACTGACAGCGATCGGCGATTGCTTCGCGCTTGACCTGCCCATTGAGGTCGAACTGCTGAAAATGCCAGTCGCCGGTGCGCAGCTCTTCAGGGGAGGAGAGGCCCCAATCGAACCCTTTTTCCATGACGAAGTAGCTCACGAGTTTGTAATCTGTCCAAATGCCAAGAACGAGTTGAGTGCCTGGTGGTAAGGGCTTGCCGGATTTGGAGATCGCAATGGTCTCGGCAGTGGCAAAGGCTTCCTCCTTCGACGATCCGCGGTCATAGCTCCCATAGAGTACGTACTCTTTGAAGTTTTTCGGGAAGGTCGCCCGATTTCCGGTTGCCTGCGCAAAAGCCTGTTCGCTGATCAGGCTGCTCGTTGCAATCGCAATAAAAAAGCAGAGTAAAGCGCCAGTTTTGGCGCGGATTGATCGGTGTTTGGTTGCAGGCATTCAGGTTCCTCTCGTTGCATGTCGGTCCAGAATGGACACAAGCATTCAAACTCAGGCTACCTTGCCGCCCCTCATCACATTAGCTGCTGTTGTCTGCATGACGTTATGAATCTGACTTCTAAATCGCTTCCCTGAATCCACAGTTATCCAGTGCGAGGCTGCTTGCCTCATCACCGGTCTGTTGCGTGCTTGCCGTTCAACGGTCTGTGAACGCCGGCAAGGAATGAAGACAAACGGCAATTATTCGCTATTATCGGCCGGAAGTTAGAAATCGGATTGATAAATGAGACACGGTGATTTCAGCGAACTTGCAGCCTTTATCGCCGTTGCCGAGGCCGGAAGCTTTACGCGCGCAGCCGCCAAGCTGGGGCTTTCTCAGTCCGCTGTGAGCTACTCGGTCAGGATGCTGGAGCAGAAGCTGGGGGTGCGACTGATCTCTCGCACCACCCGAAGCCTTTCGCTGACTGATGCTGGGCAGCGCATGCTGGGGAACCTTCGGCCATCGTTCGAAAACATCGAAAACGAGATCGCAGCGATTACGGCGCTTCGGGACAAGCCCACGGGGACAATCCGCATCACGACGTTTCGATATGCCGCCACCAGTGTGCTCTGGCCCGTCGCCACGAAATTCCTGGCGGAATACCCGGACATCGAAATGGAGATAATTCTCGACGAGGGACTGACGGATATCGTGGCGGACCGGTTCGACGCTGGTATTCGCGTTGGTGAGCAGGTTCAAAAGGACATGATTGCCGTCAGGATCGGCCCGGACCTTCGCATGGCAGTCGTGGGCTCGCCGTCCTATTTCGCGAACCGAAAGATCCCACAAACGCCCCGTGACCTCGGTGAGCATCTGGGCGTTAGTTATCGGCAAACCACAGGGGGTGGTTTGTATGCGTGGGAATTCGAGCGCGACGGCGAAGAGCTGCAAGTCCGTATGAACGGGCCGCTGATTATGAACGATGGTCTAATGCTGGAGGCCGCTGCCTTGGATGGGCTGGCGCTGGCCTACACCTTCGAAAGCCAGGTCGCGCAATACGTTGCAGACGGGAGACTGATCAGGGTTCTGGAAGACTGGTGCCAGCCATTCTCGGGTTATCACCTGTATTACCCCAGCAGACGTCAGCACACTGCCGCGTTTGCTTTGCTCGTCGAAGCCCTTCGTTTCAAGCAGTAATAGTTCATCCACTGGCTTACCTTGGTTTACACTTGGCATCTTACAACGAAGGCACTTCGAAAAGAGCAGACATATCAAGTTCCATAATTTGGCGATATGCCGCGTTATCTGAATGGGGTCGCAGATTCAAACCCCTTCAAGAGCTACGAGCCGAAACACGAGCGTCTGCTCTGAATATCAATTGCTTATGGGCTTAGATCGGTGCGACGATAGCCAAAATCGTATCGATGTTGAAAGTGAGCCGCTCGTCCAAAGCTGCACGGTTCATCAACCGGCGCCCGTAGACGATAGAGCTCGTGGCATGGTTGGTGAAGTAGTAGTAGCAGACCGACGTAATTGTGAGGCCCAACTGAACCGGGTCGATCCGGGCACGAAATGTGCCGTCCGCCTCTCCGCGCCGCAGAATGTCATCGACAAGCGGCCGCGAGTTGGCGGCGCCGTCCCTCAGAATGCGGGACTTTCGAAAGTGCACGGCCTTCAACTGGTTTTCTGAATTCAGAATGGTGATGAATTCCGGGTGTTCGAGATAATAGTTCCAGACGAATGTCACCAATGCGATTAGCGCCTCGCGGGGAGGGAGCTGGTCAAGGTTCAGTGCCGCCTCGGCATCCCAGACATCGCGATAGACCTTCTCGATGACGGCCTGATAGAGCAGTTCCTTGTTTCCGAAGTACTGGTAGATCATCCGTTTGTTGATCTCGGCCCGCTCGGCGATGGCCTCAACGCGGGTTCCTGTCAGCCCGTTCGCCGCAAATTCCACAACAGCGGCATCAAGGATACGCGCTTGTGAAAGATCGGGCCTGCGCGGGTGTCTGCGCCGAGACTGTTTGCGCGCTTCTGCACTCTTCTCTTCCGTCAAGACGCCTCTCGCTCCCATCAATGCGTATGCATTTTGCTTGACCCATCATCCAGATCGCGCCTGCTTCGGCTTGTTCATTGCCATCATTCGATAGGGTGTTTTTGCGGCCTGCGTCAATAGCTTAAGGGGTGTTTTAAAGTAACCCATTCGTTATTTATGTGCCCTATCGCCATATAAAATAAGGATAAATAATCATCAATTATGGTGATCGTGTCATCTTAACGTCAAGAAAAACCCATAGAGGAGGGCGCGTTGACGACAAGAACCGGTCAGGGTGTCGAGATGCCTCGATCGGCTCGACTTCGCCTGACACCGGTCAGCGCGCAAAACGGAATTGGGCGATCACCTCCGGGCGGGCGGCCGCAGATAGAGCAGTGGCGGATATGGCAGGTCAGTCCATCGATATCATGAACCTGGAAAAGCGGTTCGATCGCACCCAGGTACTCAAGCGCATTAACCTTCACATCTGTGAGGGCGAATTTCTAACGCTTCTTGGGCCTTCCGGCTGTGGGAAGTCGACGCTGCTGCGTCTGCTTGCTGGCTTCGAGCCCTGCACTGGTGGTCGCATCCTGATCGGTGATCGCGACGTCGCACCGTTGCCGCCGAAGGCCCGTGATATCGCCATGGTCTTCCAGTCCTACGCGCTTTACCCGCACATGACGGTCCGGGCCAATATAGCGGTGCCGCTGGAAATGTCCCGACTCTCATTCCGGCAGCGCCTGCCGGGCGCCGCCATCCTTTCGTCGAAAGTGCGTGGCGTCCGCAGCGAAATCGCTAAAGAGGTTGCAACGGTGGCGAAGCAGCTTGGCCTTGAGGCGCTCATGGACCGCAAGCCAGCACAATTGTCCGGCGGTCAGCGGCAGCGCGTTGCCGTCGGCCGGGCCATCGTCCGGCATCCTGCCGTCTTCCTGATGGATGAGCCGCTCTCCAATCTCGATGCCAAACTGCGCCAGCAGCTGCGCGAGGAGATCGTCGATCTGCACCGCCGCACCGGCATTACCTTCATCTATGTCACCCACGATCAGACCGAGGCCATGGCGATGTCGGACCGGATCGCCGTCATGGAGGGCGGAGAGATCAGGCAATGCGCCGCACCGAAAGAGATCTATGACCGGCCGGACTATCTTTCCGTGGCAAGGTTCGTCGGCACGTCTGCGATCAACGAGATGCTGGCAACGATCAGAGGAGGCGCCGTGTCCGTAAATGGTCGGCCGCTGGGGCTGATGCTTCAAGGCATCGCCGACGGGACCTATCAGTTGGCCGTCAGGCCGGAACGACTGCACCCGACCGATGCCGGCGCTGGCGACTTTTCTCTGCCGGTGGAACAGATCGAGTTCACCGGCAACGAGGTCGGTATCCGCTGTAACGGTGCGGAGATCGGCGCAGGCAGCGTGCGCGTGCAGCTGCGCCCGGAGAGTTTTGCCCGATTGAACCAGGGCCGGAATGTCGGTGAAAGGATCACGCTGAAGATCGCCGAGGGTGCGGCGCTTGTTTTCGATGCCGCCGGTCGGCGCGTCAGGGCCACGGAAATCCAGGCGGCTTTGGCGCAGGAGGACCGTCGTGAACACACGGTCTGATGCCAAGCTGAACGCGGGCGCGATGCGGACCGCCGAATGGAGCCAAGCGTCGCTTGCCCGCGCGTTCTCCGCGCCGGCATTCATTCTCCTGATCGCAACGGTGGTGGCGCCCGTCTTCATCGTATTGCTGATCAGCCTGACCGATTATCGCCTCGGGCGCATCACGCTGAACTTCGTGGGGCTGGGCAATTACACGCGAATGCTCGCGGATCCGTTCTTCTGGAGCGCTCTGCGCAACAGTGCGATCTATACGGCGATCGTCGTGCCGGTCTCGGTCTTCGGTGCGCTTTGTCTTGCCGTGCTGCTCGATGGCCGCCGCCGCTCGCGGCGCTTCTATGAGATCGTCTATTTTCTGCCGGTCACGTCCACGCTGACGGCGATGTCGATCGTCTGGAGCTATTTGCTGAACGGGCATATCGGACCCTTGGCAAACCTGTTCACGGCGCTCGGCCTGCCGCCGCTCGATTTCTTCGCCGACGGAACGCTGGCACTGATCGGGCTTGCAATCATCGGCATATGGCATCTGATCGGCTTCAACCTGATCCTTTTCCTGGCGGGCCTCACTGTGATTTCCGGCGAGCTGAAAGAAGCATCCGCGCTGGATGGAATGGACGGTTTCTGGGATCGGCTGCGCTATCTCACCTGGCCACTTCTGGCGCCGACGACGATTGTCGTTTTCGTCCTGAGCTGCATCCAGGCATTCCAGGTCTTCGATACGGTGGCGGTGCTCACCAATGGCGGCCCCTATGGCGCGACGGAAATGCTCCTGCACAAGATCAATACCGATACGTTCACCGGGCTCAAGGCCGGTTATGGCAGTGCACTCACCGTCGTCTATCTGGTGCTAATCGGCGCGTTTTCGCTCGTCCAGGTGGCGTTCGGCAATCGAAAGGCGCATTTCTGATGGCCCGTTTCTCCCTTCGCCAGATCCTGGCGCATGCCGTGCTGCTGGGTGGCGCCGTGCTGATGATCTATCCGTTCTTCTGGATGTGGCGGGCCTCTACCCAGGCCCCGGGACAGATTTTCGGCAGCCTGCATGACGTGCCGCCGATCCTCGCCTCGATCGCCGACAATTACGCCCGAGCGCTGTTCGACAGCCCATTGCCGCGCTTCATGCTGAACGGCGTGATCATGACCGGCGGCATCCTGCTGTTCCAGATCCTGACGACGGTCACCTGCGCCTATGCGCTGGCCAAATTCGACTTTCGCGGCCGGCGCCTGATTTTCGCGATCGTGCTGATCAGCCTGTCCGTTCCCGCTCAGGCAACCGCGCTGCCGATCTTTATCGTGCTCGCCAAGTTCGGGCTTCTCGATACCTATACCGGCGTGATGATCCCCTATCTGACCTCCGGCTTTGCGATTTTCCTATTCCACCAGTTCATCCGCTCCTTCCCCGACGAGATCCTTCTGGCAGCGCGCCTGGACGGCATGAGTGAAGTGGAGATCGTCATCCGCATCATCCTGCCGGCAATGACGCCCGCCATTGCCGCCTTCTCGATCTTCTCGATCACCTTCCATTGGAACGATCTCTATTGGCCGATGATCGTGATCAGATCCATCGATCTGGCGCCGCCGACACTGGGCCTCCTGTTCTTCCGGGGCCAGGAAGGCGGCGACAGTTTCGGGCCTCTGATGGCCTGTGCAACCCTGATCACCGCACCACTGATCCTGCTGTTCCTCGCTGCCCAGCGTAGGTTCGTTCAGGGAGTGACGATGACCGGCGTCAAATAATACGCCTCTGCCCGGCGGCCACCGGGCAGAGGCGCAAGTCAAGACCAATCCACTCCGAAGGAATCACAATGAAAATGAAAGCCATCCTCGCGGCTGCGGCCCTGACCCTGGTTGGGACTGCACCGGCCTATGCGGCCGATTCAGTGACGCTGAATTTCTATCATACCCAGTTGCCTTTCATGCAGTCCATCCTCGAAGGGTTCAAGAAGGCTCATCCGGAAATCACCATCAATGACCAGGCCCCGGCGGCCAATTACAGTGCCGGTGATCAGAGCGTCATTCGCGGCATGATGACCGGTTCGGCGCCGGATGTGTATCTCGTCTCCTATTCCTCGCTGCCAACGATCGCCGGCGTGATGAAGGACCGCGGCGAAACACAGTCGCTCGATTCCATGCTGGCCAAGGAAGGCAATGATTGGCAGACGGCGAATTATGCACCGGCCATTCTCGACCTCGCGAAGGTAAGGGGCGAGCAGTATGCCATGCCGTTCACCGCATCGCTGCCGCTTCTCTATGTCAACAAGGAACTGGTCGAAAAGGCCGGTGGAAATGTCGATCGGTTCCCGACCACCTGGGACGGCGTGATCGATCTGGCTGCCAAGATCAGCAAGCTCGGCAATGGCGTCCAAGGCATCGGCTTCTCGGTCGGCGGGCTCAGCGACGACTGGTACTGGCAGATGATGGTCATGGGCGCCGGCGACCAGATGCTGGATGCCAAAAACAGTGGTATCGGCTATGACGACAAGGCCGGCCTGGAAGCGCTCCGCATCACCCAGGACATTGCGGTCAAGACGGGCATGTCGGTTTACGCCGATCCGAAGCCGGCCCAGCAGCAGTTCTTCGCCGGCAAGATCGGTATGGTCGTCGAGTCGCCTTCCGATCTCGTCGCCTACGAGACCGCCATCGGCGACCGTTTCACCATGCGCACTGTCCGCTTCCCGCTGATCGATGCCAAGAAGGGTGGTTTGCCAGCCGGCGGTAACGCCCTGATGGTGCTTGCAAAGGATGCAGCCAAGCGCGCTGCCGCATGGGAGTTCGTCAAATACATGACCAGCGCCGCTGTTCAAGCGGACGTTTCCAAGGCCAGCGGCTACATGCCGGTCAACGTTCAGACCGCCAAGGCGCTGGAAGGCTTCTATGCCGAACATCCCAATTTCCAGACGGTCTTCAAGTCCATGAATGCCGCCATGCCGTGGTTCGCCTACCCGAATAATACCGCGGATGATGTCTGGAAGGGCGTTGCACCGATCCTCGACCAGCTGCAGCGTGGCAAGATCACGCCCGACGCAGCCCTGCCGAAGATCCGCGAACATGTGGCCGGTGTGATGGCTGCGCAGTAATTCGGCGCCTCCATCCTGGAACGCTCTCGAGAAAGGCCGGCGGGTTCGGGCCCGCCGGTCGCTTCGATCTCCTGTCCAGCCCATATCCGGACACTCTGTATATCTGACTGTGAAAGATCACTTCTCTTGAAAATCGCCATTCTCTCGGATCCCCATATCGGATCGACCAATCCCGTCTTCGTACCCAACTGGGAGAAGGTCGTTGCGCATGTGAATGCCCGCACCGATATCGATCTCGCCATCATTCTGGGCGACCTGACCCTGCTAGGGTCCGAACAGCCAGAGGACTTGCTGTTTGGAAGGGCTGCCCTGGAAGCATTGAACCCGCCTTGGCTTGCCATTCCGGGCAATCACGATGTCGGCGATATTTCCCGCGCCAGCCATCAGCCCTGCAACAGCGAACGGCTGGCCCTGTGGGAAGAGCAATACGGGCCTTCGTACTGGAATTCCGATCGGCTGTCGGGTTGGCGCCTGATCGGTCTGAACAGCCAGATCATTGGCACTGGCCTGGCGGAGGAAGAGGCCCAGTGGCAGGTGCTCGAAGACGCCCTCGCGACGCGGGGATCGCGCAAGCCGGTTCTCTTCACTCATATGCCGCTTTTCCTGAACGACTGGGAAGAGGCAGACCGGCCCGCCTGGGCGGTGATGACCGAGGGTAGAAACAGGTTGCGCCGATTGATCCGCGATCATAACGTCTGCGCCGTCGTTACCGGCCACATGCATCGAACCGTCCAGATTGACATGCGGGAAACGCGGATGATCTGGTGCGCCGCGTCGAGTTTTCTCACCTATGATCACTCCATGCCGGAACAGCCGGGCTCTGCCCTTTTGGGGCTGACGATCCTCACACTGGGGGATGAGGAGATCGATGCCGGGTTCGTCGAACTGGACGATCTCATGATCAGCCGGATCGAGGATTATAACGGCGCGATCTATCGTTCCCCGGCGAAGGACTGAATGCACGCACATCGATTGCGCGCGTCTTGCGGATGACAAATGACCGGAGGCTCCGGTGACTGCTATCGTTCACAACGATCGCGACTGCTGGTGTTTCTCGGCCCCTAAGGAAAACTATCATGGTTTGGTTCAGCTATCACGGCGGCCATAGCGGCGAGTTCTGCGCGCATGCCACATCGACGCTCGAAGAGGTTGTCGATACCGCCATCGAACGCGGCTTCACGCATTACGGGCTTAGCGAACATTGCCCCCGCTACCGCGCGCAGGATCTTTATCCCGGCGAGGAAAAGCTTGGCATAGCCGGTCTTGCGGCTGCTTTCGAAGCCTATGTAGCGCGTGCCCTCGACCTGCGCGATGCCCGTGCCGGGGAGATCGAGCTGTTCGTCGGGTTCGAAACGGAAACGCTTCCGCCCGAGGGATGGCTGCAGGCCATGATGACGCTTCGGGATGCCTATCCGTTCGACTATATCGTTGGCAGTGTCCACGACATCTGTGGCCGCTGGGTCGATTTCTCTCCGACCGACACAGCCGCGCTGACCGCAGATCTCGGCGGATCGGAAGCCTTGCAAATCGCCTATTTCGATGCAGTGACGAACATGGTCGAATCGCTCCGGCCCGATATCGTCGCGCATCTCGATCTGGTGCGCAAATATGAGCCGGCCGGATTCAGTTTCTCTCCGCGCGCACTGCGCGCGATCGAGACAACGCTCGAGGCAATCGGGACCTCAGGCGGTGTTCTCGACGTCAACTGCGCAGCATTCCGCAACGGATACGGGCCGGTCTATCCACTGCCGCAGATCCTGGAGCGGGCAAGGGCAGTGGGCATTCGCGTGACCTTCGGGGATGATAGCCACGGGGCGCAGACGGTGGGTGTCGGGCTAGACCAGTCGCTGGCTGCGATCGCGGCTGCGGGCTATGAAACGGTCGCCTACCTCACGCGCGCGGATGGATGGCGCGAAGCGGCACTCGACACACTCAGGCCCCGCCGGGGCTGATCATGATCGAGAAAGACATGTGCCAGAGCGCCACTGCACAGTCCCTGACGGTCGAAGCGGCCAGTGCCGCCGACATTCCCTTCATCATGTCGATCGAGCGCAGTCCCGGTTATCAGGCGCTGGTTGGAAGTTACGATGCCATAGAGCATCGCAGGCGGATGGAGGCGCAGACCTGCACTTATCTTCTCTGCCGCAACGCCGGCGAATTGGTAGGGTTTGCCGTCATTCGCCGCGACGATGATGGCATGGGAACAGCCCAGTTGCACCGGATCGCGGTATCGCCACCGGGAAACGGCTACGGCTCGGCATTTTTGCGAAAAATCTGCCGATGGGTTTTTTCCGAACATGGTCTCGACCGGTTATGGCTTGATGTGCTTCCGTCGAATGTGCACGCCACCCGCCTTTATGAGAAGCTGGGTTTTGTCAGGGAGGGCGTCATGCGGGCGTCGTTGCGTGTGCCTGGGGGACGTCAAGATCTCGTCTTGATGTCGTTGCTTCGCGAGGATTGGGAGCGCCATTGACCCTCTCGGATTATTTACAGGGCCTCCGGTTCGCTACCCTTCAAGAGCGCCATTTGCGACTCTCGTCGGAAAGCTCGTCGGTTATCCAAGCGTCAAAGACTTTGATGTTGCAATCTCGCGAGCGCGGAGGCAGATCAAAAAAGTGAATGCGGCGAGGGCGCTATTCCGCTTTTGAAATGAAGCTGACTTTCGACCCGCGGCCAACTGCACAATATTCCTGAGGTTACTGGATGAACCTGCGAAAATTATTCCTGATGTCCGTTGCTGTCGCGCTGTTCGGATGGGGTGACGCCTATGCTGGCTCGGATGACGTACCGACGCCGCAGCTTTGCTCGACAATCCGCGACTGCACCAAGCTGATCGACAAAGTAAAGGACCCGACCCAACTCGCGCAGGCGCTCGTCAATCGGTGCAGTTTGCGGTTAAGTCTTCTGTTGGATGAGTCGACCGAAGATTGTGATAGGGCCATCGCGATCGAGCCCAATCTTGTTTCAGCCTTTGAAGCTCGCTCCAGGATCAATGCTTTTCTCGCCATAACAGCGTTTGGCCCTGCCAAGAAGCAGACTGCCGGGAAACAGGCGCAAGAAGATCTCGACAAGGTTGTCGAGCTGGCACCGCACCAAGCCCGCTCCTACCTATTACGAGGCCGGCATATGATGCTCACAAAGCGCTATGAGTTGGCCTTGCGCGATTTCAACGAGGCAGCTTCCCTCAGTCCCGAAGATCCCCTCGTCTATCTCCAAAGGAGCAGCGTTTACAAAAGTCTTGGCAAGGACGATCTTGCCCTGAAAGATGGCGACAAATTTCTCGCAATCGCGCCGCCGCGAGCTTCCGTCCTTACGATGATGGCTGAGATCTATTTGGCACGCCATCAACTTCAACAGGCACTGCCACTTGCTGATCGCGCGGTGGAGTTAGGTGCAGCCAACGGCAAAGACGAGAACTTCGATCTTAACAATGCCCTGACGAAGCGCGGCAGCATATATGTTGAGATGGGCGACCAGGAGAGGGCGAAACAGGATTTTGTCGCAGCGATTTCCGCCGCCCCGAGCGCAACGGAAGCCCGAGAAGCACTCGGAGCCCTTCTCAACAAACATATTCCCTCGGACATGGACTGCAGTCTTGCCGCGGTGAACTTGAGCCAAGAATCCCAGTTGAATGCGATTAAGATCTGCACGGATTTGCTGGATGTCGCCGAGAGTACATTGGCAAGAGATCAACGCGCCAGACTTTACATGGGGACAAAGCAGTATGACCTCGCGGCTGCGGATTTCAGCAAATTGATCGAGGCAGATCCCAAAGATATCGGCAGTTATCTGTTCAGGGCGCAGGCCTATCACAGAGCCGACAAACAGGATCTAGCCCTGGCTGACATAAACAAGTCGCTAGAGGAGCAGAAGAGCGTCAAGGTATTGGATCCTGAGGCATCGCGGCGCATAGATTTGATCCTCCGGGCGCAAATCGAAATGGCTTTAGGACTTCACGCCGAGGCGCAGCAGGATATTTCGGAGGTGCTGGCAAAGGCCCCCCAAACTCCCGATGCATTGGCGATTCGAGCTTGGCTGAAGACGCGGCAAGGTGATTTGGCGGGAGCGAAGAACGACCTGGACCTTGCGATGGCGACAAACACATTTATCTATCGCGGGTGGTTCACCAAGGTGCAGGATGCATTGGGACGAGGATCGCAAGCCGAAGCAGATGCCGCTTTCCGAGATGCGTTCCGTGGCATCTAACGCTTACAGAAGGTCCCACTTTTCTCAAGTAAAACGCTGTTGTACCCACCCCCTGCACCAATACTGTGGCGCAATACGGATTATGGGAATGTCGAGCACCGGTGTCGTCAACCGTCACATAGTGTGACGACACAAGACCGGCATACAGCACCGCCGCATCCTCGGCGACAAAGCCCCCAGTCGCCTGGTCAGAAGCCGTCCGGTCGTCACTTGTCCCTGGGCATGGAGCATCAGGCAAAGCCGGTGGAGGTTGGCGCCATGCCATACCCACCCACGATCTCCGCGGGCATAGTCCCAAACTTTCGCGAAGACGAAAAAAGGGACATTCGGTCGCTGCCCGGAATGACGAGCCCCGGTAAAGACGAAATTTAGGTACCATGGCGCAGAGCAACTCGGGCCCGATTGTCGAATTTCATGACCGCTCGTCGAAGGTTCGCGTAACATCGATTTGGGCTGAATCCCTTATTAACCCGTATTTGACTTGGGTGACCCTGAGATCGCGATACCAATTCACAAGATCGCCCCAGGGGTCGTTAATTTTCGACAGCCCGGAGACGAATGCAACGACAGTCCCTATCTGTGTCTTGCCAGTGATCACGTAATAGCCGCCCAGGGCGAAGATCCCCGCGTAGCCAAGCTGCATCATGAGATTCATCAGAAAATTCATTGTAAACTTGATTTTGTAGATACCCATGTCGAGGGAAAATAGTTCCTGCATACGGCCATATTGAACCCCGTCGTGATCTCTGGCGCTCCCGGCATCAACAATTCCGGCACTGACCGAGCGCATGACCACAATCTTGCTCTGAACGCGGCGGTTTATCGCCGACTGCATCAAGGGGACAAAGCCAACCTGCGGAAAAAACACGACGGCGACGACAAGTCCCATGAGCGGCTGCAGATAAAGCATGTAACCGATGACGGCGACCAGAATGCCGATCTGTAACAGCGGCTCAGAGATGGCCTGGCCCACGAACCCACCCACCGGCTCCGCCTCGGCGACGACGATTGAAAGTTGGATGCCTTCGCTGCTGGCCGAAGCTGCTTGTGGCGTCGATTTTTCGGTCGCATCGAAAATTGATAGTCGCAACCAGCGGATAGCGACCTCGCCAACCCAGTTTCGGTAGATATTCAGCGCAAGCTTGATGAGCCCTTCCGCCAGAGCGAGGAGCAGGTAGTAAGATATCAGAATTGCTATGGCGCTATAGGAGCCATGCTCCGTCGCTGAGTTGACGATGCGCCGCTGGATTTCGAGCGGCGCGGTTCCGACGACGAACAAGAGGACCGACAGCACCGCAATCGCAATCTGATGCGGGCCGCTGATTGAGACGACGAAGCCGTAAAGCGTTTGCGGCAACGTCTTTCTGATCGGGTCGGAGGGCCCTTTTTTGTGGCCGGTTTAGTCACTCCTGTTGATTTCCGCCAGGGAGTGATCCAATTGCGCATTTTGCGGTGACCCATGTAGAGACTACTAATTTGTTGGGATACTTCGCTTTTCTTCGTTCGCGTAGGGGCATGCGAAAGTGGCAAAAAGGGTCAAATCGTACTGATATTCAACATACCTAGTCCTGTGACGCGTCCCGCCCCGGCAGAGATTTCGCGTGGGCTGCCGCTTCACCGGAATAGGGGAAGTCTTCCCCGAGTTGACGGTCGCCCTCGTAGACCTTGAAGATGGGGCCATCGACTTCAACAATCTTATAACCGTTCACGTATTCGATCTTCGGCGTTTTCCAACCCACTAGGAGCTCTCCTTCTTAAGGGCCGCCATTTCTTGCCCGGGTAGGTGATAACGGACAGCCATGCTTACGAGTTTATCAGGTGCTTGGACAAAGGCCTAATGTTCTAATGCCGGGTCTGCGGTTCGTTTCCGTTCAAGACCACTGATATTAGATCAAGCCTAGAAGGGCGGGGCCTTTTCCGACCTCTCCGCTAAGAATGCAGGTGTTTTCGGCGAGATCGAACGGTAGTCGCTAAGATGGGGTGTTGCCGGAACCAGCAGCGCGACTATCGAGACTGTTCACGAGGCTATCGAAGCAGCCCGTCGATGTCGAACTCTTCCCAACCGCGAAGCTTCGAAGCTGGCTCGTCCGACTTTTCTTCACTGGCCTTCTTCGTTTTGGCGGCCTTCTTCAGCGAACGTGTCAATTTCGCCTTGTAAGCCGCCTTCCGACGGTTCTCGGCTTTGGCTGCTGCATCCTCTTCCCGCCATTCGTCTACGGCTCCGCGGTCAAGCAGGTCCTCGACGACCTTGGGATCGAAAATATGAAAGGTGATCCGCCTGGCGCGCCCATTCAGCCTTACGGTCCGCGTTCCTGCGCTCGGCAGACGACCGTCCGCGAGCCATCGGTGCCGTTCGCCGACCTTGATGGTGAGGATGTCTTGAATCTCCCGTGGGATGACGGGAAGGGTTTCGACGTCCTCCATGGCCCTTACGATGACGGCGGCCGCCGCGCTGAAAATGGCTTTTTCGCTGGCCGGCATGGCGAGGATGATGTGGCTGCCGTCGAGAGCGAGCGACTTCTTCGAGGTGGCAGGAACTCGCGATTGAAGTTCTTGGAGAATTCCTTTCGCCCGCACGGCCGATCCCATTGTGGCTGCGGTAGACAGCGTCCATGACCTGATGAGTTCTACGTCGTTCTTTTCGTGTTTCGGCATGACGCGTAGATGGTGTTGGCAGCCTTCCACGTCAACGAGTATGATACTCGGCCCGGCCCGTCCGTTGACGTTCGGGGAACCTTAGTCATCGCCGTAGGGCACTGGCATCATCGGCGACCGCAACAAGCTGCTTCGGCGGTGAACGATCCGGATTTCCAGGCGCGGTTGATCTCGAAGTTGTCTGAGCCGACAGGTGTGACGTTGTTCTGATCTTAATATGAGCAGTTCGGCGTCATCTGGCCGGACCTGATACGACGGACTGAACCTTGAATCTCCTCTGCCGAGATCTCATCTTCGAGAAAGCATTCCTAATCGCTCTTAAGCGAGGCACACTGCAAAAGTCGGCACTGATTCCGTCCTGCGTGCGACCGATGCAAATCGCTTCTCGAACTCTACGAGGTAGATGTTGACGCAGTTCTTCGAAACAACTCAGGGCATCATGTTAGTCGGAGCGATGATTGGGGCTGGATGTTTTGCCGGCGGCACGATCATACCGAGCGCGCTGCGGTGGGCAAATGCTGAACGCGCTCGGAAGCCAAAAGCGGACGCGCGCAGCGCAGCGATGTTGACAGCTTTGGCATTGGACGATTTTGTCGGCGCCGCTTACGCTGCCGTGCACGACACGCCCGAGTTCAACCCCGCCAACGAAGGCGAGTTCGTCTTCCATACACCCGAACCCGTTCTCGTCCTTCCACAGGCGCAGGATTTGAGCCTCCTCGGCAAGGAGCTCTTCAACGAGACTTTATGGCTATCGAACCGCGTGACGAATCTCGGCAATGCGCTGGACAGCCTTGATCTCTCCAGCCCAGGCTTCGACCGCTTTTTTGAGCGGCGCCAGGAGGGCTACGCGATGCTTGCGGCGACGGCGATGGATCTTATCGAGCGACTGCTCGCCGATTTCGATCTCAATCTTCCCGAAAAGCCTGATTACTATAGGCAGCGCGAAGGGTTGGCCTCGGTCGTACAAGCTGCTGGACAACGCGGCACGGGCACAAGGAAGGCGGCAGTGAGGGTTCAGACGCCTGGTTCCAATATCACGCATCTCTTTCCAAAGACGGGCGAAGAAGGCGAGTGACGGTCGTACGCCCGCGCGTGCCGCCTGTCATTTAGGGTCGTCGTCACCGGTCCGGCCGCGCGACGGATGAATATGTTCAATCACGCCGGATTCATGGTTCGGCGCGTAATGAACCGCACCGGGTTTGCCGGAGGCCATTTGGTTTAAGTTATGCGGCTATGGCTGCTTCGTCCAGCATGGCGTAGTACCGCTCTTCGGCTTCGGCTGGCGGTATGTTTCCGATGGGCTCCAGGAGGCGTCGGTGGTTGAACCAGTCGACCCATTCCAGGGTAGCGAATTCCACCGTTTCGAAGCTCCTCCATGGTCCACGGCGATGGATGACCTCGGCCTTGTAAAGACCGTTGATCGTTTCTGCGAGGGCGTTGTCATAGCTATCGCCGACGCTTCCGACAGAAGGCTCGATGCCAGCTTCTGCCAGGCGTTCGGAATACCGAATGGACACGTATTGGACACCGCAATCCGAATGATGCACGAGGCCGCCGCCATGAGCGGGACGCCGATCATGAAGCGCCTGCTCCAGAGCATCAAGGACGAAACCCGCGTGTGCCGTCCGGCTCGCCCGCCAACCGACGATGCGACGAGCGAAGACGTCGATGACAAAGGCCACGTAGACGAAACCCTGCCAGGTCGCGACGTAGGTGAAGTCCGAAACCCACAGCCTGTTTGGTGCAGGGGCTTTGAACTGGCGGTTCACCCGGTCAAGCGGGCTCGGGGCCGACTTGTCCGGGAATGTTGTGCGGATCGGCTTTCCCCGAATGATCCCCTGCAGATGCATCGACCTCATAAGCCTGGCGACAGTGCAGCGGGCGACATCGAAGCCTTCACGCTTCAACTGCCGCCAGACCTTTCGAACGCCATAGACGCGAAAGTTCTGCTCGAAGACACGACGTATCTCGATCTTCAGGCTGATATCGCCACGGGCGCGGACCGACAGGCGATCCACGTCCAGGCGCTTGGCGACATTCTCGTGATAGGTTGATGGGGCAATCGGCAGTAGCCTGCAGATCGGCTCGACCCCGAACACACCGCGGTGTTCGTCGATGAACGAGATCATCGCTTGAAGGGGCGGTCGAGCTCCGCCATCGCGAAATAGGCTGAGGCTTTGCGCAGAATCTCGTTGGCCTGGCGAAGTTCGCGGTTCTCCCGCTCAAGAGCCTTCATCTTCTCGGCTGCATCGCTCGGCAGGCCTGCTCGTTTGCCGCTGTCAACCTCGGTCTTCTTCACCCATTCATGCAGCGTGGCTGGCGAGCAGCCGATCTTGGCCGCGATAGATGAAACGGCAGCCCACCGTGACGGATGCTCTGCTTCATGATCCAGAACTATGCGGATCGCACGCTCACGGACTTCAGGTGAAAATTTATTCGTTGTCTTGCTCATAGTGGCTCCACTTTCTCAGAAGTTGGAGCCTCCGGCAAACCCGGTGCGGTTCGGGGTGTCGCCTTGGGCGACGATGCTTTCTTCGAAATCAAGTTTATTACCCGGCTATATATATTGATTTCGGCGAAGTGCCTCAGGCGCGTTGACGCGCAATTATCTGCGCAGGACGATCACATACAGGCAAATGGCCTCGTTTGGAACTATACAGGGCAACGCGTGTTTTGCTTTCGGGATCGTGGGCGTGTCAAGCCGACGCGAAAGGGATGGTGAACATGGTGGTTTTTCGGTTTTCCTACCATGGCCAACGAAACGGCAGGCGAGCACCCTACCTTTCCGTCCGCGATTTCCCGTCAGCGCAAGAATGATTTTAAGGCCTCCGCCATGGCCATAGGGTTTTCCTCGGCGATATGATGTCCGCTGGCGATCCCGTGCCCTTCGATTTCGCTGACCCAAGGCCGCCAGATGTCGATCGGGTTCCCGTACAGCTCTTCCATGTCGTCCTCGGTCGACCACAGGCAAAGGGCCGGACATTGCACTCGTCTTCCCGCCATTCTGTCTTCGAGGTCATGCTGCCGATCGACCGTCAGTCCTGCCCGATAGTCCTCCACCATCCCGTGAACGACCGCCGGGTCGTGGATGACATCAAGCAGATCCTGATACGCCTCGGCACCCATCAAGTCCGGTCTCAGCTCGCCATACCACGCTAAAGGATTTGCCGAGATGGCGCGCTCAGGCTTGTCCGGCGTTGCGAAGAAGAACCAGTGCCACCACAACCGCGCGAACTTCTCGTCAGCGCGTTCAAGCGCTTCCAGAATGGGAACGCTGTCGATCACGGCAAGTTTTATGACGGCGTCCGGATGTTCCATCGCCATCCGAAACGCGACATAGCTGCCACGATCGTGCCCCGCGACTGCAAACCGCTTGTAACCTAGCTGTCTCATGAGGCCGACGCAGTCCTGCGCCTTGGCACGCTTGGAAGATCCTGCATGGCCACCGCTTTCCGCCGGCTGAAACGAACGACCGAAACCTCGTAAATCCGGGCAGACAACTGTGAAGAACGGCGATAGCAGATCTGCGACCTGTCCCCATGTCATATGCGTGCGGGGATGACCGTGCAGCAGCAGAAGAGGAGGCCCGGAGCCCCCGTGGCGGACGCGAAGTTCTCCTGGCCCGACGTCGATCATTTCCAATTGGAAGCCCTCGAACATACATCCTCCTGATCCTCAGATGCCAATATGGAGCGGATGCAAAACTTCGAAGAGCAGCAATGGATGCATCGCCGTCCGAGCTTGGCACTATTGCCTTCAGTGAGCTGGCGCTGTTGCCGGCGGAGTTGAATTAGCCGCCGATGGCTGGGTAGTGGTCTGAGCAGGCGGAACGCGAGATACACTCGCGACAGGCCACAAGCTCCAGGCTAGAGTAGCGACCAGCACGACGGTAAGAATAGCGATCCAAGGCGACCACGCCGACCGACTGACTGGCGTTGTTCTGAGGTCGAGGCGTGGGTTGTTGATATCTTTGCGCATTGCAATACTCCTCCACGATTCAATTCCTTGACTGTGATAAGGGTTCCACCGACAATGCGAAATTGGTGCAGAGCAGAGAATAACGAGGTATTTGCACGAAATTCCTGCGCCTGATTGATGTCGGGGAACACATTCCGCAGGCAAAGGCGGCGTTTCATCACGGTCGCCGCTGGCCGACGTGGACTTAAACTCGGCGTCGGCCTGGCGCCAACGATCCTCGTGCTGACCTTCCAGACGGCCTTCCGTTCCCCGGGGTTAGGCGGCGCCCTTGATATAGTCGTGACTGTTGGTTTCCTCTATCGATATTGGTATTGCCGCGAACCCTGGCTCCGTGTTTCTTCATCGGGAGCAGACGCTATCCGTCGATGGCCGATTTCTGACGGCACGCCTTATCAAGGGCTTCAGTCGCTCGTTTCTGAACCGTTCTGGGAAGCATATGTGCCGGCCGGTTCTTATCGACTGAGCTTAGAGAACTCGTGCATCGGCAACAACGCTGATGCCGCTCGGAACGATGCAGCAGCGACAACGTTCATCACTACATCCCCGCCGACCAATGACGTCGCGTGCGAGAAAGACCTTGCAATGCGGAAACGCTTTATGAAGCCGTGGCCGCCGGTCCGGCTATCAAGCAGCCCCAAAGGAAGTAGCCCCGCATGGACGCATATATGGTCACGCTGTTCATCTTCGGTGTCATCGTGCTGTTGACTGCGTGGCTGCCGCTGGCTTTGCGTCGCATGCCGTTATCGCTGCCGATTTGCTGTGTCGTGATCGGCATGCTTCTACCATGGTCGCCACTCGCGCCTCTTCCGCGCATGAACCCGCTCGATAGTCGCGAACTCACAGAACATCTGACGGAATTCGTCGTGATCGTGTCTTTGATGGGCGCCGGCTTGAAGATCGATCGGCCGCTCGGATGGCGACGATGGATGATTACCTGGCGATTGCTGGGGATTGCCATGCCGATCTCAATCGGAGCGATTGCCCTCCTCGGCTGGGGCATTCTCGGGCTCGGAGTGGCCTCTGCACTCTTGCTCGGCGCGGCGCTCGCGCCGACCGATCCCGTGCTGGCATCCGATGTCCAGGTCGGACCGCCGCAGACCGGGGAGGAGGACGACATCCGTTTCGCGTTGACCTCGGAAGCCGGTCTTAACGACGGGCTCAGCTTCCCCTTCGTTATGGCTGCTATCGCCATGACTTCACAAGGAGGTAACGACTACGAGCGGATTGCCCATTGGTTCGCCTTCGACGTCATCTGGAAACTGGCGGCAGGTATCGCGTTGGGCTGGCTAACCGGCCGCATACTCGGATATCTGACATTCAAGATTCCAAGGGCCAGTCGCATAGCCAAAACAGGCGATGGGTTGGCTGCGCTGGGTTTCACGTGCCTTTCATATGGCGCAACCGAACTTATCCACGGATACGGTTTTGTCGCGGTGTTTGTGACGGCACTGACGCTACGCGGTGTCGAAAGGCAGAGCAGCTTTCATGGTGAGCTCCATGATTTTGGCGAGCAGATCGAACGGCTTCTGATGATGGTCGTGCTTGTCGGCTTTGGCTACGCACTTGCCGAAGGATCGCTGATGTCTCACGTCGACTGGCGTGTCGTCATGGTAGCGGTGCTGACGCTCACGATAGTCAGGCCGGCGGCGGGTTGGATCAGCCTGATCGGCGGCCGGCAGCCGCGTGCTGAGAGGTTTATCGTTTCTATCTTCGGTATCAGAGGGTTGGGATCACTCTATTATCTGGCCTACGCATCCGGAGAGGCGTCGTTCGACGGGATTGAGGTCATCTGGGCGACGGTTTGTCTGATCATCCTGTTTTCGGTGGTCGTCCACGGTGTGGCAGTTACGCCCGTCATGCGATGGATCGATCGTGAACGAGGCGTCGACAGCATGCGCCCAACGACGACCGACAGCCAGCATTCTCACGAATAAATGCCCCAAGCAGCTGGCTATTATCAGTATTGCGAATGAACAGAAGGTATTCGCAATGATATTCGCCAACTCGCGACAAGCCACTAGCCGATTTAGCCAATGCTTCACGCATTGTAGATCTCCCATGTCACACTTGAAACGCTGCATGACGACAAAAGATCAACGAGTAAAATCCCGTCTTTCATCGTCTTCTGCCCAGGCATTCAACGCCAGCTCTCGACCAGACCCCTTACGATCCTCGGATGGGATCGGTAACCGGCACGGGCAATGACGAGATGATTGCCAGCATGTCGCTCGTGGCGGCGGCGGTCTGAATGTCGGCATGCTGGCCGGCCGGATAAGCGCCGACAACCTCGAAGTCCGGGGAGCAGCCAAGGTTTCGGTGCCCTGTTTCAGCGGGGAGGATCAAGCAATCTCCCATTGAGACCTCTATCGCTTGTCCTTTTGGACCACCAATCAACAGAGTGGGGCTGCCACGTCCAACATCCATACCTCGTGAGCACCGCAATGGTAATGCTGGTAGTCAAAGACGCCGTTTTTCCAGACGCCAGTCCATCCGTTCGCGGCGAACAAGGTTTCGAAATCCGCAGATGATCCGCCAGCCGGCAAAGCATCCCTGTAAATTAAAACGGGGAACCGCTGGTTGTTTGGCACCCATTCACTTGGCTGAAATGTAAACCGGCTCCGAATAATGACCTCGTTGGGATTCATTTCAAGAATTTGAAATTGATAGGAAAATCAGAGCATCAACGGGTCATGGGTAGCGGCGGTCGTGACCACTTCTTATTCCGAAAAGGCTGCATGTATTTCAATGATTTAAGCGCCAGCTCAACAGAGTCGTTCTTGGATGCTTTTCACAACCTGCCCAGCAGCGTTGTCTTGATCGCTTGTATGATGTCCCCGGGAGGCGACGGCTTCGAAAGCCATATACCGAATGCGAAGGCTGGTTCCTGCTCGCTCACGGTCTCCACGTCACCTGAATAGACAATGAAAGGAACTTTTCTTTCCACGAGCGTCCGCACGACGCCGCTGCACATCCCGTCTTGCAGCCGAGGATCAACAATGGCGAGCATTGGATCGCCCTCTTGTAACCAGGACTCCGCTTCAGCGCAGGAAACGATAGTGCGGATTTGCGTAAATCCCGCTTCGCTGAGGATTTCCTCGAGATCAAGAGCGATGAAAGGCTCATCTTCAAGCAGTAGGATAGTCCCGACCGTCAATCCATTCAGCTGCTTCATATTGTGAACTGACTGGCACTTAGTGCCTGCATGAGAGGCGATTTGCCCGGGACTGCATTCATGCGTCACGGACTTTGCGTCGATGGATTTCCGTCAGCCAGTTATGCTCGAGAAACGACGGTACCTCATTTTGATCCGCGATAGCTAAGTGCCAGAGGCCCATAGCTGACTAGCAATGTCAAGATCCCACCGGCCCACCATCTCGAAGTCGAAGCGTTCACACTTTTTGATGAAGGCACCATGCGCTACAATGATTTCGGCCACCTCGATCGCTGATATCCTGCTCCGGTTCAGCATCGCGACAGCATGACAGCCAAATAGGTATGCGCCACATCGGACGAAGCTTCTGTCGATCAGAATCGTGAGACGACAACAAGGCTCGCGGGACGGGATTGTTCTCGGCCACGCTGCCGAGCTCTCAGCGCATGAGGCCGGCGGAGCGAAGGGCGTTTTCGATGATGGCCTGGATACCGTCGGCAGGGGCGAGTTTTGGCCGTTCCGGCAGTATGTCGTTCTGACCGGCCTCGGGATGACTTCGTCTACCAAAGGACGGCGTCAGGCCCCAGGATCGGGCGATATGTGCGGTTGACGAGACGCCCACATCAAGCATGAACGGAGCAGCGATGCCAAGGCCACTCTGGGTATCGATCGGCGTTCCATGGCCCATGCCGTCGATGCTGTGGAACTCAATTGGGGCAAAACCATCCTCCATCTCCCATCTGGTGATGCGATGGTTGCCCTCCGAAGACGAGGACTTCGGCGAAGAGGAGGCCACACCGTGAACGCTCCGCCACTGCTCGACGAGCCCTTGTGCGTTTGCCTCCGCAACAGTGTGGTCCTCGGTACCCTGCCAGATAGAGACAAGTGGCCACGGCCCCTCATGAGGTGACGCTTCGACGATTTTAGCTGAAAGGAGCGCCGCGGGCGGAAGGTCATAACCGCGCATTCGCTCAAGGGCTTCGGGAACTGTGGACGCAACGTCGTAAGGCAGCCCCGCGATAATCGCACCGCCGGCGAATACTTCCGGATAGGTTGCGAGCATGACATTGGCCATCGCTCCGCCGGCGGAAAGTCCAGTGATGAAGACCCGCTTGGGATCGACCTCGTGCTGCCGACACACGATGTCGATCATCTGACTGACCGAAAATGCCTCCCCTTCGCCGCGGCGGATATCCCCGGGCGAAAACCAGTTGAAGCAGAGGTTGGCGTTGTTCTCCCGGCGCTGCTCCGGAAAAAGAAGAATGAAGCCATGTTCGTCAGCAAGACGGGACCAACCGGAACCATTGTCGTAGGCTGCGGCTGATTGTGTACAGCCGTGCAGCACCACGACGAGGGCGGGAGCCTGTTCCTGCGGAGAGGGAACATATATCTTTGCAGCCAGTCTGCCCGGGTTTGGGCCGAAGTCACCGAGGTCACCGAGCCGAGATGTCTGACCACTGTTGCCAAAGTGCCCAGCTTGCTGCTCGGCGAGGCGTTTGATCGTATCGGAAAGGGATGTCATTGCACACTCCAACTATCAGAGCCAGAATGGCAGTGATCAAGCTAAACGTGTTCGCCACCAATTTGTTGCACTGCACAAAACATTATGCATGAGCGAACAAACGCAAATCTGTTTGTTGCTTCTCATTGTCAGGTTAGCCCGGCGCTAATTCCAGCGTCCGCCATGACACAATGAGAGCCGGCTGTTCTAAGCTGGCCTCTCGATCTCAGTTTAGTTCCACCGACGGTAGCACCCACACACGGAGCTCGCACCACGAAGACCCGCCTCGTCACTAAGCTGCATGTTGGATCAATCACGTTATTTTCGTTCGCGATTGCATGGACTGAGAATGTTGAATTTTGATCTACCAATTCTCTGGTTCATCAGTTTTACGGGAAGACAAACGTTTTACGCAGAATGACGGTTGGCCGACCTTGTACCTTCATGCGATCACTCTGCCGGAGCAACCGGTCTGGCAAATGGCAGACACAGTATCGCGCAGCCCGTCAGAACCGCCATGACGATCCACGCTTCGTTGAGCGCCTGAACTGTTGCGGCGGTCTGTAGCAAAGGATCAAGCATTGCCATTGTCTTCTGATCTAGGGCGCCCTTGTGATCCGCGATGGCTTGTAGCGGAACTCCAATGAACGTGGCTGCATCCGTGTCCCCCGCCTGCAGGCGTGCCAGAAGCGTTCGCCCGATCGGCTCCGAGCGGGTGTAAATGATCGTGTCGATCAGGGCGATGCCGATCGCGCCACCCAGATTCCGCATTAGGTTGAACAGCCCGCTCGCATCCGGCACCTTGTCCGGCGACAGTCTACCCAGCGCCAGACGCGTTGGCGGCAGAAGGCAGAACATGATGGCGGCGCCGCGCACGACCTGCGGCCAGAACATGGCGTCGTAGTCTGAACGCGGGTCCTGAAACCCACTCATGGCGATGCCGATGGCAAAAACCGTGAAGCCGGCGGCAGATAGCAGCCTGGCGTCCACGCGCTTTTCCAGTGCGACGGCGATCGGGGCCGTCACCAGTTGCGCCGTCCCGGTCACGAGCATGGTCATGCCAATTTCGAGCGCGTTGTGTCCCCTGACGAACGCCAGGAAAACCGGCATGAGATAGACTGACCCGAACAGTCCGATCCCCAGAACGAAACTGAGGATCGAACCTGTCAGAAAGTTTCGATCGCGGAAATTGTCGAGGTCTACGAGCGGTCGTGTCCGATGCAATGACCGCCAGACAAATGCGCATCCGGATGCGGTCGATAGACACAACAAAGTAACAATATAGACCGAGATCCAGCCGCTTGTCGGTGCTTCCTTCAGCGCGAGTTCCAAAGACGCAAGGCTGACGGCCATCAGGACGAGCGACAGCCCATCCAGATTCCGAAGCTCGGAAGTATTTATATCTTCACGCGGCAATGACCGCAGGGCTACCAGCGCTGCAGCAATGCCCGGCAGGACGTTGATCAGGAAAAGCCAATGCCAGGAATAGGTTTCCGTCAGCCAGCCGCCAACGATGGGTCCGACGGTCGGGGCGAGCACGGCCAGCACTCCTGCGACCGTGGTGGCGACGGCTTGGCGCTCTTTCGGGAAGAGAATGAACACGGCAGAAAAGACGGATGGGATCAAGGTGCCGCCGGAAAAACCCTGGAGAACGCGCCAAGAAACGAGGCCACCGAAACTGCTGCTCGTGGCGCAGCCAGCGGACGCGATGACGAACAGCGTCAGCGAGGTGACGAACAACCATCGCATGGTCAGAAACCTGGTCAGAAATCCCGTCAGCGGTATCGCAACAACTTCGGCGATGAGATAGGCGGTCTGAATCCAACTCATTTGATCCGGATCGATGTCAAGCGCTGACTGGATTGTCGGCAGCGACGTCGCAACGACTTGCACATCGAGAATCGCCATGAACATGCCGACGCACATAGCCATGAAGCCTGTCCACACCAGCTGAGGGTTGATGGCAGAGTGTGGGAGGTCAGGCCTGTTCTGCATGGGACAATCCTGAAAGGGCTGCATTCTCGGCCTTGATACGTATCACAAGGATCAGAACATTGGCGATCGTGAACCCGAGCGCATAAAGCGGCATATCAAAGCACATCGGAAGAACCGCGATTTCGCCGATCACAACAGCATAATTCGGATGCCGCACAAAACGATAGGGCCCTTCGGCCACAAGCGTTTCTCCGGGCACAACGATGATCCGTGTCGTCCATCGCCGACCAAGCGTGGACAGGGTCCAGAGCCGCAAGATCTGAAGACCTGCGAAGACTGCGACCCATGCCAGATTAACCGGCATATCCCACGCGAGAAGCCAGAGCCCGAGGAGCCATGCAGCATGCAATGCGACGATCGCCGGATAGTGTGAGGCTGCGATTTCGACAGCTCCCCTTGCCATCAGGATCTGCGTGTTGCTTCTGGCAAGCCCGAGTTCGCCCAGCCTTTCAAGGGTTACCGCCGTCAACAGCAGGATCGGCCAGATCATGCTGCCGCCTTTAAGGACGCGCAACTCAGCGTAAATCCAGGTCCCAGGGCGGTGAGCAGCGTGCGCCGCGGCAAACCGGCGGAGATCAGCCGTTCCAAGACGAACAATGCCGTTGGAGAGGACATGTTTCCATAATCCGACAAGACATCGCGTTCGTGGTTCAATGTGCCCTGGCCAAGGTCAAGCGCCGATTCCAGCGCATCGATCACCTTCGCACCGCCGGGATGACAGGCAAACCGGTCGACGTTGTCAATCGTCAGGTTGGAGCGCGCCAGAATGGACGCGACGGCAGGCTTAATGTTCGCCTCGGCAAACGGCGGTATCGCCCGATCGAAGATCACGCCCAACCCCTCCGGCTCGACGCTCCAGCCCATGATGTCCAACGTGTCGGGCCAGGTATGCTGGCCGCTCATCTCGACTTCGGCGATGCCGTCATCCGTCGCACGAAGAACACAGGCCGCCGCGCCGTCACCGAATAGAGCGGTTGCGACAATGTTGGCCTTCGTCAGCTTATCGATGCGAAAGGCAAGCGTGCAGGTCTCCACTGCGACAAGCAGAACGACCGAACCCGGCCTGGACGCAGCTAGTCGCGAGGCAATGGAAAAGCCTGAAACGCCACCGGCGCAACCGAGCCCGAAAACGGGAACGCGCTCGACGTCGGCGCGAAATCCCATCTGTGCACTGACCCGCGCCTCAAGGCTCGGCGTGGCGATGCCAGTGGATGAAACGGTAACTATCGTATCGATATCTGTCGCCAAAAGGTCGGCTGAACGCAACGCCTTAGTTGCGGCTGATACGAACAGGGAGCTCGCGCCCTCGATAAAGGCGTCGTTCCTGTCTGGCCAGCCCGGCGTCTTGAGATACCAGTCGAGCGGACGAACGGCATATCGACGTCTGATACCGGAGCTTTCGAAGACTTTTGCCAAGCGTTCGAAGTCTGGAAAGCGGGATGAAAATGCTTGGTGGGATGCGAGTGCGGCGTCACGCTGATCGATGACATGAGGAGGGACGGCAGTCCCGATGGAGATAAGCTTGACAGATTTCGGCATGAAATTCCCTACGCGAGCGCTTATCGGCCATGGGCCGGCTGCGCCGCGGCGGGTCCGCCACAGCAACGTGCCGAGATGACAAAGGTTTCATGCAGTGCTGATAAAATTAGAGATTCGGTGCCGTGGATTTTTGCGTTTCGAAGCAATGATGCGGTGAGTTGCACCGGATCGGCTGATACTGAAATCGCGCTGTCGACGGCTGCCTGCCGATGAAGCCCATGTCGTTCCCGAAGAGTAGCAGCGTCGAGCAGTTCCGCTTTGATCCCAGCCTTGGTTCTGGCATCGACCTCCGTCTGAAGTGGCCGAGCGCTGCATGCCTCACCCGGCAGGAACAGCGTATGCTTCCTCTCGAAGGCACATTGTGAACCAGCTCTGAACAATGCCCCCATTGAGATCTCCTGCAAAAAATTGAAACTGATAGGAAAATCGGAACATCAATGGGGTCATGGGCACCGCCGGTATAATCGCTGCCTTCTCCGCAAAACGGGTTGTATTTCAACGGTTTAAGTCAAATCTTCACGGGGTCACCCTTGGATGTTTTTTCACACCAGCTTTAGTACTCCTGTCCAAGAGGCAATAACAACTCACAAAACTCTCTCGTCCTGACCAAGCCACGGCGCGGGCGCGGTAAACGTCAAGCCGGTGTGCGATCAGACTCCGGACACCCTTACTCGCGCATCCGTGAGATATCAGCTGCCCAAAAGCATCCTGGCCATCGCGTCTGCGATGGCATGATCGCTATAAGGCTTTGAGAAGAATTGGCTTCCCTCGGGAAGGCTGCTCTCTTGGAGGATAGCCCTGCCGGAGGCAACCATCAGCTTTACCGGCGGCCATCGGTTACGGATGTAGTGGGAGAGCTTGATGCCGTCCATGGTTCCCGGCATTTCCACGTCGGTGAAGACCAGGTCGATATCGGATCTCGATTCCAGAATGCGAATGGCCTCTTCGGCGTTGCTCGCCTCGAGCGCTTCGTAGCCCGCAGATTGAACCAGGTCCACGGCGCCCATTCGAATAAGCGCGCTGTCCTCGACCACCAGGATGACCGCCTTGCCATTTAACATATGTCACTCGGTTTTTGTGTGAGCGGGGAACCCTGGACTCAGCTGATAACGTTTCGGTGAAAGGTCAGTTCCTAGGCGGCCGCTGGAATTCTGGTTCGACGGGCGGCATCCCCGCGATGACTGATGATCACTGCGGTTCCAGGGCTTACGTCGCTCAACTTGATCTCACCCTGTAGATTCCGGGCGAGCGCCTCGACGATGCCTGTGCCTAGTCCAGCCTTGGCAGCGACACTGCCAGTCGGCATGCCGACGCCGTCGTCAGCGACCGTAAGTGTCCAGTCGCTGCCCGTCGAGCGATAGTCGATCGCGATCCTTCCCGTTTGCTGTTCAATAAAGGCATGTTTGAGAGCGTTGATCACCAATTCGGTCACGATAAGCCCCAGACTTACGGAGACGTCCGCTTCGACGACGCTGTCATCCACTGTCACCGATATCGAGAACCGGTTCTCGTCAGCAATCATCGATGCGCCTAGACTCTCGCAAAGCTGGGTGAAATAGCTGCGAAGCTCGACATTGCCGCCGCTCGATGTGGAGAGTTGTCGCTGAACGGCCGCGATCGACATGACCCGGTGATGAGCGTTGTGAAGATGTCCGCGCGCTTCCTCCGACTGCACCCGACGTGCGCTCTGCATAAGGACACTCGCAATGATCTGAAGGCTGTTTGCGACCCGGTGCTGGACTTCCTGTATCAGGATTGCTTTCTCCCGGACGAGGTCATCTTTCAGTTTTGCTTCGGCGCGCGCGTCGGTCACGTCGGAGAGGGCCACTAGCAGCCGGATACGGTCCTTGTCACCATCGTCAAGAACTTGTGCATTGACGACCAACTGGCGTGTCTTCTGATGTGGCCGAATGAGGTCAATTTCGTAGGCCTCGATCTTTGCGCTCCCGGAGGCCGTCGCCTTCAAAAGCGAGGCGAGCCTGGGCATTTCCCACTCACCGTTTCCAAGCTCACTGAGTGCTCTGCCGGGAATTGTCGCAGGATCGATCTCGAAAGTTCGGCAAAACGATGTGCTCGCCGCAATAACCTTCTGGTCTGAGGACAGGAACAGCAACGGCTCGTTCGATGAGACCACGACGGCAAGTGTACTCGCCGCCTCGAAATGGACAATCGGTTCTTTGGACACGGAAATGGCCCTCATGGGCCGAAAACTCGCGTAGCGGGTCATCACTCGGCAGGAGCGCCGCCAACACAACCGTTGTACCGACGCCCTAAGGCAAGCTAGCACGTCCACCGTAGATCAGCACCACACTTAATTGGCACGGCCGATTATAAGGCGTTTCTACTCCAATGCCGGAGATATCGAAGCGGGCGAGGTCCAGGACGGTGTGGCCACTTTCGAAATTGCGACGGAGCAGGGCAACGAGAATTCCGGCTGGATGTAAAGTTTCCGACTGCAACCATATGTCGAGAATTGGTCTTCTGAAAAACTAAAAGTTGACAACTCGATGCGGGCAGCCTAAGTAAGAGTTGTCGATATTTGCTTGCTGAGCTTTGGTTACCGCGCGTTTGGCACCGCGCCCTGAACGAACCTTCATTTCAAAAATCGTTATCACCATCCGCAACGCGAGAGCGTTGTGGTCTCTCTATTGCTATGAAAGGGTTCATCATGACCACTGGCACAGTTAAATGGTTTAATTCCACCAAGGGCTTCGGCTTCATCCAGCCTGACAATGGCGGCGCCGATGCGTTCGTCCACATCTCTGCCGTCGAGCGTGCAGGTATGCGCGAACTCGTCGAAGGCCAGAAGATCGGCTTCGAACTGGAGCGCGACAACAAGTCGGGCAAAATGTCGGCCTGCAATCTCCAGGCTGCCTAACGCACCCGGTATCGGCTTTCCTTTGACCACGGATGTACTGGCACTGTTGAGAGCATGATACCAACCCAAGGTCAGGCAAATTGCCTGGCCTTTTTTATTGCCGTATTGATCCGGCCTCAATCCAGGAAACACCATGGCACAGACATTCAGCAAATCTCGCCAGCAGGCGGAGGTTGCCTTCGGCAATGCCCAATCGCAATTCTTTGCGCGCAACAACGCCGTCGATGAACTCGACTTCCTGACCCGTTCCCGTGAGGAAAAGACGCTGCGCCTTCGTGAAGCGCGCCTCGCAAAGGAACTGCAGGACCGCACCGCGGCGACCGCTTCGCTTCTGGTCAAACGCGCCAGGAAGCCCTGATCTTTTATAACCCGAATCCCAGGATGAAGACTTGAAGAACGCCAAGAACAACGACCTTACCGATCGCCGCGCCGCCGCTACGCAGGCAAAGACGGCTCTCCTGACTGCCTATCGCACGGCGCAGGCTGCGGCCGAGCCGACCAGGTTGGCGCGGGAGGCGGAACGCGTGGCCGTTGCCGCGGCCAGAGAAGAGCGGCGGCTTGAGCGCGAGCGGGTCAAGCTTGAGGAGCAAGAGCGGCTGGTGGCTGAGGCGGCCGAGCGGCAGGAAGCCGTAATTGCTGCAGCCCGCGCCGAAATCGAAGCGCGCGAGACAGCCGAAACAGGCCGTATGGCTCGCTTGATTGAAGATGAAGCCGCTCGAAAGGCAGACCGCGACAGGCGCTATGCCAACCGCAAGGCTCGGCAAGCCTAGCAGCGACATCCCTTATAAGGCCGGCAGTCTATCTATCTCTGCTTTACGTGCGGCGTGCATTGAATGCCGGCTGTCTCCGACATTGCAGCAACGTCGACCTAATCAGCATCGTTTAAATCGTTGCTGAATATTAATCACCCACGGGAGTTTCCATGCCAGAAAATACCGGCGAGCTTCAGGCCATTAATACGGCCTGGCAGATCGCGATTCAGGAAATCCTGCGGATGGTCATCCGTGATCTGTATCGCACAGACGGAGAGGCGGCGTTCATGAGTCACGTCAAGCGTATCGAAGAGGCAGCCGTCGACAGCATCTATTCGGACCTAAGGCTGCGCGGGACAGATGAATGGACGGAAGTGCTCGTTAAAGAAAAGGCGAGCAATTTTGTCACGACCTTGCTGACATCGTTTACGTTTGACCGCAGCTAAAAGCGTTGCGTCTGAAGCCTGACGCTTCATCGAGTTTGTCGGCCATTTGATCGCCGCTATATGCTGGTCGCGCTGACTGTCGATCCGCTGCGAGTGCAAGACATCCAGTCGTTCGAATTGGCGGCAAATCTCACGAAAGAAGCGGTCCACAATTTTGGAATTGGTTTCGTTCAAGCACTAGACACTTGCTTTCACATCTCGACAACTTGCTCCCAAAGTGAGAATTGGTGCAGGGATCAAATTTCAATGTTTTGCCTCTAAGCGGCAGCGATCAAACATAGCTTGATTGGTCCGGCATGCCGTATAAGCACAACACCGCCCGTCGACACCGTATCAGCAAGATGAAATTTAAAGTAACGAACTGGCCGGAGTACGAGGCGGGCCTTCGTCGTCGTGGCAGTTTGACCCTTTGGGTAACGCTGGAAGCGCTTAGCGGTTGGGCTGCGTCCCGGCGCAAGACAAGAGGCGGTCATCATCGGGCCGCGTTTGCGCGCTCGTTCATTCCGTGCTCAGCAGACAGAGGCCACGATCGGCGTCGCCATTCTGAACCGAATGCTCGCCTGCGCGCGCCCGAAATCCGTTCGATGCAAGGCACCGACGGCAGCAACGAAATAAGTGAGGTATCAAAGACCAAATGCTGCCCTGTCGCTGAGCGGTGCACCAACGCCTCGTTGTACAGAAGGCTGTTCTTTTCTTACTGCCAATCAGCGGATCGGTCCTGCCGCAGAATTAGACAATGTTCTGGTTCATTTGACTCTCAATCAATCACGCCCCCGTGAAGGGTCCGAACTGGACCGCGCCTATGCAAAGCGTTGCTGCCATAGCAATCGCCGGCGAAGAATCGGGGGACCGCGTGGAACTTCGATGGAGTTCACTGGTTAGCTAGCACCACCCCTCGAAAATTTGATTGGATTTAACGATGGCGACCGAAAAGACCTTGCACGACCTGTTCCTCGATACGCTCAAGGATATCTACTTCGCTGAAAAGCAAATCCTGAAAGCTTTGCCGAGGATGGCGCGTGCCGCGCAATCGGAAGAAGGCAAGGCGGGTTTCCTCAAGCATCGCGACGAAACCCAGGGCCAGATCGAACGCCTTGAACAGGTGTTCGAATTAATTGGAAAGCCGGCTCGCGGCAAGACCTGCGAGGCCATCCAGGGCATTCTGGCCGAAGGCGAAGAGATCATGGAAGAGTACAAGGGAACAGCAGCGCTCGATGCTGGCCTTATCTCTTCGGCGCAGGCCGTCGAACACTATGAGATTGCTCGCTATGGTACGCTGAAGTCCTGGGCAAAGCAGCTTGGGATCACGGACGCAATTCCCCTGCTGGACGCCACCCTCCAAGAGGAGATCGCGACCGACAAGAAGCTGACGGCGCTGGGCGAGTCCTCGGCGAATGCCAAAGGGTCGTTGAAAAAAGCCAGCTAGCCAGTCACCGACACTCATCAGGCCGCCCTTTCGAGGCGGCCTTTTGTTTTGCTGGTGTCCTTCGCATTCGAAACTTACAGGAGGCCTAGATGGCCAAGAAAGTAACGACCGCATCCCCCGCCCCGAAACCCGAAATGGTGACTATCCATGACCAGAGGCTCCGACGCGGCGCTGGCGGTGAACTTCATCAATTCACGGAAGGCGATGCCCCAGTGCTGACGACAGCGCAAGGCGGGCCGGTGGCGGACGATCAGAATTCGCTCCGCGTTGGTCCTCGAGGGCCTCTAGTCGTGGACGACTTCCATTTTCGGGAAAAGATCTTTCATTTCGACCATGAGCGCATTCCCGAACGGGTCGTCCACGCCCGTGGTTATGGTGCTCACGGCTATTTCGAGACATATGAATCTCTGGCGGCGTACACCAAGGCCGATCTCTTCCAACGCCGCGGCCAGAAGACCCCAGCTTTTGTCCGCTTCTCCACGGTGGCCGGCAACAAAGGGTCGGCCGATCTGGCGCGCGATGTTCGCGGCTTTGCCGTCAAGCTCTACACGCAGGAGGGAAATTGGGACTTGGTTGGCAACAATATCCCGGTCTTCTTCATCCAGGACGCAATCAAATTTCCAGACCTTATCCATGCCGCCAAACAGGAGCCGGACCGGGCGTTCCCCCAAGCTCAAACCGCTCACGACAACTTCTGGGACTTTATCAGCCTGACGCCTGAAAGCATGAACATGATCATGTGGACCATGTCGGACCGAACCATCCCTCGCTCCCTCCGTTTCATGGAAGGTTTTGGCGTTCATACCTTCCGGCTGGTCAATGCCAAAGGCGAATCCACCTTCGTTAAGTTTCATTGGAAACCAAAGCTCGGCCTTCAGTCCGTTGCCTGGAATGAAGCGGTCAAGATCAACGGCGCCGACCCCGATTTCCACCGACGTGATCTGTGGCACTCGATCCAGTCAGGCAATTTTCCCGAATGGGAGTTGCAGGTGCAGCTCTTCGATCAGGAATTCGCTGACAGTTTCGATTTCGACGTGCTCGACCCGACCAAGATCATTCCGGAGGAAATCTTGCAGCCGCAACCAATCGGCCGCCTGGTGCTCGATCGCATGCCCGACAACTTCTTTGCCGAGACCGAACAGGTCGCCTTCATGACCCAGAACGTTCCGCCCGGCATCGATTTCAGCAACGACCCGCTGCTGCAGGGCCGCAACTTCTCCTACCTCGACACGCAGTTGAAGCGCCTCGGCGGCCCGAACTTCACCCACCTGCCGATCAACGCACCAAAGTGTCCCGTTTCGCATTTCCAGCAGGACGGCCACATGGCGATGCACAACCCGACCGGCCGGCTGAACTACGAGCCGAACTCCTCCGGGGAGGGGCCGCGGGAGTCGCCCACGCGAGGCTACCGCCACTTCGCGGCGGAAGAACAGGGAACGAAGGCCCGCCTGCGTTCCGAAAGCTTTGCCGACCATTACAGCCAGGCCCGGCAATTCTACATCAGCCAGACGACACCGGAACAACGTCACATCGCATCAGCCCTGACGTTCGAGCTGAGCAAGGTCGAAACGCCCGCGATCCGCGAACGCATGGTGTCTCATCTCCTCAATATCGATGAGACCTTGGCAAACACCGTCGCACAAAAGCTCGGCTTCCGGTCAATGCCAAAGCCGGCTGATGCTGCAGTGCCGACCCGTCAGGATCTCAAGCCCTCGCCGGCGCTTAGCATCGTGGCACGTGGCCCGAAGCGTTTCGAAGGTCGCAAGCTCGGCATCCTTGTCACCGACGGTGTCGATATCAAACTGTTAAAAGGGCTGACTGCGGCCATCACTGCAGAAAAGGCCGTCTTCGAACTGATCGCACCGAAGGTCGGCGGTGTTACGGCGTCCGATGGAACCTGGATCCAGGCACATCATATGATCGATGGTGGCCCATCCGTCCTTTTCGATGCGGTGGCACTGCTGACGTCGGCCTACGCGATTGCAGACCTTGTCAACGAGGCGGCGGCGCGTGACTTTGTTGCCGACGCTTTCCAACATTGCAAGTTCATCGGCTTCGACCAGTCTGCAATGCCGCTCTTGGCAAAGGCTGGCATCGCGGATTCGCTTGACGAGGGCGTTCTGGTCCTTCCCGGCGAGAAAGGTCTTTCCACCTTCGTCGCAGAGCTTGGCAAACTTCGTGTCTGGGGAAGGGAGCCGTCCGTAAAACTCGGCAAGGCATCGCCGCCAAACCAATAACCGCGATATGGGCGCAGCAGAAATGCTGCGACGCAAATACAACTGAATCAGGAAAGGAAACCGCCTTGGAAAACTTGCAGGAATTTGCAGCCAGCTCGAATGGAGACCAATGGCTCCTCGCGGAAGACCCGGTCACCGAACAGATCGTTATTCTCCATCGCGGCAATCGGTCCTCTGGCGGCCATGAAACGCGCCTATCCGTAGAGGTCTTTCTCCGTCAGACGCCCCGCGGGCCGGAGCACGACGCCCTGCTTACCCTGTTGAACAAGAAGGGCGATCAGGATCGAGTTCAGCAGGGTGCCGCAAACAAAACGCCGTCATTGAAGTTGGCAGAGGAATACATGCAGCTCGGCGGCCGCCGACGTGCGAAGGTCGATGATAACATCATCAGCACCCGGAAATGGGAAAACGAGCCAGCGGAGGCAGAAGCGTTCTGGAAGGAGAACATCGAACCGATGGACGAGAAACAACGACAGGAGGTTGAACTTCACCTACCTTCGATAAATGATGTTTGATACCACATCTTTAACCCTGGTTGTTGATTTCCACTGATGGGTTGGATGCCCCTCCCACCGGCATCGCACTGTGCCATGATGGTGATGCTTTACGTCACCTACAAAGGAGGAGGCATCCATGGATGAAGTTAGCATTGTTGGCGTTGATCTCGCAAAGCAGGTTTTCCAAGTTCACGGTGCGGCACAGGACGGTCGGGTATTGTTTCGTAAGAAACTCTCGCGTCTTCAGTTTCCAAAATTCATGGCGGCACTGCCACCTTGCGTAATTGCGATGGAGGCTTGCGGCACGGCCCATTATTGGGGGCGCGAGTTGTCAGGGTTCGGCCATGACGTTCGCCTTATCCCGCCGGTCCATGTAAAGGCTTTCGTCAAACGCCAGAAGAATGATGCTGCAGATGCTGAGGCTGTCGCAGAAGCTGCGATGCGACCAACGATGAGGACCGTTGCTGTAAAAACATCTGAACAGCAGGCGCGTGCCATGCTTTTCCGGACACGGGATCTGCTCGTTGGCCAGCGAACGCAGATGGTGAACGCTCTGCGTGGACACTTAGCTGAACATGGTATCATAGTCGGCAAAGGTCTCGACAAAGTTGATCGCCTCGCGGCCCTGATCACGTCGGATAACCTCCCGGAGCTGGTGCAGAGCATGAGCCGACTTTATTTGAGCAAGATCGAGCAGTTGCACGGCGAAATCGATCAGATCGACCGTCATATTGCTGCTGAAGCGCGGAAAAGCGATGTCGTTCGCAGGCTGCAAAAAATGCCTGGTATCGGCCCGATCTGCGCAATGGCAATCACGGGCTTCGCACCCTCGATGCAGGAATTCCGATGTGGTCGCGACTTTGCTGCTTGGCTCGGTCTCGTTCCGAGGCAGCACTCGAGCGGAGGCAAACAGAAGCTCGGTCGCACCTCGAAGATGGGGCAGCGAGACATCCGGCGACTATTGATCATCGGTGCGATGTCCGTCGTGCATTGGAAAGGGCGCGGTGGCGGCAAACCGGGATCGTGGCTTTCGAACATGCTCGCGCGAAAGCCGCGCATGCTGGTGGCTATTGCAATGGCGAACAAAATGGCGCGAACGGTCTGGGCCATGCTCGCACGCAACGAGGATTATAGAGATCCGACTGGATCAGTTTGCTGACTGCAACTGTTCTTATTCGGAGTGCCGGCTATGTGAGGAGGACATGATCCGCATGGGCAAATGATCGAACAGATCGGGATTGGGCAAACCAGTAGTTCTCAGGGAGCTTTTAGCTCGTTCCACTGATTTGGAGTCCAGTCCGCGTATCACCATACCGGCCCGCGGCATGTCATGGCCGCAATATGAGGTCTGAAACATGTGCGCACCCGATCACTCGCTCCAGCGGTCAAAAAAGTCCTTGCATCGAAAGGGGCATCCAAACATGAGGAACTCGATGGCGCACCGCTGGCCGAAGGGCAGTTGCCGTCAAGCGCGAGATAGCCGAACTTCTACCCCTGATATAAGAAACCGACATAAAAAGAGAAAACACCACATGCTGCCTTTCAAACTCTCGATGGACAGGGTTGAACTCGATGCTTGGGGTGCGCCGGAAGAAATCGGCGCCACGACGATCGAAGGCCCGATCAAGGTCGCCGGAAAATTGCTGTTCGGAACCTTGGGAACGGCTGTTTTCGGCGGCCTATACAGCGCCACCAAGGGCAAGTACCGCGTCGTCTATGCCTTTCACGATCATGCGACGCTGCTTGACGGCGATCTCGCGATCACCGATGAAACCACCGGCAAGACGACAGTTTACGGCCCATGCGATTCCGGGATCATCACCAAGGGCACGGCGGTTGCCCGGGACATCCGCTCGGACCATATTCACAAGAGCTATCTCGCTGCGATGGCGGATCTCTGAGACGAAAAACAGGAGGTGGCCCATGGACCGGGTTTTGTCGACGCTCGAGAAACTGATCGCCTTTCCCACTGTCAGTCGTGACGGCAATATCGATCTTGTCCGCTACGTGGCAGAGCTGCTACGGCAGGGTGGGATCGAAGCGGCGCTTTATCCCAGCGAGGGCGGTGACCGGGCCTCGCTGTTTGCCACTGTCGGTCCTCCGGGCGCCGGCGGTGTCGTGCTGTCGGGACACACCGACGTGGTGCCGATCGAGGGCCAGGCCTGGTCGAGTGATCCGTTCAGGATGGCGGCCCGCAACGGCAATCTCTATGGCCGTGGCACGGCCGACATGAAAGGCTTCGTCGCCTGCGCTATCGAGGCTCTGGTGATGGCCAAGGATGCGAACCTTGCGCGGCCGCTGCATCTTGCACTGTCCTATGATGAAGAGATCGGCTGCGTTGGCGTGCGGCCAATGCTGGGAGAACTCGCCAAGGCCGGCATTCGGCCTGAATGGGTGCTGATCGGCGAGCCCACCTTCATGCAGGTCGCCACCGGTCACAAGGGCAAGACCGGCGTCCGTGCCACCTGCTGCGGTCATGCCGCTCATTCGGCACTGGCGCCGACCGGGCTTAATGCCATCCATCTCGCCGCGGATTTCCTCACCGAAATCCGCGCCATGCAGGCCGAGATCGAGCGCAATGGACTGCGCGATCCGGATTACGACGTGCCCTACACGACGCTGCACGCCGGGGTCATCAAGGGTGGCACGGCGCTCAATATCGTGCCGGACACATGCGAGATGCTGTTCGAGATCCGCAACATCGCCGGCGACAATCCCAAAACGATCATGGACCAGTTCTTTGAGCGGGCCGAGGCGATCACAGCCGGCGAACGCCAGCAGTTTCCGGAAGCCGAGATTCGGCTCGATATCTTCAATGAATATCCCGGCCTCGGCACTGACGCGTCAGGTGCCATCGCCACGCAAGCCATCGCGCTTTCCGGCCAAAGCAATCGCATCAAAGTGGCCTTCGGGACCGAGGGTGGACTGTTTCAGGATGCGCTCTCGACGACGGTTATCGTCTGCGGCCCGGGCAGTATGGATCAGGGACATAAGCCGGATGAGTTCGTCAGCTTCGACCAGCTCAGCCAGTGCCAGGCGATGCTATCGCGGCTGACAAAGCGCCTCGCGGCTTAGATTCGTCTCCTCCCTCAATTACCTCCGGATGCACTCAAGGACCTCAGTGCGTTAGATTCCTGTGACAGGCCTGGGAAAGAGGGTTGGGGAGGCTGTGCTCGCACCTGCTACCGAGCGCGCGACGCAATCTGCTCGGCAACATATTTGGCATCATGCCATGCGCCCCATATGAATGGGGATGCCCGGCGCGACAGCCATGCGAGACCGACGAAGTAAAGTCCGGGCACTTTTGAGACGCCTTTCTTATGGTCCGGCCGGCCTTTTTCGTCGAACGCATCGAGATTGAGCCAGCTGAAATCGAGCTTGTATCCGGTAGCCCAGATGATCGAGGTGATGCCGGCCTTGGCGAGGTCGAGTTCAAGCACGGGTTTGATCGCACATTGTGGCGCGGGGCCGATGATGCGGGCCTCGGGCTCTTCGGGAAAATTCAATCCCTTGCGGGCGATATAAGCGTCGGCCGAGTCGAGCACGGAGAGATAGTCCGCGTCGCCTGCAGCGATATTCTTCGCCAGATCCGACGCGAAGCGCATCATTCCGCCCTGATAAGATTCGGCACGACCGACAAGGATGATACCCTTGGCCGCGAGGTCACGGAAATCGACAGTGTGGCCGCCACGTGCGCCGCTGACCGCGATCGTCACATGCTCAAGTGCCGGGTCGTTGGTCTTGACGTCCCAAAGTCCCAAAGCCCCCAGCCACCAGACGAAATCATGGCCTCGATAGCTTCTGGGCGGTCTGTTATGCGGGCCGACCGAAAGATAAACCGACCGTCCTGCACGGGCCAGTTCGTCGGCGATCTGCACGCCCGAGGAGCCAGCGCCAACGACAAGCACGGCCCCTGCAGGCAATTGCGCTGGATTGCGATAGGCGGCAGAGTGGATCTGAACAATGCCGGTATCTGCCGGCAAAAGGGCAGGAATGATCGGCTTTTGAAACGGCCCGGTGGCGACGATGACGTTTTTCGCTTCGATCACGCCCTGGGATGTCTCCGCGCGAAAGCCCGAACCATCCTCAAGCTTACTGAGAGCCTTGACCTCGACGCCGCAACGGATTGGCGCGGCGATCTTTTCTGCAAAGGCAACGAAGTAGTCGACGATTTTGTCGCGCGGCGCGAAACTGTCCGGATCGATGTCGGCAAAGGTCATGCTGGGAAATCTGTCATGCCAAGCCGGGCCATTAGCAACGAGAGAGTCCCAACGTTCGCTGCGCCAGCGTTCGGCGATGCGATTACGCTCAACGACGAGGTGAGAGACGTTGTTGTTGGTGAGATGTTCGCTCGCCGCCAGCCCGGCCTGGCCTGCACCGACGATTAGCGTGTCGATCTGTTCAATCGTCATGCACCGGCTCCTTCTATCGCAATCCTGACATCCCGACTGCGGGGCAGCGGGCCAAACGAATTTCTAATCGAAGCGATTGCTTCGAGAAATAATGATTTAATTCGCCGTTGCTTTGGATATTTTGATCTAGCATCACGGGTGCAGTCGGAAGGGCGCGTACGACGGTTGTGTGCTGATCTGGCTAACCAAAGCGTCATAGTACTTCGGAATTTCAAATGCACAGCCCATGGAAAGCCTTCTTTCCTTCCGTGCAGAGATGTGGCTCCAATGGCCTGGAATGCCTAGCCTTCGCCGATATAACCCGTTCGATGTTCAATTGAGAGTCACTGACATGCCTGTTCACAAGCGCATCCGTATGTTCAATACCAAGGACACCTATCCGGAACAGAAACTCGACAACGATCTCTGCCAGACGGTGGTCGCCAAGGGTTCGATGGTGTTCGTGCGCGGCCAGATCGGCCAGGATCTCGATACATCGGCCAGCGTTGCGATCGGCGACGCTGCCGGCCAGACCGAACAGGCAATGGCCAACATCAAGATGCTGCTGGAAGAGGCGGGTTCGGAACTCGCCCATGTCACCAAGATCACCATCTACCTCACCGACCCGCGCTATCGCGAGGCGGTCTACCGAGTCGTCGGCAAGTGGCTGAAGGGCGTTTTCCCGGTTTCCACCGGCATCGTCGTCTCGGCATTGGCGCGGCCGGAATGGCTGGTCGAGATCGACGCCATCGCCGTCATTCCGGACGAGGCGTAAACACATGACGTTCTCGATCTCGGCGCGCTGCGCAAAGACCGGCATGCTGGGCATCGCCATCAGTTCCTCATCGCCGGCCGTTGCCGCAAGATGTGCGCATGCCAAGGCGAACACCGGCGTGGTTGCGAGCCAGAATATCACCGATCCCGCTCTCGGCCAGAAGGGACTGCTGCTGCTGGGCGAGGGACTTTCGGCCACAGATACGCTGGCAAAACTGCTCGATGGCTACGAGTTCACCGAATTCCGGCAACTGGCAATAGTCGATCGTGATGGCGGCACCGCATCCTACTCCGGTGACAAGGCGCTCGGCGTTTTTTCGACCTTCGAGGGCAAGGATTGCGTCGCGGCCGGCAATCTGCTGGCGAACCAGGACGTGCCGCAAGCGATGGTGCGCGCGTTTGAAGCATCTACCGGCTATCTGGCAGACAGGCTTATCGTTGCGATGCAGGCAGCCGTGGCCGCTGGTGGCGAAGCAGGACCCGTGCACTCCGCCGGCATGCTGGTCGTCGACAAGGTCAGTTGGCCGGTCACGGACTTGCGCGTTGATTGGCACGAAGAGGATCCGATCGCGGCACTTGCCGATCTCTGGGAACTCTACAAACCGCAGCTCAACGCTTATTTGATGCGCGCGCTGGATCCAACCGCCGCGCCAAACTACGGCGTGCCGGGCGACGAATAATGTTGGCCCCTCACCCTCTCTCTCCGCAGGCGGGGTGAGGGAATCTATTCTACGATCGCCTCGATACCAGGGTGTCAATCGACGGCCAGATCAGGTGAAGGCGCGGCAGCCGGATGAGGGGCAGACGAACGATTGGAAAGATTCTTATGAACGACATGACCAAAATCGACTGGCAGACAGAAGCATCCCGCCTGACATTGCGCGGCGAGGCATTCATCGATGGCAAGCGTGTGCCGTCATTGTCGGGCGCCACGTTCGATTGCATCAATCCGGCCACCGGTGGATTGCTGACTAAGGTCTCGGCCTGTGATGCCGCCGACGTCGATCGTGCCGTCAAATCTGCGCGCGCCGCATTCGAGGATGGCCGCTGGTCGGGCAAGTCGCCGGCCGAGCGCAAGGCGGTGATGCTCAGGCTCGCCAATCTCATTCGCGCCAACCTGACGGAACTGGCGCTGCTCGACAGCCTCGACATGGGCAAGCTGGTGAATGATGCCGCGACCGACGATGTGCCGGGATCGGCAGCGATCTTCCAATGGTATGGTGAGGCGATCGACAAGATCTATGACGAGATTGCGCCGACCGAACCCGGCAATCTGGCAATGATTCGCCGCGAGCCGCTTGGCGTCGTCGGGGCCGTGATTCCGTGGAACTTCCCGCTCGACATGGCGACATGGAAATGCGCACCGGCACTGGCGGTCGGCAACTCCGTCATCCTCAAACCTGCCGAGCAATCGCCGCTTTCGGCGCTGCGGCTTGCCGAACTTGCCATCGAGGCCGGTCTGCCGAAAGGCGTGCTGAATGTTGTTCCGGGCTTTGGCGAGGTGACCGGCAGGGCGCTTGGCCTGCACCTCGATGTCGATTGCATCACGTTTACCGGCTCGACGGAGGTGGGCAAGATGTTCTTGACCTATTCCGGCCAGTCAAACATGAAGCAGGTCTGGTTGGAATGCGGTGGCAAGAGCCCCAACCTGATCTTTGCCGATTGCGAGGATCTGGATGCGGCGGCCGACATGGCGGCGTTCGGCATCTTCTTCAATCAGGGTGAAGTCTGTTCTGCCAATTCCAGGCTCTACGTCGAGAAGTCGATTGCCGAGGTCTTTCTTGAAAAGCTTGTGGAGCGGGCAGGGCGCTATACGCCGGGCAACCCGCTCGACCCCACGGCGACAATGGGGGCGATCGTCGATGAAAACCAGACGCGGCGGATCATGGGCTTCATCGATGAGGGCCGCAAGACGGCGCGGCTTGTGGCCGGGGGCGAACGGGTGTCGGTCGATGGCAAGGGCTGTTTCGTCCAGCCGACCATCTTTACAGATGTCAGCCACAATGACCGGCTGATGCGCGAAGAAATCTTCGGGCCGGTGCTGGCGGTCTCGGCCTTCGAGACCGAGGACGAGGCGGTGGCGCTGGCCAACGATACAATCTACGGTCTTGCGGCATCTGTCTGGACCTCTAATCTTTCGCGTGCCCATCGCCTGTCTGCGAAGTTGAAGGCCGGCACGGTGTCGGTGAACACGGTCGATGCGCTATCGCCGATGACGCCGTTCGGCGGTTTCAAGCAATCGGGTATCGGCCGGGATCTGTCGATGCATGCATTCGACAAGTTCTCCGGGCTGAAGACGGTGTGGATTAGGTATTAGGGAGTGAGTAGTCAGTAGGGGATCAGGAGTGTGGGTCATGGTTTGGGCGCGAGACAAAGCACTCTTATGCGCCGGCTGCTATTGACTAGATCTTACTGTATACACACTACTGTTTGACGATCAACAATCGCCCACGGCCCGCATGCGCTTTTCACTGAGACAGCTTGAGTACTTCATCGCAGCCGGCGAGGCCGGGAGCATTACCCAAGCATCCGAGCGCATCAATATCTCCCAGCCGTCGATTTCCACGGCGATCTCGCAGCTCGAACAGGAGCTTGATGTCCAGCTGTTTGTCCGGCATCACGCACAGGGACTGTCGCTGACGCCGGCTGGCCGGACCATGCTGATCGAGGCCAAGCGACTGATCGACCAAGCGGAGTCGCTCTATGCCGTGGCCTCGGAGGCCAGCGACGAGGTGCGCGGGCAGCTCAACGTCGGATGCCTGACTACACTTGCGCCGATGATTTTGCCGGAGCTGGCGATTTCCTTCAAGACCGGCTTCCCAAATGCCAACATCAGGCCGCATGCCGATCATCAGGAGACACTGTTGTCAGGCCTGCACAAGGCGATAATAGACGTGGCGATCACCTACGACCTGCAGATCCCGACCGATATTGAGTTCACGCCGCTGGTTGATCTGCCGGTGCATGCGGTGGTCGGCGATAACCATCCGTTGGCCCGCCATTCCGCCGTGACGCTGGAGGAACTGGCGAGCCTGCCGTTGATACTGCTTGACCTGCCGCTGAGCGCCGAATATTTCCTGGCGATATTCATGAAGGAAGGGCTGCAGCCGAACATTGCCTTCCGCATTTCTCATCCCGATGTGATCCGCACGATGGTCGCCAATGGTTATGGCTACACGCTTGCCAATGTGACGCCGCGATCGGATCTGGCGCTCGACGGGCGCAAGGTGGTGCGCGTCCGGCTTTCGGGCGAGCACCGGCCGATGACGATCGGGCTCGCAACGCTCAAACAAATCCGCAAGTCACGTTTGTTGACCGCCTTTGTTGGTCATGCGCGGTCGTTCATTTCCGATGCTTATATTCCGGGCATGGTGTCGCCGGCGATGGGGCAGAAGAAGCGCTAAATGGCGAATATTTAAGCGCCGCGCCGAAATCTGCACGTGCTTAGGTTTTTCCTAATCAGCAATACCAAAAATCATTGTTTTTGCGACGAAGGAACCGTGCTTTGTTTTCAGCACCGGAACAAAGTTTGAGCTTCGCCCGACGTAGACTGGGAAGAAATCGGGCGGATCATAGCTTTGGCGCGGCAGAAGCCAGCGACATATAATCAAAAGGGAACGCTATGACCAAATTGTCCTCACGCCTGCGCACCGTGGCCCTGGCGGCCGGTGTTGCGCTTGCAGCAATGTCCACTGCCCATGCCGGCAGCATGAAACTCGGCATGACCACCTGGGTCGGCTACGGCCCGCTGTTTCTCGCCCGCGACATGGGCTACTTCAAGGAAAACGGCCTCGACGTCGATCTCGAGATCATTGAAGATTCTTCGCTCTACATGGCAGCCGTGGCTGCCGGCGAACTCGATGGCAGCGCCTCGACCATCGATGAAATCATGAAGTACCGCTCCAAGGACCTGTGCTTCAAGTCTGTCTATGCGCTGGACGACAGCCATGGTGGCGACGGCGTGCTGGTCACGTCAGACATCAAGTCCTTTGCCGATATCAAGGGCAAGGAAGTCGCCATGAATGAGGGTTCGACCTCGCAGTTCTGGTTCGAAACCCTGCTCAAGAAGAACAGTATGACCAACAAGGACGTCAAGATAACCAACATGTCGGCTGATGATGCCGCCGCCGCCTTCATGGCAGATCGCATCCCCGTCGCCGTCACCTGGGAGCCGCATCTGACGCTTGCCAAGAAGGCCAACAAGGGAAAGGTCTTGATCGACTCGTCGGCTTCACCGGGCGTGATCGTCGATGTGGTCGAGCTGAGCTGCGACTACATCCAGAAGAACCCGAAGGACGTGGAAGCGCTTGTCAAGGGGCTCTACAAGGCCAATAAGTTGATCAAGTCGGACCAGGCGAAGGCCTATGAAGTCATGGCCAAGGGCGTTGGCGGTTGGCTGAAGGATCCGAAGGATTTCGCCTCGTCTGCGGCAGGCGTCAATTTCTATGACGAAGCACGCAACAAGGAATTCTTCAAGGACGGCAAGGATGGCGAAGCCGGCAAGCTCGTCACTCTCGGCGGTGAAGTATGGAGCAGCATGCAGAAGCTGAAGATGGATGTGAAATACGACGATATCGTCGATACCACCTTCCTCGGTACCAAATAAGGGACCTAAAATCTGAAGCCGCTCTAGACTTAAGAAATTAGAGCATGATGCCGAAAACCGCACACACTTTTCGGCATCATGCTCTAGTGAGGCGGCGCATGCCGCTGCCTCCATCGCCACGGAGCCGGATTGGGCTCATCATTCTTGATTTCAGCGAAAATCTGGATCGCAATTGCTTCAGTCGGAGCGAAAGCCTTTCCCGCGTGGAGCATTCAGTTGAACGATCGAACTTTCTTCAAATCCCTAACGACACCCTATCAAGCCATTCCGCACGGCGTCGTCGTCTTCCTCGGTATTGCTGTCTGGGTGGCGGTACTCGCGGTTTGGTTCGTGCTGACATTCGGCGGCTTCGTCAAGCCGATGTTCCTGCCAAAGCCGAACGAGGTGCTGAACACAACGATCGCGCTGGCCACCGACGGTACACTCTGGCTGCACACCTATGCCAGTGTCCAGGTGGTCATCATCGGCTTTGTGTTGTCCTCGATCGTCGCGGTGCCGCTCGGCCTGACCATGGGCACCTATCGTGTCGTGCAGGCTTTTCTCGATCCGCTCGTCAACTTCATCCGTTATCTGCCGGTCACCTCCTTCGTGCCGCTGTTCATTCTGTGGATCGGCATCGGCATCGAACAGCGCGTCTCGGTGATCATTTTCGGCATCTTCTTCCAGCAGGTGGTGATGATTGCCGATGCCGCACGCTCGGTTCCGCGCGATCTGGTCAATGCAGCCTATACGCTGGGTACGCGCCGCCGCGACACTGTCTGGCACATCGTCTTTCCGGCGACCCTGCCGAACATCTTCGACGTATTGCGCGTGACTATGGGCTGGGCATGGACCTATCTCGTGGTCGCCGAACTGGTCGCCGCGCGCTCGGGGCTGGGCTATATCTCGCTCAAGGCCATGCGCGGCTTCCAGGTCGACGTCATCTTCATGGCCATTGCCATGATCGGCATTCTCGGTCTGTTGACCGACCAGATCTTCCGCGTGCTGCGTCGCGTTGCGGCCCCGTGGGCAAACTAAAAGGCCATGCTGATGCTGAACAATCCAAATACCGCGACACGCAGCTCCGACATATCCGTCGAAAAGGTGGCCCTGCGCTACGGCACCGGCGAAGGCGCGGTGCTGGCGCTCGACGGACTGTCGCTGAATGTCAAGAAAGAGGAATTCTGCGTTATCGTCGGGCCTTCGGGCTGTGGCAAGTCGAGCCTGCTCTATCTGATTGCGGGGCTGGAGGGGCGCACTGGCGGCATGATCAAGGTCGGCGGCCGGCCGGTCAGCGACGCGGGGGCCGATCGCGGCATGGTCTTCCAGGCCTATACGCTGTTTCCCTGGCTGACGGTCCGGCAAAACGTCGAATACGGCCCGCGCCGCAAGGGCATGCCGGCTGCCGAACGCAACCGTATCGTCGATCATTACCTCACCGAGATCGGGCTCGCGGCCTTTGGCAGTCACTACCCATCGCAACTGTCCGGTGGCATGAAGCAACGCGTGGCGATTGCGCGTGCGCTCGCCAACGATCCCGAGGTGCTGCTGATGGACGAGCCGTTCGGGGCGCTCGACAGCCAGACCCGGCACTCGATGCAACAGTTGCTGCTGAGCGTGTGGGAGCATTCGAAGAAGACCGTGCTGTTCGTGACCCACGACATCGACGAGGCCATCCTACTGGCGGACCGCGTCTTCGTCATGTCCGGTCGTCCCGGCCAGATTCTTGCCGATCTCACCGTTCCTTTCGAACGCCCGCGCGACATGGATCTGGTGATGGAGCCTGACTTCATCGCCATGAAGCGCGAGATCCTTGGTCTGTTGAAAAACAACGGTGGGCATTGAGTGCGAGGGCGAGGTTTAGCGCAATGCAAGAACTGAGCTTCGACTATATCATCATCGGTGCCGGCTCGGCGGGGTGCGTGCTGGCCAACCGGTTGAGTGTCGATCCCTCCAAGTCCGTTTGCCTGATCGAGGGCGGCGGCAGCGATGCCAGCCTGCGGGTCAGCGTGCCGGCCGGTATCCTGTCGCTCTATGGAAATCCGCGCTACGATTACAGCCATGTCGGCGTGCCGCAACCCGAGTTGAACGGCCGTCGCCTGCCGGTCAATCGTGGCAAGGCACTGGGTGGATCGAGCGCGATCAATTCGATGATCTATATCAGAGGCGCCCGCGAAGACTACGACGAATGGGCCTCGCTTGGCTGCGCCGGCTGGTCGTATGACGATATTCTGCCGGTGTTCAAAGGCCTCGAGCGCAACTTGCTGAAGCAGGATCCTGCCTATCATGGCTTTTCTGGTGAACTGCTGGTTGATGAGCCGCGCGATCCGAACGAAGTCTCGAAAGTGTTCGTGGAAGCCGGCACGCATGTCGGCCTGCCGGAGAACAAGGATTTCAACGGCAAGAGCCAGTTCGGCGTCGGCATCTATGATGTCACGCAGGATCGCGGCCGTCGTTTTTCGGCGCATACCGCCTTCGTCAAGCCGGTTGCCGATCGCAGGAACCTGACCACGCTCGCCGATACCGAAGTGCTGTCGCTGGTTCTCGACGGAAGGAAGGTCACGGGCGTGCGCGTGTCGCAGCATGGTCAGGCGCGCGTAATTGGCTGCCGCGGCGAGGTTGTCCTGTCGGCTGGCACGATCGGCTCGCCCAAGCTGCTGCTCATATCCGGCATCGGCCCCTCAAATGAACTCGCCGCCGCTGGCATCACGCCGGTGGTGGATCTTCCCGGTGTCGGCAAGAACCTGCGTGACCATGTCGACGGGATGATCACGGTGCGCTCGAAGAGCAGCCGGACGCTCGGTCTGTCAATCCAGAACCTGCCGGCAATGCTTGCCGCGCCATTTCAGTATTTTGGCGCTCGCCGGGGTATGCTGACGACCAACTATGTCGAGGCTGGCGGTTTTGCCAAGACGAAATTTGCGGGCGATGGCCCGGCCGATATCCAGTTCCACTTTGTGCCGGGCTATCGAAGCCATCGCGGCCGACTGGTAGAATATGGGCATGGCTATGCGATCCACACCTGCGTGCTGCGGCCGCAAAGCATCGGCGAAATCCGGCTGTCTACAGGCAAAGGTCGTGCGAGCGAAGCGCTGGAGATCGACCATCATTTCTTCACAGACGAGCAAGATGCGCTGACGCTGGTCGAAGGCATCAAGATTTCTCGTTTGATTTTTGCCGACAAGGCGTTCGACGCTCTGCGTGGCCCCGAAATTCTGCCAGGCCCGGATGTGCATAGCGACGACGAGATCCTTGCCTATCTACGTGCGGAGGCGCTGACGGTTTATCATCCCATCGGCACCTGCAAGATGGGCACCGATGCCATGGCGGTGACTGATCCGCAGACGTTGCTGGTGCGTGGCATGGACAATCTGCGTGTCGCGGATGCGTCCGTCATGCCGACGCTGATCGGCGGCAACACCAATGCGCCGTCGATGATGATCGGTCAGATGGCCGCCAGCATGATGTTATCGAAGCCGGCCCCAAGCAAGGCGCCCTAGAGGATGGCCATCGGTCTCAACAATTTGCGGTCGCTGCGATCCACAAGCCGCCGCTCGAAAGTGAAGCCGGTGACAGCGTCTGGGTGCGAACAACGATATTATGCCCCCCCTGGCGTGCCTGGGGGAAGGCAGTAACCTCTTGGGGAAGAAAATATGAACAAACACCGCCTCACTGGAGAAGACCGATTGGAGAAGTCTTCAAGACCAATCTTAGGTATTATGTTAGAAGGCCTAAAATCAGGTTCGTGGGCACCGGCAACTAGCTCAAAGATGATTTTGGCTGGGAACAATTGATGCAAGGTGATTGTTACCCAACGTTGAAAGCACGACTGACTGGCTCTACCTTCGACGAGATGGTCGAGGCCTTAAGGCAGGGTTTCGGCTCGTTTGAAGCTTGGCGCCTGGGACGGGACGTCCCGCTCGACTGGAGCGTCGACTACTGGGCAACCGACAACCTCTCGCTGGTATCAAACAGGGACAATGGCGGATGGCGAGTTCGTACGTCGCCAAACACGCCCGAAACACTCACTCTGGTGCTGCCCCGCTCCGGCGCAATCTCACTGTCCGCGCTATCTCGAGACGTGACGGGAACACCCGGAAAGCTTCTACTAATCAACAATCACGAACCCGATCTGGTTTCCGTTGCACCCGGACAACATTTCGCGGAAAGCATCAGCCTGAACTGGGAGGCGATTGCTCAAGCATATGCCGCAGCGTTCGAAGCCCCCCTGATGGGCAGCCTCGACATATCACAGGCACTTGACCTTGATGGGAAACCAGCAACTCTCCTGAACATGTTGTGGCAAACGATTTACGTTGGCGTCAAGAATGAGGGTCCACTCCTCAGATGCCCGATCGCCCTGTCTAATCTAACCGAAGCATTGGCTGACATCATTGTTCGGACCGTCCCACATCGCGCGTCTCAGCTTCTGGACAAGAAGATACACCTCGTTTCCCCCGGACATGTGTGCCGGGCAATTGAATATATGCATGCGAACATCAATCAGCCGATACTGATACGAGAGGTGGCCGTATCGGTCGGCGTGTCCATACGCGCCCTAGAGTTCGGCTTTAGAATGTTCAAAGACCGATCACCCTCTGAATTCCTGCGCGAAATGCGGCTTCGAGCAGTGAGAAACGACTTGCTGGACCTCAGCAACAATGAACCCATGTCGAAGATCTGCCTGAAGTGGGGCTTCTTCCACTTCGGCCGCTTTTCTTCGATCTACAGAGCATCCTTCGGTGAAACCCCTTCCGAAACGAGACAGCGACGTGGCAGCGTATTCTGATCCGGTGCTCTGTCCTCTCCGCGCAAAACTTTTCCCGCGCACAGGCCTCATTGTAGCTGACGGACGTCATATCATTATCCGAAACACGCAACTCTATCCTAATTGCGCGGCGGTCATATATTCCAAGGTGTCCAGAACTTTTAGATAGCCCACGTCATCAACGACAGTGAGGACGCGAATGCATCTGCCGCATGCAAAATGATGTGCGAAATCCAGAGCGCCGCGCCTTCGCTTTGACCAAGATTGGAACCCGCCTTGCCATGTCCATCGCGGTAGTAGGCATGGCAGTCAAATCGCTTCCTTACGAACCACACCTGCGGAAGTGAAAGCCTCCCTTCGCAAGACCGCGGCGCGCGAGCGCGTATCACTCGGGCTTTCTCCAAAAGCGCTGCGATAGATTACGGAGAACCTGCCTGGATTAAAGAAACCCCATGTCGCGCAAATCTCGCCAACGGAAAGCGTGTTTGCAGGATTTTGCAGCTGATCGCGAGCAGCTGTCAACCTGATTGCACGCAGGTAGGCTCCCGGAGACGTTCCCTTGAAAGCCTTGAAGCCCGTTTGCAATGCGCGAATCGAGACCCCGGCAGCATCCGCGACCATCGTCATTGTGAACGGATCGCTGATATTGGCGTGCATGTAGTCGATTGCGCGTCGGACATGCCACGGTGCTATCATCGAGACCTTTTTCGATTCTAATTGGTTTGAAAGACGGTGGTCGGCAAATCGAATCACCAGGTCAGCGAGCGTTTCGCTCAGCATCGACACGGCAAGAGGCGAAGACAAAAGCGCGCCGCCGTTGCGCATACCATGCACGATTGTTCGGGCCAGGTTGCCGATGAGCTGGCCCGAGGGCTTTGCCAGATCAACAACGGGCTCTAGATTAAGTGGCGAAAGGATCGGCGTTTCAAAATGCGCCACAAGCATCCGCGTCACCACTTTCCAGTCTAGGAAAAGAGCATCCGAGCGGTGCGGATCGCCCTGGACAAGACGATCGCTTGCCTCATGATTGTTGGCCATCAGAAGGTGACCGGATCCGCCTTCGACTGTTTTTTGGCCGATGGACAGACGAAAGGACCCCGTGTGGGGGATGTAGAACGCAAGATGTTGCGGCGTCTCATTGAGCGTTCGAATTTCCCAGGAGCTCTGGTAAGCCGAATGAAACATCGTAAATGGCCCGGTTCTTCTCAAATCTGCCGCCCAAGTGAAGGGCCGATCGCCGCTCAGCGGCTTTGCTCCGAAGGCCCCATATCCGGCCGAAAAGGCTTGAACCATTGACTCGAAATCATCGCCTTCATGCGTCGGCGCAAAGCTGGAGGTCGACTGATCGGGGATGCACAATGACAGGTTCTCGGATCTGATCGATATCATGCAACTCGGCTCTTTCCATTTTTGGTCACCGGCACCAACAGGGACCGCTCTTTCGTCCGCTCCATCTCGTCTGAGACAGACGCAGCGATGCCTCCAACACGTCGACACTGTCCTTTCTGCGATCCATAGATGCCTTGCCACCGGCTAGATTGACCGGTCCTGATGAGGTAAGCAGGACACATTCCAGGGATTAAATTCCTCGGTATGACGGACGCAAGGCATTCTCAACCGTGTTTTACACCTATAGTGTAAATCAAATTGATCTAAAAATGAAGTATGATCCGCTAGACTATATTGCACCCCATTTTCTGCGAGGTTCACAACCTCCGCGGGTTGCCTCGCGCAATGAACGTGACTTATTGCGGCTGATCTGGAAGTCTCCGGGGATCGAACGATCTGATCTGAGCGAGCCGCTCGACCTCACTCAGCAATCTCTCCACAGGATTATCGCGCGGCTTCACGACCGAGGAATGGTTGCTTTCACATCGTCGGACGCTCGGCGCCCCGGCCCTCCTAGCCCGAAGCTCAGTCTTTGCAAAGACTGGTGTCTGACGCTCGGCATTTCCGTAAACGTTGGTTCGATCGGGCTTTGCCTCATGGGGTTCGGCGAGCCTTTGGAGAAAATGGAGGTTCCGCAGGTGGGATCGTCCCTTTCCTCGGAGATGGATCGCATCGAAGCCGGAATTGCGAACCTTCTTGCCCGTCGTGGAGCCAAGCGGCAGGACATCCTTGGCGTCGGTCTTGCCGTCAGCGGCCATCACATGCCGGACACGGCTTTCAATTGCCCCGTGCCGCTCGCCCATTGGTCATTGATCGACTTGGCGCCACTCCTTGGAAAGCAACTTGGCTTGCCGGTCTGGGTCGACAATGTTGCCAGGACGGCGGCATTGGCGGAAGCAATCTTCGGTGTCGGCCGCGAGGTTGCTAATTTCGCCTATATTTCCCATCTTCACGGTTACGGCGGTGGCCTGATTTCCGGAGGCATGCCCTTCCGCGGAAATTTCAGAAACGCCGGCGAATTTTCCGTTCTCTTCGGTCATCAGGATTACGGGGATCGTCCTGCGCTTGGTCTTCTGATTGAGCATTTGCGAATGAAGAGCCGACCGAACCTGACCTTGCGGGATCTCAAAAGCGAAGACGTCTCGACCTGGGATGGCGTTCAGGAGTGGATCGAACGCGTTGCGCCCGCGCACAACCTCGCCATCAACGCGATCTGCGCTGTATTTGACCCGGCCTTAATCGTCCTTGGTGGCGAGCTCCCACCCTCTTTGGCAAAAATGCTCATCGAACGCACGGAAATCAACAATCTGCCCCGGCACGGCGTATTGCGTGACGAGCCTCGGCTCGCCGTTGCGGAGGTGCTTGATGCCCCCGGCGCAATCGGAGCGGCATTGATTCCGCTATTTGAGACCATCCTATGAGTGGCCGCACCTTAATGAATCGAATGGACCGCCCGGTCGCCTGGCTTTGGACACGCAGGTCATGGTCAAAGCTGGTGGTGGCGTCGCCTTAATGACTGCGGTTTGAGACGATGCAGCGGTTCTGCTTTCATGCAGAAATCGACAAAGAAATTTCGCGCCATGTCGTGATGGTATCGCCGCGAAGTTTGCGATGATCGGCGGCAGTCAGATGCTTTCGATGGTGGAGGAAGAGTTTGGCGATCTGGCCGTTGGCTGAAACGAAAGACTGGCATTGTCGAGCCGATTTGAACCGCGTCATGCGCCGCTCGCGTCGCTGCACAGCCAGGTGAGAATTCTCCGCTCAATTGTTGAGGCCCTTGTGTGCACGAGTTTCAATGTCGGGGATCAATATAGCCTTTGCGGCGGCGTATGAGCGCAGCTTGTCGGTCACCATCACACGCAGCGTGAGGCCTTGGCTTTCAGCAGCTTTCGCATCAGTCGAACAGCGGTATTCTTGTTCCGCCGGCTTTGCAGGAGGGCGTCGAGAACATAGCCGTTGGCATCGACGGCGCGCCACAGCCAGTATTTCTTTGCCTTGATGGACACGAGCATCATCGTCAAGATGCCATTTGTCGGCGAATTTGCGACTGAACTTCGTGGCCCACTCTGACACGGTTTGAAACGAGATATCGACCCGCGCTCGGCGAGCAGGCTCTCGACGTCCGACAGACCCAGTGGGAACCGATGATAGAGCCATACCGCGTGGGTGGTGATCCCAGCAGGAAAGCGATGGCGCTTGTAGCGGCGTGCGGCAATGTCGGTGCCAAGCTTTGTCACGGAACACGCATACCATTCCGATCAGCAAAATTGGGTAAGGCGACGCCACCCGTTGGCGTGATCAATCTGCGCGGATCGCCGATCCCTGTCGGCGAGAACGAAGGGCCATGGCCGACCGTGTCATCAGTTGGGGGACCCGACACGGGGCCATGGCGTTGCTCGTCATCATGTCGAGCAATAGAAGACTGAAGGATCGAGCGGTCTGATCAAGTATGGTGGCCGACATATCCCCAGTTGTTCGGCACAGTGACATTAATATCCAGCGTAGAGCGGATACATATGCGCCTTTGGAACACGACTTGGCAGCACGACCAAAAATAGGCAAGCAGCGTTTTACGGCGCGACCTCGCTCGCCTTCAGGTGACCTGACACTGAATTTTCATGCAGCAGCGACTAGAGCCCGGCGCGTTATCAGGCCCTTCGATCTCGCCGGTCCGCGCGGATTGATCACGCCAACGATATCAGGCGGCGAATGTGGCGCTGGGGTCTAGGAAGACCATCCGCGAAGCTCGCGGATGGTGGTGGTTCTAAGAGAGAATTCTTGATTCGAGATTCGAAAGACGATGATCTCGAAGGCGCCGTTCACGGGTTCAGCCGGCAATTGAGCGAGGGAGCCATACTCAAAATTCCTCCCACTCCTTTACAGCGGCGGCGGTAGCTGTTTTGCCGCCGAAGACGCTGGCAAGTTTGTTGCCGAGGGTGCGGGCGGGTGAGGCCACCGGTCGGCTCGTCCGGTCCGCCGCGCGTGGCGGGGAGACGGTGCTATCTAGCTTGAAGCGCGCGACGAGGTCGCGCAGCTTGCTCGCTTCAAGCGCCAGGCTTGAGGCCGCCGCTGTCGATTCTTCCACCATCGCCGCATTCTGCTGGGTACTCTGGTCCATCGAATTGACCGCCGTGTTGATCTCGGCCAATCCCGTTGACTGCTCCTTGGCCGAGACGGCGATCGCGTTCATGTGGCTGTTGATCTGGCTGATGAAACCGCCGATATCGTTCAACGCTTCGCCTGTGTTACGCACCAGCTTGACGCCATTTTCCACTTCCGTCGACGAGTTCCGGATCAGCCCTTTGATCTCCTTGGCAGCTTGCGCAGAACGCTGCGCCAGTTCGCGCACCTCCTGGGCGACGACGGCAAAGCCCTTGCCAGCGTCACCGGCGCGCGCCGCTTCGACGCCCGCATTCAATGCCAAGAGATTGGTCTGGAATGCGATCTCGTCGATGACGCCGATGATATTGGAGATCTGGCGCGAGCTCTCCTCGATCCGGCGCATGGCTTCTTCCGCGTGCGAGACGACCTCGGTTGATTTCGCCGCACTCTGGTTGGCTTGCATCGCAACCGTCCTTGCCTCTTCGCTACGTTTCGTCGAGGAGCCGACATTGACGGTGATCTGGTCAAGCGCGGCCGCAGTCTCCTCAAGCGCGGCCGCCTGCTGTTCGGTACGCTTGGCGAGGTCCTGGGCGGCAGAGGCGATCTCGCGGGTGCCGTTGTCCATTGTGGCGATGCTTTCGGTGATCGCCGAAAGCGCCGCGCCGAGTTGGAGGACCGATTGGTTGAAGTCGTGGCGTAGCGGTTCGAAGTCTGGCGCGAAAGCCTCGTTCAACTGAAAGGCCAGATCGCCTGCGGCGAGCCGCTTCAGGCCAGCTCCGATATTGTCGGAAGCAAACCGCAGTTGCTCAGCTTCCATCTCGGAGCGCTTCTGGACTGCTACCCGTTCGACATCCTGACGCTCACGCATTGCATGTGCTTCACCTTCAAGCCGACTGTTGGTGATCGCAGCCTCACGGAATACTTCAACGGCGGCGGCCATCGCGCCAATCTCGTCTTGCCGGTCACGGCCGGGCGCTTCTTTTGTCGTATCTCCGCTGCTCAGCAGGCCCATATGGGCGGTCATTCGTGAGAGCGGCTTGATAATCCGCGACAGACTTAAAATCATGGCGGCAAACGCGACGATCATGGCGAAACCGAAGGCCAGGTACGCCGACGTGAGACTGGATACAATGGCGCCATCAGTACTGTCCAAATTGGCCTTGGTGTCGACAGTGTTCTGGTCAACATCCTTTTGGATCGTATCGCTTGCCTTTTCGTAGGCTGCCTTGCCATCGCCAAGCAGCAGAGCAACAGCCTCACCGCCTTGACCGCGATCCTTCAATATTTTGGCGCGCTGCCAAATTTGATCATAGGATGCAGATGCGTCGACATACCGCTGATAGATTGACCGCTCATTATCCGAGGTGATGGCTGGCAAGTATGTTGCGATATCCTTCGCTATCTCCGACTGCGTTTCCTGCAGGTTCCTCAGAATCTGTTGCTGCTGAGCGCCATCGCTCAACAGATACCCCAAGTGCTCCGTCCGAAGATCTCCGTAGTCAGCATTTAGCTGGCCAAGTGTCAGGACTGAGGGAACCGTATCCTCCGCAATCGATCGCGTAGATGTGTTGATGGCCGACAATGAACGGATAGAGACAAGGCCTTGAATGGCGGATACGGCGGCTAAAGTTCCGAAAAGGCAGAACAATGTCATTTTTATATTGATTTGCAACGGCATTGGTGTCCTCGAAGATAATAGAGCAATGGCACCGCCGGTGATGACCGGCGTCCGTGGAACAGAGAGCTTCGCGACGACTAAATGTGTTGATTAGAGCGTCCCGGGTCGGCGTGCGTGCCGAGATCGGAGCGTCAAGTCGCCAGGATGTTTCGGATGATGAGCGCAGGAAACAGCGCACCGAAGCCCGTCATTATGGCGGTAAGAGGTACAGACCGCACCTCATCGGATAACCCCAAATTTGGGGTCGAGTGCTTTATGAAATGTAAACATGCCGGGCGTGCGCAAATTGCATTGCGTATATTGGATATTTTGGCGCTTTTGAGTATGAGGCTCCCACGCAGCCCTGCGATGACAGACGTCTTGTCGAGGTGATCAGATTGATCGACGGTGTCAGTGTTTGAGCAGGGCCAGTATTTTGATAGCGCAAGAAGTAGGTATGATGACGATCGAGCCTGGCGACAGGCCCAGTCCGTTACTTGGCCAAGGCAACATCGTCAATCAGACCTGGTACGATTGGCTGACAATGTTCACAGCATCGGTGAGATCTAAACGCGACTGCGATGGATCAGTCGATCAGACGCTTTCCGATCGCTTCAGCGACCGCCTCAACCCGGTTGGATGCGCCAAGCTTGCGGACTGCGGATTTGAGATAACTATTGATCGTTTCCAGCGCATAGTCGGACGCAACGGCGATCTCCTCGCTCGTCAAACCCCGGCTAGCCATTTTCAAGCACAGCAACTCGCCCTTGGTTAGGCGGAGCTGGCTGGCTGCAAATCTATCCATGATTGGCTTGGTGACCGCGGCATGCAGCGGTTCGGCCATCAATGACAAGAACTCGAATTCGCCTTGAGTGAACGGCCTGGTGCTGGTGAAGCAGACTGCACCATAGACGGCATCCTTTCTGGACAACGGAAACAAGATCCTGTTCCGGATACCGTGAGCGCGCCCCAGATAAAGCAGCCTCTGCGGCGGCGAAATCAGGTCGAAGGCTTCTTCCTCGGTGTACGCCGTTTTCCTGGTCTTTCCCAAAGCAATCAGTGGGTCTTGAGGACTCATCTTTTCAGCAAAGTAGGTTTCCATGTAGAGCGGTGGCATGTTGGTGTCGATCGATTGACTGCTGCCTAGCTCATAGCCTTTCAGATCGAGGCCACCGATGGTCACGTACTCGAACGGAACCGCCATCCGCAGCATGTCCACGAATGCGTGGTCGTTCAGCTTTCGGACGGCCGGAACTGACGAAAGGTCGGCGCAGCTCGCAATATCGCTTAGACGATCGGCAGAGGCCATCGCGGTCCTTTTTGGAAGTTAAAGGGCTCTTGATTCGAACCATAAATGGTTAGCAGAACTCCGTGATTCGAGGGAAGACCCGATGACGCAGACGCCACCGATGGCCTCGATGGGTGAAGGTGCGTTTGTTTGAACCTGCGCAGAGCGTAATCACCGAAATTCTGCGACTGGACTGTCGGTTTCTGCACCAGATTGAACCTCAGGGGGTGCGGACGAAAACTTGGACCACCAGGAGGTAGTTCATGTATTCCTACGCAGACAGACTTCGAGCCGTTGAGCTTTATATCAGGCTTGGCAAGCGACTTAACGGGACCATTCGCCAGTTGGGTTACCCCACAAAGAATGCGCTGAGGGGTTGGTACCGCGAGTACGTACAGCATCTCGACCTGCGTATTCAGCCGGTAGCTCGAGCGCCAAAGTATTCCGAGAGTCAGAAGCAGGCGGCACTTGAGCATTACCGCACCCATGATCGTTGCATCTCTGCGACGATGAGGGCGCTCGGCTATCCTGGTCGAGGAACTCTGACCGCATGGGTACGGGAGGCCTTTCCGGAGACACGAACATCGATGGTCGGTCGATCGTGGCGCCCTGCCTATCCCGCAGCGGTGAAGCAAGCTGGTGTCATCGGACTATGTAGTGGAAATGAAAGCGCCCAACAGGTGGCTGACCGGCTGGGCGTCTGTAGGCCGACGTTGTACAACTGGAAAGACCAGCTACTCGGTCATGAGGCTCCTTCATCCATGAAACGCCGCAAAACCACCCCGCAGGCGCCGGAACGCGAGGAACTCGAGCGACAGCTTGAAGCCCTCCAACGTGATGTTCGCCAGTTGCAACTCGAGCATGACCTCCTGAAGAAGGCCAATGAACTCCTAAAAAAAGAACTGGGCGTCGATCTGCAGATCCTGAGTAATCGGGAAAAGACACAGCTGGTTGACGCCCTTAAAGATACCTATCGCTTGCCAGAACTGCTCGCACAGCTGCAAATTGCGCGAAGCTCCTACTTTTATCATCGCACGCGCATGTGTCTGGCAGACAAGTATGCCGCCGTCCGGCACAGCCTTGCGGAAATCTTTGAAGCGAACCGTCGTTGTTACGGCTACCGCAGACTACAGGCGTCACTGGCCAGGAAGAGCGTGATCATCTCGGAAAAGGTTGTCCAGCGCTTGATGAAGCAGGAGCACCTGGTCGTGGCCAGACCGCGCCGACGGCGTTTCGGATCATACTTGGGAGAAATAAGTCCGGCACCCGAGAACCTGATCAATCGCGACTTCCATGCGAAAGCGCCGAACGAGAAATGGCTGACAGACATCACCGAGTTCCAGATCCCAGCCGGGAAGGTGTATCTCTCGCCCATCATCGATTGCTTCGACGGAATGGTCATCAGTTGGTCGATTGGAACGCAACCAGACGCGGGGCTGGTCAATACTATGCTGGATGCAGCTATTGAGACCGTGACCGACGGCGAGGAACGGCCAATCGTCCATTCCGATCGCGGAGCCCATTATCGCTGGCCAGGCTGGCTAACGCGGATCAGCGAAGCGAAACTGGTTCGCTCGATGTCCCGAAAGGGCTGCTCACAAGATAACGCCGCATGCGAAGGCTTCTTCGGCCGATTGAAAACGGAACTATTTTATCCACGAGATTGGAAGACCATCACAATCGAACAGTTCGTCGCTGAGGTAGATGATTACATCCGCTGGTACAATGAAAAGCGCATCAAGATATCGCTGGGATCGCTAAGCCCCGTCGAGTATCGTAAGAGCCTCGGCATTAGCATATGAAGCAGTCCAACTTTTTATCCGCACCCCCCTCATTGCCATCCGGAGCTGACCCGCTTACTTCGCAAAAAACTATTATTGATCATTACCTTATCTCGATCAGCTGTAGTCAACCGCAGATGGAAAAATGGGTCAAAATGACTTGGAACCTAACACCTTCGCCGCTCATAAGAGGTTAGGCGATTCCTCTGGGGGCCGAAGGCAGCAGGTGCAAACCGGCGAAATCATATCCACAGCGCGCTGCGATATCGACGGTGAGCGCCGGTGAATTCTGAAGAAGCATCAAATGCTACTCCTAATCCAGATCCTTCACTCAAAGATCGAACTATTGGGAGCCGAAAGCTCTATTGTCGATCTAAGGCAATACAAATTATTGATATCGCAATTCTATTTGGTTTCGGCATTGAAATTTTACCGAGGGGTCGTCGGTTCGAATCCCTTCAAGGCGATGACAACTTTTCCCTACTCGTCGCGATTGAAACGAGGGGGTCAACGGAGGCCCCTATGCTGCTTTCAAATCACGCACGGCCTTCGCCAGATCTCTTGACGGCGGCAGACCGAACAGGCGGGCGTATTCTCGGCTGAACTGGTTCGGGCTTTCGTAACCTACGCCGAATGCAATCGATGTCGCGCTGCCATGGCCCGCGATGAGCTGCGAGCGCGCATGCAGAAGGCGGACGCGCTTTTGATATTGAAGAGGGCTGAGCGCCGTGACCGCCTTGAAATGCCGATGGAAGGCGGACACACTCAAGGCTGCCATTTCGGCAAGCGCCTCGACCCGGATCTGCTCGGCGAAATTCCGCCGGATCCATTCGATTGCTACACTGATACGGGAGAGGGCGGTGTCAGGCGTTGCGATATCGCGAAGCATCCATCCGTGCGGCCCCTGCAGAACGCGGAAAAGGATTTCCCGCTCATAGGCCGGGGCAAGTGCTGCGATCTCGTCTGGCCGTTCGACAAGGCGCATCATCCTGAGCCAGGCGTCGAGAAGCTCCTTCGTCACCGGGGCGACCGAGAAGCCTGAAACGAACAGCCCGCCACCTGACGGCTTCGCAATGTCCGACAGCAGCTTGGCGACAATTGTCGGATCGAGCGTCAGGCTGATCGCCAGATAAGGCTCTCCCGTATCCGATGGATGGACCGAACCCACTGCCGGAAGATCCACCGACATGACGAAATAGGTCGCCGGGTCATAGTGGAATGTTCTGTCACCGACCGTCATCGTTTTGCTGCCCGTCAGGATCAGGTTGATCATCGGGTCGTAGATGGCGGCGAGCTGGTGTTCGGGGATTTCGCCCTGAACCATGGCTACGCGCGGGATGCCCGTCTCGGTGCGTTTGTTCTCGGCACTTGAGGCCAAGGCCCGGAGTTCAAGTAGTTGCTGTTCCATGCGCGGACCTTGGCAGAGGCGAGAGGCGCAGACAAGTCAAAAGCAGGAATAGGCAAGTATCGAAGAGGATCGGGTGAGTGCGCGGTGTGCGATGGACGTAGGTTCATCTCACACCAAACACGAAGGAGAGACACATGAAAGTCGTCATCATCACCGGAAGCAGCCGCGGCCTAGGGGCCAGCACCGCCCTCAAATGCGCGGAGCGCGGCATGGGTGTTATTGTCACCTACAATAACACCCAAAAGTCGGCCCAGGATGTGGTCAATACCATCACAGCCAAGGGCGACAAGGCCGTGGCGCTGAAGCTTGATGTCGCCGACAGCCGCACGTTCCCGGCTTTCCGGGACGCCGTTGTCGCTGAGCTCGACACCGTATGGCGACGCCAGTCCTTCGACTACCTGGTCAACAATGCCGGATACGGACTCTTCAATCCAATCGCCACCGTGACTGAAGAACAGTTCGACGGCCTGTTCAACGTCCATCTGAAGGGTCCGTTCTTCCTGACCCAAGCCCTTCTTCCGCTCATGGAGGATGGCGGGCACATCATCAATATGACGAGCGCCACCACCCGCGTCGCCACAGCCGGCGTCGCTCCCTATGCAGCGTTCAAAGGCGGTCTCGAGGTGCTGACGCGCTACATGGCCAAGGAATTCGGCGAGCGCCGGATCAGGGCCAATTCCATCGCTCCCGGTGCCATCCGCACCGAGCTCGGCGGTGGACTGAACGACGAGTTCGAATCCATGCTGGCGGGCCAGACCGCCCTCGGTCGCGTCGGCGAGCCTGAGGACATCGGCGGCGTGATCGCAAGTCTGCTTTCCGATGAGAACCGCTGGATCAACGCCCAGAACATCGAAGTTGCGGGCGGCTACATCATTTAACGCGCAGGAGATCCATATGCTCGACCACGTCTTCATTTCGGTGAGCGACATCAGCCGCTCGATCGCTTTCTACGAGAAAGCACTTGCACCGCTCGGTATCGTTCATGCGATCGACTACGACGGCAGGCAAGGCCATGCCGGCCATCCTGATCTCAAGGGGTGTGGCGCGAACGGCCGGGTGTTCTTTTGGCTTCGCAAGGGTGTCGTCGAAGGCCGTGCTGCTCATGTCGGTTTTGTCGCCAACGGCAAGCCTGAAGTCGATGCTGCCTATGCGGCCGCCATTGGAGCAGGTGCCACGGAAATCCATCCGCCCGGACCGCAGCTTCACTACGACCCCCGCTACTACGCCGCCCAGGTGACAGACCCGGACGGCTACAGCCTCGAATTTGTCTATAAAACCTGGCAGCACGAAAGGCGAAGCCATGACCAAGATTGAAGCCGATAGCAGGATCGTGGATGCCTTGATCAGTGCCACCAACGGATACGATGTCGAAGCAGTCCTTGCGCTCTTCACGCCTAACGCGGTCATCGACGACCCGTCGACAGGCGAGCGATTTGATGGACATCCTGGCATCCGAGAGTATGTGGAACGATTTTTCGTTGGCTATCACACCGTGACAAAGCTCCTGTCGGTCAAGTCCCTCGATGCGAGCCGTGTTCGTGTCCGTGTCGAGTTCACAGGCGATTTCGGGCACGAGATCGGGCGGCTCGATCTCACTTTCGATCCTGGCGGCCTGATCGCTCGCATAGATGCCGATCTTGAATAGGGCCCGTGTGGGCCAAAAGAACTGGAACACTGACATGAAGAACATGATGATCTACGGAGCGACGGGCTATACCGGTCGCATGGCCGCCCAGCATGCTCATGCGGCTGGCACGCCGCTCGTTCTCGCAGGACGCAACGAAGCGACCCTTGCCACGCTTGCCTCTGAACTTGGTGTGCCATACCGCGTGTTCGCACTCGATGATGCCGCGGCCATCGACCAGATGCTGACGGATATCTCGGTTATACTGAACTGTGCCGGCCCGTTCATGCGGACGGCGGAAATCCTGATGAAGGCCTGCATCCGCAACGGCGTGCACTATATCGACACGGCTGCGGAACTCGATAGCTACCGGCTGGCGGAAGTCCTTGATGCCCAGGCAGCTGCGGCGGGCGTGATGCTCCTACCAGGTGGCGGTGGCAGCGTCGCGATGCTGGGAAGCCTGGCCGGGCACGCTGTAAACAGGGTCGAGGATCCCAGGAAGATCGGGATCGCGCTTCATGTCGCTGGCGGCCTGTCACGTGGGTCGGCAATCAGCGCGAGCAAAAACCTCACTGTCGAGACCTTCCAGCGCGTTGACGGCAAGCTGGTTGAGAAGGCCGTCAACGATATTCAGCAATTCGATTTCGGCAATGGGGTCGTGGATTGCTTTCCGGTCACGCTGCCGGATCTGATCACGATCTGGAAGGCCACTGGTGTGGCTGATATCGAGACCTTCGTTCACGTCACGGGGGACGGCTTCCCGCAGGGCGATCTCTCGGCGCTGCCCGACGGTCCGAGTGAGGAAGAGCGACGGGCCAACCGATATCAGGCAGTCGTTGAGGTAATAGGTGCCGACGGGACTATCGCCCGCGCGCTTCTCGACACTGTCAACGGTTATACCTTCACCGCGATGGCAGCAGCCGAAGCCGGACGGCGGGTGCTGGAGGGCGAAGCGGTTCCCGGGTTCCAGACACCCGCCGGACTGTTCGGCGACGGTTTTGCCGAGACGATAGCCGACACAACGATCGTCGACCTCTGATCGAAAGAGCGCTTCCTCACGGCTCGGGGACGTTTCGCGTGTACTCCGAATGTGATCTAAAATTTCTGTCTAGGTTCCATAAGTCTTTACGCCGTCAGACCGACTTAACAGGTCGTCGGTTTCGGCTCCCATCAGGGCGTTCACATCTGACTGCTCAAAAGCGCCACTGCGGCGGTAGCTGGTTTAAGAGCGGACCCGCGCGCCGGGGGTGTCGGTCCCGGTTTCCGGCGTTGCCGTCGCTATGCTAAACCTCCTGCGGCAACCCTTTTAACCGGTCTTGTGGGAGGCGAACGGCTTTCGCAGTTCCTGCTACAGCTGGTATGCCCTTCCTATTCCAGACGCTTCTGCGCAGCGACCCAAGAGCGGTCACTGCGTGAAACTGCGCGATCGTAAACCCTGCTCGCTAGGTTGGCTGAAATCGCACCCCCCACCAACAAGGTTAATCTGCAGATCGTGCCGTGTTTTGAAGGTGGAAAATTGGCGGCGGGGCTTAGACAACAGGAATGGCCGAACAGTTTGACATGTTTTCGGAGCAGGCTCCGCGCGACCATGCGGTCACGCGCGGCTCCCCCAAATTCGCTAAACCCTACAAACATGCCATCCCCATGAGTGAAGAGAACATGGTCCGACATCTGTCGCAGACAGGTCGATATCGGATCCTGCAGAAACTCGCGCCGCGCGCAATCGCACCATTCGCCCGGCCAGCATACCCCCTCAAGGGCACCATTCTCGACACCGAGACCACGGGCCTCAATGCTCGCAAGGATGAGATCATCGAGATTGGCGTGATCGCTTTCACCTTCGATGCGACAGGAAGCATCGGTGACGTCACCGGCATCTACGGTGGGCTTCAACAGCCAAGCGTTTCCATTCCCACTGAGATCACCAGGCTCACCGGGATCACGGATGATATGGTCGCCGGACAGTCAATCGATATGGCTGCGTTGCGGGCGCTGATTGAACCGGCTGATCTGCTGATCGCCCACAATCCCGGTTTCGACCGGCCATTCTGCGAGGCATTTTCTCACCTGTTTTCCGGCAAGCCCTGGGCTTGCTCCAACTCCGAGATCGACTGGTCGTCGCGGGGATATGAAGGTACCAAGCTCGGATACCTGATCGGGCAAGCGGGATATTTCCATGAAGGTCATCGCGCGGTCGACGATTGCTTTGCACTTCTGGAGGTCCTGGCTCGAGAAATGGATGGACCGGCTTCCACCGCTTTTGCCGAGCTCTATGAAGCAAGCCAGAGGTCGCGTGTCCGGATCTTTGCGGAGAACAGCCCCTTCGACATGAAGGACCATCTGAAGGCGCGAGGCTATCGCTGGTCCGACGGAAGCGACGGCCGTCCCAAATCCTGGTGGATCGAGGTTGGAGAAGAAGCGCTCGATGATGAGCTTCGCTATCTCAGGGCCGAAATCTATCGCTATCCAGACGCCGATCCACCCATCAAACGCCTCACGGCCTTCGACCGGTTCCGGGCCTGATCGCTCCCCCTCAGCCCGTCTGCTGATTGGACCCATGCTTTCAGCGCATCGCCGACCTGAGACCTTGTGTGTGAAACGGCTCCGAACATTCACCCCTTTCGGACGACATCTAAGTTGTTGAGTTTAAATAGCAATTTTTCAGGATTGCGAGGTCAGCGCCAGCAATTAGTTGACCCTAGCCAATGTCTCAATTTTCTAAGCGGTTCCAAATGGTTGTCGTGGACGCTCATGGGGTGAATGTTCGGAGCCGATTCACAGCCTCATAAATGAAATTTATCGGACGCCAGCGTAACGAAGCGCGATGAAAGCCATCAGGCTCGCGACCGCGAAGGCATTGAGGTTGAGCAAGATCGACAGGTCCGCGTCCGCCCAGGTGTGAAATGGTTCACCAACAGACATCCGAGAGATGACGAAAACCAAAAAGATGAAGGCGGTCACGCCGCGCTGCCACCATTTCTCTTCGGCATGAAATGACAGCGCCGCGAGCATGATGCAGGGTGCCAGGAAAAGCGCAGTGCCCGATCCGGCACCGAACAGCTTTGTCTCGAAGAGCGTATCGATCGTGCCTATGACAGGCAGCGCGATGCGGGCGGCAAGCGGCGATCGGCTTGCAAGAAACGGGATAGCCAGGAAGAAGGGGGCTGCAATCAGCGTGAACAGCGAAGCCACAATGCCATTCCCGAGGAGCCACCAGACATAGAGCGGGTAGAAGGGCTTGTTGGCTATGATCACCCAGGCGATCGTGATGCTCGCCCGGGTGAGGGAATCCGGGGATGTTCTAAGCCCTGACATCAGGCAACTGGCGTCATAAGGTAGTGGCCGACGCCCCAGATATCGCCGTTTTCATGACCGAACAGGCCGGCGGTCGCCAGGAAGAACAGGCGCCAGCGGCGCTGCCACAGCGAGGCATCCCTACCGTAGACACTTTTGAGGATCGGCTGAATGCGGTCTATCTCCCGGTCGAAATTTGCGAGCCAGTCGAGAGCCGTGCGGCGGTAATGCGTGCCGGACCAGCGCCAGTCTTGCTCTACCTTGAAGAGATCGCCGAAACGGTGAGGTAGGTCGAAAGCCGGCATGATGCCGCCGGTGAAGAAATGGCGGGCGATCCAGTCGGCGGGGTCGGAATGGTCGAAGCGATAAGAGCGATCCTTGTGCGCGAAGACATGCAGGAAAAGCTTGCCTTCGGGTTTCAGCCAGATACGGACCCGTTCGAGAAGGATGCGCCAATTGGACATGTGTTCGAACATCTCGACCGAGACGATGCGGTCATAGGTCTGACCAGCGGAGAAATCGTTCATGTCAGCGGTGATGACGGAGAGATTGCCCAAACCGCGCTGTTTCGCCTGCTGCAGGATATATTGGCGTTGCGAGTCCGAATTGGAGACGGAGGTGATCCGGGCATTCGGGAAACGCCGCGCCATGTAGAGCGACAAGGAACCCCAGCCGCAGCCAAGCTCGAGGATGCTCATGCCGTCCTGAATGTCGGCATGCTTGACCGTCTGCAAGAGCGCATGAGTTTCCGCTTCGGCAAGCGTCGTATCGGTGCTTGGATAAAAGCAGCTTGAATATTTCCGTTGCGGTCCGAGCACCAGGGAGAAGAACTCGGCCGGCACTTCGTAATGTTGGCGGTTCGCGTCGTCGGTATGGGTGGCGACCGGGAAATGCTTCATCGTCTCGAGGAAAGCATGTTCCGCTTCCTCGGACGCGGCAGCCAATTTTCGCTTGGTACGGCCGCAGAGGAAATCGATGCCGGCGAGCGTCATGCCGTCGGTGAGCGGGGTCCGCTCTGCGGTGTTGATGGCAAAAGCCAGCATGTTCATTGCAAGTCTCCTTGTTGGCGGGATTGGGGTTTGCGGGGGCCGGGGAAGAAGGCGTTGACGCGGATCTGCAGTCCACGGAACGTTTCGCCGCGCGATCTCAGCATGTGTTCTTCGAGCGGTGGGATGCCGGAGACGTGGACCAGCAGCCAGTACATCAGCGCCGGCGCAAGCGGGGAAAGCCAGCTCCAGGGACTTACGGAGAGCGCGAAGAGCGGCCAGGCGCACCAGCCGAGCCATTCGAAGAAGTAATTGGGATGACGGGAGTAACGCCAAAATCCGATCTCACAGACTGCAGTCTTGGCGCCCGGCGTCTTGCGGAAGCGAGCAAGCTGTACGTCCGAGATTGCTTCACCGCCGAGCGCTATGACTGCGACCAGGATGGCGATGAAATCGGATGCGCGTGGATAGAGCGCGGTGTTGGCGGCCGCGAGATAGACGGCAAGCACGAGTATGAAGGCAGCAAGCGCCTGAACCTGTAGGAAGACGAAAAGACGCCAGGGCGCCGAATCGCCCCATCCTTCGACAAGTTTGGCATAGCGCGGATCTTCGCCACCGCCTCTGGTGCGCGCACCGATATGGTAGCCGAGCCTGAGCGACCAGGCGGCGATGATGGTGATGACCGCAACGCGCCGGTCAAACGCGCCGTCGGCGAAGGTCGCCGCGCCAATGCCGCCGAGCCCGACCGCGAATGACCAGATCGTATCGACCCAGCCGCTCGCGCCGGTCTCGCGCTGCACTGTCCAGGCGCCCGTCATTGCAAGGGAAAGGCAGATCGCGATGAAAGCCAGAAGAAGGTAGTCCATCAAACCCCTCGCGTTGCGGGATGCATCATTGCGCTCGTTCCCGCATCTACGGAGTGCAGGGGAAACTAGTTTCGTCCCGCCTCAAGAAATTCGATCGAAAAAATGTCGGCTCCGTGAAACTCGCCGCGGAAACCTCTCGTAACTGTTTCGAAGCGGCCGAAGACACGGCTGGGATCATCGCGCGGAAGAGAGGATTTCATGGGTTATCACGACCGGAACACAGGCGGCAGACGTCTGAATATCGCAATCGTGGGGACCGGCATTTCAGGTCTCTCGGCGGCGTGGCTGCTGTCGCAGCGCCATGACGTCACCGTCTTTGAAGCGGCCGATCGTGTCGGTGGCCATAGCAATACGGTGGATTTCGACAGTACAGCCGGCAGCATTTCGGTCGATACTGGCTTCATCGTTTACAACGAGGTCACCTATCCCAATCTTACCGCACTGTTTCGCACGCTGGATGTCCCGACGGTGGCTTCCAGCATGTCGTTTGCGGTATCGCTCAACGACGGCGCCTATGAATATTCCGGCGGTACCGGGTTCGGGCTGTTCGCGCAAAAATCAAATGTCATCAACCCGCGCTTCTGGTCGATGATGCGCGATCTCGTGCGGTTCTATCGCAATGCGCCGCGCGATCTGCCAACGATGGGCGGCATCTCGCTGGCCGATTATCTGCTGCGCAACGGCTATGGCCGCGCTTTCCGCGATGACCACCTTTATCCGATGGCGGCGGCCATCTGGTCGACACCGGCCATGGAGGTCGGCCGGTATCCGGCGGCGCACTTCGTGAGATTCTGCCGCAATCACGGTCTGCTTGAACTCTGGAACCGCCCGATCTGGCGCACGGTCAAGGGTGGCAGCCGTGAATATGTGAAGCGGATGACGAGCGGGTTCGCCGACCGCATCCGGCTCTCGACACCGGTAAGGGCGATCCGCCGGATGTCCGATAGCGTGGAGATCATCGACGCCCATGGCGGGCGGAATGTCTTCGACGATGTGGTGATCGCCACCCATGCGGACCAGGCGTTGCGAATGCTGACTGACGCAAGCCGGCAGGAGCAGCGCATCCTCGGGGCTTTCTCCTATTCTCGCAACGAAGCGGTCCTGCATGGCGATACCGGTCTCATGCCGAAGCGCCGCGCCGCGTGGTCGAGCTGGAACTATCTGGCCGATACGCGCGAGGCGCCGACCCAGCCGTCGATTACCTACTGGATGAACCGGCTGCAGCCGCTCGGCCAGGCGCCGCCGGTCTTCGTGACGCTCAATCCACGCCGCGCGCCGCGCGAGGCGACGATTATCCGCCGCGAGGTCTATGAACATCCGGTCTTCGACATGGGTACGGAGCGGGCACAGCAGGAAATCTGGTCGCTGCAGGGCATCCGCAACACATGGTTCTGCGGCGCGCACTTCGGTTCCGGCTTCCACGAGGATGGTCTACAGGCAGGACTTGCCGTGGCTGAAGATCTCGGCGGCCTGCGCCGGCCCTGGCAGGTGGCGCAGGACAGCGCCCGGATCGTCCGCAAGCCGGTCATCGATCCCACCACGCAAGAGGTGTTGGCATGAAGGCCAAACTGCAATCGGCACTGTTTCCCGGCCATGTGACGCATGCGCGGCTGACACCGAAGGTGCATAAGCTCGCCTATCGCATCTATTCACTGCTGATCGATCTCGATGAACTTGATGAACTCGATCGCCGGCTGCGCTGGTTCTCCGTCGACCGGTTCAATCTTTTTCATTTTACCGCAGGGATCGCGGCGACCGCTCGGGCTCGGACCTGCGCGCGCAGGTCGAACACTCCATGCGAGCGGCCGGCGTCGAGCCAGACGGTGGTCCGATCCGGCTCCTGACCATGCCGCGGCTTCTCGGCTGGGCTTTCAATCCGCTCAGCGTCTTCTTCTGTTACGACAGGAGCGGGCAGCTCGGGGCCATCCTGTGGGAGGTCGACAACACCTTCGGCGAGCGCCATGGCTACATGATCCCCGTCGAGGATGAAATCGGCGGCGCGATCGTCCAGCATTGCGACAAGGTATTCCATGTCTCACCGTTCATGGACATGGATCTCCGCTACACGTTCCATGTTTCTCCGCCCACGAACAAGCTGGCGATCCGGATCGACACGTTCGACGACAAGGGCCTGGTGCTGACAGCACGGCACGTCGCGCGGCGCGTGGAGCTCTCGGACAGAGCCTTGCTCAAAGCCTTCATCGCCATCCCATTCCTGACACTCAGGGTGATCGGAGGCATCCATTGGGAAGCTCTCAAGATCTGGCTGAAAGGCATTCGTCTGCGCGAACACCCGCGCCCGCCGGAAAAGCCGGTCTCCCTTGTCAGTCCCCCATCCGCACACAGCATCCACACACAGCAAGGTCGAGGTTTATGAGTTCGCTTGAAGATTTCCCCGGTATCCCGCTCGATGCTTCCACCGAAACGGACAGGCTCGGTTTTGGCGGCAGGTTGCTCGAGCGTCTGCTTGGCAATATCCGTTATGGACGGCTGAGAATAGAGCTGCCATCAGGCGCATTGATCGAGAAAGCCGGATCGGAACCCGGGCCGGACGCTACGATCGTCGTGAGACGCTGGCGCATGCTGCGCCGTCTTCTGACCGGCGGCGACATCGGATTTGCCGAGAGCTACATCCATGGAGACTGGGCAACGCCGGACCTCACAGCAGCCATCCGCTTTGCGGCGAGGAACGGTGAGGCGCTTGCCCCGGCGATCCATGGAACTCCTTTGATGCGGCTCTTCTATAGGCTGGGAAATCTGCTGAACGCCAACACAAAGCGCGGCAGCCGAAAGAATATCGAGGCGCATTACGACCTCGGGAATGACTTCTACAAGGAATGGCTCGATCCTTCGATGCTCTATTCATCGGCAATCTGGGATTCGGCTACACCGACGCTCGAAGCCGCCCAGCAGCGCAAGCTCGAGAGGGTTCGCCAAAAGCTCGCCTTGAGCGGCGGCGAGACAATTCTTGAGATCGGCTGCGGTTGGGGCGCTCTTGCCACGCATCTTGCCTGCAAAGCGGATGCGAAAGTGACTGGCATCACGCTCTCGCCGTCGCAGCTCTCCTGGGCGAAGGATGCGGTGTTTAAGGCCGGCCAGGACGAGCAGATCGATCTTCGGCTGCAGGACTATCGCGATACGAACGGACAGTTTGACCGCATCGTTTCGATCGAGATGTTCGAAGCGGTCGGCGAGGCCTATTGGCCAACTTATTTCCAGACGCTGAAGCGCTGCCTGAAACAGGGCGGTCGTGCGGTGCTGCAAATTATCTCAATCGAGGAGAGCCGTTTCGAGACCTATCGTCGGGATACGGATTTCATCCAGAAATACATCTTTCCCGGCGGCTTCCTGCCGTCCGATTCCGCACTTGCGGCTGAGGTCGCCAAAGCGGGCCTGAGGCTCACCGAGACCGAGCATTTCGGCAAATCCTATGCTCGCACCCTCGCCGAGTGGCGGGTGCGTTTTCATGCGCACTGGCCGGCTATCGCTGCTCTCGGTTTCGACGAGCGCTTCAGGCGGCTTTGGGACTATTACCTTTGTTACTGCGAAGCCGGCTTCGAAGAGGGAGCCATCAACGTCGGTTTCTACACGATCGAGCATTCCGAGGCGCAAGGGGCGGCGGCATGAGAGAAGGCATCGACATGAAGCGGATTCTAACGATGGCGGCAATGTTGAGCCTTGGTTTTGCGACCATGGCCGATGCAGCCGGCATGGACGGCCAGTGGGCGCGCGGTGATGGCAATGCCAAGGTGAGGATCGCGCCATGCGGATCGAACATCTGCGCCACCAACACCTGGATCAAGCCCGGCACTCCGAGCGAGAAGGCCGGCGACATATTGACGATGACGATCAAACCAGTTTCGAACGGCGAATATTCAGGCACGGCCTTCGATCCCCAGCGCAACATGACCTACAAAATAAGCGTGAGCGTCAAGGGCGACACGATGACCACGAGAGGCTGCGTGCTGGCGGGGCTTCTCTGCAAGGACGTCAATTGGGCGCGCATCAACTAGCCAAACGGAGTGCAGCCATGCCGAAGCTTTCCATCAAGAGTTACATCATCGCCTATATCGTCACTTTGGCCGTCTTTGTGGCGATCGACTCCGTTTGGCTCGGCACCATGGCAGATCGCCTCTACCGACCGGCGATGGGCGATATGCTGGCCCCGGATTTTCGGCTGGCACCCGCCGTGCTCTTCTATCTCGTCTATATCGCTGGGCTGACGTTCTTTGCCGTTCGCCCAGGACTGGCATTCAGCTCGTTGGCTACGGCAGTTTTCCATGGCGCGGCGCTGGGGTTCACGGCCTACGCCACCTATGATCTCACCAATCAGGCAACGCTGAAGAACTGGTCGACGTCGCTGACGGTGGCGGACCTTATCTGGGGTACTTTCCTTTCAGCGTTCGCCTCCGGTGCCGGCCAATGGATCACGAGTGGGATCAACGGTGCGATAAGACAGCACGCGGGCAATCCTGATGGCTGACGCTCGCGACTTGACGCCGCCCCTCTTCGCTATCAGTCAACGCCATATTTCTGCTACGAATGCGGCTTGTTTTTCCAGATCTTCGGTCTCTATATATAGAGGGCGAGAAGGTTTTTTCCGAATGCAAAGCAATGAGATCGCAGCTCTGATCAATCACGTCGCGATGGGAGATCGCACGGCCTTCGCAACATTGTATCAGGCGACGAACCCGAAACTTTTCTCGATATGTCTCCGTATTCTGAAAGACAGGCCCGACGCGGAGGAAGCTCTTCAGGAAATTTATATCAAGGTCTGGCAGCGCTCCAAAACCTTTGCAACGAGTGCCGGGACAGCATCCTCTTGGCTGGCCTCGATCGCGCGCAATCATGCGATCGATACGATCCGGGCAAGAAAGCCCGTGGCCGACGATCTCGACGAAGCCTATGATCTTGCCGACGAGAATAGCCCCGATCCGGAGCAGCAGGTGGCGATCGCTGACGAAGGCCGCCGGATCGATCGCTGCATGCAGGAACTGGATGCAGTGCGTGCCCGCGCGGTTCGGAGCGCTTATGTCGAAGGTTTAAGCTATCTCGAGCTTTCGGACGAATTGAAGGTTCCCTTGAATACCGTGCGCACATGGCTGCGCCGGAGCCTACTCAAACTCAGAGAGTGCATGCAGCGATGACATCGGGCGATCAAGGTCAAGGTGGACGCGCGCAGGACGAAATCCTGGCCGGCGAATATGTACTCGGCGTGCTGTCGATCGAAGCGCGGCGCCGGGTCGAGCAGCGTATCGCGAATGATCGAGCCTTTGCCGCAGTCATTGAACGATGGCAGACGGACTTTGCGTCGTTCAACGACGATTATGAGGACGTCACGCCAAGGGCTGCCGTCTTCACGCAGATCGAGCGGCGCCTGTTCGGTTCAACTGAGTTGACAGCGCCCTCTCATGGCCTCTGGAGTTCCGCTATTTTCTGGCGCCGGCTTTGGGTCGCGACATCTGCCATCGCCGTCATCGCTTTGGTTTATACGTCTGGTGTTGTTCCAACGACGCACAGCGCGACGCCACTGGTGGCGGAACTTTCCGCTCCCAACAATCAGGTCAATCTGCTGGCTTCATATGATGCCGCAAGCGGCCGTTTGCACATCGTGCCGGTCGCCGCCAGCGGGACCGAGGAGAAGTCTCTGCAGCTCTGGCTGGTGCCGGGCAGCGGCAATCCAAAGTCGCTCGGCGTCTTCCAGCCGGGCGCGGATGGCGAGCTTGTGATCCCGGCCGATCTCCGAGGCAATATGTCCGAGGGCGCGACATTCGCCGTCAGCCTAGAACCATTTGGCGGTTCGCCGACGGGCCTGCCCACCGGTCCGGTAATCGCGAGCGGCGTCGCCCGCAGGTCTTGACCTTCCCCCGCAGGAAAGGGGTGCTTCCAGCCACCGCGATGATATTTCGCGGCGGTACTGAAACTATTTACGTCTGCTCTTCGTCTCGTCTCTAGCTGTCAACGGCGTTGATGCCGAACCTATCCAGAGAGATCATGACCGACCGTATTTTCCGGCCTATCCCCATTCTCATCACTTTGATTTTCGCAATGAATATTCTCGGCATTTCCGCGATGGCCGCCGAACTACCGGACGGACAAGTCCGCATCGATGTCGGCGGCTTCAAGCTCAACAGTGTTCTTGTCGGCGCGACCAGAAAGGCCGACCTTCCGCCGATCGTCTTCATCCATGGCGCGAGTACAAGCCTCTATGATCCGATGCTGTCGTTTCGGGAAAAGTTGGAGGGCAGGGCGGAGTTGCTCTTTCTCGATCGGCCGGGTCATGGACGTTCCGATAGTGGAGGACGTGAGAATATCCTCCCCGATGGCCAGGCGGATGCAATAGCTCGCCTGATGGAAAAACGTGGCATCCGCAAGGCGATTATCGTCGGCCACTCGTTCGGCGGCGCCATTGCCGCGGCGCTTGCGGTCCGCCATCCGGAAATGGTGGTCGGGCTCGTGTTTCTGTCACCGGCCGTCTATCCGTGGCCGGGTGGTGTCGCCTGGTATTACCAAGCGGCGCGGGTGCCGATTACGGGGCAACTGTTCAGCGCCCTTATCGCTCCACCGCTCGGACTTCTGGCGATCGATCGGGCAACGAAGGAGGTTTTCGCACCGAATTCGCCACCTCCCGACTATATCGAAAAGATCAAAGCCCTGCAGGCCCTAAGGCCCGCAGCTTTTCGTCACAACGCACAGGAGATCGCTGCGCTGAGCAATTGGGCAAGGATCGCCTCCAGGCGATATCACGAAATCAAAGCGCCCACCGTCATCATCACGGGAGATGCGGACGAGATCGTTTCTCCTGACGTTCATGCGCGCCATCTCGCGCGCGACATAGGCGGTGCGGAGTTGCTGGTCGTCCACAATCTCGGGCATAAATCGGACTATATCGCGAGCGACCTCGCTATCGCCGCGATCGAAAAGCTTGCGGGTAAGAGCCGCGATCTGGAATCGAAGGCGAGAGCGCTCGAGAGATGGATCGCAGGCGATACGCGGGACTGATCCCTAGCGCTCGCGCCGTAGAATATTTCCCTCATTCCACAACATACGCTCTCAACTTTAGTATTCTAGTATCAATTGTTTGAATCCGCAATTGCTGTCTACGCCATACAGCCTTGTAATCGAACACGGATCTCAGGTTCTAATCCCATCAAGACCACCAGCTCTCAACAATCATTCGCCAGTGTCAGGAAAAGTTCTCCAGCACGGCCAGAAAGGTGTGCCGGTCGCCTTGTCCCTCGGTCAGCCGTACTCGGCCCTCGATATCGGCCAAGTGATGATCCATCAGTTGCTGCGCCTTCGCCAAGTCCTTTGCCTTTAGGGCAGCGACGATCATTCGATGGTGGTCTGCGCCGCAGTCGTCCTTGCGCTCTTCCTCGTACAAGGCCATGACCAGTGAGAGCCGTGCGACGATCTTCGAGAGCATTTCCGTCAGCACGGGATTTCCGGCGGTTTCGGCGAGCACGATATGAAACTTGCCCGACAAAACCGTCTTGGATTTCTCATCGCCATGATGATGGATGTGCTCTTCCTCGTCCGTCAGTTTTTGAAGAGCATCCAGTTGGTCTTCAGTCGCCCGCGCGATCACGAGTTCAAGCAGAAGTCCCTCGAGCTTTCGGCGGGCCTCGAACAGGTTCCTGGCTTGCGCGATGCTTGGTTCAGCGACGAAGGTGCCGCGGTTTCTCTTCCGCTCCAGGAGATGGTCGCTTTCAAGAACGCCCAATGCGCCGCGCACGACCGTTCGGCTGACGCCGAAATGCTCTGCAATCGCTTCTTCCAGAATCTTGGTGCCCGGCTTGAGTGCGCCTTCGCCAATGGCGGCGGCCAGCGTCGCGCGGATGCGCTCCGAAACGTCGTCGTTGTTATCAGCATTCTCCGTCGCCCCGTTGGCCGCGGGGATCGCCTTGGCGCTTTGACGACGCGTCTTCCTCATTGCCTTCACCACTTCAAGCCTCGGTATCTCTTGCGTGTCCGGTAACCCGCCGCACTCAATATCTTTCCACCGTAATTATTTCCATAAGAATGTTTCTGCGCAAGCTGCGAATTTGGACGGCAATTCAAATTGGAAACGTTGGCGTCAGTTTTTGCCAACCCTCCGTATCTCAGGACTAAGCTGCCTTCTGTTTTGCTGACGACGAAGACAAGGCGATCCCCTTGTCGGCGCAAAGCGCCTCGATATGGCGGGCCGATCGTTTGATAAAGCCGATCGCATCGTTGAAGCCATAGGATTGGTTTTCGTAGGTCGGATAGCCGTACTGGGTGCTTTCGTAGGCTTCCCAATCCGGAACCTCACCGGATGCGACCCGCTCTTCGTAGGCGTCGACCATGGCCATGTAGGCGTCTAGTTCGCCCGGTGACAGGTCGGGGTGGCCGGCTCTCCAGATCGGGTCGTCGATTTCGATGCACTGGCGTGGATTGGCCTTGCGGCGTTTGTCGTCGACGGACTGGGCGACTTCCAGCGAAAGGTTCAGCGCAGGGTTGGCCTCCGCAAGAATCGGAAGGATCGCCGCGAAATCGACGATACCGCCGCCACAGGGCCGTGTCTGGAAATCGAGACCGCCGGGAGCGCGACCGACATAGGCATCCTTGATGTGCGTTTGGCGGACATAGGGGGCCAGGCGCTTGGCGGCGAAGACCGGATGCTCTGCCCGCTGCAGTCCATTTGCCGTATCGAACACGACGCCGACGCAGTCGGCGCCGACCTTGTCGATCAATCGCAAAATCTCGAAGGAGGTGATCTCGTCATGCGTTTCGATGTTCATATGTGTGCCGTTGGCACGCGCGACAGGAGCCAGCTTCTGGAGGACATTTTCCATCCCGAGCAACTGTTCTTCCCAGGTCACGTCGGTGCGGAAGCGGTCATTGGCCAGTCGACCGCGATATTCGGCCTTGAAGTTGCCCGGTGCGACCCAAAGCTCGTGGCAGCCGATGGCGGCGCTCGCTTCGATCATCCGGGTCAGGCCGGCGATGATGTCACCTCCACCGATGGCCCTCAGCTCCGGAGCCTCGGCGCTGCAGTAAGGGTTGATCTTGCCAAGGCCGCTCTCGAGGTAAAGTCCGAGCTCGTCGGCCTTCGCCCTGATGTCGCGGAGCATGCCGCTGTCGAGGTCAGGGCTCATATCCAGCACAGCACTGAAAAAGATGCCAGCCAGGCCAAGTTCGTTAACGTGGTTGAGACTTGCGAGCGGGCCGCGCTTCTTCGCTTCAGGCAGCTTCAGCCCGTCTATACCCAATTTCATGTCAAACTCCTTTGCTGTTTCCTGATCGGATGCGCTTCACTGGCGATCCTTGGTGCTATTGGACGGTTGATGATTGTCGATGTCGCGGCGTTCATGGCGTGCGTCGCCACCACACGCGCGCTTTCTTCGCAGAGCCGTAACCCTTCGGCTGAAGGCTCTGTTCAAGGAAATGCTGGCCGATCGATGCGAGCGAGGTGATCGCGAGGTACCAGATCGAGGCGACGAACAGCAGTTCGATGACCAGGAAGTTCCGGGCGTAGATCGCCTGCGCCTGTGTCAGCAAATCCTGTATGCTGATGACCGAGACGATGGCGCTGGCCTTCAGCATGCCGATGGCCTGGTTTCCGGTTGGCGGAATGATGAGGCGGGCCGCCTGCGGCAGGATGACTGCGCGCAACCGCTGCACCGGCCTTAAACCCAATGTGGCAGCCGCATCGCGCTGTCCGCGATCGACGGACATAAGGCCGCCACGGATGATCTCGGACATGTTTGCCGCTTCGTGAAGCCCGAGCGCCAGAAACCCTGCGAGTGAAGGTGTCACCAGATCGTTGATCGAAATGCTGAAGCTCCCGATCCCGACCTGTGGAATGAAGAGAGCGATATTGAACCAGAAGAATATCTGGACGATCAGCGGCACGCCGCGAAACCACCAGGCAAAACCGGCGGCCATGACCTTGAGGACCAGGTTCTCGCTCGTGGCCATCACGGCAAGCACGCATCCAAGCGCGATGCCGAACACCATGGCACCCGCCGTCAATTCAAGCGTCAGCAGCACGCCGCTCAGGATAGAGGGGTGCACGAGGTAGTGCGGAATCTCGGACCATTGAATGCTTTGGCTTTGGCCCACGATCAGGGCGAAGAACGCCATCGCGGATATCGCGATGGCACCCGTTGCGATCTGCCCCCACTGGATCTGCCGCGAGCTGCGTGGGGCATGGGAAAGAGTGATTGGTTGAGCGATGAACAGCGCCATGGTCGTCAATCCACTGGCATGCTTGCGGCATCATTGACCTTGATGGTCTTCACGGCCAGCGGTCCGAGGCTCCACGTCTTCATGATGGTCTCGTAGGCTCCGGAGTCCACCATTTGCTGCAGGGCGGCAACGACGCTGTCACGCAGTTGCGGATTGTCCTTGGCGGTCAGCATGCCGAGGTAGCCGACGGCCAGGCGGATATCGGGAAGTGCCTCAAGGCCCTTGCCGTTCCCTGTCTGGTTTTCCGTCGTGTAGACGCTGGTGGCATATCCGTTGACGGTCGCGTCGGCCCGACCGGTGCGGACAGCCTGAAGGACATCGGGCATCTTCGGGATCGCCATGATATTGATCGGAGCCGAGCATTTGGCCGAAGCCGTTTCGACCAGTTTTGCCTGGAAGGTGCCGACCGGAACCGCGACTTTCCTGCCGCACAAATCAGCCATGCTCTTGATGCCGAGAGGATTGCCCTTGATGGTCATGATCGTGGTCGCGTCATACATGTAGTCGATGACGTCGACCTGCTTTTCCAGTTCCGGATCGTCGTTGATCCCGGAGATCGAGATGTCGAATCGTTTGGACAAAATCGAGGGGACGATTGCCGCTCCCGCGCCGACATCGGTCATTTGAACATTCACACCGAGAATGATGCCCAACGCCGCAGCGATATCTGCGTCAATGCCGACAAGCTTCCCATCGTCGGCGTGGAAGCTGATCGGTGGGGTCAAGTCGGTGGCGACCTTCAGGATGCCCGAAGTCTTGATGGCCGGTGGTAAGGCTTCCGCCAGTTTCTTCGTCAGCACGACGCCGGGCAGCTTTGCAACATCGGTGTCGGGGAGCGTCTTCTCCGCCGCGCCCGCAACGGTTTGTGCGGAGGTGGCGATCAGCGTGGCGATTGCCGCGGCAAGCCCCGCTTTCAAGATTTCCTCAAGGCTTTTCATGTGATCCCCATTTTCATTTTTGTTCCCATGAATTCTCGGGGTCTATCAAGCAATTGCTGTGCCAATTCCAAATTATTTTCGGTATCTATTTGATATTGAAATAATATTTACGGAGAAAGTTTATTCGAATGATAATTCGTATAATTATGCGAATGATATTTCGAACATTATCTGCATATTTTTTGCCCTTATAACGGATTCAATAGGCATCATAGGCGCGCATGGCCCGATGTTATGTCCGATGCGGGTGTGTTTCGTGCGGAGATTGCGCCCTTTCCACGTCTGTCATCGGCGGGCAGCCCGCACAATCGATCAAAAAACGCTCACAGGCATGCTCAATAAATATGCTTGAATGGCGGAAAATTGCTCACGCAGAAATTCGAACTTAGGCGCGTAGTATAATAATTATAAAGTTTCGAATATTTATAAATCAAAAATACCGTATTATTTTCAAACTATTATGATGCGACGAACTGCCGGTTACGAAAGTTGGCACGCAGCTTGCTCCTCAGCTTTCATGAACAAGATCGACGTAACACTCCTCTCCAAGCCGTATCTCCGCCTGATGCCGGAGAGTACGCATCCATTCGTGTACTCGTCGCAACCTCAGGGAAACCAGATGCCAGACACCCAGAATGTTGTCGGACGGAAGCGGCTGAGCGTTCATGGCCTCACGCATAGTTATGGCGGGCAGAATGCGGTTAGCGACGTTTCGTTTGACGTCGAAGCCGGCGAGATCGTGGCTCTGCTTGGGCCGAGCGGCTGCGGCAAGTCGACCGTCCTGCGCGCCATCGCGGGGCTGATCCAGCCGAAGACCGGAAAGATTGTCCTTGGAGAAAAGGACCTCGCAAATGTCTCCGCCAGGTCACGCGGTGTCGGCATGGTCTTTCAAAACTATGCCCTGTTTCCGCACCTGACCGTCGCGGAAAACATCGCCTATCCACTTGCCTGCCAGCAGATTCCACGGGCTGAGCGGAGAGCGCGCGTCGAGGAGATGCTGTCTCTTGTCCGGCTGGGCGGCTATGGCAACCGTCTGCCGCGGGAGCTGTCGGGCGGACAGCAGCAGCGCGTCGCCGTTGCGCGAGCGATTGCAGGCCGTCCGTCACTTCTGCTGCTCGACGAGCCCTTCGGCGCTCTCGATCGGGCATTGCGTTTCGATCTGCAGGTCGAACTGCTTCATCTGCAGAAGACGCTCGGCATCACGACGCTCATCGTCACGCACGATCAGGAAGAGGCGCAAAGCCTGGCAAACCGGCTGGTGCTCATGAACAAGGGACATGTCGAGCAGATCGACACGCCGATGACCGTCTACGATCGTCCGAAGACCCTTTTCGTGAACACCTTCATCGGACAGGCCAATCTGCTGCATGGAACAGTCCTCCGGTTCGACGGCGAGACCACGCTGATAGGCCTTGCGAATGAAAAGACCCTCGCTTTGCCGCGCCGCCTGAACTTCACCATCGGCTCGAAGGTTACGATCACGTTCCGACCTGAAGAGGTCCGTCTGTCGACGCGGCCGAGTGAAACGGCGCTGCCGGTACGCATGACGGTATCCGTGCCTCTCGGGCCATCCCTCGTCCATGATCTTGTCCTCGAAGACGGTACGGGTCTGCGCGCTTCCGAGGTGAGGGGACCTTCCACCGCGATCCCCGAACCGGGCGCGCAATTATTTGCCGAAATCGACACCGCAAGGTGTCACGCCTTTCCGGCTGAACCGGACGGCACCCAATAAAGAAACAGGTCAACAGAGGTGAAGATGATGATGAGAGATTTTCAGATGACCCGTCGTGGCTTCGGCTTTCTGGCCGCAGGTGCCGCCGTATCGGCCATGCTTCCTGTTTCCGCGCGCGCTGCGGGCGCTGGGGCGGTCGCAGCCACCTTTCCAGGCAGTTGGGAGGACGCTTACCGGACCGTCCTCACTCCGATGGTGCAGAAGGCTGGCTACGATCTCACGATTGCACCGGCTCTCGCTCAAGACCAGCTCGCAAAGGTGATGGCAAGCCCCGGCAATCCACCCTATGACACGCTGCTGATGTCACCGGGCCAGATGGCGGTGGCCATCGAGAACGATCTGATCCAGAAAATAGATCCGAGCAAGCTCAGCAACTGGGGAATGCTCGATCCGTCGTTTCAGGGCGAATACGGGCCGACCGTGACCATCGAAGTCAACGGCATCGCCTACAATCCCGATCTCGTTCCGAAGCCGAAGGGCTATCGCGATCTGTTTGAGAATCCGGCCTATAGCGGCAAGGTATCCTGGACCGGCTTTGCCTCGAACACGGCCGTAATGGCCTATACCGAGATTGCGAAAATCTTCGGCTCCGGCCCCAACGACATGGATGCTGTCTTCAAGCTGTTCAAGGCTCATCCGGAGCATCTGAAGGGCGTCGTCGACAGCACCAACCATCAGATGACGCTGTTCCAGCAGGGCGAAATCGCCGTCTTCATGTGCAGCACCGGCAATGTTGCCCGCCTCAAGAGCCTTGGTCTCAACGCGGAATTCGCCCACCCCGAAACCGGATCGCCGGCAGCACCGGTCAACATCCATCTGACCAAGGGCACAGCCAATCTTGATGCGGCATACGCCTACATGGATGCCGCCATCTCCAAGGCAGCTCAGGACCAGCTCAAGGAGCCGCCGACGGAGATGTTTCCCACAAACAAGGACGTCGCTCTTACCCCCGCCATCGAAGCCTATGTTACGCGCGAGCAGTTGAAGGCGATGGTCTATCCGGACTGGGTTGAGATCAACAAGCACCGTCCCGACTGGATTCGCCAGTTCGACGCGCTCGTGGCTGGTTGAGGCGAGATGATGAAGGCGAGCGGCTTCCCATACGTCGTACCGATGCTGTTGCTGTCCGTGGCGTTCTTCGCGACGCCGTTCGCCGTTCTCGTCGGTTTCAGCTTCGCCGGTCCCGGCGGAGCAACTCTCGATCACTATGCGCGCTTCTTCGGGGATGCGTTCAATTTCCGCGTTCTCGTCAATACCGCGCGGCTCGGGCTTGAGACTGTCGTCGGCACGACAGTGCTCGGAATACCCATCGCACTGCTCTATTGGCACGGGGGGCGAAACCTGCGGCAGGTTCTGATCTTCCTCACCCTCATTCCCATGCTCACCAGCAATGTGGTCCGGACCTTTGCCTGGATCGTCATTCTTGGCCGTCAGGGACCGATTAGCGAAACGCTGATGGCGCTCGGCCTTACGGGAATGCCAACCAGCCTTTTGTTCACCGAGCTTGGTCTGCTGATGGCCATGTGCCAGATCGATCTACCGCTGATCATCCTGCCGCTGATCGCGATCCTGTCGCGCACCCCTGTACAGCTTACCGAGGCAGCCCAGGTTTCCGGCGCTGGCCCTTGGCGCATTCTGGTGACTGTGCTTTTGCCACTGATGCTGCCGGGTCTGCTGGCTGGCTGGATTCTCGTCTTTGCGAGCACAAGCAGCTCGTTCGTCACCCAGGCGGTGATCGGTGGTGCTCGAAACGTCTATGTTCCGCAGTTGATCTATCGAGAAGTCGGCACGCTGTTCGACTGGCCGCTGGCGTCAGCCATCGCGGTGGTTCTGCTGCTGTCGACAGGCTGCCTGCTGGTGGCACTCACAATGATTTCCCGTCACAGGAGGTTGGTTGGACATGCCTGATCCCAACAAGAGTCCGAATAGGGAGAATCCCGTTCCAGCCATACTCTACAAGGTATTCGTCTTCGGATTCGGAGGCCTGTGCGTGATTTACCTCATCGCGCCCATCGTGATCGCCCTGACGATGTCGTTCACATCGGGCCAGACGTTGAAATATCCGCCGCAGGGCTTTTCCTTCAAGTGGTATGAAGCTCTGCTGGACCCGGTGCGATCCGCAACGGAACAGATCGCAGCCTGGAACTCGCTGAAGATCGCAGGTCTTGCCGTTCTCGGATCATTGCTTTTCGCTGTGCCGGCAACCATTGGCATGACGCGAATGAAGCGTAGCACCGTCGGCACGATCGAACCTTTGCTGCTGGCTCCGCTCGTTCTGCCGAGCCTCGTCTATGGTCTTGCCGCCCTGATCGTCGCCAACTTCATCGGCTTTCGGCTTTCGGCCTTCGCTCTGGCTGACGGTGACGGGCCATATCGTCGTTTTTGGGCCGCTGATGTATCGCGCGGCATCCGTCGTTGCCCAGGGTCTCAATCCCTCGCTTGCCGAAGCCTCGACGGTGATGGGGGCGAGCTGGTTCATGACGCTGCGGCGCGTGATCTTGCCATTGCTGATGCCGGGCATTCTCGCTGGCGCGTTTCTGGTGTTCATCCAATCACTCGACAACGTCTCAGTCTCGCTCTTTCTCGCCGACGCCCGAACGACCGTGCTTCCGTTGCGCATGTTCGCGCTGATCGAGGAGTCGCTCGATGTCCGGGTGGCAGCAATTTCCGGAATTCTGATCGCTGTGACTTTGGTCGGACTGCTTGTTGCCCGGCGCGTTCTGGCGCCACCTCGGCAGGCCTGACCTCAGCAAGATATATGAACCTACAAGGAATAAACTCATGAACATTCGTTCGACACCGGCAGGCGGCCATCGCATCGGATCGCTGCTGGCAGACTTCCAGCCGGATTTCGACTTTTCCGCCCCCTTGCCACTTCCTGTCGAAGAGTTCGAGGACCGCCTGCGCCGAATTCGCCGTCAGGCGGTCGAAGCCGGCCACGACGCGATCATCGTCCATGCCGGTAGCGTCGGCTGGTTCCATGCCTCGAACGCCTATCTCCGCTACATCTGCGACTGGATGCGCGAGGGCGTGCTGATCATTCCGACCGACGCCGACAAGGCGCTCGTCCTTCTGTCTTTCTTCACCCAGTCAGTTCTGCTGCCCCCCGGCGGCGAGCCAGTCCTCGTCGACGAAATCTGGCAGATCGGCCCGATCGGCCGGGAATATTCGGATCGCCCCGGCGATTCTGTCATCAAGACCGCCGAGAAATGCGCCGAGGTTCTTGGCAATCTCGGTCTCGCCAAGGCCCAGATCGGCAGGATCGGTGACCGGACGTCGTTGACTTTCTGGGCAGCGCTCGAGGACCTGCTTCCGAAGAGCAAGTCTGTCGCTGACAACGCCATTCTGGATCGCATGCAGAAGATCAGGTCGCCGCGCGAGATCGAAATCTTCCGTGCCGCCGCCCAGTTGATCAGCATCGGCACGCAGGCCGCCTATCACGTGACAAAGCCCGGCGTGACCGACCACGAAGTCTACGCCGCTTTCACCCTTGCCCAGTTCGCGCTTGGTGGCGAGACGGGCGACGGCTACCAGATCGGCATCAACGAGTTCGGTACCCACTGTGGCAAGCCCTATGGCCACATTGTCCGGCCGGGAGACCTCATCAACCTCTATATCTCGAATGTGACCTATCGCGGCTACACGGCGCAGACGGCGCGGATGATCGCTGTCGGCGATATCACCAAGCGCCAGGAAGAGGTGCTTGCCGCCTGCACTGAAGGCGTGAAGCGCGCGGAAAAATTGATCAGGCCCGGCGCATTGATGCGTGACGTCAACAATGCCGCCTTCGAGCCGATGATCGAGCGCGGCATGTTGTCGTCACCGGAGGCGCGAACCATGCCCTACAACTGGGCTCCGATGGAGGACGGCGGCGCCCGCCTTATCCCGCAGCAATATGTCAAAGATATCGACTGGGAAGCGCAGGGCCGCAAGCTCATGCACGTCTACCCGGCAACGCATGGGCCGCATAATCCCAACCTCGGCCATTCGGTCGGCATGGCCGGCGGCCAGAACAGCTTCAACATTTCCTCGCACAACTACGACAAGATGGAGGAGGGCATGGTCTTTGTCTTGCATACGCAGTGGCTGGAACCACTGTCCGCCGGCGGCAACATCGGCGATATGTATGTCGTGACCAAGAACGGTTTCGAAAATCTCAGCCGCCATACCCCGCTCGAAACCCACCGCATCGCCGTCGAGGCCTGACATGAGCAACACCAAATCTCACACGCATTTCGATTTCGCAAAACTAACGGAACGGGAGCGTTACAAGATCCTGATCGGCACGGTCATTCCCCGTCCGATCGCGCTGGTGACCACCGTGAGCAAGGACGGCAACCCGAATGCCGGCCCCTTCAGCTTCTTCAACGTGCTGACCCACGATCCGGCGATCGTTGCGATCGGCGTCGAGAACTATTCCGACATGCGTTTCAAGGATACCGCCCGCAATATCCGTGAGACGGGGGAATTTACGGTGCACATCTGTGACGATGCGCTCGTCGATCAGATGGAGGTCTGCGCCATCAAGTTCGGCCCTGAAGTTGATGAGCTCAGTGAAGCAGGACTGGCAACGACACCGGGCCAGATGGTCAGAAGCCCGCGCATTCTGGCAGCACCAGCAGCGCTCGAATGCCGTCGCCACACGACCCTGCAAGTTGGCCCGGCCCGAGAAATCATCCTCGGCGAAGTTCTCGGCGTCTACGTCCGCAGCGACGCGGTCGATCCGTCGAACCTCCATATCGATCAGCAGTTGATGGATGCGGTAGGGAGGATGGGTGGTCACACCTATGCCAGGACGCGTGACCAGTTCGATATCACGACTCAGACGAAGGAGGAGTGGAATTCCCAGAAGAGCGCCTCCGAGCTACACTTCGCAAAGGGGTAGGAGCGGCTTAGTATTGTCGGTAGCATACTTAAAGAAATGCCCTTATGCCCTGCAGGGCACGTCGGAAGCTTTGACCAAATAGGGGGCAACGGTTCTAATCTCTTCAAGACTGAAGCGCTTGGGTTTGGTGGTCCAGCTTGGAGCGTTAGCCTCCGACGCAGGTGGGGGATGACGCTCAGAGCGTGTCGATCAGTCCTCCGTCCACGCGCATGGAAGCTCCAGTCGTCGCCGATGCCAACGGCGAGGCCAAATAGGTTACGAGATTGGCGATCTCCTCGACGCTTGCAGCTCGTTGGATGATCGAACTGCCGCGATGCTTCTTGACGAAGTCCGCGGCGACCTCTTCGATCGGCTTGCCCGTCTTTGCCCGCTCTTCGGCAAGCATCGCCTCGACGCCTTCGGACAGTGTTGGGCCGGGGAGGACCGAGTTGACCGTAACGCCCGTGCCAGCCATGCGCTTGGCGAGCCCACGGGCAACCGCGATATCGGCGGTCTTGCTAACGCCGTAGTGAATCATCTCCACCGGAATGTTAAAGCCGGATTCCGATGCGATGAAGATAACACGGCCCCAGCCGACGTTCTGCATGCCCGGTAGGTAGGCACGCGACAGCCGTACGGCCGACATGACGTTGACCTGCCAGTGGCGATCCCACACCTCGTCGCTCGCCTCGAAGAAGTCGAGCGGCTGGAAGATACCGGCATTGTTGATTAGGATATCGACATGAGGAACTTTTGCGACGAGAGCGCTACACCCTTCAGCGGTCGCGACATCGGCTGCGACGGTAGCTACGGTGCCCACGGCACCTTCGCCTTTCAGGCGTTCGGCGGCCTTTGCGGTCTTTTCTTGAGACCGTCCGTTGATCACCACGTCGGCGCCAGCCCTCGCGAGCTGGCGAGCGATCGCGTAGCCGATGCCTTCGGTAGATCCAGTAATCAGAGCGGTCTTGCCCGCGAGGTCGATCTGCATCTGCTGCTCCTTCTGCGGTTGGATCAGAGAATGTATGAACTGGCGGTCGGTCTCGCAACAACCCACGACGTCGATAATTCTTTCGGGTAGGTCCGTTAGCGGTGCTTGGCGATATCCGTCAGTCACACGGTCAGGCGATTGATATAGCCTCACGTAAGGGAATAGGACAAATTCCGCGTTAGTCCTTGGAGCGTGAATATGATTCCAACCTCGATTCCCGTTGCGTTACGAATGCGGCATGTTTTAAAAAAACCGCATAAAACCTTGATTCGAAACTAATTGACAGGTCGTTGGTTCAGGCCCCTTCAAGGCGAAATAGGGCTAGCATCCAATCTTGCTGCCCATCCTCTCGACCGTTATACTGTTTTTGAGAAACAGTATAACTCGGAGTCGCGCTTATGAAGTCAATCGACCTCATGTATCAGACGATGCTCGCCGAGCTAGGTCAGCGTTCGCTTGACGCCGCTTGGACGGCTCATTTTCCTCCGGAGGGTCGGTTCACCCCGGCGAACATCAAGGGGCGCAAGTACTGGTACTTCGACATCCCGGATGGACATGGTGGTACGAAACGTCGTTACGTCGGGCCTGCTGACGATCCGGATATCGCGCAGCGCGTAACTGATCATAAGCGGGACAAAGACGATCTACGCGCCCGCAGGCGCATGGTCAACACCCTGACCCGGGAAGGCGGGATGATCGCTCCTGACGCGATGTCGGGCGACATCGTCGAGACCCTTGCCGACGGCGGTCTTTTTCGGCTCCGCGGTGTTCTCATCGGCACAGTGGCCTTTCAGTGCTATTCAGGACTGCTGGGCGTCCGCCTTCCCATGGCTGCAATCCTGACCGGCGATGCGGACATCGCCCAGGACTATGCCATCAGCCGGGAAGTTGAAGACAGCCTGCCTCCGATTGTTGAGCTTCTGCAAAGCGTCGACGCCAGCTTCCGGCCAGTTCTCCATCGATCGGGATCCGCGGCTTCGTCGGCGTTTCAGAATGCCGACGGCTACAGGGTTGAATTCCTGACGTCAAACCGTGGTTCGGACGACTACATCGACCAGCCGGCCACGATGCCCGCCCTCGGCGGCGCCAGCGCGGATCCATTACGCTTTCTCGATTTCCTCATCAAGGAACCTGTCAGGACAATGCTGCTCCACCGAAGCGGTGTCCCAGTCATCGTCCCGGATCCGTCCAGGTATGCGATCCACAAGCTTATAGTCGCCAGCCGTCGGCACACTGACGGGCAGGGACCGGCCAAGCGAGAGAAGGACGTTCGTCAAGCTGCCCTGCTCTTTGAAGCTCTACAGCAGACGAGGCGATCTGCCGACTTGGCGCTTGTCTACAACGAAGCGTGGAAGCGAGGGCCTGCGTGGCAGGAAGGTGTTCAAACCGGGGTGGGGATGTTGCCAGCAGAAGATGCCGAGCGGTTCAAGATGGTCCTGATCGAGGGGGCAAAGAAAAACCGCGAAGACATTGAGCTTCCGTTTGGGGAATAGGCTGTCCTCTGACTCGAAAGCCAAGTAGTTGATTGATTCGAAGTGGCGAAGACAAACAGGGCGCCGAGAGTTCAAACCCCTTCAAGACCGCCATTTGCGGCTTCGTCGAAAAGCTTGTCGATTCAACGGAATGACGAGGTCGAAAGTTCAAATCTGCTCGATGTAAGGATTCGAACTTTCGCATAAGGAGTTTGTTGAGTTCCCAGCAGAATTCACTCAGAGGGGATGTGGACAAAAACTTGGACTACCAGGTGGTAGTTCATGGCGGAACTCAACAGCCTGCTCGAGGCTTTTGGTGCTCATGGTGTTTCCTTCTCATTTCTTCCCGTCATTTCGCGACGGGCGCGACATAGTCTTCAGGGAGACTGATGGGGATTGCCCGATGGACTTCGCTGGCATTGGACGTAACCAGCAGTTCATAATTTCCAGCGGGGGCGATAAAGGCCTTGGCGTCGGTGTCGAAGTAGGAAAGGTCTCTTGGCATAACCGAGAAATGCACATCGGCGGACTGGCCGGGATCAAGACGGACTTTCGCGAAGGCGCGCAGCTCCTTATCAGGGCGATTAACGCTCGAGCCAAGCGGGCGGACGTAAAGCTGGACCAGATCTGAACCGGTGCGCTCGCCGGTGTTCTTCACGCTCAGCGCGACGGAGATGCCGTCCTTGCCCATTTCAGCAGACGAAACCCGAGCCTCTCCCCATTCGAATCTGGTGTAGCTCAATCCGAACCCGAACGGGAACAGCGGTGCAATCTCCCACTTGTCGTGGTGGCGATATCCAACATAGACGCCTTCGCGATAGGCCACATGGCCATCCTGGCCGGGATAGGTCAGAGGATCGTCGGTGAATGCGGAATTGTCCGATAGCTGCTTTGGGAAGGTCTGCGGCAGACGGCCGCCGGGCTCAGCGTCGCCGAACAAGACATCCGCGACGGCGTTGCCAAGTTCCTGGCCGGGATACCATATTTGTAGAACACCAGAGACCTGATCGAGCCAGGGCATGGCGACCGGGCCGCCCGTCTGCAGCACGACGATGGTTCTCGGCTTGACAGCGGCAATGCGTGCGATCAGTTCGTCCTGACGACCAGGCAAAGAAAGACCTGGCAGATCGCGACCTTCGGTGTCCCACTCGCCCTCGCGTCCGGCAAAGACGACAGCGACATCTGCGTCTTTCGCTTGCTGCACCGCCTCTTCAAGCTCAGCCTCTCCCAGAGGTCTTTCCAGACCAAACCGGATCGCGCTGAATCCGATACCGCCGTACGAAAGGTCCAGTGTCCGGAAATCGATGGAAATTGGATACGGGCGCCTGGCCTCCAACATGATGGTGTCGCGCTTCTCTACATTGCCCGCACCGAGGAAGTTGCCTCCGCGTTCCCAGCCCTCATGAGTGTCGATGATCAGATCGCCGCCGATATGAAGCTTGGCATATCCCGCCGTCGTCATCCCGACCACATGTTCTCCGCTCTCCTCGGGGGTGAAGGTGGCGGTGAGCCGTGCGGAAAAATTCAAGCGATCCAGCGTGTCGGGAAGGTTCAGCCAGATGAATTCGCCACTGATGTCTTCCTGATGCCATAGGGCCGGACCTTCGCATTCCGTTCCCGCGAAGAAATCAATGGAAACAGGGCCGCTGAATAGCTTGGTGAGCCGGTTGATCTGGACGCCTCTGGCATGGGAGATGCTGTTGGCACCAGCAAGAGCGGCGCGAATGCCCTCCAGAGGACTGACCTTGTAATGCGCGTTGATCTGGGCGCTGCCTCCGCCCATCACGCGGGCTTCCTCGGCATTTGGGCCAAGCACGGCGATCCGATCGAGCACGCTCTTATCCAGCGGCAGGATGCCGTCGTTTTTGAGAAGCACCGCACCTTCCGTGCCCAGCTTGCGGATCTAGGTCCTGTGATGCGGGCGATCCTCGGCGCGCTCCTTGTGCATTGACGGATCGGCGAAGGCACCGACGCGATCCAGCAGAACGAGTATCCGCCTTGCGGAAGCTTTCACAGCCTCAGGATCGACCTTGCCATCCTTCACCGCCTGCACCAGCTTGTCGCCGCGGTCGCGCGCGGGGCCTGGCATTTCGAGGTCCAGCCCGGCGTTGATCGTCTCGACGGTGGAATGAGATCCGAACCAGTCGGAGATGACAATGCCGTCGAAGCCCCATTCCTCTCGCAGCACCTGATTCAACAGCCAGGGATACTCGCTGGTGAAGGTGCCGTTGAGCCGGTTATAGGAGGTCATCACGGCCATGACGGAGGCCCTTTTGACGGCTGCCTCAAATGGCGGAAGATAGATTTCGCGCAGTGTGCGTTCGTCGACATCCGACGAGATGCTGTCACGTTCGATTTCGGATTCATTGGCGACGAAGTGCTTGATGGTCGCAGCTACGCCCTGGCTTTGGACGCCTTCGATATAGGCGACGGCGAGTTCCGAGGTGAGGTGTGGGTCCTCCGAATAGCACTCGAAGTTGCGACCGTTCAGTCCGGAGCGCTGGATGTTGACCGTGGGCGCGAGCAGAACGCGGGCACTTTTACTCTTGGCTTCTTCCGCAAGCGCTACGCCCATCTCCCTGACGAGTTCCAGATTCCAGCTTGCTCCGAGAGCAATTGCTGCGGGGAAGCAGGCAGACGTGACCCCTCCGACGAAGGAGCCGCCGCCGCGTGCGCCGTTCGGGCCGTCTGTCACCTTGATCTTGGGGATACCCAGCCGCTCCACGGCAACCGTGGTCCAAAAGTCCGCGCCCGAGAGCAGGGAGACCTGCTCCTCAAGAGTCAGCTTGTTCAGAAGTTCGTCTATCATCATTCTTTCCTCCGCGATGATGGTTTGGTCTGCAATGTTCTGAGGCTAGGGATCGGTCAGGAAGCCATTGTTGGCGACGTCTGCATGATGCCAGCGGCTTGCGCGATCAGTTCCAGCGAACGTATCCGGGCGGAATGCTCGAAGACGTCGGAGACGATCATCAGTTCGTCTGCTCGCGTCTCGGCCAGAAGCGCGTCGATCCCAGTCCTGACGGTATCTCGTGACCCGATAATGGAACGTGCCAGCATTCTGTTTGCCTGCGCCTTTTCCGATGGCGACCAGTAGGTCTCGATGTCGTCGATGGGCGGCGGGGTGAGTTCACGCGTACCGCGGAACATGTCGACAAACGACATCTGCTGCGAGGTGGCTAGCCGGCGAGCTTGTGCATCGGTGTCGGCAGCGATGACGTTGACACCGATGACGGCGTAGGGTCGTTCCTGTTGTTGCGATGACCGGAAACTTGAGCGGTAGATGTGAAGCGCCTGCATGAGATAGTCGGGGGCGAACTGCGACGCGAACGCGTAGGGAAAGCCGAGCTGAGCCGCGAGCATTGCACCGAAATTGCTGGAACTGAGTATCCACAGCGGCACCTTCGTCCCTGCCGCCGGAACCGCGAGAAGCTGCTGGTTGGGGGCGGCCGCCGCGAAATAGGCCTGTAGTTCCAGGATATCCTGCGGGAATTGGTCGGAAGCCTCGGGTGGACGACGTAGTGCACGGACCGCCATCTGATCTGTGCCCGGTGCGCGGCCGAGACCAAGGTCGATGCGGCCGGGATAAAGCCGTGCCAGTGTGCCGAACTGTTCGGCGATCACGTAGGGCGCATGGTTCGGCAGCATGATGCCGCCCGAGCCGACGCGGATGGTATTGGTTCCGCCGGCGATATGGCCGATGACGACCGCGGTCGCGGCGCTGGCGACAGTGGGCATGTTATGGTGCTCGGCCACCCAGATGCGGTGGTAGCCGAAGCGTTCGGCATGGGCGGCGAGGTCACGGGCATTGTTCAGCGCCTGACCCGCATCCGTCTTGGTGGTCACCCGCACATGTTCGAGGATCGAAAGTTTAGTCATGGTGAACGCCTCTTTCTTCCAGTTGCAGGCGTTCGCCACCCGAGACAGAGTGGCAAACGCCCCTTAGTTCATCAGCCCTGCGCTTCCGCGCTCACGTCCTGCCAGGATTCCCATGTCGACAAACGGTTCTGGTAGACGCCGGTGATGTCGCCCACGGCGCTGCTGCCAAGTGCGAGACGCAGCGGCGGATTCGGGCTGTCCACCAGCTTCAGAATTGCGGCCGGCGTCGCAGCAGGGTTGCCCATGACATAGTTCGCGAAGGCTGCCGCCAGTCCATCCCTGACACCCTGATATGCAGGATTCGGCGCCGAGTTCTTGGCAGAAGACGGATTGTTGAAATCCGTCGCGTAGCCGGCGGGCTCGATGAGCGTGACGTTGATGCCGAATGAGGCGACTTCTTGCGACAGGGCGTCGAGTAGCCCTTCGACCGCAAACTTGGAGGCGTTGTAGATACCGAAGTTCGGGATCGCGAAGACGCCGAGTACGCTGGACACCGCGATAATGTGGCCGGACTTCTGCTCGCGAAGGATCGGAAGGGCCGCCTGTGCGACCCACATGGTTCCGAACAGGTTGGTGTCGATCTGGGCATGTGCTTCAGCTTCGGTGATTTCCTCGACGGCGCCCTGATGGCCGTAGCCTGCGTTGCTCAATACGACATCGAGCCGACCGAATTTCTGGTGGGCTTTGCCTACGGCGTCGAAGACCGCCTGGCGATCAGTCACGTCGAGGGCGATCGGAAAGACTGCGTCCCTGAACTGCTCGACCAGCGGTGCGAGAGCGTCCGTATTCCTCGCCGTCACAGCGACGTTGTCGCCTCGCTCGAGGGCGGCCCTGGCCCAGAGCAGGCCGAAGCCTCGTGCCGCGCCGGTGATGAACCAGATCTTTTTCGTATCAGCCATGTTGGTATCCTTTGAGTAGCTCTGCGCTCAGCAAGTAGACCGCACCGCCGTTCAGAAAAAGGACCTTGGTTTCCGTTTACTACGGAACAGCATTCCGCTATCCATTGGTGATGGAGCACCTTGGCACCCTCAACGCCTTCGTTCACGCCGCCGACACAGGCAGTTTTGTCGCGGCTGGCAGAAACACCGGACTGTCGGCGTCTGCCGTCGGGAAAGCGATCACCCGCCTTGAGAAGCGGCTCGGCGTGCGGCTGTTCCATCGGAACACCCGCAACATGGTGCTGACCGAGGAGGGCCGTGTCTTCCTCGAAAGATGCCGTCGCATCTTCGGCGAGATCGAAGCGGCGGAGATGGAAATGATGCAGATTGCGTCGGAACCGAGCGGACGGCTGCGCGTGAGCCTGCCGCTGGTCGGCATGCTTCTGACGCCTGTCATTGCGGAATTCATGGAGGCCCATCCCGCGATCCTGCTCGATCTGGACTACAGCGACCGGATCGTCGACGTGGTCGAGGAAGGGTTCGATGTCGTGATCAGAACCGGTGTCGCCACGGACAGTCGACTGATGCGTCGCAGTCTTGGGCGGTTCAGCGGGCGTATAGTGGCCTCTCCAGCCTACCTCGAGCGACGTGGCCGGCCCGAGGTGCCCGAAGACCTGACATCACATGCGTGCCTGCGACAGCGGTCGCCTGCGAGCGGGAAGCTGGTCGACTGGCCTCTGGCCGTCGCCAACAGCGTCCACTTCGCCATTCCGGAGACGATGAGCGCCACGACCATCGAGCCGATCATCCATCTCGCGGAGCGGGGATTCGGGGTTGCATTCCTCCCGCCGTTCGCCGTGTCCATCCAAATCCAGGAGGGCACGCTTGTCCCGCTTATGGATGATTACGTCAGGGAGACGGGAGAGTTCGCTGCTCTCTGGCCCACCAGCCGCCAGCTTTCGCCAAGGATTCGCGCCTTCGTAAATTTCCTCGCTGAGAACCTGACGTTCGACGTTAGAGCGCCGTGACTGCAGACAGCGCGGACGGCTGATCGAACTTCGGCTCGATTCATGGGCGCGGTATCGAGCGCGGGGCGATCTCATTGAAGAAATTGCCAAGCGCGTCGCGGACACTTGTCTGCCAAGCGGGCCTCTCGCAGGACTGCGCGCCGCAGATCGTCGCCCAACCTGTCCCCGCAGGAAAGACGTGCTGATGAACCGCCACGCCTGCCGTCTCCAGCCGTCTTGCATATTCGACGCCCTCGTCGCGAAGCGGGTCGTCTTGTGCTGTCAAAACCGCGGCCGGAGCTAGGCGTGCCATCCGGGAGCAGAGGCTTGGGGCGCCATATGGGTGGTAGCGACCACCCAGGTAGCGAAACCACCATTCGCTCCAATGGTCCCGCTGTAACGCCTCGGCACCTCGAAAGGATGCGGTCGCCATAGACGGATCGAGCAGGGGAGAAATGAGGATCTGCCCGTCGAGCATGCCGGAGTTCTGATCCCGTGCCTTCAGCGCCAGTCCGGCTGCAAGGCCTCCCCCTGTTTCCTCTCCTGCCATGATCAATGGCGATTTCCGGCCCGCGACCCGCGCGCGGTGCGAGTTGAGCCAGCACATCAGATCGAACATCTGTTCGAATGCCTGCGGAAAGACGATTCCTTCACTCCCTCCGAAGTCCGGCTCCACCACGGTCGCGCCCGCCGACACGAGGGTCGCTGCGACGGAGCTCACTAGAATCTTTTCCGGATCACAAAGTCCCGTTCCCCGCAGATAGAGGACCAACGGCAGCGATCTGCCGTTGCATGCCCCGCGGTGGACGCGTCAAGGGAGAAGATTCTCCTCCGGAAGCAACACATCAGTCCGAACTGCTTCCATTAGGCCGAACATGTTCCCGTTTCGGCGTCGGGCGGACGTCGGATGTGCGCCCGGTTCCCGCGAGTGGAGGCCTCAGCTTTATTCGAGGGCATATCATCTCCTATCCGCGAGCCGATACGAGGCCGCTTCGCCCCGATGTAGACCGGGTACGCCACGGGAAAAACGGTTTCATATTCCGATCTTCCAGGAACCGGGTTCCGGGATCAGTTAAAGGAGATTCGCCGAGAGCGTCGGCACACTACGGAATGCGGTTCCGGTCACAGCGGAACGCGCGAGGGATTATTGGCCGGGGGCCGTGGGTCTATATCCATCTCAATCGCTGACACGCGTCGAGACTGCGACGAGCAGCGCAGACCCTGTAACCGCCGGCCACCAAGATGGCCGGCTAGAATGGAGTACGCCTCATGAACGCCAACAACCGCCTTACTATCGTCCGGCAGTCGCCAGCCTACTGGCGCATCGTCATCAACAATCTGCCGCTGAATCTTTTCGACCCGAAGATGTTCGCGGAATTGAACGTTCTCATGGACGACATCGAGAAAGATACCGATCTCAAGGTCGTGGTGTTCGAGAGCGGTGACGAGGACTTCTTCATGAACCACCACGATGTCGAAAACCGCCTCACGGTTCCAGATCAACCCGGTGCGATGCCTTTCTTCGGTAATTGGCCGAAGTTCGTGACCCGCCTTGCGCAGTCGTCGGTGATCAGCATTGCGAAGGTGCGGGGGCGTGCCAGGGCACAGGGCTTTGAATTCGCGCTCGCCTGCGACATGCGCTTCGCGTCCAAGGAACGGGCGAAGTTCGCATTAATCGAGGTTGGCGGCTCGTCGATTCCAGGCGGTGGTGGTGTCGAATGGCTGTCCGCGCTGGTTGGACGTTCGCGGACGCTCGAAATCGTATGCAGCGCCGACGATTTCGACGCGGATATCGGTGAGCGCTACGGCTTCGTTAATCGGTCAATTCCGGACGCCGAACTAGACGGGTTCGTCGGCGCCTTGGCCGAGCGGATGGCACGGTTCGAGAAGCGCGCGCTCGGGACGGCCAAGAAAATGGTCAACGGGCGTGCTGGCGTTCCGTCAGAAGGGGATCTCTGGATGTCGAACCACATCCTGCAAGGGGTGGACTTGTGGCCCGAGGCGGCAAAGGCATTCACGAAAATGCTGGATGCTGGTCTGGGACAGGTCGGTGAATTCGAGTTGAACTTTGCCGAGCGACTTGGCGACTTTCCATCCGCCTGAAACGCCCGCACGACGTAGTTGGGGAACCATCCACGGCTCGCCATCTGCCCAATGCCGCCTCAGAGACAGGCGCGAACTCTGATCTATCCGCTACTTTGCATAGGAGAACTTCAATGAGTGCCTATCTCGTTTATGTCCGGGACCGGATCACCGACCCTGTAGAATTCAAAAAATACGAGGAGAGCGCCCCCGCTGCATCGGTCGGGCAACCCATGACCCCGCTCGCTTTTTATGGCGCGGTCGAAACGCTGGAAGGCGATAAAGTGGATGGCGCAGTCGTCATTGAGTTTCCAACGGTCGCTGATGCCAAGGCTTCGTACGACAGCCCTCTCTATCAAGAAGCCATGAAACACCGCCTGAAGGGCGCCGAGTATCGCGTGTTCATCGTTGAGGGCATCGCGGGCTGAATTGGTGAGCTGGCCTGTAGGGAACCCGACACCGCGCGTGCTGGCACCCCACGGAGGAGATACGCTCGGTCAGACTTGTCCTTCCCCGATCCGTTTCCCGGAACGACGACCGCTCGTTCCGGATCTCCCACGCCTGAGATCAGTGCATCCATTACCCGCCGCTGACATTGTAGCATTGAGCGACAACATAATCGGAATCCTGGGAGGCGAGGAAAACCGCCATCCCGTGAGATCTTCGGCACTGCCCATACGGCGGTATGGAACGGCCGCGCCGACTTCCTTCTTGCCCCGGCGCCTTGCCCGACCTCTTTGCTGGGTAATACGGATTATGGGTGTGAACTGGCTTTGAACAATGACCCCGTTGCGATCTCGCTCAACAATTTGAAATTTATAGGAAAATCGGAACAACAAATGGGGACATGGGCGACGCCGGATATGACCGCTTCTTTCTCTAGAAAATTGAATATATTTCAATGATTTATGCCCCATATCCACGGGGTCATCTTTGGATGCTTTTTCACACTAATTTGCCAAATGCGCGCCTATTGTCTGGAGCATGGTGTCGCGATGCGGCAGGGTCCCGGCGTTTTCAAACTTGATATCTGCCGCGTTCTTGACGACCTGGAAAACGATCTGACCTCTGTGGCACGCACGATACTCCGGGATCTTTATGAAGATCTTCAACGGCTGGACGTCCGTATTCGACAAGTGTCGGATGAGATCGAAGACATTGCGGATGCCTATGAGCGGGCAAGACGTCTTATGACAATTCCGGGTATCGGTCCGTTGGGTGCAACAGCGATTCTATCAGCAATCGGTGACCCCGAACGCTTTTCCAAGGCACGCGATGTCGCTGCCTGGTTAGGTCCGGTGCCTCGCCGGTATTCGACAGGCGGAAAGCAGAACCTCCTGGGTATAAGCAAGCGCGGAAACAATTATCTTCGTCGCCTGATTATCCACGGTGCCCGATCATGCATGATGCACCTCGACCGGAACAAGGATCGCCTTGGAAGCTGGATCGATGCGCTGCGACTGAGGATGCATGTCAACAAGGTGACTGTTGCTTTGGCTGCGAAACTGGCACGCATCGTCTGGGTCATACTGACAAAACCAGGCGCGACCTACATTCGCCAGGCAGCAATTTAACACCCATCGCTTTTCCGGTCTTTACCGACTGGACAGATTGCGAGGTTCGAGGGTGATGACGAAACAGTTGATCGGCATTCTGTAAATCCTGGTCGAAAGCGGGCCTCGTGCCCGAAGAAGCTATTTGGAAACAGAATGTGCGCATCTCATCAGGGCCTGGCTGCAACAGCAGTCCACTCGCGAGAGGCCGGATACATTTACGCAAACTGCAGTCGTCTGAACCTAAAATCCTTGCAATGACAGGGCGGACCATACATTTTTTGACAGCACGTCCTGAAGTATCTCGCGGTCCAGCGTCAAATCCGCGACTGATCTTCTTCAGTCGCGAATTCTCTTCCTCAAGCTGCTTCAGCCGCTTCACAGGACAAGCTTTCGGCGGTACCCTTACGCATCGATAATGGCGACGGCGCGCGTCCAGCCGGCGGAGGCGCGCTCGATCTTGACGGGGAAGCAGCTGATCTTGAAACCCGTAGAGGGAAGCACTTCGAGATTGTGCAGTTTCTCGATATGGCAATATCCCCGGTGCCGTCCCGCCTTGTGCCCTTCCCAGATCAGCGACGCGTCGCGGGTTGCTGCATATTTTTGGGCGGTATGGACGAAGGGCGCATCCCAGCTCCAGCCATCTGTGCCGGTCACCTTCACGCCGCGTTCCAGCAAATACATGGTCGCTTCATATCCCATGCCGCAACCACTGGCGACATAGTTATCCTGGCCGAAGCGCTTGCCCGCCGAGGTGTTGACGACGACGATTTCCAGCGGCTTCAACGTGTGTCCGATGCGCTCCAATTCGGCTTCGACATCTTTTGCCGTTACGACATAGCCGTCTTCGAAGTGACGAAAGTCCAGCTTGACGCCCGGTTGAAAGCACCATTCCAGCGGGATCTCATCGATCTTGAGCGCGGGCAGGCCGTGATCCATGGTGGAGTGATAGTGCCAGGGTGCGTCGAGATGGGTGCCGTTATGGGTCGAAAGGGTAATGCGCTCGACCGCCCAGCCTTCGCCGTCGGGAAGGTCTTCGGCGGCAAGGCCCGGAAAGAACGGCAGGATCTGCGAAAGGCTCTGCTTGTGGTCGATATATTCGATATGCGGGATTTGGATCGGAGGATCCGCCGGGATATCGTTGGCTATCGGCACCGACAGATCGACAATGGATTGCGCCATATTTCATTTCCTCCCTTGAATCCGTCCGTTAGTCCTGGCGGATCACTTTGTTCTTGAGTACACCGATCTTTTCGAATTCCAGCTCGACCGTATCGCCGTCAGACAGATACCGGCCGTGCTCCAATCCGCAGCCGTTGCCGAGCGTGCCCGAGCCGATGAATTCGCCGGCGAAGATCGTTTCGCTCTGCGACATGTGCGCCAGGATTTCCTCGAAGCTGAACAACATGCCTTCTGTCGTTCCCTCGGACCAGATTTCACCATTCACTCTTGCCTGCGCCTTCAGCGAGTAGGGGTCGCCTATCTCATCTGGGGTCACAATCCAGGGGCCGATGACGTTTGCACCATCGAAGCTCTTTCCCTTCGCGGGTCCCAGCCAGCCAGGTATTTCCTTGGCCTGTTGATCGCGCGCTGAAAAATCATTGAAGATCGTAAAGCCGAAGATGTGTTCGTGCGCATCGGCGGCCTTGATGTTTGCGGCCGTGTTCATGGTGATGATGCCAAACTCGAGCTCATAGTCCATCACCTTGCTATAGCGCGGCCAGACGACGGTCGAACCGGGGCCGCCGACAATCATACGATTGGTGATGTAGTAAATCGGCAATTCGCGGTAGAGGGCGGGCAGCTCCGCCAGCGGCTCTGCATCGATCTCCGCTATGAGCTGGGCGTTTTCGGCCGCATAAAGCTTTCGCATGCCGCGAGGCGACTGGCGAATATGCAGCGGGAAGCTCATTCCATCGCGCATTTGCCGGGGCAACGGCAGCGGAGCCTGAAGGTCGACCATGTCGGTTGGGACCGAGAGATCTTCCTCCGATCCATATTTATCAAGGAGCGAGGCCGCCGCATCCAGTCCGCGTTTGCCGGCGTCGATCAACGACAGCATCGTGGAAAATGTCTCAGTATCTTGGCCGTGGCGGCGTGATGCAGTTGTCAGGTCGAACAGATAACGGCCCTCGTCAAGGACGATCGCGACGTGCTGTTCGCTATTGCCGTTTCGGAACGTAGCGAGTTTCATGGCATCACCTCATTGCAAATATATATATTTTGTGTTTATATCGATAAACGAAAAATATGTATATGAAAAGACCTGTCTTGGGAGGAATTGAGATGAGGACTTTTGTACCGGCTGTCGCGGCAGCTGCCGTGGCGACGCTATGCATGTCCGGCTTCGCCATGGCGGCGGACGCAAAAGTCACCGTTGGCTGTACGGCCACGACCGACTGCGCCAGCGCCGCAATTGCTGTCGAGGATGGCATCTTCAAGAAGAACGGGCTCGATGTTCAGCTCATCCTTATTGGGCTCAACTCGAATATTCCGGCGGCGTTGCTTTCAAACTCGATCCAGATTGGCGGACCGACGCCCTCCGTCTTCCTACAGGCCGTCGATGGCGGCCTGGATCTCGTCGTGGTCAGCGGCGCGTCCTCGACGGCCGATTCCACGGCCGAGGCAGCCGGCGTCGTCGTCGCGAAGGGAAGCTCGATCAAGACGGCCGAGGATTTCATCGGCAAGAAGGTCGGAGCGCCCGGTATCGGAGCCTTTCTTCAGGTCCTGTTCGTCAAATGGCTGATGGACAACGGCGTCGATCCCAAGCAGGTGAACTTCGTCGAGGTCACCTTTCCGACCATGAATGACGTGCTGAAGTCAGGTGCGGTGGATGCCGTGGTCTCCGCCGATCCGATCATGTCGCGGATCATTTCCAGCGGCACCGGCACGGCCGCCGCCTACTTCCTCAAATCCCTACCCGAGAAGCGTCCGCAGATCCTCTATGCCGGCTCGCGTGACTGGGCGGATGCCAACCCGGATACGGTCGTGGCCTTCCGCAAGTCGATCGCCGAGGCATCGACCGTGGTCAATGGTCAGCCCGACAAGGCAAAGGCGGCAATATCCCGCTTTACGAAGATCTCCCTGGACGTGCTTTCGTCGATGAAAGTTGCCGTTGCCGACCCCAATCTCACGCCGGAAGAGCTTGGATGGTGGGTTGACGTTATGGACAAGCAGGGCATGCTTCAATCGAAACCAGATGTGGCGAAGCTTATACAAAAATGACGGATATAAAGGCACGGGAAAGCAAGTGGCAGGAACAGGATGACGGTGAGCGGACAGCCGCCGACACCCTGAGCGAACAGGCGGCCAGCCTAGTCGAGCAAGACATCCTTGCCGGACGCTGGAAACCGGAGATGCGTCTCGGTATCCACGCGCTGTCAGCCCATTACGGTATCGGCGCGACACCGCTGCGCGAGGGACTTTCCCGCCTTGTCTCGAAGGGGCTGATTTCCGTTGTCGGGCAGCGCGGCTTCCGCGTCGCCAGCGTTTCGCGCGCGGATCTGGAAGACATCACCAATCTGCGCAAGCTGATCGAGGCTGAGGCCTTGCGGCTTTCGATGCAGAAGGGGGATGATGCGTGGGAGGCGGGAATACTTGCGGCACTTCATCGCCTTCGCCGCAACGTGGAGAACAACCCCGAGCAGATGCAGGACGGCAATCCGGAGTTCGATACGCTCCACAAGGCATTCCACAGGTCGCTGATCGCTGCCTGCGGCTCGGAGCGGATGCTGGCGCTGCATGACAGCCTCTATCTGCAGGCTTATCGCTATCGCCGCGCGATGATGGGTGCGATCAGGGAGAAGAGCTGGTTCCTCTGGGAGCATCAGGAGCTTGCGGACCTGGCGATTGCGCGGGATGAGGAAACGGTGGTCGCCCGTCTCTCCGCGCATCTCCATCATACCTTGGATGTCGTCTATGATTCAGGACAGGCGAACACGGTAAAATGACAATTTCCCTGGCATCACAGTTTCACAGCATAGAATTCGAACACGTTTCCCTTTCCTATGGAAATCGCGCGGTCATTTCCGATCTGAGCTTTTCCGTCAACAAGGGAGAGATCGTCTGCGTGATCGGCCCATCGGGTTGCGGCAAGACCACGGCGCTCCGAATGGCGGGCGGGCTTGTGCGACCGGACAGCGGCGGCGTCAAGGTATTGAGCCAGAAACTGGACGGCCCGCGCCGCGATGTCGCGATCGTGTTTCAAGATTATGGCAAGGCGCTCCTTCCCTGGCGAACGGCCCGCGGCAATGTTTCCCTGGCGCTCGAGGCGACCGGCGTGCCGGTGCGGCAGCGCGAAGAGCAGATCATGTCGTTGCTTTCCAAAGTGGGGCTCGCATCGCATGCGGACAGGTATCCGACGGAGATGTCCGGTGGAATGCAGCAGCGCCTGCAGATTGCCCGCTGTCTCGCCCAAAAGCCCGACGTCATTCTGATGGACGAGCCATTCGGCGCGCTGGACGCGATGACCCGGCAGAGCCTGCAGGACGAAATGCTGTCGATCGCTTCGGAGACCGGCGCCACGGTTTTCTTCGTCACGCACGACATCGAGGAGGCGATCTATCTCGGTGACAGGGTCATCGGACTTTTGCCGAATCCGGGCCGTATCGGCCGGGTTTTCGATATTCCCCTGCCGCGCCCGCGCAGCCAACTCGCCACCCGGGAGCTTCCGGAGTTTCTCAAGCTTCGCCGCGAGCTCTTCGCCTTCATCGAAAAGGCGGAGAGATGAAGGCGACGATGAAAGCCCTGGCGGTTCCGCTGGCGTTGCTTATCGTCGCGGAAATTGTGGCGCGCCTGTCGAGCGGCGGCAGCGATGCCGTGGCACCGCCGAGCGCCGTTCTTCTGGCGCTGGTCCGGGCGATTGCCGACGGTTCGATCGCCATGGCGACCCTGGATACGCTGGCAATGGCTTTCGGGGGCCTGTTTCTGGGTGTTGCCATCGGCCTTGTCCTCGGGCTTCTCCTTGGTCTCGTGCCGTTTCTCAATGGTGCGTTGGAATTGTCGATCGAGGCGATACGCCCGATCCCCTCCGTCGCCTTGCTCCCCATTGCCTTATTGGTCTTCGGTTTCGGATTTCGCATGGAGATGGCAATCGTCGCATTCTCCTGCATCTGGCCAATGCTGATCCTGACGCGGTCTGCTCTTGCGGGAATAGAACCACGCCTGATGGAAGTGTCGCGCGCCTTGCGGCTCTCGATGCTGGATCGCATATGGAAGATCATCCTTCCTGCCGCCTTGCCCCGCATCACGCTGGCATTTCGTCTTGCCGCCGGCATCGCGCTCGTGGTGGCGGTGACGGTTGAGATCGCCGCCAATCCGTTCGGGTTGGGCTATGGTATTCTCGCTGCCCAGCAAGCTCTGAGACCTGATCTTATGCTTGCCTATCTGCTCTGGGTCGGCATCGTCGGTTATGGCTTCAATTGGCTGTTCGGCGTCCTCCAGCGCCATGCCGGGCGAGCAGCCATGCCGGAGGCGCGCTGATGAGAGCGAACCGGCTCATATCGTTGTTTTCGGGCCTGCTGGTTGCCGCCCTGCTGGTGCTCTTGTGGCAGTGGATTGCCGATCATCGCTTTATCTCGCCGGTCTTCCTGCCGGGACCTGATCGCGCCTGGAGTGCGATGATAAAGGGCTTTGCGACCGGCGACCTCTTGACCAAATTTCTTTTGACGATCGAGCGCATGTTCTGGGGATGGCTGGTCGCGTCGCTTGTCGGGATTGTGCTCGGCGCGGCCGTTGGCACGTCACCGACCTTGCGCAGTTATCTTGGACCCATGCTGGAATTCCTGCGTCCGCTGCCGGCGTCTGCAATCATTCCGGTCGCCATCGCTATCCTTGGCCTGACGGACGCCATGGTCCTGAGCGTCATCGTCTTCGGCGCGTTATGGCCGGTGCTGCTTTCCACGATCCAGGGGTTCTCTTCAGTCGAACCGACGCTTTATGAGGTCGGGCGGGCCCTTGGGTTTTCGCGAACCGCAACAATCGTTAAAATCGCCTTGCCCTCCGCCAGCCCCGATATCCTGTCGGGCATGCGACTGGGACTGACGGTGGCACTCATCGTCGCGATTGTCTGCGAAATGCTTGCCGGTCGGGACGGGCTCGGAAACTGGATCCTGCTTGCCGCGCGGGCGTTCCGGGCACCGGACCTTTATGCGGGCGTCATCCTGCTCGCTGCTCTCGGATGCCTGTCGTCGTTGCTTCTGGCTATTGTGGAGCAGCGACTTCTCCATTGGAGAAACAGGGCCAGATAGTTTTGGCAAGCTCCAAGCCGGCAGTCTTCAAACGCGGAATATCGACTGCAATAGGCGGCAGGCAAATCTATCGATCAGTACCTGCCGCCTGTTTTCTCAGAACGGATAGTGCTGCGTCGAATCCTCGATGGTGATCCAGCGCAGATCGGTGAATTCGGCGATGGCTGCCTTACTGTCGAAGCGGCCGTAACCGCTGCCCTTCACGCCGCCAAAGGGCATCTGCGCTTCGTCGTTGAGGGTTGGGCCGTTGATGTGGCAGGCCCCGTCTCGATGCGGGCTGCCACAGCGAGCGCCCGCTGGACATCGCGGCTGAAGACCGCCGACGATAACCCATATTCGGTATCATTGGCGACACGCACCGCCTCGTCCTCGTCCGCCACTCGGATGATCGGCTTCACCGGCCCGAAGGACTCCTCCGCATAGACACGCATGTCAGGCGTGACGTGATCGAGAAGGGTCGCCTCGACGACCGTGCCGGTCCGCTTGCCGCCGGCAACCAGCTTTGCGCCCTTGGCCTCGGCGTCGGCGATCGCCTGACGGACGATGATACGTTCCGTCGACATGCAGATCTGGCCCTGATTGTGGATCAGCAGCTTTCGAAGCACAATGCATTCGCAAACTTCGGTATCCATGCAGCGCGAAGTGACATTTCTACTTTGCACTACAGCGGACATTCCAACTTCCCCGCCACAGCGTCGCTAAGTCATTGAATTTGATGCTATCGAGACGAACTGGTCCACATCTCAACAAGGCGCTCGAGCCTTTGACAAACTTTGCCAAAATCGGTTATGGTGCCTTCAAATGGAGGTTATCAATGGCCACGATGAACGTATCTCTTCCGGGCCCGATGAAGGACTGGGTGGAGGCCCAGGCCAGGACCGGACGATATTCGAATGCTAGCGACTACGTGCGCGACCTGATCCGCCGCGACCAGACACGAAACGACAAGATCGCCGCCATGCAAAGCTTCGTCGAGGCCGGGCTCCAAAGTGGTGTTGGCATCCGATCAAAGGATGAACTCTTTGCTGAAGCGACGGCTCGTGCCAGCAAGTCATGAGTTTTAAGCTTTCTGTCGAAGCGGAAGAGGACATTATTGCGATCGCCGAGCAAGGTGTCCGTATGTTCGCAGCAGGCCAGGCAAAGCGCTACCACGATGAACTTTTCGCATTATTTGATCTGATAGCTGTCAATCCACGCATCGCGCGCGAACGGGATGAGATTGATCCGCCCGTTAGAATTCATCCCTTCAAAGCGCATCTCATCGTTTATCGGATCGAAGACGACGAGACAATTTTTGTAATACGAATTGGCCATGGGCATGAAGATTGGGCAAGTCATTCCATTTAGCGCCCCTCGGATGGAGCTGTGGTATTTGGTGCGTCTCAGGTTCAAATCCCATATGTGGACGGCCCCCGACTCGCAAGATAGTTTGAGATAATTTGATCTGATCGCTTGCGTCCATATGTCCGGCCTGTTGTTGCGTTCGCACATGAACGCTGGCCAAGATGGTTTCCGCAACACAGGTCCCAAACATCAAGGCGGCCTTGAGGGGCCAATGGGATTCCCGGGGTGTCCTGTGTCCCGGATCGATCGATCACACCATCTGCTATTATCTTGCAAGTTGTAGTATTACCAACACGTGGTGAAGATCAGGATGTCCCGGTTCTTGCTTCCCAATCTTCATGCGGCGCATCCCGTCAAAGCTGGTCCTGATTGTGCGCTGTATGTCTCTCCAGAGACCATGAGCTTCCAAGCCATGCGCGCCATCTTGTTAGCGAGTGCGACAGCTGCCAGTTTAGGCGGCTTGCGCTTGAGCAGTTCCGCCAACCATCGAGAAGCCTTGCCAGATCGTCGCGCGTGATGAATGACAGCGGTTGCTCCAGCCACCAAGACGGCCCGCAGAGCTTCATCGCCGGCTCGCGTGATACCACCGAGCCGCAGCTTGCCGCCGGTCGAGTGATCTTTTGGCGTCAACCCTATCCAAGCTGCGAACTGGCGACCAGATTTGAAGAGCTCCGGAGCGGGTGTCTTCATTATCAAAAGAGCCGAACCGATTGGGCCAATGCCGGGAATGGTGTTGAGACGTATGCTGCGTTCGTCGTTACGCTGCCATGCCTTTACCTTGGCCTCGACATCCGCAATCTTCTTCTCCAGTTGAGCGTATTCCTCGGCCTGGCTCATGAACAATTCCTGTGCGAGCTCTGGCACAGTCCCGTCGGCTTGTATCCTTTCAAGCAGCAGAGGGATATGTGCCAGCCCCTTGGCTGCAGAGACACCAAACTCATTGGCGTAGCCCCGGATTGCGTTGGCGAGTTGGGTGCGGTTGGCGATGAGACGGGTACGGACGCCGATCAGCATGAGTGCCGCTTGTTCATCAACTGTCTTAACCGGAACAAACCGCATCGTTGGGCGGCTCATTGCCTCGCAGAGCCCTTCCGCATCGGCCGCGTCGTTCTTGTTCCGCTTGACGTAGGGCTTAGCAAGTTGTGGCGCGATCATTTTCACCTCATGTCCGAATGAGGCGAGCAGCCGTGCCCAATGATGCGAACCACCACAGGCCTCGATCGCTACCAAAGTTGGCGGGCAGGTCGTGAAGAAGTCGATCATCTCCTTGCGTCGCATTTTCTTACGCAAGACCGGCTTCTCTCCAGCATTCACGCCATGCAACTGAAAAACATGTTTTGACGTATCCATGCCAATACGAATAATCTTGTCCATGGGCGGCCCCTTCGATTGAGATCTTAACAGCTCATTCTGGCACATTTCGATGCCGTTCAGGGGCCGTCCACTCCAACATCAAGGCGACCATTGAGATTAGGGTCCGAGTATGTCGCATATTTCGGACGCTGGCCGGACACCGGCGTATCGTTGCGAACAGCGCAACATAGAGTTTCGCTCCAGGGATGTGCAGATGCCAACGATCGCCCATCGGCGGCTTTTGATCCTTCGTCAAAATAATGTATGATCGTACCCTGCCAACTTGAAAAGCACTGCAATCTTGGGGTCGGGAAAGCCCAGCCAAATAAAGCTCTCCGCAATGTTCTTGCTGAAGACCTGATTGAATATCATCCCGCTAGCGAGCAGCCCGATGCTATCAGCCCATTCTAGTGTCTGGTGAAGATCAGTTGAGAGCTGGTGATTTCCGCGACCAGAATAAGCGAGCTTGAATAGGAGCCTCTGCTTTAGTGGTAGGGATTTCAAATGATCCTTGGCGGTAGCGATTGCCTTTTCCAGCGCCTTTAATCGCACGACCCCGCCGTGCCGATGCGTGTCACCAAAATTAATCTGTATCCGGGCGGTAGGCGAGCTGAGATAGACCTCAGCGAGAAAGTCGTCGTCGCCGGTCATCCAACCCACAGCCGAATTTATGTTTTCCTGTATCAACGGTGACGGGATAAAAAGACTCACGCTATTTCCTTCATTGCTCGGTTCAATTTGGCGGTGACGTAGCTTTTCGACAAAGCCACGACAGGTGGGTATTCTGCGCCCAGCCAAATACGACATTGGGCAGGTATTGTCGTTCTTGAAAACTGGCATGCCCCCGCAGGATGATCCGGGTTTAATGTCAGTACATACTGGGCTTGAACCGCCCCAGGTTTCTGGACCAGCTGAGGCTAGAGTTTTCCGGCTTCATTCAGGGAGGCGGGCTGGTTGCGCCTCCTGATTTCATCAGCGAGATCGGCACCTTATTGCCGATCGCACCATGCGGCCGAAACTCATTATACTCTCTACGCCAATCCTCCATCTTTTCGCGGGCATCCGCAAGGGTCAGGAACCAGTGCTGGTTCAGACATTCGGCGCGGAAGCGGCCATTGAACGTGAGGAGGGAAAAGCAATCGATCCAGTGAATCGATTGCCCCGACGCAAGATGAACGCATTGTCGGTCGGTTTGCCGGGGCGTGAGAAGTCCAAGGTGACGCCTTTGGCATAGGCCCAAAGGTCAAGATCGCGAGACACGAACTCAGCCCCTGATCGACACGGATCGTCTTCGGATAGCCAACTTTCCGGGATACCCGTTCCAAGGTTTGCACGACATCTTCACCTCGATAGCTGTGACGTGGATCAAGCACCGGCACATAGCGCGAGAAGGTGTCGACCACCGTGAGCACCCGCAGTTTCTTGCCGGTCGCGAGTTGGTCATGAACGAAGTCCATGGCCCAGACATCGTTCGGTCCAACGGCCATTTGCCGATCTTCCCGCAGCTTGGCTTTGACCCGTCGCTTCGGTGTCTTGTTGCGCAGCTGCAGGCCCAAGTCTCTGTAAATGCGATAGGTTCGCTTGATGTTGGCCCCCAACCCTCGCGTTCCAACAGTACATGCACGCGACGATAGCCGTAGCGAACACGTATTTCGCAGATCGCACGAATCCGACGTTCCAGACCGGCCTGATCGGCACGGCGAGAGGTGTAATGGTAGGTCGACCGATCGAAGTTCAGTGCCCCACAGGCACGCCGGATCGAGATCATCCAATCCCGGCACATGCCTTTCACCATCTCGCGTTTCCGAGCAGGCCTTAGAGCTTTCGCCGGATGACGTCCTGCAACATCTCGCGGTCCAGCGTCAGGTCCGCGACGATCTTCTTCAACCGCGCATTCTCGTCCTCGAGCTGCTTCAGCTTCTTCATCTCCGGCGGCAGCATGCCCGCGTATTTTTTCTTCCAGTTGAAATAGGTCGCCTGGCTAATTCCCGCCTTGCGGCAGATCTCCGCCACCGACACTCCTTCATCACCCTGCTTCAAAATGAACGCCTTCTGTGCGTCCGAAAACTGCGATGCTTTCATCGTCTTCCGTTCCTTTCCCTGCTTGGAAAATGCACCGGAAAACTCTAACCAAAAACGGTCCAGTTTGAAGGGTTTAGATCACCAAAGGCACGATTTGCGACAGAACCAATATTCGCGATCATGGAATGATCTTGAGATGTTTAGGCAGAATTTGGTTCGTAATATTCGCCAACCACCTTCAGGAGCTATCATTCGCTATCTTTAAGTCGCCGCTTTTTAAGGCCGTTGGCCCGCAAGGAGCCTGGACTGGATATCGTCAATCACCGGCAGCAAATCAGCGACGCTATCTATGATGTAGTGAGCGCCCCGTGCGCGCAGCACGCCAGCGGCACGTTGGCGGACGCGGTCGAGTTCGTCCGGGGCAAGTGCTGCGATCTCCTGTTGCGTCATGCCGGCCTCATTGCCGCTGAGCGCGACGCCGACCGTCCAGCAGCCGGCGGCGACCCCTTCGTCGATGCCGACATCGGTGTCGTCGACCTTGACGACCGCATGCGCGGGCCAAATGTTAAGATCGAGAAAGCACTTGTACATATTCATCGGCGTCGGCCGACCCTCGGGCAGGTCGCCAGCACAGACGAGGTTGTCGGCTTCATATCCTTGTGCCTTCGCCAGCGGCAGGATCCGTTCCATGATCGAGCGGGTATATCCGGTCGTAGAGCCGATCTTCAAGCCGCGTGCGCGCAGGGACTGGGCCATTTCCCGCGTTCCCGGCACGAGATCGGCGAATTTATGGACGATCTCCTCGTTCATCGGCACAAAGACCTCGTAGATCGCATCGACATCCGCTGATGCTGGCGCCTTGCCATGGCGGGACGTCCAGGCATCATGAATGCGCGGCTGTTTGAGCATGGCATCGATATGATCCCATTTCGGCCGTCCCATCGGCTGGCGAGCCTCGGCGATCGTCACCTCGATACCGAACCGGGCGAACACCTCGACGAACACGCCCATGGGGGCGAAAGATCCAAAGTCGATAACCGTGCCCGCCCAATCGAACACAACTGCCTTCAAGCCGCTCATTGTGTAATCTCCTGATAAACCGAATGCGACCCGAAGAGATCGCCAATAACTTGTTCGCCAAGGGCAAAGCCCGTCGATGCGCCCGTTCCGCCCGTCACCATGACGATCCGGACATTCTCAGCCGGCCGATCCACGAGGACCGTGTGCTCCTTGGAAGAGGCGTAGGTGCCGATCCAGCGGTTGACCACCTGCCGGCCCGGCAGATCGAACACCCGGTCGAATTCGGCGAGGATGAGATCATCGAGGCGTACTTCCGCGAAAGGCGCCTGCGCGTCGCCATAGACATGGCTGTCACCGACGACCAACGAGCCATCGCCGGATTGCACGGCAATCAGATGTATGCCGGCGGCGCGGCTTTCGGCCTCCTCGACATCCAGCCGCTTTGCTAAAGCTTCGGCTTCCGGTAGCGCGGCGAAGCCTTCATAACGGGCAAGGCTCATATCCGACATGACGGCGGCGCCGAAGGGGGCAGGCGTGGCAGGCGCGACACGCAGCATCTGCAGGGTGCAGACGGAGAGCGCATGCGGGGTGATCCGTTCCGGATAGAGTGCCGAGAAATCATCGCCGGGGCAGACGATGGTGGCGTCGGCATGCACGATGCCGCGGCTGGTTTCGATGCGCGGGCCCTCGATGGCGCGCACCGCCGTGTTCCAGCGGAATTCGACGCCGTGCTTTGCGGCAAGCCAAAGAGCGAGTTTCGGCAGTGCATCCATGGATTCGACCCGCAGCTCATGCGGGCTGTAGAGGACCGATCTGACATCAGAAAGCCGCAGCGCGGGAACGATTTCAGCCGCTTCTTTCTTGCTGACCATCCGGCAACCAGCCGCCATCGGTCCTTTCAGAAAGGCCTCCAGAACCTCGGCCGCCTCGTCGCGTCTTGCCGGCAGCAGCGCTCCGCGATGGTGAACGGCAATACCCGCCTCTTCGACCACCTCTGCCCAAATATCCCGGCTTCGCATGGCGCGCGCCCAGTGATCGCCGGCCTTCTGACCGCTCACGGTGATGAAACCGAAATTGCGGATGGAGGCGCCGATTGCCTTGGCATTGCGCTCGATGACGACGACTTTCTTACCCTGCCGCGACGCCGCCAATGCGACACCGAGGCCGACAATACCCGCACCGACGACCGCTAAATCATACTCAACCGTCATATTTTAAATCCTTACAACTTGCGGCACAGGCATTCTCGTCCGGCCATATCTGGCTGCAGAAAACCATCCGCCGCGATCACTGTCGGGGACGACAAGTAAATCGGCCGCAGTCGATTGCGCTATGGGGTGACCATAGCTCATTATATATGACAATGATATGAATATTTTGAATTTATAGGCAAAAACTATAAATTTGCAGGTGGCCTATCTCGGGATTGGACCATCTGCCGAAGAACCGGATTCCTTCGCCACCTCGAAGAAGGCATTGACGGTGGAATGGTTACGGCACTCCGGCAAGGCGATCAGATAATGTCCGATTGCCAACTCAGGCTCGACAAGCGGTGCGACGTCGATATGTTCGTCGGCGCGAACCTCGCCCTCGATGGAAATGGCAAGGCCTATCCCCGCCGCCGCCGCAGCGTAAGCAACGTCGAGGGTTGCGACTTCCAGAACCGGTTTCAATTCTACACCGTATTTATTGGCCGCTTCCTCGATCACCGTCCGGGTTCCGGAAGCGCGATTCCAGAGGACCATATCCTGTCCATCCAGATCCGTGAGCTTCAACTGCCCCTTCTTCAAAAGCGGGTGATCTTTGCGGCCATAAATGGCGACACGCGAGTCAAACAGTTTGAACGATGCAAACCGCTTGTCCGGTACGGCCTGGGAAATCGTGGCGACGTCCAGTTCGCCCGACAAAACCGCGTCCGCCAGTTCCAGCGATGGCCCGCCATGCGTCGTCAGGCGCAGCCCGGGATATTTGCGCACGAACGCTGTCAGCGTCGGCATGATAAGGCGGTGTGCACTGAAGCCAACCGAAAGAAGCCCGCTCTTCAGGGCCGTCTTGTCCGTTATGGCCATTTCGACCTCGTCGACGCATTTTAGCGCAATCTTGATCTTGGCGATGAGATCGACGGCTGCCGGGGCGACATGAATGGTATGTCCGTCGCGAATAAAGACGCGCGTCCCGCAAAGCTCCTCGAACGACTGGATTTGCGTGGAGACCGACGGCTGACTGATTCCCAGGGCTTCGGCGGCCCGGGAAAACTTGCCCGTTCGCGCAAGAGCGTCAACGGCTCTCATTTGAGAAAGGGTCGGGGACGCCATGCTCGATATTCTCCATCGTTCGCTTCGCCGCAACACACCTCTTAGATGAGCCGCTTAGCCTAAGCAAACAATCCGTGTTCGGGGCTTTGCCTAGCCCTGGGATCACCGGTGCCCTGGCTCAGCGCAACATCGCCTTCGTCGACAGTCGCGACAACGCGAGAAGCACGATTAGTGTCGCTGCACCGAGGATCATCGTCAGCGTCGCCGCATCGAAGATCGCTCCGCGATCGGAGAGCGCAAAGATATTGACCGGCAGCGTCACCCAGCCTGGCGGATAGACCATCACTGTTGCGCCGAGTTCGCCCATCGACATCGCGAAACTAAGGCTGAAGGCGGCAACCAGATAGGGCATGAGGAGCGGCAAGGTTACCCGGCGAAGCTTGTAGAAGGGTCGCGCGCCGAGGCTTTCGGCAATCTGCTCGCAATCATTCGGCAGGCGCGACAGACCCGCCGTTACATTGCCGTAGGTAAATGCGGATATCAGCACGAAATGCGCGATCAGCACGATCAGCCATGTGCCGTTCAGCAGCAAAGGCCGATGACTGAAGGCAACAAGCATCCCCAGTCCGACCGACACGGACGGTACCGCGCTCGGAATGAAGAAGAACAGATCCAGCAATCGCTTCGGCAGCGGCTTAAGTTCGCGCAAGGCAAGTGCCGCCCATGTACCGCTCACCAGCGCCGCGGCGCTCGCGATGATGCCGGTCCAGATGCTGGATTTCAGGTTTGTGAAAGAATCGCTCCTGAAAGCATTTGCATAGTGCGCCAGCGTAAGATGGCTGGGCAGTATATCGTTCCACTGGCCGCTGATGCTTGCAAGCGCGATCACGGCGACCGGAAGGCCGTAGATGACCAGGAACAGCGGTACGGCCACCGCCCAGACGGCAAATCGCCCTGTTTTAGACCACACCAGCACGGCCAGCTCCCAAATGCGCTATTGCGACGCGATAGAGACTATAAAGACCCAGGGAGAGAACGATGTTGACCACTGCTATGACGCAGGCGGTCGTATAATCGAATTCCTGGATGGCTTTCCCATAGATCAACAGCGGCAGCGTGATCACGCCTTTGGCGCCGATGAACAGCACGACGCCGAATTCATTGACCGTCAGAAGCAGACAAAGGCTGCCACCGGCGACCAACGCCGGAAGTGCTGCGGGTAAAATGATCTGCCGGACGATGCGCCAGGGCCTTGCGCCGAGACTGCTCGCCACTTCGATTTGCGCCTGATCGATCAGCGAGAATGACGCCAGAAGCGGGCGCATGACGAAAGGCGTATAGACCGTCGCTTCCGCAAGGATGACACCCCATTGCGAATAAAGAAAATCAAGCGGCGGCAGATCGGTATGCATCAGCCTCATCAGTGATTCATTGAGAAGACCCGCCGATCCGTAGATGAAGGTGAAGGCGAGGGTGACGAGGAAGGTGGGCAGGGCGACGAAGGTATCGATCAGCCGGCTCGCCAATTTCGCGCCGGGAAACGGAACGAAGGCGATTACGAGCGAGAAGACGAAGCCGAGGAGAAGGCAACCGGCCGTGGCGCCGATGGCGATGACGATGGTGTGCCGGAGCCCGTCACGAAACTCGTGCGAGCCGAGCACCTCGGCGAAAGCGGCCGATGACAGGACCTCACCATCGCCGAGAGATTGGCGTATGATCAATCCCAGGGGATAGAGGAAGAGCAACGCCAGCAGTAGCAGCGGTGGGGCGATCCAGAACCGACCCAATGTCATCTTGGGCGCGGGCGCCGTGACGGCGAGCTCAGCCATGTCTGCTATCCTCCGGCACGAGCGTCACATCGGCGGCGGAAAAATGCACTTCGATCGAGGCGCCGGGCTGGGGCGGTTCGCTCATTGGCATGGAGGTCATTCGCAATTCGTGACCGCCGGCGTCGAAGGTAATGTTGTGCACGTCGCCCTGCCACTGGACGCTGCGTACGATGCCTGTCAGCGAGTTTGAATCGTCGCGGGCCTGCTGCAACTTGAAATCGTGCGGTCGCACGCACAACAGACAATCGCTGCCTTGGGGCATGCCATGATGATTTTGTGCCGACAGCGCGGTATTGCCGAAACCGACCCGTGCCCGATTGCCATCGAGCGGGCTCAATCCGCTCACCGGAAGCAGGTTGGCGCGCCCCAGGAATTCGGCGGCGAAGCGGTTCGGGGGGTGGCGAAACAGCGACTGCGTGTCGCCGAAGGCCCTGAGCTTGCCGTCGCGCATAATGCCGATATGGTTGGCGAGGGTCAGCGCCTCGGACTGATCATGCGTCACGTAAAGAACGGTCAGCGCCGGCAGATCGCGATGCAGCTTGGCGATCTCGTCGACCATCGAACGGCGGATCTGTGCGTCGAGCGCCGAAAGAGGTTCGTCGAGAAGCAACACCTGCGGCCGGATCGCAATCGCCCGGGCAATGGCGACGCGTTGCTGCTGGCCGCCGGACAGCTCGCGCGGGTAGCGCTTGGCATAGGCCGCCATGCCGACCATGGCCAGGGATTCAGGCACGCGCGACCGAATGATGTCCTCCGGCAAGCGGCGCGCACGAAGCCCGAACGCCACGTTCTCCTCCACCCGCAAATGCGGGAATAGGGCGTAGTTCTGGACGACCATGCCGATATTGCGGTCATAGGGCGCCAGATGCGTGACGTCGCGGTCGCCGATGGTGATGCGCCCAGCCGACGGGCGCACAAAACCGGCGACCGTCCTCAAAGCCGTCGTTTTGCCCGATCCCGAGGGACCGATCAACGCGACGATTTCGCCCGGATTGACGGTCAAGGTCAGGGAATCGAGCACCACGAGGCTGCCATAGGCAACCGATACGTTCTCAAAACCGATCCGACTGCCGCCCTGTGTCTCGGGTGCAGCCGTGGCGGCTGCACCTTTCTTCTCTGCCATTACCGTGATCGAGGACATATCAGCTCCCCGATACCGCTTGCTTGTAGTCGGCGATGTCCTGCTTCAGATCGGCCAGAACCTTGGCCCAATCCGGCGACCAGATCTCCACGCCTTCCATGATGGCATGGAGCTTGGCGAAATTCTCGTCTGTCGGATGAATGTCGGTACGCACCGGCAGGCCCTGCGCGACAGCGCTCACGTCCTTCTGGGCTTCCGCCGTCAGCAGGAAGTCGATCAGCTTCTTGCCATTTTCGCTGTCCGGGGCGCCGGCGACCAGCGCGATATAATAAGGAAGGGAGAATGCCGTCTTCTTGCCGTCCGGACCGGTCGGGAAGAATATCTTGATGTTCGGATTGTCGGCCTGTTGCGCCAGGTTCATCTGAAGATCGCCGTTGGCAACATAGAGTTCGCCCTTGTTGACGAGCGCCGTGAGCTTGCCGGTGGAAGCCGAAGGGCCGAGATTGTTCACCTGAAGCTTCTTCAAATATGCAAGGCCTTCATCCTTGCCGCCAAACGCGTGGAACGCCTGCAGCATCAGCGCCGTGCCATCGCCGGCCTGGCCGGGCGTCGAATACTGGACTTTCTGCTTGAATTTCGGATCGAGCAGATCGCTGTAGGCCGTGGGAGCGGTCGTCAGGATCGAGGCATTGTAGATAAAATTGGGATAGTTATTGACCAGTGCAACGTAGAGGCCTTTCGGATCCTTGTCGCGGGTGTCGATCTTGTCCGCGCCGGCCGGCTCATAGGCCTGCAGCAGGCCGTCGGCGGCAGCCTTTTGCACGAAGGGTGGGAGCGTGACGAGAACGTCCGCCTGCGTGTTGGATTTCTCTTTCGCCAGGCGATCGACAACGCTGCTCGAACCGCCCTCGACATATTGTACCTTGATGCCGGTGGCCTTTGTGAAGGCGTCAAACTCGTTGCCGAACCAGCTCGGCGTTCCGTCATGAAGTCCATCCGCGCTGTAGATGGTGACGACATTATCCGCCGCCATCGCCGGCAGCGCCGCTGCAGCAACAACGCCGGCAGCCAACAGTATAGATCTTGCTGTCATGATCTTTTCCCTCTTGTTGAATTGCGCGGACCCCCCGGTGGGTTCGCGATCTTTCCGGCCCTGCTCTCGTGCTTGGGAGATCCCTTTAAGAAGGGTACGGTGAGCAGAATTATAGGAAATACCTATTTCATTTTTATGACAATAGCTTTTGCCTATTATTTTCGCTGCAGCCAAAGAGCATTGATCCGGGTACATCTCTGAATGGCGAGTATTTGCGCGCTGCGAAAAGTACCCAAGAATGGTCCCGCCGGCGAGACAGAGGCTATCAGCCGCGTCAGCAAGGTGCGTCAATTATCGGAATGGCATTTTTACTAAATGGCACCATTGCGCAATCTAGTGGAGCGGGAGCGAGGACGATGACCAAGTGAAAGAAAAGGCAATCAAACCGAGGCATGCAATATGCCGCGTGCGGGATATCGATCAATAGATCGGAAATTCGAATCTACTCAAGACCGGCATTCTGACCCTCGTCGAGTTGCTCGTCTTGATGCAATCGGTCGCACAGCAGGAATCGTGCGGGCTATGTTGCCGCGGAGCGAAACCCGTAGAGTTATTCCACCTGCCGAGGTTCGGCATTGGGTGAGGTGGTCAATGATTCCACCTTTTGTTTACATGGGGATCAAATAAGGATATTCGTTATCCTTGATAGGCGTGCAGAGGCCTTGGAAATGAATTCATGATTTTAAAAAGCCAAGTCGAATGGGCGCTCCATTGCTGCGCCATTCTTGCCGGTCTGCCCGATGGTCGCTATCTCTCGACCAAAGCACTTGCCGAATTCCATGGGCTTCCGAAGGAATATCTTTCCAAGGCCCTTCAGGGCCTGTCGCACGCGGGCCTTGTCGACACGTCTCTTGGTCCGTCCGGCGGCTACCGACTGGCAAAGCCTCCGGCGGATATCAATTTCCTCGAAATCGTTGAAGCCGTGGAAGGCCGGCAGCGTACCTTTATCTGCAGCAATATCAGGGCCAACAATCCGTGCCGGCCGAAGGATTATTGCGAAAGCAGCCCGTGCGCGGTTGCCCGCATCATGTGGGAGGCGGATGAGGCCTGGCGGGAGAAACTGCGCGGTGTCAGATTGTCCGACCTCGTCGGCATCCTGTCGCAGGAAATCCCGCCGCAACTCTGGAAGAGCTCCTTCGAATGGGTGCTAGAGCGCGCCGGATGAAATCGCCGTGAGAGCAGCCCGCTCCTTGGGGTCGCCCATGGGGACGCAGACGAGGCTTTGTGCCGGCATCGCCAATGACACTCCATTCGTCCTGCAATGTTCGTAGATGAGATCGATGATCTCGTTTTGGGCCGACATGCGGCTTGCCGCGCTCGCCACGCGGAATAGCAACTCGACTTCGATGGCAATCGCATCGATGGTCTTGAGCGCGACGGCCGGCGGCGGGTTTATGACGATCCTTTCGCAGCCCTGCAGAACCGCGAGCATAAATTCTTCGACGAGCCGCGGCTTGTGGGCGGCGGAAACTCGCATCATCAACGATATCTGGTGCGATTCATCCGGGCGGCTGCGGTTGGTAACGCCCTGTTTCGCCAGGACGCCATTCGGCAGCACGACGACATTATTCCCGCCCGAGAGCAGGTTGGTGGAGCGCCAGTTGGTTTCAACGACCCGCCCTTCGGTGCCATCGGCAAGCTGGATCCAATCGCCGATCACGTAGGCGCGGCCGAGTGCAAGCGCGATCCCGGAGAAGACATCGGCCAGCGTGTTCTGCAGAGCAAGACCGATAATGACAACGACAACACCGGAGGTGGCAATCAACGGCCCGATCGGTGCGCCGAAGACGAAACCGATGACCGACAATGCGACGCCGAGATAGACCACGCCGACGATCAAATCCTGAAGAAGATGCGCCTCCTGAGGCCGGCGGTTCAGGGTGAGATAGATGTGGACGAAGCCGATCATCGTCCACGCAAGATGCAGCCACCAAAGCACCCTGGCAGACTTGGCAAGCAGGACGCCGGCACCCTGGAGCTCGCCATCATCGAGATAATAGGGCGAAATGCCGGCGAGCCAAAGCACGAGGCTCATGCCTGCGAAAAACAGGATCTGCACGACAAGGCGGGCGGTTGGATGACGGCGCCCTTGAATATGCCAAATGAGAATACCGGCGAGCCCTAGAAGATTGATAAGGACGAGCGGCAGGGAATGATCTTCACCAAACATGATGGGGCTCACCGACGATGATTTCCTGAAGGCGGGGAGGGACGGGCGCCTCAAGCACCCATCCTGCATCCGGCTATTTCCTGATTGGGAAGGTCAGTTCTTTCTGGCTGCTATCGACGACGAAGACGGCCAGCAGTTTCGCCGGCTTGGTCTTACTGGCATTCTCGCTGACGCCATGACGATCGCCGGGCATTTCGGAGAAATTCTCTCCGGCTCTATAGACTTTCACCGGACCGTCATTGACCTGGCTGCGGATCGCCCCTTCCAGGACAGTTGCATAGATGAAGGCGGAGCTTGGATGGGTATGGCCCTCGGAAAAGCCACCCGGCCCGTACTCCACGAGAATGCCTTTGATGCTCTTGCCGGGAACGTTCGGCAGTTCGTGCTCGTAAACCAGCGTGACTTTTGCATCCTTCTCGCCTGCATCACGAGCAACAGCCGTAGTGGATAGAAGAGCGGCCAGGGCGAGGCCGAGAATTGACTTTAGCATATCGAATTCCTTTCTTGAGAGAGAGGTGTTACGGCGCCTGGGTTCTTGTCGGTTCCGGTCATTTGCGGGCAGAGGTTGCGAACCACTGCTCGAAGGTGATGCGGCCGAGGCGCGGATTGTTGTCGGAAACGAGCGAGCCGTCGTCCAGCCTGGCGCCGAAATAGCGGGCTTCCGGATCCGCCTCGACGTTCCGCGCATCGCCCATCGCCGTGAGATAGCGGGCAACAAGCTCATTCAGCCGAGCACGTTCCGGACCGGAGATCTCGACGACGCCGTTGATGGCCGCCGAGTTCGCAACAACGGTCATGTTGTCGGCCACATCGTCGGACGCGATCGGCTGCACATAGGCTGGTGACAGACGCACCGTATCGCCGACCGTGCCGGACTGGGCGATGCCGCTGAGGAATTCCATGAACTGGGTCGAATGGACGATCGTATAGGGAATGCCGGATTCCCGGATGATCTTCTCCTGAGCGACCTTGGCGCGCATATAGCCGCTTTCGGGTAGGCGATCGACCCCGATGATGGAAAGGGCGATGTGATGCTTCACGCCGGCCGCCTTTTCTGCCGCCGCCAGATTGCGGCCAGATGTCTCAAAGAATTCGAGCACTGCCTTGTCCTCGAAGGATGGCGAGTTTGCCAGATCCATAACGACGGAGGCGCCGGTCAATGCTTCGGTGAGACCTTCACCGGTAATCGTATTGACGCCGGTGCTCGGAGCGGCGGCGATGACTTCATGGCCCTGCTTGCGAAGGCGGTCGGCCGTCTTTGAGCCGATCAGGCCGGTTCCGCCGATGATGACGATTTTCATGAGCTTCTCCATTCACGGCACTTTATGCGCCGCACTGTTTTATTGTTGCCGGTAGTTGTGGTTCGGGGCGGCCCCATCGAAGCCGCAGATCGTATGCGCCGTGCCGACCGCGAAGGCTTCGCGGTCGGCTCTGCCCGACCAACAAGTGCTCAGTAGTCCCAGAAGACCGGCACCCAACGAAAGTGGTCGCCATCGACCGCGACGTGGCCGACGGAGGGGAACGGCATGTGGGTGGCCACCAGAAGTTCGCCGGTCTCCGCCAATTCCCGCAAAAGACGAACGCGAACGCGAGCTGCTTCTTCCGGGTCGTGTTCGAAGCCGTTGTACCAGTCGGGATGCTCGAACCCGACAGCGAACACGGCATCGCCAGCGAACATCAGGCGGTCTTTGCCGGACGCCACGCGGACCACGCTATGTCCGGGTGTGTGGCCGCCGGTTCGAGAGACTACGACGCCTGGCGCTACCTCGTGCTCGTCATCGAACAATCGCAGCTGGCTCTCGTATTCTTTACTGAACCGCTTGGCGGTCGCTCGAAGCGCGTCCGGGAATCCGGGGGGCATCGACACATGAGAGAAATCGGGCGACTCCCAAAATTTGACCTCGGCTGCTGCCACATGGATTCGCAGGTCTGGATGCAGCCGTTGCTTCACCCCGTCGACGAGCAAGCCGCCAACATGGTCCATATGCATGTGGGTCAGCACGACGTCGGTCACGAAGCCAAGGTCTATGCCGGCAGCCTCCAGTCGCTTGATCAATTGCCCGGCCCGCGGCAGGTTCAGATCTGGGTCCAAACCCAAGCCGGCGTCGATGAGAATGGTCTGGTCGCCGCTACGCACCACGACCACGTTCAGTGCCCAATCGAAAGCGTCCGGCGGCAGGAACATGCCGTCCAGCCATGCCGCATGTTCGGTCGGGTCGGCATTGTAGCCCAACATCTTGGTTGGCAGCGGCAGCACGCCGTCGCTCACCACCAGCACGTCGATCTCGCCGATCCGCACCGCGTAGCGCGACGGAACCAGCTCGTCGGGGGGCGACTTAATGGGATGAGAAGTGTTCTGTATGGTCATGTCTGTCTCCTGTTGATTGCGGTCTTTGAACCGGTCAGGCCGGTTCCAGCGCGGATGGCGATGTTCAAGGGTGTTCCTTGGCCACTCGTGCGGCCGGGCATTGTTCACGGGGCTGCTGGGCGAAAGGCTTAGTTGAGACCGGCCCTGTCGAGGCCGTACGCCTTGTCGGCCGAGCCGGGCACGGCTTTGAAGGCAATGCTGGAACGATTCCACGCGTTGATGACCATGATCGCGAAGGTGAGGTCGGAGATTTCTTTCTCGGAAAGCTGACCGCGCACGCGCTCGTAGAGCTCATCGGGAATGCCGCCCTCATGCAGTTTCGTCACGGCTTCCGTCCAGGCAAGCGCGGCACGTTCCCGGGGCACGAAGAGATTGGATTCCCGCCAGATGGCGATGTGGTAGAGCCGGAGCTCACTTTCGCCATGGATCTTGGCTTCCTTCACATGCATGTCCAGGCAGAAGGCGCAGCCGTTGATTTGCGATGCGCGGATTTGCACGAGATCATGGATCTTCGGTTCAATAGCACTGTCCTTCAGGGCCATGCTGAGTTCCGAGAGCTTCTTGAAAAGTTCCGGGGATTGTTGGGCATAGTTCAAGCGCTGTGTCATGGTCGGCTCCATTATTAAGGATATATAGTGTCCTTATGGATATATGATATCCTTAATAGCTGGACAGTAAAGCGCTGACGGACTAAGCTTTGGACATAAGGCTTATGCTGAAAAGTATGGGGCGGTGGGGAATGGATATCGTAGGCGCATTGCAAACATTCATGCGAGTGGTGGAGGCCGGCTCTTTTTCCGCCGCGGCGGTTGACCTCAGTTTGACGCAGCCTGCGGTCTCCCGACAGATTTCGGCGCTGGAGGCACATCTCAACACACGTCTTCTGCATCGCACGACGAGCGCATTAGCTCTGACGGCCGAGGGTGAGCAGATCATCCCGATGGCGCTTAAGGTCATCGAAGCAGCGGAGGCTTTGAGTGAAACGACGTGTCGCGGTGGAGGAGCTGTGGCCGGCAAGGTACGGCTAGCTTTGCCCACTCCGCTCGGGCTTTACGTCAGCGACCGGCTTGGGGTGTTGCTCGAACGCCATCGGGGGCTTTCCGTCGACTTGCTCGTTCGCGAAGAGCCATCCGATCTAGTCGGAGAGGGGATCGATCTCGAAGTGCGTCTCGGGGCGGTTTCGGACTGTAGTCTGATGTGTCGCAGAATTGGTTGGACGACGGCCTTTCTCGTCGCCGCACCTTCCTATCTGCAAGGGCGAGCCGAACCTAAAACGCCGGACGATGTCACCGCACATGATTGCATCTGTTATAGTCGTGCCGGAAACGCCCGGTTATGGTCATTTTCCAATGGCTCCGATGACGTTACAGTGCGCATCGCGCCACGCTTTAACGCCAGCAATTCGGTTGCCGTTTACCGAGCGGTGCTCGCCGGTAATGGTCTTGCCGTACTGTCCCACATTCTTGTCGGATCTGAGATCGAGCAAGGAAGGCTGGTAAACGTCATGCCTGAGTTTCCGCCGAGCCGGCTCGCGATTAGTGTCGTCTATCCGTCGCGCCGAAACCTGCCGCTGCGTATTAGGACCGTTCTCGATTTTCTTATCGAGATAGTTGGTGAGGATCCGCTGATGGCACCGGCATTTTCTCATTGATGGAGAGCATGAGGAATTGTGTGGCAATCAGGCCACGGCGGAATTGTTGCCGGGTGGCGTTGGTGCACGGATCGTTTATCGATGATGGGATAATCGGCTGCGATCGCCTCAACCTCGTGCCACCACTATGCCCATCAAACACAATGCCCCCGCCGCCATCGTATCGGCAAGATGAAGTTCAAGGTGACGAACTGGGCAGAATACGAAGCTGGCCTTCGCCGTCGCGGCAGTCTGACGTTTTGGATAACACCGGAAGCGTCTTCCTGGCAGGCGCCGAAGCGGACGACACGCGGCGGCCAGCCTCGCTATTCTGATCTGGCGATCGAGACCGCCTTGACGCTGGGCCTGGTGTTCGGCCTGCGTTTGCGAGAGGCGGAGGGCTTGCTGGTGTCGGCGCTCAAATTGATGGGGTTGGATCTCGCCGTGCCCGATCACACCGCGCTGAGCCGGCGGGCACGGACATGGCGATCGATGAACAGGCCAAATGGTCGTAGCATTGCAAAAACGGGACCAGTTCACATTCTCATCGACAGCACAGGGCTCGAAGTCTATGGCGCCGGCCAGTGGCTGGCGGAGAAGCACGGTGCTAAATCCCGTCGGCGCTGGCTCAAATTGCACCTTGCGCTGGACGCCGACACTGGCGAAATCATCACTCAAAACATGACCGATCAGAATGCGGGCGACGCCTCACAGGTCGAACCGCTGCTCAGTGAGATCGATCGACCGATTAGCCAGTTCACGGCCGACGGCGCCTATGATGGTGAACCGAGCTATGATGCCGTCGGTCGTCATTGCGCCGATGCTGTCGTCGTCATTCCACCTTGATCAAACGCGATCGACAGATCGCAAACGGGGATCGCCAGTCAGCGAGACCGATACATCGAAGCGATCAAGGCGCACGGTCGGATGAAATGGCAAGCAACGACCGGCTATGGCAAGCGCTCGCTGGTCGAGACCGCCATCGGCCGATACAAATCGATCATCGGACACCGACTACGGGCACGCTCATTCGGCGCGCAACAGACCGAGGTCGCCATCGGCTGCGCCGCCCTCAATCGCATGCTGGCATGCGCTCGCCCGAATTCCGTCCGCTGCCAAGCAGCAAAGGTATAGCGTCTGCTTCAAAGACAGAAAGCCGCTCCCCTTGTGACCCATGCACCAACGCCGTTCATCACGGCAACGGCACGTAATCTATATTCTGGGAGCGAGCGGATGTATTGTTTTGCTCCATTCATGTCGATCCGTCGGAAGCTGCTCCATACTATGCGGGATATGCGAACGAAACCGGCGATGGACCAGGCAAGAATCTCAATTTTAATCAACCACTCCCGATGGGAACCGAAGATAGTGTGTGGCTGGGAGCCGTTGACCGAGCTCTGGCGAAAGTGCAGCAATATGGAGCCGAGGCACTAGTGGTGTCTCTCGGTTTGGATGCGGCAGAATATGATCCCGTGTCGGCATTTAAAGTCACCCATGACGGCTTTTCCGTAGCGGGAAGTCGATTTCGGGGTCTCGGATTGCCTACTTTGCTCGTCCAAGAAGGAGGCTATCTTAGTCCGCAGCTCAGTAGCTACCTTCGTAGCTTCATGCATGCGTTTTGAGTGGACCTGGAATTGAAATCGTCAACGAAGAGCACTTTGCGGAAGCGCTAACGGACGGCGTTCATGCTGCTACCGGCCGTCAAATGCGCAGAAGTCCGGATGGTGGTATCATTGTCAAATCAGCAGTCGCTGTCTTTGGTTGATAAACGTCGAGAACTCCAAGATACACTGCATGCATCAATCCCGTTCATTTTAACGAGTGGAAAGCGCTGGCGGCGGTGGTGGGGTGGTCGAGCCGGAGCCGAGTGAGCGCTGGACCATCACGCTGTCCGCCCAACGGCCGTAACGGTAAGCGACTCCTGGCAATAGGCCAACACGAACGAAGCCGAATCGTTCATGCAGGGCGAGCGAAGCAACGTTGTCGCCATCGATATAGCCGATCATCTGCCGGAAGCCGGCAGCCGCGCAGGCGTCGATCAGCCCGCGCATAAGCTGGCTCCCGACGCCCTGGCCGATATGGTCGTGATGCACATAGATCGAGTGCTTGACGGTGTAACGATAGGCCGGACGTTTGCGGAACAGCACCACATAGGCATAGCCTACAACCTCTCCGCCCTTGATCGCAACGACATGGGGGAAGCGGCGGTTCTTTAAATTCTTGCGCCGCTCTCGCAGATCATCCGGTTGCGGCGTGTCGCTATCATCAACTCCATCCTCGATGCCGCGGCGAATGTGGCGGCGATAGATCGCCAACATGGCATCGACGTCGCTATCCCGGGATGGGCGAATGACGATTGTTTTGTCCTGCTCCATGACTGACCTGAACTTCCCAGCCTATTCCGCTACGACATAGGTATAAAGCCGGATGCGGCCGGTTGCATCAGTCTCGCGATAGACCCCCTGAATCTCCACTTCAAAACCGGGGAAGGTGTTGAAGCAAGTTTCAAACATCTTGAGATAGTCGATCATGGGTTGCGCCTCATCCGTCAGCCGCTCGCCGGGCACGATGGTGGCGATGCCCGGGGGTAGACCACGAATGGCGTTGTTGCGATGCGGCCGGCAATGGCGTCGATCGGCAGATACTCCACATCATTACGCACCAGGCAGCGCGCCGCATCATGGGGAGAGAGGACGATCGGCGGCAGGTGGGCCGCCGAAAACTGCTTCGTCTGAAGCGCGCTGACATTGGCTTGGCGGAAGAAGCGGTGCATCTCTCCGCACAGGTCGCGCAGCCGCACTCCTGCATAGCGCTTCGGCCGGCGACGATAGAATTCCGGGATTGCCTCCTCCAGCAGCGCATTGTCGTCGTGGAGCCTTTTGAAGGCGACGAGGCCGCTGATCAAAGTCCCGGCTTTACTGGCCTCTACGCCAGGGGTGAGGAGGAACAGCAGGGAGTTGAGGTCGTTCTTCTCCGCCACGATGCGGTTTTCGCGCAGGTATTGCGCGACCACGGGCGCTGGAATGCCGTGCTCGGTGTAGGTGCCGGTCGCCCGATCAAAGCCAGGGGTGAGAAGGGTGAGCTTGTTGGGATCGGTCATGGCGAAGCCCGGTTCCATTCCGGGAAAACCGTGCCACGTCGCGCCGGGCGTCAGGTGCCAGAAGGCAGGATTGGTGGCGAGTTGGTCGGTGGTGACGCTTTCCCATGGCACGTCATGCACAGCGCCGGGGCTGGACACGTCCGGGATCGACACCCGGTCCGGCACGAAAGGTTCGAAGAACCAGCGACGTTCGGTGCGAGGTTCCTTCTCCTCGAACTCGCGGCGCACGGCCCGGATTTTCTTGCGCAGCTCAATGCCGAGACGGATCGTGTCGTCCCAAAGCACTTCGCCCGAGCGCCCCTTCATCATCTGCGCCCCGACGTCGAGTGACGCGAACAAGGGGTAGAAGGGTGAGGTCGAGGCGTGCTGCATGAAGCTCTCGTTGAACCGCCGATGCTCCACGCGGCGCTTCTGGCCAGAGATATGCCGGTCCTTCATGTGAATCTGGGACGCCTGCGAGAAGCTCGCGAGCTGCTTGTGGGTGGACTGCGTGGCGATAATGCCCGGCGCATCGGGACCAAGTTCAGCAAGACCCATGGCAAAGCGTCCGGCATATAGCGGGTGAAATTTCATGAAGCCCGCCCAAGCCTCGTCGAAGAGGATATAGTCGCACAGATGCCCAATGCGCTTGAGGATCATTTCGGCATTATGGATCGTGCCGTCATAGGTGCACTGCTCCACCACCGCGACGCGGAACGGACGCGGCCTCTTATAAGCATCGGGATCTTTCACCAGCGGATGGGTACGGATGCGCTCTCGCAGGGCGTCCTCGTCCATGGCCGCAAAATCCATGGGACCGATCAGCCCATGGACGTTGCGTTTGGTCGGCAGGTAAACCGGAATGCCGCCGGAGATCATCAGGGCGCCATGATGGGCGGCCTTGTGGTTGTTGCGGTCGAACAGCACGAGATCGCCGTCGGTAACGAGCGCGGAGAGCGCAACCTTGTTGGAAGTGGAGGTACCGTTCAGCACGAAATACGTCTTCTCGGCACCGAAGATCTTGGCTGCCTCCTTCTGTGCAGCAAGCGCGGGGCCCTCATGGGTCAGCAGGTCGCCGAGGTCGAGCACCGAATTGTCGAGGTCGTCACGAAACACTGCTTCGCCCAGATGCTCCATGAACACCCGGCCGATAGGGCTGCGGCTGTAGAACACGCCACCATTATGCCCGGGGCAGGTCCAGAGCTGATTGCCTTCCTCGGCATAGTCCACCAGCGCGCCGAAAAACGGCGTCTTCAGCGTCTCAGCATATTGCTTGAGCCGGCTGATAAGGCTCTTGGCGATGAAGGCAGGCGTTTCTTCGGAGAGGAAGACATAGCCGTCGATAAAGTCGAGCACCTCCACCGGCACATCCTCGAAGCGCTTGCGGCGGATCAGCAGGATGATCGGGAATTCGAGGCCGCGGCGGCGCATCAGATTGATGAGCGAGGCAGTCTTGCCCTCGAGCCCCTTCTTACCCCAGTCGACCATCATGCAGCCGATGGCGGCGTCCGTCTGCACGGCCATCTCCGCGTCTTCCAGATTGCGCGCGCGCACAACCTCGAAGCCGGAGCGCTCGATCTCCTCGACAATCTGGTTGTAACGGGTGCCCTCCAAATCCTCGCTGTCAAAGGCCGGTGTCGCAAACAAAAAGTTGAAACGTCTAAAATAATCCATCTGGGTACCCGTTCTTGATCCGGCACGAGGTGTCGACGCATTTCATGACATGGTTGTGACAAAGTTGCGAATGTCCACGGCGCCAGCATAGAATGACATTCGACCATGTTGAATTCGATATGAAACGCGTCTCGTTTGCCATTTCGCGATAAGCCACAATTGGTTCAAAATAGTGAAGCACTTCATGGGCCTATCTCCGGTTATCTGGGTCAGCGCCAAGCGGAAAGTGGAGTGAGCCCCTGGGGCTGGACCACCAAACCCAAGCGCTTCAAGCCCAGCATGCACTAACATTCGACCCGGATCATCCTGCGGGGGCATGCCAGACGCCGCAACACGCGCTGGATTGGCAGGCTCGGTATCCGCTGTAATCTCTCAGGCTATCGGTCGGCGCTTCAAGAAATGGCAAACCATTCGAAGCCATTCAACAAGACCTTGACGGACGCTGTATCTTCAAAACGCAAGAGTGTGCCATGCGTCTCCTCAGTTTTCAGTCCTGCCCAACGCAGGCAATCGGCAAATTTGGAGCGTCGGTCGGCGGCGGTGAGCGGCATGGCGACCGAACCGGTCGCATGGAGCCGCTCGGTCTTCAGGCTGCGCCCATCGCTGAGATTGACGATGACTTGATGCGGAAGGCGTTCGATTCCGTGCTCTTCCGCCGCGCTGTAGGCGCTCATCGATATCTTCGGCATATGACGGCGAATCTCAGGCCGCAAAATTGCGCTGTCGGTAAAATCGGTCAGTGAAAGCCTACCTTGGTAAAGTGCGGTTGCGAGACAATATTGCATCGAAAAGCGGGCCTGCATCTCATCCACCGGATGGGGATAGGCGAGATTGTCGACCGCGGATCGACCCACTTTCGTTTGAATGGAAAGCACATCATCCAAGGAGAAGCCGTGTTCGATTTGCAGATCGCGGGCCGCATCGATGGCGCGGTGCGTGGAGGCACAGCAGGGATGGAGCTTCGTCACCAGGCCGTACGTCTCGATGACGTGGCGATCGCTCGCGGAGAGAGCCTGCCACCCATTGCTTGCCTCCCCACCAAAAAGATCGAGAAAGCCTTGCGAGCGCTCCAGAATATCAAGCCGTCCGCTGATGCCGGCTTGCGCCAGGAGAGCTGCCTCGACCGCGTTTCGCGCAGCCATGCCGGCATGAAGCGGTTTGGCTGATGTTCCGAACTGGCCTTTGGGGCCTGCGGCAAAGCTTGTGGCGATGCTCATCGCCTGTGCGATCCCGGTGGCATCCAGGCCCAAAAGCACAGCCACGCCGGCGGCTGTTCCAATGCAGCCGACGGTCGACGTGCCGTGCCATCCCCTGTTGTAATGCGATGGATTGACCCCGAAGCCGACGGCAGCCTGCGCCTCAAGGCCTGCGAGATAGGCGTGCAGAAACCGTCGTCCCGAGACGGCGGTATCGGCGGTTGCGATCGACAGCAAGGCCGGGACTAACACCGCGGAGGCATGCGCCCGGGCGGGATGGAAATTGTCGTCGAAATCCAGACAATGAGCGGCCGTCCCGTTGATCAGCGCTGCGACCGACGGTGATGCCCGACCACCTCGCAGGATTGCCGAGGCGCCGTTCGCGCCGATATCCGCAGAGAATGCCCTCGTCACGGATTGCGGTGCCTGATCGGCGGCACCCGCCAGCATGCAGCCGATCGTGTCGACAACAGCCTCCTGCGCACGCTTCATCGCGACGGGAGAAAAGCTCGTTCTCGAAACGATCTGATCAGTGATTTTTTCCAGAACTGTCGCCATTGACGAATGCCTCCACAAAGTCTTCGTTGATGCGCGCAAGGATGTTGGACTTCGCAGAGGGGTGCAATCTTATGCGGTTTACGGGTCGATCTATTCAATTTCGGGAGCGGGAATGACGAAGGACAGCGATGTCACGATCAGCGTCAAGCATATCCAGACCTATGACGCGATCGCAGCGACAGGATCGACGATTGCTGCGGCTGGTGAACTCGGCATCTCGCAATCGAATGCCAGCCGGCTTCTGCATCAGTTGGAACTTTATCTCGGTGTCCGGCTGTTCGAACGCGACAAGAACCGGCTGGCGCCGACGCGCGAAGGGCTGCAGCTCGGACCGGAAATACGGGCGATCGCCGACCGGCTGACCGCGCTGAAAGTGCTGGCGGTGGAACTGGAGAATGGCCGTTCACAGGAAATCCCCCTACGGCTAGCGTTTCCGGCGAGCCTGTCCGTGACGCTTGTTCCGCGTCTTGTCAAACGCTTCCTTGCCGAGAATGGACCCGTCCGGATCGAGGTTGCCTCCGGCAACTATCTGGCGATCGAGCGAATGGTGGCGGACGGGGAGGCGGATATCGGTTTTACGCGCCTTCCGTCGCCAACGCCGGGATTGCGGCTCGAGCATGAACTGCCGTCGCGCAATATCTGCGTGTTGCATCGGGACCATCCACTGGCCGGACGCGCCGTGCTGACGGTCGCCGACCTCAAGTCACACGACCTGATCCTGCTCAATCGAGAGCGCCCGGTGCGCCATGAGCTGGAGGCGCTCTTTTACAAACAGGGACTGCGCAAGCGCCCTGCTATCGAGGCCCATTCGGTGGGATGCGCCTGTGGGCTTGCCGCCGAAGGATTGGGGATCGCCATCGTTAGCGAATTGCTGGCGAGCGAATACCGCTCCATGCCGCTCGCCTTTGTGCCGCTGGAGCCAGCCTTGCCGGTATCCTATGCCATCGTCAGCTCGGATCGCGTACCGCTGCCGAAGGCGGCGGCTCCGTTTCTGCGGTATCTGCAGGATTGGGCATAGTGTCCATTCTTCCTTCCAATCGCCGGCGGCACTGGTTAGCCACCGGAACAAATTGTGTCTATGCCTCTAAGGAACCTTTGAAATGATCAATTTCCGGCAATTGGAGGTGTTGAAGACACTGCTGGCAACAGGATCGACGATCGCGACGGCAAAGAGCATGGGGCTCAGCCAGTCGGGTGTCAGCCGTCTTCTACAGCAGCTCGAATCCGATCTGTCGCTGACGCTGTTTGCCCGTGACAAAGGGCGGCTCATTCCGACGCCTGAAGCCAGCATCCTCGCCCGAGACGCGGAGCATATCCTGCTCGGGCTCAACCGGTTTTCAGGTCTGGCCGAGGATCTGCGCAGCGGAGCTGCGGGGCCTGAAGTCGTGCGCATTGGGTTACCAAGCAGCATGTGGGAAGAGTTCGCGCCGGCCATGCTGGTCGAGTATGCCAAGGATTATCCAACGGTCCGCATCGAGACCTTTTTCGAGACCACGACGGCGATCACGCGGCTGGTCGAACAACAGGTGATCGATTTTGGGTTTCTGCGCTACGAAGGAGAAATTGGGCAAGGCATCGATATGGAGCCGGTGGCAAGCGGGGTAAGCGTCTGCGTCATCCCCGAGAGCCATCCGCTGGCAGCGCTTGCCGAGATCACGCCTAGGGATCTGCGCAATATTCCCTTGATCCTCATCGGACGGCAAAGGCCAACCCGCATGCTTCTTGATCAGACCTTCAAACGAGCCGCCGTGAAGCAGAATGTCAAGATCGAGACGCACACCAACAGTTCTGCATGCGCCTATGTCGCCCATGGCCTGGGCATCGCCATTATCAGCAGCTTCTACGCCAACCTTTATCGGCGCCTACCGGTCGTTCAACGCCCGTTCACACCTGTCTCCAAGCAGGAGTTCGGATTGGCCAAGCCGGCAGGCATGCCTCTATCGCTCGCCGCGCAGGCTTTGGTGGATGCGCTCAAGCGCCAGATTGACCTGTCGCAGAAAATCTAGCCGGCACAATGGATTACTGATTTTCGCATAGGCCAACTATGGCCTCCGCAGCGCGCGGTTTTCGCATAGCACTATGACGAAAATGCATAATATTGCGCAAGATTTTCTAATCACTCATAGTTTGCAAACAACAAGCCGATCAACGGCTCACTAACAATCGCGTTCAGGGGAACCGATGCTCAGATTCATGTTAAACCGCCTCCTCATGGCGTTGCCGACGGTTGTGATCGTGGCGATCACCGTGTTTGCGCTCATCCGGTTCATTCCAGGCGATCCGGCAGCGCTGCTGCTTGGGGACATGGCGCAGCCGGATCAGATTGCCGAAATGCGCGCCGAGCTCGGGCTCGACAAATCCATGCCTGAACAATTCCTGATCTGGGGCGGCAATGTCCTGACCGGAGACTTCGGCCGCTCAATCGTCAACAACGAACCGGTTCTGGGGCTTGTCGTGTCCCGGTTTGTCGTCAGTGCGGAGATCGTGCTGACCGCGGTGCTGTTGGCCAGCCTGATCGCGATTCCGGCCGGCGTCATCGCCGCCTGGCGGCAGAACAGTCTCACGGATCTGGCGCTCGTCGGCACTGCAACGGTACTCCTGTCGATCCCGACATTTTGGCTCGGCCTGCTGCTGCTTCTCTTTTTCGGCCTGAAACTCGGCTGGCTGCCTGTCCTTGGCTATGTCTCGATCGGCGACCATGTCGTTGCCGGGCTGCTTTATCTCGTCCTGCCGATCATGACGCTGGTCATCCATGAGATGGGCGTGCTGATCCGCATGGCGCGAGCTTCTACACTCGAAGTCCTCCGGCTCGATTATATCACCCATGCGCGGGCGAAAGGTCTGTCCGAAAGCGCGGTTCTCTGGAAGCATGCTTTCAAGAACGCCTTCGGCCCGACCTGGACGATGATCGGGCTCATCCTCGGCAATCTGCTCGGCGGTATCGCCGTGATCGAAACGGTCTTCACCATTCCAGGTCTCGGCCGGCTCATGGTCGACAGCATTTTCCAGCGTGATTATCCGGTCATCCAGGGCTGCCTCCTGATCGTTGCGCTCTCCTATGTGGTCGTCAACCTGATCGTCGATCTGCTTTATCCTCTCTTCGATCCGCGTGTGGTGGCCGAATGAAAAATTATACGTTCAACGGCCTGATCGGCAGCACTCTGATCGCTCTTCTGCTTGCTGTCGCAGCCCTCGGCCTCTTCTGGACGCCGTTCGATCCGATGAAGCTCAGCTTCACTGCTCGCCTTGCGGCCCCCAGCGCCCACCATTGGCTCGGAACGGACGAGTTTGGCCGCGATGTCCTTAGCCGGATCATGATTGGTGCTCGCGCCAGTGTCTGGATTGGCGCCTTGACCGTCTCCTTGGCTGTAATCGCCGGGACGCTGATCGGCCTTGTCAGCGGCTACGCACGCGGCTGGGTCGATGCTGTCATTATGGCGATCAATAATGCGTTGCTTGCCTTTCCCGGCATTCTTCTGGCTCTGGGGCTGCTCGCGGTGTTTGGCGCCAACCAATACGGGATCATCTTTGCACTTGGGATTGCCTATACGCCGTCGATGGCGCGCGTGGTTCGCGGTGCTGTGTTGTCGCTGCGCGAGCGTGAGTTCATTGAGGCTTCCAAGATCATGGGCAATGGCGAGATCTATACGATGCTGCGTCATATCCTTCCCAATTGCCTGGCGCCGATCACGGTTCTGGCCACCTCGATGTTCGGCTGGGCGATCCTGTCTGAAAGCGCACTCAGCTTCCTGGGGCTCGGTGTTCCGCCGCCGGCTCCCACCTGGGGCAATATGCTGGCCGCCGGTCGGCCTTTCGTCGAGCAGGCCGTCTGGCTCGGCCTTTTCCCAGGCCTGTGCATCGCGCTCACACTTCTCGGCATCAATCTTCTGGGCGACGCGCTCCGCGACAGGCTGGATCCGCGCATGAGAGGCCTGAAATGACCCAACAGAAACTCTTAAGCGTCCGCAACCTCTCGCTCGAGGTTGCCCACCGCGGTGTCGAGGTGGTGAAGAACGTCAGCTTCGATATCGAGCCGGGCGAAATTTTCGGCATTGTCGGGGAGAGCGGCTCGGGCAAGTCGCTGGCGACGCGCGCGCTGATCTCGCTGCTTCCACCTCCCATCAAAGTGACGGGCGGCGAGGTGACCTACAAGGGTCGTGATGTCATGTCGATGAGCGAAGCGGATTTGCGCAGGCTGCGCGGCGCCGAGATCGGGCTCGTTTTTCAGGAGCCGATGACCTCGCTCAATCCGTCGATGACCATCGGCCGGCAGCTGGAGGAGGGGCTCACGCTCCACACCAACGCGACGGCCGCTGAACGCCGCGCCCGCATCCTCGCCATGCTGGAGCGTGTCGGGATTAGCGATCCACAGGCGGCACTTTCCGCCTATCCGCACGAATTTTCCGGCGGCATGCGTCAGCGCATCATGCTTGCCTCCGTCATGCTCCTGAAACCGGCACTGCTGATCGCCGATGAGCCGACGACGGCGCTCGATGCTGTCATCCAGCGAGATGTCATGGAGCTGATGGTCGAACTCACCAAGGCCGAAGGCACGGCGGTGCTGCTGATCAGCCACGATCTGCCGATGGTGGCGCGCTATACCAGCCGCATCGTCGTGATGGAAAAGGGTTCGGTTGTCGAACAGGGAACCACGGAGCAGATTCTCGAGGCGCCGCAACATTCCTATACGCGCAAGCTTCTCTCGTCGCTTCCCGTTCGCGGCAAAGTCCGCAGCATCGACACGGCCTCCGCGCCGATAGTGTCGGCGCGCAATATTGTGGTTGATTATCCCGGCCGCAAATCGTTGCTCAAGAAGGGAGCCGCCAAGCGGGCGCTTCACGGTGTCAGCGTCGATATCCATGAGGGCGAAGTGGTCGCCCTGGTTGGCGGTTCAGGGTCGGGAAAGACGACGCTTGGGCGCACCATCGCCGGACTGGTTCATCAGAGTGAAGGCGAAGTGCTCTTTCAGGGGCGCGAGCGTTCGGCGGACTGGCGTGACTATCGGCTGAATTGCCAGATGGTGTTCCAGGATCCCTATTCGTCGCTCGATCCGCGCATGACGATCCTGGCGCTGGTCGAGGAAGCCCTGCGACTTGTGCCGGATATCGATCGGGCCGCCAAGAAGACGCGGGCTTATGAGACGCTCGAGGAAGTCGGACTTGGAACCGACCATGCCCAGCGCTATCCGCACGAACTTTCCGGCGGCCAGCGCCAGCGCGTTGCGATTGCCCGCGCTATCGCCCGGCGGCCAAAATTCCTGATTGCCGACGAACCGGTTTCGGCACTCGACGTCACGGTCCGCGCCCAGGTTCTCACGCTCTTTTCGGACCTGCAGAGGCGTTATGGCTTTTCCTGCCTGTTCATCAGCCATGATCTCGGCGTGGTCGAGCAGGTGGCGGACCGCGTCGTCGTCATGCAGGACGGCCGCATCATCGAACAGGGTGACCGCAATACGATCTTCGACCGGCCGCAGGAGACTTATACGCGACGTCTCCTCTCGGCCATCCCCGCGCTCGATCTCAACGAGACCGGCGGGGTCAAACTGAAATGGCGACTGGAGGCCTAAAATGAACACGATCATCAATTCGAGCAAGGCGGCCGAACGGCTGAACGCGATCTGCGACGCGCAACCCTTTGTAACCCGTTATTGCATCCGCAATCTCCTGACCGGCGAAACCTTTGGCCGCGGTGCCGAAGAGGAGACGCCCTCGGCCTCAACGCGCAAGACATCGATCATGATGGCGGCGTTCAAGGCCGTCGGCGAGGGCCGCCTCGATCTCGACGAGCAGATCGTCTATGAGCCGCGCTTCGCTGAGGAGGTGGCGAGCGGCATATTTCGATACCTGACGCCGGGCATCGTCATATCGCTCCGCGACGCGATCACCGGCATGATGGTGCTGAGCGACAATGTCTGCACCAAGATGGTGTTCGAACGCCTGACGCTGGAAGAAGTCGATCTCTACTGCAAGTCGATCGGCATGACCGGCACGCACCACCGCTTCCTCATCCCGCCGCTGGCACTTTCCCCGGATCATGCGCTTGGCGCGGTCACCACCACGACAGCGGCCGATCAGGTCATGCTTTTGCAGATGATCCTCGACGCACAAACGTCGAAAGCCGCAGCCGAAAAACTTGGCTGCCCGGCGGACCTCTGCCAATTCGCGCTTCAGACATTGAAGAACCAGGTGCTGCGCTACGGCATCCACTCCCGCCTGCCGTTCGAGACGAAGGTGGCGAGCAAGGGTGGGCGCGGCAAGCGTGGCCGTATGGATGCAGGCATCGTCTATTGCGACGGTGCACCGCTCTACATCATCGCCGCTTACACTGATCAGGTGCCGCAGGCGCTTCCTGACGGAACACCGGGATACACGGTGTCGCTCGAGACCATCGGTCGGCTTTCGCGCGCCTGCTGGGATGAGTTTCAAGCGTAGAACAATCAAACACATAAGAGGGGTAGAACGATGAAGACCATTCTGCTTGCGGGCGCCATGCTGATATCGCTCGTCGCCAGCGCGACCGCCCGCGATATTGTCGTGGCGCAGAGTTCCGACCTGCGCAGCAACAATCCCGGCGTCAATCGCGACGGCAACACCGACGGCGTCATCCTCCATATTGTCGAAGGTCTCGTCGGCTATGCCAATAATGGTGAGGTCAAGCCGCTTCTGGCGGCCAGCGTCGATATGGCGGCGGATGGCCTCAGCTATACGTTCAAGCTGCGTGACGGTGTGAAGTTCCACAATGGCAAGTCGCTGACGGCAGACGATGTGGTCTGGAACTGGAACCGTTACATGGATCCGAAGACCAAATGGACCTGTATCAAGGATTTCGACGGCAGTGGCGCGGTGCACGTGACCGGCATCAAGGCGACCGACGCCTCGAGCGTGACCATGACGCTGGAAAAGCCGTCCGCGGTTTTCCTCGGCCTGATGTCACGCCCCGAATGCGGCTATACCGGCATCATCTCCCCGGACTCCATTGCTGCCGACGGCACGTTCGACAAGCCGATCGGAACGGGTCCCTTCAAATGGGACGTCTGGAAGAAGGGCGAATATATTCACCTTGCCAAGTTTGATGGTTATGTTTCGCCCGCCAATGACGGCAAGCCGGACGGTATGGTTGGCTCCAAGCGACCGCTGGTCGACGGTATCAAATTCATGGTCATTCCCGACGCCTCCACGGTCAAGGCCGGCCTGCAATCGGGTGTGCTCGACACGGCAGAGATTTCTCCCGATCTCATTCCCGAATTCAAGGAGAGCAAGACGACCCAGGTGATCATTTCGCGGAACAACGGCAAGAACCTGTTCTACTTTCAGACCCGCGACCCCACCTTAAGCAAGCCCGGCATCCGCCGTGCCATGGCGCAGGCACTCGATCTCGACCAGCTCGTCGAGGCCGCGTCGAACGGCACGGGTGAGGCGAACGGATCGATGGTCTCGTCCGATTCCGTTTACTTCAGCGAAACGCAGAAGAAGCGTCTCCCCTATGATCTGGAGGCCGCCAAGAAAGAGCTTGATGCGGCCGGCTACAAAGGCGAACCGATCAGCATCATCGCCAACAAGCGCGGAAACGTGCCGAGTTTTCCTGCTGCGGTCATGGCGCAGGCCATGCTCCAGCAGATCGGCATGAACATCCAGATCGAAGTGCTCGATTACGCCACCCAGGTCGATCGTCGCCGTTCCGGCAAATATCAGATCATTTCGCAATCCGTGGCGCCTCGCCTCGACCCGGCGCTGATGTACAGTTTCTACGTCGGCGACAAGGATCAGAACGCATCGCTGATGTGGGACAATCCGAAGGCCATCGAATTGATGAAGGCCGCCTATGCCGAAATCGATCCGAAAAAGCGTCAGGCAATCTTCGATGAGTTCCATGAGCTGATGTTGCAGGATATGCCCGGCATCTTCCTCTACGATATGATCGATGTCTGGGGTGCCACCAAGGCGCTGAAAGGCCAGCCCGTCTGGCAGTCCAATGCCCGCCTCTGGGAAGTGTCTCTCGACAACTAGGGCACAAACGAATGACGTAGCCTTGGCGGCGCCATTCGTCAGGACGCATCAGAACATATGTCTTCGGTGGGCATGCCGCCCGCCGAACCCGATTTTCGACGTCTGAATTTCAGGCTTCCGCGAGGAGATCACATGCCCGGCACCGCTTCCCTGCTTTCGCTCAACGCCGCCATCGATGCGATGGCTCCCGAATTCACCGCTCTCAGTGACCGGATATGGGATTTCGCGGAGCTGAAATTCGATGAGGATCGATCGTCCGATCTACTGATCCAGACCCTGCTGCAACACGGATTTTCGGTGCGGCAAGATGTTGCCGGCATGAAGACCGCGTTCATCGGCGAGTTCGGAAGTGGCAAGCCCGTGATCGCCTTTCTCGGCGAGTACGACGCTCTTGCCGGCATGAGCCAGGTTGCAGGCGTGGACGCGCCGCAAGCCGTCGAGGCGGGCGGCACCGGGCATGGTTGCGGGCATAATCTGCTCGGAAGCGGTTCGCTGCTGGCCGCCGTTTCGCTTGCCAGATATCTCCAGGCTAATGGGCTGTCCGGAACCGTGCGCTATTATGGCTGTCCGGGCGAGGAGGGCGGCTCCGGCAAGACGTTCATGGTGCGTGCCGGCGCCTTTGCCGATGTCGATGCGGCGCTCACCTGGCATCCAGCCCCCTTCAATGGCGTTCGCTCGACCAACAATCTGGCTGTTATCGAAACATTCTACCGTTTCAAGGGTGTTGCGGCGCATGCGGCCAACAGCGCCCATCTCGGCCGATCGGCGCTGGATGCCGTCGAACTGATGAATGTCGGCGTCAATTTCCTGCGCGAACACATGCCGCAGGATTGCCGGGTGCATTATGCCATCACCGATGCGGGCGGACGGGCCGCCAACGTCGTGCAGGCCCAGGCCGAGGTACTGTACTTGATCCGCGCGCCGGAAATGGCGCAGGCGCTTGCTCTTGGCGAGCGGGTGGAAAAAGTTGCGAGGGGTGCGGCGATGATGACGGAGACGGAGGTTGAGGCCGTTTTCGACACCGCCTCGACCAATCTCCTGCCCAATCTCACGCTTGAAAATGCCATCCACGACAATCTGGTTGCGCTCGGCCCCATCCCCTTCGATGAAAACGATATCGATTTTGCCCGAAGGATTCAGGCAACCTTCAGCGAGGAGGCGATCAAGAGCAGCATTCGCCTTTACCAGATCAAGGAGGATGTTTTCTCCAACAGAAAGATCGACGGCTCGACGCCGCTTCATCTTGGCCTGCGTGCCTTCGAGGGCCAGTCGCATTTTCGGGCCGGTTCGACCGATGTCGGAGATGTCAGTCGGGTGACGCCAACGGCCCAATGCTGGGCGCCGGCCTGGGCAATCGGCACCAATCCCCATACTTGGCAAGTCGTAGCTCAAGGCCGCAGCCCTGGAGCGCACAAGGCGATGATCCATGCCGCCAAGGCACTGGCGGCAACGGGCCTCGATCTATTGACATCATCCGAACTTCTTGCCCAGGCAAAAATCGAATGGTCTGAGAAGATGGATGGTGAGCCCTACATGTGTCCCATTCCCGAGAGCGTCCAGCCGGCAGCTAACGGATAGGTGGCTTCGCCATTGTCGCCCGGGAGGTGCGAGCTTGCCCAGCGCTCCGCCAAAGCGGCCACTGAGATCGAGGCGCTCATTTCGACCTCCGGTCAGCAAGTCGATGGCGGTGTCGATCTTCTCCGCCGTCCGAAACCTCTTCGTCCCACCCAGACCAACCGCTCCTCAGCACAGATTCGAACCCATCGACGCCAGGCCATGGCCGCGTGGGAAGCCGTAAGTGCACGATCTGCCTGAAAACCGCGGTGTCGGCTCAAGCGGCCACATTTCAAACAACGTGATAACGCCGTCTTGGCGGCTCTACGTCGTTGCCGTAACATAACTGCGCCATCCGCCATAATGCGTAATATCTGTCGCGTCAGCGATGGCGGCGGCTTCGACCAGAAATCCCTTGGCCGAAGTACCATCGGATAAGAAGAGGGTACCTATGCTGAGTGGTGAGGGGATGGCGGCGACGAATTGGCCGAAAGCAGCCCGCGTCAATCGCCAGATCTCGACATCGATTTCACCGCCTGTTGCTGATGCGACACGGATGAGTCCGGGCTTGGTTGGCATCTGCCCCGGTAGGGCATAAAGCCGATAGCAATCCGATGTTCGTGCTGTCCGCAGAAGGCGGCCAGCAAGGGCGAGCAACTGTGCGTTCAGCGGCATGCCGGAGAGATGGGCACCGACGACGACGATATCAATCAGGTCGACCTCGTCAACGGCGGTCGTGTCTTTCGCCGTCGGCTGTAGCCAGCCGGTGGCGCCAAGCGTCAAGCCGCTGGCCCTGTGAATCTCACAAGCAAGCGAAGCTGTGAGACCATCGCCTCCCCAAGGTGCCAGCAGGGTAACGCTGGCTGGACGACCATCGCTGCGTATGCCTGTCGGCACGGCGATGCCGCACAGATCAAGCAGATTGACAAAATTCGTATAGGTACCGAGACGCGAGTTCTCGCGGATCGGTTCGGCCTCAAGGTCCGCGCGCGTATAGTGCGTTGGGGCGGTCGGTACGCAGAAGAGATCGACCGAAGCGATCAGCGGCGTAACCTTCTGTTTCAGGGCTTGCAGCGCATAGAGGCCTTTGAAGGCATCTGCGGCCGAAAGCTGCTTGGCGCCCCCATAAATCTTGCGCGTGATGGCATGAAAGCTTGCCTCTTTGGTGTCGAAGAAATCCTTCACTGCGGCATAGCGCTCCGCGACCCAGGCGCCTTCATAAAGCAGGTTTGCCACTTGGTAAAAATCGCCGAAGGGGATCTCCACCAGGCGATGGCCCAGTTCCATCAACATGCGCAAGGCGTCGTCGTAGGCCGCTTCCATGACGGCGTCGCCGAAAAACAGTCGGTCCGCCTTTGCCGGCACACCAATGGTTAGGGTCGGTAGCGTTCGGCCGAAACCATCAGCTGGAACGGTTTTCGAATAAGCGTCCGTGGCGTCATGGCGCGCCACGACCTCGAAGACCCGCCATGCATCATCCACCGTCAGAGCGAAGATGGAGACGCAGTCTAGCGTGCGGCAAGCGGGAATGACGCCGGTGGTCGACAATGCGCCGAGGCTGGGTTTCAGGCCGACGATATTGTTAAGGCCCGCGGGAATGCGCCCGGAGCCCGCGGTGTCGGTGCCGAGCGCAAAGCTCACGATGCCCTGCGCCGTCGCGACGGCGGAGCCTGAGCTTGATCCGCCGGGCACCAAAGCGGGGTCGATGGCGTTGCGTGGCACAGGATAGGGGGTGCGCACGCCGACAAGACCGGTTGCAAACTGGTCGAGGTTGGTCTTGCCGATCACCAGCGCTCCAGCCAACTTCAATAGCCGAACGACCGTTGCATCGGCTTTGGGCATGTAGGCGAAATCGGGGCACGCGGCGCTGGTTGGCATCCCCGCGACGTCGATATTGTCCTTGACGGCGAAGGGTACGCCCCAGAGCGGCTTTGCCACCGGATCAAAGGATCCGAGAGCCGCCGCCTGTTCCAACAAGTTCGCTTTGCCGGCAAGATGCAGGAAGATGCCGGGATCGTTTACTGCGGCAATACGCGCAAAGACAGCCTCGATGATCGCAGTCGCCGAGTCTCCGTCTGCATAGAACGCATGCAGGGACGAAATATCGAGAGCCGGACCGGTCACGCCTGTTCCTCCAATATTCTGACGGGCCGGTCCCATTGGATCAGCACGACGCAGCCTGTGTCACTCCAAACTGAATGCTCGGTACCCACAGCATTCACGATATAGCAGCCCTTGGCATAATCGCCGGCTTCATCCGATTGTATGCCCTCGAGCACGAGAATGGTCTCCAGCCCTTCATGCCGGTGGCGAGGCACGGAAGCGCCGGCTTCGTATTTCAAGAGGGCGACGCCAGGCTGATCGTCTTCGAAAGGCTGGATCCAATGAATGGTGACGTCCTTGCGAAAGGGACCGAAGGCCAGATCTTTCCAGCCGCCCGCCGTCAGCATTTCTCGCGTCGTTCTAGGCATGAGTGATCGCCTCCAGAATGTCATCGACATGCGCTGTCCAGCCGACGATCGCGCCTTGAGCACGGATCATCGCGATGGCAGCTTCCTTGAACTCGGGGAAATAGCTTTCGGTTGCTTCTTCGGCCAGCAGGCATTCATAGCCGCGGTCGTTCGCCTCGCGCATGGTGGTCTGGACACAGACCTCCGTGGTCACGCCCGCAAAGATGAGCTGTCGTATGCCGTTGTCCTTCAGGATATCGCCAAGTTCAGTGGCGTAGAAGGCCCCTTTGCCCGGCTTTTCGATGACGATCTCGCCGTCGATCGGTGCGAGCTCCGGCAGGATCGCAGTGCCGGGTTCGCCGGCGATGAGAATGCGCCCCATCGGGCCTTCGTCCCCGATCCTGAGCGTGGGATTGCCACGGTCGCGCTTGGCAGGAGGCAAATCCGAGAGATCGGGCCTGTGGCACTCCATTGTGTGGATGACCGGCAGGCCCGCCTTGCGGAAGCCTTCGATCAGCCGCTTCACATCTGGGACGATCCTGGTGATACGGCTGACATCATTGCCAAGACTTGCGCCGAAGCCGCCCGGTTCGGCAAAATCGCGCTGCATGTCGATGACGACAAGCGCGACCGCATCGCGTTGAAACGGGAAGGCGAAGGGTTGGGCTGAAATCTCTCTCATCAGTGATGCCCCGCCATATGCGCGCCGATCACCGAAGTATCGGCGCTTCGGGCCGCAGTCTCATAGACGAGCTTGCCCTCGGAGATCACCATGATCCGGTCGGACATTTCCATGAGCTCGTCCAGATCCTCCGACAGCAGCAACACGGCGGTGCCCGCATTGCGGGCTCGCATGATGCGAGCCCGGATCTCGGCGACAGCGGAAAAGTCGAGCCCGAAACAGGGGTTGGAGACGATCAGCAGATCGACCTCGCCCGTCAGCTCCCGCGCCAACACGGCGCGCTGGACATTGCCGCCGGACAAGGCGGCAATCGGAGAGGATTGTGAAGCCGTCTTGACCTTGAAATCGGCGATGAGGGCGGTTGCGCCCTTCTTGATCTTGTTCCTGTTAAGCCAGATCGCATCCGCACCGCTTTCCTTAAGATCGAAAGTCCGGAAGGCCAGATTCTCGCTGACGCTCATGCGCGGCGCGCAGGCGTTCTGCAGCGGCTCCTCGGGAATGAAGCGGACATTGTTACGGCGCGTCTCCGACCGCGTGGCGCCATAGGCGGCCCCCTTGACGGTGACGGAACCTGCCTGTGTCGGCCGCTGACCGGCAAGGATTTCGGTGAGTTCCTTCTGGCCGTTGCCGGATATGCCGGCAATGCCGACGATCTCGCCGGCATGCACCGTCAGGCTGTCGATCTCTATGGTCTTCAGGCCAGAGTGATCAGGTGCCTTGATCCGTTCGATCTGCAGCACCGGCTTTGCCGTTTCGACCACAGGAATACGGGTATCGAGCTCGGCAAGCTTGACGTCCCCGATCATCATTCCGGCCATCTCCGCGGTCGACAATTCCCCCACCTTTCCACCGCCGATCAACTTACCGCGACGCAGGATTGATACTGTGTCGGCAAACTTGGTCACCTCATGGAACTTGTGCGAAATCATCAATACGGTGAGCTCGCCGCGCTCGGTCATCCCACGCACGAGACCAAGCATCTCGTCGGCTTCAGCCGGCGTCAGCACCGAAGTCGGCTCGTCGAGAACGAGGAAACTGCGGCCGAGATAGAGCTGCTTGACGATCTCCAGCTTCTGCTTTTCGCCGGCGGCCAGTTGGCTGACCGGCCGGTCCAGCGGAATCTGGAAGGGCATGCGCTCCATGAAGGCTGCGAGCGCCTTGCGCTCCCTGGGCCAGTTGATGACGGCGGGGACTTCCGTGCGGCTGATGACGAGGTTTTCGGCGCCGGTCAGCGACGGCACGAGCGTAAAATGCTGATAGACCATGCCGAGCCCATAGGCGGCGGCATCCTTCGGTGAGGTGATCACCACCTCCCTGCCGTCGACCGACAGCGAGCCGGATGTCTGGTGGTAGAAGCCCATGATGCATTTGACCAGGGTCGACTTGCCCGCGCCGTTTTCGCCGAGCAGGGCATGGAAGCTGCCGGCCGGAATGCTGACCGAGACATGGTCGAGTGCCGTGAAGCTGCCGAAGCGCATGGTCATGTCGAGCGTTTCGACGCCGACTGCCTTGCCGGCTTGCGGAAGGGGAGTATCGCGCACTATGCTCACTTCAATCCTCCTTTTCGACGATGATGGCGACGGGCCCGCCGCCGGCCGGCCCCTGATGTTCGGCGCCGCCCGAGACGTAGAGATCCGTGATGCCGAAGACGCCGGCGAGAACCCCACCGACAAAGGCCCGCGCATGGCGCGTGCCCGAGATATCGGAATCATCGAGCATCGTATGACGCTTGCCGCCGACCTTGCCGGAGGGATCAGGCTCCGCCTTGGCGAGAACGGCGGCGAGGCGGCTTGGCTGCGGCAGACGCCGGAATGTTTCATGTACGGACGTCGCGTCTATGGCGTCACGCATGAGGGTGTGGTCGATTTCAAGCGGGCCGGACCATCTGTCGCTCATACCGAGCACTATGATTTCGTGATCGGTCAGCTCGACGCCGGCCGAGCTGGAGGCGCAATGCGAGAAGAGCTCGTAACGGCTGCAGATATCGGCATCGGCGATCTCTTGCGCATCCACTTCGCCAAGGGCAACGGCAACGCCGAGTGCAGAGGCACCGCGCGACAAGCCCATGGATTTCAATGTGTCGCGGGTGGCGAGCGAGTTGCCCTCGGCTTCCGCTTCGGTGATGCGGTGCAGCGTTAGTAGTGGGCATTTGATCTGGACAAAATGCACATCCCTCGGATCATCGATGCCGGCATCGCGCATCGCCTTGCGCACACCGTCCGCGACAAGCAACACCTGTTCGCGCCGACCGAGATGGTGAGGTGGTAAATGCGGGGTGCGGGCAACACCGATCGCAAGCGCGCGGCCGGCCACGGCATCGACCATTTCACGAGTGAAGACTGTCCAGTGCGGGGAAAGCGCGCCTTCCGTGCCGCCCGACATGACAAGCGAGACACCTTCGACGCCGTGTTTTTGAAACAGGGCTTCAAAGCTGCGGGTGGCGTAGCCGCGGGTGAAGTCGTTGACGCAGCCATTGCCCTCGGTCTTCCCGAGCACGGCCACAACATTCTTCGCGGACACGCCGCCGGCAAAAAGTGCATCGAGGCCGGAGACATCGTCCGGTCCGTCGGCGGCGATACGATAGACGTGGGCACGCATTGACGGCATCAGGGCAGGGCCTCAACCAGAGCTGCGGCATTGGAGACGGAGCCGAAGACACCGCCCTGCATCTTCACCATCTTGATGGCGGCCAGGTGATTGCCGTAATCGGTCGCGCCGCAGCAGTCTTCGAGCAGCAGGCATTCGAAGCCGCGGTCGTTGGCCTCGCGCATGGTCGTGTGGACGCAGACATCGGTGGTGATGCCGGTCAGGATGATGTTTTCGATGCGCTTCTGATTGAGGATGAGTTCCAGATCGGTGGCGCAGAAAGAACCCTTGCCCGGCTTATCGATGATCGTCTCGCCCTCGATCGGCTTCAGCTCGTCGATGATATCCCAGCCCGGTTCGCCACGCACGAGAATGCGGCCGCAGGGGCCGGGATCGCCGATGCCGGCATTGATGCGCTGCGACCGCCACCGCTTGTTGGCGGGAAGGTCTGCGAGATCAGGGCGGTGGCCCTCGCGGGTGTGGATGATGTGATAGCCCTTGGCGCGCATGGCGGCCAAGACCTTCTTGATCGGCTCGATCGGCGCGCGCACCAGCGAGAGATCGTAGCCCATGTGGTCGACATAACCGCCCGGCCCGCAGAAATCCGTCTGCATGTCGATGATGATCAGGGCGGTATTGTCGGGTCGCAAGGCGCCGTTATAGGGCCAGGCATAGGGATCGGCATCTATATAAGCCAGCGTCTGGTTCGTGGAGGCGGTCGCGGGATGGTTCATGGCTGGTCTCCCTATTTGGTGAGCGAGAGTGCGCCGGGAGCACCGGCGAGTGCGCGCGTGGGCGAGGAGGTGATGATCATGATGACGAGCGTCAACACATAGGGAGCGGCGTAGAAGAGATAATATCCTTGGGTCACGCCGACCGATTGCAAGGCCGGGCCGAGCGCGCCGGCGCCGCCGAAGAGAAGTGCCGCCACGAAGCAGCCGATCGGATTCCAGCGAGCGAAGATCACCAGCGCCACGGCCATCAGGCCCTGTCCCGAGGAGATGCGCTCGTTCCAGGAGCCCGGATAATAGAGCGAGAGATAGGCGCCGCCGATTGCCGCCAGCGAGCCGCCGACGGCCGTTGCCAGCAATCGGACGCGATCGGGATTGATGCCCATGGCGCGCGCCGCGTCCGTGCTGTCGCCGACGACACGCAGCACGAGGCCGATCCTGGTGTTCTTCAGTGCCCACCACAATATGACGGCAAGTGCTCCCCCGAGAATAAAGAGGATATTGATATTGAGGGCGGCCTCTACCGGCGGCAGGTTCGACCAGAAGCCGAAGGGGATTGCCGGCAGATGTGGCGCAACGGGCTGGATGAAGGGCTTGCCGAGGAAGAAGGCAAGGCCGAGGCCGAACTGCATCATCGCGATGCCGATGGCGATATCATTGACCTTCGGCCACTTGCATATCCAGCCGTGCACCGTGCCGAAGACCGCGCCGGTCGCCATGGCAGCGAGAACGCCGAGCCAGGCCGAGCCGCTGAGGACCGCGATGGCATAGGCGGTCATGGCGCCGAAGACGAGCGTGCCTTCGAGCCCGAGATTGATGCGGCCGGAACGCTCGGTGATCGTCTCGCCGAGGCTGACGAAAATGAAGGGGGTCGAAACGCGGATCGCGCCTGCAAAAATGGCAAGGGGCACGCCCCAAAGACCGATGGCAGTGTCTTCCATCATGTGCTCCTTTTCCAGAGGTCGGGATTGAAGATCTTGAAGCGGCCGTAGAGGGTTTCGCAGAAGAGGATGACGATGAAGAGCGTGCCCTGCAGGACCAGAACGGTTGCGTCTGGCAGGCCCATGCGGCGCTGGATGAGCCCGCCGGAGGCATTGATGCCGCCGAGCAGAATGGCGACCGGGATGATCGCCAACGGATTGTGCCGGGCGAGGAAGGCGACGAGGATACCGGTATAGCCATAACCGGCGGCGAGCGACGCATTGGCGCCGCCCTGGACGGCGGCGACTTCGATCATGCCGGCCAGTCCCGCGAAGCTGCCGGCAATCGCCGTGAAACCGGTAATGAGACGTCCGACAGGCAAACCCTGGATCTGCGCGGCGCGGACGTTGCCGCCGGCAATGCGCGCGGCAAATCCGTGGCTGGTCATCTCGATGAGGATCCAGGAGGCGATGCAGGCGACGATACCGATGACGAGGCCCCAATGAACATCCATGCCGGGGATGCTGCCAAGCATGTAGTCGTGCGGCAGTGGTCTGGTGGAGGGTTTGTTGAGGCTTGCCGGATCGCGCAACGGCCCTTCGACGAACTGGTTCATCAAGGCAATGGCGATATAGGCGAGCAGAAGGGACGAGATGGTTTCGTTGACGCCGCGATAGTGGCGCAGGAAGCCGGAAAGGCCGATCCAGATACCACCGATCACCATGGCAGCCAGCGCCATGACGGGAAGGGTGATGATCGGCGGCAACAGGCCGACGATCGGCAGTGCGATTGCCGCCGCCGCCACGCCGCCAAGCACGACTGCGCCTTCGCCGCCGATGATGATAAGGCCGAGCCTTGCCGGCAGCGCGACGCAGAGTGCTGTCAGCAACAGTGGAGAGGCGCGGCTCAGGCTGTTCTGGATGGAAAACCAGCTGCCGAAGCCGCCGGTATACATGAGGCGATAGAGGTCGGTCGGCGATTTGCCGACCGCAAGAATGAACAGGGAGAAGAGCGCCGTGCCCGCCAGTATGGCGCCGAGCGTGATCGCCAACGGCTCGGCCCTTCGCGCAATCCACTCGAGCGCCGGGCGCAGGAGTGCCCGCCTTTCGGCGGGAATGGACAGGGTGGGGTCGTCGATTTTGACCGTCATGACGCGTCTCCCCTTGCGATCAGGCTGTTGATCCGACGACACCCTCGACCAGATAGCTCATGCTCTCGAGCTCGATCGCATCTTCGGCGTAGCTCTTGTCCGCCGCGATGACGACATTGCCCTTGTTGTCCTTGAGCGCGCCCTTGAAGACCGAGAAGCTGCCGGCCTTCATCTGGGCCAGCGTCGCCTCGAATTTCTTGCGGGATTCATCGGAAACGCCGGGGCCGAGCGGACTCATCTTGACGAACCCGTCCTTCAGGCCGCCGCGCACGAAATTGCCGAGCTTCTCGCCGGCCTGTGCCTTCTTGACGAAGTCCGAATAGACATTCCCCCAGGCCCACTCGGCGCCCGTCAGATATTTGGCCGGCGCAAGCGGGCTCTGGTTTGCATGATAACCGCAGACGAAAGCGCCGCGGCCGGCGGCGGTCTCGACCACCACCTTCGGGCTGTCAACGTGGCAAGTGATGACATCCGCACCCTGGTCGATGAGTGCGTTGGTGGCCTCGGCTTCCTTGACGGCCAGCGACCACTCGCCCGTGAAGATCACCTGGCAGGTGATGGCAGGGTCGACCGAGCGGGCGCCGAGGAGGAACGCGTTGATGTTCTGCAGAACCTGCGGGATGGGCTTGGCGGCGACAAAGCCGATCTTCTTGCTCTTCGTCGCATAGCCGGCCGTGACGCCGTTCAGATACTGGCCTTGGAAGATATAGCCGAAATAGGAGCCGGTATTGGCCGGATGCTTACCGGCCTGCCAGAGGCCGCCGCAATGGCGGAACTGCACATCGGGATATTTCGCAGCCATCGCGAGCATATGGGGATCGAAATAGCCGAAGGATGTCGGAAACAGCAGTGACGCTCCATCGAGATTGATCATCGATTCCATCGTCTTCTGGACGTCGACAGTCTCGGGGACGTTCTCTTCCTCGACGACAGTCACGCCGGAGATCTTCTTGACGACAGCCGCGCCCTCGGCATGGGACTGGTTATAGCCATAATCGTCCTTGGGTCCGACATAGATGAAGCCGACGGTGAGCGTGCTCTGGGCAAAGGCGCGGGAGGACAGGAGGCCCGGGACGGTGCTGACAAGAGCACCGGCTGCGGAGGTGCGGAGAAAATTGCGGCGATTCATGGAAAGGAGGCTGGTCATGGGCATGCTCCTTGGGGCGGAAGCCGGTTCGGAATAAGGGTTGCAGAAAAGTGTATGCAATCACCGTGCCAGATTATAAGATATTGATTTTCATGATATAAATTGCGAGGTGAAAACGCCGTGTAGAAAGTGTATGCACATTAATGCCGTAAAATTGGCTTTGCGAAGACAGTTGCTTATTTTTTAAGCCATAAAAAGGGATGCTAAGCCGTATTCTCGTTTCAGAATCGATATAGCGGGGATAAATATCATTTGAAAACATAGATATAATTCAAAGATTGACTTTGAGGACCGCCGGCATAAATCTGTATGCAAGATTGAAAGGCAGATTCGCCCCGTTGAAGCAGATCAAGCGCAGAGAAGTGATCAGAGCCGGAACGACCGTCGAGCAGATGGTGCGCTCCATTGCGGACATGATTGTAACAGGCGCGCTTCTGCCGGGGGAGAAGCTCGACGAAATATCGTTGGCGGGCCGTTTCGAGGTGTCGCGCACGCCGGTGCGGGAGGCGTTGCGCGAGCTTGGCGCCATGGGCCTGGTCGGACGCGAGCCGAACCGCAGCGCCGTGGTAACGAACGTCAGCGGCACCTATTTGCATTCGATGTTCGAGGCGATGGCCGAGCTTGAGGCAATCTGCGCGCGCCTGTCCGCCGAGCGAATGACGGTTGAAGAGCGCCGCAACCTGGAGCTCGACCATCGTGCGTCGGCGCAACTCGTGCGCACTGGCGCCGAGGAGGACTACGCCACCTACAACACCGAGTTCCACAGCCAACTCTATCACGGCGCTCACAACGATCATATTTTCGAGCTGGTGACGCAGACCCGCGCCAGGCTGGCTCCCTTCCGTCGCGCCCAGTTTCGGCTACCGGGTCGCCTTGCCAAGTCATTCAGCGAGCATGAGATCATTGTGACCGCGATCATGCGCGCGGATGCGACCGCTGCCAGCCAAGCCGCCTATTCCCATGTTGCGACCGTCAGTGACGCGAGCGTCGTTTTCGCCGGACACCGGTAGGTTCTTACGGTTCGGGCAAAGTAAAAGGGCAAGGTTTAGGCCTTTGGTCGTGGCTCGTTTGCTTCCAGCTGTCGGTGCAGAGCCCGCAGTTGATCGCAAAGCTCGCTATTTATTTCCTTTGTCGTCGAAGCATTGTGTGGCTCGAGCGTTCGAATCCCTTCAAGACCACCATGTGCGGCGGTTGCCGGAAGCTCGTTGGTTCGAGGGAATGACGGGTCCGAGGTTCGTCCTATCGAGGCGGTCAACAACGCGAAGATCTGAATGGCCTGACTTTCAGTAATGAATGCTAGCATTTGCTAATAATGTCAGTGTGGCCTTCTTCGGCATGCGAACCCACAAAATCAGTCGACCCAGCACCTTGGACACTCACCCTGTTGCCCAACCTCACATATATTGGATGGCGTGCTCGCCAGGATGAGCCACGAGTGGGACCAATCATGAAGAAAATCGAGTTCGATGCTAGCTTGCTCATTGGGACGACCGGAATGCTGACGGCTGCTGCTGAATGGGTGGTGGGGAGATCCGGCAGGGTAATCCTCGTCTCCCGCAACGCGTCTTCTTCTACACTCTGCAGATACAACAATGTTGAAGCTCTTGACCTCGACTGGCGTGATCCATTGCCTTTTGTTAGCACCATTGTTGAAATGCCCAGGTTTGAAAGCGCGCAGCTTGCGGTCATCTGGATCCATGGCAGTGGGGCGGAAGCCGCTCAACGGCTCCTCGTTGCGCTATCTCATCGACCCTGCCTGATCGTCCAAGTGCGCGGCAGTCAAGCCTTACAAGACATTGGAACGAGACAGGATCCACCATTCGAAATGCGAGGGCGGGCGCGTCTGATAACCGTTACCCTCGGCGCGAAATGGGAGGCTGGACGGAAGCGCTGGCTGACCTGGGACGAAATCTCTGCCGGGGTCGTCACTGCTATCAATGCCCGCGAAAGTCAGGTGATAGGCACGTTGTCTTCTTGATCCCCTCATTCGATCAGGGCTGTCCGTGCGATCGCAAGCGTTTTGGCCATAACGCTCAGTTCGCGGCAAAATCTCTCAATCCGTGCGGAGATATCCGGATTGGAGATACGGGGATCATCGGTATCGTGGGGCTCAAAATCGCTGTTCTGGGTGCAGATCTGCGTCGCGATTGCATGTCCGAGCAAGCCGCGGCCCCATATGCGCATCTGATCGACGGCCTGGCTCGTTCGGTTTCCGCCGTGGCTGATTAGGCCAATCGGCTTATAGGCAAAATGCTCGATCGCCAGATGATCAAGTGCGTTCTTGAGAACCCCGCTCGGCCCATTGTGATAGATGGGGCTGGCAAGAACGAAAGCATCTGCCTGCTCTGCCAGTTGCACGAGCTTTCGAACGCCTGGATCGGGGTTTTGCTCTGGGGCCTTGTGCCAAACAGAATCATGCAATGGCAGCGTCACGTCACGCTGGTCGAACATCGTGACCGTCATGCCGAAATTCCCAAGAGTGGTGGCAACGGAATGACAAAGTCCGCAACTGTGGGACGGCCTGCGCAAACTGCCCGTCAGGAAGAGCACGGTTTGAGAATGTGTCATGGTTCGACCTCTACCGACCATCGGAAAATGTGTTCAATCGCTATTCTCGCTCTTCCATCTTGCAAGTGCCGCACCAAGACGATCAAAGACGGCAGGGATATAGTGTCTTGCGATCGCATAGCTGCAGCGAATGGCGGGCGGTCCGTGGTGTCGGAAAGCGTTTCCGGGGCTCACGACTACCCCTGCGTGCTCGATGCAATAGGCAACCAGCTGTGCGCCGGCACCCTGGGTGCCCGGCAGTTCAATCCAGAGGAGAGGACCACCTTTCGGTATCGAAACGGCAATCCCATGGGTCGCAAGCGTTGCTATGGCCAGCTTCGCGGAGGCTTCAAGCTCGCCGGCCGTGTTTTTGATCCGAGCCGGATCCTTGATTTCAGCCATCAGCAGATCGGTCGCCGCCAACTGCGAGGAAACGCACGGCGACATGGCGATAACCCAATTGATATCGGTCATCTGGCGGCAGGTTTTCGGATCCGCGATCACATACCCGATGCGCAGACCCGGTTGGGCGAAGCGCTTCGAGAAGCTGCCAATGCGGATGACGCCTTCGGCTGGTCCCAGAAGGGGGCCGGTCGACGCCGACCCAAAAAATTCAAGACCTGCATAGGTTTCGTCCAGGATGAGAGCCACATCGCAAGCCCGCGCCATGTCACACACCCTTCGGCGTTGCTCGTCCGCGATGACGTTTCCCAATGGATTGCCAGGAGAATTCAAGAGGACTGCGGCTGGCGCCCCTTGCTCGATCGCCTGCAAGACATTCGCTTCCCAGTCGTGGTCGACGTTGTAGGAGATTATGTCCCTTCCAAGAAGGCGTAGAACCGCCTCATAGGCCGGAAAACCGGGTGAAGGGAGCAGTATCGGTCGGGCGGTGGGGCAGGTGAGGAAAGCACAGGTCAGGCCCATCGATGCTCCGGCGGTAACGAGAACTTCGGAGGGTTCTACCGCAAAACGAGCCGCCAATAGCTGAGTCAGAACAGGCAAGCCCTGACGCGGCGCATAGGCGCTATTGCTGCTTCCGTCCGCTTGGCAGTAAGAGGGGTCCAGCGTGCCGAGCGACAAGTCATGCAAGGTCTTCATCGCACCACCGTTGCGCTGATGCCGCAGTCGTCCAGTGGCAGGACGCAGTTGGGGCCAAAGCAATCCTGCTCTTCAATATAGGCAAAGAACCGTTCAAAATCGTTCCTGAAGGCCGGAACCAGCGGATCATGGGCCAGGATCAGCGCTCCCGACTTTAGAAGAGGCTTCGCGCATTCGAGTATATCCGTATACAGAGATTTGCGCGTGTCGGCAGCGTCGACATCGATGAACAGCAGATCAATCGGATCGCGCCTTGCTTTCAGATCAATCAGAGCATCCGCAATGCGAATATCGAGAGCTCCAGTCGCCTCCAGCCTGAGCATGTTGCGCCGAGCGATGATGGTTGCCGCTTCATCGCAGTCGACACCCCTTGCGTTGAAGTCGCCATCGCGCGCCTGCCTGCCACTGATGAGCCAGGCAAATGCAAAACCGACATAGGTGCCGGCGCCATAGATGAATTGTGGCCGTGTCACGTGGGCGAAGTGAAACAGGAACCGCCGCATCAAGGGGCTTATTGTTGTTTGCGGGACCTCGAAATGCGGCTCGATTCGTCCTTGCGCACGCTCGTAGAGGTCGGGTTCGAAAGAAGAGACCGGCCCTTTCAAGATGCCGCATGATGTCAGGACAGCAAAGGATGCATCTATGATGACCCCGACATCCCGTTGCGTGAGAGCGTTCATGCGCCCTCTTCCACTTTGATAATATGCTGCGCGAGTTGGGCGGACGCGCCGATCAGCGCATGAATGGCCGCATCGGACGCACCCGTTGCTGCCGGATTGGGCACGACCACAAGCTCGCAGATTAGGTGCACGCCGATCGCCTCGAAGATATTTTCCAGCTGCGCAGTTCCGCTCTCGGCTGAAAACGGATCGGACCCGACAAGCAGAACGACTGCGGGCTTGCCTTGAAAGGGCGATGATGATGCATTTTCGTAGCTTGGTCCGCAGACGAGTTCGACAAATGTCTTGAAAGCACCGCCAACCCCACCCCAATAGGCGGGAATAGAGAAGATCAATCCGGACGCTGCGCGGATGCGTTGGTGAACGCGCATGACCGCCGGATCGTAGTGATGCGCCGGGGCCAAGCCCTCAAAACCGGGCAATGCCGCATCGCGCAGATCCAGGGTTTCGATATTGGGGACGACACGGGAGAGATAGGTGGTCGCGGCTCTCAATATTTCCCGGCAAGCCGATGGTTCCATTCGTCCTGGCGCGGGCTTCAACGATGCGCAAATCGCCAACAGATCGGGATTGGTTTGCATATGGTCACGCCTCCTGTGCGATTAAAAGATCAACCTCACGTGCAAAGTCGCGCATGGCTTCCTTGAGCGTAAATTTCGGAGGGCCGATGCGCTTGAGCATCCTTGCAGTGTCCAAAGGCGGGCGAGCCAACGGAGCGCGTGGCGGATCAGGGGCGACAAGATTGACATCGATCGGTCCGATTGACTGCTCAATCGCCTCAATCAGTTCCCGCAGGCTCGCCGTCGTTCCGGTTCCGACATTGATGATTTCGCAACCCTCGGGATGACCAGGCCTTGCTAGCCCTTCAAGGGCGTCCCCCAGATCGCGCGCATAGATGAAATCGTCGCAGTCTTGCCAGTAACCCTGAAGGTTTATCGGTTGTTTCAAGGCGGCACTGTAGAGGAGCCTTTCGATCAGTTGGGAGGATTGGCTGCCGTGTCCATAACGGTTGGGGCCGTAAACTCCGGCCGCCCTTGCGAGGCCGACCGACAGTCCCTCCAACGCGATCATTGCCGCCTCCATGCGTCGAATGACGGAGCCGTAGACGCCGACCTGACCGGTCGGGTTTTCGGCTTCGCAGAGTGGCTCGGAAGAATTCCGACCGGTGGCATAAACGGCAAGGCTGCTAACGCCGACGAGCCTGGGAATGCCCGTTGCGCGCATTGCCGCTGCAATGGATTCGGTCCCTTTTAGGAGAATATCGGTCGCCAATGAAGGATCTGTCTGGGTTCGCTGCCCCGTCAAGCCGGCGGCGAAGACCACGGCATCACACACACCGGCATGATCGAAAAGCGCGCGAACCATCCCGGCATCGGTCACGTCCACACTATGGATGGGGCAATCCGCGCGCCCGAATCTTCTGATATAGCCGATATTGGGGGCGAGGTCGGCGGCGGTGACGACCCAGCCTGCCTGCGTAAAACTGCGCACGGCGAAGGTTCCGATCTGTCCGGTACCAATGATAAGGCACCGAAGTTGTGGCTTCTTGGATCGATCGCTCATTTCTTCAACGCCCTGACTGCGTCCACTTCGGTTTGCCGTCCGCGTAGCGCTCCGGCGATACTGGCCGGCGCCATGTCTTCGAGATCGACTTCGGGAATACTCAACGATAGCCCATAGTATGCGTCCTGGATCCGCAGGCCACTCAGATCTGCAGATGCAAGGGCGGCTGGCGGCAAGGCCCAGACGTCTTCCAGCTCTCCGATCGTGCGAAGCAGTGAAAGAGCTGTTTTCTCCCGACCGAGCGAAATCTCGCAAGCCGCAAGTCCAATGACATGTGTCTGCACGCCAAGCCGGCTGCGCAGTGCGCGCGCTTCGTCCAGGCAAGTCGAAAACAGCTCTCGCGCTTCGCCGTAGGCGCCGCTCTGATAGAGCGCTTTTGCCTGCGACCGGCCGAGCGCTTCGGCGCTGATCGGCCGATCGAACTGCTGCATTAGTTCCCGCGCTTCGGCAAAGATTGGAATGGCCGCAGCGGCGTCGCCTGCTCGCGCCATCAGCGCTGCACGCATGCATCTCTGCTGTGCGATCCACTCCCGTTCGTTCTCGGCTCCACGCGCCAGGGATTCGTCAAAGGTTCTGTTCAGCAGGTCCAGTGCGACTGCGTAGTTTCCGCCGATCTCCATCAGGTTGCTCATGTTGCCGAGCAGATTGAAGCGCAGATAGACGCGGTCCCGGGTACCTCCGTCACGCACAAGATCAAACGCTCGCGTCAGATGGCTGAAGGCAATCGGGAAGGCAGTCGAAATGGGCTTATGAGCCAGTCGCGCGGCGAGGATTGCGTTCATCGCACGGCCGTTCTGAACCCACGCGCGTTCCATGTGGGGGTCGCCACCGTCTCCGGCAGCAACGCTCTCTAACGCCGCATCGCCCATGTCAAAACAAGCATTCGAGCGCGCGACATTATATAGGCGCTTTGACCAGATGAGGCCGCTTACATACCAGAGATGGCAACGCAGTGTCGCTTGACTGCAGATGGCAATAGCGCGCTGCAGGATATCGACGGCATCGTCGTAAAGACCAAGGTTGACCATAAGCAGAGCGATGAGGCGGCAGTCGTCAACGCCGGGATCGGCCTGGGCCGCAGCCCAATGCGCGCAGGCATCGTAGTTGAGATTGGCCAGCCAGCCGGTCGCGCCACCGACCCCTCGCTGCGCAATATGGGTCTTGAGAGCAGTGCCGACCTCGTGGGAACCTTGCGGAGCATCCAGTTCAAGGGGCTGCAAGACGGACTTTATGGCCTCCATGAAGTTTTCACGGGCGCAGACCGGCAGCATCCCGAACTCCAAACCCGGGTGCGTTTTCCAAGAGTTCGAAGCGGTCGCCGTCCAGATCCAAACCAACCTGCTATTTTCAGGGGTCAGCAGACAGGCTCTGGCAAACAGCTTCAAGCTCGGTCGATCGATGATCTCAGCACTCGATATCACCACATGTGTGTAACCTGCCGCGTCAAGTGCTGCGAGAACGCAGCGCGCGGCCTGATCGATGAGATTGCTGCTGACCATGCTTTCGCGGCTGATCCGCCGCAATGCTGCCAGTGCATCGCCGTTTTTCTGGATTGCGCCTTCCAGGCCCGCTGCGGAATCGAGATGTGCTTCTTCAGCGCACGCCTTACGCATACCATCGATCAGCCTACCCAACTGGCCGGAAAGCACACCGATTGCCGGTTCCTCGCAGAGCTTTTCGAGCAGGCGGATTGCCGTGGCGAAGGTGGAAAGATCACCGTTCAGACTACGGCAGTGGAACGTTTTCGGTGTCAGAGTTTTATGTCGCCCGAATTGACCGATTATGGTTTCCAACGGGGCAGCCCCGATCGTCCCATGTGGCTGGTTCAGCCAGATCCGGGAATCCTGCCTGGTTGTGGGTGGCAAAAGAAGTTCGGAACGTTTCATCGCACACTCGTAGAGTAAAATCAGACACATTTTCCTGCCTGACGCCGAACCTGACCACGCTTTCGCAGTGCTTCAGATCGTTTGTGGGATAGCCGGCGCTGCCGATGCAATGTGCCTGATCGATTTCGTTTCTGGTTTCCGCCGTTAGACCGCGGCACCCGCCCATGCAACGGCGCCGAAGGCCAATACTTCGTCGCCCTTTATTCGGCCGGCCTTTGCGGCGTTCACCATTTCTTCGAGTGCCGCGATCATCTCCTTCGAGACATGGCTCTGTGCGTTGATAACATCCTCATCGGAAAGAGGGCTGATGGCGCGCAGCTGAGCTGTTGAAATCACTGCGAATTTTGCCTTGCGTTTGATTGTGACTGTCATGACATACTCCCAGGTTGGTGGTTCACTGCACTGCGAAAGCCAATTGAATGGACCGTTTGCATGACCGGCAAATGCTCAAGCGTCTGGCGCACACCCCATCGAGACAATCCTTGTCCCACCAGGTATGACCTCTCCTGATGGCAGATAGATCGGCGGCGAGCGAGCCAACGGAACAAGCCCAAGCGCTGTCTCCCATTCCGGTCTGTCTGCGTTGGCAAGTTGCGCCGCAGACCATCCAGGGGGAATTGTTCGTTGCGCCAACGTCAGGTACGGGCCGCAGGCAATCGCGCAGCCATAATAGCCCTCGGGGACATAGAGTGCCTTTGCGCCGGCGAAGATCCGGCCGTAGCGGACGTTGTGGTTCTGACCACACGCAACGATGCTGTTACCCACGCAATGAAGGGTTTGCATCAGGAAGGACCGCACATCGGCTTCCTTGGTTTGCGCATCTCCAAACATGCCCCCATCTTCGTTGAAGAGACTCGAGCCGCTGCTCCGATCGACCAGGACCGCCAATGCTAATGCCGACCAGATCCAACCCGGCCCATAACCCGCCCCGGATTTGTAGGCTGCGACCAGCTGCAATCCTGGAAGTGGTGGAAAGCGCTGTTCCTGTACCTGGCCATCTCGGGATTCACGCGTACCGAGGAGTTGACGGCTGGCTTGCAGCAACGGTTCAATCGGTAGGACCGGAATTGGCGGGCCGTCCGGCTGATTTTGCAAAAATAATGGCTGTGGAACAGTATTGTTTATGGAAGGTTCGGCGACGACATCGAGGCCCCAGATAACGCCGTCGAGTCCAGTGTAGGAGGTTGCGATCAAAAAATTTGTTTGACCGATATAGGTGCCGGCAACACGGCATCTGTCCCCGGACACGATCCTACATGTGCCTTCATCCAGCCCAGCCGCAGACGTAATTCCCACAGCGAGTTTCAACCCCGTCACATAGCCGGTTCCGGACGCGCCGTTTCCGACTGTCCCTCCACAAACGGCAGCGTATGGACCGATCGCACCGCTGACGACCACGGCGGGATCATATTCACCGTTATATCTTGCGATGGACGACATGGCCCAAACCCTCCCTTCGACACCAGGACGTTGCTTCGTGCCGGTTGAGATTCAAATGTGGCTATCAACGCGTGGCAAATTGCATTCTCTACCGGCTTTGGGCTCAGGTATGTCTCGCCGGGGAATGAAGTATTCAGGGAGAAATTCAGCAACACTCAAGACATATTTCCGCCTTAAGGATTGTATGCCTTGAGTGTTTTATGTATATCTAAATCATATTCTTGTGTTAGTCATTTATAGTCCTGGTTCATCGTAGTAAATGAGCAAATTTACTCACCTTCTCAGGAAACAATCACCGCCATATCGATGTCATCGCTGCAACGATATTCTGCCTCGCGAGATTAAAGTTACAGCTGTCCCATGTTGGCGGGCTGGAGATGCGGTTGGCTTTTTGCTGACCTAACCGAAAGCTTTCTTCCATCGAAGCAATTATAAGCTGCATGCCCGATATGATTTAGGATCCTCGTTATTGAAGATCAAAACGATGGGATAGGACCCTGCGTTGAGAGCAGATTTCAACGCAATTCTATGCGGTGAAAACCCATCATTCTTGATGCGCTTTTCCGCACATCACGGTGATAAAGCGCGAGTTATTGTATTCCTTTACTCTACCTATGGTAAGTTGTATGATAATTAGACATTTCTGAAATTATGCTGGCGGTAGGTGTGTCGACGTGGTTGCTCTGTAGCTAATGTTAAACTTCCGGAGGAAAGAATGGACAGTGAAGCTTTGGCATCAGCGAACGTCATGTTCGATTTCCTATCGGAGACCGCAGGAGCGACGTCTAGGGAAGATATACTGAACTCGCTGGCCAAAGCAGCTCATCATTTTGGCTTCAATTGCTTTGCGATATCAGGAATTCCGTCGCCGAGTGAGCGTATCGATTCCTATTTTATGCTGAATGCGTGGCCCGCGGAATGGTTTGAGCATTATTTGTCAAACAACTACGTTCACGCGGATCCTGTCATCAATCTATGCAGGATGCAGGATTCTGCCTTTGTGTGGTCCGAAGCGTTGCGCAATCAGGAACTTGGGCGCTGTGCGCGCCGTATCATGAATGAAGCCAAGGAATTCACGATAAACGATGGGTATAGTGTTCCGCTACACACCGCCGGTGGATCTCAGGCAATTGTCACCTTTGGCGCGGACAAAGTAGATCTTTCAAAACCCGCGCGCGGAACACTGCATGTTTTGGCGATTTACGCCCATAACGCTTTGCGTGGATTGACCGTGCAAAAAGCGCATGTGCGCAACACGAGCGCACTGCGAGTAACAGCGCGTGAGCGTGAAATCATCCAATGGTGCGCAGCAGGGAAAACGGCTGTGGAGGTTGCTAGTATCCTTGGACGCTCGCATAGAACCATTCAAAACGAAATATCGAATGTCCAACGCAAGCTCAACGTCGTCAACGCTGCCCAGATGATCGCAGAGAGCTATCGCGCAGGCATTCTTCGTTAGATTTTGAGTAAATTTACTCATTTAAGCGACGAAAAATATGTTGCACCTTTTGTCCAAAATTAGGTGTGAAAATGATTAGGATTTTCATCGGTCACTCAGCATCAAATCAAGATGCCATGGAGAAAATTTGGCGCTTTCGGCACGAACAGTTCGTCGAACGCCTTGGTTGGCATGCGCTCCGTCGAGAAGATGGCCGCGAAATCGATCAGTTCGATCATCAGCAAGCCTTGCATCTGGCGCTTATTAGGGAAGGGGAGGTCGTGGGCTATTCGCGACTGCTGCCGACGGCAGAGCCGCATCTCCTCTCACACGTCTATCCCGAGATCATGCATGGAGGAAAGTGGCCGTGTGGACCAGGCATTTTCGAGTGGACTCGCTGTGTCGTCGCTGAAGGCGACATTCTGATCAATGGGCTACCAGCCGCGCATGTCTTGATGACGGGGGTGATGGAGTTTTGTCTCGCCGCCGGCATTGCCTCGTTAATCGTCGAGACCCACCCGAATCTGGTAAATCTTCTGATTTCCACTGGCTGGGATGTCAATACGCTTGCTGCTTCTTCATATCTCGATAACGAAGTGATAGTGCCTATTCAGGCAACCCCGTCGGTATCCGGCCTGCTGCGCCATCACAGTCTCTATTCGATGCAAGGTAGTACGCTCCAGCTCGAACGCGGCTTTCAAAACCCGTTGAGGCCTGATGTTCCTTTGAGCCATCTAGAGTTTCTGCATCCAGGCGAAGCGCGTCTCGCTGAGGAAACAACAAAGATCCCTTACGCGGCGGCTTGATCCGCAGATGAGATACTCCTGTCGAAAGTGATCCAATTGCCCGTTTCGCAGTGACGCATGTATATACTTCCAATCGTTTGGAATATTTTGCCTTCCTCCTCTGGCACAGGAGCATGACAAAGTGGAAAAGGGGGTCAACGTAATTCGATAATCAACAGCCTGTGAATGTGAGCTTAAGGCAATAGCGTCTCCAAACCAGCTGCTCCGCAACGCGACCTCACAATATATTTGAATATTTGCATATAACCACTTGCTGGTTCAATTGCTCTGAGATACATTCTCTAATTGTAAGAACACATGGTGTTCTTGTCGTTGCCGATTTTGAATCTCGACATCTCACAGTGCCGCATGGTTGCGGTTTTCTGATGTAACGAACGCGTCTTAACGCGGACGAAGTCTATGGCCACAGTAGAATTGGGGGATTTTACATGTCATTTCAGTTGCAGGGACGCTGGACCTATAGAAGCTATCGAAACGATGCCGCGCTCGTTGGAGACGACGCTCAAAAAGCACTCCAAAACATCTTTGGCGAAGGCATATTCGCGCTTGCGGTATTGAACGGACAAGTGAGCGGGACGCTCGATATGGGGTCCGGCTACGTTCTCGATCTCAGCGGCCCGGTGGTGCCGGTCGATGGCGGAGACGTTCGAATTGCCTTCATGCTGACCGGCACCGGGCGGTCGGGAACACCGACGGCGGGTTGGGAATACGACTATCACGGCACCGACGCCTTTACCTGGCCCAAGGGTGTCGACCAGGTCCCGGCTTTTGTCGGATCGGTATTGCGCGCAAAACCGCATAACGGTTCCCCGGCCGGGTACGTCGCTTCGTTCATCGCCGTCAAGCAGACGTGACCGTCTGGGCGCATTTCATCCCAGCATAGATGCCGGTCGCTTGTCCGCATCAACCTTCGAAACAGGGCGGGCAAGCGCGAAGCAGAGACAATTGCATCGGCTTCGTGCCGGGAATTTCACGGATTTTTTGACCGATTGGGAGAGGCGCAGCATGTCGGTGAACAGGATGGCGATCGGGACAATCTGGCGGAACGGCCTGGCGATTTCAGCGGGACTTGCAGCATGCATGCTGCCGATGTCGGCTTTCGGCCAGCAGGCGGAACCACGTTTCTCCAATCCTCCGGTCCTGGAGGAAACGCGACCCGGCCAGGCGCCGATGAGCCGATTAAGGAAAGCGCAGGCGCCGGTTACGTCATCAGGCAGGCGGCAACTCGACCTGACGGTCAAGTTCATCGAAAACGGTATCTATAATCCGGCGACGGGCCGCGTCGACAAGGTCAATCTCCGCGGCTATACGGGCGCCGGCGTCGATCCGAAGGCGCCCTACGTGGCGCCGGTCATCGAGGCCGCGCCGGGGGAGAGGATCACAGTCGCGCTCCACAACGAGCTTCCCCCGGATGACAGTTGCGCCGGGCATGGCGACATGAACCAGCCGCATTGCTTCAACGGGACGAACCTGCACTCGCATGGTCTTTGGGTAAGCCCGACCGGCAACAGCGACAATGTCCTGATCTCGGTCAATCCCGGCAAGAGTTTCACCTATTTCTACGACCTGCCGGACGAGCATCCCGCCGGCACGTTCTGGTATCATTCGCATCGGCACGGGTCGACCGCGCTCCAGGTTTCCAGCGGCATGGCTGGAGCACTGATCGTGCGTGGCGATCGGGTGCCGACACAAAATGCCAATGGCGATCTCGACGCCTTGCTAAAGGATGCAGACGGCCAGCCGATGCAGGAGCAGCTGCTGGTGTTCCAGCAGATCCAGTATGCCTGCTTCGATGCGGACGGCAAGATCAAGACGAGAGTGGTGGATGGCAAGGTCGTCGCCTGGATCTGCGATCCGGGCGATGTCGGCGAGATCCGCAATTACGACCAATTCGGCCCGCCGACATGGGGACAATCCGGGCGCTATACGACCATCAATGGGCTGGTTCAGCCGCGTTTCTCCTCAAAGGTAGGCCAGGTCGAACGCTGGCGCATGATCCATGGTGGTGTACGCGAAACGCTCACTGTTGCCTTTCGTCCACGTCGGGCGGGTGCTCCAGTCTACAGGGCGACTACCGCTGAGGCGGCGGCCGACTATGTAAGGCAGAACTGCGTCGGGGAGCCGATCCCATACCACATCGCGGCGGCGGACGGGCTCACGACATCCACGGCCCGCTCCACCCTCACTGCGACGCTGCAACCGGGATACCGCTTCGATGCGCTCGTCATGTTCCCGGCTGCCGGCGATTATTGCGTCGTCAACGAGCCGCTTCCCGGCACGGCAAGCGTGACGCGCGCGGCTCAGGATCGCCAACTGCTTGCCACCGTGTCGGTCGCGGCCGGGTCTCCGGTCAATAATATCGACACGGCGCTGACCGATGCGCTCGTTGCGGCCGCCGAGCGGACAATGCCCGCCGATGTCAAGTCCGCCGTCATAGCCGATCTCAAGGACGGCCTGAAGCTGACCCGCTTCGTGCCCCACCCGGATGTCGGTGACGACGAAATCACCGGGACGCAGGAACTGGTCTTCTTCATCGATCTCAGCGGTGAGGTCGCAAAGTTCGAAGTGGGCAACAAATCGTTCGACCCGAAGAATTTCGACCCCGCGACGTTCAAGCCACGCTCTTACGACCCCAACTATGTCGACCGTGCCCTGCCGCTGGGCGGTGTCGAGGAATGGACCTTGCAATCGGCCTTCGTCGGCCATCCGTTTCACATTCACGTCAATCCTTTTCAGATCGTGGAGATCCTCGATCCGAACGGCGTCGACGTCAGCGCGCCCGGAGCCGTCGACAATGGCGGCGGCACGATCGATCCACAATATCCCGGTCTGAAGGGTGTCTGGAAGGATACACTCTGGGTCAAGAGCCTGATCAGCAATCCGGCCGACTTCCCGGACAAGCTCGCCTCGTCGACCTACAAGATCAAGATCCGCACCCGATATGAGCGCTTCATCGGCGAATATGTCCTGCATTGCCACATCCTGGATCATGAGGACCAGGGGATGATGCAGAACGTCTGCATCGATTTGCCCGATGGCGGCGGCGGTGCAAATTGCGCCCGGCTGCTGCGGCCCGAGCCCGGCCAGCAATCGGACGCGACGCATCACTGACCTCAAGTAAATCGTTTTTCGAACCAAGGGAGAGTCACATGAGCATCACACGCAGATCTGTCATCGTCCAGGGTGGCGTCATCGGAGCGGGCCTGCTCGCCAGCGGATTGCCGGGGATGAAGGCGCTCGCGCAGATATCGCCGCTTCCATGGCGGCGTTCCCTTCAAGGATTGGCCTGGAACGATCCGATCGTTGCGACCTATCGCGATGCGGTGCGCATCCTCAAGGCCATGCCCGCCAGCGAGAAATTCAACTGGGTCAAGCTCTCGGAGATACACGGCAGCCCGAGCGGTTTCAAATATTGCCCGCATGGCAACTGGTATTTCCTGCCATGGCATAGGGCCTTTACGGCAATGTACGAGCGCATTGTCCGGCAGGTGACCAAGAACAATGATTTCGCCATGCCATTCTGGGATTGGACGGCCAATCCTTACCTGCCTGAAGTGTTCACGATGCAAAAAACACCTGATGGCAAGGAGAACCCTCTTTATGTGGCGACGCGCACTTGGCCGCCCGCTCAGCCGATGCCAAACAACATCGTCGGGCAAGCAGTGCTCAACAACATATTGGCATCCACACCATACGAAATCTTCGGGACCAGCCGTCCCCGTGGTCAGAATTCGCTCGATCCGTCATGGATTACCGGCGGTGGCGGCACGCAAGGCATATTGGAGGCCACTCCGCATAATCAGGTGCACAACAATATCGGCGGGTATATGCCCACCGCGTCGTCTCCGCGCGATCCGATATTTTTCATGCATCACGCCAATATCGACCGCATCTGGGCGACGTGGAATCTCCGCAATTCCAACAGCGCCGATCCGCTCTGGACCAACATGCCGTTCAACGAGAACTTCTACAATGTCGATGGCAGCTTCTGGTCTCCGAAAGTATCCGATCTTTATGTTCCAGAAGAGCTTGGATACACCTATGGCTTCAGGAATTACTTCAAGGTTGCGACCGCGAGTGCCAAGACACTCGCTCTCGATGACAAGCTTTCATCCGTCATCGCAGCAACGACGTCCGATGCCGCTGTTGCGGGGTTGACGACTGCCTTTGTCGAAAACAGCAAGGCAGCAACGCGAAATGCGCCGCTTTCCTTGCCGATCAAGATCCCGGCCGGTGCATTGCAGGGCATCTTCAGTCAACCTCCCTTGCCCTCCGGCATGGAGACGATGGATTTTGGCGCCGCACGGGAGCAGGCTGCTTCCGCTCCACGCGTCCTGGCGTTCCTGCGCGATGTCGAAATTACCGATCCCAAGACAACGAGCGTTCGTGTCTTCCTCGGCAAGCATGATCTCAAGGCGGATACACCGGTTACCGATCCCCACTATGTCGGCTCCTTCGCCGTCCTCGACCATAGTGGCGATCATGGCGGCGCCCATGGTCACCGACCGCCGCCATCCTTCGTGCTTGATCTCACGGACGCGATCCAGCGGGTCTATGGCGGTGGGCATGCGGACGGCGAAGACATCAATCTGCAGTTGGTTCCAGTCGGAGCGGGAGCAGGCAAGCCAGGCTCTGCGAAACCTGCAAGGCTAGAAATAGCCATAGTATCCGCCTAGGATTTGGACCGGGCTGAGAGGTGGAGAGATTGATGCGCTATCATCTTATGGTGCTCATCGCGATCTGCGCGGCGGCAACATTCTCAATGTTGGGTATCATCAGCCCGGTCCACGCCAATGAGGGTGACATGCAGGCGACAGTCGGCAAGCCGGCAACGATAGCAATCTCCGGTGCAACAAATCCTGCGCCGGCTGATGTCGGCACGCGGATCGTCGTCACCGTCAGCGGTTACGAACCTTCGAAAACGGGGCCTGTAACAACAGTCGTTTCGGTGCACTGTGGTGGCGATACGCAAGAAATCGGCCGGTTTGGTATTTTCCCGGACGAGGCGTTTTCGGCGTCAGCAGGAACCCAACCCCAGCGGTTCAGCTTTCTCTTGCCCGACGATCCGGCCTGCCGCCAGCCGCGTGCCATCACTATCCATCTCGAACCGCAAACGGGCGATGGCGTAGGTGCCAGTGTCACTATCGGCAGCGCAAACATCGAATAGTCTATATTTGGATCGTCTTCTCCACTTGCAGGGCAACATCCGCGATGTTGTTCCCTGGCACTTTAATGTTTGAACGACACCGGTTTGGCAACGTGATTTTAGTCGCTGTTTGGGGGCCGTGGGTCTGGTGCGGCCATGTCCCGACACAATGCGTCACCTGTCTCTCAGGCCGGACATCGCGACGGTGGTCCGTTGCAGATCGTCTGAAGGTCCATAGTTCGATTTGCGCGATGCAGCCGTAAATCGAATAGGGGTGCGCGGGGTTCAATTCCCTTCAAGATCACTGTTTTTGGCTTACGTCCGCAATCTACATTGCCAGTGACCCGCCGTCCAAGCGTCAGACTTCTCCACGGCTAGCCGACGGCCGAATTCTTCATCAAACCATCTCTATGCTCGAATCACTGACACCTAGTTTATGTGACATCACCATTTGCATCCGATGGCTGGTCGGCATTTCAGCAATTCTCTGCATAATTATGTCGAGAAATGGCCGGCGCTCCGGCCTTTCCAAAAGTTGGTGACGAGCCCGGTCGCTCCCATCTGGCTGGCCAGCTTAGAACTCTTCCCAGCTGTCCTTGGATGCCGCAGCAACAGCCGCCCCGCCGCCACTGCCGAAGGCGCCGGCAATCTTGGAGCGCAGATTGCGTGCCGGCGATGCCACCGGAGCATTGCGTTCGCTGACGGCGGCGGGGCGGCCCTGGCTGCGAATTTCGCCGGTATTGAACTGCGCGAGCAGACCGTTCATCGCGGCAACTTCCTTGGCAAGGCTGTGGCTTGCAGCCGTCGACTGCTCCACCATCGCTGCATTCTGCTGCGTTCCCTGGTCGATGGTGTTGACCGCTGTGTTGATTTCGGCAAGTCCCGTCGATTGCTCTCGCGCTGCCTCGACGATTGCACGCACATTCTGGTCGATTTCGTCGACTTCCTGAACGATTTGGCTGAGCGACTGGCCGGTGCGCGCCACAAGATCGACACCGCTGCGAACCTGGTCACCCGAGGTCGAGATCAGCGCCTTGATATCTTTGGCCGCATGTGCGGAGCGCTGGGCAAGCTCGCGCACTTCCTGTGCAACGACTGCAAAGCCCTTGCCCGCATCTCCGGCACGCGCAGCTTCGACACCGGCATTCAGTGCCAGAAGATTCGTCTGGAAGGCGATTTCGTCGATAACGCCGATGATGTTGGAGATTTCGCTCGACGACTTCTCGATGCCTTCCATTGCCGTGACCGCTTCACGCATAACGGCGCCCGACTTTTCCGCACCAACCTTGGCACGAGCGACGAGTTGACCAGCCTCCTCAGCGCGGCGCGTCGAGTCCTTCACCGTCGTGGTGATTTCCTCCAATGCAGCCGCTGTCTCCTCGACAGAGGCTGCTTGTTGCTCGGTGCGCTTGGACAAGTCGTCGGCGGCTGAGCGGATCTCGTTCGCACCGGCATCGATGCCACGGGCGTTCTGACCGACGGCACGCAAGGTTTCGTGGAGCTTGCCCATCGAGGCGTTGAAGTCGCTGCGCAGCTGATCGAGATGGGCGACAAAGGGCGTGTTGATGCGATAGGTCACGTTGCCATTCGACAACTGAGCCAAACCTTCGGCAAGTTCCTTGACAGCAAACTCGGTATCCGCCGCCTCCTTGGCCTTGTGCGCTTCGCGCTCCATCCGCTCCCGTTCGGAGAGACTACGATTGGCAGCAGCGTCATGCTCCAGACGAATGCGCTCGATCGCGTTGTCGCGGAAGATTGCGACGGCTGCGGCCATCTGGCCGACTTCGTCCTTGCGCTCCAAGCCGTCGACCGGAGTTTCCGTTTCTCCTTCGGCCAGCGACGCCATGCGGCCACGCAGCTTCTCGATGGGCGCGGTAATGCCGCGGGCGGAGACGACAAGACCAGTCAAGATCGCGCCAGCGAACACAATGCCAAGCGTTATCAGCGTGTAGAAGATCGTATTGTTCGTCTTGTCGGTCAAAGCATCGCTTTGGACCTGAACGCGTTGAATTGAGCTCTCGATCCAAGCCCTGACATCTTTGACTTCCGCGCCGATTTTGACATCCGCTTCCTTCAGAAGCGACAGCGCCTTCGCATTGTCGTCAACTTGCCCTGCCTTCACCGCCGCATCGGTCAGGACGACGATAGACTTTGCCGCGTCGATCAACGGGTCAACAGTCGACGCAATGTCCTGGGCATGATCTTTTGCGTTCTGGAATTCGCTAAAGAGAAGCTTCTTACTGTCCTCATAATTCGCGACGAAGGTTGCCATTTCAGGTGACTTGGAGTCGTAGGCAAGCACTTGATAGGCATTGTAGCTAAGCGAGGTAATTTCCAGATTGGCGCGTGCCATGGAAATGCTGGCAACGTCATCGTTTGCCAGAAGGTCGGAGTAGTCATTATCTGCGCTCTTGTAGTTGCGCGACATCATTCCGATCCCGATAACCCCCACCACACAGATTGGTAGGAGAACTGAGAGAATTTTGGTTCTTATTCTTGCATTCTGAAGAAAAGACATGGGGGCCGCTCTCGTTGATGCATGCGAGGCCCGCGTTCGACGATAGTCGCGAACGTGTGCCAGCGGTGCATATCTCGTTGTTACTTATGGCAAAGGAACTGCAGACAAGGAGCGGTCATGCTCGACGCGAAGGCGCTGCACCCCTATTTAATCATGGTAAATATAAAGAAGAGTAAAAGTAGCTGGGGTCGGAATAAGAACTGCTGTGTTGAATTCCACCGTGATTTGGCCCATTTTTTCGCTTGGCGCTGATCCTGCGAAGCGAATTCAAACCCATGATATGCTTGACAATTTTGAACCAACTACGGCTGATCGTGAAATGGCAAATGGGGGAAGTTTCGTATGGAATTCAACAATCTGAGAGAAAGAACCCGTTTGCGAAAGTCCTGGAACTCTTTCCCTAGCGGCTTCCCTATCGATGCTATGCCCTCCACATGACCGACGCGCTTCACGCCTACACCGATGGCTCCTTTGATGCCGCCAACAGTTCCGGAGGATGGGCGTTCGTCGTCTATGAAGGCGACCGCCAGTTATATGCCGCTTGCGGCAAGAGAGCCGGAACATCGAACAACACGTTCGAAGTCCTCGCTGTTTTGAACGCGATGGCCTGGATCGCTGCCGAGGTCCCGGCGCGGTCGGTCACGCTCTGGACGGATGCCGCCCACGTCATAGAAGGCTGCCGTCGATGGAGGGCCATCTGGCGCACCAACGGCTGGAAGCGGATCACTCCGAACTCGCACGCGCGACGCCGTTCGATTCCGGACATGGAAATCTGGCAGCAGCTCGACGGCCTTCTGGAGCGGCATCCGCATGTGGTCGTGGAATGGTGCAAAGCGCATTCCGGGGCAGGTGGCAACGAACTTGCCGACATCCTGGCGCGCAATGCCGCACGCTCGGCGGTGACTTAGCCGGTGGCCCTCAGTCGCAGTGCTTCGGTGCCTTAAGCGTCTTCACCATCCTGTCCACCAGTCGCCCGAACCGCTTTTGCTGCGCGGCGGGGTACTCGAGCGTGAAGTTCCCCATGGCGTCATCGCAGAGCGCAATCTGCCGCATGTATATGATCTGGTCGCCCTTGGTTCCTGAAAGGCTCGCCCATGACGCGCCGCGCTTCTCGTAGCTAAATTTCCAGCCGTCCTCGGTCTCGAACTTCTTCCGAAGATCGCTCTCCTGTCTGAAGCCGCCTTCCGTCACATAGTTGCCCCAGACCGATAGCTTCGCCGTCCCGTCGGCGCTCTCGAGACCGATCCCGTCCCCGTTGTCGGGCGTCTGCACCGTTTTGAAGTCCGATGGAAGGTCGATCACGTAGCCGAAGCGGCCGTTCTCGTACGGTTTGAAGTCCGCGGCTACGACCGACGTTGCAAATACGCATACGGCGAAGATGATGGACAAGCGATACATGGCAGGGGCATCGTAAACTTAATGGACCCGAGGCAGTGGCAACTACTGTGTGAAGCTTCGTCACCAGCGAGCATTTGTCCATGCCGCAAAGGGCGCCTCTAGTACCAGCGCCCCCGGCCGAACCAGCCGCCGCCGCCAATCAGTAAAACAACAATAACGATGATGAGAAGCGTGGTGATATCCATATGCGTCTCCTGGGGAGCGCCTGATCAGCTCCATCGCGCTTACTTGCACGATGCGCTGTTCGCAATTGCACTCCAATCTAACTCAACGTTCAGAACCGAGTTTCGTTCAATTCGATGGTGCAACTGTTACGATGACATCCACGAAATCCGCCGATAGGGTTTTGCCGACATCGGTGATGTTACAGCTACACTTGTCCGCCGACATCGGATCAAGTCGGGTGAAGCCAAAGATTTCGATATTTGAAACTTGAACCAGGCTGCTGGCGTCTATCGTCCCGGTGGCTTGTCGCTGCTTCTGAGTTTCTGGGCGTCCAGTTGTCCATGTTCGAACGACTTGGCAGCGCCGCTGCCTTCGGGATAGGGGTTGCCTTCTGCCGGGTTCTTCTGGTTGCCGGCTTTTGCACCACGCCCATACGCGCTAGTATCACGCTTGTCAGCTTGCTTCGCATCCGTTGCGCTCAAGACTGGCGGTTCGTTATGTTTTGCCATGGGCTTTATCCTTCTCTACTGCTGAGCAGGCGCCGTCGCAGGCGGCATTGACGGTGGCTGTGTCGTGGTCTTGTAAGCAACTGGAACTCTAGATTCCTGTGTGCTTGCGTAAGGCGAGTTTGCATAAGGCCAAAAGTTCCACGCCAGTGCTGCGGCGGCAAGCACCGCAAATATAGCGATCGACACGCCCCAAGAAGATCGGCGGGAATATGGCGTTGTTCTGAGATCTAGATTTGATCTATTCGAATTATTGCTCATATAAATTTCCTCCATATCGGAAAACTCTTCGCCGTGGCAAAGGTTCCAGTAGCGGAAATAGTAGGAAATACTTCTGGGTGTGTTGACAGTAGCCTCGTCAGATAGGCTTCGATCATCCCTGTATTACCATTTGTCCCGCATGTAGCGCACTGCAGCATCGTCGATGTTCTGCTTCGAAGCCACCAAACGCTTGAGGGTCGCCTCCGATCTGATTGGGCCACTTGTCATTTCGGGTTGTTTTTAGCGATCGGTTTTTTGGTAGTGCGACCGTTAATTTCAGTAGCATTTTTAGAAACCGAACGCAGTCAGGGCTACTCCATCTGCCGCTTGTTCTCATGAGTGCCTTCGGTATTTGCCTGCATAGGCACTTTTGTTTTCAGATACTTGGAGATTGCCCGTTTTAATGCGATCTGCCACGTTCCCAAGCTGATTTCGGTCCGTTCCTGCTGTCGGCTGTTGTGATCAGAACGGACCTCCGCTACCACGTGCGCCGGTATTCAGTGTGAGTTTGGGAAGCAGAAGCAAACAGAAAAGTGGTTTCGTTGCCGGACAGAATATCGCAAGAACAGTGAGAGGCTTGGGCAACTCCTGCGTAACGCATATTCCGTGGTGTCCTGGTGGTGTCTCGAGTGCAAATCATCCGCTCTGCCTATTTGGGTGTAGCTGTAACATATTGAATAATATAAGAAAAATACTGCGCTTAAGAAGATTATAGTCTTGATCTTATCCTTCAATAGGGCTGGCATCGGGGAGCAAAGCGAAAAATTGAAAAATAACAAGGATATGCCCGTGGAGGAGCAATCAGGACCCTTGATGGCCGACGTTGCACGCTTGGCGGGGGTGGCGATCTCCACGGTCAGCCGTGCGCTCGCCAATCCGGGACGGGTGAACGAGAAGACACGCCTCAAGATCGATGCTGCCGCCAAGCAGTTGGGCTATACGCCGAACGCCATGGCCCGCAATCTGAGGGTCGGCAAGTCCAATATCATCATGATCATCCTGCCGGGATCGCTCTATTACGGCGTGTCCCAGATCATTCCGCAGGTTCTGCAAAGCATCAACAAGGCCTTGATCCAAAACGGCTACCATCTGATGATCGCCAACCTTGATCGTGACGAAATGTCGGAGCGTCACATCCTGGATCTGGCATTCAGCGGCACCGTACGCGGTGCCATCATCCTATCGTCAAAGCTGCCGGAGGTGGACGGGCGGTCTCTTGCCAATGCCGGCCTGCCGATCGTCTCAATGCTGCTCGATATGAGCGACGCCGGCTTGCCGAGTGTCGTCACGAACGACCGCGCGGCGATGCGGGACGTGACGGAGGAGTTGATCGGACTAGGCCATAGACGCTTTCTCTATATAGCCGGCCCGGAGGGCAATTATCACGACGTGGAACGTTATGCCGGCGCGCTCGAGGCACTTCGTGCCGCGGGGCTCTCCGAAGAATCAATGTCGCGATCGGGCGGTCGTCGCGATTATCAGGAGGGTTTTGCGATCGGTGTTGAGGCGGCCGCCGACTTCGCGCAGTTGGCGAATAGGCCGACCGCAGTGATAGCAACCAGTGACGATATGGCCATTTCTTTCGTCAGCCGCGTGCAGCGAATGGGCTTGAATATTCCCGGCGATCTCTCCGTCGTTTCGTTCGATGGCTCACCGGTCTGCGAATTTTCCTCGCCGCCGCTGTCAACGATCGAGCAACCGGTCGAAGAGATGGGGCAAGCCGCCGTCGATATACTGATGGAGCGCATCGATGCGACGGAAAGGGGAGCAGCGATGCGCCATGTTATCCCGAGTAGACTCATTCGACGCGAGAGCTTTGCTCTGGCTCAATCAACTGTCTGATTGAGATTTTGCCATGTCAAAAAGGCGTCGGAGCGGCTTTTGAAGCCAGCTCCAACGCCCTTTGCGTCGGCGATCTAGCCGAAGGGTCGGATGTTGCGAAACAGGAAATTGGGCTGTTCGAACATATCCTCCCTCTCCGGAAGGCCGATATCCCGTAGCTGGTAGTTTGAAAGCTCCGAGACCGTGCTGTGCGTTTGATGGCGCCTCCAGGCGGCGAACAACAGCGCGCGCGCCGTCCTCCAGGCACCGAATTTTTGGCACAGTTCGTCCACTGCCGCACTCAAGGAGTCGGCAACCAGTAATTGCGAATCTGTCATCGTTATCATCCCGGCGCCGTCCAGGCAGCCAGGTCCTCTTACGGGTGACAAAGTTGATGGATCGCGGACGCAGAAATGCGCACGCCCGCTCAATCAGCCGGTCACGTCAGGTTCATTGAAAAACGCCAAAAAGGCAGGGAATATCGGCTATTAGCGCCGAAGAGCGTGATGATGCATTGGTCGGACCAAAGCCATCACGAACATTCCGCCAGAGGCGCACATAAATACGGTTGCAGTTTGCATATGACGCCTCCTATGATTTGAGTTGCGGATGGCGACAATGATACGCAAGAACCGGTCATAGACAAGCCCGCAATTTCGAATTGCACGCATAACATGCGGCCTGTTGCTGAACAGCAACAGTGCTCCAGCTGCGAGCCATACTCTCCAATCGGCACCGGAGAGAGCATCGAGACCCTGGCGGACCGAGGGGTGCGCCATGATGTCAATTCTCTCGAGCTGACATAAAGCTGTCAAACTCGGCGATGTATGGGTCGCGCCGCCGCGCCTCGCGGATGATCCGTTTGGAGACCACGAATGACCAAGTCCGTCACGATGATACTCACCGCGGCAATCGTCGCATTCGCTGCGGCACAGCCTACACTGGCCGCCGACCGGCTCTATGCATGCGGTGACGATCAGATCCGTGAATACCGGGTCGAGGGCGGGGCGGCCACCGAGACCTGGCGCTGGCGTGCCGCTGACGCCGCCGACCTTCCCGAGGCCTATCGCCTCAAACTTCTTCGGCACCTCGACGATTGCAAGCCGGTCGACGGTGGCCGCTCGATCTTGGCGACCGCCTCGACCGGTGGGGTGGTGCTGATCGACCGCGAGACCGGTCATGTCTCTTTCCACGCCAAGACGCCGATGGCGCATTCGGCTGACCTTCTGCCTGGTGGCTGGATCGCTGTCGCACTTTCGCTCCATGCGGAGGGCAATCGGCTCGAAATATATGGCCGCGACCGCAACGAAGAAGCGCCGTTGCTCGATCTGCCGCTTCCTTCCGGCCATGGCGCAGTCTGGGATCAGACCCGCGCGCGGCTGTTCGTCCTGTCGCATGACCTGATCCAGGCCTATAAAGTCGAGGGGACAGACGCGACGCCGACGCTGACCGAAACGGCGCGCTGGACGCTTCCCGGCCGCCATGACGGCCACGACCTGTCGAGCAGGCCAGGCGGCGGGTATTTCGTGACCACGGATGACGGCGTCTGGACCTTCGATCCGGATGCGGGCACCTTCCTACCCTTCTCCGCGCTCAATCCCAAACTGCAAGTCAAGGCGGTGAGCGCCTTGGGGGACAGGCTCGCTTGGGTGCAGGCGGAGGAAAGCTGGTGGGCGAACGGCTTCACCGTCGCCGGGGCTGATGGCAGTGAGCAGAAACGCATCCCGATCGAAGGCATGCATCTCTACAAGGTTCGTTGGATCCAGTGATGCCGCGGGGGATCCGATGAACGTCGTTACCCGTAGCGTGCGACTGACAGGTCCGCGGTATCGATCTCGGCCTTGTGTCCACTGACCAGATCGCTGATCACGCGCGCCGAGCCGCAGCTCATGGTCCAGCCGAGGGTGCCGTGGCCGGTGTTGAGGAAGAGGCCACGGATTTTCGTTGCGCCGATGACCGGGGTTCCGTCCGGTGTCATCGGGCGCAGGCCGGACCAGAAGGTCGCCTTGCTCACGTCGCCGCCGGGGAACAGATCCATGACGGAATGCTCGAGTGTATTGCGCCGTGCAAGCCCGAGGTCGTTGGTGTAACCGGAGATTTCCGCCATGCCGCCAACGCGAATACGGTCCCCGAGACGCGTGATCGCGATCTTGTAGGTTTCGTCCATGACGGTCGATTCCGGGGCGCGCTCTGGGTCGATGATCGGGATTGTCAGCGAATAGCCCTTCACAGGATAGACGGGCAGTCCGATGCCGACTTGCTTGAGAAGCAGCGGTGAATAGCTACCCAGCGCGACGACGACGGCATCTGAGGCTATCGGGCCCTGATCGGTCAGGATACCGCGTATCTGGCCGCCCTCGACTTGCAGCTCCTTGATCGTTCGTCCGTAGATGAACTGGACGCCGAGTTCCGCAGCCTTTGCCGCCAGCGCGTTGGTGAACTTGAAGCAGTCGCCGGTTTCATCCTTTGGGGTCAGGAGGCCACCGACGATCTTGTCGCGGGCGTGGCTGAGCGCGGGCTCGACACGGATACAGCCGTCTCGATCGAGAACCTCATAAGGGACGCCGTCGGCGGCAAGCGCCTTCACGTCCTTGGCCGATGCGTCGAGCTGTTGCTCGGTTCTGAAGAGCTGCAGCGTGCCCTGCATCCGCTCGTCATAGGCAATGCCGGTCTCCGCCCTGAGGTCGGCGAGCGCAATCCGGCTGTAGTCGGCAAGCCGCAGCATCCGGCTCTTGTTGACCGCGTAACGCTCCGACGTGCAGTTCGACAGCATCTTGACGAGCCATGATAGCATTGCCGCGTCGATCTTCGGGCGAAGGATCAGGGGAGCGTGCTTCATGAAAAGCCACTTCAGCGCCTTCTGCGGGATACCCGGCGCGGCCCAGGGCGAGCAGTAGCCAAAGGAGACTTCCCCGGCATTCGCAAAACTGGTCTCAAGCGCGGGTCCGGCCTGCCGGTCGACGACCGTAACCTGGTGTCCCGCCTTGGCAAGCTGATAGGCGGTCGTGACGCCGATAACCCCGGCGCCGAGAATAGTGACTTTCATGGTGTCCTCGATAATGGCGGTGGGAATGTCAGAGATAGTCGCGGTGGTAGCGGTGGCCGAGGCCGGTCAGAATCTCATACGAGATGGTTCCGGCGGATTTGGCAAGGTCTTCCAGTGTCTGGTGCGGCCCAATCACCTCCACCAGGTTGCCGAGGGTAAGCGTGCCCGGGGGCAGGGCGGTAATATCGATCGTAACGCTGTCCATGGAAACGCGGCCGACGATGGGCAGCCGCACGCCATCGTAGAAGACCGCGCCCCGGTCTCCAAGGCAGCGCGGCAGCCCGTCCGCATAGCCGGCGGAGATCGTGGCAAGGCGCATTTCCGCCTTTGCCGCATGGGTGCCGCCATATCCGATAAGGGTTCCGGGCGGCACGGTTCTCGTCTGAACGACGGCAACGTCAAGCCGAACGACAGGCTGTATCGAATTGGACTGCCCCGCAGTCAGTGCGCCGCCATAGACTGCAATGCCGGTACGGGTGAGGATGCCGTGATAATCCACTCCAAGGAAGACGCCGCCGGAATTGGCGAAGCTGACGCCGAACTGGGGAAATTCAACGGCGATCTTGCGCATCTCGGCGAGCTGCTCGGCATTCTGCACGTTGTCCAGTTCGTCGGCAGAGGCCAGATGGCTCATGATAAACAGGATCTCGACGGCGCTGGACTGCGCAAGCTCCGTGGCAAATGCTGCCCGGTCTTCCGGCGGGATCCCCAGTCGCGACATTCCGGTGTCGAATTGCAGGACAGCCGGCAGGACGCGACCTTGCGCAAGGGCGGTGGATTTCCACCGCTTGTACTGCTCCATAGAGTTCAGCACGGGAATGATCCCGGCCTCCGCGCAGGCAACCTCGGCGCCCGGCTGCAGGCCGTTCAACACGTAAATGCGGGTATCGGCTTCAAGGTGCTGCCGTACGCTCTCTGCCTCCCCGAATTGGGCAACGAAGAAATCGCGGCATCCGGAGCGATACAATGCGGGGGCCACTCGATCCGCACCTAGCCCGTAGGCATCCGCCTTGACCACGGCGGCGGCCTTTACCGGCGCCACGGTGGCTGCGATTGCTTCATAGTTCCTGCTGATCGCAGCAAGGTCGATCGTCAGATAGCCCGTTGCACCGGCTTGTCTTTGCCGTGCCGGAACGGGGCTCATTCTCACGACGCCATCCATGGGAAATCCCTCACTACTGTTTGAAGCAGAATATTGAAACGATCGATGAATTTCCCTCTAATTGCTGATTGATTATTCGATGAATGCATGATTTTCAGAATAGTCAGCGAAAAATTGAAAGAACATGCATGTCGGGAATTGATGCGATCGACCGGAACATTATTCGGCTGCTCCGGCTGAATGCGCGCATGAGCAATGCGAAGCTTGCGGTCGAGGTTGGGTTGTCGCCATCGGCCTGCCTGAGGCGCATCAATCTTCTTGAAAAGGCCGGCGTAATCCGTGGCTACACGGCGCTGATCGACAATGTTTCAGGCGAGAGCGCCATCGCCGTGATCATCAACATCACGCTGGAGCGGCAGACGGAGGATCATCTCAACCGCTTCGAGGCGGCCGTTCGCAAGCACCCGGAAATCCAGGAGTGCTTCCTGATGACCGGCGGGTCGGATTATCTTTTGAAGGTAGAGGTTGCCGGTGCCGGCGAGTTCGAGCGGATCCACAAGGAGATCCTGTCAACCTTGCCGGGCGTGTTGCGGATCCATTCGAGCTTTTCGATCAGAAACGTGCTCGCGACCCGGGCAAAGGGGCGTCGCTGAGGAGCTTTCGCGCCTTTTGCGAAAGACGAAAAAGCCCGGCATCGGAGACGCCGGGCGAGGTACAGGCCAACTGTGTGGCCTGGGGGAATTTGTCTCAGAGATCGCCGGGTGCAGGCTATGCCGGCAATCTCCGGGGCTGATCGGATGGCTTATAAAGCACGCTTCAAGGCGTCGCCGAGGATCGAGACAATCTTGCCGATCTCGTCCTTCTCGATGATCAGCGGCGGCGACAGGGCGATGACGTCGCCGGTGACCCGGATCAGCAGGCCCTTTTGGAAGCAATCGACGAAGATGTCGTAGGCGCGTGCGCCGGGTGCGCCGTCGCGCGGGGCAAGCTCGATAGCGCCGACGATCCCCAAGTTGCGGATGTCGATGACGTTGGGCAGGCCCTTCAGCGAATGAAGCGCGTCCTGCCAGGTCTCGGCCAGTTCGGCGCCGCGGGTCAGCAGGCCATCTTCCTGATAGATTTCCAGGGTCGCAATGCCGGCGGCGCAGGCGACGGGATGGCCGGAGTAGGTGTAGCCGTGGAAAAGCTCGATCTGGTTTTCCGGACCCGTCATCAGGCCATCATAGACCTTGCGGCTTGCGAAAACGGCACCCATCGGGATCGCTCCGTTGGTAATGCCCTTGGCAGTGGTGACGAGATCGGGCACGACACCGAAGTAGTCGGTCGCAAATGGGGTGCCCAGACGGCCGAAACCGGTGATGACTTCGTCGAAGATCAGGAGGATGCCGTGCTTGTCGGCAATGGCGCGCAGACGCTCCAGATAGCCCTTCGGCGGCATGATGACGCCGGCCGAGCCGGACATTGGTTCGACGATGACGGCTGCGATTGTTTCAGCACCGTGTAGCGCCACCAGGCGTTCAAGATCCTCGGCCAGCTCGATGCCGTGTTGCGGCAGGCCCTTGGAGAAGGCATTGCGCTCGATGTTGAGCGTGTGGCGCATATGGTCGGCGGGGATCTGCGGGAAGACGCGGCGGTTGTTGACAAGGCCGCCGACGGAAATGCCGCCGAAGCCGACGCCATGATAGCCCTTCTCGCGGCCGATGATGCGTGACCGGGTGCCCTGGCCGATGGCGCGCTGATAGGCGATGGCGATCTTGAGGGCGGTGTCCACGGATTCAGAGCCGGATCCGGTGAAAAATACGCGGTCGAGCTTGGCAGCGGGGCCGCCCGGCGCGATTGCAGCCAGCTTTTCCGCAAACTCGAATGCGATCGGATGCCCCATCTGGAATGTCGGAGCGAAGTCCAGGGTGCGAAGCTGGCGTTCGACGGCCTGGGCAATGCGCTCCCGACCATGGCCGACGTTGACGCACCAGAGACCGGCGGTGCCGTCGAGAACCTTATTGCCGTCAATGTCGGTGTAATACATGCCCTCTGCCGAGGCCAGCAGGCGGGGAGCCGCCTTGAACTGTCGGTTTGCGGTAAAGGGCATCCAGAAGTTTTCGAGGCTGGGGCTGTTGGGCTTGCTGATCTGATCCATGGCGCTCTCCATTGCGGTAATGATTCAAATCGGGCATTTTCCGTTTCCGAACAAGTCCTTTTCTCGCTCTTGCTAACCCATTGAAAAATATATTACGAGTTGCAGGATATTTCCATATATCGAACAACTGAAAACATGAGGAATCCATGTCCGTCGATATTGGCAACCGGTTGCGGCATCTGCGCCTGGCGCACAATCTATCCCAGCGCGAACTCGCAAAGCGCGCGGGCGTGACAAATTCGACGATTTCGCTGATCGAGTCGAACTCCACCAATCCATCGGTGGGCGCACTGAAGCGCATCCTCGACGGCATTCCGATCGGGCTTGCGGAATTCTTCGCGTTCGAGCCTGAGAAGTCTCGCAGGGCTTTCTACGCGGCCGAGGAGCTTGTCGAGATCGGCAAGGGCCCGATCTCCTATCGCCAGATCGGCGACAATCTGTTTGGCCGCAGCCTTCAGATCCTGAAGGAATGCTATCAGCCGGGATCAGACACGGGCAAGGTGCCGCTCGTCCACGAAGGTGAGGAGGGAGGGATTGTCCTCTCCGGGCGGCTCGAGGTCACCGTGGACGAGGAGCGACGGATCCTTGGGCCAGGAGATGCTTATTATTTCGAGAGCCGGCGTCCGCATCGCTTCCGGTGTGTCGGACCGGTCCCGTGCGAGGTCATCAGTGCCTGCACGCCGCCAAGCTTCTAAGCTGCACTTGGAACATGTTTGGCGATCAACGAAAAAGACCCGGCAGGGAACCGGGCCTTCCTCTTCTCTGATCGGAGGTCAATCAAATCAGATTAGAAGCTGCGCTCGAAACGGAGGATACCGGCCCACTGGTTTTCGTTGATCGAATCCCAGTTGGTGTAGGTTACTTCCGGCTCGATCAGGAGGTTCTTGACCGGGTTGAACTTGACGTTCGTGGTCGCGGAGAAGATCTTCGAGTCGGTGTAGGCGACCTGCGCGTTCCACTTCAGCTTCTCGTTGATCGGAACGCTGACGCCGCCCCAGGTTGCCCAATCGCCCCAGCCGATGTCAGCAGCGTCGCCGCCACCGTTCGCGCCGGCGTACTTGTTCAGCTTGCTGCCATCGGTGTTGTAGCCGCCCATGACGAATGCCGAGAAAGCACCGAAGTCAGCATCGACGCGAGCCTTGACGGCGCCTTCTTCGACGATGGAGTCATAACCACCGACAACCTTGAAGGACCAAGCGCCCGACTTGTAGCCGGCGCCGGCGACGACGTCTGGAGCATAATGATCGGAGCTGTCTTCGCCGTTGGAGCCCGTGGCGCTGGAGCCGGAGTTGGTGTCTTCGAGCGAGATCACAGCCGTGAAGCCGTTGCCGGCGTCGTAGTTGTAGGTGATCTGGTTGAGTTCGTACGGGCCGTCATAGACAACGTCGTCGTTGATGACGTCGCCGGCGTAGCCGGTGAAGACGTTGAACTGTGAGTCTTCCTTACCGATGGTGAAACCACCGAGGCTGATGCTGGCGTGCAGGAGATTGGTAGACGTCGAGCTGCCGTCGTTCCAGTCCCAACGCAGTTCGGTGTTGGTCTTCAGCGGACCATACTCGGTGTCCGTAGCTGTCTGCAGCTGCAGTTCGGCGCGGGTGTGCCAGAGCGTGCCACGAACGTCGTTCGGGTTGTAGGCGTTGCCCCATTCACCTTCCGTACGAACCTTGCCGCCGATCTTGAGGCAAGTTTCCGTGCCCGGAATGAAGAAGTAGCCGGCGCCATATGCGTCGCAGATGCGAACGTATTCGAGCTGCTCGGGCTCGGCAGCAACGATAGCGTCAGCCGCATGAGCACCGGATACTGCTGCAAGCGCAGCAGCGGAGCCGAGTAGAAGGCTCTTAATGTTCATTCTAGTTCCAATCCGTGTAAGTCGAGCTGGGAAATGGCGCACGAACCAAGTCCGCCGTGTTTCAATCCCATTTCGAACGTTTCCCCATTCAGAAGCCATCCGACTTCTCCCAAATGAGCTACCAAGAACGGAGAAAGGTGAGAACGACCGAAGTACATATAAGTGAAAATATTGGATTAGAGTCTGTATTATTGTTGTATGTAGGCAACATCGTCCGTGTCACGGAAAATATCCAGAAACTTACAGAAACAAAACACATCAAATGATTGTAATGCCCGTGTTTAATTAGTTGTTGTGTGGAGAATCATTTAATTACGAGCTTTTATTACTGTAAACTAAGGTAATATTACCATTATTGCGCTAGTCGTATTTTGGCGTATCAATCTGATTTCGGTTCTCCACCGTCCTGTCCAGGGCAGGCCAAAGCACGACATTCCGGGTTGTGCCGGTTGAATAGGGAGCGGAGCCATGGACGCTCAAGGGGCAGGCGATTTCTCGTGCATCCTCGATCTCGATCTTGTCCGAGCCCGGTTTTCCAACCGCGAGCCCCACGGAGAGAATGGCTGCGGCCAAGCCGGCAAGCATCGCGAGATTCAACCGCCGGGTCGTGCTGTTCCGTCCGAGGAGTTGTCATCGACGAAGATCAACTCCCAATCGAAATTGGATAGCGCGTTTTTGACCCGCTCCAGAAATATGAAGCCGCCATTTCACCAGGGAACAGTAAGGCCGAGGTAGTCGAGATATTCCAGGCCCGGTTTTCCCTGTTTGGCGAGAAGGACGTTCACCAGGCTAGGAATGCTCTCTTCGATGGTCAGCCGTGCGCCCGGTCCGCCGAGCTATGCGGCCTGTGACCATATTGTCGCGTCCAAGGAAGGGAATGCGATCGAGCCGATCGATACCGCCCTGGAGAAACTCGGCCTCAAGCGGACAATAAGGGTTGTCGTGCCGGGGTATCCGGATGCGATGCGGATCGCGCCAATCGGATCTGGTCGCGCTCGTGCCGCGTTCGTGCTTTGGCAATGGTTTGACAACCGATCACGCCGCCACGTCGGGTCTTGCCATTTTCGAACCCCCGGTCCCAACGTCGGAGTTTAAGGTATCGGCAATTTGGCATCCTCGAATGGATGCCGATCCAGCACATCGTTGGCTGCGCGACACCGTGATGTCCGTGTGCCGGGCAGCGTATCCGCGCCGATAACGTCACGTCGAGGTTGAGAACGCCACCCTTTTGTGGCGCGCTCTCGTCTCGGGTCGCATTCACGGTCAGCAACTGTACGGGGTCTATCGCGTTTACTTCGCCAGAAATTTGCGAACGCATGCGAATCTTATTGCAATTCAGTCGCAATTGCATAATTATTAGTTTGTGGGGTGTGGCGGATAGTTTTGCAAATGAGTTGCATTTGCAAAATTTTGTTCAAATGTTGCGAATAATTCGCAACAGGGGGCGGGCTGAGCCAGCGATCGATTCAAGTTTCACCGGCTGCGGATGCCCGCAGCCGAACGGTATTTTGCGCGCCCATGAAGGCCCGACGGGTAAGCCTGGCTGTCGGGACGGGTTGAATATTCAGGTCCGGACAAGAAAGAAGGAGAGACAGTTTCATGTTAGATCGCGCCCGACGCACGGTCCTTGGGGGATTGGCAGGTTTCGTGGCACTCGGCCTGATGGCCGGCGGTGCGGCCGCTGAGGAGGCCGCCAATCAGAAATTCAAGGCGGTAACGACCTTCACGGTGATCGCCGACATGGCGAAGAATGTGGCCGGCGATGCCGCCATCGTCGAGTCGATTACCAAGCCCGGCGCCGAGATCCATGAATATCAGCCGACGCCCGGCGACATTCAGCGGGCGCAGGGTGCACAGCTTCTGTTCTCGAACGGTCTCAATCTCGAACTCTGGTTCCAGAAGTTCTATCGACACCTGAAGGACGTCCCCGACGTCGTGGTCTCGACCGGCATCGAGCCGATGGGTATCACGGAAGGGCCTTATAACGGTAAGCCCAATCCGCATGCCTGGATGTCGCCGAAGAATGCGATCGTCTATGTCGACAACATCCGCGATGCCTTCGTCAAATACGATCCGAAGAATGCCGAGATCTACAAGGCCAATGCGGAGGCCTACAAGACGAAGATCGAGGCGACCATCGCGCCGATCCGCGAGAAACTTGATACTATTCCGGAAGACAAGCGCTGGCTGGTTTCGAGCGAAGGCGCCTTTTCCTATCTGGCCCGCGATTTCGGCCTGAAGGAACTCTATCTCTGGCCGATCAATGCCGACCAGCAGGGCATCCCGCAGCAAGTGCGCAAGGTGGTCGATGCCGTGCGCGCCAACAGGATCAGCGCGGTCTTCAGCGAAAGCACCATCTCCGATAAGCCGGCCCGGCAGGTCGCCCGCGAAACCGGCACCCATTATGGCGGTGTGCTCTATGTTGACTCGTTGAGCGAGGCCGATGGCCCAGTGCCGACCTATGTGGATCTCCTGCGCGTCACCTCCGACACCGTTGCCAAGGGGCTCGCCGAGGGACTGTCGCAATGAACGCGGTCGCCACCCGCATCTCCCCAGCACCTGCGGATGCGGGGGGCGGCATTGTCGTGAAGGATGCCACCGTCACCTATCGCAACGGCCACACGGCACTGCGCGATGCCAGCTTCAAGATCCCGGCGGGCACCATCACGGCGCTGGTCGGCGTCAATGGCTCGGGAAAATCGACGCTCTTCAAGGCGATCATGGGTTTCGTGCGTCTGGCAAAGGGCGAGATTTCGGTCTTGGGACTGCCGGTCAAACAGGCGCTGCGGCAAAATCTGGTCGCCTATGTGCCGCAGGCGGAAGAGGTCGACTGGAATTTCCCGGTCCTGGTCGAGGATGTCGTCATGATGGGCCGCTACGGCCATATGGGCATGATGCGGATTGCGAAGGCGGCCGATCATGAAGCCGTATCCAGGGCACTGGCGCGCGTCGACATGAGCGAATTCCGCAAACGTCAGATCGGCGAATTGTCCGGCGGCCAGAAGAAACGCGTCTTCCTGGCTCGTGCTCTGGCGCAGGACAGCCGCGTCATCCTGCTCGACGAGCCTTTCACCGGCGTCGATGTGAAGACCGAGGAAGCGATTGTCAAATTGCTGCGCTCGCTATGTGACGATGGCCGGGTGATGCTGGTCTCGACGCACAATCTCGGTTCCGTGCCGGAGTTCTGCGATCGCACCGTACTCATAAAGGGCACCGTACTTGCCTATGGACCGACCGAGGAGACCTTCACGCAGGAGAACCTCGAAAGGACGTTCGGCGGCGTGCTTCGCCATTTCGTGCTCAACGGCCCGGCCGGCAAGCCATCCGCGAATGTCTCCGCAAACGAACACGGAGAGCATGTCTGATGGCCTCCCTTCTCGAACCCTTCGGCTACAATTACATGCTCAACGCCATGTGGGTTTCGGCGTTGGTGGGCGCGGTATGTGCGTTTCTTTCCTGCTTCCTGATGCTCAAGGGCTGGTCGCTGATCGGGGATGCGCTGTCTCACTCCATCGTGCCCGGTGTCGCCGGTGCCTATATGCTCGGGCTTCCCTTTTCGATCGGCGCCTTCTTCTCCGGTGGGCTTGCGGCGGCGGCGATGCTGTTCCTGAACCAGCGCACGAAACTGAAGGAGGATGCCATTATCGGGCTGATCTTCTCCTCGTTTTTCGGGCTAGGCCTGTTCATCGTTTCGCTCAAGCCTGCGGCAGTGAACATCCAGACCATCGTGCTCGGCAATATCCTCGCCATTACACCGGAAGACACGCTTCAGCTCGCCATTATAGGCTTCGTTTCGCTCGCCATCCTGCTGGTGAAATGGAAGGACTTGATGGTGACCTTCTTCGACGAGACCCATGCCCGTTCGATCGGCCTCAATCCGACAGCACTCAAGATCCTGTTCTTCACGCTGCTCTCCGCCTCGACGGTCGCGGCACTCCAGACGGTCGGCGCCTTTCTCGTGATCTGCATGGTGGTGACACCAGGAGCGACAGCCTATTTGCTGACGGATCGCTTCCCGCGGCTGCTCGTTATTGCGGTCGCGATCGGAGCCGTGAGTAGCTTCGTGGGCGCTTACGCAAGCTATTTCCTTGATGGTGCCACCGGCGGCATCATCATCGTGTTCCAGACGCTGATCTTCCTCGTCGCCTTCTTCCTCGCGCCCAAGCACGGCATGCTTGCCGCCCGACGCAGGGCGGCGGAAGGGCGGGAGGTGACACCATGAATGCTCTATCCACCCTGCTGGCGCCGTTCCAGTTCGACTTCATGGTCAACGCCCTGATCATCTCGGTGCTGATTGCGGTGCCGACGGCGTTGCTGTCCTGCTTCCTGGTGCTCAAGGGCTGGGCGCTCATGGGGGATGCCATGAGCCATGCGGTGTTTCCGGGCGTGGTCATCGCCTATATCGTCGGCTTTCCCCTGGCGGTCGGTGCCTTTGCCGCCGGCATGGTCTGCGCCCTTGCCACCGGCTTTCTCAAAGACAATAGCCGTATCAAGCAGGATACGGTGATGGGCATCGTGTTCTCGGGCATGTTCGGCTTTGGCCTGGTTCTCTATGTGAAAATCCAGTCCGAGGTGCATCTCGATCACATCCTGTTTGGCGATATGCTCGGCATCGGATTTCAGGACATTGTGGAGACTGCGGCCATTGCCGTACTGGCGGCCGTCGTCATCGCCGTCAAGTGGCGCGACTTGCTGCTGCATGCCTTCGATCCGGCACAGGCAAGGGCGGTCGGCCTCAGGGTTAACCTACTCCATTATGGCCTGCTCTGCCTGCTGTCGCTGACGATCGTGGCGACGTTGCAGTCGGTCGGGATTATTCTGGCCATCTCCCTGCTGATCGCACCGGGCTCCATCGCCTATCTGTTGGCGCGCAGGTTCAGTGTCATGCTCATCCTGTCGGTCGTGATTGCGGTGACGGCGGCATTCGCCGGCGTTTATCTGTCCTTCTTCATCGACAGCGCGCCTGCGCCAACCATCGTGCTGCTGCTTGCCATCACCTTCGTCGGCGCCTTTCTTCACACCGCCCGCAGGGCAGTGCGGTCGGAAGCACCTGAGACGATGTAAGGGAGATTTTACCGGAGGCGGCTCGGAGCAGCCTTGCTAGGCCGTTTCCTTGCCCTTCCCGGGCGGGCGCTTCTTGTCGATCGGCTTGACGTAGATTTGCAGCTTGTGGCTGACGATCGTGAAGCCGTGCTGGCGGGCAATCTCTTCCTGTAGCCGCTCGATTTCGTCGGAGCGGAATTCGATCACATCGCCGGTTTCGACATTGATCAGATGGTCATGGTGCTCGTGGTCGGCGCTTTCGAAGCGAGCCCGGCCGTCGCCGAATGTGTGCTTCTCGAGCACACCCTTTTCCTGCAGCAAATTGACGGTGCGGTAGACGGTGGCGATCGCTATGCCCGGATCGATTTCGCTGACGCGCCGATGCAGCTCTACCGCGTCGGGATGATCCGATGATGCCGACAGAACCTGCATGATGACCTTCCGCGGCCCGGTCAGACGGAGCCCGTTTTCCTTGCAGAGTGCGGCTATGTCCTTCTTGAAATGCATGAGTATGTCGGCCGGATCAGGTTCGGTTGGGAATGAACCGCTCTAACCCAGTTGTGTTGCATTTGCAAAAAGACAATGGAGCTCGATGCCAAAACATCGGACTCTCAAGGGAATAGATGCCCTTGTTGGGGAGAGCTGAAGGCGGCGGATTAAAGCTCAGGCGCGGCACCGAGCGAAACCGCCAGGGCTTCAAGCTCCTCATAGAGCGCTTCGGCAAAGCTGCGTAGCGCCGTCAGCTCGAAACTGTCAGCACCAATGCGCGTCAGTTGCAGCGTAATATGGCCGAACAGCGTGACGGTCGAGCGGCCTTCCGAAAATGCCGAGGGATGCAGATCGACGGCCGTGCCTTTGGCGAGCAGTTCGGCTGCCTGTGGGCCGGAGAGGCCGATGCGGACGCGGCCATGGCTCTGGTCGGAGACGAAGGCGCTTCCCTGCAGGGCCGAGGAAAGGGCAGCGATACGCGACGATGGAAGTGCATCGTCGCCTGCGATAAACCATTGCCGGTATCCGGCGGAGCGGATCGTGCTCGCTTCAAGCCCGACGGCGGAAAGATGGCCGGCAAGGCCCTCATCGTCGATCGCGCCCATGACATGCAGCAGATGGCCTTCCGGCAGGGGTTCCAAGCGGATGCCGGGACCTTGCAAGACGGCGTTGCCGGCAAGCACCGGTCTGTGTTCGGGACGATCAGGCATGGAGCTTCTCGTTTTCAGGATCGATGAAGATCGGGCTGCAAAGCAGCCCCTCGGTGAATTCGTTTCTCAGACCATTCCAGACCATGACCTTTTCGCCGATACGCTCTGGTCCGCGTTTGACCAGCGCAAGGCCGATCGTATGGCCGAGGCTTGGCGAAAAGGCGCTGGAGGTCACATAGCCCTGGTCATTTTCGAGTGTGGCAGCCGCGCCGTCCGCCAGGATATGGGCGCCGGTGCGGAAGCTTGTCGCCGGATCGATCGGCTTGACGCCGACGAGGCGGGGACGGTCGGGCGATTGCAAACCCTCGCGGGCGAGCATGGCCTTGCCGATGAAATCAATCTTGGTCGCCGAGACCATGCGGCCAAAACCGAGATCGCCAGGCGTTACTGTACCGTTGATCTCGGCATGGGTGACGTGGCCTTTCTCGATGCGCATGACGCCGAGCGCTTCCGCGCCGTAAGGGCAGATGCCATGCTTTTCGCCGGCCTGCATGATGGCATCGGCCACCCATTCGCCATAGCCCGCGGACACGGCGAGTTCATAGGCGAGTTCGCCTGAGAAAGAGATGCGGAAAAGCCGGCCCTCGAGCTTGCCGCCGAAAAGCGTGATCGGGCGGGCGCTCATGAACGGGAAGGCGGCATCCGACAGATCCTCGTCGACGATCTCGGAAAGGATCGCGCGGGATTTCGGACCGGCGACCGCCATCTGCGCCCATTGATCGGTCGAGGAGGCAAAATAGACCTCAAGCTCGGGCCAGAGCGTCTGGGCGCAGAATTCGAGATGGGTGAGCACGCCGGCGGCGAGCGCCGTCGTCGTCGTCATGAAGAAATGCTCTTCGCCAAGCCGGCTGGTGGTGCCGTCGTCATAGATCATGCCGTCTTCGCGCAGCATGATGCCGTAGCGCGCCTTGCCGACGGCAAGCTTGGCAAAGCCGTTGCAGTAGATGCGGTCAAGGAAGGCTGCTGCATCCTTGCCGTAGATCTCGATCTTGCCGAGCGTCGAGACATCGCAGATCCCGGCACTACTCCGGATGTTCAGCACCTCGCGATCGACGCTTTCGCGCCATGTCGTCTCGCCCTGGCGCGGGAACCAGGAGGAGCGATACCAGAGGCCCGTCTCGACAAAAATTGCGCCGTTCTTGCTCGCCCAGTTGTGCAGCGGCGACTTGCGGGCCGGCTGGAAATGCTTGCCACGCGAGGCGCCGGTGAGCGCGCCGAAGGAGACCGGCGTATAGAAGGGTCGGAAGGTGGTGGTGCCGACCTCGCCGGGCGAGACTCCGCGCGCTTCGGCAAGAATGCCGATGGCGTTGATATTGGAGAGCTTACCCTGATCGGTCGCCATGCCGTTGGTCGTATAGCGCTTGGCGAGTTCGACATGCCCGTAGCCTTCGCGCACGGCAAGGCCGAGATCCTTAAGGTTCACGTCGTTCTGGTAATCGACGAAAGCCTTGCCCTTGCCGCCCTTGACATACCAGAGCTGGGTGCTGGCAACAGAGGCCTCTTCTGCCGGAGCGAAGGCCGGCGTGATCCTGCCGAAGCCGATCGCTTCCAGCGCCTCGGCGGCTTTGCGCGCACCATCGCCAAGGCAGGTTTCGGTGGTGGCGAGACCGGCGGCAGAACCGGCGATCAGCAAGCCGTCCTGTTGTTCCGGTGCCAGGAAGGCGGCTTTCTCATCGGACCAGACCGGCCTTGCGCCGCGATGGCAGGCAAGGTGAATGATCGGACTCCAGCCGCCAGACATGGCCAGCGCATCGGCCTCGATGTCCTGCATGCCGGACGCCGTTGCAATGGTCACACGGCGCAATTGCTTGCCGCCATGCGCGTCGATGATGCATCCCCCGGAGAGGGCTGGTGCCTTGCCGCTCCAGCTTTCGCCGCCGCTGCGGTTATCGACGATGGCGGCAACCTCGACGCCGGCCGCTTCAAGATCGGCGGCGGTGCGGTAGCCGGATTGGTTGGTGGTGAAGACGACGGTGCGGGCGCCGGGGGCGACGGCCTGACGGTTGAGATAGCTGCGCATGGCGCCGGCCATCATGACGCCTGGAATGTCGTTGCCACCAAAGACGAGCGGGCGTTCTTCCGCGCCGGTCGCAAGGATCGCCTGCTTGGCGATGATGCGCCAGAACCGTTCGACCGGACGGCGCGGATCGGGCGTCGCCACATGTTTCTGCACACGTTCGACCGCGCCGAAGACGTTGTCGTCGTACCAGCCGATGACGGTGGTGCGCGGCAGGATCTGCACGTTCGGCAGCGTCGCGAGTTCGTCGAGAATGCCTTGCAGGGCAGGGCCGGTCTCGCACAGCAGACTGCCGCCAAGAGCAAAATTCTCGTCGGCAAGGAGGACGCGGGCACCTGCTCGTCCAGCGGTGAGTGCTGCGGCAAGACCTGTTGGTCCGGCGCCGATCACCAGCAGGTCGCAATGCGCCCAGCATTTCTCATAGGAATCGGGATCGGCCTCATAGGATGCCCTGCCGAGGCCGGCGGCCTTGCGGATTATTGGCTCGTAGACTTTCTCCCAGAAGGCAGCTGGCCACATGAAGGTTTTGTAGTAGAAGCCGGCCCCGAGGAAGGGCGAGAGCAGACCGTTGACTGCGCCGACATCGAAGCCGAGCGAAGGCCAGCGGTTCTGGCTGCGCGCGATCAGCCCGTCATAGAGGTCGACCATCGTGGCTCGGCTGTTGGCTTCCGTCCGACCGCCGGTGCCGGTGGTCACCAGCGCATTGGGTTCGGCCGCACCCGCCGTCAGGATGCCACGCGGCCGATGATATTTGAAGCTGCGGCCGACGAGCTGGACGCCGTTGGCCAGCAGAGCGGAGGCAAGTGTGTCGCCGGGATGGCCGGTCAGCACCTTGCCGTCGAAGGTGAAGTTGATGGTTTTCGAGCGATCGATCCGACCGCCAGCGGGAAGGCGATAGCTTGTCATGCCCGGCCTCCGAGCTTGGTGAGCGCTGCGTCGCTCACCTCATGAACGGTATGGGTGACGGTATCCCGCTCGACGATCAGCCAGCGGCGGCAGCCGGACGAGTGATGCCAATATTCCTTATGATGACCCCGTGGGTTATCGCGCAGATAGACATAGTCGTACCAGACATCCGCGCCGGCATCGGGGGCAGGGCGCGTGAGGCTCGCATCGCCCTTGATGGTAAACTCCTCCTTGGGACGCTGGCCACAGTGAGGGCAGGTAATCAGGCTTGCCATGTCGTCATGTCCTCAATGCAGGTTCGGCTGGGCGCCGACGCCCTTTTCGTCGAGCTGATAGCCGCGCCGGAAACGGTCGAGGCGCAGCTCGCGCGCCGTCTCATGCGGCTCGTTGCGGGCGATCAGATGGGCGTAGCAGTAACCGGAGGCGGGTGTGGCCTTGAAGCCGCCGTAGCACCAGCCGGCGTTCAGATAGAGATTGTCGATATGGGTGCGGTCGATGATCGGCGAGCCGTCCATGCTCATGTCCATGACGCCACCCCATGAGCGCAGGTAGCGCACGCGGGTCAGAGACGGGATCAGGGCGACGCCGGCCTCGGCGACGTGCTCGACGGTGGCGAGATTGCCGCGCTGGGCGTAGGAATTGTAGCCATCGATGTCGCCGCCGAAGACAAGGCCGCCCTTATCCGACTGCGAGACATAGAAATGGCCGGCGCCGAAGGTGACGACCGTATCGATGAAAGGCTTCAGCCCCTCGGAGACGAAGGCCTGCAGCACATGGCTTTCGATCGGCAGGCGAAGGCCAGCCATATCGGCGACGACAGTGGAATTGCCGGCGGCCGCCAGCGCCAGCTTGCCGCAGCCGATGAAGCCCTTGGTGGTTTCGACGCCGGTCACGCGGCCGTTTTCGGAGCGGATGCCGGTCACTTCACAACCGGTGATGATGTCGACGCCGTGGCTGTCGGCGCCACGCGCATAGCCCCAGGCGACCGCATCGTGGCGCACAGTGCCGCCGCGCGGCTGGAACAGTCCACCCATAATGGGAAAGCGGGCATTGTCAAAGTCGAGGAAGGGGAGCTTCCGGCGCACCGCCGCCTTGTCGAGGAACTCGGCATCGACACCATGCAGACGCATGGCGTTGCCGCGCCGTGTATAGGCGTCGCGCTGCGCATCGGAATGAAAGAGATTGAGTACGCCGCGCTGCGAGACCATGGCGTTGAAATTGAAATCCTGCTCCAGCCCTTCCCACAGCTTCATCGACAGCTCGTAGAAGGGGTTATTGCCTTGTAGCAGGTAGTTCGAACGGATGATCGTCGTGTTGCGGCCGATATTGCCAGAGCCGAGATAGCCCTTTTCCAGCACGGCGACATTGGTGATGCCGAAGGTCTTGGCGAGATAATAGGCCGTCGCCAGTCCGTGGCCGCCACCTCCGACGATGATGACATCATAATGCGGCTTCGGTTCGGGCTGACGCCAGGCAGGAGCCCAGCCGGCATTGCCGCGAAGGCCGTTGAGGAAAATGGATAAAGCGGAATAGCGCATGAATTGCTCCGAAAGAACCGCCCTATGATGACAGAAGGATAGCTATCCACTTGCCCATTTAGGACCTTTGTGAATAGAAAAGGGACATGTCATCGATTGATGCGAAAAACGTCCAGCACATCGGCTTCATCCTGATCCCGGGATTTGCCCTGATGTCCTATGCTTCGGCGACCGAACCGCTGCGCGCCGCCAATCTGTTGGCGGGGCGGGAGATCTATCGTCTCTCAAGCTTCTCGCCGGATGGCGAGCCGGCTCTGTCCTCCGGCGGCGTGTCGGTGCCGGCCGATCTGCTTCCAGGCCGTGGCTCCGGGCTCGGTACTGTCTTCGTCTGTGCCGGCGGTTCGCCGCGCGACTGGCATTATCCGGCCGTGTTCGCCTGTCTCAGGCAATTGGCGCGCGAGGGCGTGCGTATCGGCGGCATCTCAGGCGGCCCCTATCTGCTGGCCGAAGCCGGGCTGCTTGCCGAGCGCGACTTCACCATCCATTGGGAGCATGCGCCGACGCTGCTCGAAGCCTTTCCCGCGCTTTCACCCCGCCAGGCCCGCTTCGTCGTCGACGGCAATCGCATCACCTGCGGCGGCGGTATCGCGCCTCTCGACATGATGCATGTGCTGATTTCCGAGCGCATGGGACCGGATTTCGCTCGCCGCGTCAGTGACTGGTATCTACATACGGAGGTCGGCGAACCCACAGCGCCACAGCGCGGCTCGCTTGCCGAGCGCTACGGGGTTCATCATCCGGGCCTCCTCAGTGTGCTGGAGAAAATGGAGGAGACGATCGAGATGCCGCTGGGTCGCACCGCGATGGCCAGGATCGCCGGCGTCACGCCGCGCCATCTCGACCGGCTGTTTGCCGCGCATCTCGGCGCCACCTTTCTTGATCAATATCGCCGGATCAGGCTTCAGCACGCTCGGCGACTGTTGGAACAGAGCCCGCTTTCGATCTCCGAAATCGCCATCGCCACCGGCTTTTCAAGCGGCGCGCATTTCTCCCGCGTCTATCGCAGCGCCTATGGCGCCGCACCCAGCAATATTCGTAAGTCCTGACTTTCTTCATGGTTGAGGAAATTTCACTGCGACGATAGGGTGGTTGTGATGACGCGTTGCAGCAAAGGATTGTGAATGAAGACGAAGCCGGAGAAGACATCGACTGACGAGCATCCCCACGGCGCGCGGCCGGCCTTGTTGCAGGACCCGCATGCGGTTCGCGAGCCGAAGGTAAACAATCTCGAAATGGCGATTGGCCATGAGGTGCGCGCCTATCGCAAGAAGCTCGGCATCACGGTGACCGACCTTGCGGCCTCGACCGGGATCTCGCTCGGCATGCTGTCGAAGATCGAGAACGGCAATATCTCGCCGTCGCTGACGACGCTGCAATCGCTCTCTCGTGCGCTCGGCGTGCCGCTGACGGCCTTCTTCCGGCGCTACGAGGAGCCGCGCAACGCCGTCTTCGTCAAAGCCGGGGAAGGCATCGAGCTTGAACGACGCGGCACGCGCGCCGGTCATCAATATAATCTGCTCGGCCACATCGACAATAATTCGAGCGGCGTCATCGTCGAGCCCTATCTCATCACGCTGACAACCAATTCCGACGTCTTTCCGACCTTCCAGCACGAGGGCATGGAGTTTCTCTATATGCTCGAAGGCGAGGTGGTCTATCGCCACGGCGACCAGCTTTTCCAGATGCAGCCGGGCGATAGCCTGTTCTTCGACGCCGATGCGCCGCATGGGCCGGAAGTGCTGGTGAAACTGCCCAGCCGTTATCTCTCGATCATCAGCTATCCACAGCGCGGCAAGAGTGACTGACTTGCTTTAAAAGAAAATATTATTCTTACCAGTTGAAATCTGAAATTGGACCTGCTAGTCATTTTGCAGACGCGAAATGGAGGGTCTGATCATGTGCGGAATTGTGGGTCTCTTCCTGAAGGATAAAAGCCTGGAGCCGGAACTCGGCTCGCTTCTCTCGTCCATGCTGGTGACGATGACGGACCGTGGCCCCGACAGCGCCGGCATCGCGATTTACGGCAGCGCGAACGGCAACAAAGCAAAAATCACCATCCAGTCCGCCAATCCGGCGAAGGACTTCGCCGGTCTCGAGCAGGATCTTCGGCGGGCGCTCGATGCACCGGTATCGATCGAGGTAAAGAGCACGCATGCCGTTATCGCGCTGGCGAAGGATAAGCTCGATGAGGGTCGCGCCGCGATCGCGTCGTTGCGGCCGGATGTTCGGGTGATGAGCAGCGGTGATGCCATCGAAATCTATAAAGAGACGGGCCTGCCGAAGGACGTCGTCTCCCGTTTCGGCGTCGCCTCCATGTCCGGAACGCATGGCATCGGTCATACCCGCATGGCGACCGAATCCGCCGTTACGACGCTCGGCGCCCATCCTTTCTCGACCGGCTCGGATCAATGCCTGGTCCACAACGGCTCGCTGTCGAACCACAACAATCTGCGTCGCGAACTGGTGCGCGAGGGCATGACCTTCGAGACCCAGAACGACACCGAGGTTGCCGCCGCCTATCTGACGGCCGAGATGGCCAAGGGCAAGGATCTGGGCGAGGCATTGACCGGCGCGCTGGACGATCTCGACGGTTTCTTCACCTTCGTCGTCGGCACCAAGTCCGGCTTCGGCGTCGTGCGCGATCCCATCGCCTGCAAGCCGGCCGTCATGGCCGAAACCGATCGATATGTTGCGTTCGGTTCCGAATATCGCGCGCTCGTCAACCTGCCCGGCATCGAGGATGCCCGTATCTGGGAGCCGGAGCCGGCCACCGTCTATTTCTGGGATCACGAAAAGGCTGCCTGATTAGGGTCAGCGCAATCGAGAGAGTTCTTTAATGCCAGTTTTCGATCTTTCCGTCACGTCGCTGCGTGACCTCAATAGCGCTCTCCACGGCCTTGCGGCAGGCGCCAACGATACAGCCTTCGAAGTCGTCAATCCGCGTGGCCATCATGCGGTGGCCGTCGGTATCGATGCGCCCGTGACTGTCGATGTCAAAGGGTCTGTCGGCTATTATTGCGCCGGCATGAACGATGGCGGCAACGTCACCGTCCATGGCTCGGCTGGTCCTGGTGTTGCCGAGAACATGATGTCGGGCACCGTTGTCATCGAAGGCGATGCGAGCCAGTATGCGGGTGCGACCGGTCAAGGCGGTCTCCTGGTCATCAAGGGTAATGCCGCTTCGCGTTGCGGTATCTCGATGAAGGGCATCGATATCGTCGTGCATGGCAATATCGGCCACATGTCTGCCTTCATGGGGCAGTCGGGCCATCTGGTCGTGCTCGGTGATGCTGGCGATGCGCTGGGTGACAGCCTCTATGAAGCCAAGCTTTTCGTTCGCGGTGTAGTCAAGAGCCTCGGCTCGGACTGTATCGAAAAGGAGATGCGCCCGGAGCATCTCGAAAAGCTTTCCGAGCTTCTCGACAAGGCCGGCGTCAGCGGCGTCAAGCCGGAAGAGTTCAAGCGTTACGGATCGGCGCGCAAGCTCTATAATTTCAACATCGACAATGCCGACGCGTACTGAGGCGAAAGGAATATCATGAGCTATCACAATCCTCTGACGCCGCCGCGCAAGTCCGCCACTTTCGACGACCATACGCTGGCCGAGATCCGCCGCGCGGCGGCAACCGGCATCTACGATATTCGCGGCGCCGGCACGAAGCGCAAGGTGCCGCATTTCGATGACCTTCTTTTCCTCGGTGCATCGATCTCGCGCTATCCGCTCGAAGGCTACCGCGAGAAGTGCGACACGACCGTGGTTCTCGGCAGCCGCTTCGCCAAGAAGCCTATTACGCTGAAGACCCCGATTACCATTGCCGGCATGAGCTTCGGCGCCCTTTCTGGCAATGCCAAGGAAGCGCTTGGTCGCGGCGCCACGCTTGCGGGCACATCGACCACGACCGGCGACGGCGGCATGACCAATGAGGAACGCGGCCATTCGCAGACCCTCGTCTATCAGTATCTTCCCTCGCGCTATGGCATGAACCCGAAGGATCTGCGGCGTGCGGATGCGATCGAAGTGGTGGTCGGCCAGGGCGCAAAGCCCGGCGGCGGCGGCATGCTGCTCGGCCAGAAGATTTCCGATCGCGTCGCCCATATGCGTAATCTGCCGAAGGGTATCGACCAGCGCTCGGCCTGCCGTCACCCGGATTGGACCGGTCCCGACGATCTTGAAATCAAGATCATGGAACTGCGCGAAATCACCGATTGGGAAAAGCCCATCTACGTCAAGGTCGGCGGCGCACGTCCCTATTACGACACGGCTTTGGCTGTAAAGGCCGGCGCCGATGTCGTCGTTCTCGACGGCATGCAGGGCGGTACGGCGGCCACCCAGGACGTCTTCATCGAAAATGTCGGCATGCCGACGCTCGCCTGCATTCGTCCAGCCGTTCAGGCGCTGCAGGATCTCGGCATGCACCGCAAGGTGCAATTGATCATCTCCGGCGGCATTCGCTCCGGCGCGGATGTGGCAAAGGCGTTGGCGCTTGGTGCCGATGCCGTCGCCATTGGTACGGCGGCGCTGGTCGCGATCGGCGACAACGATCCGCGCTGGGAAGAAGAGTACCAGAAGCTCGGCACCACCGCCGGCGCCTATGACGACTGGCACGAAGGCAAGGACCCGGCCGGTATCACTACGCAGGACCCTGAACTCGCCGCTCGGCTTGACCCGGTTGCAGCTGGCCGTCGTCTTGCCAACTACCTGAAGGTCATGACGCTCGAGGCCCAGACGATCGCGCGTGCCTGCGGCAAGAACCACCTCCACAATCTGGAGCCGGAAGACCTGTGTGCGCTGACGATGGAAGCCGCCGCCATGGCGCAAATCCCGCTTGCCGGCACGAGCTGGTATCCGGGCAAAGGGGGCTACTGAATTTTCACCGCCGGGTCGAAGAGCCCGGCGGCATCCTATCAAAATCGAAGTGTCTCTAAGAAATCCAAAGGGGAACGAGAATGACACTGGACCTTGCTGCTTTTGCCAAAGACAAAGGCATCAAATACTTCATGATCAGCTATACGGATCTTTTCTCCGGTCAGCGCGCCAAGCTGGTGCCGGCGCAGGCGATTGCCGCGATGCAGGAAGAGGGCGCCGGCTTTGCCGGTTTCGCCACCTGGCTCGACATGACGCCCGCCCATCCGGACCTGTTTGCCGTGCCGGATCCATCCTCCGTCATCCAGCTTCCCTGGAAGAAAGAGGTTGCCTGGGTTGCTGCCGATTTGTGGATGGATGGCAAACTTGTTGCCCAGGCGCCGCGCAACGTGCTGAAAAAGCTCGTGAAGTCGGCTGAGGCCGAAGGCATGCGGGTCAAGACCGGCGTTGAGGCCGAATTCTTCCTGATCACCGCTGACGGCACGAAGATCTCGGACGAATACGACACCGCCGAAAAGCCCTGCTACGACCAGCAGGCCGTCATGCGCCGCTACGATGTGATTGCTGAAATCTGCGACTACATGCTGGAACTCGGCTGGGGCGCCTATCAGAACGACCACGAGGATGCCAACGGCCAGTTCGAGATGAACTGGGAATTCGACGACGCGCTGAAGACGGCTGACAAGCATTCCTTCTTCAAGTTCATGGTCAAGTCGATTGCCGAAAAGCACGGGTTGCGGGCGACGTTCATGCCGAAGCCCTTCAAGGGCCTGACCGGCAATGGCTGCCATTGCCATATCTCGGTGTGGAGCAATGACGGCAAGACCAACGTCTTCGCCGACAGGGAAGCGGAATTCGGTCTCTCGGCGCAAGGCAAGTACTTCCTCGGCGGCATCATGAAGCATGCCTCGTCGCTGGCAGCGATCACCAATCCGACGGTCAACTCCTACAAGCGTATCAACGCGCCGCGCACCACTTCGGGTGCCACCTGGTCGCCGAACACGGTGACCTGGACCGGCAACAACCGCACCCATATGGTGCGCGTGCCCGGTCCCGGCCGCTTCGAACTGCGCCTGCCGGACGGTGCCGTCAATCCCTATCTGCTGCAGGCGATCATCATCGCCGCTGGCCTAGACGGCATCCGCAACAAGGCCGATCCCGGCCCGCATCATGACATCGACATGTATGCCGAGGGTCATCTGGTCAAGGATGCGCCGCGTCTGCCGCTCAACCTGCTCGATGCACTCCGGGCCTATGACGAGGATGAGGGCCTGAAGGAGGCGATCGGCTCGGAATTCTCCGCCGCTTACCTGAAGCTCAAGCATCAGGAATGGAATTCCTACTGCTCGCACTTCACGCAGTGGGAACGCGACAGCACACTCGATATCTGAGCGTAGCATTTCATTCCAACGGATGAGCGCCTGGGCCGGAGCCTGAAACTCCGGCCTGAGGCGGATATGTGATCCCGGACTGCGAGGGAAGAGACATGACGAACTATGTATTGACGGTATCGTGCCACTCGACGCGGGGGATTGTAGCTGCGATTGCCAATTATCTGGCGGACCAGGGCTGCAACATCGTCGATAGTTCTCAGTTCGACGATCTCGATACCGGCAAGTTCTTCATGCGCGTCAGTTTTGTGTCCGAAGAGGGCATCGGCCAGGAGGCGCTGGTTGAGGGCTTCAAGCCGATCGCTCAGAAATTCGAGATGGAGGCCGAGATCCACGATACCCAGAAGCGCATGAAGGTGCTGCTGATGGTTTCGCGCTTCGGTCATTGTCTCAACGACCTGCTTTACCGCTGGAAGATCGGGGCGCTGCCGATCGACATCGTCGGTGTCGTCTCCAATCACTTTGAATACCAGAAGGTGGTGGTCAACCACGACATCCCCTTCCACCATATTCCGGTGACCAAGGCCAACAAGCCGCAGGCGGAAGCCCGCATCATGGATGTGGTCGAACAGACCGGCACGGAGCTGATCGTGCTGGCCCGCTACATGCAGATCCTGTCTGACTCGATGTGCCAAAAGATGTCCGGGCGGATCATCAACATCCACCATTCCTTCCTGCCGTCCTTCAAGGGCGCCAATCCCTACAAGCAGGCCTATGAGCGCGGTGTGAAGCTGATTGGGGCGACGGCGCATTATGTAACGGCGGATCTGGACGAAGGCCCGATCATCGAGCAGGACACGGCGCGCATCACGCATGCGCAGTCGGCGGACGATTACGTCTCGATCGGCCGGGATGTGGAGAGCCAGGTGCTGGCGCGCGCCATCCATGCGCATATCCATTACCGCACCTTCCTCAACGGCAACCGCACCATCGTCTTCCCGGCAAGCCCGGGAAGCTATGCATCCGAGAGGATGGGGTAAGCCATGGCTGCGATGACTGGGGCAACCGTGATCGACGGCAAGCAGGTGGCGGCTTCGGTGATCGAGGCGGTGAAGACGGCAACGTCTGCGCTGGAGACGGAGACGGGCGCGAAGGCCGGCCTTGCGGTGGTGATTGTCGGTGATGATCCGGCCAGCCACAGCTATGTGACCTCGAAGAGCAGGATGGCCAAGGAGTGCGGCTTCACGTCCATCCAGCACACGCTGCCGGCTGAGACGACGCAGGAAGAGCTGGCAAAGCTGGTGCAGTCGCTGAATGAAGACGCCTCGATCCACGGCATCCTGGTGCAGCTTCCGCTGCCCAAACACCTGAATTCGGAGCCGATCATCCAGTCGATCCGGCCGGAGAAGGATGTCGATGGTCTGCATGTGGTCAATGCCGGCAAGCTTGCCACTGGCGATCTGGCAACGGGATTGATCTCCTGCACGCCGGCTGGCGCTATGCTTCTGGTGCGCCGCGTCCACGGCGAGGACCTGTCGGGGCTGAATGCCGTTGTGATCGGCCGCTCCAACCTGTTCGGCAAGCCGATGGCGCAATTGCTGCTGAATGCCAATGCGACGGTAACGGTGGCGCATTCGCGCACCAAGGATCTACCAACCGTTGCTCGCACGGCCGATATTCTAGTGGCGGCCGTTGGTCAGCCGCAGATGGTGAAGGCCGACTGGATCAAGCCGGGCGCCACTGTCATCGACGTCGGCATCAACCGGATTGCGGCACCTGAGCGCGGCGAGGGCAAGACGAGGCTGGTCGGTGATGTCGCCTTTACTGAAGCCTCCGATGTTGCCGCTGTGATCACGCCGGTTCCCGGCGGTGTTGGGCCGATGACCATCGCCATGCTGATGGCCAATACCGTCATCGCCGCTCATCGTGCCGCGGGTAAGACGGCGCCGAAGTTCTGACTGCGAATGTTGCCGCATAGGCCGACAAAAAACTTGAGGATCGGCTTGCCACGGCGCGAAAGACGAATATAGTCAGGAAATAAATATTCCATAGAAGAAAATGAGGGAACGAAATGGCACTATCATGGCGTTTCTCCGCCTTGGCGGACCGGCATCGCGCTTTGGGATCGAAACTAGAGGACTGGAGCGGCATGGGAACCGCCTGGACCTACGAGAAGGACATGTCGGATGAGCATGTCGCGATCCGGACCAAGGCCGGCATCATGGATGTTTCCGGCCTGAAGAAGGTACATCTGGTCGGCCCGCATGCGATCGCCGTCCTCGACGCTATCACTACCCGCGACATGTCGAAGATCTATCCCGGCCGCTCGGTCTATGCCGCGATGCTGAACGATCGTGGTTATTTCACCGACGACTGCATCGTCTACCGCACCGGCCCGAATTCCTGGATGCTGGTTCACGGCTCCGGCTCCGGTCACGAGGAAATCGTCAAGCAGGCGGCCGGCCGCAACTGCGCTGTCCTTTTTGATGACGACCTCCATGATCTGTCGCTGCAGGGGCCGGTTGCGGTCGATTATCTCGCCAAATATGTGCCCGGCATCCGCGATCTCAAATATTTCCACCACATGCAAACGACGCTGTTCGGCGCGCCGGTGATGATCTCGCGCACCGGCTATACCGGCGAGCGCGGCTACGAGATTTTCGTGCGCGGTCAGGATGCCCCGATGGTTTGGGACCGTATCGTCGCCGAAGGCAAAGAGATGGGGATTATTCCCTGCTGCTTCAGTGTTCTCGACATGCTTCGCGTCGAAAGCTACCTGCTCTTCTACCCTTACGACAATTCGCAGATGTATCCCTTCGCTGACCAGCCGCCCGGCGACAGTCTCTGGGAGCTCGGGCTCGATTTCACCGTCAGCCCCGGCAAGACCGGTTTCCGAGGTGCCGAGGAACATGCTCGTCTCAAGGGCAAGGAGCGCTTCAAGATCTTCGGTATGTTGATCGATGCCGACGGCCCGGCCGATCTCGGCGACGAGGTCTTTGCCGATGGCAAAAAAGTCGGCGTCATCACCTGCCCGTGCTATTCTGCGCTGACGAAAAAATCTATGGCGATAGCCCGCCTCGACGTCGATAAGGCCGTGCAGGGCACCAAGTTGGAGGTGCGCGGCAAAACGCTCACAGCGAGCGCGATTGCCCACACGCTGCCCTTCGACGATCCGGAAAAGAAGAAGAGGACGGCCGTGGGTTGAGGAGGCGCGCCTATGCTCGTCGAAGGCATCAAGAGCCGACCGGTCTACAAGGGCCTCTCCATCCAGCCGCAGGCCCGGCGGCACATCTTCGCGCTTGAAGGCGAGGGGCCCAATGCCCTCCTCGACCAGCAATCCGCACTTGACGATACTGTCCTGTCGCGCAGCGAGATCCTCTATGTCGCTCGCGGCTCGCAGGGCAAGGGTCATGACGAGACCCTGCGCCGGCTCGGCTCCGACATGTTCTTCACGGCGCCAACCATCGCGACGCTACTTTTCCGCCTGAAAGGGTCGCTTGCGACCGCCCATATGGGCACGCGGCTTTATATCGCCGGCACGGAAGGGTTCATCGGCCAGGCGATGATGGTGGCGCTCGATTACGGCATGGATCATGCCTCTGTTATCACGGAGCATCGTGGCTCGCTGGCGCGCCGCGTGCAGTGCGTCCATTGCAAGGGCATCACCGAGGATGTCACTCATAGCCCCTTTGCCTGCGGCCATTGCGGCCTTCCGCTTCTGGTGCGCGATCACTATTCGCGTCGCCTCGGCGCCTTCCAGGGCGTCAACATCGATGCGGAAGAACCGGGCAGCGGGCCTGATCCGGAGGAGTTGTTCCTGTGAGCGGTGGTACTGAAATTCCCGTCCGCGTGGCGAAGGTGACGCCGATCGCCCACCGCATCAAGCGGTTCCGCTTCGAACGCCTCGACGGCAAGCCGATGCCCTATTTTTCCGGCGGCGCCCATGTCATAGTCTCGATGAACGATGGCGGTCATATCAGGCGCAACGCCTATTCGCTGATGTCGCCGCCGCATGATTGTTCGGCCTATGAGATCAGCGTGCTGCATGTCGAGGATTCGCGCGGCGGCTCGACCTTCATGCATGAGAAGGTGAGCGAAGGCGACGAGCTGAAGGTCAGCTATCCGGTCAATCTCTTCCAGCCGGACTGGCGCGGCCGCAAGCATCTGTTGATCGCCGGCGGCATCGGCATCACGCCCTTCATTGCGATGATGGAGCAGTTTTCCCGCGAGGGTGCCAATTTCGAGCTACATTATGCGGTGCGCTCGCTCGATCGCGGCGCCTACTGCAAGGATCTCGTCGCGCGCTACGGCTCGCATCGGGTGAAGATCTATTGCGACGCGGAAAAGAACTACATTCCGCTCGCCCGTCTCCTCGATAGTCAGCCGCTCGGCACGCATCTCTATGTCTGCGGCCCCTCGGGCATGATCGACGGGGTGCTGAAGGCAGGGCTTGAAGCAGGCTGGCCGGAGCAGAACCTTCATTCCGAGCGCTTCCTCTCCTCGCAGCCTGGCAAGCCTTTCTCGATCGAGCTGACGCGCTCGGGCAAGACCGTGCATGTCGGCCATCACGAGAGCATATTGGAAGCGGTCGAGGCAGCTGGCGTTGACGCGCCTTTCCTCTGTCGCGGCGGCGCCTGCGGACAGTGCGAGACGGCGGTTGCCGTCTGCGAAGGCAAGATTCTGCACCACGACGTCTATCTGACCGACGAAGAAAAAGCTTCCGGCCGCAAGGTGATGATCTGTGTCTCCCGCTTCGAGGGAAATACGCTGCATCTCGACCTCTAGGCACCGAACCGATACCCAGGAGAACGGACATGGCAATCGCCTTCAAGCAGGAAACGTTCCGGGACGATTTCAGCTATCGCAACAGTCCGGAGAACATCCGCCGCTTTCCGTTCCCGTTCGATCGCGACGAGTACATGTATTCCGTCAACATGGAACCGCATGTGAAGGGGCAGGCCGGCACGATCTATGAAAGCCTGATCGACGTCGACGAGCACTATGTCGCCGAGATGCACGACCGGGCCCTGGTCCTGAAGGAAGACCCGCTACGCTACCAGGCGCTGCCGCACATGATGTCGGCGCAATGGGATACGCTGGAACTCCTGATGGAGGAGCAGGCCGCCGGCTACCCCGAGCATTTCACGCTGATCAAAAACGGCGATCAATGGCGCTGGATCAACCGGCCGCTCGGCATCGACGACACGTTCATTTTCGGCGACGCATCGACGCTGCCCTATGAGCCCTTCGAATACATCACCCGCCAGGCCCAGGGTGATTTCTGCATCGTCGACCAGCGCGACAACAATCTCTGGATGGATGCCGGTATGGTCACGACCCAGGCCGACTGGTCGCTCGATTTCGACATCGGCATGAATTTCATGGAATGGCATGGTCCCGTGCCGCTCGCTCACCAGATCGGCGTCTTCGACCGTGCGCTGAAATTTCTGTTGAACCTGCAGCAGGGCAAGCCGACGCGCCGCTTCAACTGGACGATGACGATCAATCCCCGCCTTGACACCAGCCCGGAGAACTATCCGAAATGGGGTCCGGATCGCCTGACGGTGACACCGCAGAATATCGGCGAGAAGGTGCATCTGCGCGTCGAATTGCAGAGCCTCTGGCGCCTGCCGCGCTCGAATGCCATTCTCTTCGTCATCCGTTGCTATCTGATGAACATGGACGAGCTGGTGACCGTGCCGAAATGGGCGCGTCGCTTCCCGCGCGTGCTGCGCACGCTGCCGCCGGAACTCATCGACTACAAGGGCCTGACGCGGTTCCGTGAGATGACGATCGACTGGCTTTCGAAATATGACGACGGCGCGCCGACCAGCGCCGGCACCTTCCCGGATTGACGCCGAGCGCTACGCCAAACGACCGCATGCAATAAAAATTCGATACTATCGAAAGGGGAATGTTTCATGACAAGAGTTGCCGTCATCGGCGCCGGTCCTTCCGGCTTGGCCCAGTTGCGGGCCTTCCAGTCGGCGGCCCAGAAGGGCGCCACGATCCCGGAGGTCGTCTGCTACGAAAAGCAGTCCGATTGGGGCGGGCTTTGGAACTATACCTGGCGTACTGGCCTCGACGAACATGGCGAGCCGGTTCACGGCAGCATGTACCGCTATCTCTGGTCGAACGGCCCGAAGGAATGCCTGGAATTTGCCGACTATACGTTCGAGGAGCATTTCGGAAAGCCGATCGCCTCCTATCCGCCGCGCGCCGTCCTCTGGGACTATATCAAGGGCCGTGTCGAGAAGGCCGATGTCCGCAAATGGGTGCGCTTCAGCACGCCGGTGCGCATGGTGCGCTTCGACGAGGAGACGAAGAAGTTCACGGTGACGGCGCATGATCGTGTCGAAGACCGGATGTACGACGAGGAATTCGACTATGTCGTCGTCGCCAACGGCCACTTCTCGACGCCGAACGTGCCCTATTTCGAGGGCGTGAAGACCTTCAACGGCCGTGTGCTACATGCCCATGACTTCCGCGATGCGCTGGAATTCAAGGACAAGAACGTGCTGATCGTCGGCCGCAGCTATTCAGCCGAGGATATCGGCTCGCAATGCTGGAAGTACGGCGCGAAATCGGTGACAACAAGCTACCGCTCGAAGCCGATGGGCTTCAAATGGCCGGAGAATTTCGAGGAACGGCCGCTGCTGACCAAGCTTGAAAACAAGACGGCGCACTTCATCGATGGATCGAAAAAGGATGTTGACGCGCTGATCCTGTGCACCGGATATCAGCACCATTTCCCCTTCCTGCCCGACGAACTACGCTTGAAAACGGCAAACCGTCTCTGGGCCGATCACCTCTACAAGGGCGTGGTCTTCGACACGAACCCGCAGCTTTTCTATATCGGCATGCAGGACCAGTTCTATACCTTCAACATGTTCGACGTGCAGGCCTGGTGGGCACGCGATGTTATGATGGGCCGCATCAAGCTCCCCTCGGAAGAGGAGCTGAAGGCCAATTTCGATATGTGGCGTGCCCGCGAGGAGGCGCTCGAGGATGCCGAACAGATGATCTGGTATCAGGGCGACTACGTGAAGGAGCTGCTCGCCGAGACCGACTATCCGAGCTTCGACATCGAGGGCACGAATAAGACCTTCATGGAATGGGAGCATCACAAGGCGGAGAACGTCATGGGTTTCCGCGACCATGCCTATCGCTCTCTGATGACCGGCAACATGTCGCCGACGCATCATACGCCCTGGGTCGAGGCGCTTGACGATTCCATGGAGGAATATCTGCGCAATTGATGCTTTTCAAGCGTTGCGTAACCGGCAAGGGCTGCTCATCGCGGCCCTTGCCGGCGCGTTTGAGATGAGACGAAGTAATTTGATCCGCAACTCCTTTTTCGGGCATGGTCGTCATGGATTTCCAAACAAGCATTCTTGGCCGCATGAACGGTTTTCTCTATCGCTGCCGCGCGGATGAAAATTATACGATGTTGGAGATGACAAACGGCATCGAACGCGTCTTCGGTTATCCGGCGGACGAGATCATCGGTAACCGGGCACGAACCTTCACCTCCATCATGTGTGAAGACGACGTGCCTGTTATGGACGAGGTCGTCGGCAAGGCATTGGAAAGCCGCGCCGACTGGACGATGGAATATCGCATTCGCCACAACGAAGGTCATTTCATCTGGGTGACGGAAACCGGTGGCGGCGTCTGGGGCGAGGCCGGTGAACTGCTCTATCTCGAAGGCAGCATCATCAATATCGAGTCGCTCTATCAACGCATCGACGAACAGACCTCCGACATGCGGGTGACGGCATCGAAGACCGGCGAGATATTGCAGTCGTTGCGCTACCTGAAACTGCTCGCCGTCAATGCCGGCATCGAGGCGGCGAGAGCAGGAACGGCCGGATCGGGCTTTGCGGTGCTTGCGGCGGAAATGCGCACGCTCGCCAACTCCTCGGAAGAGGCGGCGCGCGCGATCTCGAATGCGCAGCGCAAGACGGAGTAAGTAATTACTTACGAACGTGGCCGCGTCTTTTGCGGATCGTAGTGCGATAGCGGCACGATGGTGGCCGGTAGACGCTTCTGGTGGCCATCGAGCTTGCCGATCTCGACCTTCGTACCGACACCCGCATGCTGAACGTCGATGCGGGCGAGCGCGATCGTCTTGCCAAGGATCGGTGAGCGCGTGGCGCTGGTGACGACGCCAACCTGCGCGCGGCCGATATGGACGCAGTCGCCGTGGCCGACCGCTTCATTGGCCTGGATCTCCAGCCCGACCATCAGGTGGCGCGGGTTCTCCTTGCGACGGATCAGCGCCTCGCGACCGATGAAATCATCCTGCTTGGATTTCAGCGGCACGGTGAAGCCGATGCCGGCCTCGAAGGGATCGGTCTGGTCGGTAAACTCGTGATGGGCAAAGATCAGGCCGGCCTCGATGCGGACCATATCCAGCGCTTCGAGCCCCATCGGCTTCAGCCCATAGGGTTCTCCGGCCTTCCAGACGGCGTCGAAGACGGTAAGGGCATCCTTCGGATGACAGAAGATCTCGTAGCCGAGTTCGCCGGTATAGCCCGTGCGCGAGACGACCACGGGCGCGCCTTCGAAACCGCCGATGCGGCCGACGGCGAAGCGGAACCATTCGAGTTCGCCGATCGTCGGTTGGCGCGGCGCGGTCCAGATGATCTCCTTCAGGATATCGCGGCTTTTCGGCCCCTGGAGGGCGATATTGTGCATCTGGTCGGTCGATGAGCGGACCCAGGCCTTGAAGCCCTTTTTCTCCGCCTGTTCGCGCAGCCAGATGCCGCTGTAATCATCGCCGCCGATCCAGCGGAAATTCTTGTCTCCGAGGCGGAAGAGCGTGCCGTCGTCGATCATCCCACCGTTTTCGTAGCACATGGCGGAATACACGACCTGGCCGGTCGAAAGCTTGCGGACGTCGCGCGTCAGGCAATATTGCAGCAACTCCTCGGCATCCGGTCCCGTCACCTCGAACTTGCGGAGCGGCGAGAGGTCGATGACAACTGCCCTTTCGCGGCAGGCCCAATATTCCTCGACCGGCCCTTCGGAGGAAAAGCGGTTCGGCAGCCAAAAGCCGCGATATTCGGTGTAGTCCCGCGTCAGGGCAGAGAGGCGGGGATGAAACGCGGTTTCGCGCGTCAGTTCAGCGTCGGCGTCAGGGGTCATGCGATAGGCTACCGCTCGTGTGAATTTCTCTTTTCCGGAAAAGGTGCGGACGTGGATATCCGTCGGATCCCAGCCATTTGCCGCGTCGATATCGTCGGGGCAAGAGGAGGAGACGCAGACGAGATCGGTCAGCGCCCGCATCAACACATAATCGCCCGGTCGCGACCAGGGTTCGTCGAGGTAGAGCTGATTATTGTGGTCGATATTGGTGTTGTAGAAATAGTTGAGTGCTTCCCAGCCTTTGCGGCCGGCAATGCCATAGGGCGCCAGCGCTGAGTTGAAATTGTCGGTGCAATTCACATGGCCGGGATAGCCCATATCGTCGTAATAGCGCGAATTGCAGGCGGTCGCGAAGGCGTCGTGGCGGCCGACCGTGTCCTGCACGATCTCCACCAGCGGCTCGAAATCGCGGTCGAAGGCTTTCGACGGCAGGCCAGGGGTAGGATAGCTGCGGCCGAGCAGGGTGCGGGTGACGGTGGAATCGAGCGCGAGATCAAGCCCCTTGTCCACCTTGCGGGCGGCAAATGCCTGGAAGTCGGTGCATTGCCGGCCATAGACATCGATGATCTGGATGAATTCGCCGGCGCGGACGAAATAGGCAGAGGCGGCGCCAGCCCTGATACGGACATCCTCGATCGGGTCGGCCAGGGGCTCCGGCAGAGCGGAGGCATAGTCTCGAATGAGTTGGCTGCGCCGTATCCTGACCTCGATTGGCGTCACCGTCGCTTGCGCCTCCGGCGACATGGCGTCGCCCGGGGCCGCGACGATCAGCAGGCCTTTCAGCGCGATGGTGAATTCGGCCGTGCTGCCGGGCGTTGTTGCTTCTCCGAAGATGCCGATGGCGCCGGCCTTGGCAAGATCGGCGCCGCGCCGCTGCAAGGCCGTACGCGTACGCTGGGCGCCTTCGTCATCGGAGGACAGAATGGTTTTGAGGCCGTCGGCATTGCCGGTGAATGCCACGCCGAGGCCCGCCGATTGAAAGCGGCCTTTCTCGTCCAGGAAGGATAGCTCGCAGGCCTGTCCGCCCTCGCTGTCGGTCACTGTGACATGGTCTCCAGGTTCGACGCGCACAACAAGCGATCCGCCGCCCTTACAGCGGTAGCGCTCGGTATTCGGCGGCAGCGCCGGAATGCCGGGATAGTGGATGATACTGGCCGAAACGGGCCGCACTCCGGCGGCTGTCGGATGGAGATCTCGCATGCAACCCTCTCGGGGAGTGATGTGCCTCCCGGCACGCCATTCATGCTGACAAAATGCCATCCGAAAGTAAAGGGATATTGACTAAAAAGAAAATATCTTCACTATCTATAAAGGGCCTAGACTCGGAAATCCGTGCAGGAAACACGGATCTTCAAAACCACCGGCGGGCCTGAAATGCCAGGGAGGCACGTTCAGGGAGACGTACGACAGATACGTCCGGAACAATAAATGGGGAACTGCACCGATGACGGATATTGTGGACGCCAGCGCTCCTGCTGGCACCGAAGGTAAGCTTATACGCGCGCTCGACTGGAAGGGCGCGTTCTGGGTGGCTGCGGGCGTGCCGCCGCTTGTTCTTTTCTCCATCGGCGGTATCGCCGGCGCGACCGGCAAGCTTGCCTTCGTCGTCTGGATCATTTCGATGGTCATGGGGTTCCTGCAGTCCTTTACCTATGCGGAAATCGCCGGCATGTTCGGCAACAAGTCCGGCGGCGCCTCGGTTTATGGCGCAACGGCATGGCTGCGTTATTCGAAGTTCATCGCGCCGCTCTCCGTCTGGTGCAACTGGTTTGCCTGGTCGCCGGTGCTGTCGCTGGGCTGCGCCATCGCTGCCGGCTATATTCTCAACGCTTTCTACCCGATCCCGGCGGCGGATTCGCAGGCTGTTATCGCGTGGATCAGCGCGCATGCCACGTCCATCGCGGCCGATAGCCCCCGCGTTGCCGAATATATTACCGCGCATGCCGGCACCGCGCCGGCGGATGCCGTCACGGCGCTGCTTAGCGCCGATGGCGTTTCGGCGCTGACGCCCGCGATCCGCAACTGGTCGCTCTTCAGCTTCAGCATTCCGTTTCTTGCAACCGCCAACATCAACGCCACCTTCTTCATCGGCGGCATCCTGATGCTGGTCATCTTTGCGATCCAGCATCGTGGCATCTCGGAAACGGCAAGCGTCCAGAAATGGCTGGCGATCATCGTTCTCGTGCCGTTGCTTATTATCGGCGTCTATCCGATTTTTAGCGGCCAGATCGCCGCCACCAACGTCACGGGTCTCATGCCGCCCACCGCCGCCTATGCCGCCACCGATGGCACCTGGAGCAATGGTGGCTGGACGCTCTTCCTTGGCGGCCTCTATATCGCGGCGTGGTCGACCTACGGTTTCGAGACCGCCGTCTGCTACACCCGCGAGCTCAAGGACCCGAAGACCGATACCTTTAAGGCGATCTTCTATTCCGGCCTCGTCTGCTGCCTGTTCTTCTTCCTCGTGCCCTTCGCCTTCCAGGGCGTGCTCGGCCATAGTGGCATGCTGGCGCCCGGCATCGTCGACGGCACCGGCGTTGCGGAAGCGCTTGGCGGCCTGATCAGCGCCGGCCGTATCGTTACCCAACTCCTTGTTGTCCTGATGATCATGGCGCTCTTCCTCGCCATCATGACGGCGATGGCCGGTTCCTCGCGCACGCTCTACCAAGGCTCGAAGGACGGCTGGCTGCCTAAATATCTCGACCATGTGAACGAGAACGGCGCACCAACTAGGGCGATGTGGACGGATTTCGCCTTCAACCTCTTCCTGCTGGCGATCGCATCCGATGCAAGCGGCTACTTCTTCGTGCTGGCCGTCTCCAATGTCGGCTACATCATCTTCAACTTCCTGAACCTCAACTCCGGCTGGATCCACCGGATGGACTCCGGCCATATCGAGCGTCCGTGGAAGGCGCCGACCTGGTTGATCGGCCTCAACACCATCCTTGCCTTCGTCAACGCTCTCTTCCTCGGCGCCGGCGCCAAGGTCTGGGGTTACGCCAACGCGCTCTGGGTCGGCTTCGCCTTCGCGGCCCTGATCCTGCCGGTCTTCGCCTATCGGCATTATGTGCGCGACGGCGGCAAGTTCCCGGCCGGCGCCATGGACGATCTCGGCCTGGTCGGCCAGGATCTCGGCGTCAAGAAGGCAGGCATCCTGCCCTATCTCGCAATCGCCGGCGGCCTTGCCATCGTGCTGTTCGCCAACTGGTTCTTCCAGCTGCCGGCTTAGGGAAGGGTCTGATGGAATAGTGCCGATCCCCGTTGCGGTGAACCGCAGCGGGGATTTGTCTTGGTTGAGACCAAGGTGGTGACCTCACTATGCGATATTGTTAGTTCTTGTTAGTTCTTGTTAGGGCTGTTATAAATAGACGATGAAAACCGAGCCCATGAGAACCCTCACTATATCCCTTTCTCCGCAGCAGGTGGCGCGTTTGCACGATGCTGTTGAATCCGGAGCTTATGCCTCCAATAGCGAGGTGGTTCGGGATGCCCTGCGTTTATGGGAGCAGCGCGAAGAAATTCGTCTGTTGGAGATCAATCGCCTCAAGAGAGCATATGACGAGGGCATGGCAAGTGGCGAAGGCCGTGAGGTTGATGCCAAAACCCTTCTGGCGGAGTTGAAGGCGGAAATCCGTCGCGGTGGCTAAATACATTCTAAGCCCCAAGGCAGAGGAAGATTTGCGCCAAATATGGCGCATGATCGCGCCGGACAATGAACGGGCAGCGGATGCCCTTCTCACGCGGATTTTGGACAAGGCCGAGCTTGCGGCAGGACAGCCTCTCATGGGGTCTCCTCGGCCGGAATTGAGCCCCACGGCGGGAATTCTCATTGAGGGGCGTTATGTTGTCATCTACGAGCCGATGACTTACGGGATCTTTGTCTTTGCGGTCGTCTATGGGCCGCGCGACGTTGAAAACTGGTTGCGCTGAGACGGGCTCGGGCGTGATTGTCCTCGCCAAGAGCAAGTCCTCGCAGCGGGAAAGCTCCATCCTACCGATGCGCGGAAAGCACCGCCTCGCGCGATAGATACCCGACCCTATCGCCACTCTCGACCCTGACATCCAGACCCTGCAGGTCATCGGCCAGGATCAGCGCCAGAGCATCATGGAGACTGGCGCTGGGGCCGATGGAGACAGCGGAAACCTCAGTTGCGGGCGGCGCCATGACGCTTGCCACTTCGATCAGGCTCAGGCGCTTGATCGCCCGGTCCGGCCCGAGGAAGCTTTCCACGAAATTGTTGGCGGGACGGGCGAGGATCGCTTCCGGCGTATCATATTGCAGCAGGCGCCCGTCGCGCATGATGGCGATGCGGTCGCCCATCTTGATCGCCTCGTCGATATCGTGGGTGACGATGACCACGGTCTTGCTGACTTTTTCAGGATCTGCCGGAATTCGTCCTGCAACCGCACGCGGGTGATGGGATCGATCGCGCCGAAAGGCTCGTCCATCAGCATGATGGCGGGATCGGCGGCCAGCGCCCGGGCAAAACCGACCCGCTGCCGCTGCCCGCCCGAAAGCTCATGCGGCAGGCGGCGGCGCATGATGGCGGGATCGAGGCCGACCAGGTCGAGAAGCTCGTCGATGCGGCGGTCTATCCTTGCCTTGTCCCAGCCGAGCAGGCGCGGCACCGTCGCGACATTGCGCTCGATCGTCATATGCGGGAAGAGCCCGACCTGCTGGATGACATAGCCGATGCTGCGACGAAGCTGCTTCTGATCGGTCTCCGCCACATCCCGTCCATTGACCAGCACGCGGCCGCGCGTCGGCGTTTCCAGCCGGTTGATCATCCGCATGGTCGTGGTCTTGCCGCAGCCGGAGGGGCCGATCAGCGCGACCGTCGTGCCCGTTTCGATCTCAAGCTCAAGGGTGTCGACGGCGTGGCGCTCGCTTCCCTCATAGTTCTTGGTGACATGGTCGAGTCGTATCATGGCAATGGCCTTCCGCGGTCATCGTCTTTGAGTGAAAAATCGCTCCAGCCAGCCGAAGGTGAGTTCGGCGAGGATGGCGAGAAGGGCGATGGGAAGTGCGCCGACCAGCAGGCGCGGCATGTTCATGATGGCGATGCCGGCATTGATGAAGTCGCCAAGCCCGCCGCCGCCGATGAAGGAGGCAAGCGCCGCGCCGCCGATCACCTGGATGGCGCTGGTGCGAACGCCGGCAAGGATCGAGGGTACGGAAAGCGGTGCTTCGATCTGCCAGAGGATATCGCGGCGTCCCATGCCCATGCCGCTGGCGGCGTCGAGAAGGGCAGGGTCGATTTCGCGGATGCCGACGATGGTGTTGAGCAGGAGCGGCGGCACCGCCAGTACGATGAGGGCGATGACCGAGGGCAGGAGGCCGATGCCGAGGAAGGGCATGGCCGCCGAGAGGATCGCCAGGCTTGGAATGGAGCGCAGCGAACCGGCTATGTTGACGGCGACGAAGGCGGCGCGCGGCATTCTGGCGACGAGAAAGCCAAGCGGGATGGCAATTACCAGTGCGATACCGAGCGAAATCGCGCACATCAGCATGTGACGATTGAAGGCGCTGAAGAAAATGCCGGGATTGCTGGCGATCCAGTGGAAGGCGTCGATCAGGATCATTCTGTCTACCTCCCGCTGCGACGGCGGAGCATCTTTTCGATCGCCGCGAAGAGATAATCGGTGAAAAGCGCCAGCGCCGAGGTGAGCAGGCCGCCGGCGAGGATCTTTTCCGGGAAACGCTGGTCGATGCCCTCGAAGATGATCACGCCGAGGCCGCCGGCATTGATGTAGGCCGCAACGGTGGCAATGCCGATCACCGTGACCATGGCGATGCGGATGCCGCCGACGATGAAGGGCATTGCAAGCGGGAGCTCGATTTCCCAGATACGTCTGATGGTTCCGTATCCCATGCCGTGCGCGGCATCTAGCACGTCGCGGGGGATGGCCTGGAAGCCAAGCCCGATGTTGCGGATGAGGATCATCAGCGAATAGGCCGCAAGGCCGGTGATGGCGGGGCTGCGCCGATGCCGAGGGTCGGAATGAGCAGGGCGAAAAGCGCAAGGCTCGGCACGGCGAAGAGGACGCCCGTTACCATGACGATGGCGCTGAAGGTGCGGGGCCTGCGCGCCGCCCATATGCCGACGATCAGCGAGATGACCAGAGCGATCCCGACGGACGAGAAGACAAGGTAGAGATGTTCCAGCAGGGCTTCGGCCAGCCGATCGATATTCTTCGGAACCCACTTCATCGGCAGGATCCTTTGTTGGAGCGATGGCGGGGCTGTCGCGGTTTCACCATGACGCTCCCAGGGCTTCGTCGGTATCCCGCGCTCTTGCAGGCATCCGATCGTACGCCGCTACATCCGGCTCCGCGAAAGCGGCGAGACCCAGCGAGGCGAGGATGGCTTGTCCCTCGTCGCTCCGATGCGCGTGAAGAAGCGCATGCTTGAGCGCCAGAACCGTGTCCGACGGCACCTGCCGGGAGGCTACGAGCAGCGGGAAGGGTGCGGGCTTGGTCGTCGCGACGATGCGAAGCGGCGCGATCATATCCGGCTCATGCATGTCCAGCAGTTGATAGGCATAGGCATCGATCGCCCCGACATCGATCGTCCCGCTGCGGATCGCTTCCACGACGCCGCGCGGGTTGAGAAGCGGGCCGACCGTGTCGCGCACTTCCTTCGCATAGGGCTGTGTGGCGAGAAATTCTCGCGGCGCATTATAGCCGGACTGCGAATCCCGCACCGTCCACCCCCATCGTGCCGTTGCGAGATCGGCACTCTCGAAGGCCGTATCCCTGGCGGCTACGATATGGCTTGCATAGACCGGCTGCCCGCCGGACCAACTCGCGACCGAAATAGGCGCCACGAGCGGTATTGGCCGCTGGTCGGCGGCTAGCTTCGAAAAGGGGAAGCCGCACATGAAGACGACGCCCATATCCGGCCGTTCCCAGAGCGCGGAAAGAGGCGCGGGAGCAGCGTGGGGAATCACCTCAAGCCTGACACCGGATTGCGCACTGAGCCACGTAAAAAAGCCGTCCCAGAGCCCGGTTATCTTCGGGCTGAGATTATACATTCTCGAGCAGGCTACGGGCGGGGAGGCGGTCCTGGTCATTGCCGGTCACGCAAACCGTAGGCGCTGGCCGATATTCATCCGCTTGGCCTTGTCGACCATGGCCGCTCCCAGCGCGACATCGGTCGTGCTGAGGCCGCGATGCCAGAAGAGGATGGTCTCGTCGTCGCTCTCGCGGCCGGGCTTCATGCCGGCGACGATCTGGCCGATTTCGGCGTGCAGCGTTTCCGCCGTCACCTTGCCCTCGTCGACATGCCGGCGCAGAGCGCCATAGGGCCGGCCGGGGCCGCACTGGCCCCAATCGTCGACGACGACCTTGTCCATGATATCCGTCAGGTCGAATTCCAGCGCGCTCATCGTGCCGTAGGGAACGACGAAGGCGCCCTTCTTGACCCAGGAGGTCTTGAAGAGCGGCGTCGGCTCCGGCAGGCGGCTTGCCTCGACCAGAATATCGGCGTCCTTCAGGCAGTCTTCCCAATTGTCAGTGACGATGATTTTCTTGCCAAGATCCTTTTCCAGCTTGGCGGCGAAGGCGTCGCGGCTTTCCGGGCGGCGGGAATGGATGCGGATTTCGTCGAAATCGAAGAGATGGTCGAGCAGGCGGACATTCCAATAGGCGGTGCCGCGCGCGCCGATATGGCCGAGCACCTTGCTGTCCTTGCGGGCGAGATGGCGCGCGCCAATGGCGGTGACCGCGCCGGTGCGCATATCGGTGATCGCGGTGGCATCGACGATCGCCTTCGGCACGCCGGTATGCGGATCGAAAAGGTTGAGCACCGCCAGTTCCGACGGTAGGCCCTGCTTGTAGTTATCGACGAAATCGCCGACCACTTTGACGCCGGCATAGCCGAGCGATTTCACATAGCCGCGCAGCACGTTGAAATGCCCCTTGTCGGAACTTTCGGGCACGAGATGCACGCGCGGCTCGATCACCGTCTCACCGCGTCCCTGTGCATCCAGTGCCTTGCTGACGGCATCGAGGATTTCGTCATTGGTTAGCGCCAGTGCCTTGGCATCGATGGCGTTCAGATAGTCGATCCAGATTTCCTGCATTCCCGTTCTCCAGGGATGCCGCCGATGGCGGTCACGTCGATTGCTGCAAAATTACCGGTAATGGTGCCGGAAGGGAGCGCGGCGGGCTCAAAGCCCGCCGCGTTCCAGGACGATCAGGGAAGCAGGCCCTTTTCCTTCAAGAAGGCTTCGGCCACGTCCTTGGGTTCCTCGTGGTCGTTCTCGACCTTGGCATTGAGGACACGCATCGTCGCATTGTCGAGATGGGAGCCGAGTGCTTCCAGCACGTCTTTCATCTTCGGATTGGCATCCAGAGCCTGCTGGCGGACGACCGGGGCGAGGTAATAGGGCGGGAAGAGCCCCTTGTCGTCGTCGAGGGCGACCAGTCCCTTCGAGCCGATCTGCCAGTCGGTGGCGGCACCGTTGACGACGTCGATGTCCTTTTGAGCCAGCGCATCATAGCGCAGGCCGAGCTTGGCGAACTGCTTGAATTCCTTGAATTCCGCGCTGTAGACACGCTTTAGGCCCGGCAAACCGTCCGCACGGTCGGGAAATTCGGCGCCGCCACCGAACACGAGCGTGCCCGATACCTTGGCGAGATCGGACAGCGTCTTCAGCTTATCAGCGTCGGCCGTTTCCTGGCGCACGACGATGACGTAGCCATTGTTGATGCCGGTGGGTTTTAGCCAGGTGAGGTTGAACTGCTTTGTGTAGAAGTCCTTGACCTCGTTGTAGACCTTGTCCGGATCCGTGGACATCGTCCCCTTGACGACGGCGGAAAGCGCCGTACCGGTATATTCGGGATAGAGGTCGATTGCGCCGGTCGTGAGCGCCTGTTGGGCAATCATTGTGCCGCCGAGATTGATCTTGCGCTCGACCTGGAAGCCGGCCTTTTCGAGAAGAGCCGCATACATTTCGGCAAGGATATATTGCTCGGTGAAATTCTTGCTGCCGACCTTGATGGGGTCCGCAGCTGCCGCGGGCTTGAAGGCGGCGGTAGCCATCACGGCGGCGGCGATGGCGGACAGGATCGATAATTTCATCTTCATTCCCCTCTGGTTAAATGCGGTGAATCAATATTGATATTGCTGCAAAATCAGTTTTGGTCTTTTCAATTCCGGCCCGTCAGGCGGAGTTCCGGATGAGTTCGGATATGCGTTGGAAGTCCGGACCCTGGGCGCGATCCTCGCTGAGCGGCGGCACATGTTCGCGAATTTGCCGATAAACCTCCCGCGTGCCGGTGCCGAGTTCGTTCTCCACGCCGCGCAGCTCCACGGCCTGGGCGGCTGCGATCAGCTCGATGGCAACGAGATAGCGCAGCCGCTCAATGATCGCTTCTGTCTTTGCAAGGACGCTTGGCGCCATAGATGCCTGATCCTCGACGCCATCGGCCACCGGGATCGGCGTGAGCGAGATCGGCGCGGCGAAATGGCGAATTTCCGCCTCGAGCGCCGAGACGGTCTTCTGGGCGGTGGCAAAACCCGTCCGGCTCTGGCCGAGCGGCGTCAGGAATCGCGGCAGGTCCGACATGCCGGCCGACATGATCTTCATCGTGCGATAGGCGGTCCCCGCTGCGCAATGCGCCAGCGCCTGACCGAGGCGTTCCCATGCCAGCACGAAGGCGGTCATGTCGAAATTACCGTGCGACAGCATCAGACCTTCATCAATCAGCACGACCGGATTGTCGCCGGAGCTGGCGATCTCGATCTGCGTTATCTCTCTTGCCTCGCCGATGGCGTGGAGGAGGGCGCCTGAGACCTGCGGCGCGCAGCGGTAGCTTAAGGGATCCTGCAGCCGCCGCGCCGCGCCATCCGCCAGTAGCGAGCTTCCGGCCAGCAGCTCGCGAAGCCGCGCGGCCGCCTCGCGCTGGCCGAAGGCCGGCCGTGCCGCCAGCGCCCGGTCGTCGAAGGCCGTCACATTGGCGCGGAACGCCTCGAAATTCAGAGCGATGGCGGCAAGCGACCAGGTGACCAGCTGTTCGATATCCTCGAGGCAAAGGCAGGCCTTGCCAACGGACAGGCTATTGGCGACGACGATCGCGTGCCCGTCCTTCGGCGCAAGACGAAGCGGTTCGAGCCCGGCTGTCATCAGCGCCTCGCCGGCTGCCATGACAGCGCCACCGATTTCCGCTTCGCCGTCGCCCAGAAGTGCTCTGCCCATATGCGCCAGCGGCGCAGAGTCGGCCGCCCCGATTGAGCCGAGGGAAGGCACAATCGGGTGGAAACCGGCATTCAGTGCTTCCACGAGACCCGAAAACACCGGCAGCGACACGCCGGAACCGCCGGCGGCCATTCCGGCGATCCGGACGGCCATCATCGCGCGCACGACGTCTCGCGGAAGAGGAGCGCCGACGCCAACGGCGCGGGCCTGTGGGACACGTAGCTGGAAGGCCACGAGATCGTCGGTCGCCAGACGCGTATCGACGCCCGCACCGAGCCCGGTCGTCAGGCCGTAGACGGGCACGTCGGAGGCAGTGTAGCGATCGACAATGGCGCGCGCGGCAAGGATCTTGTGTTCGACATCGGTGGAAATCGTCACCCGGGCATTCCGCCGCGCGATGGCGGCGATATCGCTCACTGTCGGAGCGGCTTCCGTGAAGGAGACGATGTTGCCGGCGGTGGTCATCCCTGCCTGCCCTCCAGAAGAGCGAGCGGCTTTGCTCGTCCCTTGCCGGAGCGCGCTTCCAGCCGGTACTTGTCGCCGGGATAGGAGAGCAGGGCGCAGGTGACGACGGCATCGCCGGACCATGTGCGGCGGAAGACCCTGAGGCAAGGCTGATCCGGCTTCATGCCGAGCAGTTTCCGGACCATGGCGTCCGGCTTCATCGCTTCGACGAAATGTTCGAATTCGGTGATCGGTGCAACCCGCGTCAGATATTCGTTCGGGGTGATCTCGTTGAAATCATTGGTGAGATAATCGGGCGCGACCACCGGATTGACATAACGTTCCTCGACCTGGATCGGCTGATTGTCTTCCAGATGCACGATCAGCGTATGCATGACCTCAATGCCCGGCTCCAGATCGAGCGATTGGGCGACGCTTGCATCCGCCTTGATGCGGTCGGCAATCAGCACCTTGGCGGTATGGCGATGGCCACGGCTCGAAATCTCCTCGGCGATGTTCTTGATCTGCAGCAGGTCGATATCGTGGCGCTGCGAGGAAACGAAGGTGCCGAGGCCGGCGGAACGCGTCAGCACGCCTTCGAACATCAGTTCGCGCAGCGCCCGGTTGGCGGTCATGCGGCTGACGCCGAAGGAGGAAACCAGCTCGCTCTCGGAAAAGACGCGATCGCCCGGCTTGAGCTTGCCCTCGGCGATCAAGCCCATGATCTTTTCCTTGATGCGCAGATAATGCGGCGCGTCGCCCGCCGGTTTGGGTTTCGGTCCAGTCACGCCAACCTCGCAGTTCCATAATCGAGCGCCGTGACAGCACGCGCGGGCACTCGAGCCCGGAAACGTATGTCCTGGCCTTTTTGCCAAATATCGAATTCCAGCCGATCGCCGGGAAAGACGACGGCGGTGAAGCGGGCGGCGATGAAGCCGACATCCGCGATGTCATTCGTGCCCAAAGTTTTCCCGATCGCATAGCCCGCATGGCCGAAAGTGCACAGACCATGCAGGATCGGGCGCTTGAAGCCCGCCAGGGCCGCATAGTCCGGATCGGAATGAAGCGGGTTGAGATCGCCGTTCAAGCGGTAGAGAAGAGCGGCATCCTCGGGCACGACGATTGCCAGGTTCGCATCCGGCTTGCGGTCGGGGAGGGGCGCCAGCGGTTCCGGCGGCGTTCCCGCCGATCTGCATCCGCCGTCGTCGCGACAGGCATTCGTCTGCACGATGGTTGCGACCGGCGTCTCCTCCGCTTGGGTGAGGATCGTTCGCTCGAACGTCGCGAACATGCCTTTTTCCGGCCCGCGATCCACGACCGACAGCATGCGTGAACGCGATTTGAGCGGGATGTCGAGGGGAAGCGGACGATGGATCGTCAGCCGATGCTCGGAGTGAACGAGGCGCTGCCAGTTGACGCCCGCGTCCTTCATCCAGGCGCCGGCATGGGCAACGACGTTGGCGAGCGTCGGCGTGGGGCGCAGATCATGCTCCTGCAGCCGCTGCAGATGCGCCGGATCGAGAGGGGCGGCGCCATAGCCGACGGTCAGCGCGTAGAGAATGGCGTCGCGTGCCGTTACCGTCTGCCGGGCTTCCGGAATGGGAAAATCCATGAGCGCTTGCAGCGAGACGGTCATGGTCACGCTCCCGACTTGGCGGTAGGTTTGCGCACGCCGCCCGCCAGGCGAATGCCGCCATCGATGGAGAGCAATTCGCCGGTGACGAACTCCGCGCCCTCGACCAGCCAGACAACCGCGCCGGCGACATCTTCGGGCGTTGCGACACGTCCGAGCGGCGCTGTGCCGGAAAAGCGCGCGGCGAGCGCGTCATAAGCGTCGGTTCCGAGCGTCTGGCGCATCCAGCGGGTATCGATGACACCGGGGCAGACCGCGTTGACGCGGATCTCCGGGCCGCAGGTGCGGGCAAGCGCCATGGTCAGCGCGTTGAGCGCGCCCTTGGAGGCAGTATAGGCAAGCGAGGTGCCACCGCCGGTGAAGGCGACATTCGAGGAGACGTTGACGATCGCGCCGGCGCCGGTGGTGCGCATGGCCGGGATGGCGGCGCGGCACATCTGGTAAGCGCCAACGACGTTGACGCCGAACACCGTCTGGAAATCCTCTGCTGAGAGGGTTTCGAGATCGAAGGGATCAGATTTGACGGTAACGGCAGCGTTGTTGACCAGCGCATCGAGCCGGCCCCAGCGCTCCACGGCTCTGGCGACCATCGCGCGGCAGGCGGCATCGTCGGACACGTCAGCTTGAACGAGTTCGACCTCAGCGCCAAGCATCTCGCAGGCGGCAGCGGTTTCCTCTGCCTCGTCACGGCTGCGGCTGTAGTTGACGACAACCCTTGCTCCCTTTTCGGCAAACATGCGGACGCAGGCGGCGCCGACGCCGGTCGCCGATCCCGTGACGATGACGACGGAGCCATCAATCTTCATGGGCGAGCTCCTTCATCGCGGATGGATGGAAGAGGCGCGTGTCCATTTGCCTGAGCTGGTTGGCTACCGCGACGCCCGGCGGCAGGCGGTCGATGACATGAGCTTTCACATCGATGCCGGGCGCGACTTCCGTCAGTGTCAGCCGGCCATCGATGACGTGAAAAACGGCGCGCTCGGTGATGACGATCTGTTTTTGACCTTGCGGAGCGGCGCTAGGATCGGAGCTTACCTGCGCCACCTTGTCGACGATCTTGCAGAAACGGCCGTCCGCGATGATCGAAAGCTTGCCATCCTCGACCCGGATATCGGCGCCGCCATGTGAGAACGAGCCCATATAGACGACGGTGCCGGCGGTCTGGGAAATATTGGTGAAGCCGCCGACGCCGACGATGGACTTGCCGAAGCGGCTGACATTCACCGCCCCGCGCACATCGACCTCCGCCATGCCGAGGAAAGCGACATCGAGGCCGCCGCCATCGTAGAAATCGAACTGGGAGGCTTGCGGAATGATGGCGCTCGGATTGATCGCCGCGCCGAAGGAAAGCTCCTCGGCCGGAATGCCGCCGATGACGCCGGATTCGATGGTGACGGTATAGTCGTCATAGGCCTCTTCGCTGGCGATACGGCCGATCCCCGCCGCGATGCCGATGCCGAGATTGATCGTCGCTTGGCTGTGGCCGAGCAGTTCCTGGAAGGCCCGGCGCTGGATCACCTTGTCGACGGAAAGGGGCAGCGGTGGCAACTGGCCGGCTGCGGCCCGGAAGCGGCCGGTATAGGCGATATTGTCGGTTTCGCCGAAGCTCACGCCATGTTGGGCGGGATCGTCGCAGACAACGACGTAATCCACCAGCATTCCCGGAATGCGCACATCGGCAGCCGCCAGCGAGCCGCGTTCAGCGATGCGTTTCACCTGAACGATGACGATTCCGCCGGAGTTCCGGCCGGCCTGCGCCATGGCGAGAACGTCGACAGGAAAGGCTTCATCCTCCATCGTGATGTTGCCGTCCTCGTCAGCCGTCGTACCACGCAGAAGGACGCAATCCAGCGGCATAGAGGGATAGAGCAGCCAGTTGCGGCCGCGCAGACGAACCCGCTCGACCAGCTCGGTCGTTGTACTCTGGTTCATCCGGCCGCCGCCATGCAGTGGATCCATGAAGGAGCCGAGACCGATATGGGAGATGACGCCCGGCTGGCCGCTGGCGATGGCGCGATAGAGCTGGGCGATCACGCCCTGCGGCCAGCAATAGGCATCGATCTTTTCCGTCAGCGCCAGTTCGCCGAGCCGGGGAGTGCCGCGCCAGCCGCCGGCAATGACGCGCTTGACGAGGCCTTCATATCCGAAGTGGCCCATGCCGCGTGTCTTGCGGTCGCCGGCGCTGGCGGCAAACAGGAGCGTGAGATTGCGGGGAGCCCCCTCCGCCAGGAAGCGTTCCTCGACGGCGACGGAAATGGCTTCGGGATGGCAGCATCCTCCGAAAGCGGAGGCGGCGACGGTCATGCCGTCTTTCAAAAGAGCCGCCGCATCATTCGAAGTGATGATCTGCATAAACGCATCCATTTAAGGGTTGGCTGTATATACAGGCATAGCGAATGAGCATTTGCAAGGCAATAATCGATGCTGATTAAAAGTTTAGCAGTCGGCTGCGAAGGCCGGTGCGGCGCGCTGTTTACGGACGCTGGAGAACCGAAGATTCTCCCCTTGAGTGCGTCATTAATAATCAAATCGATGGTTTTTATCAAGTTGCGACACTGAGGATTTTCCGTCTAGCAAGGGGCTCGGCGTTCGGGGCGCATTCGCAATGCCAGACATTTAAATGCAGGGTTTTGCATATTAAATGGGCACGTCACCGGTTCGGCTAAAATTTTTGCCACCCCAGTTGCGTGGCTGTCGGTTTCGTGTAACCTGTATATACAGGTGGAACAAAAACGGGTGAGCCAGGTTGATCACTTTCGAGAATGTGACGAAGCGCTATCACGGCGATGTTGTGGCGGTGAACGAACTGTCGTTCACGGCGCCGACCGGTAAATTGACAGTGCTTGTCGGGCCGTCCGGGTGCGGCAAGACGACATCGCTGCGCATGATCAATCGCCTCGTGGCTCCGAGTTCCGGCACGATCCGGCTGGGCGACGAGCCGACATCGCGGATGGATGAGGCAGCGCTTCGGCGTCGGATCGGCTATGTCATTCAGCATGCCGGCCTCTTCCCGCACCGGACGATCATCGACAATGTCGCGACGACCGCCCGCCTGAACGGCACGCCGAAAAAGCAGGCCCGCGCCATTGCGCTGGAGTTGCTCGAGCGCGTCGGTCTCTCGCAAGGCTTTGCCGATCGCTATCCCTGGCAGCTTTCGGGCGGCCAGCAGCAGCGCGTTGGCGTGGCCCGCGCTTTGGCGTCCAATCCGAAATTCATGCTGATGGACGAGCCCTTCAGCGCGGTCGATCCTATCGTCCGCACACAACTGCAGGACGAGTTCCTGCGTCTTCAGCGAGAAATGGGCAAGACCATCATCATGGTCACCCATGATATCGACGAGGCGCTAAAGCTCGGCGATCAGGTCGCGGTCCTGCGCGTCGGCGGCGAACTCGCGCAGATCGCGACGCCGCAGGAGTTGCTGACGAAACCGGCCGATGCCTTCGTCGCCAATTTCGTCGGCCGCGACCGTGGCTATCGTTTCCTGGGCTTCGTCGGCGCCAATGGCCGGCTGACTGTCAAGACCGAGCCGACCGCACGCCTCGGCGATACGCCGGAAGCAGCGCGTGGTGCTACCAAGGATCGCTGGCTGCTGGTGACCAATGAGCGCGGCGAACCGGTTGGCTGGACGGAACCTGCAAGCCTGCAAGGGCCAATTCGGATGGGCGACCTCAATCTCAGCGGCACGCTCGCCTCGGCCGACGGCTCGCTACGACAGCTTCTCGACGCGGCTTTGAGCTCGCCCAGCCGGCGCGGGGTCGTCGTCGACGACAAGGGCCAGCTGATGGGCTCCATCGGGGTCGCGGATCTGGTTGCTTTGCTGGACGGATCGGAAGATCCGGCCGCTCCGGTAAAGGGAGCGGACCATGCGGTTTGACTGGCTGCTGCGTGAGTCCGGGAACATTGCCAACCTGTTCTGGTGGCATGTCGGCCTTTCCGTCATTCCCGTTATCGTCGCCCTCATCCTTTCGCTGCCGCTCGGATGGCTGGCGCATAAAAGCGGGCTGTTCAAGTCGGCAATCCTCGGGGTCGCCGGCCTGCTATACACCATCCCGTCGCTGGCGCTGTTTGTCCTCCTTCCTCTGGTGCTGCACACGAAGATCCTCGATCCGCTCAACGTGGTCGTGGCGTTGACGGTCTACTCGCTGGCCCTGCTTGTGCGCACAGTCAGCGATGGCCTCGGCGCTGTGCCTCCTGATACGCTGCAGGCCGCCACCGCGATGGGGTATCGGTCGTTCCAGCGGTTTTTCATGGTCGAGCTGCCGATTGCCGTGCCTGTCATCGCCGCGGGTCTCCGCGTAGCGCTCGTATCCAATGTCAGCATCGTCTCCGTCGCGGCATTGATCGGGACGCCACAGCTCGGGCTGCTGTTCACGCAAGGGCTACAGCTTCGGTTTGTGACGCCGCTGATCGCCGGCATCGTGCTCTGCTTGTTGCTTGCCGTTGTCCTCGATGGTCTCGTCATCCTGCTCAATCGCTGGCTGACGCCCTGGCGTCCGAGAAAGGTGTGAGATCATGATCGACTGGTTTCTCAATCCAGCGCAGTGGCACGGTTCGGGCGGCATTCCGACCCTTTTGGCGCAGCACCTGCAATATAGCTTAATCTCTCTTTTCATCGCGGCACTCATCGGCCTACCCGCCGGCCTCTATGTCGGGCATACGGGCAAGGGAACATTCCTGATCGCCGGTCTTGCGAACGCCACGCGTGCCCTGCCGAGCCTCGGCCTGATCGTACTGCTGGTTATCCTTGTCGGGCCTTATTTCAAATCGGACCTGGCCTATCTGGTGCCGAGCATTGCCGTCCTGGTGCTGATTGCGGTGCCGCCCATCATGATGGGCGCCTATTCCGGGATCACCTCGGTGGATCCGGCTGCTGTCGATGCGGCCAGGGGCATGGGTTACCGACCGCTCGCCTTGCTGCTCACCGTCGAGTTTCCCTGTGCATTGCCGCTCATCTTTTCGGGCTTCCGTAGTGCGGCCTTGCAGGTGATTTCGACAGCGACAATCGCCGCCTACGTCTCACTTGGTGGCCTCGGGCGGCTCATCATCGATGGCCGTGCCCAAAACGACTACATGCAGATGGCCGCCGGCGCCGTTCTCGTGGGTGTTCTCGCCCTGATCGTCGACCTGTTCTTCGGCCTCGCATCCAGGATCGCAGTCTCGCCCGGCTTGACGCGCCGGACTGTGAAAGGCGTCGCCATCCGGCGCCAACTTACAAACGAAAAATAACGGAACAGCTAGGAAGAACGATGATGATAAAGCGAAACATGCTTGCAATCGGCGCCATTGCCATTTCTGCCCTTCTTGCGGTCGCTCCGCTCGCGCGCGCCGAAGACCCCTTGTCCACGAGCACGCCACGCTCGGATGCGGATACGATCATCGTCGGATCTGCGGACTTCCCGGAAAGCCAGCTCCTTGCCAAGATCTATGCACTGGCGCTTGCCGCCAAGGGCATGAAGGTGGACACGAAGCTGAATATCGGCAGCCGCGAAGTCTACATGCCGGCGCTGCTCGATGGTTCGATCGACCTTCTTCCCGAATATGCCGGCGCGACGCTGAGCTATCTTGATAAGAACGCGACTGCGCATGCCCCGAAGGATGTCGTCGAGGCGCTCGGCAAGGTATTGCCGAAGGGCGTGTCGATGCTGACGGCATCCGATGCCCAGGATTCGGACGTGCTGGCCGTCACCGAAGAAACCGCCAAGAAATACTCCCTGACGTCGATCGAGGATCTGAAGCCGGTCGCCGGCGAACTCGTTCTCGGCGGTCCGCCGGAATGGAAGACCCGCAAGGAAGGCGTTGTTGGCCTGAAGGACGTCTACGGCCTGGAATTCAAGGATTTCAAAACCCTTGACGTAGCCGGCCCGCTGACGCTTTCGGCTCTGACCAACGGTCAGGTCCATGCCGCTGATATGACCTCGACCGATCCGGCGATGAAGGCAAGCAAGCTCGTCGCGCTGAAGGACACGAAGAACCTGTTCCCGGCGCAGAACATCCTGCCGATCATCGCGACCAGCAAGGTCAGCGACAAGGTCACCGCAACGCTCAACGCCGTCTCCGCCGCGCTGACGACCGAAGATCTGATAGAGATGAACGGTCGTCTCGCCAATCAGGAAAGCTTCGACACCGTTGCCGGCGATTGGCTGACGAAGAACAAGCTGAACTAATCGATATCCCGGCGGCCGAGCCCATGTTCGGCCGCCGGCACCTGGATAGAGGGAAGTAGAGAGGCCGCCTATCTCCAAACGGGGAAGGCCGGCGTCCGTCCAAGGGAGGGCGGAATGGAACATAACGATCAATCGTCAGAAGGCTCCGTCACCGTCACGCTCGGCACCGCCCCGGCCACGATTGGGGAGATCGCGGCGATTGCAACCGGAGCAAAGGTCGCGCTTTGCCCCGATGCCATCGAGGGCATGAGCAGGGTCCAGCAACATCTTCTCAAAGCGATCAAGGACAACGTGCCGATCTACGGCCTGACGACCGGGGTCGGCGATCTCTACACCGTCAAGCTTAAGCCCGAAGACATGTCCCAGATGCAGCTCAATACGCTGCGCAGTCATGCGAGCGGCATGGGCGCGCCGCTTGATCCCCCGGCCGTGCGCGCCATCATGGCGACGATGATCAAGGCGCTATTGCAGGGTTGCAGCGGCGTCAGCGCCGGGCTTGTGCAGACCATGAGTGAGATGCTCAATCGCGGCGTCACCCCTTGGTCGCCCGCAAAGGGATCCGTCGGCTATCTGATCGCGACGTCGCATATCGGTCTCGTTATTTTCGGCGAGGGACGCGCCTGGTACGAAGGCGAGCTGCTTTCAGGACGCGAAGCGATGACCCGCGCCGGCATCACTATTAAGGCTCCCGGCCCTCGCGAAGGCCATGCGCTGATCAGCGGCACCTATGAAATTACCGGAATCGGCGCGCTCGCCATCCATCAGGCCGAGCAATTGGTAGCGATTGCCGATGTCGCCGGCGCCATGAGCCTCGAGGCGCTGAAGGGTAACAGCCGGGGCTATGACGAACGACTGCAGCGGATGCGGCCGCATCCGGGGCAAATCGCGACGGCCGGTCGGCTGCGAAGCCTGTTGTCGGATAGCGAGGTACTGGCGAAGCATCGCGATCATCGCCTTCAGGATGCGCTCAGCCTGCGCTGCATTCCGCAGGTCCATGGCGGCGTGCGCGACGCGCTTACCTATTGCCGCGATGTACTGACCATCGAGATCAACTCCGTGACCGACAACCCCGTTTTCGTCATCGAAGACGAGGAGCTTGTGCCTCTGCCCGGCGGCAACGGCCATGGCGCGCCGACGGCGCTCGCGCTGGATGTGCTGGCAATCGCCATCGCACATGTGAGCACCATGTCGCAGGCAAGATCGGACCGCCTGACCAATGGCCATATCAGCGAGCTGCCGCCTTTTCTCATGGGCGCGAGTGGCGCAAATTCCGGCTTCATGATCCCGCCCTATGCGGCCGCAGCCATCGCCGGCGATAATCGCAGCCTTGCGGCACCGGCTTCGGTCCATACTGTGACCACCTGCGCCAGCCAGGAAGACCATGTGAGCATGGGCGTCTCTGCGGCAATGCAGGCTCGCACGGCGGCCGACAATCTCGCCGATATCCTGACGATCGAGTTAATCTGCGCTGCCCAAGGGCTAGAATTCCACCGGCCTTTGCGGCCGGGCAGGGGCACGGGTGCGGCCTATGACGCGATCCGGCAAGTCGTTCCGCCGCGCGACAGCGACCGCGCCATGTATCCGGAACTGCAGGCCGTCCGCGACCTTATCGACAACGGCACCATCGCGAGGGCCGTCGAAGGTGCCCTCGCAGTCAACATCTAAGAGCTTGGAGACTTCCGTGACCGAAGCAACGCAGGCCGTACGGCCGCTCGATGGGATAAAGGTGCTGGATCTGGCGCGCGTGCTTGCGGGGCCTCTATGCTCCGCCATGCTTGGCGATCTCGGCGCAACCGTGACCAAGATCGAAATTCCCGATCATGGCGACGATTCCCGCGCCTTCTCGCCGCATGTCGGCGGCGAGAGCAGCTATTTCATGCTGGTCAACCGCGGTAAGAAGAGCGTCACGCTCGATCTGAAATCGGATGAGGGCCGCGAACTTCTGCTCGGATTGATCAAGCAGGCCGATATTCTCGTCGAGAATTTCCGGCCAGGCGTCACGGCGCGTTTGGGCGTCGACTACGAGGCCGTAAAAGCGCTCAATCCGCGCCTGATCTATGTCAGCATTTCCGGCTTCGGTCAGGACGGGCCGCTTGCCCATCGCGCTGCCTACGATCACGTCGTCCAGGCAATGGGCGGCATCATGACCGTCACCGGCTGGCCGGACGGCCCGCCGACCCGCGTGGGCGACGCGATCGGCGATGTCGTCGCCGGCATCTACGGTTCCTGGGGTGCGCTTGCGGCGCTGCTTCAGCGCGATCGCACCGGCAAGGGTCAGCATGTCGATGTCGCCATGCTCGATTCCATCATGTCCCTGCAGATGGTCTCACTGTCACAGATCACAGGCGGCAAGGGCGCACCCGGCCGCGTCGGCAATGCGCACCCGATCAGCGCGCCGATGGATTCCTATCAGGCGGTCGATGGCTATGTTGTTATCGCCGTTGCTAATGACGCGCTCTTTACCCGACTGGCGCGGGCGCTCGGCAATCCGGACTTGACGAATGATCCTCGTTTCAAGACCGACCCGGACCGGCAGGGCCATCAAGAGGAACTGCGATCCGTCATCGAGGCTTGGACGCGCACCCGCTCGACGGAGGAGGTGACACAACTGCTCGATGAGGCGGGTGTCCCGGCCGCGCCGATCTACGATCTCGCCCAGGCGCTCGCCACGCCGCATGCGCAGCACCGCCAGCTGTTGCATACCGTGCAGCATCGTAACGCCGGAGAATTCCAGGTCATGCCGCAGCCGGTTCGCTTTAGCGGCATTGCGTCGGGCGGAGATTATATCGCTCCGGTCCTCGGCCAGCATACGGATGCGGTTTTACGCGATGAGCTGGGGCTGGATGGCCCCGATATCGAAAATCTCCGGTTGCGGGGAGTGATCTGACCATGGCACAGGGAACCAACGACAAGACCCGCATCCGGCCGAAGGTCGCCGTCCTCGGTGCGGGCACGATGGGTGCCGGCATCGCCGGTGTGTTTGCAGCACAAGGCTATCCTGTTACCGTCTATTCACGCAGTGCGGAGACGCTCGATAAGGCGAGGAGCCGGATCGTCGCCATCGCCGGCGAAGCGGCAGTCGAATACACGACTTCGATCGAGGACTGCGTTGCCGGCGCCGGCATCGTCAGCGAGAATCTCGCGGAAGACGTCACGCTGAAGCAGCGGATCTTCGGCGAGATCGAAGCTGCGGCGCCCGGCGATTGCCTACTGACCACGAACACCTCCAGCGTTCCGATCACCCTGATCCCGGCGGGGCTTGCCCGGCCGGAGCGAGTCGTCGGCATTCACTGGTTCAATCCGCCGACCATCATGCCGCTTGTCGAGATCGTGCGCGGCGAGAAAACCTCGGATGAGGTCGTCCAACGCGCCCGCTCACTCTGCGCCGATATCGGCAAGGAAGTGATCGAGGTGAAGACCGATATAGCGGGCTTCGTCGTCAACCGACTGCAATATGCGATTCTGCGAGAAGCTCTTCACCTCGTTGAAGTGGGTGCCGCCTCCATCGAGGATGTCGACCGGGCGGTCGAAACGACGCTTGCGCCGCGCTGGTCGGCAGCAGGGCCGCTGCGGCTGATGGATCTGGCCGGTCTCGACACGGTCGAGAAAGTGTCGCGCATTCTGATGCCGGCGCTGGATCGCAGCGAAGGCATACCCTCCCTGGTGAGCCGGCTGTGCGAGGAGGGTGCTTTCGGAACGAAGAGCGGCCGCGGCTTTTACGACTGGACGGCCGAAGAGATCGCGGCTGCAATCGCGCGCCGCGACGATACTGTTCGTCTGCTGACGGAAAGGCGCAAGCCATGACATCCTCCCTCGTCAAAACCGAAAAGCATGACGGCTTTGCGCGCGTCATCCTCGACCGGCCGGCCAAGCGGAATGCACTCAACATCGAGATGCTGACAGGGCTTGTCGATGCGCTGCGCGACTGCCAGGCGGACCCTGCGGTGCGGGCGATCGTCATCAGCGGCAGCGAGCGGGGCTTTGCCGCCGGCGCCGATATAGGATCGCTTGCCGCCGCCAGCCCCATCGAGCTTTATACCAGCGGCTTCAGCGAGAAATGGGACGAGGTGGCCGCCATCACCAAGCCACTCATCGCCGCGATTTCAAGCTATGCTCTCGGTGGCGGCCTTGAGCTGGCACTGATCTGCGACATCGTGGTCGCCGACAAAACGGCACTGTTCGGCCTTCCGGAAACCGCGATCGGCACGATACCCGGCGCGGGCGGAACGCAGCGCCTCGTGCGCGCCGTCGGCAAGTCGATGGCGATGGAGATGGTTCTGGCCGGGCGTAAGCTTGATGCGGAGGAGGCAAGGACCTATGGCCTGATCAGCAGCATCGCCGCTGATGGCGAGACGGTGGACGATCTAGCCTGCGCGATCGCCGAGCGTATCGCTCAAGCTGCCCCCATCGCGGTCACGATGGCCAAGGCCGCTGTTCTCGAAAGTTTCGAGACTCCGCTGTCCGCTGGCATTCGTTACGAGCGTTCGCTGTCCGCATTGATTGCGGCAAGCGACGACCGGGCGGAGGGGATGCGCGCCTTTGCCGCAAAGGAACGGCCGCAGTTCAAGGGACGATAGATCGACAGAATAGCACATCGCTCGTGAGGGCCTTGTGATGGAGGATGGGTACGACGGAAGAGGTGCGCCTGACTAATCGGGCGTATCGGACGTGACACGGATCAAGCTGTCGGCATGACCCGTGTCACGGAAGCAGGTGATTATCGCTCGGTCAGGCGACAATGGGTGTCGACGATGCGCTGTACCATTGGTGCATAATGGGCAAAACCGGGCGTAATCAGCCCAGCAATCTTGCCGGCATCATCGAGATGGCGAACCCGCACGATCTGCTTTACGTTCGGGTTCCTCTCAAACTCCGCGATTTCCGAGGCATCCATTGGCCCACCTTGCAGCTTCAAGGAGTGAATAGAGGCCGCCGACAATTGGCCGAAATAGGCGGGATCGGTGGCGCAAATATATCGCTTGGCGGCGACATGATAGCGTACGCAGTCGATGACGAGGCTCGGGAAGAAGCGCTCAAGCACCTGCGCTCCTGCTTCTTCATGATGCTTGTCATGAACGTCGTCCATGGAGAATGTACCGAACTCGCTGGTGAAGTGGCCGATATCATGCAGCAGTGCCGCCACGATGATGATCTCTTCCTCACCCTGCTGCTCGGCCAGATATGCCCCCTGCAGCATGTGCTCCGCCATGGTGACCGGCTCGCCGAGATATTCCTCGCCGCCCCTGCGTTCAAAGATGTCGCCCAGGAATGCGACGATCGTCTCCGGGCCTAGCGTTTCGTAGTTGGGCTTCGTCATCACGCTGCCTTTCGATTTTGCAGCTCGATGGCGCTGAGTGTCGAAAGAAGACCGTCCTTGTCGGCGTAGCAACCTTGAAGCCAGCGAGAACCGGCGCCCGAGTACCCCTTGCGTGCGTGGAGAACGCGGGTGTTGTCCACGATGAAGGACTCGCCCGGTGCCAGCTTGAAGGTTACCTCCATGGAGGTGTCGTCGATGATCTCGCCAAGGCGTCGGTAAGCTGCATAGTAGTCGGCCATATCCTCGTAGGGAACGTCGATAATCGCTGCCGTCGAACGGTTGTTGAACCGAATGCCGACCAGCTCCCCATCCGGTGCAAGCTCGATCATCGGCCGCCGGGAACGCAGGCAGATGCCGGCGCTGCCGGCATATTCGAACCTTGCGCAGTAGCGCGTCAGGAGATCGAAGCCATGCGGGTTTTCCGCACGCAGCCGTTCCGCCGCGCGGAACCCGTCAACAACCATGTTCTCGCCGCCTTCTGCGGAATTTTCCAGGCAATAGAGAATTTGAAGGGTGGGAACCGGATCACGGTACGGATTATCCGTATGGGCCTGGAGGCCAAGGCCGGTATAGGCGAGGTTCGATGGGTTGACTTCGGTGCGGACTTCGAAGTGCCGACCGTAGTTGGTCTCCCTGATATAGCCAAACAGCGATGCCACCTCGAACAGAGCAGCGTTTTCCACCGGACCGCCGACGAGTTTGCCAAAACCATAGCGGCGCACGCCATGGAGCCAGTTACCCAAGGCCGCCTGATCTCGGCTGATGGCGCCAAAATCGGCCAATGGGATTGCCGCGCCAAGGCTGGCGTCCCAGGTCTCGATATCCGGTGATGTCCAGCCGGAGACGCGGCTACGGTCATTGTCATAGCCATGGTCGGCCAGCCAGTTCAGATCGAAGGCGATTGTGCGATTCTCGGGTTGGAATGTCAGATGGAGCGATCCCGCTTCGGATTTCACCGCGGAAACACGGGTATCCACTGGGATGTTGCTAAGGGTTATCAGCCTTTGGCCGTTGCCCGCAGCGCGTGTCGTCTCGTCCCACGCATTGTCTCGCAGCCAAATCGCGTGAAAGCGCTGCTTCACTCCATTCGGCAGCGCGATCGATATGGCTCTGCCTGCATCGATGATGTCTACTTCAGCTTCCCTTGGCATTTCCCGCTCCTAAGCACAGGTGGATAATGCTCGACATTTGACGGCCAATGTCCCATAAGCACAAACAATGAATATTGGGGATATGACCTAAAATCCGTTATGTCTGAACATCTTCAAACGTTACCGCCCCTTGAATGGATCCGGGTCTTCGAGGCCGCTGCACGGCTGGGCAGCTTCACTGCGGCAGCGAACGAGTTGGGCCTTACGCAGGCAGCCGTAAGCCAGCGCATCAAGAATCTCGAATTGCGACTGGGGACACAGCTCTTCAACAGGCAGGCCCGTGGGGTGATCCTGTCGGTGGAAGGGGAAGCCTGGCTGCCGCAGGTCCAGTCCGCCTTCAACCAACTCTTGCACAGTACAGCGAATTTGTTCGAACTGCCTCGCCGGAAGATAACAATCGCAGCGTCGTCGTCGGTTATCGAGCTTTGGATTGTCCCACGGCTACGGCAAATCGCGCATCTGTTGCCCCATGTTCAGCTGTCGTTCGAAACGATCCAGCTCCAGCCTGATTATGAGCGATCTGAAGCGGATTTCGAGATCCGCTTTGGTGATGGCAACTGGCCGGGACGAGAGGCGCAACGGCTCTTTGCGGAAGAACTTGCACCCGTTGCGTCACCGTCCCTGGCAAAGGAATCGGCAGAGAATTGGGAGAGGTTACCGCGTATCGCCGTTTCTGGTCCGCGCGATGGCTGGCGCGACTGGTCCAACATGATGGGTTCTCAGATACAGCCGCTCTCGATACTCCGCTTTGACACGTTCGCACAGGCGATGCGGGCAGCGGAATCAGGAGCAGGCGTTCTGCTTGGTTCGCTACCGCTTTGCCTCAGAGCCATACAGACCGGCAGTCTGATCTGCCTAACCGACCGGGTGCTGCGTATGCAAGCCGGGTATTGGGTGACTCGCTTGCGTAGTCGACCAACATTTGCTGAGCGGGGTATCCTGACGGAGATTCTTTGCGCTGGCGCGGGGCAGCAGATGCCATAGCCGAGCCTTTGGTATGTTCATTGCGCGATGCAGGTTCGCCTCCGCTGGCACGCACGCCTTCTTGTCGGCAAATCCAGCGTATGAATCACATCGTCGCGCCCAGCTGCCAGGGTACGAACTCGTTGCGGCCGTATCCGAGCAGTTCGGATTTCGAGCGCTTGCCTGAGGCGGTTTCCAGGATGGACTGGAAGATCTCGCGGCCTTTTTCCTCGATCGACACGCCGTCGATGATATCACCGCAATTGATGTCCATGTCCTCTTCCATCCGCGTGAACAGGTCGGAATTGGTGGCGAGCTTGAGGGAAGGTGTCGGCTTGCAGCCATAGGCCGAGCCACGGCCGGTGGTGAAGCAGAGCACATTGGCGCCGCCTGCTACCTGGCCCGTCGCCGAGACTGGATCGTAACCGGGCGTATCCATATAGACGAAGCCCTTGCGGTCGATGCGCTCGGCATAGCGATAGACACCGCGCAGGGTGGAGCTGCCGCCCTTGGCGACTGCGCCGAGGGATTTTTCCAGGATGGTTGTGAGTCCACCGGCCTTGTTGCCGGGCGAGGGATTGTTGTTCAGCTCGCCGCCCGTTTTCGCGGCGTAATCCCGCCACCAATCAATCAGGTCGACGATCTTCTGGCCGACCTCGGGGCTTTCCGCCCGCCGGGTCAGGAGGTGTTCCGCTCCATAGATCTCCGGTGTTTCCGACAGGATCGCGGTGCCGCCATGGCGCACGAGAATATCGACAGCTGCTCCCAGGGCCGGATTGGCAGTCAGCCCGGAATAACCATCCGAGCCGCCGCATTGCAGCGCCAGCATCAGCTCCGAGGCCGGAACCGTCTCGCGCACCGACTTATTGGCAAATGGCAGCATCTCGCGGATTTTCTCGACACCCATCATTACCGATTTGCGGGTACCGCCGACCTCTTGGATCGTCAGGCTCTGGAAATGATCGCCCTCGGCAATGCCGTAGGTCTTCTTCAGGCGCGGGATCTGAAACACCTCGCAGCCAAGCCCGATCAGGAGGATGGCGGAGAAGTTCGGGTGGCTGGCATAGCCCCATTGGGTCCTTGTCAGCAGGTCGTATTCCTCGCCCTTGCTCCCCATGCCGCATCCGGTTCCATGGGTGAAGGGAACGACGCCGTCGACATTGGGATAGTCGGCAAGAATGCCGGATCGCATGATCTCGTCGGCGATGAAATCGACGACGGTGGCGGAACAGTTCACGGAGCTGAGGATGCCGATATAATTGCGCGTGCCGACGCGGCCATCCGCGCGCCGGAAACCTTCGAATGTCGCGGGGCTTTCGCCGGGCAGAAGCCCGCCATCGGGCTTCGCCTCCGAGGCAAAGGCATAGTCGCGCTCGAAATCATGGATCGCGACATTGTGCTCGTGCACCCAGTCGCCCGGCTGAATATCGCTGCTCGCAAAACCGATGATCTGGCCGAATTTGCGGATCGGCTCGCCGGTGCGGATCGCCTGGACGGCGACCTTATGGCCGCGCGGAACGGCTGCTGTGACCGTGATGCCGCCATCGATCACCTTGCCGCGTGACAGGCTTTCGATGGTGATGACGACATTGTCGGCGTCATGGAGACGAAGCGTGCGCGGCGCAGCCATATGGTCATACCTCCAGAATGGCTTTGATGACGCCGGCTTCGGGGCGCAGCCATTCGTTGAAGAGCTCAGGAGCATCGGACAGCGCGCCGCGATGGGTGTTGAGGGCCGCCGTCGGCACGCGGCCCGCCTCCATCTGCTTCACCACTTCGGCAAAATCATCCGGCTGAGCATTGCGGCTGGCAAAGAGTGTGGTCTCGCGCTTGTGGAATTCCGGATCGGAAAAGGTGATGTCCTGGCGGACCACGCTGACAAGGACGTATCGGCCGGCATGGGCGACGAAGCCGAAACCGCGCTGCATCGCGCCGGCGTTGCCGGTGGCGTCGATGACGACATCGAAGAAATCGCCATCCGTCAGGCGCTTGGCTTCCGCCTCTGCATCTTCATTGGCGAGAAGGGTCCTGTCGGCACCGAGCGCGCTGGTCGTAAAGGCGAGGCGATCTTCGCGCATATCCATAACGGTCACGTCGGCGCCACGCGCCTTGGCAAAGATGATCGCCGACATGCCGATCGGTCCCGAGCCGACGACGAGAACGCGATCGCTGGCCTGGATGTTGCCGCGCTTGACGCCATGAGCGCCGATCGCCAGAAACTCGATCATCGCGGCGTCGTCGAGCGAGGCTTTACCGGCCGAGATGACGTTCTGTTCGGGAACGCAGAGATATTCGGACATGCCGCCGTCCTTGTGCACACCAAGCACGGCGATGTTCTGGCAGGCATTGGTCACACCGCGACGGCAGGCAACGCATTTCCCGCAGGAGAGATAGGGGACGATATAGACATTGTCGCCCTTCTTCAGCCGATCCGATCCCTGCGCATCTTCGACGATGCCTGAGAGTTCATGACCCATGACGCGCGGATATTCGAGGAAGGGGTGCTTGCCCTGGAAGATATGAAAATCGGTGCCGCATATGCCGACACGCTTGATGCGGACCAGCACCTCTCCATTGGCGGGAACCGGGATATCCCGTTCGATCAGTGACAGCCGGCCCGGCTCGTTGCAGATCAGTGCTTTCATCGTTCACTCCTTGTCCGCAGGGGCCAGCCCGCTCGAACCGCTTCTTGGGATTGCAGGGAGCGCCGAATGATCGGCGCTCCGGTGTTTATTGGCAAAAAATATAGCTTACGTCTTCGGCATCTCGGCCGGAAGCGCCACGCCATTATACTTCTGATAGATCTCGCTGAGCTTGCCGTTGGCAAGGTTCTTGGCGATCCATTCGTTCAGCGTCGCCTTCAGTGCATCGTCGCCCTTGCGCAGGCCGATGGCGTAAGGATTGGTCTTCAGCACCAGCTTGACCTCGAGCGGATCGCTCGTGCGGCGCTGATTGACGGCCGCCATGATCTGCGGTGACGACGCCATGATGTTGACCTGGCCGGAAACCAGCGCGGTGATCAGCGTTGCGTCATCGTCGTAACGCACCATTTCGGCGCCTTGCGCCTCCGTCGTCGCGACCTTGTCGTTGGTCGAGCCGCGCGTCGTGCCAAGGCGCTGGCCGACGACGTCCTGCAGGGTTTTAATGTCTACGCTCTTCGGTGCTGCGACAACGATCTGGATGACGCCATAGGCGTCTGTGAAATCGATGACCTTCTTGCGCTCCTCGTTGACGCTGAAGGACGCCATGACGATGTCAGCCTTGCTGGTCAGCAGAAAGGGCACGCGGTTCGGGCTGGTGACGGACACGATTTCCAGCGGATAGCCGAGATCGGCGGCCAGCAGCTTGGCGGTCTCGACATCCGAGCCGGTCGGCTGCATCGCCGCATCGCTCATGCCGAACGGCGGCGAGCCGAGATCGACGGCGATCAGCAGCTTCTTCCGCGTCTTGATCGTCTCCAGCGTGTCGGCCAGAGCCTGGCGCGCGTTGACGCCCAGGAACGTTGCGCCGGCCAATGCGCCGGTTATGCCTGCCAGAAAACTTCTACGTTTCATGTTCTCCATCCCTTTGTCCTTCCAACAAAATCTCTTCCCGTTTCGGCCCTAGAGGCCGCTACCCACGAATTCGCGCAATTCTTTCGTTTGCGGATTGTCCAGCATCGCGCCCGGTCCGGTTTCCCAAACCTGACCCTGATGCATGTAGACAACCTTCGACGCCACCTTGCGGGCAAAGGCCATCTCATGCGTGACCAGGATCATTGTCATGCCCCCACGGGCGAGATCCTCCATGACCTTCAACACTTCGCCGGTCAGCTGCGGGTCGAGTGCCGACGTCACTTCGTCGAAAAGCATCAGCTTCGGCTTCATCGCCAGGGAGCGGGCAATCGCCACGCGCTGCTGCTGGCCGCCGGAAAGCTGCTCCGGAAAATGGTCTGCCTTGGCTTCAAGGCCAACGCGGCTCAGCACCTCGCGTGCCAGATCGCGGGCGGCGGTCTTGCCGAGCTTCTTCACGCAGGTTGGAGCCAGCATGATGTTCTGCTCGGCCGTCAGGTGGGGGAAGAGGTTATAGCTCTGGAAGACGATGCCGACATCGCGGCGCAACGCGTTCTTGTCGAGCTTGGGATCATGGACCGCGTGGTCGCAGACCTCGATCGTGCCGCTCTCGATGGTCTCGAGCGCGTTGATGCAGCGCAGCGCCGTCGATTTGCCCGAACCGGACTGGCCGATGACGGCAGCAACCTCGCCGCGCCCGACCTCGAACGATACGCCGTTCAAAACCTTGACGGCGCCGAAGGCCTTGTGGACGTTCGTGACTTTAACGATGGATGACATTGAGCTTCCTCTCGAGGTTGCGGCTCCACAGAGAGAGCGGAAAGCACATGGCGAAGTAAAATACTGCCACCACGATGAAGACGGTGAAGGGTTCGAAGATCGAATTGTTGATGAGCTTGCCGGCCTGCGACAGCTCGACGAAGCCGACGACGGAGGCGAGCGAGGTGTTCTTGACGATCTGCACCAGGAAGCCGACGGTCGGCGGCGTGGCGATGCGCAGCGCCTGCGGCAGGATCACCTTGAGCATGCGTTGCCAGCGCGACAGGGCCAGGCACTCGGCCGCTTCCCATTGGGTCTTCGGCACGGATTCGATGCAGCCGCGCCAGATCTCGCCGAGGAAGCCGGAGGAATAGATGATGAGACCGGCCGCTGCGGCGATGATGGCCGGAACCTGGTCGAAGCCGAGAATAGCGATGCCGAAATAGATGAGGAACAGCAACACCAGCAGCGGAGTGCCCTGAACGATCTGAATGTAGACCGCCGCCGCCGTTCGCAGCGCCCCCGAGCTGCTGACGCGCGCCAGCGCGACCAGAAAGCCGAGAAGCCCGCCGCCAAGGAAGGCGATCACGGAAAGGCCCGCCGTCCACATTGCGGCCCAGGCCAGAAACTCCAGATGAACGAAGCTAAAACTTGGCATCACCGCGTCCTTTAAAGTGCCGTGCCGAGCTTGCGCCGGCGAACAAAGAGACCGAGGCCCAACAGCCAGAGGGCGATGCGGACGACGAAGGACAGGAGGAGATAGAGGACGCCCACGACGATGTAGGTCTCGAAGCTGCGGAACGTATCCGACTGGATGCGGTTGGCGACGGCGGTCAGTTCCTCAGCCGAAATCTGCGAGGTGATCGAGGAGGCCAGCATCAGCAGCACATATTGGCTGGTCAGCGCCGGATAGACGCGTTCGATGGCGGGGCGAATGATCACATGCCAGTAGGTCTGCTTGCGCGACAGCCCAAGGCACTCCGCCGCTTCGAGCTGCGCCTTGTGGATGGATTGCAGGCCGGCGCGGACGATTTCGCAGGTATAGGCGCCGACATTGACGACCAGCGCCACGACGGCGGCCATATTTGCCGAGACGTGGACGCCAAGGGTAGCAATGCCGAAATAGACCAGGAACACCTGCACCAGCAGCGGCGTGTTGCGGATGACTTCGACATAGGTGGCGATGATGCCGCGAAGCCAGGGGCCGCCGTCAGCCCGGCCGATGGCGCAGAGGGTGCCGAGGACGAAACCGATGACGGTGGAGATGACGGAGAGCTGAAGCGTCAGCCATACGCCGAGGGCGAACTCTTTCCAGTAGGGAAGGAGAGAGGCGAAGTCGAACTGGTAGTTCATGCGGCACCTCCGGATGCCGGGTAGCGTTCCGCTATCCCGCGCAGGATCGGGGCCGCATGCTGTTCAGGCGTCGCTCCGACCCAACCGAGAAAGGCGGCGATGCGGCGCTCGACCTTCTGGGCGTGATGCTGCGCGATATCGGCAATGCGGTGATTGAGAAACGGATTGAGGAAACGGTCGAGCGTGGTTGCCACATAGGGCCGGGCCTCGTCACCCATGCCTTTCAAGGCGAAACCGGGGACGACTTCGCTCTCGTAAAGGGCTTCCAGCCGCGTCCTTATGCTCGGATCAGCGAGGATTCCGCCGACTGTTTGATCACTCGCATGGCCTTCGGTCTGCCAGATCTCGGCGAGATAGGTGTGCCCGAGATTGAGGATATGCAGCTTCAGGCGCTCATAGGGTTCGAGATCATCGGTCAGCACGATCTGCCCGTGCGTGCAGGGCAGACGGACGCCCGGCGCCCGTTTGATCGCCCAGAGGGCATAGGGTTCCGCAACAGCACCAATCGGCTCGATGGGTTCGGACACGATCCTGTCGACGAGCGTATCGGCGAAGGCGACATCGCGGTCGAGCCATTCGAAGAAGTCTGCCGGTAGAGCGTTTCGCCGCGCGCTTTCGATGACGACCTTTTTCAGGGCCTGGCCGTTGCTCGTCACAAGTTCGCACGGCAGCACCACCAGGGGACGCCCCGATGCCTGCCAGCGACGACAGAGAAGCTCTGCCAGTTTTGCCGGGAATGATTGCGGAGGGCGGTCGCTGGAGGAGAAGTCATCTCCATCCGGATCGGTTCGATAGCCGGTGTCGCCTGTGTTGGAGACAACAAAATCCGCCTCCTCGACAAAGAGCCTGGTGATTTCGGCCCAGTCGTTGGCGGCCGACAGGCCACCGTCGACACTCTTAACCCGAACCGTACGATCGATCACCTTGCCGTCTGACATGCCGCGAATGACAACGGGATAGCCTTCCGGCCGGCCAAATGCCGCGACACGGCCGCTTCTGTCGCTTGCTCCGGAGACCTGAACGACGGAGATGGGGCCAACCTTCTGCCCGGCTTGCGCCGCCTCATGAACGAAGAATGCCACATGCGCCTGAAGGAAGCGGCTCGTTCCGAATTGGATGATGCGGCCGCTCACGCGTTTATCTTCTCGAAGAAGTCGCGGTCCAGAAAAATGTTTGCAAGATAAATCCCAGACAAGTTTCGATCCTCCCTTCGACTGTCTCTTATGTATATAAAACAGGCGAGGATTTTCAAGTCAACTGTTTTTTATATAAATAATCCGGCCTATATGATACGGGATCGGTCGCAGCAGGGGGATGGTTTGGAATGAAGGGGAATGCAGTCTACAAGGGCGCGTACAACCGCTGCCTGTCCTACCTCGGCGATATCGAGGTCGACCAGAAGCTGCCGTCGAATTCGGAACTGGCGTTGAAACTGGCCGTCAGCCGCACGACGGTGCGCTCCGTCCTGTCATCCCTGACGGATACCGGAATTCTTCGTCTCGTTGATGCCATCCATTCTTTGCAGCGACGGCCGGAGCCCGGCGACTATTTCCCCGAAACGCAGACGATGTCCGCCGCCGCTGCCGTCGAACGGCGGTTCATGGAATGGATTCTGCAAGGGGATTTTCGCGCTGGGCAGTTGCTCAATAGTGCCGAACTTGCGCGGCAATTCGGCACATCGACCACCACCATCCGCGAATATCTCACGCATTTTCAGCGCTTTGGGCTGATCGAGCGACGCCCCAACAGCGCCTGGGTGTTTCTTGGTGTTACTCCAAATTTCGCCGCGGAAATATATGAAGTCCGCGAGATGTTCGAGCTGCGCTCGGCCAGGCACCTGCTCAATTTGCCGGATAGCGACCCCTGCTGGAGGGAGTTGCAGGCGATCGAGGCGGAGCATCTCGAGTTGCTGGCGGACATCGACCGCCGCTATCGCGAATTTCCGGCGCTGGACGAACGCCTGCATCGTTGCGTGCACGATGCCTCGAAAAACAGGTACATCATCGAGTTCTACAATGTCGTTTCAGCCTTCTTCCACTACACCTATCAGTGGAATATCGATGACGAGAAGCAGCGTAACATCAGGGCGCTCACCCAGCATCTCGATTACATCGCAGCCCTTCGCAGCCGGGATCCGGCGGCGGTGGACACAAACTTGCTGGCCCATCTGGGCAGTGCCCGCGCAACGCTGCTCCGCTCCATCCAGATGGGGCCGTTCAAGGTTTAGCCTCAGGGTGTCTGCACACCCGTTGTGGCAGTATAGATGCTGTAGAGCGACTTAGTAGCGGTGATGAACAGCTGGTTGCGGCGCGGTCCGCCGAAGGTGAGGTTGGAGACCGTCTGCGGCACCTTGATCTTGCCGAGCAATGTTCCGTCGGGGGCGAAACAATGCACGCCGTCGCCAGCGCTCGTCCAGACATTGCCGGCGACATCGACGCGGAAACCGTCGGGAAGCCCGGTGTCGATGTCGCAGAATACCCGGCTGTTCGCGAGCTTGCGGCCGTCGATCACATCGAAGATGCGGATGTGGCGTGGCGCGCTGATGTCATGGCTCGATGCTGAATCGGCGATATAGAGCTTGGTTTCATCTGGCGAGAAGGCCAGGCCGTTCGGTTGGCCGAAATCGTCGACCACGATCTCCATTTCGCCCGTTTCGGGATCGAGCCGGTAGACGTTGCGCGTCGCCTGCTCGGGCTCGGCCTTATAGCCTTCGTAGTCGGACAGGATGCCGTAGGTCGGATCGGTGAACCAGACCGATCCATCGGAGCGGACGACTACGTCGTTAGGCGAATTCAGACGTTTGCCTTGAAAGCTGTCGGCGAGAACGGTGATTGATCCATCGATCTCGGTGCGGGTGACGCGCCGTGCGCCGTGCTCGCAGGAAACGAGCCGACCCTGGCGGTCGCGCGTGTTGCCGTTGGTGAAGTTCGAGGGTGCACGAAAGGTCGAAACGCCGCCGTCCGGCACCCAGCGCAGCATGCGCTGGTTCGGAATGTCGCTCCAGATCAGGCATCCGCCGTCGACAAACCACACCGGACCCTCCGCCCAGCGGCAACCGGAATAGAGCTCGTCCAGAGCGGCGCTCTTGACGACGAGATAGCGAAACCGGGGATCGTGTATTTCGTAGAGGGGGTGCTCGTTCTTGGCCATCGCGATTTTTCCTGTGATGCCTGCTTAATGTCGAAAGAAGTTTCAGCGTCCGCCGAGCGGGCGGCCGCCGGCCACGAGAATGACGGCAATGATGATGAAGCCGGTCAGAATGAGCCGCGCGCCCGCGCCGAAACCGTAGGTGTTCAGCATCGACACGACGAGGAACATGAAGAGCGATGCGCCCCAGATGCCCGGCACGTTCGAATCCCCGCCCGCCACCGCCGTCCCGCCGATGATGACGACGGCGATCGACATCAGCAGATATTCTGAGCCCATGTTGAGGGCGGCGCCGCCTGAGAAGCTGGCAAGGAGATAGCCGCAGATCGAGGCGAGGACGGCGCAAAGGATATAGGTCGCCAGCCGCGTGCCATCGACGGGGATGCCGGCCATGCGGGCCGCGAACATGCTCTGGCCGATGGCCGAGATCCAGCGACCATAGATGGTCTTTTCCAGCAGCACCCAGGCAAGAATGGAGAGCAGAAAGGCGACGATCGCAATATTCGGGATACCGATGACGCTCGACATGGTGAAGTCTGCCAGCTGCTCCGGTGGCTTGATGCGCAGGCCGCGGTTGCTCCAGATGGCGGTGGATTGCACGATAAAGCTCATCGACAGCGTCGCGATGATCGGCGGGATGCGCAGAAGCTTGATCAGGGCATAGTTACCGATGCCGATGCCAAAACCGATCAGGATGGAAATCAGAAGGCCGGGCACGATCATGCCGTCCTCGACATTCATCAGCTTCAGCGCCACGGTTCCGGCGAGCGTCATCGTTGCGGGAACGGAGAGGTCGATATTGCCCGGTCCGAGCGTCATGACGAACATCTGGCCGATACCGACGATGACGGAAAAGGCCGCGAAGGTCAGTGCCGCCTGCGACAGGCCGAGAGAGCTGGCGCCGCCCGTGAACATGACGGTCACGCTCCATACGACCAGCGTTGCGGCAAAGGACCAGACCCAGGGTTTGCGGTGGAGTGCGCGAAGGGCGTTCATGTGCGGTTCCGCCGCTTTTCAAGACGATTGAGGAAGAGACGCAGGGCAAGCACGACGATGAGGATGGCGCCTTGCGCTCCGATCTGCCAGTCCGGTGAAATCCGGAGAAAGGACAGGAACGATCCGGCCAGCGTCAGCGTCAGTGCACCGATGACGGCACCGATCGGCGAGATGCGGCCGCCGGTGAATTCACCGCCGCCGAGGATGACGCCGGCAATCGACAGGAGCGTATAGCGCAGCGCGATGTTGGCGTCGGCCGAAGTGGTGAGGCCGACAAGGGCAATGCCCGAGAGCACAGCAAAGAGACCAGCGAGCCCATAGGCTGCGGCGCGAAGGACGAGGATTGACCATCCGGCGCGCTGCACCGAGCGCTGGTTACCGCCAACGCCGCGGATCAGCACGCCGAAGGCGGAGCGCATGACGACGAAATGCGAGACAAGGGCGATGACGACACTGGCCACGATCGCCATGGGAATGAGCGGCGGTTTCGAGGTCATCAGCCAGCGTGCCCATCCGGGTGCCTCGCCTCCCGGGGCCGGCAAAAGCAGGACGGCGAGACCGCCCCAGACAAAACTCATGCCGAGCGTCACCACGATCGACGGCAGGTCCCTGACATAGATGATCACGCCGATAACGGCATAGGCGGCGATGGCCGCCGCGAGGATCAGAATGCCGAGCAATGGGGAGGATTGCAGGTAGGTCGCCGCCACGCAGGCGGCGAAACTGACGAAGGTTCCCATCGACAAATCGAGGTCGTTGACGGACATGATCATCATCTGGGCAATGGTTGCGAGCGCAATCGGCACAGCCAGATTGAACAGGAGATTGAGCCCGATATAGCTCATGGCCCGCGGCTGGAGATAGAAGACCGCGACCAGCAGCACGACGAGCGAGAGCGCCGGGACGAGCAGCCGCACCATGCTGGGCGAAATGCGGATCATGCGTCTTCTCCAGAGAATGAGGCTGCCAGCACATTTTCCTCCGTAATGGCGTCGCCGACGAGTTCCGAAACGATGGCGCCACTGCGAAACACATAGACGCGGTCGCAAAGCCGGATTTCATCCATCTCGGTCGAATACCAGATGAATGTCCGGCCGCCGGCCGCTTCGTGATTCAGGATGCTGTAGACCTCCTGCTTGGTGCCGATGTCGACACCACGCATCGGATCATCCATCAGCACCATTGACGATGTCGTCGCCAGCGCGCGGGCAAAGAGAACCTTCTGCTGGTTGCCGCCCGATAGCGACAGGATGCCGTTCGTCATGTCGGGTGTGCGGATTTCGATCCGGCTCTTCCAGTCGCCGCCAAGCCCGTCTTCGCGGGTTCTGTTGACCAGGAATTTCTCCGACAAGTCGGTGAGTGAAGCGATGCTGAGGTTCTTCAGGATGCTCCAGAGGGGAAAGGTCCCGTTCAGGCTGCGGTCGCCGGCGACGAAGGCGATGCGCCCCTGTCTTCCGGGCAACCAGTCGCTGCTCAGTGCGCGGTAGAGTTCGAGCAGCATATCCGTCTGGCCATGCCCGCCGAGCCCGGCAAGGCCGATCACTTCGCCCTTGTAGGCAGCGAAAGGAAGGCCTTTGCCGCCTCTGGCGGGCAGGGACAGGATCGGCGATGTGTCGGCGGTTCTATTCTTGTTGCGGTCGAAATCCCGGTCCTTGACCACGCTGCCCATCGCCTGGACGAGGCCATGGGTCGAAAATTCCTTTGCCGGACGATCGGCGACAACCTTGCCGTCCTTCATGACGACGATGCGGTCGGAGGTCGACAGAATCTCGCCGAGAATATGCGAGATCAGCAGCACGGAGCCGCCCGCATCGACATACTTGCGAACATAGGCCATCAGCTGCCCCGCAAGCCCCGCATCGAGCGACGACGTCGGCTCGTCTAGAATGATCAGCTTGGGTTCGTGTTCGACCGTGCAGAAGACGATGGCAATTTCCACCATCTGCCGCTCGGCGATCGAGAGTTCGCCGACGGTATGCATCACGTCGATCCCGTGGCCTACGAAAATCTCATCAAGCTTGGCGCTGACGATACCGGCCGCTTGGCTGCGCCAGTTCCATCCGCTGAGGTCGCGATGCTCCACCCGCATGTTCTCGACAATGGTCAGGTTCGGCGAGAGCGACAATTCCTGAAAGACGCAGCGGATGCCATGGCCGCGCGCCGCGTTGATGCCGCGTGCGGTTTCGTCGCCATTATAGGCGATGGTGCCCTCGTGAGGGCCGAGGCTTCCGTTGAGGACATTGACGATCGTCGATTTGCCCGCACCGTTATGGCCGACCAGCCCGATGCATTCGCCGGCATTGATGACCAGGTCGGCGCCATCCAGCGCCTTGACGGCGCCGAATTGCACCTTGACGCCGCGCGCGGAGACGACCGGCTTTGTCTCAGCATCCTCGTTCATGGGCCTGTTATCTTTGGCTGCATTCATGGATCGATCCAGCAAGAATTCCTCATCGACCGGCGCCACCCAAGAATGGCACCGGTCTTGAATGGCGGCATGCCTTGGCTCACTTGGCCGTGGCAATGACCTTCTGGGCGTCTTCCAACGAATATTCGACGTTGGCGACGCCGCCCTGCTGGGTATTGGCGAGGTTGGTTTCGAGATTATCCTGATCGATGCGCAAGAACGGGACGACCAGATCCTTCTTCACCTGCTTGCCGTCAAGAATCTGCTGGGCAACCCAGAAGGCGAGCGTCGAGACGCCGGGAGCGATGGAAACCGACATCGTCTCATAGCCGCTTGCGTCTTTTTCCTTCTTCCACCAGGCCAGTTCGTCCTGACGGTTGCCCATGACGATCGTCGGCATCGGGCGCTTGGCCGCGGCAAAAGCCTGTGCCGCGCCATAGCCGTCGCCGCCTTGGGTTGCGACCGCCGCGATTTCGGGAAGGCTGGGCAGAACGCCGGCAACGGCGCGCTGGGCGACATCCTGCGCCCAGTCGCCATGCACGGAGCCGACGATCTTGAACTGCGGATATTTCGCAACGGCTGCGTCGATGCCGGCCGAAATCTCGTCATCGACGGAGACGCCGGCAAGGCCGCGGATTTCCAGGATGTTGCCGCCCTTGGGAAGCTTCTTGGCCAGATACTCGACCTCGCTTGCTCCCATTCCCTTGAAATCGACGGCAATGCGCCAGGCGCAGGGTTCGGTGACGATACCGTCGAAGGATACGACGGTGATGCCGGCATCGCAGGCTTCCTTGACGGCGCCGTTGAGAGCCGTCGGCGATGCCGCGTCGATGACGATGGCATCATAGCCCTGCAGGATCATGTTCTGGATTTGCGCCGCCTGCTCGGTCGCCTGGTTTTCCGCCGTCGTGAATGGATCGGCTGCGGCAACCACGCCGGCTTTCACGGCTTCGCCTGTCACCTTCTGCCAGCTTGTCAGCATGGCCTGACGCCATGAGTTGCCAGCGTAATTGTTGGACAGGGCAATTTTCTTGGATGACGTGTCTGCAAGTGCGGCAAACGGCGTCGCAACGGTTGCGATCACGACGGATGCCAGAAGTGTCTTGGCGATATTCATTTTTTCCTCCCAAAAAGACCTAAATCTCACTCCCAGGCCATAATTTTCGAACGCGCTCCTCAACAACGATCGAAAATAGTATTTGCACTGAAGGTTCCCCTGTCAGTAAGAATAGGATGTCTGAGATTGTTTCGCTTGTACAGGCGCTTAAGGGGACGGGCGTTGCGGGATCCCGCATAAAAATTGCGCTTTTCCGCAAGACGAACGACCGCGATCAGCGCTTAATGGCGTTCGGATTTTGCGTTCCGCAACCGGCCTGGGGAGAGGCTGGCGCGTCGCCTGGGAGGGCCAGCCTTGCACATGTTAGAGCCTCGGTCGGTGTTCGACCATTACCTCCGCATTTCCAGGCTCCTGGCCGGGCAACTCGATTTTCATTCGGTCATCCGCTCCGTCGCTGCCGAGATCAGCCATGTCATCCCCTACGATCACTTTGATGTCTGCATCATCATGGTGGATGAGAAATATCACATTGCCTATGAGAGCGGCCTCGAGACCGATTGGGGCAAGCGGCATCCGGCTCCGGTCAGTGACAGCCCCATCCGTGCGCTTCTCTTGGGCGAGGTCGATCATCTATTGACCGATGACGCCTGCAGCGATCCGAGGTTTCACTTCGAAGGCGCATTCTCGCATCCGATCATCAGCCAATCGTTAAGGGGCCGCCTGCATGTTCCTCTGAAGGTCCAGGGTGCCGTGATCGGGGCTCTAAGCTGCTCCAGTCACCAGGCCGGATCCTACGGGAGACAGGATGTGGTGAATGCGCGCGCCATTGCCGATCTGCTGGCGCCGTATTTCTTCGCCATCCGGGCCGCCGAGCAGGCAAAGCGGTCGGCGATTGTCGAGGCGGAAGCGCGAGCCCGGGAGGAGGGGTTGCGGTTGGGTGCGCTGAAGCTGACCGAGGCACTGGAGACTGAGCGCCAGCGTATCGGCATGGATCTACACGATCAGACCTTGGCCGATCTCACGCGCCTGTCGCGGCGAATGGAGCGGCTGGCGCATATGCCCGATGTCACCGGTGAAGCGCTCGAGCCCCTGTTTCGCGGATTGCAGCAATGCATGCACGATCTGCGCCAGATCATCGAAGAGGCCAAGCCCTCGGTCCTCCAGCTGTTTGGCTTTGCCCAGGCGGTCGAAAATCATCTGGAGCGATCGATCCAGGAAAGCGGCGCCGGCGTAGAGTGGAAACTGACAGACGAGACCAACGGCGCCATCGATTGTCTGGAGCAATCCGTCAGTATCGCCTTGTTCCGCATTGCGCAGGAGGCGATCAACAATGCTGTGCGCCATGCGCAGGCGAGCCGCATTCTGGTTCGTCTCGGGGCAGTCGGCGGCACCCTGACCATAGAGATCGACGATGATGGTATCGGCTTGATCCACTCCCGCAAATCATCGGGAGGCGGCATCGAGAATATGAAAACCCGGGCACGGTTGATTTCGGCGCGCTTCTCCGCCAGGGCCGTAAGCCCTAAGGGTGGAACCTGCGTGAGCGTCACCCTGGCCGGCCGGCCGCTGGCGGCGGGAGGTGCGGCATGAAGGTGCTGATCATCGAGGACGATCCGCTTCACCGTTCCTATCTCAACGAAGCCGTCCGCGCCGCTCTTCCCGAATGCGAAACCGTGCTGGAAGCGGAAAACGGCAATGCCGGCGAGCGGCTGGCGCGCGATTTCAGATCGGCCCATGTCGTCATGGACCTGCAGATGAGCCCGCGAAACGGCATCGAGGCGGCGCGAACCATCTGGAAAGAACGGCCCGAGACACGCATCCTGTTCTGGTCGAATTATTCCGACGAGGCTTACGTTCGCGGCGTGTCGCGGATCGTGCCGGAGGGTGCCGTCTACGGCTATGTGCTGAAATCGGCTTCGGACGATCGACTGAGGCTGGCGCTGCGCAGCATCTTCATTGAAAGCCAATGTGTGATCGACCGCGAAGTGCGCGGCATGCAGCAGAAGAGCCTTGGAAATGCCAATGCCTTCACAGAGGCCGAATACGAGATTCTCATCGATATTGCCCTTGGACTGACTGACCGGGCTATCGCGCAGAGGCGCAATCTATCGGTGCGCAGCGTGCAAAACCGGCTGCAGCAGCTCTATGAGAAACTCGATGTCTATCAGTCCATCGGCGGCGAGGCTGATGGTGGGCGATTCAATCTTCGGGCGCGGGCCGTGGCCGTGGCGTTTCTGCGTAAACTGCTGAACCATAGCGCTCTTGAGCGGGCCGAGGCCGATCTGGCGTATTGGCTTGGTCGGCAAAGCGTCGTCGCATCTGGAGGCCGGCTGCTCTCTCCTGAGTGAATGAGGATGCACGGTGGTGAAAACGTCAAACCACGGCACGTCGGACAGGACATGCCGTGGTGATTGTTTTCCAAACGAAGGTCAGATCTCTCCCTGACGGCTGCGGGCCATGACGACCGGGAGCAGCAGATCGCCCCAGTTGCCGTCGCCACCGTGATGGCGGGCCGAGCGGACCAGCTCGACCGAGACGCCGGCCTCGACGGCCTTCATGACCGAATGGTTGAGGCGGTGCAGATCGTTTGCGAGCATGCGGATCGTGTTTTGCTGATCCGGCGACAGGCTTGACGATTGTTCTTCCGCGCGTTCGCGGACGCGTGCGATGGAAGCCATGGTTTTCCTCCTTAAGGTTCGGGTTATTCGGCGGCTGGCCGAAACTGTTCGTGCTCGGTCGATGCTTTCATGGCGGTGGTTGATGAAAGACCGCCACTGATGGCGAGCGACACGGCGTCGAAATAGCCGGTGCCGACTTCGCGCTGATGTTTGGTGGCGGTGTAGCCATTTTTTTCGGCGGCGAATTCCGTTTCCTGCAGTTCGGAATAGGCCGCCATCTGCCGCTCCTTGTAGCCACGCGCCAGTTCGAACATGCCGAAATTGAGCTGGTGGAAGCCGGCAAGCGTGATGAACTGGAACTTGTAGCCCATGGCACCAAGCTCGCGCTGGAACTTGGCGATCGTCGCCTCGTCCAGGTTTTTCCGCCAGTTGAAGGACGGCGAGCAATTATAGGCAAGAAGCTTATCCGGATGATGCCTGTGGACGCCTTCGGCAAAGCGCCGGGCCTGCTCCAGATCGGGCTTCGACGTTTCGCACCAGATGAGATCGCAATGCGGCGCATAGGCGACAGCACGGGCGATGCAGGGCTCGATGCCGTTGCGCACCTGATAGAAGCCTTCGATCGTGCGTCCTGCATCATAATCGACGAAGGGCCGGTCGCGCTCGTCGATATCCGAGGTCAGCAGCTTTGCGGCCTCGGCGTCGGTGCGGGCAATGACCAGTGTCGGCACACCCATGACGTCGGCCGCCAGCCGGGCGGCATCAAGGTTGCGGATATGCGCAGCGGTTGGGATCAGCACCTTGCCGCCGAGATGGCCGCATTTCTTTTCCGAGGCGAGCTGATCCTCGAAATGAACGCCTGCGACGCCGGCTTCGATATACGCCTTCATGATCTCGAAGGCGTTGAGCGGTCCACCGAAACCGGCTTCAGCATCGGCAACGATCGGAGCGAACCAGCTGTCGACGGAAAGCCCCTTGTCTTCAGAGGTCTCGATCTGGTCGGCGCGCTGCAGCGTGCGGTTGATGCGCTTGGCAAGCTCCGGCCCGGCATTGGCCGGATAGAGCGATTGATCCGGATACATGGCGGACGCCGTGTTGGCGTCGGCCGCAACCTGCCAGCCGGAGAGATAGATCGCCTTCAGGCCAGCGCGAACCATCTGCATGGCCTGATTGCCGGAGAGCGCGCCGAGCGCATTGACGAAATCCTCGCTATGCAGAAGTTGCCAAAGCCGGTTCGCGCCCATCTCGGCCAGTGAATAGCGAAGCTCCACGGAACCGCGCAGCCGCTTCACATCGGCGGCGGAATAGGGACGCTCGATGCCGTCAAAACGACCGGTCGGAATATTGCGTATCAACTTGTCAAATTCTGTCACGATTTCCTCCATACAGAATGCTCGTCGTTGAGGCGACGCATTGACAAGATCCACAAAGTAACGGCGAAATGCCAGCGAAAGCTTTCGGATACGGCCTGGAAAAGGGTCACGTTGCAAATCCTTGACGAAGAGCCTCAGCCACTTTGTCAATTTTTGTAAATATAGGCGGGCGGAGGAGACTTGATGGTGGAGAGAAAGATTTTTGCGGGCCCGAAGGTCCGGCGCGTGCGCAACGGGCTTGGCATGACCCAGATCGCCATGGCGGATGCGCTTGAGATTTCTCCGTCCTATCTCAACTTGATCGAGCGCAATCAGCGCCCGCTGACCGTGCAGCTGCTGCTCAAGCTCAGCGCCGCCTTCAAGATCGATCTCGATGATCTCAGAAGCGAGGCGGGCAATCGTCTCAGCCAGTTGAAGGAGGTCTTCGCCGATCCTCTTCTTGCGGGGGAACTGCCGGGCGATCAGGAGCTTGTCGAACTGGCCGACCTTGCGCCCAATGCGGCAAGCGGCATGGTCAAGCTCTATCGCGCCTATCGCGAGCAGGCGGCGCGCCTGTCCGATCTGATGACCTTGACGACAGAAGGCGGGGCAGCAGCGCCGATCGGCGGAGCCCGCTTGCCGGCCGACGAGGTTCGCGACGTGTTCGAAAGCCGTTCGGTTTATTTTCCGCGTCTGGAAGCGGCGGCGGAAGATTTTGCAGCCAGCCTCTCGCCCGAGCAAGATCTGATCGTCGCCTTGAAGGAGTGGCTGCGCGTCGAGCGCGGGATCAGCGTCCGCATTCTGCCTGTCCACGTCATGCCCGATCTTCGCCGGCGCTTCGACAGGCATTCGATGCGCCTCTTCATATCGGAACGGCTATCGCCCGCCGACCAGGCACATGAAATCGCCATCGAGGTTGCAACGCTTGTCCTGCAGGATGCGATCAGCGAGGAGTTGCAGGGTCTTTCCCTGTCGACACCGGAGGCAAAGCGCATCGCCCGCTTCGAGCTTGGTCGTCTGGCCGCCCTGGCGCTCGCCATGCCCTATGCGCCTTTTCTTAAAGTGGCCCAAACTACGAAATACGACATCGACATTCTATGCGCGCGCTTCTCGGTTTCGTTCGCCCAAGCGGCGGCTCGCCTGACAATGTTGCAGCGGCCGGGCGCATCCGGTGTGCCCTTCTTTTTGATGGAGATCGATTCAGCGGGTCATCGCTTGCGAAAAATCGGTGCGCATGGTTTTCCAAGGTCGGGGTTTGGCGGCGGCTGTCCGAAGCTGAACATCCATTCCGCATTCCTGCAGCCGGGTCAGATCCTGTCCGAAACCGTCGAGATGCCGGATGGCTCGATATACCTGACCATTGCACGCACGCAGGAGGGGCCAAGGGCACCGTTCGGCGAGCGGGTGAGGCGAACCGCGTTGCTGCTTGGTTGCGATGTCATGGCTGGCGGTAGCCTCGTCTACGGCCAGATCGGATCGCCCGGCCAGCCTCCTGTTCCAATCGGGCCGGCCTGTCGGCTGTGCGAGCGCAAGGGCTGTCTTTCCCGCGCCGAGCCGCCGGTCACCAGACCTCTCGGATTGGATGAGATGACGACGGGTCTGAGCATCTTCGATTTCTAGCCGGGTAGTGTCCATTGCATAAGGGCATCGTTCCTGAAGGTCTCGTCGAAGCTAATTTGCATTAGACACGGGAATGAAATCCGTTGGCAAGGCCGCATGCGGCCTTGAGATCATCTCCCCGAAAATATCTCCTAAAAGGCTTTTGAGATGAAATTACACTCTATGCGTGTGAGGTATGGACTCCACCTGTTTTGCTACCTTCGATAGACAGCATGCCATCGATCGCAGGGTGTATATGTATGATCAATGCAATTTATGTTGCAGCTATAATGATTTAAAGTATATTCCTAAAAGCTAATTAACTGATATCCTGGGTTTAATCATTGGGGGTAGCTATGAGTCAGCCTTCGAAATGGTGGTGGGGACTAATCCCCCTGGCGATTCTTTGGATCCTTGCCACGATCTTTACCGGGCAATCCATCAACAATGATCTTGGCAATCGGTCGACCTCGGCTTTGGGCACCTCCGTCCAAAATCCCGCCTTCGGCGTGTCGGGACGCGATGTCTCGGTTTCCGGCACCGTGTTCTCCCCGGACGAAGCTTCGCAAATCGCCGGTACGGTGGATCAGGTCTGGGGTGTCCGCAAGGTTCTGGTCGATGCCAAGGAGCCTGATGTCGCCAAGCCCTTCAACTGGCGCATAAGCCATGAAGGCTCGGGCGTCGTCCTGACCGGCAACGTGCCGAACCCGACGACGCGCGACAAGATCGTTTCCGCCGCAAAGACGGCCTTCTCAGGCGCCGAAATCAAGGACGAGATGCAATATGCCAGCGGCGCACCCGACGCTTACGACGGCGGCGTGCAGTTTGGGCTGGCTCAGCTGGCCCGCCTCGCGAAAGGCAGCATCTCCCTGTCCGATACCGCTCTCGCTATTTCCGGCACGGCCGCTACGAGCGAGGCATACGACGCGATCACCGCAGCGCTGAAGACGTTGCCGCAGGGCCTGACACTCGCAAAATCCGACATAACGGCACCGGCTCCGGTAGTTGCAGCGGCACCCGCGGCAGCACCAACTCCGGCGGCAACCTCGACCACAACGGCTGCGGTAACAGCCGCGACTACAGCTGCAAGTACCGTCGCACCTGCGCTCGCGCCTTCCTCCTTCAGCTTCGATGCTTTGAGGGAGGCGGGAAAGCTGACGCTTTCGGGCAATTATCCCGACGATGACGCACATAGCAAGATCATCGACGCAGCGAAGAACCTGTTCTCCAGCGATGAGATCAGTGATGAGCTGAAAGCCGCTCCCGGAGCGCCGAATGGGTTTGTGACTGCAGCACTCGGCGGGCTCAACGCCTTGTCGCGACTTGCCAAGGGATCATTCTCGCTCTCCGGCACCGATGCGAAACTCTCCGGCGAGGCGCTCTATAACGGCGCGGTGAAGAGCATTCAGGACAGCTTTGCCGCCGCGATACCCGAGGGCTTCAAGGCGGCGCCTGCCGAGATCGCCGTCAGTACGCCCGCTGCGGCGGTCGACGCTCCGAATTGCCAATCGTTGCTCAACACGATCCTCAGCAAATCGAAGATCAACTTCGACACCGGCAAGGCGCGGATCTCGACGGTATCGTCCGGTGTGCTGGACACGATCGTCGCGACGATCGGCCGGTGCTCCGGCAATGCCGTGGAGGTTTCTGGTCATACGGATTCGAGCGGAGACGAGGCGGCAAACGTCGCCCTGTCCGAACAGCGCGCCAAAGCGGTCGTCACCTATCTGACGGACGCAGGCGTGCCGGCAAGCCGGTTGACCGCAATCGGCCTTGGCTCGTCGCGTCCGGTCGCATCGAACGATACCGATGAGGGCAAGGCGCTCAATCGCCGTATCGAATTCTCTGTCAAATAGGGGAGGCAGCAATGACCTATCTGTTTTCGACTTATTGGCCGTGGATGCTGCTAGCGCTGGTGCTCGGGGGTATCGTCGGTTTTGCGACCTTCCTGCGGTCCGGCAAGGGCTGGTGGCCGGACTCCTGGCCGGGCTGGTTCAAGCTGCTGAGCCTGCTGTTCCTGGTGGGGCTTGTGGTGGCCATCTTCAAATGGCTTCCCGGGCTGCTGGGGCATTACCTGGAAACCGCGCTGCTTTTCGTCGGCAGCTATATTGTCGGCTGCTTCCTCGGTAGCTGGCTGGCAAGCTTCCGCTCGCGGGAGGCGATTGAGACGAACGAGCCTGTTGCGGTTTCCGAGCCTGCGCCGGTACGGATCACGCCTCCAGCTCCCGCACCGGTGCCAACGCCGCCCGCGGCTCGCGTGGTGACGCCGGTTCCTCCTCCTCCGGTCGCTACCCCCATTCCGACGCCCGCTCCGGTGAGGGCAACGACCTCGGCACCGGTATCCTCAGCACCCGCAGGTGATCACCTCCATCCCGGCCAACGCCCGCCAGCGGTCGCCAAAGGGGTTGCCGCTCTGGACGATCTGAAGCTCATTGACGGTGTCGGTCCCGTCAACGAGGGAAAGCTCCACGAACTGGGCATCTGGACCTTCAAGCAGATCGCGGCCTGGACGCCGGCAAATGCCGAATGGGTGGGCAGCTATATGGCCTTCCCCGGGCGTATCGAGCGTGAGGACTGGATCGGGCAGGCGGCACAGCTGGCGAAAGGGCTCGGAACAGACGTCTCGCGCCGGGCTGATCTGGGCGATGCGTCCGCGTCATCGGGCTTTGTTTCATCGGCGCCCGCCGCCACTTCTGGCGCCGACGGTGATCATCCCGGTCAACGCCCGCCGTCCGCCGCAAAAGGGGCTGCAACTCCGGACAATCTGAAGCGCATCTCCGGCATCGGTCATGTCAACGAGGAAAAGCTGAATGAGCTGGGCATCTGGACCTTCGCGCAGATCGCGGCCTGGACTGAGGGAAATGCCGAATGGGTCGGCAGCTATATGGCCTTCCCAGGACGCATCGAACGCGAGGACTGGGTCGGGCAGGCCGCCCAACTGGCAAAGGGGATCGAAACCGAATTCTCGCGCCGGGTCGATCATGGCGATGTACCCACGTCGTCGTGACCGGCTTTCGAAAAGCATGCAGAAGCCGCATCAGATCATGAAGAGCGGCGAAATTTCCTCCCGCTGAATAGGGAATGCTCCGCCGCTGATCGGGCGGCGGAGCAAAGTCATATAATCCCAGACCTCAGTTCTTGACGGTATCTTCCAGGAAGAAACGGCCGAGCGGATTCTGGTAGAAATTCTCGACGTTCTTGCGGGAGACGTTGATATAGGGGCTGTAGTAGAGGTCCACCCAGTTGACGTCGTCCTTCGCCATCTTCTGCAGATCGATATACATCTGCTCGCGCTTCTTCGGATCAAGCTCCAGACGGGCCTTGGCGACCAAATCCTTCACCGCTTCGTTCTTGTAATTGGTCGAGTAGTTGTTGTTGGAATCGTGGCCGAGCACGAAGGTCGTCTTCTGGTCCGGGTCGAGAATGTCGTTGGTCCAGTAGTTGACCGAGATGTCGTAGTCGCCCGCAACCGTCATATCCCATTCCTGGCTTGGATCGACCTTCTGCAGGTTGGCGGTGATGCCGGCCTTCTGCAATTGCTGCTGCACCAGCACTGCCGTCTGCTCGTCGACTTCGTCGCCGGCGCGCAGAAGGTAGGTCAGCGTCAGGTTGGAAACGCCGGCGTCCGCCAGCAGTTTCTTGGCCTTTTCCGGATCGTAAGGACGCTGCAGGTTGTCGGCATAGTGATAAAGCGCGCCCTTCGGAATGTAGGAATTGGCGACCGTGCCCTGGCCGAAGGTGACGGCGTCGACGATGGCTTTCTTGTCGATGGCGAGGTCGAGGGCCTGGCGGACTTCCTTCTTGCCGAGCTCACCATGCGCGTGGTTGATCAGGAGATGATCCTCGCGCGTCGAGGCATCGATGTCGACATTGAGGTTGGGGTCCTTCTTCAGTTCCGCCACGCGGGAGAAGGGCACGAAGATCGCCGTATCGAGCTGGCCGGCCTGGACGTTCAGCATGCGGGTATTGTCATCCGGCACGGAGATCCATTCGACGCCGTCGAGCTTCACCCGATCGGCCTGCCAGAAGTAAGGGTTCTTCTTGAGGATGATGCGGTCGCCGCGCCGCCATTCCGAGACGGAGAAAGCGCCGGAGCCGATTGGCTTTTCGGCATAGGCGTCTGGGCCGAGCGTTTCCATGCCCTTCTTGGAAATGACGGAGGCGTTCGGCAGAGCCAGCGTTGACAGGAAGGGTGCGGAGGGATGCTTGAGCTTGATCGTCAGAGTGTGCGGGTCTGTCGCCACAGCCGTATCGATTACCTTGTAGGAATCGCTCCAGAGCGAGGCTGCGTCGTCACGGATGCGCAGCAGGCTAAAGGCGGCGTCCTCGGCCGTCAGCGGCGAGCCGTCGGAGAATTTCGCGTCGCGGATCTTGAAGACGTAGGTCAGGCCATCTTCGGAGGCGGTCCAGCTTTCGGCAAGGCCGGGCTCGAGCTTAGTGCCGGTCTTGTCAACACGGATCAGCACATCATAGACGTTCGAGAACACCCAGTTGTCGATGTTCTGCGCCGTCTTGATCGGATCGAACGTGGTCGAATCTTCGCGGCGGCCGATGGTCAGCACGCCGGCTGCTTCGGCATAGGTTGCGGTGAGGGTGAGGCCGGCGACGATGGCCGCGAGCCCGATTGATTTCCATCTGCTGGTCATAAGATCGTTCCCTTGGTTGTTATGGCATGCGTTTGAAAGGCAGGATCTCGGCGACGTTGTTTTCGCCGGGAAGATCGGTGTCGGCAAAGAGCTGCTTGTCCGGATCAATGTCCGGAATGGCGGCGATGAGCGAGGCCGTATAGGGATGTTTCGGCCGCGCGAAGACTTCCTCGGACGGACCTTCCTCGACGATCTCGCCGCGATACATGACGACGGTGCGTTGGCAAAGATTGCGGACGATGGCGAGGTCGTGGGCGATGAAGAGCAGGGTCAGGTTCATCTTCCGCGTCAGCTCGCGGAAAAGTTCGATGATCTGCGCCTGGATGGTGACGTCGAGGGCGGCGACGCATTCGTCGGCGATGATGAGCTGCGGGTCGACGGCGAGCGCCCGGGCAATGCCGGCGCGCTGGCACTGGCCGCCGCTCATGCTGCGCGGCTTGCGCTTGGCAAATTCGCGCTCCAGCCCGACGAGGTCGAGCAGTTCGATGACGCGGGCGGGGATGTCGGCCGAAACGATCTTGCCCTGCACCTTGAGCACTTCGGTGAGCATGTCGCCAATCGTCAGCCGCGGATTGAGCGCGTTGTAGGGATCCTGAAACACCATAGCCGCTTCGCGCCTGAGCTTGGCGAGGCCCGCCGTTCTTTGCTGAGCCAGATCGATGCCATCGAACGTGATATGGCCGGAGGAGAGCGGCGTCAGGCCGAGAATGGCACGGGCAAGCGTGCTCTTGCCGCTGCCGGATTCACCGACGATCCCGACGGTTTCGCCCGGCATCAGACGCAGGCTGACGCCGGAGACGGCGTTGACCGTTCTGGCGCCACTACCCTTGAAGAGGCCACCGCCGACATTGAAGCGGACGTGCAGATCATCGATTTCGAGGAGTGGCTTGAGGGGCGCATCGTCTTTCACCGCTTCCGCGACAGGTGCCGTCTCATCCGGCATCGACGGATGGCTTTTGATCAGGTCGATCGTGTAGGGATGCTGCGGTTGCGAGAGGAGCGCCCGCTTCGGACCTTCCTCCAGCAGCTTGCCGCCACGCATCACGGCAATGCGATCGCAGGTCTGGGCGACGATGCCGAGGTCGTGGGTGATGAGGATGATCGAAAGACCGCGTTTGTCGCGGATGTCCATCAAGAGCTTGAGGATCTGCGCCTGGATGGTGACGTCGAGCGCGGTCGTCGGCTCGTCGGCGATCAGGATCTTCGGATTGCAGGACAGGGCCACGCCGATCATCGCCCGCTGGCGCATGCCGCCGGAGAATTCGTGCGGATAGCTCTCATATTGCCTGATGGGATCGGGAAAGCCGACCTGGCCGAGGATTTCGATGGCGGCCGCGCGCGCCTCACGGGCGTTGAGACCCTGATGATAACGGATACCCTCGGCGATTTGGTTGCCGATCCGCATGACCGGATCGAGATGGCTGGTCGGGTTCTGGAAGATCATGCCGATCTCGCCGCCGCGCACCTTCAGCATGTCGGCATCGCTGATTGTCGTGAGGTCGCGGCCCTCGAGCAAAACGCTGCCGCTTTCGATCTTCAGCAGCGAGGAGGGGAGGAGACGGATCAGCGAGCGGCACAGCAGGCTCTTGCCGGAGCCGCTTTCGCCGACAAGGCCGAGGATTTCTCCCTTGGCGAGATCGAGCGATACGGCATCGAGCAGTATGCGCTCGCCGCTGTCGAGATGCGCCTTGACGGTGAGGTCGCGGACGGAAAGGACGGAGGCGCTCATTCGTGCACCCCCAGCAATTCGCCGAGCGCATCGCCAAGCATGCTGAAACCGAAGGCGAGGCAGACGATGGAGAGGCCGGGAAACAGCGTGATCCACCAGGCCGTGGTGATGAAGCTCTGGCCTTCGGCGACCATGACGCCCCATTCGGCCAGCGGCGGCTGCACGCCGAGGCCGAGATAGCTGACGGCGGCACCGCTGAGCAGGACCAGCACGGCATCCGACATCGAAAAGACGATCGAGCCGGCGATTGCATTCGGTAGCAGATGGCGGAACATGATGCGGAAGCGGCTGAAGCCGAGGCTGACGGCGGCAACAGCATAGTCGCTGTTCTTCAGCACCAGCATCTGCGCGCGGATCAGGCGGGCATAGGAGACCCAGCCGACCAGCGCCATGGCGATATAGAAGCTGCCGAGGCCCGGCCCGAGAATTGCGATGATCGAGAGCATCAGCACCAGAAAGGGAAAGGCGAGGATGATGTCGACGATCCGCATGAAGACCGCATCGATCACACCGCCGAAAAAGCCGGCGACAGTGCCGATGGTCGTGCCGATCAGGAAGGGGAAGACGACGCCGATCACGGCAATCTGCAGGTCGATGCGCGTGCCCCAGAGCACGCGGGAGAGGATATCGCGGCCAAAATTGTCAGTGCCGAATGGGTGAAGCAGGGTCGGTGCTTGCAGGCGGACATCGGCATTCTGCAGGATCGGATCGTAAGGCGCGATCAAGGGCGCGCCGAGCGCCGCCAGCAGAAAGAACAGGAGAATGCCGCCGCCGATGGCAAGGGTCAGTCGTTTGCCGAGGAAGTGGCGCCCGCCAATGGACGCGGGAATGGTTGCCTGGAGGCTCATATGGTCACCCGTGGGTCTGCGGCGACGGTGACGATGTCGGCCAGGAAGTTGACGAGCACGGTGGCGCAGGCAAAGACCATGGCGACGCCCTGGACCACCATGTAATCGCGCGAGAAGATGGCGCGCACCAGAAGCTGGCCCATGCCGGGGAGCGCAAAGACGCTCTCGACGACGACCGTGCCGCCGATCAGCCAGCCGATATTGACCGCCAGCAGGTTGATGGTCGGCACCAGCGAATTCGGCACCACATGCCGCCAGAAAACGATGCTCTCCGGCATGCCACGCGCCCGCGCCGCCGTTGCCACATCCGACTTCAGGGATTCGATCATTGCGGCGCGCAGGCTGCGGGTCAGCACCGTCGACAGCGATAGCGCGATGGTGAGGCTCGGCAGGATGAGGTGCTGTAGCTTGTCGCCGAGCGTCTCGCCATAACCGGAGACCGGAAGCACGCCGAGATCGATGCTGAAGAGGATGATCAGCATCAGGCCGAGCCAGAAGGGCGGAAAGCCGATGCCGAAAGTGGAGACGATGCGCACGATATGGTCGGCCGCGCGGCCGTTGTTGCGGGCGGCAATCGCCGCCATCGGCACGGCGATGAGGATCGACAGGATGACGCTGGCAACGACGAGTGCCACCGTCGGCTCGATGCGGGTGGAAATCAGCTTCAGCACGTCGATCTTGTAGAGGATGGATTTGCCCATCTCGCCGTTTGCGAGGTTCTTCAGGAAGTAGAAGTATTGCAGCCAGATCGGCTGATCGAGGCCGTATTGCGCGCGGATACTGGCAAGTGCCGTCGGCGTCGCGCGTGTGCCGAGGATGTTGCGGGCGGGATCGCCGGGAATGAGGCGCACCAGGATGAAGGTGATGACGCTGATGCCGAAAATGACGGGCAGGAATTGCAGCGGTCGGCTGAGAACGAACCTATAGCGATGCATGGTGACGATCGCTCCCTGGCCTTCTTCGGTTTTTGAACCCTTCCTGTCGCATCATGCCTGCCTGTGCCTCGCCAGGAAATCGAGAAGTGCGGGGTAGTAGTCTCCGGGGTTTTCATAGAACGGCATGTGGCTCGCATTCGCAAACACCTTCAACTCCGCGTTCGGAATTGCGAGCTTCATGCGCAGCGCGCAGGCGGGCGTCAGTTCGTCATGCTCGCCGGTGGTGATCAGCGTCGGCACGGTCATGCGCGGCAGGTCGGGGATGCGGTTCCAGTCCTTGAGATTGCCGATATAAAGGAATTCGTTCGGTCCCTGCATCGTCGCGTAAGGCCCCATGTTCCAGTCGTCGAGCGAACGGCGCACAGGTGCCGGCCATTCCGGCAGGCGACAGACATGGCGATAGTTGAGGATCGTCACGGCGGCCATATATTCCGGATGGTCGTAGGTGCCTTGCGCCTCATGCTTCTGCATCATCGCCACCGTTTCCGGGCCGAGTGCCGAGCGCAGCCGCTCCAGTTCCAAGATCAGATGCGGCATATCGGCCACGGTGTCTTCGAGGATCAGCGTCCGGAGGTTTTCCGGATAGGTGAGTGCATAGTCGATCGCGAGCCAGCCGCCCCAGGAATGGCCGAGCATATGGACCTTGCCGAGACCGAGCGCCTTGCGAACGGTTTCGGTTTCCTCGACATAGCGGCCGATGGTCCAGAGGGCCGGGTCCGTCGGGCGGTCGGAGGCGCCGGTTCCGAGCTGGTCGAAGGCAACGACACGATAACCCTGGTCGACGAGGCAGGAATGAGCCTCGCGCAGATAGTCGCAGGGAAGGCCGGGGCCGCCATTCAAGCAAAAAACCGTTTCTGCGCCGGAACCGAAGCTATAGGCAATCACCTTGTGCCCATCGACTTCGACTTCTATGCGCTCGTCCGGCTGCATTTCGCGCCACATCAGCTTACTCCGGCAAATATTCTTCTTGCCCAACATTTGGGCATGATTAAATTTTTACCGTAAACCGCGATCCACACCAGCTATAAGAAGTGATAGGGTTGGGGTTTGGATGTAGGCCGGAGTTCTCCATGCTTGATGAAATCGGAACGATCAGACGCAAGTTTACGGCGCATGATACGCTGGACGGACGGATCGACCAGGCTTTCGAGGCGATGCAACAGCTCGGTTTCGAAGCCCTGGTCTACGACTATACGCCGGTGCCCTTCGATCTCAACGGCGAGATCATGGTTCCTTCGTTTCTGAAACTGCGTAATATCTCCGATGACATGCTCGAATACTGGTTCGACCGCGGCTATTTCCGTATTGATCCGGTGCAGCAGGTGGCGCTGCGCACCTCGGCGCCGTTCTTCTGGAACTACAATGTCGAGGCCGATACGGCGATCAACCGGTATCTGGGAGAAAATACCGAACCGGTCGCCCGCTACCTCAACGAGCGTGACATGTCGACCGGCGTCACCGTACCGGTGCACATGCCGCGCGGCGACTATGCGACGGTGACCGGCATCCGTTTCGGAGCGAACAAGGATTTCGAGCGCAATGCACTGCGTTACATTGCCGATTTTGGCCTGCTCGCGCATGTCTTCCACGAAAGCGCCTATGCACTTTTCGATTCAAGCGCGCGCAGTGTCGGCAAGATGCGGCTGACGGAGCGGGAGCGGGAGTGCCTGCGCCATTCAGCCGAGGGACTTTCGGCCAAGGAAATCTCCCGCATCATCGACCGTTCGGTGCCGACCGTCGTCATGCATCTGAATTCGGCGGCGAAGAAGCTGGGAGCCAAGAACCGTACGCAGGCGGTGGTGCGCGCCACGCATTACCGGCTTTTGGAAAACGAGCCATCCTATAACTTCTGATAGCTGCCGCAGGCCTTGAGGTCGCGTTATGCTTTTCCATCCTTGTCAAAGAGATGGAGAACTCCGTGGCCGCCGTTGCATCGAAAGAAGCCTTCCTGCCTTTCCGCGAATACCAGACCTGGTATCGCATCACCGGATCGCTCGATAGCGGCAAGCTGCCCCTCGTCGTTGCCCATGGCGGCCCCGGCTGCACGCACGACTATGTCGATAGCTTCAAGGGCATCACAGAGATCGACGGCCGCGCCGTCATCCATTACGACCAACTTGGCAACGGCAACTCCACGCGCCTGACGGAAAAAGGCCCCGACTTCTGGACGCCGGCGCTGTTCCTGGAAGAGCTGGACACGTTGCTGAAGCATCTCGGTATCCAGGACCGCTATGCTTTCCTCGGCCAGTCCTGGGGCGGCATGCTGGGTGCGGAACATGCGGTGCGCCAGCCGAAAGGGTTGAAGGCGCTCGTCATCGCTAACTCGCCGGCGAACATGCACACCTGGGTTTCCGAAGCCAATCGGCTACGCCGTGAGTTGCCGCAGCATGTGCAGGACACGCTTTTGAGACATGAAGAGGCAGGCACGATCACCGATCCTGAATACATCGAGGCTTCCCGCGTCTTCTACGACCGGCATGTCTGCCGCGTCGTCCCCTGGCCGCCGGAGGTGGCGCGCACCTTCGCGATCATGGATGTGGACAACACCGTTTATCGCAACATGAACGGCCCGACCGAATTCCACGTCATCGGCACGATGAAAGACTGGACGATCGAGGACCGGCTGCCTCTGATCGAGGCCCCGACGCTGCTGATCTCCGGAAGATACGACGAGGCGACGCCGGATGTGGTCAGGCCCTATGTCGATCGCGTCGCCGGCTGCAAATGGGTGGTCTTCGAGCAGTCCAGCCATATGCCGCATGTCGAGGAGAAGGAGCTGTGTCTGGCAACCGTTTCTACCTTCCTGTCGGAGCATGACTGACGTTCTGGTGATATGGGTGGGCTAAACCTTGGTCGTTCCGCATATAACGACTAGGTCTCTTTCGAAGAAAACCGCATTTGAGACAAACGAATCGGCGAAAGCCCTTGGTGAGGAGCGTTTGGATCAAAGAAATTGTGTGGTGTGTTTGCGCGAAAGTTTCTGTTGACCTCAACCTGGGTTGAGGTGTGAGAGTGCGTTTGCTCGCTAGCGATGGAGGGGTGATGGCGATCATTCTGGGCGACAGTGATCTGGAAGAGCTTCCGGTCATGCAGCTTGCCATCGAGGCGATCGAGGGGGCACTCCTTGCCCGATCCATGGGCGGGCTGGTGTCGCCGCCGAGGCACAATGTTTCCTTTGCCGAGAAAGGAGACCTGATCTTCACGATCGGCGGAATGCTCGACGATGCTTCCATTGCCGGCTTCAGGGTTTATGACACATTCAAAGGGCCTCGCCATGAACAGATCACAGCGGTCTGGTCAACGGAAACGGCGGAGCTTCAGGGCCTCATCATCGGGACGCGACTGGGAGAGATCCGCACCGGCGCGATCGGTGGCATTGCCATTCGCTATATGTCGTCCCCCGATGCCAGGACGGTCGGCGTCATCGGCAGCGGCCAGCAAGCACGCGCCCAGTTGGAGGCGGCAGCGCTTGTTCGCGACCTGACCCATGTCCGGGTCTATAGCCGTAGCGAGCGGAACCGTTATCAATTCGCATTGGAGATGGAAGAGCGCCTGGGCATTCCGGTTGAACCCGTCGGCTCGCCGCGTTGCGCCGTCCGGGAGGCCGATATCGTGATCTGCGCCACAAGCAGCCTGACGCCGGTGATCAAGGCGGATTGGTTGAAGGCCGGCGTTCACATCAATACCGTCGGCCCCAAGATGGTGGACGAGCATGAATTGGGCCTGGATGTCGCCGCCGCCGCCCATCTCATTGCCACGGATTCTCCGGAGCAAGTGAAGGCCTACAAGATGCCATTCTTCCTGGAGGGAACGGCCAGCGCGGAGCGGCTGGTCGACCTCGCGGCGATTGTCAGCGGCAAGCTTACTGTCCGCGAAGGGCCCGGTCAGACGACATTGTTCTGTTCCGTAGGTCTTGCCGGTACCGAGGTGCTGGTGGGGGCACGCATTCTGGATGCGCTCAAGGCGAGGGCTGGTGCAGATTGACGCGACACTGCGCCCTTCTAATCTCTCGTTAAACCGCCGGGATGCGATTCCTCGCGTAACAATTGCTGCGCTGTTGCGCGAAACATCTCCGCCAGCTGCTTCAGAAGGGGGCCTGTCGGCGAGCTTTTGCGCCAGCATAGGCCGATGCGGCGCTTCGGGTTGCCGTCGTTGAATTTCAGCAGACGGATCTGGTCCGACGACATGATCGGGCCGATGGTTGCCAACATGGGGAGGAGGGTGATGCCGACATTTGCACCGACCATCAGGCGCAGCGTCTCGAGACTTGTCGCCTGGAAGGAGGATTTCTGTCCGGCGCCGGAGAGCCGGCAGACGTCGAGCGCGTGTTCGCGCAGGCAATGCCCTTCCTCCAGAAGCATCAGGTCGTAACGAGAGAGGTCTTCCATGCTGATGCCCGCCGGGTCGACCAGCGGGTGCTTCTTCGGCACGGCGAGCAGGAAGGGTTCCTCAAACAGGAATTCCACCTGCAACTGGTCGCTCTCGACCGGCAGGGCCAGGAGTGCCGCATCGAGCTCGCCGCTCCGGAGGCGCGACAGCAGCACGCCGCTTTTCTCCTCGCTCAGTAGGATCTCCAGTTGCGGGAAGCGCTCATGCACCTGCGGCACCACATGCGGCAGGAAATAGGGCCCGAGCGTCGGGAAGGCACCGAGACGGAGCGTTCCGAGTTCCTGGTTCTGGTTCAGCAGCGCGGCATTCTTCAATTGCTGGACATCGATGAGGATTCGTTTTGCGCGTTCGGCGGCATCCTTGCCGAACGCCGTCAGCATGAAGGAGCGCGAGTCGCGCTCCACCAGCGGCGTGCCGAGTTCCGCCTCGAGCTTCCTGATCTGGGTCGACAATGTCGGCTGGCTGACCAGGCAGGCCTCGGCCGCGCGGCCGAAATGACGGTATTTGGCCAGCGCGACGAGATATTCCAGTTCTCTGAGTGTCATGGGATGCCTTACCGCTTAGGCGGCCTTGGCCTCCTCTTCGCTCGGAGCAGAGGTGCGGATGAGGTGGTCGAATGCGGCGAGCGAAGCCTTGGCACCTTCGCCCACGGCGATGACGATCTGCTTGTAGGGAACGGTGGTGCAATCGCCGGCGGCAAAGACGCCGGGCAACGACGTCTGGCCGTGGTGATCGACGACGATCTCGCCACGGGGGGAGAGCGAAATGGCGCCCTTCAGCCATTCCGTATTGGGCAGTAGGCCGATCTGTACGAAAATGCCGTCCAATGCCAGGGTGTGCTTCTCGTCCTTGTTGCGGTCCTCGTAGACGAGACCGGTGACCTTGCTACCGTCGCCAAGCACTTCCGTGCTCTTGGCCGACAGGATGATCCGGACGTTGGAGAGACTGCGCAGCTTACGCTGCAACACATCGTCGGCGCGCAGCTTGCTGTCGAATTCGATGAGGGTGACGTGCTTGACGATGCCGGCGAGATCAATCGCCGCTTCGACACCGGAATTGCCGCCGCCGATCACGGCGACATCCTTGCCCTTGAACAGCGGGCCGTCGCAATGTGGGCAATAGGCAACGCCCTTGTTGCGATACTGCTCCTCGCCGGGAACGCCCATCTGCCGCCAGCGCGCGCCGGTGGACAGGATGAGGGTGCGGGATTGCAGCGTCGCGCCGCTGGCAAGCTGGACTTCGAACAGGCCGCCCTTGGGCGTCAGCTTTTCAGCCCGCTGCAGGTTCATGATCTCGACGGGATAGTCCCTCACATGCGCCTCGAGAGCGCTTGCGAAGGCAGGCCCTTCGGTATGCGGGACCGAAATGAAATTCTCGATCGCCATGGTATCGAGCACCTGGCCGCCGAAACGTTCAGCCACGACGCCCGTGCGGATACCTTTGCGCGCGGCATAGATCGCAGATGCCGCGCCTGCCGGACCACCGCCCACCACCAGCACGTCGAAGGGTTCCAGATCCGCGAGCTTCTCGGCTGCGCGCTTTGCAGCGCCTGTGTCGAGCTTGGCAATGATTTGTTCGACTTCCATCCGGCCCTGTCCGAAGACTTCGCCGTTCAGATAGACCGTGGGAACAGACATGACCTGCCGATCCGCAACTTCCTGCGGGAACACGGCGCCGTCGACGGCGACATGGCTGATCTTCGGATTGAGGATCGACATCAGGTTGAGCGCCTGAACGACGTCAGGGCAATTCTGGCACGATAGCGAGAAATAGGTTTCGAAGCGGAACTCGCCGTGGAGATCGCGGATCTGGTCGAGAATGGCCTGCTCGACGCGCGGCGGATGTCCGCCGGTCTGCAAAAGGGCGAGGACGAGCGAGGTGAATTCGTGGCCGAGCGGAATGCCGGCGAAACGCAGGCTGATATCGTGTCCCGGGCTGGTCAGAGCGAATGAAGGGGCTCGTTCGCTGGCGTCTTGTTCCCGAGAGAGAGCGATCTTGTCGGAAAGAGCGGAGATATCCTCAAGAAGCGCCACCATCTCCTTCGATTTGGCGCTGTCATCGACATTCGCGCGGATCTCTATCGGCCGTACGACTTTTTCCAGATAGGCCTTGAGCTGGCTTTTCAGTGCGTCGTCAAGCATCGATATGTCTCCGGTGGGAAATGGGATTCGGCGCGGATTGCCCCTTTTGGACAAAACGCCATCAGTCTAAAGTGTGTGTGCGAGGCCTTCCCCGTTTCCGGGGAAGGCTTTGGCCGAAGCCGAAATCAGATCTTGCCGACCAGATGCAGCGAAGGAGCCAGGGTCTTGTCGCCTTCTTCCCACTTTGCCGGGCAAACTTCACCTGGATGGGCGCGGACATATTGGGCAGCCTTGATCCGGCGCAGCAGGTCGGCGGCATTACGGCCGATGCCTTCGGCGGTGATTTCCACGGCCTGGACGACGCCGTCGGGATCAATGACGAAGGTGCCGCGATCGGCAAGGCCTTCAGCTTCGCGCATGACGTCGAAATTGCGGGTAACGGTGCCTGTGGGGTCGCCGATCATCGCATACTGGATCTTGCCGATGGTTTCGGAGCTATCGTGCCAGGCCTTGTGGGTGAAATGCGTGTCGGTCGAAACCGAATAGACCTCGACGCCAAGGCGCTGCAGCTCGGCATAATTGTCCGCGACGTCGCCCAGTTCGGTCGGGCAAACGAAGGTGAAATCAGCCGGGTAGAAAAAGAAGACCGCCCATTTGCCGGCGATGTCAGCTTCGGTGACCTCGATGAACTTGCCCTGCTTGAAGGCCTGGGCTTTGAACGGCTTAACGACGGTATTGAGAACGGACATGATAGCCTTGTATTATTTGGACAGGAGGGGTTTCGCGCTGCAACATAGTGCGTGCGCTGCAATAAGCAAAATAGATAAATCCGAAAAATTCGATAGGTTTTATCTATGGGGTGGCGCCCGCGCCCTGCGAAAAAGTGGTGTGTTATCAAGATCTGGACTCGTTCTGGCGCAAACTTGGCGAGGATGCCAAGATACCCGTCACATGTTGAAAGGCGTACGATGAAGAACAATGGGACAATCGCTATGTCCGAAGCTTTGAAGAGGGTAGAGGATGTCCTCGCCAGGCGTTTTGCCGGTTGCGCATTTGCATTTGCTGCCGGGTCGATCATGCGCGGCGAGGGGAAGAGCACATCCGATGTCGATCTTGTGGTCGTCTTCGACAGGCTTGATGTGGCCTGGCGCGAATCCTTCATGGACGATCATCTGCCTTTTGAGGCCTTTGTCCACGACCCGGAAACGCTGAGCTGGTTCTTTGAAAACGACATGGCTCTCGGCTATCCGATCATCATCCATATGGTGGCTTCGGGCCATATATTGGGTGGGGATGTGGAGCAGGCCAAAGCCTGTCAGATGCATGCCCGAAAGCTGCTCGACCAGGGCGCGCCAGCGCTCTCTGCTGCCAAGCTAGACGCGCTGCGATATCAGATCACAGATACGCTCGACGATCTGAGGGACGAGCGAGGTATCGAGGACATGCGGGCGATCACGGCGCAGCTATACCAGCCGCTCGCCGATCTGATGTTGCTGACTCGCGGCCGATGGTCGGGCAAGGGGAAATGGATTCCGCGGCTTCTGAAAGCATTCGACGAAGAGTTGTTCGGCGGCTTCGATCGAAGCTTCGCGCTTGCTATGGCGGGAGACGTGAAACGACTGATCGAGTTTGCCGATGCGGAACTTGCACGAACGGGCGGACCTTATTTTCACGGGGATCGTCGCGAGGCATCGCAAGCCGCTCGCCGAAGTCGCCAATGGTAAATGGCTTTCTTCGGTATGCTCCTTGCAAACGGCATGATGCCCTATTATCTACCGACCATCACCTGTATCGATAGCCTGCCGGGCCGACCTTTCGAGGCCGAGCCGGTGTCTGCTGTCCAGGGTAACAGCGAGGGCGCTCCCCAGTGATGGGTCGAGCGCCCTTTGCTTTTCGGAGGGTAGGATCCGCTGCCCGCTTGCGGAATCTCGAGCCTTGAGAAGCCAGGCACATCATTGGGGCGCACCGGCGGATGCGAATAATTGAGCCTTACCATGGTGTTCATCGCGGGCATCCTCCTAGCTTCATCAAGTCGGATCGCCTCGCCATTGATCATTGTGTTTTCGATGATATGCCGAACAGGAGAGGTGAACGACGTTGTCGCGTTTTCAGACGCGCGCGCAGACGAGCCGGAAGGTCGATCAGCTTTGAAGGCCGTCCTTGCGGCGTGAGAGATAACGTAAGTTGATCGCTTCCGGTCCTGGAGCCTCGACCTGGCTGAAGCCAAGCTCCTGGAGTTGTCGCTGCAGCTCCGGCCGATAGCCACGGCTCCCCCAAGGCTGCAATCTCCTGCTCGATAAGATCGACGGCAAAACGATCCATTGGGCCGAGCTGCGACCCCGGCACGCGATAGTCGAACGTGATGCTGCTCCCGGCAGGTTGCGATGCTACGAAGGACAGGGTGTCGAACACAGCCTGAGGTGTCAGGTGGACGGTCACGCTCATCCAGCAAAAGCATGAATGCTGGTCGATGCTAAATCCCGCCTCGACCAGCTTTTTCGAGAGCGAATCATGCTCGAAATCGACGGGCACGAAGCGTACAGCATCGGGCGGTGCGATTGCGGCGACCTCCAGACACTGTCGCTTCCATTGCTGGGTGGAGGCACGATCGACCTCGAATACGCGCAGACCGGCTTCCGCATGCGGCCTATGATTTGAAGTCAATGGACGGCGCTATGGTAACCAATGGCGTACATTATGGCGCGCCGATGCGTTGCCTGTTGCTGGCTATCATTCCGCGGCGAAAATTCAGGATTAATGCTCACCGCGAATGCGCGAATCGGTCATGATCAGTCATGCTGGCGCAACTTGGGGCGGCAACCATAACCGGGAACGCACGTCTCTATATGGGCTTGAAGCAGATGTATTTGGTCGATCAACAGCAGTCCGTACCACGCTCGCGCTCGCGCCCGGCGATCGCTACCGCAGCGCGTCGATCGCGCGGCTCAGGTGTTTGGCTACTTTTGTGTAGCCCAAGGATTTCGATTCATTGAGCAGAAATATGAGAGCTTGGCGCAAGGGCCCGCGCTGGTCCTGTTCGTTGCCGTCAGGCCACGTATCTTCGTTGGTTTTTTCGATGCCGACGTCGCTGTCGGCGGGGATTTTTCCGCGAAAACGACGCCAGCTTTCGACTGGTTTGACAAGTAAATTGCCAAGGCGCGATCGTTTCATGGCTTTGGTACGTTCCTCTGGTTGATCGGTTTGCTCTGAATAAGAAGCAAACCGATCTGATTGAGCGCGTTGCCACATGCCGACAGTAGAAGTGTCGAATGCTCTAGCGAAGTGTACCCAAACGAGACTTCAACAGCATCTGGGATTTTTCCCGGGTGCTTCTTCCCAAGGCAATAGCTACCAATTTTGGACTCCATGCGTTTCTGTTGTTGTGACGTTCATATCCAACCGAAGACAGGAGTGCACGTCATGATGAATTTGATCGATTCTTCCAATCGGGCCATGCATGTAGAAACACTCCGATCATTCGCCGAGCTGCGATACGAGGTTTTTGTCCGACGTCTTGGCTGGGCTCTGCCTGCCGCCCGTGACGGGCTGGAGGAAGATGAGTATGATACTTCGCGGGCGGTCTATGTGACGATTAGCAATAGCGCCGGGCATGTGGTCGCCGGAGCCCGGCTGCTCAAGACCTCCGATGCGAGCCTTCTGAACGAGATTTTTCCTCACCTGGTGAAGGACGGCGACCTGCCGCGATCGGATCGGATTTACGAGATCACACGTTTCGCCATCGATCATCGCAGGGAGCGCCTGGAGGGATGCATGGATTTGCGGAACCGATTGCTCTGGGGCATTCAAGCTGCGGCTAAGCACCTTGAATTGGATAAGATGGTCTCTGTCACCTATACCCATCTTGAGCCGATGCTCCGCAAAGCGGGTTACCGCTTCCGCAGGCTTGGAGATATCGACTGTATCGACGGCATTCCGACGGTTGCGCTGGAACACGAAGTCTCGCCCGACATCCTGGGCGCTTGCCGGTCTGTTTTGCTCAACGGTAGGGGCCGCCACAAAGCCGCACCGCCATCTCCGCTGTCAAGCCAGAGCGATCAGCCGGCCGCCAGCGTCGCTCAACCGGCCCTAGTCTAACTTATTGCCGGGTGAGGCGCGACCGCAGGAGATGGTCGCGCTCTGTTGTCGGCGAATTTTGAGGATGGCCTTGCTCTGCACCAGGCCCGATTTCTGATCGGGCTACAAGAGAGCGGTGTTGACACCTTGCGCTCAATCTAGCGTCACGAGCCCCAGCATAATGGCCTTTACGACGGCATGGGTTCTATTCATCGCTTGGAGTTTCGTCTTTGCCATGTCGGTGTAAAAATCGACGCTTTTCTGGGAGATGCTGAGAATTTCAGCGATTTCCCACGCGGTCTTCCCCCTGGCCATCCAGTGCAGTACGTCGATTTCGCGTGGCGATAGGAAAGATTTACGCCGCGCCGAACCGACTTTAAGAGAATGACCCAGCAATATGCCTTTGGCTTTTCGATGGTAGCCTTGGGCCAGGACCTGTACGATAGGCAGAGCGGCAAGGATACGCTCATTGTTACCGGGCTCCGGAACGACGCTGATGGCAACCGCTTCGCCCAATTCCGTCATTATCGGCAACGTGAAGCCGTTGGCAAGACCTGCGTCATAAGCCTCTTGCAGCAGCCGCTTCTGGTTTTTGTCGATATCATCCGATGTGAGCAGATCGCTCCACTGTGCGATCCCTTGGCCGGTACCTACCCATTTCAAGGTCGGATCGATTTCCTTGTACTTCTGGTGAAAGTAGTGGGTCAGCCATTTGTTCGGAAAATTTGAAATGATAAAATTTTGTGGGTCCACCGTGGATTCATTCATGATGAACGAAGCGCTCATCCTGTGAATATTATAGGCAAACAACGGAAACCCGAGGTGAGACAGCGTCTTAGAGAAGAGATCTTCGAGAGAGCTTATGTCGGTACACAACTCAAGTTGAAGAAGAAACGGTTGGACCACTTCGGCGTAGATCGTATTGTACTCTGACATCAGTGACATTCCCCCAACGTGTGTGTGATATCTGAAGCGGGCGCGCGAAGGTGTTTTCTCCTCGATAAACGTCTTCGCGATGAAATGCCGCTTTGCTGATCTCTGGTTGCAACGATCTCGTTAGGGTGGTAATAAGCCAACGATAAAACTGACCGTCGCTCATCAATTCTCAGGGCAAAGTTCTCCGTTAAAAACATTGGGAATTGACGCATAGTTTTTCCCAGGAGTCTTTCATGGAAACGCTGCGCTTGCAGGTTTCTGCTTTTATTAAATACTCTCGTAAGTTGAATAATCTTCGAGCTATTGCAAGCGACTGCTCGGTGTGCCGACGGTCCATGGGCGTCGGCAGGTGGGTGTTGCAGACCTTCTAGCTGTGTTCGGCCCTGAATTTGGCGGGGGTTGTCTGCTTGTAGCGCATCATGGCATTCGTCAGGTGGCTTTGGCTTGAGAAGCCTGTCCGTAAGGCTATGTCCGAGATTGGCAGTGTCGAACCCAGAAGCAATCGTTCGGCCTCCTCCAGACGGATGTTCACAAGGTACTTGTAGGGTGGCGTGCCAAACGTCATCGAAAATGCCCGGATAAAATGACTGGGCGACATCAGACAGATATTGGCGAGCGTTTCGATCGACAGTCTCTCGGCTATGTGTTCGTTCATGTAGTCCAGCACTCTCTTGGATGTCTGCGGAGACATGCGCCGATTTTGTGCCTTTGTTGCCTTCAACTTCGCCGTCGAATAATTCCGGATGAGATAAACGCCGAGGATCGTCAGAAACGCGTCGATATAGAGTTCGTTGATCGATGCGCTTGATATCTCCATGATCATGGTCCGGGCCATCCGAAGCGTATAAAGATCGACATGGCCGAAGCGAGGTGGATGCAGTTCCCAGTTGCCCCCTTCAAGCTCGGCATTCGCCAGATTTGTATAGGCGACCGGGCTGAAGGCAATGGCGGCATTCCGTTTCAAGCTCGGCCATTTGAGGGTTCTGTCGACGCCGGCCGGATTGATGACAAGCATACCCACGGGCACTTGGAATTTGCGAAGCTTGTCGCTGGCAAAGGCTGCTTCCATTTCGGGCATGGGGGCAAGAGCGATCGAGGCAAATTCCGCATTGGTCTTGAAATTCATCGATCCGGCCGGTCGCGAGACCTTCATAAATCCGCCGAGGACTGTCTGAGCCCGGGGGCCGATTTCTTCGGGAATGGCCGAAAATATGCCGTCCTTGCTCTTCGTATCCAGTTCAACAAAACTATAGTCATCTGGCTTGGCCATTAGTCTCAACTCCATTGATAGAAACGAGACCAAGGCGAGCGGCCGCTCGTGTGTGGCATAGGCGATCGTGTGCGCCACGGGATCGGAAAGCCGGTCCAATTCGGTAGAAGCAGAAATGTTCAATCAGGGTTTTGACTTGAAAAGCCTTTGCACTTCAGATTGTATTTGTTTTTTTTAAACTAAATACTGGAAAACATTTGCGAGTGGCCAGTCCTGTATCCACGAAGGGTGACCTCAAAAAGGAAAAATTGTCCGCACATCTAATTTAGATGCGTGTTCTGGATATCGTCGCGCGGCGCGGATATGTGTGCCGGATCACCTTCTCTGAAACTCGTCGTCAAGGCGATGTCGAGGGATGCGCGGAGGCTGCGTCGAGGACGGATGAGCGACCTCCTTGGGACAGGTATAACGGTCGGAAAATTCTATCAGTATGCGACAGTGGGAGATCTGTTACCTCCGGTTTGTAAAACAATGCCAGGCATCGGATGAGCTCGGCAAGCTAGCGTCTCCATCGCTAGTGATTGCGGGTGAGGAGGGTCGCGTTGTTAAACCTGACATTTCCAGGCGCTTGTATTCACAACTGAACCAGGCCTCCTTCCTTCTCCTGGAGGATGCTGGGCATTTTCTCTCCATGACGCATGCCGATTGGTTCAATCGGTATCTGGAACAGCATCTGACCGGCGCGGATTTGCAACATGAATATGCATGAGGCCGCGCAGAGAGAAGAGCATGCGACGATCGAGCTTGGCTACCTGCCGCTTAGCGCGTCAGGTGACGCCTGCGATATTCACGCCCGGTCGAATGACCAGCGGTTGACCATATAAGTGCGCGGCGAGGTTCCGAGCATGCGCCGGAACATGGTGGTGAAGGCGGCGGCGCTTTCATAGCCGGCTTCCAGCGCGACGTTGGTGACCGGCTGACCTTCCGCGAGCTGGGGTAGGCAGGCGAAAACGCTCGCCTGTTGCCGCCAGGTGGTGAAGCTGATGCCGGTTTCCCTGCGAAATTGCCGGGTGAAGGTCCGGCGGCTCATTGCCAGCTTCTCGGCCCAGTCATCCAGGCGGGCATTCGGCGTCGGGTTTGCAAGATAGGCGCGGCAGAGTGCCGCCAGCCGCCGGTCGGACGGGAAGGGCAGCCCGAGTGGTCGTTCTTCAAGCGTCGAGATCTCTTCGAGGAGGAGGGAAAGGACCAGTTCCGCCTTGCGATTTCCGATCGGCGCCTCCCGCAGCCGGATGGCTTCGAGCAACAGGCTGCGGGCAAGATCCGTCACCTCGACGACGCGGGGGGCTTCGTCCAATGGCCTCGGATCGTGCGGCATCACATAGACCGATTTCATACTGACATTGCTCAGCATTTCGACGGAGTGTTCCAGTCCGGCGGGAATGAACAAGGCATGGCCGGGCGGCACCATCCAGCGGCCTCGGGTCGTCATGATCAGGATGACGCCGGCGAAGACGCAGAGCAATTGCGAGCGACGATGATGATGCCATGGCACGATATTGCCCTGCCGCGGCTCGGAGCTGTGGACGAGTACGTCCGCATTCGATTCCTCTGTCCAATGCATGTTTTGCTCATGGCCGTTGTCGACGGTTGCCAGCAATTGTTGAGAGAGTTTTTCCATTTTGGCCCAATCGCGAAAGAATAGGACCAAAACACGAAAGAAGGTCACCCGCAAGCCGTGTAAAAGGCTAGCCAAACAGCGCGGCTGAAAACAATCGGCCGGCTCAGGAAGGAAACCTCAATGGTTGCGGCATTTTCCGGCACGCCGGCTCGATTTCAGAAGACGACAATATCGATCGTGGTGGCAGTCAGCGGTTGCCATCTCCTGAACGACATCATGCAATCGCTGCTGACCTCGCTCTATCCGATGTTCCGGGAAAACTACGCGCTCGATTTCGTCCAGATCGGGCTGTTGACGATGATGTTCCAGATCACGGCGTCGCTGCTGCAGCCGGTGGTGGGTATCGTCACCGACAAATGGCCGATGCCCTATTCCTTGCCGGTCGGCATGATCAGCACCTTCCTCGGGCTCATCATGCTCGGTTATGCCGGTAGCTTCGGCATGCTGCTGGTTGCCGCCAGCCTCATCGGTTTCGGCTCGGCGGTGTTTCATCCGGAAGCCTCGCGCGTGGCGCGGCTGGCCTCCGGCGGACGTCATGGCCTGGCGCAGTCGTTTTTCCAGCTTGGCGGCAATGCCGGATCGGCCATCGGACCGCTGATCGCCGCCTTCTTCGTGCTCCAGCATGGCCAGAAGAGCGTGGCCTGGCTTTCTATCCTGGCAGTCATCGGCTTTATCGTCCTGAGCTGGGTCGGCACCTGGTACGTCAACCATCGTCGCCAGCATGCAGCACGTCCTGCCGCCAGCCGCGCCTTGCCGATCGCACGCAACAAGGCCATCTGGGCGCTGGCGATCCTGATCCTGCTGACGGCGACGAAGAACGTCTATATGGCGAGCATATCCAGCTATTTCACCTTCTATGTCATCGACAAGTTCCATCTCGATGTGCGCGACGCACAGCTGATGCTGTTCCTGTTCCTCGGCTCGGTCGCGACCGGAACGATCCTGGGTGGCACGTTCGGAGACCGTTTCGGAGCACGCTTCGTGATCTGGTTCTCGATCCTCGGCGTCATTCCGTTCGCCCTGCTGATGCCCTATGCGGACCTTTTCTGGACCTGCGTGCTGACGGTGGTGATCGGGCTGGTGCTGGCCTCCGCGTTCCCGGCGATCGTGGTCTTCGCCCAGGAGTTGATCCCGGGCCGGGTCGGGCTCATCGGCGGCATTTTCTTCGGCTTCGCTTTCGGGGCGGGCGGACTGGGTGCGGCATTGCTCGGCGATTTCGCCGACACACACGGCATACCCTTCGTCTATATGATCTGCTCGTATCTGCCGTTGCTCGGCCTGTTCACGATCTTCCTGCCGCGCATACCAAGGCATTGAATGATAGAGGCGGGGCTTGTTGCCCCGCCATATATTCATGCATGGCTAACCTCCATGCAGAGAGCCAAGTCCAAAATTTTGCCTCCATTTTCAGACTGGTCATCGGGCAGGTCTTCGCCGTAGTCTGTGCCTGCTTCATGCAGGAGGAGGAGACCGTCGAATGAGCACCACCATCGAGGCCCCGGCCGAGGAACGCAATCCTGTCGGCTCTCTCTATTCGCCTTTGCCGATCACGCGCGCCTGATCCCGACCGGGACGGCCATTCCCACCCTTCTTGCCTTGCAATCCTCATCTCGACGCCACGACCGCCGGCGCGGTCTTGGCTTGATATCAACCATGTAGGACATGCCATGCCGCTCACCATCGCCCAGCGCCTTGACCGTCTCAAGGTCCGTACCGCCGAACTCAGTCATTGGCGCGTGCGTACCGCGCTCGCTATCGAAAACTGGACCTTTGAGGGGGCGGAGATCGCCATTGGCCAAGCATGGCCGCATCGTAACGGCGTGGTGCATTTTGCCTCTAGGGCGGCGGTGCCCGCAGACTGGCCGCTGGAGGAGACGCGACTGCAACTCGATCTCGGCGGCGAGAGCCTGATCACGCTTGCCTTTGCGGGAGGGGAGAGCGAGAGTTTCGGCCTTGATCCCTATCATCAGGAGTGTCCGCTGAAGGGTCGCAATTTCTCGATCGCGACCGACAGCGTTGCCCGCTTTCCCTTCGGCGAACAGAACCGGCAGCCGAAGCTGAACCGTGCCCAGCTTGGCTGGATCGACCTTCCGGTGCACAGGCTGCATCTGCTGATGCGGCAAATCGTCGAGGCTATCGAAGCGCTTGGTGATCATGAAGTCGTGCCGCATATGCTCGATGCCGCCGAGACGGCGCTGCGCAGCCTCGATTGGCCATCCGCAACTGCTCCCTATATCGCACGCACTGCGAATGCCGAGCAGCAGCAGAAGATCTGGCAACTGCCGGAGCTCGCCGAAAGCCCGGAAGGACTGTCCGAGGAAGAGCGCGCCACCGTGGCGGCTGCCCATGATGTGCTGGTTGCTGGCCTCAGGGCGCTACAGCAGCGCTATCCACAGAATGGCGAATTGCTGCTGACCGGTCATGCCCACATCGATCTTGCCTGGCTGTGGCCCTATGACGAGACGCGCCGCAAGATGCGCCGTACCTTCCATACCGCCCTGTCGCTGATGGAGCGCTCGCCCGATTTCCGCTTCAACCAGTCGACGGCGCATTATTACGCGCAGATGGAGGCCGATGATCCCGTTCTGCTTGCCCGGATCAAGGAGAAGGTCGCTGACGGCTCCTGGGAAGTGATCGGCGGCATGTGGGTCGAGCCGGATACGAATATGCCGACCGGCGAAAGCCTGGTGCGGCAGATCCTTTATGGCCAGCGCTATTTCGAGAAGACTTTTGGCGCGCGGCACAAGGTCTGCTGGTTGCCGGATTGCTTCGGCTTCTCCGGTGCCCTGCCGCAACTGCTGCGTCAGGGCGGCATCGAGAGCTTCTTCACCATCAAGGTCAATTGGAGCGAGACCAACAGGTTTCCCTATGATCTCTTCTGGTGGGAAGGGCTCGACGGCAGCCGCGTGCTGGCACATGTCTTCGACAATCCCATGGAAGGGTATAACGGCTTCGTGCGGCCGGATTGCTACCTGCCGACCTGGAAGAATTTCCGCGCCAAGACATTGCACGATACGTCGCTTCTGGCGGTCGGCTATGGCGACGGCGGTGGCGGTGTGACGCCGGAAATGGTGGAACGTGAGGAGCAATTGCGCGACTTCCCGGCCATCCCGAAGGCGCGCTGGGGCAAGGTCGGCGATTTTTTCACCAGTGCCCACCGCACGGCCAGGGAAAAGCGGCTGCCGGCCTGGTCGGGCGAGATCTATCTCGAGCTGCACCGCGCGACGCTCACCAGCCAAAGCGGCGTTAAGCGGCTGCACCGCAGGGCCGAGCGAGCGCTGATCACTGCTGAAACCCTGGGCTCGATCGCCCATATGGCGGGAGCCGAAGCGCCGCGCAGCCTCGAGGCGGACTGGCGCTTGACGCTGAAGAACGAGTTCCACGATATCCTGCCGGGATCGAGCATCCGTGAGGTCTATCAGGATGCCGAGCGCGAGCTTTCCGACGTGATCGATCATGCCAAGGCGGCTCAGGCGGACGCCATGGGTGCGCTTATCTCGGTTCTGCCGAAAGGCAATATTGCGGATGCGTTGGTCGTCGCCAATCCGTCGCTGGATGCGCGGCCTCTGCGCACTACGCTCGCAGATGGCACGGTTCTGTCCACCTCCGATATCATCGCCCCACTCTCCATCCAGGTGTTGGACCGTGCCGCGCTGAAGCCGGCAGGCGGATTACGCGCCGAGGCGTACCGGCTGGAAAACCAGCATCTGGTCGTCGTCATCGGTGCCGATGGCGCAGTCCAGAGCCTCGTACACAAGGCCACCGGCCGCGAGGCGCTGGCCGAGCCGGCCAACCAGCTCTGGATCTACCCCGTCGACAAGCCGCGCAATTGGGACGCCTGGGATATCGACGCCGATTATCCGGAAAAGGGCGTCCGCCTCGACCGGCCCGAGAGCATCGCGCTTGTCGAAAGCGGTCCGCATCGCGCCGCGATCAAGGTCGTCCATCGCTACCGCGATTCCAGCGTCGTGCAGCATTATGTGCTGACCGCCAACGCCAAGCGACTGGATATCGAGACGCATATCGACTGGCACGACCGCCGCACGTTCTTGCGCGCGCTCACCCCGGTCGCTGTGCGCGCTCGCACCGCGACTTTCGAATGTGCTTACGGCGTCGTCAGCCGCCCGACCCACACCAATACGAGCTGGGACGCGGCGATGTTCGAAGCGGTCGCCCATCGCTTCGTCGATTTGAGCGAGCCGGATTTCGGCGTTGCCCTGCTGAACGATGCCAAATACGGCCATAGCGCTCGTGGCAACGTGCTTGGCATCAGTCTCGTGCGCGGGCCGATCTATCCTGATCCACTGGCGGATGAGGGCGAGCAGCAGTTTACCTATGCGCTGCTACCGCATGCAGGCGAATGGCATTGCGGCGGCGTGCGCGAGGAGGCCGACGATCTGAACCAGCCGCTGGTCACTGCGTCCGCCGCCAATCTCGCGGCAACGACGGTTGCCCCGGTCACGATAATGGGCACGCCGGTTGCGCTGTCTGCCATCAAGTCTGCTGAAGAGGGGGGTGGGCTTGTGTTGCGCGTCTACGAGCCGGCCGGTCGGCGCGGCGGATTGAGCATCGAGCCTGCAAGCGGCTGGCATGTCGCCGAAGCCGTCAATCTGATGGAAGAGCCCGCCAAGCGTGACGCCGGACCGGATATCCTGCCCTTCGAGGTCAGAAGCTGGAAGCTGAAGAAAGCGTAACGGCTACGCGTGTTCTCAGGATTTCTGCCGCCGTAGTGCTTTGCTGCGGCGGCAGTGGCTCAATACTCGCGATCGTGGACTACACCCATGATTTCGCCTCTCCGCGACACGCTCACCAGGAGCTTGTCACCGTCGCGCGTTGCCCTGACCAGAAAACGCTCACCCACGTCATTGACGTCTCTCACCCTATAACCGCGTCTCTCCAGGAGTTGGATGACATCGTTTGGGCCGTAGTTGCCGCGGGGCTCTCCCCAACGGTTGGACGAGTCGTGATGGCGGTTCCAGGCGTGAAGAAAGTTGGCCTCTGTTTGGCTATCGGTCTGGTCGGAATCGACATCCGGTGATTGATCATTGTTGATAACGATTTGAGCAACGGCGGGCGTGATGAGGCCCATCGTCATGACTGCTGTCAAACCCAGCGCGATGAAGGCGATCTTCATTGGCATATCCTTTATGCATTCCTGACATGTGCAATCTCTTGTTATCGAGATGCCGTTAGCCGGAAGGATGATACGCATCCGTCTTTTGCGGTGTGTTCTCATTTGTTGCGAAATTTACGGACGTGGTGCGTGCACTTTGGTCAGGCGACCAGGCGTGTTCCTGCCATCGCGAGATGGCAGGACGCTTTCATGACACGGTTATACCAAGGCTCCGAACTGGGCGTTGTGCAGCCGTGCATAGGCGCCGTCGCGGGCCAGCAGTTCAACATGCGTGCCTTGCTCGATGATGCCGTTCGGCCCCATGACGATGATGCGGTCGGCGTTGCGGATGGTGGCGAGCCGGTGTGCCACCACCAGGGTCGTGCGCCCCGTCGACAGGTCGGCCAGTGCCTGCTGGATGGCATATTCGGTGGCGGTGTCGAGCGCGGATGTCGCTTCGTCGAGGATGAGGATCGGCGGGTTCTTGAGGAAGATGCGGGCGATGGCGAGACGCTGTTTCTGCCCGCCCGAGAGCTTCACACCGCGTTCGCCGGTCGGCGTGTCCAAGCCATCCGGCAGAGACAACACAAATTCGTCGAGCGATGCGCGGCGCAGCGCCTCCATGATTTCCTGATCGGTCGCGCCGAGCCGTCCATAAGCGATGTTTTCGCGAATGGTCGAGCCGAACAGGAACACGTCCTGCTGCACGATGCCGATCTGGCTGCGCAGGGAGGCCTGCGTCATGTCGCGGATGTCGATGCCGTCGATGCTGATGCTTCCACCCGTCACGTCGTAGAAACGCGGCAGCAGCGAGCAGATCGTCGTCTTGCCCGTTCCCGAAGCGCCGACGAAAGCCACGGTCTCGCCGGCCGCGATCGTCAGGTTCAGGCCCTCGAAGATCGTGCCGTGCTCGGAATAGCCAAAGCTGACGTCCTTGTAGGCGATATCGCCCTTGAGCTGCTTGACCTCTGTGGCGTTCGGTCTGTCGGCAAGATCCGGCTGCGTGTCGATCAGCGACAGGAAGCGCTTAAAGCCGGCAATGCCCTTGGGATAGGTCTCGATCACCGACGTGATTTTGTCGATCGGGCGGAAGAAAACGTTGATCAGAAGCAGGAAGCTGATGAAGCCGCCATAGGTCAGTTCCCCCGACATGACGTACCAGGTTCCGGCCATCATGACGACAAGTTGCACCACGCGCGTGCTGAAATAGCTCAGCGCTATGCCCGCCGTCATATAGGCGTAGCCATCCAGCTTGGTGGCTTTGTAATCTTCGTTATGGCCGGCAAATAGCTGGCTTTCGTACGTCTCGTTGGCAAAAGCCTTGACCACGCGGATGCCGCCGACGGTTTCCTGCATGCGCGTGTTGAAGTCGCCGACCTTGCCGAACAGGCTGCGCGAATTCTTGGTCATCTTGGCGCCATAGCGGCTGACCAGCCAGGTCATGAAGGGCACGATCGTCGTCGTCAGCAGCGCCAGCTTCCAATGCACCGAGAACATCAGCAGGAAGGCGCCGATGAAGGTCATGATGGCGATGAACAGGTCCTCGGGACCGTGATGGGCAATCTCGCCCACTTCCTCGAGATCCTTGGTGACGTGAGTGATCAGGTGCCCGGTCTTGTTGTTGTCGAAATAGCGGAAGGAGAGCTTCTGGATATGCTCGAAGGCCTGACGGCGCATGTCGGATTCGATCGAGATGCCGAGCGCATGGCCCCAATAATTGACGATCGCCGACAGGCCGGTCGATATCGCGTAGACCATCAACAGCACGGCGGTGGTTGCAGCGATCAGGCCCCAGTCACGGCCCGGCAATAGCTGGTCGACAAAGAGCTTGACGGCCAGCGGAAAGCCCAGTTCGAGCAGGCCCGCGACGACAGCACAGCCGAAATCGAGGAAAAACAGCGTCTTGTAACGCGCATAATAGGAGAAAAAGCGACGAAGCATGAATGCCCTCCATGGGCATGGGAGAAGACAGGATCAGACAAGAATGGACGGAACAGCAGTCCACATCCGGCAGCGCTGTTCAGCGTTTATGGGTGCCGAAATTTCTCATCGAACGAGCCTCCTTCATGAGTCGCGTCGATTTTATAGCCGACGTGCCGGCCGCTGTCATCCCCTCAGACGGGCTTCAGCGTGCCTCTGCCGGGTGGTCCGGCCGGCGGATGGTATACGCTGGTTACGCGTGTCCATAGGACAGCTTCGGATACCAGTCCCTTGCCCGTCCCTCGGGCGTCATGTCGAGGATCGTCCACAACGGCATGAGGTCGGGTGCACCGCGCGGATCCTGGCCGGGATCGGCCGTCACCGGACCCATCTCCTCGCCCCAGAAATGCCGGATCGTTCCGTCCCGTCGAGTGAACACGTTTACGGCGGCATCGTCGCTGCCGTTGGGGCCGAGTGCGCGATAGTCACGGCTATACTCGCCGGTCGGGTCGGAATAGAGCGGCAGATTGCGCCAGCCGCGCTCCCGCTTGAAATCCATCAGCCTGTCGATTGGCGACCGCGCCACGATGGCGATGGCCATCCGCTGCTCGATGTCGAGCACCTCGCCCTCGAGCGCCGAAAGCAGGCATGTGCACATCGGGCAGGGCTGCGTCCGCTCAGGACCGAACATGAAGCTATAGACCAGCAGGCTCTCCTTGTCGTCGAACAAATCGGCGAAGTCGAGGGGGCCGTCGGGGCTGTTGAACTGATAATGCTTCTTCACTATCCCGCCCGGGGGCAATGCACGCCGTTGTGCCGCGACGCGCTCGATATGCCGGCGAAGCTCGATCTCCTCGGCCAGCAGCGCGTCACGCGCCTGCCGGTATTCGATGCTTTCGTTCGGAAATCGTACGCCGTTTCTTTGCGCCAGCTCGGATGCCGGCACATAACCGTCTTCGTTGATCATGATATCCTCCCTGCGTGATCCGTTACGCCGATGCTGGTCGCATGGCGCCATCGGATTTCGACAACAACACGGAAGGAAAACCCGATTGCCGGCCGAAAGTTCCGGCATCGGAGGAGGCATATCACTCGGGGAGATTACTGGGCGGCGGAACGGGCCTCAAGCGCCTCATCCCATTCGATTTCCGGTTCTCCGTCCTCGTCCTCTAGCATCGGCGTATCCATCACATAGAGGTAGCCGTCGAGCATGTCGCAGGCGCGCTCGGTGGCGCCAATCTTGGCATCCGTCTCGCCGATCGCCGTGGCGATAGCCTTGATGCGGGCACGCAACATATGGCCGACGACATCCTTGCCGGGGCGTTTGCCAATGCGGTCCAGATGCAGGCGAATGCGGTCGGAATGGCGCTCCAGCTCGCTTTTGCTGAAGTTCGCCTTGCGGATTTCTTCCAGAAGGCTGGCGCGCATATGAGCCACCGGATCGAAGGTTCCCGGCTCGCGTTCGTCCAGAACCATGTCGGTGATCAGTTTTTCGATGGCGACCAATGCCTGCAGATCGACGGCGTCGGTCAGTTCGACGTCATAGCCAGTATCGTCGAAGACCTTGCGGCGGACGGGGTCCAGAAGCAGCTCATGGGCCTTCTTCAGCCGCCCGAAGGCCTCGGCATCGCCGCCGGAATCAGGATGTGCCCCTTTCGCCCGCTTGCGATAGGCGGCCTTGATCTGCTCGTCGCTCGCATCGCGCCCGACGCCGAGAATGTCGTAAGGATCGGTCACTCCAACTCCTGCTGCCGCTCAGCCCCGACCAAAGTCCTGAAGCCCTTATGCCATCGATGTTATCAGCGGGACATAAGCCCGCCGACGGGTGGTTGATACCCACCGCTCTCTTCCTTCTTTATCATCACCAAGGCAGAGTTTGGACAAAAAGATCAGGGTGTGAGGCGGAAACATGTCTTCTGTGGAAATGATCGCCCATCGCTATCGACGGTTCCAGAAAAAGATATAGCCCCGCTTCCGTTGCCAGAAGCGGGGCTATCGATGACTTGCTCGGGGTTCAAGCGGCCGAGAACGGTACGGCCACGAAGGTCTTGTCACCGCCACGTTCGATCAGCAGCAAGACGGATTTGCGGCCCGCCTTGCCGGCCTCTGCGACCGCACTCTGGACATCGTGGGCGTTATGGACCGGCTGGTCGTTGACCGAGACGATGAGGTCACCGGCCTGGATGCCGGCGGCAGCGGCCGACTTGTCCGGATTGACGCTGGCGACGACTGCGCCCTGGACACTATGGGGCAGGTTCAGCTGCTCCCGCAGATCGGGGGTCAGATTGGCAAGACCGACGCCGATGCTCGGCTGGTTGGAGGGCTGGACCTTGCCATCGCCGCTGTCGTTGGCGGCCTGCTTGCCGTCGTCATTGCCGCCGATGGTGACATTAACGTCCATGTTCTTGCCATCGCGCCAGACGGTCAGCGAGCGCTTGTCGCCGGGGGAAAGATCGGCGACCAGGCGCGACAGATCCTTGGGCGTCTTCACGGCCTCATTATTGACGGCCGTGACGATGTCGCCGCTCTTGATGCCGGCGCGGGCGGCCGGAGTGTCGTCGTTAACACTGGCGACCAGGGCGCCTTGCGCCTGCGACAGGCCAACCGCATTGGCGATATCTGACGTGACCGGCTGGATGGCGACGCCGAGATAGCCGTGATCGATGGAGCCGTTCTTTTCCAGCTTGGCGACGATCGCCTTGGCTTGATCAGACGGGATGGCGAAGCCGACGCCGACGCTACCGCCGTTCGGTGAATAGATGGCGGTGTTGATGCCGACGACATTGCCGTCGCGGTCGACCAGCGGACCACCGGAATTGCCGTGGTTGATCGGGGCGTCGATCTGGATGAAGTCGTCATAGGGACCGCTGTGTAGGTCACGGCCGCGAGCCGAGACAATGCCGGCGGTAACCGTCGTGCCGATGCCGAAGGGGTTGCCGATCGCCAGGATCTGGTCGCCGAGCTTTAGTTTGTCGGAATCGCCCCAGGCGACGGTGGCGAGCGGCTTGGGTGCCTGTATTTTCAGGACGGCAAGGTCGGACTTGGGGTCGGCGCCGAGAAGCTTGGCGGGCAGTTCGGTGCCGTCGTCCAGGGTCACCTTGATGTCGGTAGCGTTCTGAATGACGTGATTGTTGGTGACGATGACGCCATCAGCGCTGATGATGAAGCCGGAGCCGAGCGCCATGGCACTCTGGCTCTGACGATGCTGTGGCGCCTGTTGCTGCGGGAAGGGGATGCCCTGGTTCTCGAAGAACTGGCGGAACTGCTCGTCCATCGGCGAGTTGCTGGTATCCGCGCTGGTGTCGGTCGCCTTCATCGTCGTGGTGACGGTGACGACGGCCGGCTTGTCGGCATCGACGATCGGTGCGAAGGAGCCGCCGGGCGCGATGATGCCGCTGGGTTCGGCGGCCGAGGCGACGGTGGAGGCGTTGAAGGCGAAGGGCAGGGCGCCGGCGATGATGGCGGCTCCGACGATGGCGGCAGTGCGATGTTTACGGAGAAGAGATGACATGGCAAAAGTCCCTTTACGAGATCGTTGGCGATATGGCGTCTTGGGTCCATGTCAGGGACCAGGCGTCGTACGGGTGGGCGCCAACTCCTTCCGGGAGCCTTTGCTTCCAAATTTACTGAGGAACGCAAAGTATAAAAATGAATTGGCGTTGATGATTAATATGATCCGCCAATTGAATTTTACAAATTAAATATTGATCATGTTTTTATTGCAAAAATTTAAGAATATTACCAATATTTAATGTGGGTTTGCCGGAATTATTCCATCTTTCTGCTCAAGAGGTTTCTGTCTGTGGCCAGCGGCTCAATGCTTCCGCACCAAGCGCGGTTAAGCTGTAAATCCCGCGATCGACCCGCTCGAACCAGCCATAGACATTATCCTGCAGGATTTGGGCGGCTTTTGGGGCGTTGGCGCGAATATCCTTCGGGCGTTGCAGACCATTCTGGATGGCGGCCGCACAGGCGAGGGCCTGCTGGCGATAGGCGGTCATGATCGGCGAGCGCGTGCTGCCGCCGAGTGCTGGGTCGCCCTTGCGCCGCCGATGTTCCTCGACAAGACGCGAACGCTTGCGGAGATTCTTGCGCGGCATCAACGCGATCGGACTGACGATGATATCGACCAGGCCGCTATCGGAGACCGCCAGCATGCCGAAGCCGAGCCGGCGGCAGAGATCGCGAAAGCGGCGGTCGCTCTCCCGCCCCTTGCCCTTTGCCGAGACACGGGCTGCGATCCAGACCTCGTCGCTGGCCGCAGCCCTGTCGACGGCCTGTAGCACGAGTTCGAGATTGAAACTCAGCTTCAACTCGCAGATGACGACAACAGGCGGTTCGTCATCGCTGAGCCCGACGAGATCGCAATTGCCGATCTCGCCCTTCACTATATAGCCGGCCGCCTCAAGGAAATTCTTGATCGGGAGGTAAAGCGCCGTTTCCAAATCTTGCTCTCTGCCTAGGAAATATCCATGTCGTTTTACGCGATTCGCGAAGCCAGGAAGTCGATAAAGGCGCGGATGCGGGCGGCAAGATGATCATGGCCGGCATAGACGGCATGGATCAGCTCGATATCCTCCGGATTGAAGTCTTCCAGCACCGGTATAAGTGTGCCGTCCTCGATATCCGGCTGCACATGGAACCGGCCGACGCGGGCAAGCCCCATGCCCTCCAGGCAGAGGCTGCGCACGGTCGGCCCGTTATTGGCTTGCAGGTTACCGAATACGGGTTTGACAAATACGGAGCCGGTGCGCGGATCGCGAAACGCCCAGCCCTCGGAGGTCGGCCGAAAATTGAAGGTCAGGCAATTGTGATGATCGAGATCATCCGGCGTCGCCGGCCGGCCTTTCCTGGCGATATAGGCCGGTGACGCCACGATGACGCGGCGGCTTTCGAGCAGCTTGCGGGCTTTCAGCGAGCTGTCGCGCAGCGATCCGACGCGAATGGCGACATCGGCGCGCTCGCCGACAATATCGATAACGCTATCACTGAGGGAGATGTCGAGTTCGATTTCTGGATAGAGCGCCAGGAAATCCGGAACGATTGGCACGATGCAGCGGACCCCGACAGCAACAGAGGCGCTGACGCGCAACTGGCCCCGAGGCACCGCCGCTCCACCCGCGGCGACCATGCGCTCGGCATCCTGAATATCCGCGAGGATCGCCTGCGCCCGTTCGAGATAGACCTCGCCCTCCGGCGTCAATTGCAGAGAGCGGGTGGTGCGTACGAGAAGGCGTGTGCCGAGCCGGTCTTCGAGACGGGTGATGAGCTTGCTGACGGCGGAGGGCGACAAGCGCAATTTCCGCCCGGCGGCCGAGAAGCTGCGAAGCTCGGCCACCTGGACGAAGACATCCATTTCCCCGGCGCGATTATCCACCCTTCGCCTCGCTATTTTGAATTCAATTCACAAGTGTTGAGTTTATATAGGTGATTATCGAACGAATGTCTTGAGCCCATATTCTGTCCGAACAAGAACCAGCGCAACCGGATGAGTCCGGATGCCTTTTCGATCGGGTCATCTCATGCCACTCGCTCTCTTCGCCTTGACGATCGCGGCCTATGCGATCGGCACCACCGAATTCGTCATCGTCGGCCTGCTGCCGACCGTCGCGAATGATCTTCACATCACCCTGCCGCTCGCCGGCCTCATCGTCAGCGTCTACGCGCTCGGCGTCACCTTCGGTGCGCCGATCCTGACGGCACTCACCGGCCGCATCGAGCGCAAGCCGCTGTTGCTCGGACTGATGGCGCTCTTCATTGTCGGCAACGGCATGGCGGCGTTGAGCACCGGCTATGAGTTCCTGCTCGTCGCCCGGGTGCTCTCGGCTTTCGCCCACGGTGTCTTCTTCTCCGTCGGCTCGACCATTGCCGCCGATCTCGTGCCGGAAAACCGTCGCGCCTCGGCGATCGCCATGATGTTCATGGGGCTGACGGTCGCCATCGTTACCGGTGTTCCGCTCGGCACGCTCATCGGCCAGACCTTCGGCTGGCGCGCCACTTTCGCCGCTGTCGCCATCCTCGGCGTCATTGCCTTCGCCGGCATCGCCTTGTTGCTGCCGTCGAACCTGAAAAAGGCGCCGCCGGCCGGTATCGGTGAACAGCTTCGCGTGCTTGGAAGCGGCCGGTTGCTGATCGTCTTCGCCATGACGGCACTGGGTTACGGCGGCACCTTCGTTGCGTTTACTTTCCTCGCCTCGATCCTGCAGGACGTGACCGGCTTTGCCGCCTCCGCCGTCAGCCTGATCCTAGTGCTTTATGGTATCGCCATCGCCATCGGCAATGTCGTCGGTGGACGGCTTGCCAATGGCAATCCGGTCAAGGCGCTGACATGGCTCTTTCTCGCCCAGGCGATCGTGCTCGTGCTCTTCAGCTTCACGGCCGTTTCGCCATGGCTCGCCATTCCGACGCTGGCCGCCCTCGGCTTCCTGTCCTTCGCCAATGTACCGGGCTTGCAGCTCTATGTCGTCCAGCTTGCCCGCGAGGTGCGCCCCGCAGCCGTCGATGTCGCCTCGGCGCTCAACATCGCCGCCTTCAATCTCGGCATTGCCGCCGGCGCCTGGATCGGCGGGCTGGTGGTGGAATCCTCGCTTGGCCTTGGCGCCACGCCCTGGGTCGGTGCGATCCTGGTTGTTGGTGCTCTCGTCCTCACCCTCTGGAGCGGCGTTCTTGACCGCCGCTCGGCCCCTGTGGCGCAAAGCGCTTCCTGCGCTGCCTGATCGTTTTGCAATCGAAAGGAAATCTCATGAATCTCGTCAACGCCAATGGCGCATCGATCCCGGCTCTCGGCTTCGGCACCTTCCGCATACCAGGCTCGGATACCGAACGCATGGTGTCGCATGTGCTGAAGAATGGCTACCGGCACGTCGACACTGCCCAGATCTACGGCAACGAGGCCGAAGTCGGTGATGGTATCTTGCGCTCTGGTCTTGCCCGCGCCGATCTCCTCCTGACCACAAAGGTCTGGGTCGAAAACTATAAGCACGCTGCTTTCGTTGCTTCAGTTGATGAAAGCCTGAAGAAGCTGAAGACCGACTATGTCGATCTGGTCCTCCTCCATTGGCCGAACGATACCGTGCCGCTTGCCGAGCAGATTGGCGCCTTGAACGAGGTTGCCAAGGCCGGCAAGGTCCGCCACATCGGCGTCTCGAACTTCAATCGGGCGCTGATGACGGAAGCCGTAAAGCTCAGCGAGCTGCCGCTCGTCACCAGTCAGGTTGAGTATCACCCCTATCTCGACCAGTCGCCGGTGATCGACACCGCCAAGAGCCTCGGCATGTCCATCACCGCCTATTACGCCATGGCGGATGGCAAGGTGCTCGGCGATCCGGTTCTGAAGGCGATCGCCGGCCAGCATGGCAAATCGATCGCGCAGGTCGTCCTGCGCTGGATCGTGCAGCAGGGGCTGGTCGTGCTGTCGAAGACGGTCTCCGAGACCCGTGCCCAGGAAAATGCAGCAATCTTCGATTTCGAGCTGACGGCGGAAGAAATGGCAGCGATCCATGCGCTTGCCGAGCCCAAGGGGCGGATCGTTAGCCCCGATGGCCTCGCGCCGGTCTGGGACGAAGCCGCCTAATTACAAAATCTGGAGAGGGGCCGCTACATGCGGCCCCTTTTTGATTACGCCTTGAAATCCAGTTCGACCTCGGAAACGTCAACCGATGCCGGCAATAGCGGCTTGTGGACACGCTGGCCAAAATGCCGCTTGAAACCGAAGACGTTGTTGATCAGGCTCTTGGTGTAGAGGCCCGGGCCGCTCGAATAGATCCGCCAGCCGCCATCGACGGCGATATCGCCCGCCTTGACGCGATCCCAATCGGACGAAGCATGATAGCGGTCATCGAAAGCTGCATCGCTGCTGCTGAAATAGGTGTTGCGCTGTCGCAGCGACGCATGGTCTAGCCGGCCGCTGACCGAGATCGGATTGGCGAGCGCCAGCGCGCTCCAGACACCCTCGGCATCGTTATCCAGGGCCAGCGCCTCGCAGTAACGCAGATGCGCGTGCACATACATCAGCCCGATCTCGCGCCCGAAGAAGGACGAGGATTCGGCGCGGCGGAACAGCGTTTCCGGCCCGCCGGCATAGGTGGCCGGCTTCTCCATCAATCTTACGCCGTCCGGGAAGAGCAGGTTCGCGCTGATCAGCTTCATATGGTCATGCCGCTGCTCCGGCGTGAACAGGCCGCCGAGCATCGGCTGGGTCATCGCGATCAGCGAAAAATGCAGGCCCGTGCGCGTGTCGGTCGGATGCAGCAGCAGCTCGACGCCGTCATGGCTCGGATCGAAGACGCCGTAGCCTGCGACAATGCCGTCGCGCATCAGCAGGCGATTGAAATCGCTGCGCATGGCGGCGGCGGTTTCCTTCAGCGACTGTGCCTCTTCATCTCGACTGGCGAGCGTCAGGATCGCGGCATAGCGCACCAGTTGTTCATAGAGCAGCGAGACGGTCCAGCTGCTGACCATCCAGTCGCGCAGATTCGGATCGGCCGGCTGCAGGCTGTCGTTCCAGTCGCCTTCGCCATAGCGGATCAGGCTGGTGCCGGGGACGAAGCGGCTGCGGACGGTATCGAGCAGCTTTTCGACGTGGTCGGAGATCGTTGCCGTCTCTTCCGTCCGCTGCATGGTGTCATCGGCTCGCCAGGGAACGGTCTCGGCGAGGAAGGCGATATCGCCCGTCGCCTCGATATAGTCGCAGAGCGCCTTCAGCGGCCAGACGACGATATCGCCATGGCTCTCGCCGGCACGGATATTGGCATAGGGCTCCAGCATGAACCATTGCGGCCAGTCGCCCCGGTCGCGATATTGCTCGGAAAAGACGGTGCTCAGAACTTGCTTCACCTCGGCGTCGTGCTCATAGGCAAGCAGAAATTCCACCGGTCCTTGGCAGACGTCGCGCGTTCCCCAGGCAGCCCCGGTATATTGCTCAAGGCCGTGCGGCACGCTCAGATGGATGATGGCGTCATGCGCCAGCCAGGGCAACATCACCGCCTGCTCGATGATATCCGGCCCGCTGCCCTTGACGCGCAAGCCGCGCGTCACATGGCTCCAGAAGCGCTGTGCCGGCGCGAGCATGTCCTCAGCGCTGACGCCTGCCTTGTAACGTGCCGCGAGGGCTTCACCCGCAGCCGTATCGGTCATCGATCCGGTGACGGCAAAGCTGAAGCCTTGGGTTGGGAGCGACTTCAGCGCGATGAAGGGACCGTTGCGTGAAATGCCGTCGCTATAGAGAAGTTCGTCGCCACCGATCGCCTCGAAGACGTCCGGCGTCGCGGTGACGAGATGGTAGGCTGCCTGCGGGTAGCGATCCCAAAGCCAGGAGGATTGTGGACGGAAGGATATCTGCTTGGCCGCCGTATCGATTTCAATGTTGGCGACAGCTTCATAGTCACGCTCGCCGAGGACGATCTGGCCGAACACCAGGAAGCGGCAGGCTTTGCCCTCGACCGTGACGTTCCACTGCATGGCAGGGTCGTCACCGGAGGCTGCCGCCGTCACAGTGATGGTGTGGCCGGCAAGCTTGTAGATCCATCTGACATCGCTGAGGCCCATGTCGAATGCGGCGGGCACGCCGAGCAGGCGCCAGCCTTCGCCGAGATCCACGAGAATACGCAACCCGCTTGCCCGCGTCAGATTGTACGGATCGCGGGAGATCGAGAACAGCTTGTGAAAGGAGGTGTTACCGATGGTGAGCTGTGCCGCGAAAATGCCCTGCATCCAGCAGGTTGCACCCAAGGTCTGGTCGTCGAGCAGCATGTTCTGGCCGCTACGGACGATGGCGCCGTGACGGCGTGCCACGAGACGCTCCTTCTCGCGCAGCACGATATGTCGGTTCAGCGAACCCTCCGGCACGAAGAAGGAATAGAGCTTGCCGTCGATACGTTCTTCCAGCATTCGCTCCGGATAAAGCTGGTCGATGGCCGCGGTGTCCAACGGCTCGGTGACGAACAGCGGCGCATCCTGCACCAGGCTGCGAACCGGTGTCTCCGAGGCAATATCCGCCGTTGCCAGCTGGCCGAGTGCCAGCGCTAAGGTATCGAGACGGACGAGATCGGCATCGCTGGAAGCCAAGGGGTGATCGGCAACGAACAGACCGAAGAAAGTCGTGGTCGCAGTCGCCTTTGGTGCCAGTGTCAGCGGCTTCGACTGGATCGCCGGGCAAGCGACCTCGTGCTGCCGGCGGGTGCTCGCCAGGTTTTCGCCGAAACCCGGCACCATGGGCGCATCGCCGCGTGGGGCCGGCACCATCAGCTGGATTGCATCCGTTGCATAGGCGGCCGCGCCATCGATGCAACCCTGCGCCAGCCACGGATTGCGACCGCCACCCTGTTTGAGATTTTGCCGGTTCATCACAACTGGCCCGAAGGTGGCATGAGCGCCGATGTGATGATCGATATATTGCGAGGCATAGGCCTCGCTGTTCATCAGGAAGCCACGGTCGCCGATGCCGACATCCTGGATCAGCACCAGATCGGCCGGAACTGCCTTGCTCGTCGTATTCTCAAGCGAAACTCGCCAGAACCAGGCGGTATCGCCGGGATGGAGCTGTAGCCGCACCGTATGCCGGACACCTGCGGTCTCGCCGCTCCAGCTGAAGCTCGTTTCGTCATGGCCGAAGCGCACAGCCGCCTTCGGGCCGACGATTTCCACGACTTCCGGCTTTGAGCCGCCGATGCGCAGATAGAGCCGTTCGATGCCGCCATAGACTGGCGATCCGAGCACCTGGTTGATCATGACGCCGCCCTGCTGGTCGGCGAAATCGATGGCAAACAGCGTGCCGTTCGGCAGAGCCGATGCGGAGAGACCGGCGCTATTGGTAAGCGTGGAAAGACCGAGTTCTTCGCGCCGGGGCGTCTGAAAGCTACGATGGGATTCCGAAGGCATAGGCGGTGTCTCGCTGATTCATGGGTCGGGAGCGCGCACTAGATCATAAGGTGCCGCGCGATCATAGGCGGCAATTTGCCGTCTAGGATCGCAATCTTTCGTGACACTGTTTCCGTATCACCGATGTTGATTAGCGCTCGCGACCTGATTGGCCGTGCGCATGACAGAAGAAAGATCGGCATCATCCCAGGCTTCTTTTGACAGACCCTTTATGCGGAACGTCCTGCTCTCGCCCGGCATCAGGCTGACCAGCATGTCGTCGACCTCGGCATCCGGGTTGATCCGGTCGGGAAACAGGCAGAGATCGCGCAGGAAGGTCTGTGCCGTGACCGTGACGGCTATGCCGTCTGCGGTTGGCGCGGCCTCTATTTCGAAACGCGGCTGCGGATATTGCAGCTCCATATCCTTTTCGAAGAACCACCAGGCGTCGGAATCGCCGAGGCGGGCGCGTAAAAACTCCCGCTGGGGATCGCCGGGTGTCGCCACATCCTTGGGGATCGATATCTCCGCATTTTCGAAGCGGTCGCAGAGGATGCGCCAGACGGAATGACGAGCGAGAAGCTTGCCGTTGAAGTCGAAACGCTCGACGGTGAACGGCACGCGCCAGAACAGGGTGGCATCGTTGACGGCGATGGCGGCGAGACCATCGCCGCGCGGCTGGATGGTGAGGAGATGCGGGGCGTAGCTGTTGCGCAGTGCGTACCAGAGCGGCTTCTTCCGCCCGCCGCCATCGATCGCTGCCCAGGAGGTCACCGGCCAGCAATCATTGAGCTGCCAGACGATCGCGCCCATGCAGGTGGGGCGATGCGAGCGCATGTGGTCGACACCGAAGCTGATGGCGCGGGCCTGATTGAGTTGGGTAACGAAGAGCCAGTCGTCGAAGTTTTCCGGCGCGGGGAACCAGCCCTCCAAACCCTTCAGCAGCTTGTTGTTGCCGGTCGTGGCCTTCTGGTGATGCAAAACACCGGGCGAGGCGGGCGCGCGATTTTTCTCCCGCACGGATCCGGCAAGCGTCCCGTAGGTCGGAGGCGCCTGCCAGCCGAATTCGGAGCAGAAACGTGGGATATAGTTGCGGTAGGTCTCGTAGCCGACCTCGTTCCAGACATCCCAAATGTGCTTGCAGCCATGCTCGTCGGCATTCGGTGCGATATCCATCGAGCCGGAATAGGGACTGCCGGGCCAATAGGGCCGCGTCGGGTCGATCTCGGCGACGAGTTTGGGCAGGAGGTCGAGATAGTAGCCGGCGCCCCAGGGGCGGTTGGCGAGCACATCCTGCCAGCCCCAGTCGAAATAGCCCCAGATATTCTCGTTGTTGCCGTTCCAGAGCACCAGCGAGGGATAGGGCATCAGCCGGGTGATCGCCTCGCGGGCTTCCGCCTCGATCTCGCTGTAGACCGGCTCGTCTTCAGGGTAGGCGGCGCAGGCAAAGAGGAAGTCCTGCCAGACCATGATGCCCGCCGCGTCGCATTCCTCGTAGAAGGTATCGGTCTCGTAGATGCCGCCGCCCCAGACGCGCAGGATATTCATATTGGCGTCTCGGGCCTGGGCAATCCGCTCGCGATAGCGCTCCCGCGTCACGCGCGGCAGGAAGCAATCGTCCGGGATCCAGTTGGCGCCACGCGCAAAGACCGGCACGTCGTTGACGACGAGAGTGAAGGCAGAGCCGATTTCATCGGGCGTTGTGTCGAGCCGCACCGAGCGGAAGCCGACGCGCCGTTGCCAGCGATCCAGCACCGCGCCGTCAGACCCCAGAAGCTGGAGGTCAAGATCGTAGAGCGGCTGGTCGCCAAGCCCATGCGGCCACCAGACCTGAGGATTATCGACCCGGCATTCCACCAGCGTATGCGTTTCGCCCTGTGCGATGCGCACCTCGGATCGCTTGCCGCCGACCGACATTACAAGCGCCGCGCTGTCCATGCCCTCGGCAGCCCATTCGATCTCGACGCGCACACGGGCGACGCCGTCGCCGCCTTGCAGGGTGATTTCCGGGCGAACGGTGCCCAAACGCGCCTTCGTCCAGCTCTCGATGGCGACCGGCTTCCATATGCCGGCGGTAACGACGGTCGGGCCCCAGTCCCAGCCGAAATTGCAGGCCATCTTGCGGATGAGGTTGCTGGGGCCGGGATAGTTGGCGGGGATGTCGGCGGCGGTGCCGAGTGCGGCGCGCACGGCCTCGCCATGGACATAGGCGGACTCGAAATCGATGATCAGCTCGTTGCGGCCGTCCTTGAGTTTCTCACGAATATCGAAACGGTAGCTGCGGTGCATGTTGCGCGTCTCGCCGAGCAAGGTGCCATTTAGCTCTACGCGTGCCGCCGTGTCGAGGCCAAGGCAGGAGAGATCGACCTGATCCGCGTCATCGCTATCCCAGTTGAAGGCCATACGGTAGCGCCAGGCCGAGCGGCCTATCCAGTCCTGGGAGATCTCGTTGACATCGAGATAGGGGTTCGTGATCAGTCGGGCGGACAGGAGATCGGTGTGCACATTGCCCGGCACGGTGGCCGGGATCGTTGTGGGCAGGGAGGGGGCGGTGGAGGGTGCGCGGAGGCGGGAGAGGGTCCAGCCGGTGTCGAGTGCTAGTGTCTTCATGCTTGTCGGTCCGTCATGAGATGGATTGTGTCAAATCTGCCGCGGCTCTTTGGATGGCTGGATGAACTGCAATCCGGCGTTAAGATGACGGTTCATGTGATAGGCGTAGGCAATGCGGTCGCGTTGCTTCAGTGCGGCGATGATGTCGCGATGGTCGTCATAAGCGTTGTCGACGGCGGCGCGGGAGCGTTTTCCCGCCTCCATCAGACGCTGCAACAATGGCTGCAGAATGCCATAGACTTGTGACACCGTCTGATTGCCGGCAAGGCCCACCAGTGTGGCGTGGAACTTGAAGTCGAATGCGGCGGCATCCGATAGGTCCGGTGCCAGCTTCATGGCGTCGTTGATCGTCTCCAGCCGGGCAATGCCGGCATCGTCGATATGTTCGAACAGGAGATCGGAGAGATTGACTTCGATCAGCCGGCGAAAACCCTGGATGTCGAGAAAGCTTTCGGCGGAAATATCGAGCGCGAAGGAGAACTGCTCCATCAGTGCCTGCTGACGCCGGTCCGTGATGACGGCCCCGACCTTCTGCCTGCTTTCGACGATGCCGTATGCTTTCAATATGCGGATCGCTTCGCGCACGGTGTTGCGGCTGCTGTTGAACATCGCCGCCAACTCGATTTCCGAGGGAAGGGCGTCGCCGAGGCCGAGATTGCGCTCGCGCATCAGCCGACGAAGCGCATCGACCACCTGGTCCACCGCCGATCCCTTGTCCCCGACCTCTGCGGTTTCCGTCGCCATGCGTCCTCCATCTCGAAGAAGATATTGTTGGTCAATAAGAGATGTCAAGCGGGATAGAGGTAGCAATGGAATGGACAATCTAGGATCTGGCATTATGTTGACCAACAAATCAGGGAGATATCACATGGAGAGTTGCTGGCGCTGGTTCGGGCCTAAAGATCTCGTTCCACTCATTCACGCCCGTCAGGGCGGAGCAACAGGTGTCGTCACGGCGCTGCATGAAGTCTCCCATTCCCGTACATGGACACCGGAAGAGATTGAGGCGCGCAAGGTCCTGGTGGATGCCGCCGGCATGCGCTGGAGCGTCTGTGAATCGATCCCGATCCCGAGCGCCATCAAGCTCGGCGGCGCTGGCGCTGCGAAGGCAATCGACGTCTGGAAGGACACGCTGGTCAATCTCGCCCGCTCCGGCATCAACACGATCTGCTACAATTTCATGCCTGTGGTCGACTGGACGCGCACGGACCTGCGTTTCGAGATGCCGACAACGGCGCTGGCACTTCGGTTCGACATGGTGGAGTTCGTCGCCTACGACGCCTTCGTTCTGCGCCGGAAAGGTGCCGAGGCGAGCTACACGCCGGCGCTTGTGCAGCGCGCCGAGAAGCGGTTGGCGGAGCTCTCCGAAGAAGCGGTTCGGCGCCTCGAAAGCAATATCATCGCCGGACTTCCCGGCGGCGAGGACAGCTATGGCCGGGAGGCCATTCGCGCCGAGATCGATTCCTTCGATGGAGTGACGGCCGACGATCTACGGGCGAACCTCGACAGATTTCTGCGTGAAGTCGTCCCCGTGGCGGCGGAGGTCGGTGCACGGCTTGCCATCCATCCCGACGATCCGCCGATTTCACTGTTCGGCCTGCCGCGCGTGGTTTCGACGGCTGAGGATCTACGCCGCATCGTCGCCAGTGTCGATCATCCGGCCAACGGCCTGACGCTTTGCGTCGGCTCCCTCGGCTCGCGCGCCGACAACGACGTGCTTGCCATTGCCCGCGAATTCGCGCCGCGCATCAATTTCGCCCATTTGCGCGACGTGGCGATCGAGCCGGACGGTTCCTTCGTCGAAGCGTCCCATCTCGAGGGCCGCAGCGATATGTATGCCATCCTGCGCACGCTTCTGGCGGAAGAGGCCCGGCGTCGGGCCGAGGGGCGGGCAGATCATCTGATCCCGATGCGCCCCGATCATGGCCATCTAATCGGCGACGATGTCGATAAGCCGACCAATCCTGGCTACTCCCTGATCGGGCGCCTGAAGGGGTTGGCGGAACTGCATGGGGTGATCCACGCCATCGGCAAGACGGATGAGTTCTCGCGGCATTGGAGACGCTTCTAGAGATCGGGAGATTGATAATCGCGCCTTCAGTTATCAAAAAGGCAAGCGCGATTTGTGCGGCGGCGAATAGTCAATAAAATGAAGCGGATTGTTGCGTATTTGATGGGCTTTTGCTTAAAGTTTAATCTGTCTACCATTTTGATTTTGTTTAACTTTCTTCGCTATAGCTATTTGCTTCCGTATCGTTTCAACGCAAATTGGCTAGGTTGATCCGCACATGAACTCCGTTTGGCCCGACACTCCGAACGATGATTTTCGGTCGCTGTTCGAGACGCATCCCTCGCCGATGTGGGTCTATGATTCCAAGACGCTGAAATTCCACATCGTCAACGATGCCGCGCGTCAGCTTTATGGCTATAGCCATGAAGATTATGCCGGCATGACCGTTCTCGACATTCGCCCGTATGGGGAGCGCGAACGGATGCGCAATGCCATCCAGTGCCGGACGGATGTGGAGAGAGCAGAGCGTTGGACCCATCTCAAGGCGGATGGCCAGACATTCGAGGTCCTGACCTACGGGCGCGAAATCCGTTTCGACGGCAAGGAAGCGATTCTGGCGATCGTCCAGGACCGCACGGAGGTCAATGCCGCACACCGGCAGGTCACCGATACCCGATCGCTGCTCGACAGCATCGTCGACAATCTGCCCGTCGGCGTTTTCGTCAAGGACATGGCGGAGGAGGGCCGCTACATCCTGTTCAACGAGGCCTGCGCGGCGGCCATGGGGCGTCCGGCGAAAGATGTTGTCGGTAAGAACGACCAGGCGGTTTTTCATGAGGAGCAGATCGCGGCCTTTCGTCAGCAGGATGAACGCGCATTCGAAACGGCTTCGACCATCAATTTCGAAGAAACAATCCGGGGTATGGATGGCGTCACGCGCATCCTGAGAACGGCGAAGCGGGCGCTGCCTGCGCCGAAGGGCGAAGCGCCACGCTATCTTCTCGGCATTTCCCAGGATGTTACCGAGGAACGCGGCGTCGAGGCCAAGCTTGCGCATCTCGCCATGCATGATTCCCTGACCGGTCTTCCGAACCGGGCCTTCTTTTCCGAAAGTATCGTCCGGCAGGTGGCTGCCGCCACTCCGGAAACGCCGATCGCGCTGCTCTACATCGATATCGATCATTTCAAGCACATCAACGACAGCAAGGGGCATGCCGCCGGCGACACGCTTCTGCGTCAGGTCGCGGAGCGGCTTCTGCGGCTTGCCGAGAAAAGCGATCTTGTCGCCCGGCTTGGCGGCGACGAATTCGCGCTGGTGCTGAGGATGACCGATGCCGACCGGGCACAGCGCTTTGCCGACCTGCTGCTGCTGTCGCTCGCGGCCCCCTTCGACCTGGATGGCGTGCGCGAGCATGTCACCTGCAGCATCGGTATCGCGATGGCGCCGGACCATGCGGAGGATGCCGACGTCCTGATGCGCGACGCGGACCTGGCGCTTTACGCGGCCAAGGGCAGCGGCCGGTCGACCTATCGTTTTTACCAGACCGAGATGCGGCTTGAGGCCGAGCGGCGCCATCAACTCACCGTCGAGCTTCGCGAAGCACTGCAGAACGATGAATTTGAGCTTTATTACCAGCCGATCATCCGGCTGGACAATGACGGCCTGTCCGGTTTCGAAGCGCTGATCCGCTGGCGGCATCCGGAGCGTGGACTGATTGCGCCGATGGAGTTCATCCCCGTTGCCGAGGAAACCGGCATGATCGTGCCGATCGGCGAATGGGTGTTGCGGGAGGCTTGCCGTACCGCCGCGCGATGGCCGAGCGACCTGAAGATCGCCGTCAATCTGTCCGTCTATCAATTCCGGCATACAGGTCTGCTCGCCACCATCGTTTCAGTGCTCGATGAGACCGGACTTCGTCCTGAACGGCTGGAAATCGAAATCACCGAATCCGTCCTGCTCTCCGAGGTCGAGCAGAGCCTGCAATTGCTGCGCGCCTTGAAGGAGCTCGGCATCCGCATCGCCATCGACGATTTCGGCACGGGCTATTCGTCATTGAGCTATCTGCGTTCCTTCGCCTTCGACAAGATCAAGCTCGATCGCAGCTTCGTTGCCGGCATCGAGACCGATCCCGGCAATCTCGCCATCGTCCGCGCCGTCGTCGGCATCGCCTCCGGATTCAATGCCATGACGTTGGCCGAAGGCATTGAAACGGAAGAGCAGCTGGGGAAACTGCGGGCCGAGGGCTACAGCGAAGTCCAGGGTTTCCTGCTCGGACGGCCCATGCCGCGACAGGATGCGGAGGCGCTGATCTTTGGTGAAAAGCGCCCCGTGAAGCGGGTTTCATCGCTTTGAGGTGACGGGAACGAAGACGTTCCAGCGTTTTTCCCAACTGCCGTCGATCGTCCTGCCGCAGAACACCGCGACATTCGGTGCGGACAGGCCATAGGTTTTGGGAACCCACTTGACCGTTAGCGGAACGGCGCATCGGGGTACCTGAATCTTCAGGTTTGGGTCAAGCGCCTCCCAATGCGTATCGCGAGACAGATTTTCCCTGGCGATGAATTGTCTCGCCTCTTCCCGGATCTCGAACAGGCCGTGCTTCACGCCGTTCGTCCTGTCGTCCTCTATGCCACGATAGGCGGCTTCGGATGCCGAACAATTATGGGCCGCGACAGCCGGCAGGCATACGAGGAGTAAAGCTATTCGCCATCGGTGCATATGCCTCTCGCCTTTCATTCGGATGCAATGTGTTCTGCCACGAAATGATAAAATGGAAAATATTTGGCTTCGCCTGTCGGGAAACGTGATCGGCCATCGTCCTTGGGGCAGCCCGCCGACGGGCGCAACGTTCAAACCTGTTCCGAGGAGACGATCATGACCGATACAGAACAATCACCCCAGCCCAATATCCCGGCCAAGGGTGGCCTGGTGACCTATGTGATGGTGGATGGCGCCGTAAAGGCCGCCGAATTCTATGAACGTGCCTTCGGAGCCGAGCGTGCCTTCATGTATCCGGCCGATGAGCAGGGCCGGACGATGCACATCCATCTCTATGTCAACGGCAGCTCGCTGATGCTGGGCGATTTCTATCCCGAACATGGTTTTGGAGTGGAAAAGCCGCAGGCCTTCTCGCTGCAACTGCTTGTCGACGATCTCGATCCCTGGTGGGCGCGTGCCGTCCAGGCCGGAGCGGAAGTCGTCATGGAACCGCAGGTGATGTTCTGGGGCGATCTTTGGGGCCAGCTTCGCGATCCCTTCGGCGTCACCTGGGCGATCAATGCACCTGTAAAGGCATAATCCCTCTTTCCGATCATTCAGCGAGCAGAGCTTGCGTCAACGGATGCGCCGGATCGGCAAGGCCGTCCAAGATGGTGAAATGATTCCGGTCCGGCTCGACGACGGTTGCCGTCGCCGCGCCGAGACCGGTCCAGATATTGGCCAGCAGGGCGCTTTGACGGACGAATTCGGAGCGCTCCGCGCCGCCGACCCAGCAGGTGAGGCGGATATTGTTCACCGGCTCCAGCAGCGCCGGACTCTCGGCCATGGCTTCCGCCGCGTCGATACGTAGCTGCTGGTTCATCGCCCGCTTCATGATCGGGCGCAGATCGTGAAGTCCGGAAATGGAAACCACATGGCTGATACGGGCACGGACCGAAGTGGGAAGCGGCGAGGTGGTGGTGACCATGCGGGCCACAAGTTGGCCGCCGGCGGAATGTCCGGCCAGTATCAACGGACCATTGACCATCTCGGCAGCCTTGCCGATTGCGGCCGCGATCTCTTCCCCGATACCGCTGATGCGAATGTCCGGGCAAAGTGTGTAGGAGGGAAAAGCGACCGCGTAGCCGTTGGCGACCGCGCCGGCCGCCATATGCGACCAATAGCTCTTATCCAGCTCCAGCCAGTAGCCGCCATGGATGAAGATAACCAATCCCTTCGGCTTCTCGGGCGGGAGGAAAAGGTCGAAGCGATTGCGCGTGCGTGGCCCGTAGGCAAGGTCGAGCTTGGCTCGCCCGTTGGCCGCCAGGCTATCGCGGAAGGCCTGTGCGGGCCCCGCCCAGGCCGCCGGCCAGCGGTCTCCATCAACGACATAGGCGCCGTTGGTATAGGCAACGTCCCAATCGGTGATCCTGAAATAGCTCATTGCCCGATCTCCCGGTTCTTGCGAAGGCCTATCCGATATCAGGTCACGGCGGAGCGCACGGCAAAGCGTGCGTCCTGCCATGATCCGCTGCTCAGAATATCTTCCAGCACACCGGCTGCCTGCCAGACATCGCGGTAGCTGACGTAAAGCGGCGTGAAGCCGAAGCGCAGGGTCGAAGGCGCACGGAAATCGCCAATGACGCCGCACTCGATCAAGGCCTGCATCACTTCATAGCCGTGGTCATGGGTGAAGGAGACCTGGCTGCCGCGTTGTTCGCTGTCGCGCGTGGTGTCCAGCACGACGCCATATTGGCCGCATTTGGCTTCGACCAAGCGGATAAAGAGATCGCTGAGCGCGATGCTCTTCTGGCGCAGCATATCCAGATCGACCTCGTCCCAGATGCCAAGCGCGCCTTTCAGCGCCCGCAGCGACAGGACCGGCGGCGTTCCACAAAGAAAGCGCTTGATGCCATCGCCCTCGGCAAAACCCTGCTCGAAGGCGAAAGGCCGGGCATGGCTCCACCAGCCGCTGAGCGGCTGGACGATTGAGGCATGATGGCGGTGCGCGGCATAAATGAAGGCCGGCGCGCCGGGGCCGCCGTTCAGATATTTATAGGTGCAGCCGACCGCGAAATCGGCATTGGCGCCGTCGAGATCGACGGGCAATGCGCCGGCGCTGTGGCAGAGATCCCAGATGACCAGCGCGCCGGCCTCGTGGATCCGGCGCGTCAGCGCCGCCATGTCGCGCAGCGCGCCGGTCTTGTAGTTGACGTGGTTGACGAGGACGACGGCGGTCTGGTTGTCGATCAGGCTCTCGATATCGTCGGCATCCCGGCCTTCGAGGCGAAGCGTGGTGCCCGGCCGTGTGGAAGTGACACCTTCCGCCATGTAGAGGTCAGTCGGGAAACTATCGCCTTCGGCAACGATGATGTTACGGTCGAGGCGCATCGCTAAGGCCGCATGCAGGGCCTTGTAGATATTGATCGACGTGGAGTCGGCGACCACGGTCTGGCCGGGTGCGGCGCCGATCAGCCGGCCGATGCGGTCGCCGAGTTCGAGCGGCAGCTGGAACCAGCCGGCGCTATTCCAGCTGCGAATGAGACCGTTGCCCCATTCCTCCATCATCGCCTGCTTGAGTTCCGTGAAGACATCATGCGAGGCAGCGCCGAGAGAGTTGCCGTCGAGATAGATGACGCCGTGGGGCAGGGCGAAGCGACTGCGAAAGAAGCGCAGCGGATCGGCCTCGTCCATGGCCTCGATGGCGGCGAGATCGGGAAGGCTGTCCATGGTATCGGCCTCTTTATTCGCGAATGGTTTCCCTGGAGGGCGCACCGCCACGGCTGCGGCGGATGCTCGGCAGCGCCAGCATGATGAGTACGAACAGGCCGGTGGCGAGCTTCAGGTTCGACGGCGGCAGGCCAGCGGCAAGGCACAGCGACACGAGCTGGTAATAGATGATCGAGCCGACAAAGGGCGCGAGCAGCTGTCGCAACACAGTCTGCTTGCCGGTGAAAGCCTCGCCGATCATCAGCGCGGCCAGGCCGTTAATGAGGATGCCGATGCCCATGTTCACATCGGCAAAGCCCTGCGACTGCACCATCAGCGCCCCGCTGGTGGCGGAAAAGGCGCTTGCGAGACCGACGCCGCCGATGGTCGCGGCCCAGACATTGATGCCCTGCGCCTCGGCCATATCGGGATTGGCGCCGACGGCGCGCATCGCCGTGCCCTTCTCCGTCTTGAAATAGAGGTTGAGGGCAATCAGGACGATGAGGGCGATCAGGCCGGCAATGACGATCTTGCTCGCCGGAAAGCCCGGCTGCGTCAGGGGCACCCAGTCGAAGACGGTCGGCGCGCCGAAGACCGAGAGGTTCGACTTACCCATGATGCCGAGGTTGATGCTGTAGAGCATGGTCGACATCAGGATGCCGGCGAGCAGCGTGTGGATGCGGAAGCGTAGATGAATGAAGGCTGTGCAGCAGCCGGCCGCAAGCCCGATGGCGAAAGAAGCAGCGATCGCGAGCGGCGGCGTCACGCCTGCCGCAAGCAGGATGCCGCAGATGCAGCCGCCGAGCGGAAAGGCGCCTTCGCTGGTCAGATCCGGAAAGCTCAGCATGCGGAAGGGGATCATGATGCCGAGCACGACGAAGCTCAGGATGAAACTCTGCGCCAGCGTGACCGGGATCAGCGAGATGAAGCTTGAAACGGTTGTCTGAATGAAATCCATGATATCAGCTCACCAGCAGCATGCGGTCGGTCTTGACGGCGAAATGACCGATCAGCTCGGGCACGGTGATCCGACGTTTTCCCTCGCCGGTGATTTCGAGATGAACGCGGCCGGCGTCGAGCATGATGATGCTGTCGCCGAAATCGACGGCGTGCTGCATGTTGTGTGTCACCATCAGGGTGGTCAGCTTCAGCGCCTCGACGGTGCGCACAGTCGCTTGCATGACGATATCGGCGGTGCGCGGATCAAGTGCCGCGGTATGTTCGTCGAGCAACAGGACATCCGGCGAACCGCCGACGGCCATGATCAGCGACAGCGATTGCCGCTGGCCGCCGGAGAGCAGCTCCACCTTCGTATCCAGCCGGCTCTCCAGGCCGAGGCCGAGAACCGACAGCCGTTCCCTATAGGTGGCAAGCCGGGATGCGTTGAGACCCGGGCGCAGGGCGCGCTTCTTACCGCGCAATTCGGCGAGCAGCATGTTTTCGGCAACCGTCATGCTGGCGGCGGTGCCCTTCATCGGGTCCTGGAAGACGCGGGCGAGCCGCGCGGCGCGCTTGTGCACCGGCGAGCCGGTAACGTCGTCGCCATTGATGATGATCTGGCCGGAATCGAGGCTGAGCGCGCCGGAAATGGCATTGAGCATGCTGCTCTTGCCAGCGCCGTTCGAGCCGATGACCACGCCGAATTCGCCGCTCTTCAGCGACAGGGCGAGGCCGTCGAGCGCGACCTTCTCGTCCGGCAGTCCCTTATAGAAAACCTTGCGCGCGGATTTGATGTCCAGCATCCGTGCCTCCTTGAAAAAATGGCGGCGTTGGCCACGCCGCCATATCTGCTGAATTGTCTGTCGAAGATGCCGCTTGTCAGTTGACGAAGCAATTGCAATCGGCAAGCCCGGCCGGCACCTCGGCGCCGAAGGCCTTCAGAACCGTCTTGTTGATCAGCGGCGCATGGTCGGCATAGGCCGGGCGCACCGGAGCAATCGTCTTCGGATCTGTGCCCTTCAGGATCTGCGCGGCGATCTTGCCGGCATTTTCGCCGACCTGCTCGTAATTGACCGCGAAGCTTGCCGGTACGATGCCGCTGCGAACGGCGGCGTCATCTGAATTGACGATCGGGATCTGTGCCTGGCGGGCGGCCGCGGAAACGGCGGTGATTGCCGGCTGCAGCAGGTTGGAGGCGGGCGTGTAGATCACGTCGGCCTTGCCGGCCAGCGATGCGATGCGCTGCTGGATGTCGTTGACGCTGTCGACGCCGACGGGAACGACTTCGAAGCCAGCAGCCGGGGCTGCCTCCTTGACCTTATCGAGAAGGGCGACGTCGTTGGCTTCGCCCGGATTGTAGGGCACGCCGAAGCGCTTGGCGTTCGGCAGCAGCTTCTTGGTGAAGGTCATGATGGCGGCGATATCCTGCAGGTCGGATGCACCGGTGATGCCCTCGTCGCCGGCGTCCCAGGACGGAACCAGCTTGGCGGCAACCGGATCGGTCACGGCCGAGAACACGATCGGGATGCCCGAGCCTGCCAGCGCCTTCTTGGCGATCTGGGAGACCGGCGTGGTGACGGTGTACATCAGCTTGGGGTGCTCGGACTGCAGCTTGGCGATCATCTGCGGCACCAGCGAGGCATCGAAGCTCGTGTTGCTCTCGGTATAAACGACGTCCTTGCCTTCGACGAAGCCATTGTCCGCGAGGGCCTTCTTGAAGCCGGTGATCGAGGCATTGAGCTGCGGGTGTTCGCCGAAATTGGCGATGGCGATCTTGATCGGTTCGGCGGCCGCAGTCGCGACGCTTGCCATGAAGGTGCCCGCGAGGACGAGCCCGGACAGCCATTTGGACGTGGTTTTACGCATGATTTCCCTCCCGGATGTTGTAAGCAGCCGCGTTTAATCGGCCTTGTTGCGGCGGATCATAGCGCCTGCGGTGTCTCTGTCAATTTCCGATATATGATATGCACCATCAGAACCTTTGATATATATTTTTGCGTCAGAGCCGTTTTATATATAATTTCAGGACTCCGACGACCGGGACGAACGTCATGCAGGACAAGGACTCGTTGACCAAGACGGAAGCGGCCTATTGGCTGCTGCGGCGGGATATTCTCAACACGAAACTCAGACCCGGGGCATCGTTGAAACTCAGCGCCCTGCGGGATGCCTATGGCGTCGGCTGGACGCCCTTGCGTGAAGCACTGTCAAGGCTTGAGGCCGAGAAGCTTGTTACCGCCGTCACCAATCGCGGTTTTGCCGTCGCCCCCGTCTCGCGTGCCGAACTGGAAGACCTGATGCGGGCGCGCATGGTCGTCGAACTGCCGTTGCTGCTGGAGTCGATCGAGAAGGGCGGCCCGGACTGGGAATCCGCCGTCGTCACTGCCCACTACCGCCTGTCGCGCTGCAAGATCGTCCCCGATGCAGCTTCCGAGGAGATGGCCGACGAATGGGACGAGAAACATACGGCCTTTCACGCCGCGCTGATCAGCGCGGCATCATCGAACTGGCTGCAACGCTTTCAAAGCACAATTTCCGACCAGCTCCGCCGCCATCACCGTTTCCTGGGCCTGGCGCCAACCCAGCGCGCCGCCGCCGGCCTGACGATCGGTTATGAAAAGGCGGTCGCCGCTTTGCGCGACGCGATGGCGATGGAGCACCACACGGCGCTGATGGATGCGGCGCTCGACCGTGACGTCGAGCGCGCTCGGGCGCTGATGACCGAGCATATCGGCTACACGTTGCAGGTCTATATCCGCGCCGAGGATGAGATCCGGTAGCGCCAAGGTATCCGGTTGTTGTAAATAACTCTATGATATCAATAAGTTATATTGACAGAGAGTGCGATGACGAACGCACCAGCGGCTTTCACCGCTCTGGCGATCATCGCACAGTTCGTGGCCTACGGCCCCGCCGAGGAGCTTCAAGCCTCGGGCGTTGTGTTGGTCATGTCGCTTCACAAAATATCTTGGATTTCATATGCGTACGGCATCAGTCGTGCGATTGCGTGTAATATACACAATATTTCTTGACTCCTTTCCGCGCCTTGAATATGTGTATTTTACATACAAATGAGGTGAGTGGTATGAAGAAACATGAAATCGACGTTTTGATATCTGGCGCAGGCGCTGCGGGTCTTGCTCTCGCGATCGAACTTGCCCGTCGCAACGTGAACTTCCGCTTGATCGAGAAACTGGAAAAGCCGTTTGATGGATCGAGAGGAAAGGGCATCCAGCCCCGAACACTCGAAGTTTTCGCCGACATGGGTATTGTGGACCGTATCGTCGCGGCTGGCGGCGCATATCCTCCCGAACGGAAGTACCGCAGTGACGGCAGTTTCGAGGACAAGGCTGTCTTTGAAACTGTGGCCGCGACGCCCGCAGAGCCGTTCACGACGAGCCTGATGCTCCCGCAATTCCTCACTGAAAGCATCCTTCGCGAGCGCCTGCTGGAGCTTGGTCATCGGCCGGAGTTCGGTCACGAGCTGAACGGCTTTTCGCAGGACGGAGACTGCGTTGTTGCAACGATCGTCAATTCAACTGGTGAAGAGACGGTTCGTGCCCGTTATCTCGTCGGCACCGATGGTGGCAGGAGCTTTGTACGGCATACGCTCGAAATCGGGTTTCCCGGCAAGACGCTCGGCGTACGGGCAATCGTTGCCGATGTCACCGCAACGGGCGTTTCGCGCGATGTCTGGCACCGGTTCAACGAGGGTCTGATGACGAGCCAGATATCTCTGTGCCCGCTCGCTGGCACGGATCTCTTCCAGGTACAGGGGCCGATCCCTCTCGAGGGCGACGTCGATTTATCTGCGGCAGGCTTATCGGCATTGTTTACTGAACGCACCGGACGCGCGGATATCGTGATCCAATCGGTTTTCTGGGCTTCGGCCTACACGATGAACGCACGCCTGGCCGATCGCTATCGTGACGGACGTGTCTTTCTTGCCGGGGATGCGGCCCACACCCATCCGCCGACAGGTGGGCAAGGGCTCAATACGAGTGTTCAGGACGCCTATAATCTCGGATGGAAGCTCGCATCGATCTTGTGCGGAGCGCCAGATGTTTTGCTGGACAGTTATGAAGAAGAGCGTCGCCCTATAGCGGCCAGCATGTTGGGCCTCGCAACGAAATTGCTGGATGCGGCAAAGGCCGGCTCTATGCAGCGTGGACGTGAAGTGCATCAGCTCGACCTTTGCTATCCCACCTCGATCCTTAATTTTGCAGGGCCAGCGCGCGGACTTGGCGTGTCAGCGGGCGACAGGGCACCGGACGCGCCCATTCGAGGATCTTCGGGTCAGCAAAAATGGCTTTTCGATCTGTATCAAGGTAGTCACTGGACGTTGCTCGGCTATGAGGTAGATCGCCTATCTGCGATCGCACCGCGCCCTGGCCTGCATATCCACGCGGTCGGACCGCGGGGCGACATAGTAGATGACCAAGGCCACATCCGGGATGGTTACAACGTCGAAGCCGGCGACTGGGTTCTGGTGCGTCCGGACGGCTATCTGAGCGCAATTGTCCCGTCCGCCGATATCAATATGCTCAAGGCTCATTTGAAACGCGTTGGGCTCGCAGCCCAAAACTGAGGTGACCCAAGCGGGCGGCGCCACACAGCCTTCCCGCCTGTCCCACAGCAATTTTCGCCATGCCAAGAGAAGGGACCGGGGAGGGACTTCCCCCCGCCGTCGCCGAGAATGGTGCCAAAGTATCGCCATCTGGATGACGATATTCGCTCAATGTCATGAGGGGATATTCAAAACGTCATCTGCCAGTCTGCGGATGAGCACGGCGAGACTATGGAGATCCGTATCGTTCCAATCCTTGAGCATTCTCCCCGCAACTTGTTTTCGCGTCGCGTCGATGATGGCCGTCATTTCTTTGCCAGCCGGGGTTATGATGGCCTCGCGGACGCGTCGATCGGTTCCCGCCGATCGACGTTCTATGAGGCCTTGTTCCTCAAGTTTGGGGATCTGCCTACTCACGGTGGAGTGATCGCGCCCCACCAGGTCAGCAAGATCCGTGACGCTGATCGGGCCCTTGCGGGCCACTATGAGGAGCAGGGGAAACAAGGCCCGATCCAGTGAAATTCCGGCTTCCCGGATCATGGCGGCATCGCGTTGCGGACTGTTCATGATCCCGACGATATCGACAAGCGCGCCATGGATAACGACAAAAGGATCATCAATACGTGTATTATGCATGTTTTTGTTGCTCTGGCTATCAACTCTGTTGTATGTGTATTTTACATATAAAAGCACAGCCTCAAACAGAAATCTTCCGCGCTTGGTTGCGGATACGTTCGTGCAGCATCGTCAGCCGCTTCGGTTAGGCGTGTGCGCTCATTACATCCCACTGGAGAAAACATGCAACAATCAGCGCCCTACAAACTTGGCAATCTTCAGCGGAAGCGACGATACACGATAGTCGCTGGCTGCTTTATTGTCGGAGCAAGTCTGCTTGCCATCAAACCGGTTTACGACAACACATATTATGACTTCTCGCTCGAGGTTCTCGGCGTCCTCATGATCCTATGCGGCTTCGGTATCAGATTGTGGTGCACGCTTTATATCGGTGGGAAAAAGAACAAGGACCTGTTGTCCGATGGTCCTTATAGTTTGTGCAGAAATCCGCTTTACGTCGGATCGATCTCGGCCGCAATTGGGATCGGCCTGCAAACAGAGATGCTGACGTTCGGGCTCTTCTGTGGAGCCGCCTGCTGGGTGATCTTCCATGTGGTCGTCAAGCGTGAAGAGAGATATCTTCTCGGCGAATTCGGTGACGCGTACAGACGATATCTCAAAACGACACCGCGTTTCTGGCCAAGGTTTTCCGCTTACAAAGACGATCTAAAAGAACATAGATTTCGGCCCTCTATGCTCTGGAACACATTTCGCGATGGCCTTGTTTTGTTTGCGGCAATTCCAGTGACGGAAGCTATAGAAGCCGCGCATCGGCTAGGCCTGCTTAAAGCAGCTTTCCTTCTGTATTAGCGCTGAGCGAACGATCCGGTCCTTTCGGGTCGACTTGCGCTAGATCAACTATAAGAGCTCCATAAATCGGATTGCCGATCTTAAGCCTCCAAAGCGCGGAGGTTAGCGCGTGCTGATATTAACCGCCGGCACACTTTTTAGCGCGCCGAAGCAGTGAATATTTCGCCTTAGCAGGTTTCGGCTGGGCTTAAACCTGCTAGAACCCTGTCACCCGCGCCCGGGTGATTTGCCAGACCCTCGACATCACCGATGACCCGCCTCATTCCCGAAGTATTCCGCGACCCGACGATCCGGGTGAGCATGCTTGCCATCTTTGCCTTCGGTTTTGCCGGAGCTGCAACATCGCCTTATCAGTCCGTCGTGGGTATTCGCGAGCTCGGCCTGAGCAATGGGCTCTATTCGGCCCTGATCTTTTCTGCGGCCGCGGTGAACGTCATCGTCAGCATTCTGCTTGGAAATCTGGCGGACAGGCTCGGCGAATACCGCACGATGATGCTGACGGTCGCCATTTTCGGCATCCTGGGTTATGGGGCAGTCTATGTCATTCCGGCGCAGGCGACCTTCATTCTCAGCGCATTGTTTTTCCTGCCAGTCTACGGCGCCCTCAATTCGCTGCTTTTTGCCAATGTCAGGGTCGCAACCACGGGAATGGAGCGTAACGACGTCGCTACCGTCAACTCGGGCGTCCGGGCGATGATTTCGCTGTCCTGGGTTCTCGTGCCAGGTATTACCGGCGCCCTGCTTGTAAATTCTTCGAGCATGCTGCCTGCCTATCTTTTCGCGGCTCTGGCCTGCGCGGTCTGCTTTGGACTGATCGCGGTTTTCCTTCCGCGCCAGAACGGCACGGACAAGGCGGCAACGCGCCATCTTTCCTATCTTGCGGCACTCGGCGAGGTCGTCTCTCCACCGGTCTTTGCGCGCGTCATCGCGGTGGCGCTGATTAGCAGCACGCTTCATGTCAACGGCGCCATTCTACCCCTCATCGTCACCGGCGCGGCCCATGGGACGGTCACCGATATCGGCGTACTCGTGGGGATAGTAGCGCTTCTTGAAGTCGTATTCATCGTCGTGTGGGGACGCGCCCAGCGGGTCATGAGCCATGTCACCGCGCTGGCCATAGGCACGATCATCTATGTTATCTACCTGCTGCTGCTCGGGCTGGCCTCAGCGCCCTGGCACGTCTATGCGCTGACCCTTATCAGCGGGATCGGAGCGGCTGCTCTCATCAGCATTCCGATCACATACTTGCAGGATCTGATTGCCGAGCGCCCTGGGCTTGGGAGTGCCCTGATATCCGTCAACATTTTCGTGAGCGCTGGCCTCAGCGCTCTCATCTTTGCGGTCGGAACGGGGGCAAGCAGTTATTCCGGAACAGCGGTCATCGGCGCGGCTGCCGGATTGCTCGGGCTTGCCATGCTCCTGTTCTTTGAAGGTGCCAGACGGGGTGGATAATCGTCGGTGAACGCGGAATTGTCCGATTGTGAATCGGCAGCCAACACTGACCCTCGCTAGACGAGTGCGTGGCTCTGATTTTCGAGGCTATTTTGGAAATCGGCGCACGCGTGCGCGGCGCCGACGATGACCCCGCAGTGCCACCAGTCGATCAGCATGATCAGGCGCTTAATGCCAAATCCACTGGGAGCAATGTTCGTTGCCGATTCACAACGGAACACTCCCAGTTTCGGTAGGCCTTGAGGGCGCTACCAAACTGCTCGTCGACACATGCTCAATCATTTCGTCAACCAGGCCCGAAGCAACACGCATGGCGATCCGATCCTTGGGAACACTATCAAGAAAATAGGTCCGCTGAACATAGTTCAGCATCGGTCGGCCGCTTCCGGGTCAATTCGGAACTGAGGACGCTTTTGATGGAGACTAGGTTACAGCTACTTAGAGCGGGTAGCCGTCTTAGGTTTTTTAGCGGTACTTATGCCGAGCTCGCGGTTCAGTTTCTTTTGTGCGAGCTTGCGTGTACGGCGAATCCCTTCAGCCTTCTCGCGAGCGCGCTTTTCGGAAGGCTTTTCATAGGACTCGCGAATCCGCATTTCCCGGAAAACACCCTCTTGCTGCAATTTCTTCTTCAGAAAGCGTAGCGCCTGATCGACATTGTTGTCTCTAACAAGGACTTGCAAGCTTTTTTCCCCTGATGTAGCTGTTTCATATGTTTCGGTGACAGTCCATACACTCAGAGCGGAGGGCTTGGCAATGATACTTCGCACCCCTTCCGCAGTGATTTGAGAACATAAGGGCGGTATCCGCCTATTTGTGGGCCGGTGCATGTCTGGTTAGGTCTTTGGCTGGAGCCTCACGCCGTGTGGTAGCAATCAGATCGAGGGGATGAGGGTCATCAAGGACTGGCCTGGGAGCTGGGCGTTCAATGTCCGCAATCGCGCCTAAAGGCCGGCGAGGGCCTCGTCGATACCGTCCATCACGTCCTGCGCCAGCGGGCCTTTCTGCAATGCCCCGACATTTTCCTCCACCTGTGCAACGGTCCGGAAGCCCGGTATCGGCAATGTACGGCCGGAGCGCGCCCAGAGCCAGGCAAGTGCACCCTGCGTCAGCGTGCGTCCATCCGCCGTCAGCAGGTTGCGCACAGCATCCAGCCGTGCTGCAAATTCCGGCGCGATTTTGCCATCCTTGAAATAGATCATCCAATCAAGGCTCGCGCCGCGAACGTCCTTTGCGCCAACGGTCTTTTCAGCTGTGAACTTACCGCTGAGAAGTCCCATAGCCAGCGGGCCGCGATTGATAGAGATCAGGCCGTTCTTTTCGACCACATCGATCATGTCCGGAACCTGCTCGAAAACGTTCATCGTGTGCTGGACGGAAACGAAATCCTTCCGCCGGGCATGCCGGGCGGCGCGATCAGTGTAATCAGTGCTCCAACCGAACGCATCGATTTTACCTTCAGCTTTCAGGGCTTCAAGCGTTTCGAAGACCTCGTCGGACGCCTCCAACGGAAAGTCGTTCAGGTGAAACTGCAGCAGATCCAGCCGCTCACGCTTCAACCGCTTCAGTGACGTCTCGGCAGACTGACGAATGAAGGCGGGATCGGCAAAGGCCCCGGTCGCCTGCTTGCTCTCCTCGTCGGTTGCGAAACCGAACTTCGTGGCGATGACAATATCGTCGCGATTACCAATAGCGCGGCCGACAACCTTCTCGGAATGTCCCGCCCCATAGTTCGAAGCCGTATCGAAGAAGCGGATGCCGAGATCAACGGCGCGATGAATAGCGCGGATCGACTCATCGTCGTCGACCTCTCCCCAGCCAAGTGGCACATCGCCTGCGTAGAACGGTCCGCCGATCGCCCAGCAGCCCATGCCGAGCCGTGGAATCTCGTGCCCATTCCAAAGACTGATCGTCGTGACCTTGTCAGGTTTCGTCAGCATCGCATCCTCCTCGATCATCTACCGTTGAATACGAGATAGGGATGACAGAGCGGACTGTATACCGCCAAATCCGCAGCATATTTTTCACGGATGAAAAACAGCCGTTCAGACTGAGAGTTCTGTGCCGGAAAAGGGCAGCGCCGACGCAGGTGCACTGATTGCAAGCATGTGGTGCTTATGTCGATCGGGTTGCCGCCGAGCACGCATCTTCGACACAAGTGCGGACGTCGGTGGTCGGCATTTGGTAGGATAGCCGCTTGTAAACCATCGGCCCGATAGCCTCATCGATTTGAAGTCAGCGATGCTTTCTTCGCAATCACGCTATCCAGGGGACGGAGCGCGCGGTTCAGGCGCGCTCCGTGTGACATTTTCATATTTCCTCGGAGCGGAATATCGCCGCGCACCTGGCCGGTGGAGGAGGTATGCTGGTCCGTCTGGATTGGTCTTATCAGACCGGCAACTTCATCTGCTTGCGGAGGCTCTTGTCGAAGGCATTCGCAGGAACAAAGCGACGTAGGAAGTACAGCTGGCGGGCCGCCTTGCTGGCGGGGTAGCGGAGCTTCGGCGATTTGGCGGTGGCCGCGGTGACGACAGCGGCACCGACAACCTCGGGCGCATCACCCGCCTGGATAGCGCTGTTCCAGACGGCTTCGGTCGTTTTACGGCCTGCGTCGTAAACATCGATCATCCGGTCGGGCTGGGTCGAGTTATGATCTAGAGATGTGCGTGTAAATGCAGGTTCGACGAGCAGAACGCGGATTCCCAGCGAGCGAACTTCATGGTCGAGGGATTCGGAGTAGCCTTCAACCGCGTGTTTTGTCGCGGTGTAGAGCGCGCTGAACGGGCTCGGAATAAAGCCGACAACCGAGCTGATGTTGATGATGCGGCCGCTGTGCTGGTTTCGCATGATCGGCAAAACCGCATTGGTGACACGAATGATGCCGAATACGTTGAGGTCGAAAAGGGCCTGAGCCTGTTCGACGGAGGATTCCTCCGCTGCCCCGATCAAGGCACCGCCGGCATTGTTGACAAGCAGGTCGATGCGGCCAGCCTGCTTCATGACCTCGGCGATCATGCTCACGACGGATTGATCGTCCGTCACGTCACACGTCAACATTGTTATGCCATTGGCAGAGCCGACCGTCGCCTTGCGGCTGGTTCCGAAGACGCGGTAGCCAGCAGTTACGAGGGCTTTTGCCGTGGCGAGACCGATACCGGACGCTGCACCTGTGATGACGGCGACGCCGCGATTGTTGTTGCTCATTTCATTTTTCCTTCAAGTGGTGCCACCAAGGGCAATGGGGTGTGAGATGTTTTGGTCGTCGTTTCGGATCAGGCGACCTGATGAGATCGCCCGGTTGGAACCCGATTGTTGGAGAGGTTAAGGGTGAGACTTAGTTCAGCACCTGCCTGCGTGTGATCTTGTAGACGCTGGCCGGCGGGAAATTGGCGTATGTCCAGCTCAGCCGGACCGCCTTCAATCCAAGACGATCCAGCAGTCTGCGAGGGACCGGGCAGGTTGGGCCGTTGCCGGGACCGAGTTCAAGCATTCCACCGGTCGCCGCAGAAATCTCCTGCGTGATCGCCATCGCAAGGTGTGAACTCGATGGAACGACAGACGCTACACGCAGCGGGTTCGCGATCCACGCCCGAAAAAAATCCAGTTGCTCGGACGAGCGACAAACCCGCGAGGGTATTTTCTCGGTAAGAGCGACTGATTTACTCATGGGTGCAAATCCCTGAAATTTCGGTTATGCGTGAACTGGACAGATGCGATCTATACACTGTATATTTTCCTTGTAAAGGGAAATTTGAACGGTGTATAGATGGTGGCGAAAATTTTTTGAGGACTTGAACGTGAACGTGACAGCGCGGGACAACTACCACCACGGAGAACTCCGTTCGGCTCTGATTGCCGCGTCCGATGAGATCATCCGGGAAAGCGGCGTTGAGGGATTTTCCTTAAGGGAGGCGGCCCGCCGGGCCGGTGTGTCTCCCGGCGCGCCAAAACATCATTTTGGCAGCATGGTCGGGCTTCTCACCGAGGTGGCGATCGCGGCCTATGCAGAGCTTGCTCGATACATGTCCGACGCTCTTGTTGAAGACCAAACCGCCGCGCAGAGGCTTCAGTCTGTGGGATCGGCCTATGTCAAATATGCTCTCGACAATCCCGGGCATTTCCGCCTGATCTGCCGCAAGGATCTCGTGAACCGACATCACCCCGACTTTGAACCTGCCGTCTATACAGCGATGACGGCCTTTGTTCTCGCCGCCGCGGAATATTACGGATCGCCTTTTCGGCCCGATCTTGAACAGGCCGCGCACCCAGGCATCGTTTCGGCTGTGTCCACGATCCACGGGATTGCCCATATGGCGATCGAAGACAAATTTTCTTTTGTGCTCAAAAGCGAAAATCCGGAAGCAGAGCTGCTGGGAACGTTGCTGCCATCGATGCTGAGCTTTCATTGGCCGGTGACAAACCCGCGGTAAGTCTGTCACCAGTCCGCTGAAAAAGAGCCTTCCCAGTCGGATCGCTTGCGGGCGACCGACTGGGAAGGCCAAGTTCAATTGCGCCGACCCCGATCCAGAGCCGGCGCCACGTAATGATTACGCGCGGTATCTTGCGGCCGGTTCAGAATTGCTGAAGCCCTGTGCCAATGCGAAGCGCGCCTGTTCGAATGGATCCCATGCGGCAGCGTCAGGGACCGGCGGGATGGTGACGAGTTCCTTGCGGTCAAAGCCGATCAGTGCGGCATCGACGAGATCCTCCACTTCCATGACATTGGGAACCTTGCTGATATCGCCGCCGGCGCGGTCGTAGATTTCCGTGCGTGTCGCTGCGGGCAGTACGGCCTGCACATAGACACCCTTTGCGGTGACTTCGGCGGCCAGGCTCTGCGACAGCGTCATCAGATAGGATTTAGTGGCCGCGTAGATCCCCGCCGAATATTCTGGCAGAAGCGCCAGTACGGAGGCGATGTTGATGATTGAACCGCTGCCGCGTTCCACCATTTTACCTATCACCGCCGATGTCAGCAGCGTCGGGACGAGGACGTTGAGCCGCAGCAGCTTGTACATCTGATCGGGATCGGCGGCTGTGAAGCCGCCCATCAAACCGGCGCCAGCCTTGTTGACCAGGATGTCGATCGGTGGGTCGGAACGGAGACGATCGATCACCTTGTCAAGCTGTGGGCCGTCGATGAGGTCCGCGGTGATGACCTCGATTACAACTCCGTGCGCGCCTCGGAGTTCTTCGGCGAGCGTGTTCAGGCGATCAGTCGCACGAGCGACAAGGACCAGATCATGACCACGGGCTGCGAGGCGGCGTGCGTAGACGGCACCGATACCGCTCGATGCGCCAGTAATGAGTGCGGTTGTCATGGGTGTTTTCCTGCTCATAATCTCAGCGGCTGGATCAACTGCCGGTGGGTGATCTTGAAAAGTGTTTCGAACGGCGTTGGCCGATGCCCAAAAGCAATCCAGCTCCTGGGCTGCGTTAGCCACGCGCCTTCAAATGGAGCATGGGATGATGCTCATAGTGGCCGGCACCATTCTTGACGATGGGATCCTCTGACGTGATCGCCTGAATGTCTTGGTCATCGGCAATCTGGTAGAGCGAGACACCGTAACCGCCGGCTGGATCCATTACGGGGCCGTGGGCGACGATCTTTCCTTCGTTGAGCCGCTCATCAAGAAAGGCCCCGTGCTGTTTCATCCATTGCTGTTCGTCGGCGGTCATCGTGGCCAGAAAGTCCGCGCGCGGCGGAATGTACTTGCAAAGGTAGTATTTCATAGCGTGGCTCCTGAGTTGCCGTGACGTGCCGTGGCAGGCAATGTCCCGTTTTGTGATGGAACATCGATGCGTCATGAGTTACTATCAAATTCAAATCAAGTCACTATTAAAAAGATACCAACATGAAGAATCTTTCAGACCAGCCCTGCCTGATCGCCCGCAGTCTTGCCTTGGTCGGGGACGCCTGGAGCATGCTGATCATGCGCGACGCCCATGCCGGATCCACTCGTTTCGATGAGTTCCGCAAGAACTTGGGCATCGCGCCGACTATGCTGACCAGCCGCCTGGCTGCGCTGACGGAGGAACGGCTTTTGGAGAAACGGCGCTACTCCGAGCGGCCGCCTCGGGATGAATATGTGCTGACACCAGCCGGTCAGGATTTCCTTCCTGTGCTGTTTGCCCTTGGTGCCTGGGGGCGCAAGCATCGCAACGGCGGCGATGTCACTCGGTTCTTCGATGCAGAGAACGGCACAGAAATCGACCCCGTTACCATAGACCGTGTGACCGGTGCACCGATCGGCACTCGTCCCATCCGCATCGTCATGCCCAAGGCAACATCCAACGCGTAAGCAACTGGACCAAAGGGTGGCCTATCCTTACGACGCGATGCATTTCTGCTGCATCCGGAAGGCGCTCCGAGGATGAGGACCGCGAAGCGGATCAGTCACGCTGCGTGCGGGTGGCGGTCATAAGAAAGATGCCGTCGTCTTCCGTTCGGGGATGACAAGGTGGAACTTGCGCCTATTCTCTAGGCCAATCGTTTTCTTCATTCCGGATTTCGGCATCATCCAATTTTGAAAATATCCTTGGGAGGACATCATGACGCGTGCAGTGATCATCGGCGCAACCGGCCATATCGGCACCTATCTCGTGCCGCGACTGGTCGAAGCCGGGCATGAGGTGGTTGCGATCAGTCGCGGCCAGGCGAAGCCCTATTCGCCGAACCGAGCCTGGGATGATGTCGAGCAAGTGTCGATGGATCGTGCGGCAATGGAAAAGGACGGCAGTTTCGGGCTGGCGATCCGGGGGCTGAAGGCCGATATCGTCATCGACATGATCTGCTTCACCTTGGAAAGTGCCCGGCATCTGACCGAAACGCTGTCCGGCCATGTCGGCCACTTCCTGCATACGGGCACGATCTGGACGCACGGTTATCCCACCGTCGTGCCGACACTTGAGGAGGCGCCGAAGCGGCCCTTCGGCGACTATGGAATTCAGAAAGCCGCCATCGAGACCTATCTGCTGGGCGAGGCGCGCAACAAGGGCTTTCCCACCACGCTGATCCACCCCGGCCATATCGTCGGCCCCGGTTGGGCGCCGCTCAATCCGGCTGGCCATTTCAATCTTTCTGCCTTTTCGACCCTGGCGCGCGGCGAAACGCTCGCATTGCCGAATTTCGGCCTGGAGACGGTCCACCATGTCCATGCCGACGATGTCGCCCAGATGTTCATGGGCGCGATCGCCAATTGGCGGGCCTCCACCGGCGAGAGTTTTCATGCGGTTTCTAATGGCGCGCTGACGCTTCGAGGCTATGCCGAAGCGATGTCGCGCTGGTTCGGCCATGAGCCGAAACTGGAGTTTCTTTCCTATGACAAATGGGCGGAAGGGCAGACGCCGGAGGATGCGACGGCGACCTGGGAGCATATCGCCCGCAGCCCCAATTGCTCTATCGCCAAGGCTCAACGTCTTCTCGGTTATGCGCCACGCTATACCTCGTTGCAGGCCGTACAGGAGTCGGTGGCATGGCTGATGGCGAATGGGCGGATCGGATGACGGCGCTCGCGTAGCGAGGAGGCTATCGCCGCAGCCAGGCTTCCATTCCTCTCGCCGCGGCGCGTCCGGTGGCGAAGCAGGCAGTGAGGAGATAGCCGCCGGTTGGCGCTTCCCAGTCGAGCATCTCCCCGGCGACGAAGACGCCGGGAAGGGCCTTCAACATATATCCGTCGTTGATACCATCCCAGCGGATGCCGCCGGCGGACGAAATGGCCTCGGCGATGGGACGCGGTTTCAGAAGCGGAATCGGCAGGGCCTTGATCAGCCGCGATAGCTGCACCGGATCTGCGAGAGCAGTCGGAGGGGCGAGTTCCCGTAGCAACGCCGTCTTGACGCCCTCGATCCCAGCACCTTTGCGGAGACGATTGGAGAGGCTGGCTTTTGTATCCTGCCGCGCCAGGTCGCGCGACAGCCGTTCCATTGTCCGGCCGGGTGCGAGATCGAGCAGCAGCGCTGCTTTGCCGTCGCTTGCGAGCCGGTCGCGCAGGCATGCAGCATGGGCATAGACAAGACTGCCTTCGATGCCGTGTTGGGAAATGACGAACTCGCCGGGAAAGGTCCCGGCATCGGATGTTGCCGTGACCGCCTTCAGCGGTATGCCGGCGAAGCGCTCCTTGAAGATTGCGCTCCAGGCGACGTCGAAGCCACAATTGGCGGGCTGGAAATCGCGGATATCGACGCTCTTGTCTCGCAGCCAATCGATCCAACCGGCGTCGGAACCGAGCCGGGGATAGCTGGCGCCGCCGAGCGCCAGTAGCACCGCGTCGCAATGCACGATTTTTCGTCCCTCGGGTGTCTCGAAGATGAAGCCGTCTTCGGCGAAGCCCGACCAGCGATGCCGCGTCAAAATCCTGACGCCCTGTGCCTCCAGCCTGCCAAGCCAGGAGCGCAGCAGCGGCGAGGCCTTCATCGCCTTTGGAAAAACTCGACCGGAGGAGCCGGTGAATGTCTCCGTACCGAGCCCCGCCGTCCAGGCTTTGATATCGTCGGGCGTGAAGGCGTCGAGGGCAGGACGCAGCCGTTCGGAGGCAGGGCCGAAACGATTGGCAAAGCGGGCAAAATCCTCGGAATGGGTTATGTTGAGGCCGGATTTCCCTGCGAGCAGGAATTTGCGGGCGACGGTCGGCATGCTGTCATAGACGGTGACTTGATGACCGGAAAGAGACAACACTTCGGCCGCCATCAGGCCGGCTGGCCCACCACCGATGATCACAATCTGTTTATCCGTCATGGAGCCGTCCGATATTGCTTCGTTTGTGTTGTCTTGGGCCGAGCGGCCGTCGAAAGCAAGGCGGTTTCGGCTAATCGGCTTCGCTTGCCCGTGGGCTGATGGGCAGGCTTGGATAGGGGGGTGACCGACGAGCCAGGTCGCTTTCGCAAAAGCAGAAATTTATATAACTATGTAGTTACTCAGGTCTCCGTTTTGTGGGAGACTGTCAACTTGCGCGCCGATCGGTTACTTGTCGGTGACGAGAAGGCCGCACCGGCCTTGCCCAATGTAGCCGGGAACTTTGATGTCTGAAGCCAAAACCGCAAAGAGCCGATCGAAGAGCGTTGATGTCGAGGCCGCCGGCCAAGCGATATCGAGCCCGCCCGTCGAGCGGCCGCGGCTTAGAGATGCGGAGCGCACGAGCAAGGCGATCCTGGCGGCGGCTACCAAGGAGTTTGCCGAGCGTGGCTATGGTGGCGCCCGGGTCGATGCCATTGCCGAGCGCGCCAAGATCAACAAGCGCATGCTTTATCATTATTTCGGTGGCAAGGACGCGCTCTATGTCGCGGTCCTCGAGGGCAGTTATGTTGCCATTCGTTCAGCGGAAGCAAGGCTTGATCTCTCGCATCGCAGCCCCACGGAGGGCATGCGGGAGCTGGTTGTTTTCACATGGAAATATTTCCTGGATCATCCGGAATTCCTCGGCATTCTCAGCACGGAGAACATGCAGAAGGCCCGCTTCCTGAAGCGCTCGGCCCGGATTTTCGAGCTGCATTCGCCGCTGGTTGCGGAGATTTCCGGCCTGCTCGGGCGCGGTGTTGCGACCGGCGATTTCCGTTCCGACTGCGATCCCGTCAAGATCTATATGAGCATCGCGGCGCTTGGCTCGTTCTTCCTGACGAACCGCTGGACGCTGTCGACGATTTTTCAGCGAAACCTCTCCGAAAAGTCGGAAATTGATGCCTGGGGCGAACATATCATCGAGGTCATTTTCGCCTATCTGCGTCCCTAGGACCGCGCGCCGCCCGATTTGAGCCAATCAACATTTTTGCCGCAGCAACCGTTGACGACGGTCGTTGACAGCGGCGCTTTGTCGTGTCAGTTATGTAACTATATAGTTATTTACGGGAGGAATGACTTATGGCGACAAAGCCGATCGGCATCATCATGCACGGCATCACCGGCCGCATGGGGTACAATCAGCATCTGGTGCGCTCGATTCTGGCGATCCGTGATCAGGGCGGCGTGCTGCTCGCGAACGGCGACAGGTTGATGCCCGAGCCGACTCTGGTCGGCCGCAACGCCGAAAAAATCGCGGAGATCGCGCGCGAGCATGGTGTCGCCAAGACGACCACCGATCTCGACGGCGCCCTTGCCGATCCGAACAACACGATCTTCTTCGACGCCGGCTCGACGCAGATGCGCGTCGCCCTGCTGGAGCGGGCGATTGCCGCCGGCAAGCATGTCTATTGCGAAAAGCCGATTTCCGAGACGCTGGACGAGGCGCTTTCGGTTGCCGCTTCGGCGGAGCGCCGCGGCGTCAAGAATGGTGTGGTGCAGGACAAGCTCTTTCTGCCGGGCCTTCGCAAGATCGCCATGCTGCGCGACAGCGGCTTTTTCGGCAAGATCCTCTCCGTGCGCGGCGAGTTTGGCTATTGGGTCTTCGAGGGCGACTGGGGCGTGAAGGCGCAGCGGCCCTCCTGGAACTACCGCAAGGCCGAGGGCGGCGGGATGATCCTCGATATGCTGCCGCATTGGCGCTATGTGCTCGACAATCTCTTCGGCGAAGTCAAAGCAGTCAGCTGCTACGGCGCGACCCATATTCCAAGCCGTGTTGACGAAAATGGCAAGACCTATGTCGCCGATGCCGACGATTCCGCCTATGCCACTTTTGAGCTTGAGGGTGGCATCGTCGCGCATATCAATTCCTCCTGGGCCGTGCGCGTCCGTCGTGACGATCTCGTCACCTTTCAGGTCGACGGTACGCATGGTTCGGCGGTTTGTGGCCTGATGCGCTGCTTCACGCAGCATCGCGTCAACACGCCGAAGCCAGTCTGGAACCCCGATCAACCGCAGACGATCGATTTTTTCAATACCTGGGACGAAGTGCCGGATACGCAGCCCTTCGACAACGGATTCAAGGTGCAGTGGGAGGATTTCCTGCGCCATGTCGTTGAGGACGCACCGTGGAGATTCACTTTGCGTGAGGGTGCAAAGGGCGTTCAGCTTGCCGAGCTTGCTCAGAAGAGCTGGGTGGAGCGCCGCTGGATCGACGTCCCGGCACTTGCCGCCCGCTAGGAGAGCGAGACCATGACGAAGACCCTTCGTTTACCGACTGCTGACGGTAAGCTTGCCGATTTCACCGTCGCCAACACGCCGCTCAGCCCGCCGGAGCGCCCGGTTACTGGCCATCGGTTCAACCGTGTTGCCTATGCGGCTGCCCACATCGTTGTCGATCCCTTGGCCGACAACGATCCCTGGCTCGATCGCAACATCGACTGGGAGCGGACGATCGCGTTTCGCGAATATCTCTGGGATCTCGGTCTCGGCGTGGCGGAAGCCATGGACACGGCGCAGCGCGGCATGGGCCTCGACTGGACCGGGGCCAAGGAGTTGATCACCCACGCACAATCGGCCGCCCGCAATCGTCCGGACGCGCTGATCGCCTATGGCGCCGGCACGGATCATCTGGCGCCCGGCCCCGACGTCACCATCGATGACGTCATCCGCGCCTATGAGGAGCAGGTCGCCTTCGTCGAAGGCCAGGGTGGGCGCATCATCCTGATGGCGAGCCGTGCGCTTGCCGCCGCCGCCAAGGGGCCGGATGATTACATCCGCGTCTATAACCGCATTCTCGGACAGGTGAAGGAGCCGGTGATGATCCATTGGCTCGGCTCGATGTTCGATCCGGCGCTGGCAGGCTATTGGGGCTCATCGGACGATCTGCGCGCCATGGAGACGGTCGTCGCCATCATCAACGACAACGCCTCCAAGGTGGATGGCGTCAAGATCTCGCTGCTGTCGGCCGAAAAAGAGATCGTTATGCGTCGCCGTCTCGACCCGGCGATCAAGATGTATACCGGAGACGATTTCAACTATGCAGAACTGATCGCCGGCGACAGCCAGGGTTATTCGCATGCGCTGCTCGGCATCTTCGACGCGATTGCGCCGGCGGCAAGTGCGGCCCTCTCCAAGCTCGCTCAGAATGATCTCGATGCTTTCCATCAGATACTGGCGCCGACCGTTCCGCTGTCACGCCACATCTTCAAGGCGCCGACGCGCTTCTACAAGACCGGCGTCGTCTTCCTCGCCTATCTCAATGGCTTTCAGGATCATTTCCAGATGCTGGGCGGCCAGCAAAGCACGCGCTCCATCGTGCATCTTTCGGAGCTTTTCCGCCTGGCCGATACGGCGCGTGTTCTGAGGGATCCGGATCTTGCCGTGCAGCGGATGAAGACGATCCTTGCAACGGTCGGCGTCGCCTAATCGAGGACAGGATCTGGGAGGATCATCTGCATGGCTATATCGGGCCTTTCCATCAATCTTGCGACCGTGCGCCAGCAATATGACCTGCTTCAGGCGGTCGAGGCCTGCCTGAAGCAGGATATCGTCGCGATCGCGCCGTGGCGCGACCAGGTGCATAAGATCGGCCTTGCCGAGGCTGCAAAGATCGTGGCCGATAACCGGCTCCAGGTCACCGGCCTTTGCCGTGGCGGCATGTTTCCGGCGGCCGATGCCGAGGGCTTGAAAGCGGCGATCGATGACAATAAGCGGGCGATCGACGAGGCGGCTGCGTTGAATGCCGATTGCCTCGTGCTTGTCGTTGGCGGCCTGCCGAAGGGGTCAAAAGACATCGGCCAAGCTCGTGAAATGGTGGCGGATGGTATCGCGACAATCCTGCCGCATGCCCGCAGCGCCGGCATTCCGCTGGCGATCGAGCCGCTGCATCCGATGTATGCCGCCGACCGTGCCTGCGTGAACACGCTGGAGCAGGCACTCGACATTTGCGACCTGCTGGGTGAGGGCGTCGGTGTCGCCATCGACGTCTATCACGTCTGGTGGGATCCGAAGCTTTATGAGCAGATCGCCCGCGCTGGCGCCAATGGCCAGATCCTGGCGCACCATATCTGCGATTGGCTGGTGCCGACCACGGATCTTCTGCTCGACCGCGGCATGATGGGCGACGGTGTCATCGACCTGAAGCGCATCCGCGCCGCCATCGAAAAGGCCGGCTATGTCGGCGCGCAGGAGGTGGAAATCTTCTCGGAAGCGAACTGGTGGAAAAAGCCGGGGGAGGAAGTCCTCTCCACCTGCGTTGATCGTTTCCGCACCGTCTGCTGATACGGGTCGTAAGTATCGTTGGACATAAAAATGCCGGGCCACATGTGGCCCGGCAAAACATTGAAGACTTGATTGAGACGGCTTATTCGGCCGAAACGATCTTGCCACCTTCCCACTTGTAGAGCGAGAAGCTCTGCGAGGTCAGGTCGCCGGTTTCGCCGTAGGTAACTTTGCCAATGGCGGTGTCGATCGACTCGCCCTTCTTCAGCGCAGCGCCGACGGCTTCCGCGTCGTCTGCACTGCCAGCCTTTTCGATACCGGCCTTTAACACCTGCACGGCGGCATAAGCGTTGAGCGTGAAGGCTTCCGCCGGAATGTTGCGTGCCTTCAGTGCGGCGACGGCGCTCTGAGAATCCGCGCTCTTCAGGGCATCGGCCGCGTTGGTGAAGATCGTGCCGGCAGCGGCATCATTGGCGATTGCCCAATATTCGGTGTTGGAAAGGCCGTCGCCGCCAATGATCTGCGCCTTGACGGAGATGTCATGCAGCTGGCGGGCAAGCAGGCCGGCTTCCGGATGATAGCCGCCGAAGTAGATCAGGTCGACGCCGGCTTGCTTCAGCTTTGCCGTCAGCGCGCTGTAGTCTTTTTCATTGGGGGTCAACGAGTCGTTGACAACTTCGGTCACGCCGCCGGCATTGAGCGTTGCCTTGAAGGCGTCCGCCAGGCCTTTGCCATAGGCGCCCTTGTCGTTGAGGATGGCGATCTTCTTGTCCTTGAAGTTCTTCAGCACGTAATCCGCAGCGACGGTCGCCTGCTGGTCGTCGCGGCCGCAGGTACGCAGGATATTGGTGAGACCACGCTTGGTGAGATCTGGGGCGGTCGCGGTCGGCGTCACCATCAGGATGCCGTTTTCAGAGAGCGCATCCGAAACCGGAATGGCGACACCCGAGGTCACGGGACCAACGACGAAACGGATACTGTCACCGACGAAACCGTTTGCGACGGATACGCCCTGCTTCGGATCGCCGGCATCGTCACCGAGCTTCAGGACGAGCTTCTGGCCGAGAACGCCGCCGCTCTTGTTGATTTCCTCGATCGCGGTTTCTGCGCCATTCTTGACCTGATCGCCATAGGCGGCGACCGGCCCGGTCAGCGGCGCGATCAGGCCGATGGTGATATCGGCATGCGCGAGCGGCGCAAAGGCCAGCGAGGCGACGAAGGTCGCTGCGGTCAATGTCTTCAGACTCATTTTCTCTCTCCTCGGATGGGCGCGGCAGCGCCCTTTGAACCCGCCGCAATGGCCTGTCGTGGCGCGCGAACTGCCGCAAGGCGCCCTGAAATGGAGACAGGAAGTTACATCGAGGCCGATGAACGCTTTTGGACATTTTTGACCTCAAAAGCGTTCACGTGGGTAGTTTCTGTAGGAATATTACGGCGATTCCGCAAGAAAATAACCGCCATGAGGACAATCTGACGAGTTTCTGAGAGTTTTTACTAAGCGCCTGCCCGTAGAATTTGACGGGTTAAAGCTGTTTTTGATCACCATCAGCTCCGTCGCTGGCGGCATCCCAGCTCCCGGTCATCAGCGAACTGGGCGACCAGCCGTTCTCATGGAATTTCCAGCGCAGCGGCAACGCACCCGGACGGCGGATAATCCTGTGTGGCGTGAAGCGCCACAGCCTTTCCGCGCCCTGAAAGCTGGCGATCTCCGGCGAATCCAGAACGACCTTTGCCTCGCCGGTGAGTTGCAGCAGTTCGCCGCGGTCGAAATCAGCAAAGACCAGCCCGGCCTTCGGATTGAGGACGAAATTGCCGAGCGTGTTGAAGAACAGGTTGCCGGCAAAATCCGGAACGGTCAGGACGCCGTCACCGCCGACCCGCACAAAACCAGCTTTGCCGCCGCGATGAGACACGTCCACCTGTCTTTGCCCGCCCTCGCGATCCACATAGGAGGCAACGAAGAAGGTGTCGGCGCCGGCGATCATCTCCTTTGCCCTGGTGTCAAGTTCGGTCAGATGCAACGCCAACTGATCCGTCCGTTCAGACGGATCGCGGACGAAGGTGAAGTCCCGCAGCTGGATATATCTAGGACAATTGCCGAAAGCCTGATCGACGTTGACTTCAAAGCCATTGTCTCCGTGCCGGCTGATCGTGCCGTTGAGCCGGTTGCGCCGGCGCGTATGAAGCTCGATCCCCAGCATGCCGATAGCGCTGCCATCCTCCATGCCCGCATCGGCGGGATCGGCCGGGTCACGGGTAAGGTCGAGACTCAGCGTATGGATGTCCGGACTATGCAGAAAGCCAGGACGGGCGGCCCGCAGCGTCGCCCAGGCGTCGCCTGTAGCATCGACGCTGCCAAGCACGATGAACGGCAGTTGCGGGTAGAAGTCGCGGTGCTGATCGATCAGGTGATCGCGCAGCACGCGCTGGCCGATTTCACTCATTCGTTCCGCCACGCCAGCCGTTTCCTGCAGGGCGATTTCCCCGGCATGCCAGGGAGAGTCATTTTCGGCTTTGTCGGCGGTGAACATGATCTGACCTTTCAAAACATGGGGAGGTTCAACGTTTCCGGGGTGGTTCTCAGGCTGCGTCGGCAATGCCGATCTGGGTCTTCTGGAAGGGGTAGAAACCCGGAAGGGCTTCGAGGCGGGCAAGCCATGCGGTGACGTTGTGGTACCGAAAGCGGTCGACATTGCCCTCCGGCGCGCGGGCGATGTAGCTATAGAGCGCGACGTCGGCGATCGTTGGGTGATCGGCCGCGATCCATCGGCGGCTGGCAAGCTCAGCGTCGATCAGCGTCAGGATGGCATGGGCGCGAGCGATCACCTCATCGGCATCGAACTTGGCGCCGAAGACGGTGACAAGGCGTGCAGCACAAGGGCCGTAGGCGATTTGACCGGAGGCCACGGAGAGCCAGCGCTGTACGGCGGCAGCACCAGCCGCGTCTTCCGGCAGCCAGCTCTTTTCAGCGTATGTCTTGGCGAGATAGACCAGGATGGCGATGGAGTCTGGCACGATGACACCGTCGTCTTCCAGCACTGGAACTTGCCCGAAAGGATTGAGCGCCAGGAATTCCGGCGTCTTGTGCGCGGCTTTAGCGAGATCGACCTCGACGATATCGGCGCTAACACCGATCAACGAGAGGAACAGGCGGGCGCGGTGGGAATGGCCAGACAGCGGATGGGAATAGAGCTTCATGTTTTAGTCTCCGGGTTGCGGGATGGGCCGGACCCAAAGATGATTGTTCCCACCTGAGAACAGAAGTACGATAGTGAACAAGAAACTATTCCAGAATACGAAATAATCTCGCTTACGGCAGGAGAGACCATTGGATAGGCTGCAATGCATGAAGGTGCTGGTGAAGGTGGCCGATGCCGGTAGTTTCGCCGATGCGGCGCGGCAGCTGCACATAAGCCCGCCGGTCGTGACCCGTGCTGTCGCCTTTCTCGAAGAGGTGACCGGCGCGCGGCTGTTCCTGCGCTCGACGCGTTCGGTGAAACTGACGGCGCAGGGCCGTCACTATGTCGAGGATTGTCGCCGTATTCTCAGCGATATCGATGAGGCCGAGGCCTCGGCTGGGGGCTCTTACGCGACGCCCTCCGGCATGTTGACCGTCACGGCGCCGGTGCTGTTCGGGCAATATTACGTAATGCCCATCGTCACAGCGTTTCTGGCCCTGCATCCGGCGGTCACAGGCCGCGTGCTGCTGTTCGATCGCATCGTCAATCTGGTGGAAGAGGGGATCGATGTCGCCGTGCGCATCGGCCGCCTGCCGGATTCCAGCTACAATGCTACCAAGGTCGGCACCGTGCGCCGTGTCGTTTGTGGCGCGCCATCCTATTTCGAGCGCAATGGCGTCCCGCAGACCCCCGCCGATCTCGTCGGCCACACGATCATTGCAAACACCGGTTCATCCGCGCGGCTCGATTGGCATTTTGGTCTCGAGGGCAAGTTCTCTCCTGCTCTCCATCCGCGTTTGTTCTGCAACTCGGTCGAAGCCTCGATTTCGGCGGCATCGAGCGGTTGGGGCCTGGCACGCGCACTTTCCTATCAGGTTGCAAAACCAATTGCGGAGGATCGATTGCGCATTATTCTGGAGGATTTCGAGGAGGAACCGTTGCCGATCCATGTCGTGCATCCCGAGGGCCGGCACGTCTCTGCGAAGACGCGAGCCTTTGTCGACTTTGCCGTGGAACAACTGCGCTTTCGATAATTGCCACGCGATATACGGCAACACCGAATATCGATGTACCGCGTTTCGTTGCCTATTTGATTGGAGGGAGTGCCGTTTCTATGAGATCGGTCGCGATGATCATTTTTCCTGGGGTGCAGGCCCTCGACGTCTCCGGTCCGCTGGATGTATTCGTCGAAGCGAATGCGTTCATCGCGGCGGGCGCCGGATATCGCGTGACCTTGATTGGCCCTGAGCGGCAGCCGTTCCGCGCCTCGAACGGCATGCTTCTGGCGCCGGACATTACCTATGAGGAGGTGCAGCCCGGCTTCGATATGGTGTTGGTTGCAGGAGGGCCGGAGCTTCCCGCAGCAGCACCCGACCCACGAATGATCGCCTGTCTGCACAGGATCGTCGGCGCGGCCGCACGCTATGGTTCGATCTGTACCGGTGCCTTCGCGCTTGGTCATGCGGGACTTCTTGCGGGCCGGCGGGTAACCACCCACTGGCAGAACGCGCCGGTTCTGGCACGGATGTTTCCCGAGGCGAATGTAGATTTCGATCGAATTTATATCCGCGATGGCGCGCTTCTGACTTCTGCTGGCGTCACTGCGGGCATCGATCTTGGCCTTGCCATCATCAATGAGGATCATGGCGCTCCTGTCGCGCTCGCCGTTGCCAAACGCCTTGTCGTCGTTGCACAGCGGCAAGGCGGCCAGTCGCAGTTTAGCCCCTACATTGCGGCGCCGGCGGAAGAGGGCTCCCCGATCGCCAAGGTCTATCAGCATGTCATGGCGCATCTGCCTGACCGCCTCTCGGTTTCCGATCTCGCGGAACGGGCAGGCATGAGCCCGCGGAGTTTCGCGCGTACTTTCGTGCAGCAGGCTCAGACGACGCCGGCCGAATTTGTTGAACAGGCGCGCGTCGATGCGGCACGCAATCTGCTGGAGGGAAGCGATCTTGCGCTGAAAGCCGTCGCCTTCGAATGCGGCTTCGGCAACGTTCAGCGCATGCGGCAGGTCTTTGCGAAGCGTCTGGGCGTGACGCCAAACCAATATCGAGCGAGTTTCAGGCGGAGCTAGGCGTGGCCCGCGGACACCATGTCCTGCGGGCCTTTGGTTGGGATCAGCTATCCCAGGCCGAATCCATGATCATTTCGGCAAAATTCACTCGCTTGTAGGTCGGATCCATGCGCTCCAGCACGTCGGCCTTGACGTTGCCGAAGGTGGTGTCCGGCTTCTTGATCGTGCCGTAGCAGAAGGCCGAGAGAATGCCGTGCTTGAATTTCAGGCCGCGCGGATGGCAGGTGCAGACCTCATGGCGCTGCTCTTCGGTGAAATCATGATAGGCAATGCCGAGCACGTCCATCTCGACGCCGGCGGTGACGAGAGCGACTGTCGGGCGCTTGTGCTGCGGAATGCCGGGTGTTGTGTGCAATGCGATCGAATCCCAGACATCCTCGACATCGCGCTCGGATATGTCATAGGCCTTCAGAAAGTCACGAGCGGCGTTGGCGCCATCGACCTCGAAACGCTCGGTCTCGCTGGCGTGGGAGTCGAACAGGCCCATATCATGGAACATGGTGCCGATATACAGCAGTTCCGGATCGTATTTGAGCTTCTTGCGCTCTCCCGTCAGTGCGCCGAATAGAAAGACACGGCGGGAGTGGTGGTAGAGAAGGTCGGTTTCGGTGTCACGCACCAACTCCGTCGCCGCCTTTGCCATCTGGCTGTCCGGTATCCTGATTCCGGCGATAGTTTCGGTTGCCTGGGTCATGGTCAATTCTCCTTGTCGTGCCAATCAGCAGATGCGGAGATGATCGTGAAAGGTGCCTTTCAGCGCAATTGAAGCGATGCGTGGATTTCGGACAAAGGAGGCGTTTATTCTGCCAATGCCCGGAGCCAAGCTTCGCGGTAGTTTTGCAGACCCCGCAGCTCGGCCCGGATAGGCTGGCTCGCCATCGCAGCGGCTGGCCTGATGCCGGTCAGCAGCGCGGCGCCCTGGCTGGTCCCCGTCGAGCCGGGTAGGGCTACGACATCGGACCCCGTCAGCGCTGAAAGCGCTGAAAGATAGGCCCGGTTGAGGGCAAAAGGTCCTTCGACAAAAATCGGCCCCTTGGCGCCGATCAGACCGAGGCAGGCTTGCGTCATCAGCGCCAGATAAAGGCTGGCGGCGGCGAGCCGTTCCGCAGGGCTTACAGATGCATCACCGATCCAGCGCATTTTCTTGCCGGGGAAGGGGCCGGATCCCTCGACCACGTTTGGCAGCAGCATGAGGCCCTTGCCGATCACGGTCTCGAGCGAAGCTTCGATGGCATCGGGATCCGCCTGCCCGATTTCGCCCGCGAGAATCTCGAATTCTCGCCCGCCCATGAAGCGCGAGGAAGGGACCGCGCGGCCATAGGCATCGACATTGGCGAGCGCATCGCGTTTGGGATCGAGATGCTCGAGATCGCCGCCGACGGCGAAGCTGATTACCCAGGTGCCGGTCGATACGACAGCGAAGGGCGCCTCGTTCTCCACCAGATGCGGCAGCAGCGAGGCATTGGAATCGTGAATGCCGCAATGGACCGGAACCGGCGTATCCACGCCGATCTCCGTGGCGACCCTGGGCAGGACAGGTCCGAGAGCGTCGAAGGCCGAGCGGATCGGCACCATCAGGGGACGAATGTCGAGCGTATCGACGAGCGAGGAATAGGCTCCGGTCGTCGGATTCCAGAGATCGGTATGGCAGCCGAGCGAGGTTACCTCGTTGGCGGCGACGCCGGTCAGCCGGAAGGCCCAGTATTGCGGATAGGTAAGGATGGCGCGGGCACTGGCGAAATCATCAGGAAATTGGCTCTTCTGATAATGGATCTGCGCGCCGACATTGAGTCCGCCCGAAAGCTTCGGCGAAAAGGTCTCGCTGAAGGGTGGACGCAGGCGCTCATAAGCATCGCGCACGGCGTCCGGATAGGCGTGCTCGTAGTCGAGCACCGGCATGGCAAGACTGCCGTCTGCGGCAAGAAGCACGGCCGAGGCGCCATGGGTGGTGATCGATATCGCATCAAAGCCGGGTGTTTCAGCAAATCCCTTTAGTGCCGCGATCGCGAAATCCCACAGCCGCTCGATATCGTAGTGCGGATAGGGGCCAGTCTTCAGCGCGGTATTGGCGGTTCGCACGGCGGCGATCTCGGCGCCACTTTGTGCGTCGAGCACCACCACCTTGGCATTGGTCTTGCCGATGTCGAGAACGGCGATGCGGCGATAGGTTGGCGTAGCGGTCATGGCAGATGAAAGACCGTGACGAGATCGCTCTGAACGGGCGAGTTGTCGGGGTTGGTGGCCATGATATCGGCCATATGCGCCCACCATTTCTTCATGACGGGGTGGTTTGGAAGGCTCGCTAGCGTGTGATCCCTGGGTCGCGTGAGGACGCCGAATAGCGTGTTGGTCTCGCGGTCGAGATGGATGGAATAGTCGCTGGCACCGGCCTGATGCAGTAGCTCGACCAGTTCCGGCCAGATCTCGTCATGGCGCTTCCGGTACTCGGCTTCCATGCCGGGATTGAGCGTCATCTTGAAAGCGTGGCGTTCGAGAGATGCGGTCATTTGGAGCTCATGGTCTTGATGCGTTTTGCGACGATCGGCAGGGCGATGGTTATGATCAGGAGCAGGCCGATGAAGATCGACATGACGATGCCGGGTACGTTGAGCAGGCCGAGGCCGAAGGTCACAAGACCCATGACGAAGGCGGCGATGACGACGCCGCCGATCGTACCGGAGCCGCCGAGGATCGAGACGCCACCGAGGACGACCATGGTCACGACTTCCAGCTCCCAGCCGAGCGCGATCGATGGTCGCGTCGAGCCGAGGCGTGAGGTGAGGCACACGGCGGCGATGCCGCTCATCAGGCCGGTCAGCAGGAACAGGATGAATTTGACCCGCTCGACCGGGATGCCGGAGAAGCGCGCGGCGAAATCATTATTGCCGATCGTATAGACCTGCCGGCCGAAATTGGTGGCATGCAGCACGATCGCGAAGATGATTGCCAGCACGATGAAGAGGACGAATTCGAAGGAGAACACCCAGACGACATAGCCCTGGCCGAAATAGGCGAAGCTGTCGGGATAATTGCCGTAAGCCTGGTCGCCGAGCACAATATAGGAAATGCCGCGAAACAGGCTCATCGTGCCGATGGTGACGACGATCGAGGGCAGTTTCAGCCCGGAGACGAGGAAGCCGTTGAAGAGGCCGCAGAGCAATCCGACCCCGAGCCCGATGGCAACGAGGCCGACCGTATCGACGCCTGCCTGTGCGGCAGCGCCCATGGCGGTCGAGGCAAGCGCGATGATGGCGGCAACCGAAAGGTCGATTTCGCCGGCGATGACCAGCAGCGCCATGGCAAAGGCGATCATTGCCTTCTCAGTGAAATTGAACGTTGCGTCCGAGAGATTATACGGATCGAGGAAGTAGGGTGACGCCAGCGAATTGAAAATGAAGATCGCGATGGCGACACCGAGCAACAGCACCTCCCAGCTGGCCAGTATCCGTTTGAACGGCGTGCCGAGACGATCGGGAATGCTGCGCTTTTCCGTAGGGGCTTCTGAAACGATGCTCATGCGGTGACCTCCTTGATCGAGGCTTCTTTCGCCGCCTGATCCCGAAGGATGATGCGGCCGCGATTGCGTTCACGCCGGGCGTTGAAGACAACGGCGAAGATGATGACGGTTCCGGAGATCGCCATCTGCGTGAACGGCGAAATGCCGATGACGGGAAGGGCGTTCTTGATCACACCGAGGAACAGCGCGCCGAGCACGGTACCGGCGACTGAGCCAACGCCTCCGGCAATCGAGATGCCGCCGATGACGCAGGCGGCGACGCTGTCGAGCTCGAAACCATTGGCGATGTCGACATAGGCGACGGCGTAGCGCGACACCCAGAGATAGCCGCAAAGACCCGCCAGCGCCCCCGATAGCACGAAGGCAAGGAAGCGCGTCCAGCCGACATCGATGCCGGCATAGACCGCCGCGACCGGATTACCGCCGCTGGCATAGGCCGAGCGACCGAAGCGTGTATAGCGCAGCACGAAATACATCATCAGCACGATGGCAATGCCGATCCAGGCAAGCACGGGCAGGCCGAGCAGAGGCGTGCGCGGTACGCTGAGGAATTCCGGCGTGAACTGATGGGCGTTGACCCAGGCGCCGCCGGACAGCACGAAGGCCATCCCGCGATAGATGGTCAGCGTGCCGAGCGTCACGACGATCGGCGGGATTTCCAGCGCCCAGACGAGATAGCCGTTGATGGCGCCGAGCGCCGCGCCCATGCCGATGGCGGTGATCACCAGGATGATCAGCGGCAGGTCGGGATAAGCGGCGTTCAGCATCGCAACAGCCATGCCGGTGAAGGCGAGATTGGCGGCGACGGAAAGATCGATCGATTTCGTCAGGATGACGGTCATCTGCGCCAGCGCCAGGATGATCAGGATAGAGGTGTCGTTGAAGATGTTGGCGAGATTGCTAGGCTCGGCAAAGCCGGCCGCGCGCGTCGCAAAGCCCGCGATCATCACGATGATGATGGCAAAAAGCAGCGTTTCGCGTCTTTTGAGGATGCGTGGCATCCAATCCTCCCTATGCATTGCCCGTGGCGGCGCGAACCAGCGTTTCCGGTGTCAGCCCCTCGCGATCGAAGAGGCCGGCCGATAGCCCCTCCTTCATCACCAGAACCCGGTCCGACATGCCGATGATTTCGGGAAGTTCGGAGGAGATCATGATGATGCTGAGGCCTTCCGCTGCCAGTTCGCTGATGAAGCCGTGAACGGCGGCCTTGGAGCCGATGTCGATACCCTTGGTCGGCTCGTCGAGGATGATGATCTTCGGCTGCGTCGCCAGCCATTTGCCGATGACAACCTTCTGCTGGTTGCCACCTGACAGCGTGCCGACCGGCACCGACAAGGCGGCGGCGCGCAGGTCCAGCCGTTCGGCATATTTGCGGGCGAGCGCGAACTCGTCGGCTGCCTTCAGGAAGCCTTTGCGCGAGGTGCGTCCGAGCGACGGCAGCGACATGTTCTGATAAATCGGCATCGGCAGCGCCAGACCGTGACGGCCGCGCTCCTCCGGTACGTAGACGATACCGGCGCGGATGGCATCCTGCGGCGAATGGATACGGATGTCCTCGCCGTTCAGCGTCAGCTTACCGGAGAGCGGTCTGGTGATGCCGAACAGTGATTGACAGAGCTCGGAGCGACCAGCGCCGATCAAGCCGTAGACGCCAAGGATTTCGCCACGGCGCAGCTTGAAGGAAATGTCGCGGAATTCGGTGCGGTGGCAATAGTTGGCGACTTCGAGCACGGTATCGCCGATGGCGACTTGTACCTTTGGGAAAGCATCCTTCACGTCGCGTCCGACCATCATGCGGACGATCTCGCCCTGCGGCGTCTCCTTGAGCCGGCCATTGCCAACAGCGCGGCCGTCACGGAAGACGACGAAATTATCGGCGATTTCATAGACTTCGTCGAACTTGTGGCTGATGAAGAGGATGGCTTTGCCCTGGGCCTTCAGGTTGCCGACGATCCGGAAAAGGTCGTCGATTTCCTTGCGGGAAAGAGCCGCGGTTGGCTCATCCATGATGACGATGCGGGCCTCGATCGACAGCGCGCGGGCGATCGCCACGAGATGGCGCTGCGCGATGGAGAGGTCCTTCAGGCGGATCGACGGATCGATGGTGCTTTCCAGCGATTCCAGCAACAGCCGTGCCCGGCTGTTCATCGTCTTCCAGTCGATGGTGCGGAATTTCGTGCGCGGCGCGTGGCCAAGAAAGATGTTTTCGGCGACCGTCAGCTCGTCGAAGAGCACGGTTTCCTGGTGAATGGCGGTGACGCCGGCGTCGATGGCGGCCTGGGCGTTATGAAACGTGGTCGGCTTGCCGTCGACGAGAACTTCACCTTCGTTCGGGCGATAGATGCCGGTGAGAATCTTGACGAGCGTCGACTTGCCGGCGCCGTTTTCGCCGATAAGCGCGGTGACCTTGCCGGGGTAGAGCGAGATGCTGACGCCGTCGAGCGCCTTCACGCCGGGAAAGATCTGCGAAATGCCGCGCATTTCCAGAATGGCTGTACTGTCCACCATTGGCGTACCTGTGGCGGGTCGTTGAAGGACTGTGGTCATCAGCAATGTACCGAATAGGGTGAAACCAAGTCCGGCGGCCGAGGCCGCCGGAAAGCTGCGAACGAGGCTTTGATCAGAAAACCTTGGAGAACTGATCGATATTCGTAGCGTTGTAGACGAAGGGATCGGCCATGGCGGCTTCGCTGTCTTCGCCGACCTTGATCTTGCCCATGCGGCCGGCATTGATCTCGCTGCCCGGCTTGCCGGTGGTTTCACCCTTGACGAGGCGATAAGCGATCTGGGTTGCCGAGTAGCCGAGGTCGATCGGGTTCCAGATCGCGAATTCCTTCGTCGCACCCGACTTGATGGCGCCGGCCATTTCTGACGGGAGGCCGAGACCGGTCACGTAGACCTTGCCGATCTTGCCGGCATCCTTGACGGCCTGCGAGGCGGCCAGCACGCCGACGGTGGTCGGAGCGACGATGACCTTTACTTCCGGATGCGAGGTCAGAAGGCCCTGGGCTTCGCGGTAGCTCTTGTCCGAGAGGTCATCACCATAGACGGTGGTGACGAGGTTGAGGCCCGGGAAGTCCTTCAGCTGCTTCTTCATCTCGCCGATCCAGATGTTCTGGTTGGTCGAGGTGGTGGTGGCCGACAGGATGGCGAAATCGCCCTTGCCGCCGTCAAGATGATCCTTGGCGAGCGTCAGGCACATCTTGCCGATCAGCGCGTTCGAAGACGGGTTCAGCTGCAGGATGCGGCCGGCCTTTGCAACGCCGGAATCCCAGGAAATGACCTTGATGCCGCGCTGCGTTGCCTTCTTCAGGGCAGGGACGACGGCGTCCGGATCATTGGCGGAGATGGCGATGGCGTCGACGCCCTGCGCGATCAGCGAATTGATGACTTCGATCTGGCCTTCAGCCGTCGTCGAGGTCGGGCCGGTATAGATCACCTGGACGCCGCCGAGTTCCTTGGCAGCTTCCTGTGCGCCCTTGTTGGCCGCTTCGAAGAAGCCGTTGCCGAGCGACTTCACCACGAGGCCGATCTTGATGTCCTTCGCACTTGCCGTGCTGGCCATCAGTGCCGCGGCGAGCGCTACGCCAACCGCCAGTTTCTTTGCAATATTCATGTCTCTTCCTCCCAAAGTTGATAGGCTATGCTCACTCCGCAACAGCCGCGAACCTCACGCGACTGATGGGGAATCCTCCTCTTCGACCTGTGCCGAAATGCTTGTTATGATCAGTGATACGCCCGCGTTCTCGATCATCCTTACGGTCTCCGCTGAAATGCCGTCGTCGGTGATGATGGTCGTCACCTGTTCGAGCGGACACAGAATCAGGCTGGAGCGCTGCTTGAACTTGCTGGAATCGACCATGACGATCAGTTCGTCGGCCTGGCGCATCAGCTTCTGCTCGCTCTGGATCAGCAACGCGTCCGCCTCCATGATGCCGAGCGGGCCGACGCCCTGGGCACCGATGAACATGCGCCGCGCGTAGAAATTCCGGGTCGTGTCATTGTCGAAGGGTGACAGGATCAGGCTTTGCTCGCGATAGATCGCGCCGCCTGGAACCGTCACCGTGTTTTTCGAATGCTTGACCAGATGTTCGGCGATCGCGAAGGAATTGGTCATCACCTGCAGCCGGAAGGCTGAGATATAGTGGACGAGCTGGAATGTCGTCGTGCCGCCATTGATGATGATGGCGTCGCCCGGATTGCACAATTCGGCGGCCTTGCGCGCTATTGCGCGTTTCTTATCGATATTGACGCCTTCTGAAACACGGAAGGGTCGGCCGGCCAGATTGCCGAGCTGCGGGGGATGGATCGATTCGGCGCCGCCACGCACGCGCCGGATCTTTCCCTGTACATGCAGGGCTGCGATATCACGGCGGATCGTCGCTTCAGAGGCCTCGGTCAATTCAGAGATATCCTGAATCGTCACGACAGGTTTTTCCTGTACGGCGCTCAAAATAATGCGATGGCGTTCGCGTTCGTGCATCGGTTCCTCCTTGTTGGCGGTTATTCCGTAAATATGGCAAGGTGTCAATCATAAACGATCATAAACTTTCATACTGCACCGCAGCATTATTGAATATGATCGTTTTCGATTGACAAAACGACTCTACGTGAGCGATATCCTGATCGTAACGGCGTAATTCCGTGGTTTCGGTGCGCTTGCAAATGAAGATTCTATGGGAGGATGACATGACGGCTGAGGTTCGACTTCTGGACAATCGTTGGGATGACGCTTATGCGGCCAAGCTCGACGAGCCGGGCAAGTTGCTCTACCGCTCCAATCTGCTTGGCGCCGACAAGCGTATCACCAATTACGGTGGCGGCAACACGTCGGCCAAGGTCATGGAAACCGACCCGCTGACCGGCGAGAAGGTCAAGATCCTGTGGGTCAAGGGCTCCGGCGGCGATGTCGGCACCATCAAGCTCGACGGCTTCGCAACGCTTTATCAGGACAAGCTCGACAGCCTGAAGAGCATCTACAAGGGTGTTGCCGACGAGGATCGCATGGTCGGCTTCCTGCCGCATTGCACCTACAATCTCAATGCCCGCGCCGCTTCCATCGACACGCCGCTGCACGGTTTCGTGCCATTTACCCATGTCGACCACATGCACCCGGACGCGATCATCGCGATTGCCGCCGCCAAGAATTCCCGCGAACTGACCCGCGAAATCTTCGGTGACGACATTGGCTGGCTACCCTGGCGCCGTCCGGGCTTCCAGCTCGGCCTCGATCTCGAAGCCTTCGTCAAGGCGCATCCGAATTCCAAGGGCGTTGTGCTTGAAAGCCACGGCCTGTTCACCTGGGCCAACGATGCTAAGGATTGCTACGAGCTGACGCTTGCGATCATCAACAAGGCCATTCAATGGTTTGCGGCAAAGACCGAAGGCAAGACCATCTTCGGTGGCGCTGTTGCTCAGAGCCTGCCGCAAGCGGAACGCCGCGCGATCGCCGCACGGCTGATGCCGGAAATCCGCGGCCGCATCGGCAAGGCGGAGCGCAAGCTCGGTCATTTCGACGATCAGGATGCCGTGCTCGACTTCGTCAATTCCAGGGATCTGCGTCCGCTCGGCGCGCTCGGCACCAGCTGCCCGGACCATTTCCTGCGCACCAAGATCCGCCCGCTGATCGTCGATTTCGATCCGGCCAAGCCGGATGCCAATGCGGTGATCGCCGGTCTCGACAAGGCGCTGGAAGATTATCGCGCCGATTACGCCCGCTATTACAATGACTGCAAGCACGACAATTCGCCCGCCATGCGTGATCCTAATCCGGTGATCTTCCTGGTGCCGGGCGTCGGCCTGCTGTCCTTTGCCCGCGACAAGGCGACGGCGCGCATTGCCGGCGAGTTTTACGTCAACGCCATCAACGTCATGCGTGGCGCTTCCACCGTCTCCGAATATCAGGGGCTGCCGGAGCAGGAGGCCTTCGACATCGAATATTGGCTGCTGGAAGAGGCAAAGCTGCAGCGCATGCCGAAGCCGAAGAGCCTTGCCGGCCGCGTCGCCTTCGTCACCGGTGGTGCCGGCGGCATCGGCCGCGCCACAGCGGCGCGTCTGGTGGACGAGGGTGCCTGCGTCGTGCTGGCTGACATCGACCAGGCGGCACTTGAGAACACGCAGGCCGACTTCGCCAAGAGATACGGCGCCGACGCTGTGCGCAGCGTCAGGCTCGACGTGACCAAGGAAGAGGGGGTCATTTCCTCCTTCGCCGAAGCCTGCGTCGAGTTCGGCGGTATCGATATCCTCGTCTCCAATGCCGGCATTGCTTCCTCAGCGCCAATCGAAAGCACCGAGCTTTCGATGTGGAACCGCAATATTGACATTCTCGCCACCGGCTATTTCCTCGTCTCGCGCGAGGCCTTCCGGCTCTTCCGCCGTCAGAACATCGGCGGCAATGTCGTCTTCGTCGCTTCGAAGAATGGTCTAGCGTCATCGCCGAACGCCGCCGCCTATTGCACGGCCAAGGCCGCGGAGATTCATCTGGCGCGCTGCCTGGCGCTTGAAGGTGCGGATGCGGGCATTCGCGTCAACACGGTCAATCCCGATGCGGTCCTGCGCGGCTCGAAGATCTGGAACGGCGAATGGCGCGAGCAGCGCGCTGCCTCGTCGAAGATCGAGGTGGATGATCTTGAGGAACACTACCGCAAGCGTTCCATGCTGAAGCTCAATGTCTTCCCGGAGGATATTGCCGAGGCGATCTATTTCCTGGCTTCGGACCTTTCCGCCAAGTCGACCGGCAATATCATTAACGTCGACGCCGGCAACGCGCAGAGCTTTACGCGGTAGTTAGCGAGGAAGTGGCAGCCTCAGGGCCACCCTCGTGGTTCGAGGCCCTGCCGCATTCGCTCCACTCTTGCGGCCGCGCACCTCACCATGAGGGTTGAGTAGCGATTGCGGAGATCAGCCCTCACCCTGAGGCCCGTAGGGCCCTCGAAGGGCGAGGGCGGGTGGTGGCCTGCAGGGTGATCGCACTTTAATGTTTCGAATGACGTATCTGGGAGGAAAGAATGGCTGAGTTTAGAATCGCGCCGGATCTGGTCGCTATTGAAAATGAAAAGCGCGCCGTCGCGCTCAAATCCGATTATGAGGCGCTGGGCGCAAATCTCGCCCGTCGTGGCGTCGATATCGAAGCCGTAACGAAGAAGGTTTCCGAATTCTTCGTCGCCATTCCCTCCTGGGGCGTCGGCACGGGCGGCACGCGCTTTGCCCGCTTTCCGGGCACCGGTGAGCCGCGCGGCATTTTCGACAAGCTCGACGATTGCGCCGTCATCAACCAGTTGACGCGCGCAACGCCGACCGTTTCGCTGCATATCCCCTGGGACAAGGCAGATGTCCGGGAAATCAAGGCAAAGGGCGATGTGCTTGGCCTCGGCTTCGACGCCATGAACTCCAACACCTTCTCCGACGCCGCTGGCCAGGCACATTCCTACAAATACGGCTCGCTTAGCCATGTCGACGCGGCAACCCGTGCGCAGGCCGTCGAGCATAATCTCGAATGCATCGAGATCGGCAAGGCCATCGGTTCCAAGGCGCTGACCGTCTGGGTCGGCGACGGCTCGAATTTCCCCGGCCAGAGCAATTTCACCAGGGCATTCGAGCGCTATCTCGCCGCCATGGCGGACATCTACAAGGCGCTGCCGGACGACTGGCGGCTGTTTTCCGAACACAAGATGTACGAGCCGGCTTTCTATTCCAGTGTCGTGCAGGATTGGGGAACCAACTACCTGATCGCGCAGACGCTCGGCCCGAAAGCCCAGTGCCTCGTCGATCTCGGCCATCACGCGCCGAACACCAATATCGAGATGATCGTCGCCCGCCTGATCCAGTTCGGCAAGCTCGGCGGCTTCCACTTCAACGATTCGAAATATGGCGACGACGATCTCGACGCCGGCGCGATCGAGCCCTACCGCCTGTTCCTTGTCTTCAACGAACTGATCGATGCGGAGCAGCGCGGCGTCAACGACTTCAATCCGGCGCATATGATCGACCAGTCGCACAATGTCACTGATCCGATCGAAAGCCTGATCTCCAGCGCCAACGAAATCCGCCGGGCCTACGCGCAGGCGCTGATCGTCGACCGCAAGGCACTGGCGGAATATCAGGATGCCAATGACGCGCTGATGGCGTCCGACACGTTGAAGCGGGCCTATCGAGCCGATGTCGAGCCGATCCTCGCCGAAGCCCGCCGTCGTACAGGCGGCGCCATCGATCCGGTCGCGGCTTATCGCGCGAGTGGTTATCGCGGGAAGGTCGCAAGCGAGCGTCCGGCTTCCGTTGGTGGGAGCGGCGGGATTATCTGAAGAACTAAAGTTCCGGCGGATTGGCGAAGGGATCTAGAGAGCGGATGTCCATCAGCCGGAAGTGCCTCAGGTTTCGGGTGAGAACCGTGTAATCATGCCGCAAAGCCGTTGCGGCAATGGCTGCATCTTCGAACCCGGGATCTCCACCACGTCCTACCGCTTGGTCGAATAGCCGGCCGGCAATCCGTGCCGTTGCCGTATCGAGTGCCAGGATACGTTCGCCATAGAGATGAAGGGTCAGTTCCAGCCATTCGCCAAGCAAGCCGGCTTTCTTGCTGGCACCTGTCCGCTGGGCTTTGGCAATCCCAATTTCTATTTCAGCAACGGTCACGGTGGATAGGAAAAACCGATCGGCATGGGCTGCGATCCATGCCCTGGTCGCCTGAGACAGCAAATCTTGGGCACGTAGTGGCGATGTCGCGGAGATAATATTCGTATCCAGAAGATACATTAGATATCGTCACCGCGTAGCAAACGGCCTGGCTTGCGCAGGGGTAGGTCGTCGTCTTCGAGCGGCGCATTGGTTAGCAACCAACCGAAAGACGGAACCTGCTTCAGCTTCTGATATTCGTCATAGGAAATGACAACGGCGGTGCGTTCGCCATGGCGGGTGATGATTGCCGCGTTGCCGCTGAGAGCGTCATCGACAACGGCGGAAAGTGTTGCCTTCGCGTCCTTTAGCTGAATTTCTCTCATAGGTCACCTATATGACTACTGTGGTCATAATATAAAACTGACCTGAAGTCCCGTCAATATGCCGACAGCAATCGAGTAATCCGACGAGAAGGGGTGCCGGACGGATGGCGCGCGAAGCGGAAATTACTTCCTGGCCCAGATTTAAACGGTCTGGCTGATCAGCCTACGATACTCACGCTCTGGCACGCCATAGGAGCTTCCTGCAAGGGCCTCCAGGCCGGCGCGATCTCTAATTGTGACGAAGCCGCGTTGGGAGAGGACAAGGTGCTTTCCCTCAAGAACGTGCAGGGTTGTCGTGACACTTTGCCGGCGGACCGCAAGCATGACGGCAAGAAAGTCATGGGTCAGGTCAATCTTGTCGCCGTCAGTGCGATCGTGGCACATCAGAAGCCAACGCGCCAAGCGCTGCTCGATCTGGTCTGCCGCGTTCGAGAATGCGGTATAGGCCGTTTGAATTGACGCAGCCTGGACGTATCTCAAAAGCAGATTGCGCAGCTCAAGCCGATCGCTTGCAGCTGCCATGATGTAGGCGTTCTGGATGCGATATCCCGTGCCAGCAACCTGCATGAATATCGAGAAGGGTGCTGAGTCGGCCCCTTGAAGGGCAACGGTGGGGGAAAATCCCTCGCGGCCGAAGATGCCTATCTCGGCGCTCTTTCCGTCGGGCGCGCGGACGACGACCGATCCGATCCCTGTTTCGAGAAAATAGATATAGTCGCTGATCCTATCAGGCGTTGCGATCATAAACCGTTTTGGAAGATCAATGCACTCGAGATGAAGCGCAATATGATCGAAGTCCTGATCGGACAAGGACCTTAAAAGTGTATTGCGAATCTCTGATTTTTTAGGCGGGGACATGCTCTCTCCTCGTAAGGGCAAGAGCAATCGGGTCTCCCAGTCGGCCGCGCCAGTGAAGTCTGCAGCCGATCAATAATCCTAGTCTCTGATAGTGTTCGATTTATGTTCATCGAAAAAAATGCGCAAGCTGGCCTGGAGTCTCTGCACGATATCGCACATAAAAAGTATATTAAGACAGAGGCCGCTGCCAATGTGAAATTCTCGGACAATGCTTGGGCACGCCTGGCCTAAACACGCCGCGACATCACAACCATAAATCGTCATATGCCAGAAAACAAAGTAACTTAGATAAAAATTTCTGCGGTTTCTTACCGGTATCCTGCAGTAAAAGTTTTTGGCTGCGATCGTGTTTTGTAGGTTTATGCGCCGAACTCGATTTAATTCGGCCGAAGATATGTACTTTTGTCCGGTATAGGACAAAGATGATTTGAGCCTTTTGGGGGAGGCTCAGAGTTATCTCCTTCGTCACCGCAATGACGAGGGAGATAACTCTACTCGGGAGAGGTGATTCGTGTGTTGTTCGGCCTCGTGCAATGGGCTCAGCGCGGCGCTATCAGGCGATATGAGCAACCCGGACTGGGCATCACACTATCTATCTGAAATTGGTTTGTATGGGGCCACGGCCACGTTCGTCATGCACCTCTTCGATCAGGCGCGAGCTCAGCACGAAAATTGCCGTGACATCCTCCGCCAAACTCAATAACCGAGAGCGACCCCGTCCTTGCGATGGTCGGAAGCACCGAGCAGGACGCCGCGTTCGTGATCGATCATGATCGCCTGCGCGCCGCCGATCGGCTCGTCTGCCCATTCGGCGACATGGCCGCGCCGTTCGAGATCCCGCTTCGTCTCTTCCGAAATTGTCGGTTCCAGCGACAGCTTGCCGCCAAAGCAGAAGCTGCGCGGCTGGTCGCTTGCCTGTTGCGGATCGAGATCGCGGTCGAGGATTTGTGTCAGCATATGGGCATGGCCGGCCGCCTGATATTGTCCGCCCATGACGCCGAAGCTCATGCGCACCTTGCCATTCTCCATCAGCATCGCCGGGATGATGGTGTGGAAGGGCAGCTTGCCGGGGCCGATGGCGTTCGGATGTCCTTGCTTGACGACGAAGCCCGCGCCGCGGTTCTGCAGCAGCACGCCGGAGCGTGGCGCGTAGATGCCGCTGCCGAAGGGCATGAAGACCGAGTTGATCAGCGAGATCGCATTGCCGTCGCGATCGACCACGGAGACATAGACCGTGTCCCTGTGTGTCGGCCCATCCCAGATAGAGGCATCGGCGGCGCGTTCAAGGCTGATTTTCACGCGCATGGCAGCGATCGAGCGGTCGGACAGCAATTCGTCGATGTCGAAGGTCAGATAATCCGGATCGCTGATCAACTGGTCGCGCATGGCATAGCCGGCCTTGGTGGCCTCGGCATGCAGATGGATACGATCTGCCTCCGAGAGCTTGGGATCGCGCAGATCGAAGCCGTCGAGGATGCGGGTGATCAACAGGGCGGCCAGTCCCTGGCCATTCGGAGGGCACTCGATGAGATCGCGGCCGCGGAACTTGCCGGAGATCGGTGTGGTCTCAAACGCCTTATAGTCGGCGAAATCGCTTTCCTCATGCAGACCGCCGAGCGATTGCAGAACCTGGGTGATCTCCTCGGCCACCTGACCACGATAGAAGGCATCGCGACCGTCCCTGGCGACGGCTTTCAGCGTGGCGGCCAACGCCGGATTGGTCATGCGTTCGCCGGTCCGTGGCGCCCGGCCATCCGGCAGGAAATAGGCTGATGAGGCGGGGTGTTTGGCGACGCGGTCGCTGTAGCGATCCCAGTCGAGTTCGACGCGCGGCGTGATGCAATAGCCCTCTTCAGCTGCTGCGATCGCCGGCGCGAGAACGCGGCCCATATCGAACCGACCGTAGGCGCCGATCAGCCGGCACCAGGCATCGATGGCGCCTGGAATCGTCACCGCATGCGGGCTGTCGTCGGGAATGGCGGTGAAGCCCTTTTCGAGGAAATAATCGAGTTTCGCCTTTTGCGGCGCGCGGCCGGATCCGTTGAGCGCCACCGGCATGCCGCCGGCTGCGCTATAAAGGGCGAAGCAGTCGCCGCCGATGCCGGTCATGTGCGGGTCGATGACGGATTGCAGCGCGACTGCGGCAACCGCTGCATCCACCGCGCTGCCACCGGCACGCAGGATGTCGACGGCTGCAAGCGTTGCCAGCGGATGCGAAGTTGCCGCCATGCCCCTGTCGGAAACGGCGACCGAACGGCCCGGCTTGAAAAAATCCCGCTGCTGCATGTCTCTCAACGTCCTCTGTTCGTCCTATCCGCCTCCGCGAACGATCGCGGCCTTTCTATCGTTTTAAGGTGTTTTTTCCATCATGGAACCCTTGCCGTGCTCGCCGCGTCCGGGAATTTCGAACAATGTCGTGCGAAACCGGTCAAGTGCCGCAGCAATGGCGCCGATCAGGCCGGCTTTGCTGCCAAGCGGACTGATGGTGCAGGATAGCGGCACCGGCACGCAGCGCGACAGATAGAAGCTGATCCGCTCGACCAGTTCGGGCCGGGCTCCCACGCTGCCTCCGAAAATCACCCTTTCCGGATCGACCACGGCAGCAATGGCGACGAGCGATGTGGCGACGAGGCGCGCCACTTCGTCGATCACGATAGCGGCGGCCGGGTCATCCTTGCGCTCGAACATTTCGCGCACGCTGAGGCCGGGCGTACCGCCGAGCGCTTCATAACGACCACGAATGGCGATGCTGCCGATCGACGATTCGAGCGCGCCGGCCGCGAAACTGCGGGAATCGAAAGGATCGGCGCCGATCGGCAGCGTGGAGATTTCGCCGGCCGCTCCACGCGCGCCGCGGATAAGGCGGCCTTCATTGATGATGCCCATGCCGATACCGGTGCCAAGCGCTACAAAGACGAAATTGTCGATGCTGCGGCCATCACCGCGCCACTGCTCGCCAAGGGCGCCCAGATTGACGTCGTTGTCGATGAGGATGTCGTGACCAAGCCTGTCGCGGAGACTATCCTCAAGGGCCAATTCCGTCAGGCTGGGGATATTCGGCACCATCGCCAATTGCCGGGTCTTCGGATGGATGGCGCCGGGAATGCCGATCGCGCCCATTTCCACGGATTTTGCGGCAATGCCGGATTTTTGCAGCAGTGCTTCATGCATGCGCACGATCTGGTCGATGACGTGGCCGCCGCCGCGCGCATCCGTGCCCTCCTTGATCTCGCCAAGAATGGAACCTGTGAGGTCGGCCAGCGCGGCATGGATCTTGGTGCCTCCAACATCTGCGCCGAAGACGAAAGCCTTGTGCGGCTCCAGCTCATAAGTGACCGCGCTTCGGCCAACCGTGCCCTGGGTGCGGCCGGTGACGCGCAGCCAGCCCTCTGTCTCCAGATCGCGAACGATCTCGGACATGCTCTGCTTCGAGAGCCCCGTCAGCCGCGCCAGTTCGGCACGGGATACGGGCGCGGTTTCGAAGATGGCGCGCAATACTGTGCGCGATGTGATCTGCCGGGTGTGGGGAACAGAGGTTGATATAGTCATCGTCGCCAATTCGTCAATTTTTCAAACAAACTATGACAATTAAATAAGGCGTCAAGACCGGGATTCGTAATTTTCAGGGGGATTGCGTCACTTCGCGGTGCTCTTTTGGTGAGTTTTCTTTACTAAATTGATGGCTGGGCGCTGTTCGCGGTTTTAAAGCGGCCATGACGGCATGCGTCGTCGGTTGTATTTTCGGGGTAGCCGAGGCGCTGGAATTGAGTATTGTCGGTGGGGATGAGGGTCTTGCTTGTGCTGTTGAAGAAGGTCCTGGAGGGAATATCTCGCTCGCTGAGGGCGTGGTAATTATTGAGGAAAATCACCATGACGATTGATATTGACGGTTTTGCCGGGCGTCTGAAACGTCGGGAAAATGGCGGTATGATTTCTGCCTGGATTGGCACGCCCGATCCATTGCTCGTCAATCACCTGTCGCAGGAAGATTTCGATGCGGTCGTGCTCGATATGCAGCATGGCATGTGGGATATGGCGTCCGCCGCCAATGGTATCGCCCAGGTGCGGTTGGCCGGCAAACCGGCGATCGGGCGCATCCCCGTCGGCGATTTCGCCTCGGCCTCGCGGCTTCTGGATGCCGGCGCTTCCGGTATCATCGCGCCGATGATCAATTCCGCCGATGATGCCCGCGCCCTCGTCAAGGCAACGAAATATCCGCCGCTCGGCGAGCGGAGCTGGGGACCATCGCTCGCCCTCAACCATTTTGGCATCGCGCCTGACGATTATCTGCAGCGCGGCAACAGTCTGACGGTCACGATCGCCATGGTAGAGACCCGCATGGCACTCGACGCCATCGACGAGATTCTCACTGTCGATGGCATCGACGGCATTTTCGTCGGCCCGGCCGATCTCTCCATCGCGCTATCGAACGGCGCGCGGCTTGCCCCTGATAGTGCCGCAATCGATCAGGCGATGGCGCATGCGCTTGCGCGCTGCCGCGCCCACGGCAAGTTGATCTGCGCCTTCGGCAGCGATGGCGAGCGCGCCGGACAATATTTGAAGCTCGGTCTCGATCTGGTGATCGCTGGCGCAGAGACGGCACAACTGCGCACAGGCGCCCGCACCGCGATTGCCGCCGCGCGTAAACTCGCCGCGTCCTGATTGGATTTGCCGGGACCGGGGCTCCGCATTGTTGCCGCCGGTCCTGGTTTTGATGTGATTAGAGTGACGGCGGTCTCAGTTCAGCACTTTGACAAAGCACGGCTCCATGTAGGAGCCGCAATTGTCGCCGCGCGCTTTTGCCGGCGTGATAGTGTTCTGAGCGGCGATAGCGACGAGCGCCACTGCGATGACCGTCAAAATAGTTTTGGTGTATCTGTCCATAATATCCCCCGGCAGATGGATGCAATGGATACACTTTAAGGTTGATTTTTCTTAAGTCAACGCGCAGCGCAATGCTCAAACGGCGCGGGCCAATTCTTTTTCCAGAACTATCAGCAGGCGCGGATCGTCCGCCGTGACGTCAGGCGCAAAGCGGGCGGCAACCTTGCCGTCGCGGCCGATCAGGAATTTTTCAAAATTCCAGACGACACCGCCATCCTGGCCGGTTTCGAGACCGTGCTTTGCGAGGCGTTCGCGCATCGGTCCGTCACCGGTGATCTCGACGCCGGAGCCGATCAGGCTGTTGTAGAGCGGATGCCGCTCTGCGCCTGTTACCGCGATCTTGGAAAACATCGGGAACTGTACGTCATAGGTGAGGGTGCAGAAGCTCAGGATGTCTTCGTCCGTGCCCGGTTCCTGGCCCTTGAAGTCATTGGCCGGAAAACCGGCGATGACGAGGCCGTCATCGCGCTTGTCCTCATAGAGCTTTTCCAGCGATTCATATTGCACCGTCAGGCCGCATTTGGAGGCGACATTGACGACCATGATGACCTTGCCGCTGTAGTCGGCAAGCGTCGTCTCGCTGCCATCGATCCTCTTTACCGGAATATCAAGCACGCTGTCGGTCATCGCAATCACTCCAAATCATCTTGAAACAGGGGCGGATATCATCCCCTGCTACCGATGAAGTCAAGGTCACGATCCGGCTTAAGCGGCCTCATCCATCTGGACGAGGTGACCATTCGTGACCTCACGATACCGACGCATCGGCGAGATGTAGCCGACCGGCCGCACCGGGCTCTTCAGCTCCTCGACGGCGAGATTGCGCTTAATGCCGCGCCGGGCCGGATCGGGGACCGGGACGGCCGCCATCAGCTTCTTGGTATAGGGATGCTGCGGGTTCTCGAACACCGAAGCACGAGGGCCGATCTCGACGATCTCTCCGAGATACATCACCGCGACGCGATGGCTGACGCGTTCGACCACGGCCATGTCGTGCGAGATGAAGAGATAGGCGAGATTGAGGCTTTGCTGCAGGTCCATCAGGAGGTTGCAGACCTGTGCCTTGATCGAGACGTCGAGCGCCGAGACGCTTTCGTCGGCGACGATGACCTTCGGGTCGAGGGCAAGCGCGCGGGCGATGCAGATGCGCTGGCGCTGGCCGCCCGAAAATTCATGCGGGTAACGCGACATCATATCGGCCTTCAACCCGACGCGCTCCAAAAGGTCGGCCGCCTTCTCGCGCCCCTGGGCGCGGGTGCCGAGACGATGTTCGATGAAGGGTTCGGCAACGGCAGCGCCGATGGTCATGCGCGGGTTGAGGCTGGCGAAGGGGTCTTGGAAAATCATCTGGATACTGCGGCGCATGCGGCGCAGATCGAGCGCGCCGAGTTTCATCACATCATAGCCGTCGAGGCGGACTTCGCCGGCATTGGGATTGATGAGCCGCATGATCGAGCGACCGGTCGTCGATTTGCCGCAGCCGGATTCGCCGACCAGAGACAGCGTTTCGCCCTGCGCGAGATCGAAGGAGACGTTCTCGACGGCATGGATGGCGCCGGTGGTGCGGCCGAGCAGTCCACCGTGCAGGTTGAAGCGGGTAACGAGGTTCTTCACCTCAAGGATCGGCGTCTTGCGGTGATCGACCGTATCGACAAGGGGTACCGGCTCGCTGCGCTCGCCTGTGCTGATATCGACGGTGGGGAAGCGCAACGGCCAGGCCTGATCCTTCATCGAGCCGAGGCGCGGCACGGCGGATAGCAGGGCGCGGGTATAAGGATGCTGGCCGCGATGGAAGATGTCGTCGGTATTGCCGGTCTCCACCGCTTCGCCGCGATACATGACGATGGTGCGGTCGGAAATCTCGGCAACGACGCCCATGTCGTGGGTGATGAAGAGGACGGACATGCCTTCCTCCTCTTGCAGCACCTTGATGAGGTCGAGGATCTGCCCCTGGATCGTCACGTCAAGCGCGGTCGTCGGCTCGTCGGCAATCAGAAGCTTCGGCCGCGAGGCCAGCGCCATGGCGATCATCACGCGCTGGCGCATGCCGCCGGAGAACTGATGCGGATATTCGTCGAAGCGCGAGGCGGCGTTCGGGATACGCACCTTTTCCAGCAACCGGATCGTCTCGGCCTTGGCTTCCGCCTTGGAGATGTCGCCATGGCAAGTCAGCGCCTCGGAGATCTGCCGACCAATGGTGAAGATCGGATTGAGGCTGGTCATCGGCTCCTGGAAGATCATGGCGATATCCTTGCCACGCACCTTGCGCATCTCATTGTCCGAGAGCGAAAGGATCTCCCGGCCATTGAGCTTGACCGAGCCCTCGATGCGGCTGCTGCCCTTGGCAAGCAGGCGCATGATGGACAACGAGGTAACACTCTTTCCGGAGCCGGATTCACCGACGATCGCCACCGTTTCTCCCGGCATGACATCGAAGGAGATGTTCTTCACCACTGGCCGCCACTCGCCATCGGCAAGGAAGGACGTCGTCAGGTTGGAGACGGAGAGGACAGGCTTTGCGTCGGGATTCGTCTGCTGCGCGGCTGTGGTCGTCATGAGTTCCCCTTTATGATTTTGCGCATCGTATCAGGCATCTGTTTCCGCTCAAGACAGTTTCGGTAATGTGGCGAAAGATGCGGACGGACGTCCCTCGGCAATCCTTGCGGCTTCCAGCGCTGCGATCTTTTCGTCGATCTCGCGGCGGTCGATCATGCCATCAGGGTTCTGCCGCGTCGCCATGGTCTCGGCGAAATAGAGATAGCGCTCCTGCGCCACGGCGTAGAGCCGTTCGAGCTCGGCCAGCGGATCGGTGCTGTCGTCGACCCAGATGTTCAGCCAAGCATAGTCCTGGTCGCGATGGATCACGAGTGCTGCCGATTGTTTGCCGCGCTTGTCGCCACCGGCATCTTCGCCGGCGCGCATGGCTTCGAGCAGCCGCTCGGCAAGCGGCTTGCCCTTGGTCTTCTTGAAGGTCGAAAGCGTCTCGGCAATCACTTGCGGCCCCGCGAGCATATTGCCGGCGACCGAGACATTATCGTCGATCAGATGGCCGGCCCAGTCGATGCATTTGGCGCCGGTGAAGGCGGCGTTATTGCCTTTTGCATCGATCAAGTGGAACTGGCGTTGTTCGCGGCCTTCGTCGCGGGCGGTCAATGTTGCAACGATCTCGTCCGGCGCATGACCTGCGGCAAGCATCGTAACACCGTCAATGCCATAGAGCGGGCTGACGAAGGCTTGCGTCGCGACCGCGCCGATGCCGCCTCGAATATGCGGCACCAGGCTGCCGACCGCGAAGAAGCGGGTGGCGACGGCGATGGCGAGATGGCCGGTTTCAGGCTCGCGGGCAACGATTGACCAGGTCATTGGCTATCTCCCGATTGCGTAGGCTTGCATCAAACGCGGCGTGGCGGCCGCGCGCAAGAGGCCGCTGGTATCGCGCCGTGCAGCGGTCAACCGTCCGACCGTCCATTCCGGCGCAACCGTCAGCTTGTGGCCCTTCTGGCGCAGTGCTTCGAGCACTTCGGGGCTGAAATTAGCCTCCGCCGTTAGGCCGCCCGGCTCGCGGGTGCGGGGATAGAAGGAGCTTGGGAAATGCGTGCTGTGGAACAGCGGCCGGTCGATCGCCTCCTGCAGGTTCAGGCCGTGATGGACATAGCGCAGGAAGAAGGCGAGCTGCCATTGCTCCTGCTGGTCGCCGCCGGGCGTGCCGAAGGCAAGTGTCGGGCGACCTTCGTGGAGCGCAAGCGACGGCGTCAGCGTCGTGCGTGGGCGCTTGCCGGGAGCCAGCGACGAGGGCAGGCCGGGCTTCAGCCAGAACATCTGCGCGCGTGAATTGAGACAAAAGCCGAGGCCCGGTATGATCGGCGAGGATTGTAGCCAGCCGCCGGATGGCGTCACTGAGACCATGTTGCCTTCGCGGTCGATGACGTCGATATGCACGGTGTCGCCGCGCTTCTCTGTCAGATGCGACATGGTCGGCTCATAGACCGCGCCGGTCTTGGCTTCCGGCGTTTCCAGCATGGACATGGTGAGATCGTACTGGCTTTCAAAGCCGGCGATCTTGCCCGGGCGCAGGTCGAAAGAGGCTTGCGAAGAGATCAGCTTGCGGCGCTCAGTGGCATAGGCATCCGACAGCAGGATATCGAGCGGTACAGCTGAGAAATTCGGATCGCCGTAATAGACTTCGCGATCGGCGAAGGCGAGTTTCATGGCCTCGGTAACGGTATGGACGTAATCCGCGCCGGCCGGGTCCATGGCGGCGATATCGAAGCCCTTCAACAGCGACAGCGTCTGCAGGAAGGCCGGTCCCTGGCCCCAGGGGCCGATCTTGGCGACGGTCCAGCCGTGATAATCATAGGTCAGCGGCTCTTCGATCGTTGCCGACCAGTTGGCCATGTCGTCGGCGGTCAGCACGCCCTTGTGCTTGCTGCCGCTGGCATCCATCACCTCGGCCTTGCGGACGTAGCTGTCGATCGCCTCGGCGACGAAGCCGCGATAATAGGCGTCGCGTGCCGCTTCGACCTGTGCCTCGCGGCCGCTTTTTGCCTCGGCTTCCGAGACCACGCGCTTCCATGTCTGGGCCAGCACTGGGTTCCTGAAGTTCGACCATGGTTCTGGCGCGGAGCCGCCGGGCAGCCAGGTCTCAAAGGAGGTCGGCCATTCCTTGCGATAGAAGTCGGCAAGGCCGGCAATGGTCGCGGCGACGCGCGGCAGGATGGGATGGCCGTGCTCGGCATAGTGGATCGCCGGCTCAAGGACCTCGCGGACGGTAAGCTTGCCATAGTCGCGCAGCATCAGCATCCAGCCGTCGAAAGCGCCGGGGATAACGGTGGCCAGCAGGCCGTCGCCGGGGATCAGCTTCAACCCCTCGCTCGTATAGTGTTCGATGGTTGCGCCTGCCGGGGCAGGGGCCTGGGCGCAGATGACCTCGACCTTGTCCTTCTTCTTCGAATAGATGATCGCCGGCATGTCGCCGCCGGGGCCGCAAAGATGCGGCTCGACGATCTGGAGGACAAAGCCCGTCGCAACCGCGGCGTCGAAGGCATTGCCGCCTTTTTCGAGAATGCTCATGCCGACGGCGGAAGCGATCCAGTGCGTGGAGGTGACGACGCCGAAGGTGCCGAGGATTTCCGGGCGTGTCGTGAATGCGGTCATTGCGGATGTCCTTTCAGATGATTCATGCTTCGCGCGGATCGAGCGCATCGCGCAGGCCGTCGCCGAGGAGATTGAAACCGATGACGACAAGGAAGATGGCGGCACCCGGCCAAATGGCCATCCATGGCTGAGTCTCTAGATAGCCCTTGGCGACATTGAGCATCGAGCCCCAGCTTGGGGCAGGTGCCTGCTGGCCGATCCCGAGGAAGGAGAGGCTAGCTTCTGCAATGATCGCAGTAGCGATGGTGAGTGTCGCCTGCACCAGGATCGGGGCAAACACATTCGGCAGGATGTAGCGGATGATGATGCTGAGATGGCGCAGGCCGATCGAGCGGGCGCCCTCGACGTAGTCTTCCGTCTTCACCGCCAGCACCTGTCCACGCGTCAGGCGCACGAAGACGGGTGTTGCGGAAAGCCCGATGGCGATCATCGCGTTGGTGAGGCTCGGCCCAAGAAAGGCGGCAAGCGCGATCGCGGTGATGAGGAAGGGCATCGCCAGAAATGCCTCGGTGACGCGCGAGATGATCTGGTCGATCCAGCCGCCGTAGTAGCCGGAGATGAGGCCGAGGGGGACGCCGATCGCGACTGCGATGGCGACGGAAAAGATGCCGGCCATCAATGACGCCCGCGCGCCCCAGATCATGCGGGACAGAATGTCCCGGCCGATATCGTCGGTGCCGAGCCAGTGCGCGGCCGATGGTGCCTTGCGGACCGCTGACCAGCTGGTGGCGACCGGATCGGGTATCGGCAGGATCGGGGCGAGGATAGCAGCCAAGGTAAAGAACAGGATGATGAAGATGCCGACCAGCGCGCCCTTGTTGGCCTTGAACTTGCGCCAGGCGCGGTTCGGTGCGCGCTTGGCCGGGGCGGTGGTAACCGCCGTCTGCACGATCTCGTTCATAGGGCGGCCCTCAGACGTGGATTGAGGAGGACATAGAGAATATCGGCGATGAGGTTCATGGCGATAAAGCCGACGGCGGTGCAGAGCACGACGCCCTGGACGACGGCGTAGTCGCGGTTGAAGACCGCATCGACGATGAGCTTGCCGAAGCCGGGGATGGTGAAGATCTGCTCGGTGAGCACGGCACCGGCCAAAAGCTCGCCAAAGAGCAGCGCGCTGACGGTGACGATGGGCAGGATGGCGTTGCGGAAGGTGTGCTGCAGAACGACGACGGCCTCCGACAGGCCCTTGGCGCGGGCGGTGCGGATATAGTCGGCGCTGAGCACGCTGAGCATCGAAGAGCGGGTGTGGCGCATCAATGTGGCGGCGAGCGCATTGCCGAGCACGAAGGAGGGCATCAGCATGGTCTGGATCGAGCGCCAGGGATCCTCGAAGAATGGCTGGTAGCCGGAGGCCGGCAGCCAGTGAAGTTTCACCGAGACCAGCAGGATCAGCATGATGCCGAGCCAGAAATTCGGCACGGACAATCCGCACAGGGCAACAATATTGGCGAGGTAGTCGACAATAGTGTTCTTCTTCACCGCCGCCAAGATGCCCATGGGAATGCCGATCGCGAAGGCGAAGATCATCGACATCAGGGCGAGCTGGATCGTCACCGGCAGCTTCTGGGCGACCAACGTCAGAACCGGCTGGTTGGTGCGCAGCGACATGCCGAGATCGCCCTTCACGACGCCCTGCAGCCAATAGCCATATTGATAGATGACAGGATCGTTCAGCCGGTATTTCTCGCGCAGAAATTCGATGACCTGCGGATCGCGCTCTTCGCCCGCCATCGCCAGGATCGGGTCGCCCGGCAGCAGCTTTTGCAGAGAAAAACGAAGACGGAGATGATCAGCAGCGTCGGTATGGCGACCAGCAGCCTTTTTCCGATGTAGGTATACATGAGCGGATCCTGATCTCGGGAAGGGCCTGCGGGGATGTCTCTCCCACAGGCCGTTGTCGAACTAGCTGCCCTTCTTCACGCCGGCGAGGCGGATCATGCCGTCCGGCGAGGCTACGAAGCCGGTGAGCTTCTTGTTGTAGGCCCAGATCCAGGCCTGATGGCCGAGATAGATGATCGGCAGGTCGTCGTTGAGGATCGCCTCCGCGGCGTCGTACTTCTGCTTGCGCACCGCATCGTCCTGCGACTGGCGGGCTTCCAGCAAGAGTTTGTCGACCTCAGGATTGCTGTATTTGGAGTCGTTGAGGCCGGCGCCGGTCGTGACGAACTGCTGGATATTGCCGTCCGGGTCGGCGCGGCCCGACCAGTCGGAGCGGCTGAGTTGATAGTTGCCGGCCGTCTGCGCGTCGAGCAGCGTGGCGAATTCGGTCGACTTCAGCGACACGTCGAAGCCTGCCTCTGCGACCATCGACTGGATGATCTGCATCATCTGCATCGAGACGGGATTGTTGGCAACCGCCAGTTCGATCGGCACGCGATCGTAGCCCGCTTCCTTGATCAGCGCCTTTGCCTTGTCGACGTCGCGGGTCGGAACCGGAATGTCCTTGTCGTACCAGGGGCTGTTCGGCGCGAAGGGCTGGTTGCCGGCAAGGCCGGTGCCGTCATAGACGATCTGCATGGCGGCATCGCGGTCGATCGCCAGCGAGAAGGCCTGTCGCAAGCGCTTGTCCTTGCCCATCGGATTGTCGGCGCGCGCACCATTGCCGACATTGGCGTAGACGCCCAGCCAGCCGGTGCCGATGGCATCGGCATAGACGAGATTGCTATCGCTCTTGACGGTGCCGGCGTCGGAAGCGGCGACGCGCTCGATCATGTCGAGATCACCGGAGCGCAGGTTGGCGAGGCGGACCGTCGTGTCGGGGATCGGCAGGTAGGTTATCTTGTCGATGAAGATAGTGTCCTTGTTCCAGTAGTCCTGGAACTTCTCGAGCACGATACGATCCTGCTGCACGCGCTCGACGAACTTGAACGGGCCGGAGCAGACGGGATGATCGCCGAACTTGGCGCCCGCCGCCTTGGCCGCTGTCGGCGAGACCATCATGCCGGAGCGGTCGGAGAGCTGGGCGAGCAGCGTGACATCGGGCGCCTTCAGCGTGAAGGTTACTTCGTATTCGCTTGACGCTTCGACCTTGGCGACGGAGGAGAGTTCGCTCTTTCGGCGCGATTCAGGCATGGTCTGGTAGCGTTGGATGTTATCGACCACCGCCTGTGCATTGAATGGCGTCTCGTCCTGGAACTTGACGCCTTGGCGCAATTCCATCGTCAGCTGCTTGCCGTCGGCGGACCATTTCCAGGAGGTGGCAAGCTGCGGCACGAATTTGAGATCCGGCGTGACATCGACCAGCTTGTCGCAGAGCGCAGTATAGACGATGCGGCCGACGAAGGTGCGCGATTGTGCCGGGTCCAGCACGTCGGCATCGTCCTGAAGGCCGATCTTGAGTTCGACGGCAAAGGCCGGCAGCGCGATCAACACGCCGGCGGCCAGCGATGTCAGAAATTTGGCGATCTTCATCCTGTTCTCCTGTTTATATTTTTGTTTTCAATGCAGTTCCGACCAGTTTCCCCTCAGGTCGGGCAGTCTCTGCGCGGTCGCGCCCATACTCAGTCAAGCGCCTTGGCCAGCTCCCTTTTCAGTGGCTGGGCGTCGAGCGAGGTGACACGGATCAGGCTCTCCTGCAGCATCAGCAGATGCTGGCGCATGGCTTCGGCGGCCTTCATCGGATCGCGCGCCGCGATCGCGTCGATGATCGTCATGTGTTGGGCGGAGGAGATCGGGCGCGTGTTGTTGGTGCTGCGGGCCAATTCGCGAATGGTTTGCCATGCCTCGTCCTGGCGGACATGGTTGATGACATCGAAGATCGTCAGGAAGAACTGGTTGCCGGCGCTTTGCGCGATCAGGCGATGCAGCGCGCCGTCCCAAAGCTCGCGGCTATCGGCGTCGTCGCTGGCGACGATCTTCTTCGTCAGCTCGTACATGCGCTCGATATCGTCGGGCTTGGCGCGCATGGCGGCGAGCTGGGCGAGTTGCGGCTCGACGCGCAGGCGCACTTCCATGATTTCCATGAGATTGGTGCCGGCAATCATCGATCCGACGTGCTGGCTCCAGTCATCCGGGCGCTGGCCGGCATAGGTGCCGGACCCCTGGCGCCGCCAGATGCGCCCCTCGGTCTCGAGTACTTCGAGCGCGCGGCGGATGGCGCGGCGACTGACACCGAACATGTCCGAGAGCGCGCGCTCGGTCGGCAACTTCCCATCCGGCAGTAGACTATCCGAGCCCAAAAGTCCCCGGAGCTTCTCCAGGGCATGAGTGGAATTTTCTGGAAGGCCGCTGGCTGCCATGAAGTTAAATGGTCCGAACCAATTTTTGATTGGTTCAATACAAGTTCAAGTCAGTCGCAGCGTCAAGCTCTTTTTGTGCAAACCAATTCAATGCATAATGTTTGCGCAGTAGCCCGCTAATGATTGGCCGAGCGGGCCGAGAGCGACACCTCAGGCGTAAATGTAAAATCCTTGTCGAAGGGATAGGTCGGCTTCTGCTTGCGTAGCCGTGGAAGGCGCTCGACGAACTGGTCGACCACGCCGGGCGAGAGCGCCATCAGGTTCGGATTGGCAATCGGGGCCAGTTCCGGCGAGAGATAACCGGATTTCACGACGATGATCTTTGCGTTGTGCGGATCGAGGCCCAGGCGGGTGAAATCGGCGATGTTGTGATAGGGGCGACGTTTTGCCGACAGGACCAGATCGATACCGCCGATGGAAACGACGGCTTGCCGGTCGGCGGCATCGTCGGTTTGCAGCAGGAACTTGACGGTGAATTCGGCCCTTACCGGCTTGCTGCCCTTGGTGTCCAGCGAAGCGCCGACGGTGAGATCGAGCTTGGCGCCGATGCCGGTGGTATAGCAGGCCTCCGTCGCGGCCTTGTCGGCGACCCCGGCAAATACGACGCCGCTAGCGCCCTTGGCAATCAGTTCGGTCAGGACATCGGCCCGGTCGCCAACGCCACCACCGGTCGGATTGTCGCCGGACTCGGCCAGCACCACCGGAGCGGTCGGGCTGGCGATCGCCTTGGCGACGCACTCCTCGATAGAGCCGGTCTCGCAGCCGAAGACAAAATCCTTGCGCACGTCCCAATAGGCCTGCGCCAGCCGTTTCGCTTCGCGCTCCAGCACGGCTCGATCCGTGCCGGTCATGATGGCGGCGGCGGTGGCGCGCGGTTCGTCGGCCCAGACATAGCCGACCATCAGTGACGCATCCCAGACGCCGTCGATGGCATCGATGCCGGGCAGCAGATCGTAGAGGCTCTTGGCCGGTTCATCGACCGTGCTGGTGCGCTCGCCGGGAAGCACGACAGGGATCGGCGCCCAGAGCAGGATCGGTTTCACGCCGGTCTTCAGGCTCTCGGTCAGCATCTTCACCGCACGACGCATGGTTTCCTCGACATCGATATGCGGCGCGGTGCGATAGGTGGAATACATGTCGAGCGCGTCGATGATGCGCTGGGTGACGTTGCCATGCAGGTCGTAGCTGGCAGACAGCAGGCAATCGTCACCGACGACGGCGCGGGCAGCCGCGATCCAGTCGCCCTCGGCATCCTCCATGCCTTCGACATACATCGCTCCATGCATCGCGATATAGAGCCCGTCGAGCGGCAATAGCGGCTTCAGCCGCTCGAGGAACTCCGCCTTGAAAGCCTCGTAGGTATGACGGGCGATCGGGCCGCCGGCGATGGCCCGGGCGTGGATGGTCGGCAGGAACTCTGCGTCGTAATCCTTCAAGAAAGCGAAATAGGCTGCTGCGGTCAGCGCCTCGCCGCGGATGATGCGGAAATCTTTCTCTTCGGCCAGGACCGGATTGTACGTGCTGCATTCGGTATGAATGCCACCGACGGCGATACGCATGGGAAACCTCTAATTCGGGTTGGAACCAATCAGGAAATTATGGGCGGCTATGCTGGCGGCGCCCCGCGCCCAGACATCACTATCGACGCGCTGGGTGCGGATCGGCGTCTGGCCGGCATATCGCGGCAACACATTGGCTTCGATGGCCTGCCGCATGGCGGTGCTGAACAGACCGTCGAAATTGCCTTCGACATGGGTAATAAGGACCATGCCGGGATCGTTGAACTGGATCAGGTGCGCGATCGCCAGGCCAAGCGCGCTGCCGGCCCGGCGCAGAATGCGGATGGCGGCGGCATTGCCGAGCGATGCCTCTTCTTCCAGCGCGGTCAGCGACGTGCAGGCAAGGCCCTCAGCCTTCGTCATCTCCTTGATAGCTTTCATCGAGGCGACCGTGTCGAGGCAGCCGCGCTTGCCGCAGCGGCAGGGCGAGCCTTCAAGCTCGATAGTGCAATGGGCGATTTCGCCGGCGCCGCCATGATTGCCACGATAGAGCTTGCCGCCGATGAAGTGAGCGCAGCCGATGCCGTCACCGAAGGAGACGACGCTGAAATTCAGGATATCGCGGGCGCTGCCGAACAGTTTCTCGCTGACGGCCATCGCCTTGGCGTCGTTCTCGATGAAGGTCTCGATTCCAGTCTTCTCACGAATGATCCTGGCAAGCGGCACATCCTGCCAGCCGAGCAGGGTGGATTGCACGCAATTGGCCTGCTTCTCGTCGACGAAACCCGAGAGTGCAACGCCGAGACCCGATAATTTGTCGGCCGCATCCGCCCGCCCGGCAAGCAGCTTCGGCAGTGCATCGGCGATCAGGCCCGCGATGATCTCCGGATCGCGCGACAACGGCATATTCTCGCGCGCGATGATCTTGCCATTGAGGTCGCTGAGGACCATCGGCGCCGGATCCTCCAGCAGCGAGATACCTACGAAAAAGGCGCCTTCCGGATGCAGGTCGAGCAAGATCGATGGTCGGCCCTGGCCGTAGACCGTCTCGGTCTCATGCAGGACGCCGAGGCTGATCAGGTCGCGGGCGATGCCGCTCATCGCCGCCTTGCTGAGCCCCATCGAAGTGGCGAGCACCGTCCGGCTGAGAGGACCGGATTCGCTGATGACGCGCAAAAGCTGCCGCTGCGAGGAGGTGAGCAATTCCATGTTCCGCTTAGCGTATTTGACCAGTATTTTAGCCTGACAGTAAGTTTAGAAAGTGAACAAAGCAATCATCGTGAATTGCAAAGGTGATTTAAGCCCCGTGTATGATCGATGGATCATAGGTTTGCAACTTGTGCTTGATTTTTCATAAGAAATTCTCGGGCAAAGGCGCCGCCACCAATCTCGGCTCTGGTGACGATACGAAATATTCACCCATATGGTTGACTATCCGGCGTGATTTTGTATATTCAACCGTATGGGTGAATAAATGGACGAAGATGCTCTGTCACGAATTCTGAAGGCCGCCGGCGATACCACCCGGCGACAAATCTTGACGCTGCTTGTTCAGGAGGGTGCGTTGAGAGTGACGGCGCTCGCCGCGCATTTCGAGATGTCCCTCAACTCCGTCTCCAAGCACATCAAGGTGCTGGAGGAGGCAGGTCTCGTCACCCGCAGGACTTTGGGCCGCGAGCATTTCATTGCCGTGGAGCTCGAACCGCTGAAACTGACGGAGGGCTGGTTCGCGCAACTGAAGTCGATTTGGGAACTGCGCCTTGCGGCGCTCGAGAACCTACTCGTTTCGAAGGATGAAAGAGATGACTGAACTTGAATTGACAGTGAACCGCAAAATTGCGGCCCCGCGTGAGACGGTATTCAATGCCTGGCTTTCGCCCGAAATGCTGGCGAAATTCATGCGAACGCCCACCGATGGCGGCGTGGCATCCAAGGTCAAGACCGATCCGGTCAAGGGCGGGCGGTTTTCAATCGTCATGGTGTCCGCCGAGCGGGAGATCCCACATGCCGGCACCTATCTCGAGATCGATCCCCATTCACGCCTGTCCTTTACCTGGGAGTCGCCATACTCCCTCGATGACAGCGTGGTGACCATCGATCTTGCTGAAGTGGATCCCGATACGACGGAAATCACCCTGAGACAGGTGAAATTCCGCAGCGAGGAGGCGCGGCAGGGCCATACGAAGGGCTGGAACGCGATCCTGGACAATCTTGAGCAAAGTATCGCTTGATATCGATCCGCGCCGGGCAGTCATTCTGCCCGGCCGAGGATTTCCCGCCTCCGCCCTGAAATTGCGGCTTGTCAGCCGGATGTGCATCGCGCAAGTTGCCGATACGCGTTTTATAGCAGGGCAGGGACCATGACCGCACCTCTCGACGACGAAGTCTTTTTGCGCCGCTCCTTCGAGGTGGCGGCGCGAGCGCGGTTGAACGGCAATCATCCTTTCGGAGCCATTCTGGTCGGACCAGACGGCACTGTGCTGATGGAGCAGGAAAACGCCTATAATCCGACGCAGGATATGACCGGCCATGCCGAGCGTGTGCTGATGACCAGGGCCTCGCAGCAATATTCGCCGGGTTTTCTGGTTCAATGTGCGATGTATACCTCCGCCGAACCCTGTGCCATGTGTGCCGGTGCCGCCTATTGGGCCGGTGTCGGCCGTGTCGTCTATGGTCTCAGCGAAAGCCAGCTCAAGGCGATCACCGGCAATCATCCGGAAAATCCGACGCTTGACCTGCCGTGTCGTGTCGTTTTCGAGGCGGGCCAGCGGAAGGTCGAGGTGGTGGGTCCGATGCTTTGCGAAGAAGCAACGGCGCTGCATGACGGTGTTTGGTGATCCGTCAGTCTTGTTAAATGGTTGACATCCGCCGGTGTAAGTATGCAATGCTTATCATCACGAACCAGCAGGCCAACGCCCCTGTAGTTGCTTAACCCTCCGACGTTGATCTCAAGAATTTATCGTTCGCCCATGGCCGCGTTGACGGCCTATACGCGTTTGCGGTTGGGTGGAACTGTCAGAAAGGAATGTCATGTCCAGTGCGGCCGATCGTTCGAGACGTCCGTTGGTCATTGTCTCGATCATGCTGGCGACCTTCATGGTTGCTATCGAGGCGACGATTGTCGCCACAGCCATGCCGCATATCGTCGGCCAGCTTGGTGGCTTTACCTATTATAGCTGGGTCTTCTCCGCGTTTCTTCTGGCGCAGTCCACGACGACGGTGATCTACGGCAAACTGTCGGATATTTTCGGCCGCAAGCCAATGCTGATAGGCGGCATCGTGATCTTTCTTGTGGGGTCAGCGCTGGCGGGCTTTGCCTGGTCAATGGCCTCCTTGATCGCCTTCAGGGTGCTTCAGGGCCTTGGCGCCGGTGCGATCCAACCGGTGACGATGACCGTGGTCGGCGATCTCTACAAGCTGGAGGAGCGTGCCAAGGTGCAAGGCGCACTTGCCAGCGTCTGGGCGGTGTCGGCCGTCATCGGCCCGCTTGCCGGCGGCGTCATCGTCGATAATGTATCCTGGGCCTGGATCTTCTGGATTAACCTGCCGATCGGCGTGCTGACCATCATCGGCTTCACATTCTTCCTGCACGAGCAGATCACGCCGCGCGAGGCGAAGATCGATTATCTCGGCACGGTCCTGTTTTCGATCGCGATCATCTCGCTGCTGGTGATCCTTACCGAAACAGGCTCGGGCCTCGGCGTCCTTGGTCCGCTCGCCATCGTCTTCGTCGTTGCCGGGGCGCTGTTCATCTGGCAGGAGCGGCGCGCGCCGGAGCCGATTATCTCGATCGAGCTTTGGAGCCGGCGATTGATAGCCACCAGCAACGCAGTCACGCTCCTGGCCGGCATGGCGCTGATCGGGCTGACGACCATCCTGCCGATCTATGTGCAGGGCGTGCTCGGCCGGTCGCCGCTGGTGGCGGGCTTCACGCTGACCATGCTGATCGTCGGTTGGCCACTGGCCGTGATGCTGTCGAGCCGCTTCTTCCGCGCTTTCGGCATTCGCAGGACGCTCCGCGTCGGCAGCTTCATGTTCCCATTCGGCGCGACTTTTCTCCTGTTTCTGACGCCGGAAAGCAGCCCAATTCTGGCAGGCGTCGGCTCTTTCCTGATGGGGTTCGGCATGGGTCTCATCAGCCTGACCAGCATCGTGCTGGTGCAGGAAAGCGTTGAATGGTCGATGCGCGGCAGCGCCACGGCGTCGATCATCTTTTCGCGCAGCCTCGGCAACACGCTTGGCGCGACCGCCCTGGGGGCGGTACTCAATATTGGCATCGTCCATTTCGGCAGTGGCGATCTGGCCGCCAGGCTGCATGAGGTGCTGAACCAGCCGACCGGCCTGTCAGATCTCGCTGCCGATCCGGCGATCCGCGGCGTCTTCGACGCGGCGCTGCACTGGAGCTTCTGGGGCGTCGTCGCGCTTGCCATCCTGGCGTTTGCGACCACCTGGCTCATTCCGGTGGCGCGCGACGCCGGCCGCCGGCAGATACCGAAGACAGACGCTCAGGAAGCGATGACGCATTGACGAGATAAGAATGGACGCTGTGGCTCTTGCGGCTTTGCGCCTCAGAAATCGTAATCGTTGAAGCGCCAGGAATCGAGCAGGTGGTGCGAGGCCTTGAGTGCGGCGTCGGGATCGCGGGCGACGATCGCGTCGAGAATGGCCTTGTGGTACGGCAAAGCGCGCTTTTGCCCTTCGGCGACATCGTCATGGCTCGAAAGTGTGCGGTTGGCGTAGATCGCGACGGCGATCAGGTCGATGAGCTGTGAATAGACCACGTTGCGCGTGGCGGCGAAGATCGCAGTATGAAAGCGCAGATCGGCATCGGCATTGATATTGATGTCGCCGATGGTGGAAACCATGTCCTCATAGGCGGAGGCGATGGCCGCGATATCCTCCTCGGTACCGCGTGTGGCAGCCCGCGCCGTTGCCTCCGGCTCCAGCACGCGCCGGAGATCCTTGATCGAACGCATGATCTCCACAGACGGCCCGGTCTCGTAGTACCAGACCATGACGTCAGTATCGAGATGATGCCAGTTGGCGCGTTCCTTGACGCGAGTGCCGACGCGGGTCTTGATTTCCACCAGTCCCTTGCCCGCCAGGCACTTCATCGCCTCGCGGATGACGGTGCGGCTGATGCCGAACTGCTCCACCAGGTCGGGCTCGTTCGGCAGCGTCGCGCCGACCGGGTAAGTGCCGCCGACAATGCGGCGGCCAAGTTCATGGACAAAATAACCGAAGACGCCGCGACGGGGGGTCGTGCCATACTTGCGGACATAAGCATCGAATGGCGATTGCGTGATGATCAATTTCGAAACCGGGGTCGACGGAGCAATCATTGCATCAATGCCATGTTTCATTACTGGGACTCTCATGTCTGATTGAAAGGCGATGCGAGGGAAATCGCCAGCTTCTAGGGGGTCTAGCTGACATCACGCTGGTGTATCCAGGCTCGCTCGTGGGGTTCCATAGTTGGTCGGCGTTGATTTTGCCGTTCTCGTTGCGTCATATCTTGGCGAAGACTCTACCATGTCTTGTGTGCGCATGCCTACTGGCGCGTATCGACTGGATCATGGGATGAACGAGTGCTCTGACACGCGACATCGCGATCAAATTCTGATCTGGCGGTTAAGCGAAACGTGATTGCTTCATTGAATGGTGCGACGATTTCAGCCTATCGGAAGCGGCGAGAAACCGTTTAGATAACCGGGGATGCGAGGCGGTTCGGAGCAGTTTTAGAATGAATGATATATCCACGCGCAAGCGGGAGGATGCAGTGCAGGCGTCCGGCTCCAGGCCGCTGCTGATTGCGCTGCTCGTGGCCGGCGCCTTCTTCATGGAAAACCTCGATGGCACCGTCATCGCCACTGCCTTGCCGCAGATGGCCGCGTCCTTTGGCGCCCGGCCCGTCGATCTCAATATCGGCATGAGCGCCTATCTTCTGACGCTCGGCATCTTCATCCCGATCAGCGGCTGGATCAGCGACCGGTTCGGCGCGCGCCTGGTGTTCACCACGGCTGTCGTCATCTTCACGTTTGCCTCCGTTCTTTGCGGTCTTGCCAACGGCGTCGGTTCCTTCGTCGCCATGCGGATCCTGCAAGGCATCGGCGGCGCGATGATGGTGCCGGTGGGCCGGCTCGTGGTCCTCAACAATACGCCGAAGGACCAGTTGATCTCGGCGATCGCCACGATCACCTGGCCGGCGCTGGTGGCGCCTATTTTAGGGCCGCCGCTCGGTGGCTTCATCACCGACCATGCGAGCTGGCGTTGGATCTTCTATCTCAACCTGCCGCTCGGCATAGTGGCGTTTATCTTTGCAATCATATTGATCCCTGAAACGAAAAGCGCCGCCCGCCCGCCCTTCGACTGGATCGGTTTTGTCATCAGCGGTTTCGGTCTGGCGAGCCTGATGTACGGGCTGGAGCTTATCGGCCGTCCGGATCCGGTCTGGCTGGAAGCCTGGGCCTATGTCATCGCCGGTCTGGTCCTGCTTGCCGCCGCCCTGTTCCACTTCCGCAGAAGCGAGCATCCGCTGATCGATCTCTCCGGAATGAAGCTGCCGACCTTTGCCGTGACCATCTGGGGCGGCTCGCTGTTTCGCACCGCCATCGGTGCGGTGCCTTTCCTGCTGCCGCTGATGTTCCAGGTGGGCTTCGGGCTGAGCGCCTTTCATGCCGGCATGCTGACGCTCGCAGTCTTTGCCGGAAATCTGGTGATGAAGCCGGGCACAACGCCGATCCTGAGGCGCTTCGGCTTCAAGCCGGTGCTGATCGTCAACGGCATCCTCAACGCGATCTTCATCGCGGCCTGCGCGCTATTTTCCCCGGATACGCCGATCTGGTTCATCATCCCCGTGCTGTTCATCGGCGGCATGTGCCGGTCGATGCATTTCACGGCGCTGAACACCATCGCCTTCGCCGACATTCCGCCAAAGCAGATGACCGGCGCCAACACGCTGTTCAGCACGGCCTTTCAATTGACCATGGGAATGGGGATTGCCGTCGGCGCTATCGGCATCCGCATCGGCCAGGCCGTCAGTGCGCCGCTTGGCATGAGCGGGATCACCGCCATCGAATTTCGCCTGGCTTTCCTCATGCTCGGGATCATCGCGCTCCTGGCAGTTCTCGATTGTCTGTCGCTTGATCCGAAATCTGGGGATAACGTTTCGCGCAAGCCGAAGCCGAGCGCGAAAAAGGCCACCTGATCAGCAGCTGCAGCCGAAAACAATCGTCGTCCGGCGACTCAATAAGGATAATGGATGAAGTTGTAATGCAGCAGTAAAACAGGGACTGTGACTAAAAAGAGAAGAAGTATTGCGATGCTTGCTGCGCGCAGCACCTTCGTCCGGCGGGTGCGCTGGCCGGTCCAGTCATATACCATTTGAGCGTCCTCCTGTTCCGTACCTGCTAAAAGGGCAAGAAATGGAGCGCTAGTCAATATTACCAATATGATTAGTCGTGGCGCATCTCTTTAAAAGAATATTCTAACATTAATATCCTGGCGGCGGTTCGCGCCATTTTCCCTCGGATTGAGCCAAATTGATCTGGTTTTCGTGGAAAGGTCATTTTGTGATGCTAGTCGCGGCTATATAACGAACGAGGATGTCCTTGCGGCCGCGCGGGGGCGGAGGTTTATTTCTGAAAGAGGAAGACGTGATGAGCAAGGTGCGTGCCCTGGTACTGGAGCGTCAGCATGAGTTGGCGCTTCGTGACATCGACCTGCCACAGGAGGTCGGACCGGGCGAGGTGAAGATCAAGATCCATACGGTCGGCGTCTGCGGATCGGATGTGCATTACTACACCCATGGCCGCATCGGCCCGTTCATCGTCAATGCGCCGATGGTGCTTGGTCATGAGGCGGCTGGCACGGTGGTCGAGGTTGGCGCGGGTGTTTCGCATCTGAAGATTGGCGATCGCGTCTGCATGGAGCCGGGCATTCCCGATGCCAATTCCAAGGCCAGCCGCCTCGGCATGTACAATGTCGATCCCGCCGTCAGCTTCTGGGCGACGCCGCCGATCCATGGCGTGCTGACGCCCTTCGTCGTGCACCCTGCCAATTATACCTTCAAGCTGCCGGACAATGTCAGCTTTGCCGAGGGCGCGATGGTCGAGCCTTTTGCGGTCGGCATGCAGGCAGCCAGCAAGGCGAAGATTGCGCCCGGCGATACCGCCGTCGTGCTCGGCGCCGGCCCGATCGGCACCATGGTGGCGATCGCTGCCCTTGCCGGCGGCTGCGCCCGCGCCATCATTGCCGACCTTGCGCAGCCGAAGCTCGATATTGCCGCGCAGTATCAGGGCGTGATCCCGGTCAATATCCGCGAGAAGAACCTGATCGAAGAGGTCAAGAGCCTGACCGACGGTTGGGGCGCCGATGTCGTCTTCGAATGCTCCGGTTCGCCGAAGGCTTGGGAAACGGTCATGGAGCTGCCGCGTCCGGGCGGCGTCATCGTCGCCGTCGGCCTGCCGGTCGCCCCGGTCGGCTTCGATGTCTCGACGGCGTCGACGAAGGAAATCCGCATCGAGACAGTTTTCCGTTATGCCCATCAATATGAGCGCTCGATCGCGCTGATCGCATCCGGCCGCGTCGACCTGAAGCCGCTGATTTCGGAGACGTTCCGGTTCGAGCAATCGATCGAAGCCTTCGATCGCGCCGTGGAAGCACGTCCAAGCGACGTCAAACTGCAGATCGTTCTGGATCAGTAGGCGCCTGCTTTCGCCGCTGCCTCGTTTCGGCCAGGCGGCGGTTTGTCTTTTGTTTCGCATGATCCCATAGACGCCCCCGCGAAAGCGATGCTAGCGTGGCGCGAAACAAGCAGGGGTGGGCGGTAACGCCGAAAAACGGGAAGGGCCGTGGTGCCGCACGACGTCGCATTGATAGCATTGATTGCCGCCGGTTTTGGCTTCGCCGCCATTTTCGGCTACCTCGCCGACAGGCTGCACCTGCCGCCGCTGGTCGGATACCTCGTGGCCGGTGTCATGATCGGCTCGGCGACGCCGGGCTTTGTTGCCGACATGGCGCTTGCCTCGCAATTGGCCGAGATCGGCGTCATTCTCCTGATGTTCGGCGTCGGCCTGCATTTTTCGGCGGCCGATTTGCTCGCCGTGCGCGGGGTCGCTATTCCCGGTGCGATCGGTCAGATCGCCATCGCCACGCTTATGGGTATTGGCCTGGCGTCGCTATGGGGCTGGGGGATCGGTGCCGGTCTGGTCCTCGGCTTGAGCCTTGCAGTCGCCAGTACCGTCGTGCTTCTGAAGGCGCTGGAGGAGCGCAATCTGGTCAGTTCGACCAATGGCCGCGTAGCGGTCGGCTGGTTGATCGTTGAGGATCTGGCGATGGTGCTGGCGCTCGTGCTGCTGCCGGCCTTTGCCGGCGTTCTTGGCGGCCATACCGATGCGGGTGCTCAGGCAAGTGCTGGGGCGATCGGGCTGACCATCGGCATGACGCTCCTCAAGGTGGCGGCGTTTGCCGCCGTGGCGATCTTCATCGGCCCAAAGGTCGTTCCCTGGCTGTTGACCTCGGTCGCGCGCACCGGTTCGCGTGAACTCTTCACCCTCTCCGTTCTTGCTATTGCCCTCGGCATTGCCTTCGGGGCGGCGGAGATATTCGGCGTTTCCTTCGCGCTCGGCGCATTTTTCGCCGGGCTTATCATGAGTGAATCCCACCTCAGCCATCGGGCAGCAGCCGATTCCCTGCCGCTGCAGAATGCCTTTTCGGTGCTGTTCTTCGTCTCCGTCGGCATGCTTTTCGATCCCTCGGTGCTGGTGCGCGAACCGTTGATGATCCTCGGCGTGCTCGCCCTCATCATTCTTGGAAAAGGATTGATCGCGTTCTTGATAGTGGTGGTGCTGCGCTTTCCCGCCAGCATGGGGTTTGCCGTCGCTGCGGGGCTTGCCCAGATCGGCGAGTTTTCCTTCATCCTGGCGGGGCTTGGCGTTTCGCTGGGGCTGCTTCCCCGCGAGGGGCAGGATCTGATCCTTGCCGGCGCGATTTTGTCGATCACGCTCAATCAGCTGGTTTTTGCCGGCAGTGAGAGGCTGGAGGCATGGGTCTTTTCCCGGTGGCCGGCCTTCGCGTCCAATTATGGCATGGCGAAGCATGATAGCCTGTATCGTGAACTGGCCGTTATCAGCGAGCAGCGCGAAGAGCGGGATCGGCAGCATCACCTCGAAATCGAGCAGCTGATCGAGACCTTCCCCATGTTTGCCGAGCTCGACGATGGTGCGCAGGAAGAGCTCCTGCTGCTCTTCCGGCCACGGTCGGCATTGCCGGGCGATCGCGTCATCCGCACCGGCGACCGCGGCGACAGCATGTTCTTCGTTGCCTCAGGCGCGGTCGAAGTGCAGCTCGAGGACGAGGAGATTCCGCTTGCCGCCGGCTCCTTCTTCGGCGAAATGGCCGTATTGACGGGCGCGCGGCGCACAGCCGATGTGGTCGCCGTCGACTTCTGCCAGTTCCTTGTCCTGGAACGTCGCGATTTCAACCTGTTCATGTCCCGCCATCCGCAACTGCGCGCCGCCGTCAGCAACTTGGCGCAGGAACGGCAGGAGATGAACGTTTCCCGCAACCAGAGGCGGGACCAATCGCGCGACGCTGGTTAGTCGACTTCGCCGAGAAGGTCTATCGCCGCGTCAGCCAGCTCTTGGAAACACGGCAGGCCATCGTATAGGCGGGATCGAAAACATTGCCGACATCGTAACGCACGACCTGGCCGAGCAGGTGGCTGGCGGCGGTCTTGTCGAGGCCGTAGTCGGCGCCAAGCCAGCGCAGCATTTCGCTGGTCGCGTGCTGTAGCGCCTGGTCGAGCGGCCGGGCATTGCCGATGGTAAAAATGTCGTCCGCCGTCTCACCGCGCGGCCAGACGATTGTCTTCTTCTTTTCGACGCTGAGGCGCACCGTCACCTCGAAGGTGGTCTCGATACCTGTCCCAACGATCTCGCCGTCGCCTTGCACCGCGTGGCAGTCGCCAAGGAAGAAGAGCGCGCCGGGCGCAGAGACCGGAAACCAGATCGTCGTGCCGGGGCCGAGCAGGCGATAATCCATGTTGCCGCCGTACTCACCGCTGGTGGCGGTCGATATGGCCTGGCCGAGGGACGGGGCAACGCCAAAGCAGCCGATCATCGGTGACAG